>DATHMH010000041.1:0-206022 GCA_035487295.1 Terriglobales bacterium
TATTGACCTGCGTTCGGACTCCATCGAACTGGAGGGTGCCGCGCGCGACGTGGCCCGGGCCGAACAGGTCTTTGCCGATTACGACCACCTGCAGCGCTCCGGACACACCTTTAACAACGGCGATCTGGGCAGCATGCTGCGCGTTCTGGTAGCCGACCCCAAAATCACGCTGCGCGGCCTGGCGGAAGCCGGACGCCAGCGCTCCTTCGGCAAGCGCACGGTGCAGCCCAAGAGTGTGAACCAACGCCGCTATCTCGAGGCGATTGAAAGCCACGACATGGTGTTCGGCATCGGGCCGGCCGGGACGGGAAAAACCTACCTCGCCGTGGCCATGGCCATCTCTGCGCTGCTGGCCAAGCGGGTGAACCGGATCATTCTGGCCCGTCCCGCGGTCGAAGCCGGCGAGCGGCTGGGCTTCCTTCCGGGAACCTTGCAGGACAAGATTGATCCCTACCTGCGACCTCTGTATGACGCGCTTTACGACATGTTGGAGCCGGAGAAGGTGGACCGCTATCTGGAAAAGAACGTGATCGAAATTGCTCCCATCGCGTTCATGCGGGGGCGGACGTTGAATGATTCCTTCGTGATTCTGGACGAAGCGCAGAACACGACTTCCGAGCAGATGAAGATGTTCGTGACCCGGCTGGGATTCAATTCCAAGGCAGTCATCACCGGCGACATTACTCAGATTGACCTTCCCAATGCGCGGCGCAGCGGCCTGCTGGAAGCGGCCGACGTGCTCAAGCGGGTCGAGGGATTGACCTTCGTGTATTTCGACGAAACCGATGTCGTGCGCCACCACCTGGTACAGCGCATCATCCGGGCTTACGATGAACACAAGGCCAGAGTGGCGGAAGAGCAGACGTCCGTGCTCGAGTCCAAAGCCAACGGCAAGACAAATGGGGCCGCAGCGGTGCCTCAGGAGGGCAACCCGATGCCGTCCGCGGGAGCAGAAACCGCAGTAGAAACCAACGAGTAGAGCGGGTAAGATTGCACAGGAGGGTGCCTTCGAATGGCCCTCCTGTTTGTTTTTTGGGGACAAAGTCCTTGGTCATCCTGCGCGAACCCGTGGCCGGACTGAGCCAGACCGCTCTGGCAAAATTTGTTCTGCGGGCCAGCCGTGAAGTCAGGCTCAAGGGTACGGTCAACGTACTGGTGACCAGCAGCCGCGAATTGCTCAAGCTGAACCGTCGCTTTCGCGGCAAGGACAAGCCTACGGACGTGCTTTCATTTCCGCCCAACCCTGATTTTGCCGATGGATTGGCGGGAGATATCGCGATTTCCGCTGACATCGCGAAACGCAGCGCCCGCCATCTGGGGCATTCGGCGGCGCAGGAGATCAGGATTCTGGCGCTGCACGGTGTGCTGCATCTGGCGGGCTACGATCATGAACGGGACCAGGGCAAGATGGCGCTTACCGAGGCCAACCTGCGCCGGACGTTGGGACTGCCCGACGGGCTAATTGAGAGAAACGGGCGATCGCGAGCCGGAACCTCCAAGCGCAGAGGGCGAGGGCAGGAGAAGCGGGCACGAAACGCAGGCGAGGGCGCCCGCGCCACCCGGAAACGATGAACTACGCCATCGCACTTGCGCTCCTTCTATTGTTCGGACTGCTGACGCTGGTTTCCTACGCCGACCGCGTGTACACGGAAATCGGGCGATTCCTTTCCCGCGAGTTCCAGGACAACATCACCGTCTTCGAGCAGAGAGTCGAGCCCAAACTGGGCGTGAGTCGGGCCCGCGCCGCTCTTTCCATGGCCGTGTTGACCCAGATCATCACCGCCGCGATTGCGATGATGGTCGGCTTCGCCGTATTCCGGGACCGCGCCTGGAGTGTGTATGAGATCCTGCAGGCGACGCTCAGCCTGGTCCTGATCATCATTCTGTTCAATCGCTTCTTGCCCTTCCTCTTTTTTTCGCGAACCCGGGGCGAGTGGTTGGCCCGCTGGGCGGTGATGCTGCGGGTGCTGATCTATGTGGCGCTGCCCGTGACCCTGGTGCTGGGATTCTTACAATCGGTCACCGCGTTGACCAAAGAGCATGCGGACGAGACTCCCGAAACCCAGGCGGAGGCAGTAGACGCCCTGATCGAGGCCGGTCAGGAGGAAGGCATTCTGGATGAAACCAATCGAGATCTGATCCAGTCCGTGGTCGAATTCGGCGGCAAGACGGTGCGCGAGGCGATGAAGCCACGCCCGGAAATCGTCGCCGTTCCCACCAACACCACGGTCGAGCAATTCATCGAACTGCTTCGCACCAAGCCGTTCTCCCGGGTTCCAGTCTTTGAGGGCACCATCCACAACATCGTGGGAGTGGTGTTCGCCCAGGATGTCCTGCAGGTGCCGGACAGCGAAGCCCATACCCGGACCGTGGACACACTCATGCGCCGCGACGTCTACTTTGTGCCCGAGAGCAAGCTGGGCAGGGACCTGCTGCGTGAAATGCAGAAGAACAATATCCGCATGGGGATCGTCGTGGATGAATACGGCGGAGTCGCAGGTCTGGTCACCATCGAAGACCTGGTGGAAGAAATCGTGGGAGAAATCCGTGATGAGCACGAGAAGATTGAAGTGATCCGGGAAGCCGACAACTCCTACATCGTACCCGGCAACATGGATGTCGACCGGCTCGTAGAAATGTTCGGCATCCGGCCCGAAGGCAAGGAATCGGCCACGGTTGCGGGGCTGGTAAGCGAGTTGGCCGGACGCATCCCGCAGCCCGGCGAAGTGGTAGAAGAGGACGGACTTCGCTTCGAGGTGCTGGATTCCACCGAGCGCCGCGTGGAACGCGTAAGGATCTCAATGCCCAAGCCCACGCAGATGAAGCTGATATAGTCATAGCTGTGAGCGTGGGCGCCCTCGCCCGCGTTGACCAGAAGACTCGGCCGGCACGAGTTCCGTTCCCGCGTGTTCACCCTATGGCCTTTCATTCCGGCTTCGTTTGCATCCTGGGCCGTCCCAATGCCGGCAAGTCCACCCTGCTCAACGCACTGGTGGGCGAAAAACTGGCCATCATCAGCCCCAAGCCGCAGACCACCCGCAACCGCATCCTGGGAATTATTCACGCCCCCACAAAAAAGGGTATGCCGGGCGGGCAAGTCATCCTGATCGACACTCCGGGAGTGCATCGGCCTGACACCTCGCTCGGCCGGAAAATGATGGCGGAGGTGCGGGAAGCCCTGGGCAGCTGCAATCTGGTTCTGCTGATCGCTGACGTGACCCGAAAATACGCTCCCGAAGATCGTTTCGCTCTCGAAATGGCAAAGAAGTCGGGCACGCCGGTATTTCTCCTGCTCAACAAAATCGATCTCCTTCGCGGCGGGAAACAAAAGCTTCTTCCGGTCATTGACGAGCATCGAAAGCTATATGAGTTTCGTGAAATCATTCCGATCTCGGCGCGCAAGCGCGAGGGTCTCGACATGCTTCTGGAGAAGGTGATCCGTTTCCTGCCGGAGGGGCCGCACTACTTTCCGGAAGACCAGGTCACCGACCAACCGGTCCGTTTCATGGTGGCTGAAATCATCCGCGAACAGGTGTTGCTGGAGACCAGCGAAGAGGTTCCTTACGCGGTCACGGTGGTGATCGAGCAATTTGAGGAAAAACCCAAGCTGACCCGGGTGGCGGCTGCCATCTACTGCGAACGGGACGGGCAGAAGGGCATCCTGGTCGGGAAAGGCGGTCAGATGCTCAAGAAGATCGGCACCGCGGCCCGTCTGCAGATGGAGAAGATGCTGAACCAGCGTGTGTTTCTCGAGCTCTTCGTCAAGGTGCGCGGGAATTGGCGTGAATCGCACGAGTTCGTTGAAGAGCTCGATTGGCGCCGCCAGTTCGAGCACCTGGCAGGAAGCGCCAAACCGTGAGCAAAGTCTTTTGCCCGCAAGCCGCGATTTCTGTAGAATCCCGGAGCCGGCCTCGATGCCGGATCAGAAAGTCAGGTCATGACCGATAATTCTACTGTCAACTTTGAAACCGGCAAATCCAGCCTGAAACTCAAGGTCACGCTGGCTGCGGACCGGGCCGCCGTGGATCCGGTGGTCCAGAGCGTGATGGACCTGGTCAAACAAATGGAATGCGCGCCCGAGAAATACGATGCCATCGAGTTAGCGCTAACCGAAGCGCTGGCCAACGCGGTGGTCCATGGAGCCAAGGCCGATCCCTCGAAGATCGTGGAATGTGACGTAGTCTGCAACGAAGATCAGAGCATGCTGATCATCGTTCGTGACCCTGGCACCGGTTTTGACCCGCATGAAATTCCCAACCCGGTGCGTGGCGAAAGCGTTTTCGCCGATCATGGGCGCGGAATTTTTCTGATCAATCAATTGATGGATGAAGTTAAGTTTCTCAAGAACGGGACCGAAATCCACATGGTCAAGCGCTGAAAATTAACCACCGAAGGCACTGAGTCGGCCTTATTCCTTCACTGCAATTCCCAGCGTTTTCATCTTCCGGTACAAATGGCTTCGCTCCAAACCCAGCACCTCAGCGGTGCGGCTGATGTTGCCGTGGTTGTCATCGAGTTTCTTGAGGATATAGTCGCGCTCGTAGGCGGCGCGGGCCTGGTGCAGCGTGGAAAATTCGCGGGCGGCGGATTTGGGGCCGCCGTCGCGGTAGACCAGCGGAGGCAGGTGCTTGCGGTCAATCTTTACGGCTGTAGGATTCATGATGACCATGCGCTCGATCACGTTGCGCAGCTCGCGCACGTTGCCCGGCCAGGAGTAGCGCATCAGGGTTTCAATGGCGTCGTCGGAGATATCTTTGGAGCGACGGCTGTAGGTTGCGGAAATTTCCTTCAAAAAATGCCGCGCCAGCAGCGGGATGTCTTCCTGGCGCTCGCGCAGCGGCGGAACGTAAAAGGGAATCACGTTCAGGCGGTAGAAAAGATCTTCGCGGAAGTTGCCGCGGCTGATTTCTTCTTCCAGGTTTTTGTTGGTGGCGGCGATCACGCGGGTGTCAACCGTAATGGCTTCGTCTTCCCCCACGCGGATAAATTTTTGCTCTTCCAGCGTGCGCAGCACCTTGGCCTGGGTCTTCAGGCTCATATCGCCTACTTCATCCAGAAACAACGTTCCGCCGTCGGCCTTTTGGAATTTACCCTGCTTGTCTTCCAGGGCGCCGGGGAACGATCCTTTGCGGTGTCCAAAGAGCTCGCTCTCGATCAGGTCTTCGGGGATGGCCGCGCAATTTACCTCGACGAACATGGCTTCTTTACGCAGACTTTGCGCGTGGATGGCCAGCGCCACCAGCTCTTTGCCCGTGCCCGACTCGCCGTAGATGAGCACGCGTCCGTTAGTGGGAGCCATCAGCGCAATCTGCTGGCGCAGGGCTTTGACGGGAATGCTTTTTCCCACAATCTCGCTCTTGGATTGCAGTTGCTTTTTCATGTCGCGGTTTTCCCCGCGCAGGCGCTTGGCATCAATGGCGTTCTTGATCAGGATCAGGGTTTTTTCCAGGGAGAGCGGTTTCTCCAGGAAGTCGTAAGCGCCCAGTTTGGTGGCGCGCACCGCGGTCTCAATGGTGCCGTGGCCGGAGATCATGATTACCTCCGGCGGGTCGTCGGTGGTGCGCAGCTTTTGCAGGGTCTCGAGGCCATCCATCTCAGGCAGCCACACATCAAGCAGCACGACCTCGAAGTCATGTTTGCCCAGCAACTCCAGGCAGGCTTCGCCGCTTCCGGCGACCGCGGCTTTGTAGCCTTCGTCTTCGAGCGCACCCTTCAGCGAATCGCGGATGTGCTTTTCGTCGTCAACGATCAGAATGTTATGCATGATCGGGCAGCGCGATCCTCTCTGTTGGGCCGGCTTGCGCGCCTACGGCAACCGGCAGCTCCACGATGAAGCGGGCGCCGATTGGCGAGTTTTCTTCAACGCGCACCGAGCCGCGATGGTCTTCAACGATGCGTCCTACGATCGCCAGTCCCAGGCCGGTGCCGCGTTTCTTGGTGGAAAAGTAGGGAAGAAAAAGTTTCTCTTTCAGCTCCTGGCTTACGCCATGGCCGGTATCGGCAATCACAATTTCCACCATGTCGCCGGTGGCGATAAACGCGGTGGAGATGTGCACCTCGCGCACCAGCGAATCCTGCATAGCGTCGGCGGCGTTATCTACGATGTTGGCGATCACGCGCTTCATGGCGTTAGGATCGGCCATCACTGGCGGCAGATCGGACGCCAGGTAAGTGCTGACCTGGATGCCTTCCAGCCTGCCGTTAAACATCGAGAGCGCGCTTTGAATCACGCTATTGATGTCAGAGGCCTGTGGTTGCGAGGTTGGGAAGCGCGCCATGACGGAAAATTCATCTACCAGCGTGCGTACTGTTTCTACTGCCTCGGCGATGGTTTGCGAGCATCCCTGGATGACCTGCAGCGAAGCCTCGTCGGGTGGATGTCCGCGCTCCAGGTGGCGGCGGATGCGCTCGGCGGAGAGCGCAATCGGGGTCAAAGGATTTTTGATCTCGTGGGCCACGCGCCGCGCCACCTCACGCCATGCCGCCTGCTTTTGCGCCTTCAGCAGGTCCGAGAGGTCTTCAAAAACAATTACGTATCCGAGTTTCTGCACGCTGTGATGCAGTGCCGCAACCGTCACCGCGACGTCAAACCTGGCACGCGCGGCGGGAATCTCCAACTGGCTGGTCACCGATCCCATGCGGTCGGCCTTGCGCATCATGGCTTCCAGGTCGGCGACCACATCTTCCTGAAACAGATTTTTGAGCGGAGCGTTCTGAGGGAAGCCGGGCGCGCCGTCGGCTGCGGCGAGCGGCGCCATTATGCGGGTGAAGGCATGGTTGGCGCGGGTAATGCAGCCGGAAGCATCCAGCGTCAGTACGCCGGTAGGGATGGTTTCCAAAATGGTCTCAATATCGCGGCGGCGCTGCTCCAGCTCAACATTGGCGCCGGTGAGCTGGCTGCGAGAAGCTTCAATGGCGCGCCGCGAAGTTTCCAGTTCGGCGGCCATGCGGTTGAACGAGGCCACCAATTCGCCCAACTCATCCATGGCGGGAATTTCAACCCGGTAGTCGAGGTTGCCGCGGGAAATCTCACGGGTCGCCTCGGCCAGCGCCGCCACCGGGCGCGTCACCAGCTTCGATAAATAGATCGCCAGCCATGTAGTGGCAAAGAGCACGATCATGGTGATCAGCAGCAGCACCTCAATGTAGGTGCTGCGAACTATTTTCCGCTGATTGCTGAGATCGCGGTAGGTATTGATATTTTCTCCGATGCGATTCATCGTCGGCCGGAATTCCGGCGGAAGCGGAATGGCCACCAGAATCACATTTTGCGGATTGCTCGTCACCTGCGCCGAGCCCATAACGTAATCGCGGCCATTCATGTTGAAAGGCGTGGCGTTTTGCAGCCCGCTGGGGTTGGGAAGAGGAATTTTTTTACGCAAATCCCCCCAACCCTCGGGGAGGTTGTAACCCGCAACCAGGGAATCGCCGGCGAGGGCCAGGGCAAAGCCGCCCTGCAGGGTTTTTTGCCGCACCCGGAACTCGTTGACAAGAGTTGAAGAATTGAATGCACGCTGGCTCTCAGGCATCTCAGCAATGGCTTGGGCTTCGGCGTGGGCGTTTTCCATGGCATAGCGCGAGAGCAATCCCGTAACCTGGGTTGAATCATCCAGCAGCTCTTCGCCCGGACGCAAGAACCAGCGATCAATCGAGCGGTTCATCAGCCCGTAGGCGCAGAGAAACAAAACAAAAACAGGGATGACGGAAAGAATCAGGGCTCCTACGACCATGCGGCTGCGGAACTTCGATCCCAGCACGCCGATGCGCCGTTCGGCATAAAGCTTCAACAGGTGGCGCAGCAGAACAAAGGTCAGGGCCACAAACAAAAGAAAAATCAGCGCCGAGAGCGCGGCAAAGATCAGCGTCTGGTTCGTGGTGCGGGGGTTAATATCTACCTTGAATGACACCTGCCACAAAATCATGGTGAACAGCACGGCGACGCCCACGATCAGCGCGATGAGAGCGCCGGGGCGCGGTTTCGTCCGGGACTGGTTAACTTCAGGCATAAGGCACAAGCCTCATTGATTATAGAAGACCTCAAAAGCCGCGTTGCAGGATACAATTCTTCCCGGCGGAATTATTTCAACCTAACATTCATGAGGAGCTATGGCCAATTTTGTCAAAATAGCTGCAAAAAATGATTTGCCCGCATCCGGTGAGGCCAAGGAGTTTGCCTGCGGCGACAAGATGATCTGCATCGCCAACGTTGACGGTGTGCTGAGCGCTATGGATAACGTCTGCCTTCACCGCGGCGGCCCGTTGGGACAAGGCATGGTGGATGGCGGAAAAGTGATCTGCCCATGGCACGGATGGGAATATGACACCAAAACAGGGGAAGCATCGCACAATCCCTCGGCCAAGGTTGCGGTTTATCCGGTCAAAGTAGAGGGCGATAACGTGATGGTGCAAATCTGAAGAGAAAAATTCACCACGGAGGCACGGAGGCACGGAGAATTGGGTCATTGATCGTCGGATCATTGAATCATTGAAAATCAAGAAATGATTCATATAAAGCAAATAAATTGGGCGGAATCGAACAATGACCCGATGATTCAATGACCCAATCACTCAATCTCCTCCGTGTCTCCGTGTCTCCGTGCCTCCGTGGTGAAATGTTTTAGCCTGGAGGGGACCATGAGTCCGGTTACGCATTATCTGATCAGCTGGTTGGTGGCCAATTCGGCGAAGCTCGAGCGCAAAGAGCGCGCTATTGTTACCCTGGCCGGCGTGGCCCCTGACCTCGATGGACTGGGAATCGTGCCCGAATGGCTGACGCGTAACTCAGCGCATCCGCTGAATTGGTTCAGCGAATATCACCACACCCTGGGACACAACCTGGGTTTCGCTCTCGTGGTAACCGGCGTTAGCTGCCTGATTGCAAGCCGGGGCTGGAAGTTTAAAGCTGCTTTGTTTGCCTGCCTCAGCTTTCATCTGCACCTGTTCTGTGACCTGATTGGCGCGCGTGGCCCGGATGGCGAACAGTGGGCGATCCCGTATCTGGCGCCCTTTTCCCAGGCCTGGCAGTGGACGTGGCACGGGCAGTGGGCACTGAATGCCTGGCCCAATTTTGTGATCACCATCGCAGCCTTGGCAGCGACGTTTTACCTGGCGTGGAGACGCGGCTTTTCTCCGCTTGAAACGTTTTCCCGCAAGGCAGACACCATCTTTGTAACCACCCTGAGAAATCGTTTTCCGGTAGGAACCGTTGTGGCATGAGCAAAATCATTCTGCAGGCATTGACGAGGAGATGTATGGCCAAGCGCATTTTTCAACGACTGATCCTATTTGTTCTGGCAGCATGGATGGCAGCGCCTCTTTCCGCCGATATCAAGATCAAAACCAAGCGTGAAACCATGGGCCGTGCCAGCGAAGATACGGTTTATATCAAAGGCCCGCGCGAACGTACAGAGATGGGCGCGATGATGAGCATGAACGTCAACGTCAACATCATCAACATCCTGCAATGCGACAAGAACCGCTCCATCCAGCTTAATCCGGTAAACAAGACCTATGTCATTACCCCCCTGGCGACGGAGGAGAGTTCCACCACCGACAGCGCACAACCCAACAATAGCCCGCCGGCCAAAAGCAAAACCAGGAACAAAGATACGCGCCATGGCGGCGTTGTAACCATCAATGTCTCTTCCAGTGATACCGGAGAGCGCAAAAAGATGTTTGGCTATAACGCGCGCCACGTCACCAGCAGCATAAGCATGGATGCAAGCCCCGACGCCTGCGCCCTGGGCGATTACAAAGTCGAAGACGACGGCTGGTATGCCGACCTTTCTCCTACGCTCGTCTGTCGCACACGTGTGCGTTTCGGGGGAATCGCAGAGCGTGCCGGATGCCAGGATAGCTACCGTTTTCACGGCAGCGGATTCGCCAACACCGGATATCCACTCAAGCAAACCTCAACCATTCAGAATGGCAGCGACAACTTCACCACGTCGGTGGAGGTGACCGACCTTTCCACGGCGACCATTGACCCCGGCCTTTTCGAGATTCCTGACGGTTATACCGAAGCCAGGAGCTATAGCGATCTCATTGGCAACATTTCGATGGCCTCAATTCTCGGGGCCGCCGTTAACGGGCAGGAAGGGGCGGAAACGAGTACGCCAACAACATCGTCTACAAAGCTTCCCCGCAAGGATCCCGATATCGATCGCATAGGAGTGCCGTTAGTGAAGAAGGAGACCTCGGAGAAAATCGATCCAGAGCAGGCGCGCCAGTTTCTTATCCAGACGCTGAAAAATGCAGGTCTCGATCCGGTTCCGGTGGATGGCAAGACGCCGGCTGAGTTGGCAGCCGATGCCAGGTCGAAAGATTGCGATTACATCCTGTATACCGACGTCACCAGCGTGAAAGGCAGGTCTGCCGGGGCAAAGGTCGGCGGTTTCTTTGGCGTGGGTTCGGGGAAGCCCGCAACTTTTGATGTCTCCCTCGCTTATCAACTCAAAACGCCCGGCGAGAGCAAAACGCTTTTGGACTCGACGGAAGAGGTGCGCGCAGGCGCGACCCCCGGGCAGGGAATAGGCTGGGCGCTCGAAGGGGCGGTGCGCGCAACTTTGAATTACATCCGCCAGCAATAAGCAAGAGTAAGCTGGAAAACGAGCGCGCTTGTCGCGAGAGGGTATAATTTCCTTATCGCCATGAAGGCTTACGTTTACGTTTCGCTTAAAAAGACGGTCCTTGACCCCCAGGGGAAAACTATTCACGGCGCCCTGAACAAGCTGGGATACCGGGGTGTTGCCGACCTGCGGCAGGGTAAGTATTTTGAAATTACCCTGAATGGCGGTCTCAACCGGCAGGAGGCACAGGCCGAGGTGGAGCGCATGGCGCGCGAAGTGCTGACCAATCCCGTGATCGAAGAATACCGTTACTCCATCGAAGACTAGATACGGCGAAAATCAGGAAACCAGCCAGGGCGCAAAACTCCACTGATTTTATGCATCCAATTTTTGACTGAGAGTTTCTCCTCGGCATTGGATACGCTAACGTGAGGGTAGAAGGTATAACTTACAACTATGTGCGGCATCGTCGGATACGTAGGTAACAAGCGGGTTGTCCCCGTCATCATTGACGGGCTGAGGCGGCTGGAATATCGCGGCTATGATTCGGCCGGCATCGCCGTTGATGGCAACGGCGACGGCCTGCAGATACGCCGCGCCGAGGGCAAGCTGCGCAACTTGGAAGAGGCCATCCGCCTGAAACCGCTCGATGGCACTTACGGCATCGGCCACACGCGCTGGGCGACGCATGGCCGTCCGACGGAAGAAAACGCGCATCCGCATCGCGACTGCACCGGCAACGTTGTCGTGGTGCACAACGGCATTGTCGAAAACTATCGCACCCTCAAGAAAAAACTGATCGAAGAAGGACACAAGTTCACCACCGACACCGACACAGAAGTCATCGCTCATCTTGTCGAGAAATATCTTTCCGGCAAGAACAACGGCACACGCGGCTCGCTGGAAGAAGCGGTTCGCAAGGCGGTCAACGAACTGCGCGGGGTCTTCGCTATCGCGGTGATTGCCCACGAAGAGCCCAACAAGATCGTGGCTGCGCGCAACGGGCCGCCGGCGGTCATTGGGCTGGGAAAAAATGAGTATTTCGTTGCCTCCGATGTTCCCGCCGTCCTCTATCACACGCGCGACCTGTTCTTCCTGGCCGATGGCGACATTGCCGTCATTACTCCTTCGGGCGTGAAGCTCTGTGATTTTGATGGACGCCCCATTGAGCGCCAGGTGCAGCACATTACCTGGGACCCAATCATGGCTGAAAAAGGCGGTTTTCGCCATTTCATGCTCAAAGAAATCTATGAGCAGCCGCGGGCCGTACGCGAAACTTCACTGGGAAGGGTTTCTCTCGAAAGCGGCAAAATCTTTCTGGAAGAAATGGAAATCACCGAAGCGGAGCTGCGCGCCGCCGACAAGATCAATATCGCCGCCTGTGGCACCAGCCGCCACGCCGGGCTCATCGGCAAATACATGATCGAGCGCCTGGCGCGCATGCCGGTTGAAGTGGATTACGCCAGCGAATACCGCTACCGCGACCCCATCACTTCGCAGAAGTCACTGACGCTGCTCATCACGCAGTCCGGCGAAACTGCGGATACGATCGCCGCGCAGCGCGAGGCCAAGGCCAAAGGCTCAAAGACAGTCGCCATCTGCAACGTGGTCGGTTCGATGATTGCCCGCGAAGCCTCGGGCACGATCTATACTCACGCCGGACCGGAGATTGGCGTGGCCTCAACCAAGGCCTTTACCGCGCAACTCACCGCGCTGCTGCTCTTTGCCATCTACCTGGCGGAGATACGCGGCGCGCTTTCAACCGCCGAGGCGAAAGAATATATCGCCGAACTGACCCGCATTCCCGGCAAGCTGGAAGCCCTGCTGACCCATGACGAGCAGTGCGAAGACCTGGCCAAGCAATACTCGCGCGCCCAGGATTTCCTCTTTCTCGGCCGCGGCGTGCATTATCCGATTGCGCTCGAAGGCGCGCTCAAACTTAAAGAAGTTTCCTACATCCACGCCGAAGGCTTTCCTGCCGGCGAGATGAAGCACGGCCCCAACGCGCTGATCGATGAGAACCTTCCCGTGGTGATCATTGCCACGCGAGATGAGAAAGACCCAGGTTCGATGGTTCGTTACGAGAAGACGCTTTCCAACATGAAAGAAGTCAAAGCGCGCTCCGGGCGGGTGATTACCGTGGCCAACGAGGGCGATGAAGAGATCCGCGAATCCGCCGACCAGGTAATTTATGTGCCCAAAGCGCCGGAGCTGCTTCTGCCCATCCTGGAAGTTGTGCCGCTCCAGCTTCTGGCTTATCACATCGCCGTGCGTCGCGGATGCGACGTAGACCAACCCCGCAACCTTGCCAAATCAGTCACCGTAGAGTAGTGCCCAAATAATCCTGCGAATTGATTTCCTTGGGTTTCTTGCTTGAAACTCGAAACTCGAAACTGGAAACTTGAAACTGCTGGATTTCAAGATTTGCAACCCACCGTTCCCACCTTTCATCTAAACATTGACAGTAACTCACTCAAGGATTATTATGTGAGTCGGCTAAATTGAGAGATGTTGCTCAAATTACTAATAGGAAAGAATTTAGGAGTCTGCCATGGCCAAGATAATAGGTATTGATTTGGGAACCACCAACTCCGTAGTGGCGGTGATGGAGGGTGGCGAGCCTAAAGTCATCGCAAATGAAGAGGGAGGCCGCACCACGCCTTCTGTAGTGGCGTTCACCAAGACTGGCGAGCGGTTGGTGGGACAGGTAGCCAAGCGCCAGGCAATTACCAATCCGGAAAACACAATTTATTCCATCAAACGCTTCATGGGACGCCGTTATGACGAAGTGACGGAAGAGATGAAGATGGTGCCTTACAAGGTCGTCAAAGCCGGCGATCTTGTGGCGGTAGTCGCGCAAGGCAAGCAATACACCCCGCCGGAAGTTTCGGCGATGATCCTGCAGAAGCTGAAGAAGGCGGCGGAAGATTACCTCGGCGGCGCGGTTACCGAAGCAGTGATCACTGTGCCTGCATACTTTAACGATGCCCAGCGTCAGGCCACCAAAGACGCCGGAAAAATCGCCGGACTCGATGTGAAGCGCATCGTCAACGAGCCTACGGCGGCGGCGTTGGCATATGGCCTCGACAAGAAAAAAGACGAAACCATCGCCGTGTATGACTTCGGCGGCGGTACGTTTGATATCTCGATTCTCGAAGTTGGTGAAGGCGTGATCGAGGTGAAATCCACCAACGGTGACACCCACCTGGGCGGTGACAACATTGATAATCGTATTGTGGAGTGGCTGGCCGACGAGTTCAAGAAAGATGAAGGACTCGACCTGCGCTCCAAGGGCAACGAGATGGCATTGCAGCGCCTGCGCGACGCGGCGGAAAAAGCCAAAATCGAGCTTTCCACCACGCAGCAGACCGAGATCAATCTGCCGTTCATCACTGCCGATGCGTCAGGTCCAAAGCATTTGGTGAAGACGCTCACGCGTCCAAAGCTGGAGCAAATGGTAGAAGACATCATCCAAAGGTCAGTCGGACCGTGCAAACAGGCGATGAAAGATGCGCAGGTCGAAGCCAAAGACATTGATGAAGTCGTGCTTGTCGGTGGCCAGACGCGCATGCCGCGGATTCAGCAGCTTGTGAAAGACCTGTTCGGCAAAGAGCCGCACAAGGGCGTGAACCCGGATGAAGTGGTCGCAGTGGGCGCGGCGGTGCAAGCCGGCGTGCTGGCGGGCGATGTAAAAGACCTGCTCCTGCTCGACGTGACTCCGCTGACGCTGGCGATCGAGACGCTGGGCGGGGTGGCTACACAGATGATTCCGCGCAATACCACCATCCCGACCAAGAAGACGGAGACGTTTTCCACGGCGGCCGACAATCAGCCGTCGGTCGAGGTGCACGTGCTGCAAGGCGAGCGTCCCCTGGCGCGGGACAACCGCACGCTGGGCAAGTTCCACCTGACCGGCCTTCCACCGGCCCCGCGTGGCATGCCGCAGATTGAGGTGACGTTCGATATTGACGCCAACGGCATCCTCAACGTGACTGCCAAGGACCTTGGCACCGGCAAGGACCAGAAGATCACGATTACGTCTTCTTCCGGCCTGAGCAAAGACGAGGTCGACCGCATGGCCAAGGAAGCCGACGCGCACGCGGCGGAAGACAAGACCAAGCGCGAAGAGATCGAAGCCCGCAACCAGCTCGACAGCCTGGTGTACCAGATTGAAAAGATGCTGCGCGAGCAGGGCGACAAGATCTCGGGAAGCGAGCGCTCCAACGTGGAGTCGGCGCTGGCCGACGCCAAAAAAGCGCTGGAGGGCGGCGACCCGGCAGCCATGAACTCGGCGCGCGAGAAACTCACCGCGGCTTCGCACAAGCTGGCCGAACAGATGTACAAATCTGCCCAGTCATCAGGCACACCGGCAGGCGGAGCCCAGCCCGGCGGCCCGGCCCCGGGCGCTGACGGCGCAGCCCAGGCAGATGGCCAGAAGAAAGAAGGCGAGGTCATTGATGCCGAGTACGTGGATGTGGATGAGAAGAAGTAAGCTGTTAGCTACTAGCTGGGAGCTCTTTCAATGAGCTTTTAGCGGTTAGCTTTTGGCTCTTAAGCTCTAAGGGGCGCAGAAGTGCGCCCCTTACTTCTATCGCAATTATTTTTAGTTTGTAAAAGTTTTAGTTCGTGAAAATTTCCCTAAATCTGTCATCCTGAGCGAGGGCGAATGCCCGAGTCGAAGGACCCCGAAGATGTATAAATATAAAATGCTGCAACAAGGCATTCTCACATGGACTATGAATTTTGGGTCTACATCAAAAATTACCGCTGCACGCGGCTGGTGTACTACGAAAAGTTTGATGACGTTGTTAAAACGGTTGCTCGTGAGAAGCAATTAAAAGGTTGGAGAAGGTCAAAGAAAATTGCACTGATTGAAAAAATGAATCCGCGTCGCTCGGATTCCGCTCAGGATGACAGATTTAAATAATAATCTTCAGAATGGTTTAATTTTATTTGTAATTACCAATGGCCACTCAAACCAAAGATTACTACGGCACACTCGGTGTCAAGAAAAATGCCTCTGCGGAGGAGATCCGCAAGGCTTTTCGCAAGCTGGCGCGTAAATATCATCCTGATGTCAATCCTGGCGACAAGAAGTCCGAGGAAAAGTTCAAGGAAATTTCCGAAGCCAACGACGTTCTCAGCGATCCCAAGAAGCGCAAAATCTACGACCAGGTCGGCTTTTACTCTGACAACATCGATCCCGCGACGGCCGAGGCTTATGCCCGCGGAGGGTACAGCTCTGGAGCCGGAGCGGGGAGGACTTCCACCGGCCCGCGGGGTGGTGGCGCGCAAGAGGTCCCCTTTGATTTTAGCGGCTTCGATTTTTCTGATTTTAACAGCGGCGCTGGAGCGGGCAGTGCCGGTGGTCGCACCGGTAGCAGCGGCGGCTTTCGTGACATTTTCAGCAGCATCTTTGGAGGCGGACGCGGCGCGAGCGAAGAAGGTTTTAACGCCGGTCCGCAGCCCGGCACTGATCTGGAATACCAGGTCAACGTGGGTTTTTGGCAGGCAATCCGCGGCGCAGAGATGCGCGTGACCATCAGCCGCCAGGATGTTTGCACTAACTGCGCAGGACGCGGATACCTGGAAAGTCCCGGGCCGTGTCCGGAGTGCGGTGGCACCGGACAGGTCACACAGACCAGCGGCCGCATGAAGTTCAACGTGACCTGCCCACGCTGCGGCGGCTCCGGACATGCGCGCACCGTTTGCAATGTCTGCAAGGGCGATGGTGTGGTGACCCGCAATGAGCCGTTGACCATACGCATCAAGCCGGGCACGCGCGAGGGGCAGCGTATTCGCCTCGCAGGCAAGGGCAATGCCGGATTTCATGGTGGGCCTCCGGGAGATCTTTACATCATTATCCGCGCCGGCGATCACCCTCTTTTTCGCCGCGATGGCGATGACATTCAGCTCACGGTGCCGGTCACCGCGCCCGAGGCGGCGCTGGGGGCCAAGATCGAAGTGCCTACCATCGATGGCCGGGCGCAACTCAAAGTCCCGCCCGGGACGCAGAGCGGCCAGAAGCTGCGCCTGCGCGAAAAAGGCGTGCCTTCAGCCACCAAAGAAGGCGTGCGCGGCGACCAGATTGTAGAAATCAAAATTGTCGTCCCCGAGGCCCGCGACCTCAAAGCGCGCGAGCTCTGGCAGCAGTTGCAGAAAATCAATCCTGAAGATCCACGGGCGGAGATGTGGAAAGTCGTTTAGCCGCTAAGGAAGCATCCACCGGCTGACTCCGCCAAAACTTGAACTCTGATATCAAATCCTTGCCTTCGGTGCAATTACTCGGCATGATCGATTTGGGCGCTGGCCCCGCGGTCTTTGAAAACTCCCTCCCTCGCCTCCCTGGCTCCAGGGCGGACGACAAGGTATCTCTGCCTCTACCGCTCAGAGGTTACTTAGTAACCCCCACCCCCCTTCAAACCGTGTCGGTCTGAGAACTTGAGCCGTTTTCGCGGCGTTTGAGCCGCGAGGCGAAATCCTGACCCTGAGCTTGTCGAAGGGGAAGGATCTATTCTGAGAACTGAGAACTGAGAACTGAGAACCGAGAACTGAGAACTGCAGTTCAAGAACTACTTCCCCATGACTCCGTCATTTTCCTATCTGATTGATTGTGAATCGCTTACCACTGCATCGACTACTCCAAGTTTGTACCCCCCCCATCCCCCAACCGGATCCAACCCGGTGATTCGCTCCCGTCCCGCCCACATTCCCCTGGCAAGCCGCGCGGCCTCAAGTCTCGGCGCTGCGGGATACTGTAACTCTGAAATTGCGCTAGTACTCAGTTTTCCAGTACTCAATCGGATCAGCAGTTGCTGGCCCAGATTACTGCATCCGGCAATGCCGGCAGCGGCAGCCAGTAATCTGGTGATTTGTGACACGCGCGCTCCGGCAGCAAAAAACCGCGGATGACGAAGCATCCGCGGTTGGTTGGGCCAGCGAGAGAGGAAAGTCTACAACGAGCGCAGGAAGTTCAGCAGGTCCTGCTGTTGTGATGGGCTGAGCGAATTGAAGTTTCGGATGACCCCATTCGCTTCTGAGCCGCACACCTGGCTGATCGAGAAGGGCTGGACGGACTTGCCATTGGCGGTGAATTGCTGGAGGTCCGCCGCCGTCACGCAAACATTGCCGGGACTGAAGTGGGCTTGAATGGCCTGCAACAGGTCATTGGTGCGGCCGTCATGCAGAAAGAACAGGCGCTGGCCAAGCCCCCACAGCGGAGCCGTGCGAAATTCATCAGGACCCGCCGCCCCCTGGTTCACGCCATCAGCAAGCCTCGCTCCCATGTGGTGAACGGCAATGTCTGAGAACGGACTGTAGGTGACGTGCGAAATGCCGGTGAACGAGGATTCCCCTGTGATAAGTGAGGAGGAGTGGCAAAGAACGCAACCGACCTTGCTGAACAATGCCTGGCCATTCAGCTCGGAGGTAGTGTGTGTGGTCGGAGCCGGTGGCGCCGACAGACGCATGAACGCAGCGAAGTTCACAGTATCAGAGGACATCTTGGAGGCTGTGCCGGTGTCGCCATCGTCATCAGGGTTGGTTATGTTGGTTGAGTCTTCCGGAGTACCGTTGAATACGCATCCGGAAGCGGCTGCGCGCTCATTGGGGAACTCTTCATTGGCGACGCCCTGCTCAACGTTGTAGGCCTCGCCCGCGAAGATGATGAGCGACTTGTTCTGCGCCTTCCACCCGAAGCGGGTGACAGTGCCGTCGTTGCCGCTGCGGTTCAGCTTTCCGTGGATCCCCAGCGCGGCCTTGGCCGCCAGGTTTGCCGCCAGGTTTGCCTCCAGAACGGCATCTGGCGTGTTTTCGATCAAACCTGCGCCAAAAGTTGGCGTAGGAATGCGGAAGATCACGTTGTGGTTGGCAAGTTGTGTGGCAAAGTCGGGCTGAGCGAGAGTGCATCCCGGGGCATCGCTGCGGCCTGCGATGGTGAATAAGCCATGCACCCCGCCATCGAGCGGAGCATTCGGATTAGCGGGGTTGGTGGAGATAAAACGCGCCTCGCGCACCGGGCCATTAACGTGGATGAATGGAGGCACGGTGTTGGTAGCGCCATCCAGTGTGGCCAGTGCCACCTGCGGATTTACTGCTGGACTGCTGCCGCCGGCCGCGGGTGCGGCGTGACAGGATGCGCAGCTATTGGCGTTGAAGGTTGGTCCCAGACCGACCCCGGCTTCGCCGGGCGCTGTTCCGGAAACCGAATCAATTTCCTTAAATCGTTCCAGCGCCTCGCCAAAGAATTTCTGCTCTTTCGCGTTGAGGCCAGGATAAGGGCCGCCCGCGCCCGCCATACCACCGCGCGGCCCGGGATCGTGTTGGGCCTGGAGGGTTCCAATCCCAAGCACAACTGTCAAACATAGCCCCAATAGATACTGCGCTTTCAACATTTCAAGTCTTCTGATTTTTTGATTAGACATTTTTACTCTCCTAATCTCCTCGGGGTGATTGTGTGTTGTGAGGAAGAACACACAGAGAGAGGTTCACCCGCATGCGGCCTTTCCTGAAACAGGAATGGACGTGCGGAAAAGATAAGAGTTGTGCTCCCAGTTCCTCCTTCCAATAGATTTAAAAGCTCAGCAATCTCGCTCCGAACAAGGTGTTTCCGCCTTTGTTGTTCGCGGGCACACCACCACGCTCGCTTACGGTTGACTGTAAGCTGGGGCGCTTTTCAGCGCCGACACGCACTCGCCGCAAGTCTGGCGACCCCTAACGCGCTAGACGCCTGCTCGCGGAAAAGACGAGTTTCCTCGTGCGGAACCAATTTCGGCCGAAGTAATTTTGCAAGTCCCGCTACTACCACGTGACCTGCGAGGGTTGGTGAACATCTACAGGCCAACTGTGCATGAGTGGATTGTGGCCTGCCCGGACTTGCTGCGCTGGTCCTGACTCGAATCATTTGCTCGGACCTTCAACTTAGGAACGCTAATTTAAAGTATCCGCAAAAGCCGCGTCAATCGGTCTTTGGTAGCGGGGACAGGTTGAATTTAGGATGAATGATCTGGAGCTTTAGGACGATACTTTCGTAACTAAGATCGGAACTCAATGAAGATTGAGATCGAGCTGTGCCACCTGGCATGCAATTCGTAACAAAAGCAGCGTGGCGTCTCGCCGGCTGTCGCGTGAGCCCCACGACGGGCTGGTGCCTCTTGCCCACGCCTGCCTGTGTAGGCGATCCCAAACTTTACTACCGCCAAAATTTTTCTTGCGCCGCCTGCGATTGCCTGTATATTGCAATTTGTAGGCTTGTTCCGAAGAGCGTTCACGCACAGGACAGGCCGCCCGAGGAGGTAGCCATAGAAATTGAAAACAGCCGTACAGCAGGAACCCACTCCGACGCTTCAGTCTCCCTCGACTTCCAAAAATAAAAATCTGACCTTGTGGCCTCTGGTGGCGGCGACCTTCTTCATGGTCTCCGGAGGAACCTACGGAACGGAAGATACCGTCCACGGCGCAGGATACGCCGGCGCTATTCTGATCCTGCTGATTACGCCGGTGCTCTGGAGCCTGCCTACCGCCTACATGATAGGCGAGCTGGCCAGCGCTCTGCCCGAGGAGGGTGGATTTTACGTCTGGGTGCGCCGTGCCCTGGGCCCATGCTGGGGATTTCAGGAGGCATGGCTGTCACTGGTGGCCAGCGTCTTCGATATGGCGATTTATCCCGCTCTCTTTGTCGCATACCTCGCGCGCCTGTTTCCCTATTTCGGAATTGGCCATCGCGGCGTGCTGATAGGACTGGCAATCGTTACCATCTGTGCGCTGCTGAACATTGCCGGAGTGCGCATGGTGGCTCTGACTTCATTGTGGCTGTTCGTGTTACTCACTTTGCCGTTTGTGGCGCTGATAATTTTCGCGCTCTGGAAGCATGGCATGTTTGCCGGGCAAACCGTACAGAGCACCACGCACGTGGATTTGATTGCGGGCATCCTTGTGGCCATGTGGAATTACATGGGGTGGGACAACGCCTCGACCATCGCAGCCGAGGTTGATAATCCGCAAAAATGCTATTCGCGGGCCATGTTGATTACCGTGGCCATTGTGGCCTTCAGCTACATTTTGCCGGTGGCAGCCATGGCTGTGACTGGAATACAACCCAGCGCCTTCGTGACCGGATCGTGGGCCGATCTGGCGGCGATAGTAGCAGGTCCGTGGCTGCGTGTGGTGCTGGTTGTGGGTGGCATGTTGAGCGCCTTTGGCATGTTCAATTCACTGGTGATGAGCTACTCGCGGCTGCCACTGGCCATGGCGCAAGACGGCATGCTGCCCGCGGTTTTTACCAAAGTGCATCCCAAAAGCAAAGCGCCATGGGTGGCAATTCTGACGCTTGCCATTGCCTGGGCTTTTTGCCTCGGCCTCAACTTCGAGCACCTGGTTACGATTGATATCTTGATCTATGGCTTGAGCCTGCTGCTTGAATTCGCCGCGTTGGCGGCGTTGCGCCTGCGCGAGCCTGAACTGCCGCGTCCATTCCGCGTGCCCGGCGGGACCTTCGGAGCATTTGCCGTGGGTGTCTTTCCCATGCTGCTGCTGGGCTTCTCGGTGGTAAAGAGCCATAGTGAGCGGATCGCCGGCATGAGTGCGCTGGGCTTCGGATGCCTGCTGATTGCAGCAGGATTTGTGGTCTATTTCTTGCGGAGCGCAGTGCTTAGCAATCAGCAGTCAGTAAAGAGTGGCATTTAGCGCTTAGCGTTTGCATTTAGCCCTTGGAACCTATTGCAGTTGCCAAAACAGTGAAAATCTTGATTCGTCCTTCAACCCAAAATGTTCAGGGGCCAAGTGCCAAGTGCTAACTCCCGATTCTAAATGCCAATGCTGCTCTACTGTTTCGACCGTTCCAGCAGCTCCGCCAGATAATTTCCCCAAATTGCCGGCCACGTATGCGTGCCGTGTCCACGGGTCTGATCAGTGATAGGTAGCAGCATGAATTTGCCGTTCCTAACCCGCGCGATGTCGCGATCAATGATCTTCAGCTCCGGTGGATTGATCTGGTCATCGGCGGAATTGATGGCGGTGAGCGGAGCGGTGATCTTTTCGAGCTGAGGCTCCGGATTGTAGTTGCGCGAGGCGTCTACGTAATAGAGCATGTCGTTGGCGTCTGTGGTCTTCATCCGCGTGGAGATCTGGTCTTCGAGATAAGCGTCCGCCTGTTCTCGCGTGGGCTCTTCCTTTTGCATCCGTAAGGGAGCGCTGCCCATGATGAGCAGAATTTGAATCGAGGCGGCCAGTCCGTGGGGCTGCTGTTTGTATTCCCCGTTGTTCCACCGCGGGTCGGTGCGGATATCGTCCATGATCATGCGCCGCATCATGCGGTTGCGTCCGGCAATTTCGATGGGCTGACTGGCCAGCGGCATGAGCGCGTCCATAAAGTCAGGATGTTGCTCGCCCCACAGCCAGGTATGCATGCCGCCCATGGAGGTCCCCAGTACCAGCCGCCGATGATTCACGCCGAGTCCCTGCGTGAGCAACCGATATTGCAGCTCGATCATGTCGTCATACTCATAATGGGGGAAGCCCATATGCAGGCCGTCGCTGGGCTTGCTGGATCCGCCGTGGCCTATGTTGTCGGGAAGAATGATGAAATACTTTGTGGCATCCAGCAATCCGCCAGGCACGAACAGTACGCCGGCAAAGTTGGGCGTCAGGAACTGGCGTCCCGACCCGCCGGTGCCGTGCAAAATGAGCACCGCATTGCGCACTTTGCCGCTGGCATCTTTCTGTGGCGCGCCCAGGGTGTAGTAATGCAGTTTGACCTCAGGCATGCGCTCACCCGACTTGAACGGAAAGTCTTTGACGACAAAAGTTCCCTCCTGCGGAGCGGGATATTCGGCGGCTGGCGCCAGGAAAGGAGTAAGAACTATGACCAACAGCAACGGCGTGCGAAAGAGTTTCATGGAATCTCCAGGTGGTTCCGCGACTATGACCTATGCAATCGTTCTATTTCCCTTGGGAATCATCGTATTATCCCCCATAATAGATACAGCTAAAAACGCATCCAAGAAGCTATGGCAAAACGCAAAACCCAAGGCGCATACATGATCAGCACAGTGGCTGAGATGTATGAGATCCATCCTCAAACCCTGCGTCTTTACGAGCGCGAGGGACTGCTTAAACCTTCGCGCACCGAGGGCAACACCCGCCTGTATACGGAAGAGGATTTGAAGCGGCTGGAGTTTATCCTGTCGCTGGCGCGCGACTTGGGCGTGAACATCAGCGGTATTGCCATCATCCTGCAAATGCGCGAACGCATGGAAGAGATGCAGCGCCAGATGCAGGAGTTCGTGAATTTTGTAGGCAAAGAAGTAATGGCACGCCGCCAAACGCCCGACCCAGCCAGCGGGGCCATCGTACCTATTCGCCGCACCGCAGTGGCAGAAACGACAGCGCCAAGAGAGAGAAAGAGATAGGAGCAGTACTCAGTACTCGGTACTCAGTCAAAGCCTGAATTATCCGGACCGCTGCCACTCGAACTAACCGTGCTTGTTGTTCTGTTTATTCAGCTCTGGAAGACATTTTCGTTAAAATTAAGAAGTAAGGACTGAGTACTGAGTACCGAGTACCGAGTACTGCTCTTATGCCTGAACTTCCCGAAGTTGAAACCATTGCCCGCGGCTTGGCGAAGCGCGTTACCGGAGACATGATCGACTCGGTCTGGATTGGCAGCAAGCCGGAGCCGTTGAAGTCCTCTGCACGCGCGATTGCCGCATTGCTGGAAGGGGCCCGCATCGAGCGCGTGCACAGGGAAGGAAAGCACATCGTCCTCGATCTCAGTAAGGGTCGCAAATCTGCCGCGAGCAAAGAATTGGCAGGGCATTGGATCGTTCACCTGGGAATGACCGGCCGGCTTTTGATTGCCGGGCCGCAAACTGAAGTTGTGAAACACACCCACCTGACCGCCAGACTCGCCTCTGGACGCGAGCTGCGATTTGTCGACCCCAGGCGGTTCGGCAGACTCTCGGTCGTGAAGCTCACCGGCAAAGACCAAAACGGAAATGTCTTTCCCGGCCTAGAGCCCCTGGAGATTGAGTTCCAGGCATTTGCTGCCCTGTTTTGCAAACGCGACACGCCCATGAAGAGCGCGCTGCTGAACCAGAAATTATTGCGGGGCATAGGCAATATCTATGCTGATGAGTCGCTGTTTCGCGCCAAAGTCCGTCCGCGCCGCCGGGCGGGCAAGCTGACGCAAGTTGAGCTACAGCGCCTTCATGCTGCAATTCAGCAGGTATTACGCGAAGCCATCGCCGCCGGCGGCTCTTCGGTCTCAGATTATGTGGATGCGTCGGGAGAAGAAGGCTTCTTCCAGTTACGGCACCGGGTCTACGGCCGCGAAGGCGAGCCCTGCCTGCTTTGCAAGACCCCCATCAAACGAATAGTGATTGCCGGGCGCAGTTCACACTATTGTCCGAAGTGTCAAAAATAAAACGGTACCCAGTACCCAGTACCCGGTACTCAGTGCGCAGTTAATTCTGACCAGGTTCCAATTCATCCGCGAAACCATAAGTGTCGCCAAAATGCAACGCCGCCACATCTGAATTCGAGTACTGCTGCACTAGTCAGCGTGGCCCTCCACAGGGTACTCTAATAAAGCTATGTCTTCGTATGCTATCGGTGTTGATCTGGGTGGAACGAACCTGCGCATCTCTGCCGTCGATTCAGACGGTAACCTGCTGCATAAGATTACCAGCGGCGCGCAAGTCGCGAAGGGACGCGATTTTGTCGTTGCTGAGATGACGGAGGCGATCCGCCAGCTCTCCGTGAAATTTTCTTCTTTGGGCGAGCTGGAGGGCATTGGCATCGGCGTCCCAGGAATTATCGATAAGGATACCGGCATCGTGCGAAAGTCACCCAACCTGCCCGATTGGATTAATTATCCGGTGCGTGAGGAGGTCGAGCGTCGCCTTGGGACCCACGTGATCCTGGAAAATGATGCCAACGTTGCTGCCCTGGGCGAAAAATGGCTGGGCGCCGGCCGTGAGGTCGACAGCCTGTGCATGATAACAGTGGGAACCGGAGTCGGCGGCGGGCTGGTGCTCAATGGAAAAATCTGGCGCGGCATGACGGGAATGGCCGGCGAGATAGGACATATGAACGTGGAACCCAACGGGCCGCCGTGCGGCTGCGGCAGCCACGGGTGTCTCGAGCAACTCGCTTCGGCCACCGCCATCAAACGCATGGCCATCGAAGCCATTACCAAAGGCGAGTCGCCGGAACTGGGCCGCGCCATGAAAGAAGAGCCGGAGTTCAGCTCACTGGTTGTATACCAGAAGGCGGTCCAGGGCGATCCTGTAGCGCAGCGGATCTTTCGCAGAGTGGGCACCGCCCTGGGAATGACAATCGCCAGTCTGGTGAATGTTCTGAACCTGCCCATGTACGCGCTCTTCGGGGGCGTGGTGAACGCCTGGGATGCGTTCGCCCCGGCCATGATGGAAGAAATACACAAGCGGTCGTTTGTTTACGTGGCGACCGAATCACAGGCAAATCTTCCCAATACGAAAAAAACCATCGTTACCCGCGCGCTCCTGGGCAGCGATGCAGGTCTCTACGGCGCTGCCCGCCTGGCCATGCTGGAACCGCATGCGATGGAAAAAATTGAAGCCTGAATCGTTAAAGATCGCCGTCCATTGAATGAGGAGTAGGTCTTTACCTCTGTCATCCTGAGCGGAGCCATGGCACTGGCATTCCATTCGCGTAGATTTTTTCTTCGACAGAATGTTTTGTGTTCAGTGAGTGAGATGCAGAGGGAAATGAACGGTTCCTAAAAATAGGAAAATTCGTAAAGCTTTTGTTTCCACCCCGTAAAGTTTGGTGAAGCGCCATCGAGAGTACAACCTTTCTTTTTGTTGCGAATCTAACCTGCTTATCCAAATAACAAACCTGCGTGGCTGACCCTGCCGCGAAGGCACATATGTTCTGACAAAAGGAGAGTTGTCACATGCTGCATCGCATAGCGGTCAAAGGAGTAGTGTTGTCTCTTATGGCGTGGTCGTTGGTTCTTCCCCTGACTGCGCAAGACGTTCCCAAAATGGATATATTCGCCGGGTATTCTTTTTTGCGTTCACAGGTCGGCGGTCAGGTTTTTACTTTCACGAACGACACGCCGCAGAAGTTACAACCGATCGATGGATTCAATGCTTCCGTTACCGAAAACTTCAATAAGTGGGTGGGAATTACGGAAGATCTGTCGGGATATTACAGCGACGCCGGCATCAAGAATCACACATTGCTTGTCGGCCCGCAGTTGTCGTTCCGGCAGGCACACGGCATAACCCCATTTATCCACGGTTTGTTTGGGGCCAATTATCAGACGCCCGCCAGGCAATCGCCTATCATTGACCAAGTCGTTCTGGCTCAGCCCCCGACTGGTTCGAATAATACGCAGTCGGTCATTGTGTCTGACTCCCAGATGGTCCCCAGCCTTCGAGGCGGCCATACATCGTTTGCCATGGCGTTTGGCGGCGGCGTGGATTACAACATCAATCCGCGGTTTTCCATTCGTCTCATCCAAGCGGACTATTTTCGCAACAGCTTCAAGTTTACTCAGGGGTTTGCCGAGGAGGTTTGCGGCGGATTCATAGGCCCCGGAACCAGTAGCAGCACCTGTAACGTTATTTCAACTTTTAATTCAACCACAGAGAAACACAACAACCTTCGGCTCTCGTTCGGAGTCGTTTTTCATCTTTGAGGGCCGATGTAGCCGGTTACAAGCGTGCCGTCTTGTAACCGGCGTCACTTTTGCCTGGCTTGATGGCGTACCGCGCGGCGCAGGCTTTCAACTTCCCCCGCGGTCAACGGACGGAAGCGCCCTGCCTCTACATCGAGCTCAAGCGGTCCGTAGCGCACGCGTTTGATCTTTTCCACGCGATGGCCAATGCGCTCAAACATGCGGTGGAGTTGGCGGTTGCGTCCTTCGATGAGCGTGACTTCATACCAGGGGTTGGGAGCGTTGTGCGCCAGTTGAATCTTTGCCGGAGCGGTTTTTACCCTTCTCCCCTCGATGCCAGTGGGGATGGAAACGCCGTTGCGCAGTTTTGCCAGGTCGCCCTCCTGCGGCTTGCCACTGATCTTCACCAGGTAAGTCTTGGGGACGTGCGAGGCGGCGCGAGTGAGCTGGTTGGCCAGGTCTCCATCATTGGTCATGAGCAGCAGGCCCTCGCTCGACCAATCGAGCCGGCCAACGGGATAGACCCGGTCGGTGATGGCGTGTTTGCCCGCGCGCAGCAAATCCATGACTGTAGGGCGCCCTTCAGGATCGGTGACCGTAGTGACATAACCCTTGGGTTTATGAAGCAGTAAATAAGTTTTTCGCGCGCTGCGCTGCAAGGGAAGTAGCTTGCCGTCAACCTTGATGGAATCCTGCGCCGGGTCTGCCTTCGTGCCCAGTTCGGTGACAGTCTTTCCGTTGACCGCAACCCGGCCGTTGGTAATCAGCTCCTCCGCCTTGCGGCGTGAGCAGATACCGGCGGCGGCGATGATTTTTTGTAGACGGTCCAAAGGCAGTTCTCGATTCTCAGTGAAGTACTCAGTACTTAGTACTCAGTGTACTCAGTGGTTGGCTCAGGTCTCTTTACTCGTGCCGTAGGTGATTAGAGTGTGTCGGGCTTCAGCCCCTGCAAATCGTTGGCGGTCTCATTTTTTTCTGCGGACTGTCCGTTTTGTGAATTCTCACCTTCTGGTTCCGTTGCGACTTGGGCTCGCGAATTTTCTGGTGCCTGCGATTCGGATTCCACGTCAGGAATGCCGGTGGCATCGGGAATCGACACTTCCGCAAACAGGCCTTGCTGGTGGAGCGATTCGCTGGCCATCTTCTCGAACTCTTCTACGCTGGGCAGCTCGTTCAGGTCGCTCAACCCAAAACGCAGCAGAAATTCTTTCGTAGTTTTGTAGAGAATAGGACGCCCCACTACGGCTTTGCGTCCGGCGGTGGTGATCAGCTTGCGATCGATCAGCGTAGCCAGCACGCCGCTGGTATCCACGCCGCGGATTTCGGCGATCTCAGGCCCGGTGATGGGCTGTTTATAGGCAACAACAGCTAGGGTCTCCAATGCAGGCAATGAGAGCCTAATGGGCGGCTTCAGGCTCTTGGCGAAGGCGCGCACGGCGTCGTGGTGCTCGGGTTTGGTGCTCATGCGGTAGCCGCCGCCAATCTTGCGCACTTCAATGCCACGCTCGTCAGTAGCATAAGCGGCGATCAACTCTTCAACCGTGGCCCGTACCTTTTCTTTGGCGCTTTCTTTGTTGCCTGAATCTTCCCCGGCGGCCAGTTCCTCTTTGAGTGCAACAGCAATCTGCTCAATGCTCACCGGTTCTTCGGCAGCGTAAATGATGGCTTCGATTTTTGACTTTAGGTTCATGAATGAGTAGCTGCTTTACCTCCAATCATCTTTGATGCCAGCCGATTCTCCCTCGGCAAACACCGTATCGAACATGGCATGCTTCTTGATCAGGATATCGCCAAACACGCGGTCCTGCCGCAGCAGGATTGCCTGCAACCGCACCAGCTCCAGCAGCGCCAGGAAGGCGCACACCAGCGTGCGCCGCGACTGTGTGTGTTGCAACAGTTGCTTCAGCTGTATGGGCCTCTCCTCCAGGAGCAAGCGGCGGCGCATGTAATCGATCATCTGCGAGACAGTGACGGTTTCCTCATCCACCTGCAACAGGGGCCGCGACCGCGCGCGCGCCAGGATCTGCTGGAAGGTGCGTATCAGGTCCACGACATCGGCGGCCAGCTCGGGCTCGGTGCCTTCGGCGTCCTTGAATTCTCTCAGCGACGGGTTCGACCACACCGCATTCTCGATCTGCTGCTTTTGCAGCAGCATTTGCGCGGCATTCTTATATTTTTCATGTTCCAGCAGGCGTTGCACCAGCTCTTCACGCGGATCTTCCTGCTGGTCGGGCGGCGCATCCGGGTCGCGCGGCAGTAGCATCTTCGATTTGATGTGGATGAGCAGCGACGCCCAGTAAATGAATTCGGCGGCAACATCCACATCGAGCTGCTTCATGCGCTCCACATAGGCGAGAAACTGCGCCGTGATGCGGGCGATCGGAATGTCGTAAATGTCGATATCCTGCTTGCGGATAAGATCGAGCAGAAGATCGAGAGGCCCCTCGTAAACCTGCGAGACGCTGACCGCAAATGGAAAGTCGCTCACGCGCTGCGTCGCTACGGAGTTGCTTGCCGATGGTTTGCCGGCAGCAGCGCCCGAACCGGGTTGTGGAAGAATTTCAGACATTTTAGCGATCAACAATAGCAATCTGCATTCAGCCCAGGCAGATTCCTTTTAGTATTTTGTTATCCTTCGCGTCTGGCGAAGGATCATGCGTTTCTCCCGGCGAATTGCAGCTTCAGCACTCAACGCGAATTTGTCTTGCCGGCCGCGCCTGCCGCAGGCTGTTCAAATTCTCTGGACATATGCATGGCTGAGCGCGCTTCCTGCATTGTGCTCTCAGCGGCTTTCTGGGCCTTGGCCGAACCTGCCTCCAGAATATCCCATGCCAGCCGCGGATTCTGTTCATATTTTTTCCGCCGCTCCTGCATGGGAGCGAGCTTGGCCACAATCGCGTCTGCTGCCCAGCCTTTGCATTCGATACAGCCGATTCCAGCAGAGCGGCAGCCTTCATAGACCTTGGCGAGAGTATCTTTGCTGCTGAAAATTTTGTGCAGATCGCCAACCGGGCACACATCCGGATTTCCAGGATCGGTCCGCCGCACCCGTGCCGGGTCCGTGACCATGGGTTTGAGCTTTTGCCGGACCACCGGCTCAGGATCGGTCAGCAGGATTGTATTGCCATAAGACTTGGACATCTTGCGGCCATCCACGCCAGGCAGCTTGGGTGCAGGCGTGAGCAGTGGCTGAGGCTCTGGGAAAACAAATTTATCGTCTCCCGGATAGAACTGATTGAAGCGCCGCGCCACTTCGCGTGTCAGCTCGATGTGCGCCACCTGGTCTTCGCCCACCGGCACGTATTGCGCCTGGTAGATCAAAATATCGGCGGACTGCAGCAGGGGATATCCCAGAAACCCGTAGGTTCCCAAATCTTTGTCGTGAATATTTTCACGCTGCTCTTTGTACGTAGGCACGCGTTCGAGCCATCCCAGCGGCGTGATCATAGAAAATATGAGATGCAACTCGGCGTGCTGCGGCACATGCGACTGGATAAAAAGAACCGAATGCTCTGGATCGAGCCCCGCCGCCAGCCAGTCTAGCAGCACTTCCACGCAATTCTGCTTGACCTGGGAGGTGTCAGCATAGTCAGTCGTCAGCGCGTGCCAGTCGGCAATGAAGAAATAACAGTCGTATTTGCCGCCCTCCTGCAGCTTCACCCAGTTTTCCAGCGCGCCTACATAATTTCCTAAATGAAGTTTGCCGGTGGGGCGCATGCCGCTCAGCACGCGCGGTTTTTGTGTGGAAGTTGGCTCAGGTGACATTCAGCTCTCTGGAGACGAAGATTTTATGATGGTAACACGCAACAGTTTCAAGTTTCGAGTTTCTGGTTTTTTCGCAGTGGAGGAACGTGGATTAACGCTGATTTATTTTTTATCTGCGGGACGCACATCCGGCGGCGCAATGGTCTTCACCTTCAGCGTGCGGGCAGGAATGCCGCCTTTGATGTGGTAAGGCTCAACGTCCTTTGTAGCGACGCCCATAGCGCCCAGCATGCCATGCTCGCCCACCCTCACGCCGCTGAGCACCGTGGCGTGGTAGGTGACGCGCGCCTTGGGGCCGATTTCAGTGGGCGTGTTGGTGATGATCATGCCGTCGTTCAGGTCATGCTCATGCGAATAGACGTTGGCGTAGTCGGAAATGGAGCTGCCTTCATGAATAATGATCTGGCCGCGGTCGTCGAGCAGAACATATTTATGAATGGTGCAGTTATCTTCCACCGTCAGGTTGTAGCCAAACGAGATCTCGACCCCGTGGAAGATTTTCACGTTCTTGCCGATCGCTTTAAAGATATGACCCGCCAGCATGGCGCGCACGCGAAAACCCAGCCAGTGGTTGAGGCCCACCGGTGACCGGTCATACATCATCCAGAACCAGATCAGCGGCTTGCGTTCGCCGTATTTTGCCGGGTCCACGTCGCCATAATATTCGGGCTCAAGCGTGGCGTTACGCGGATCGAAAGAGTGCACCAGCGCCTGCTGCGCCAGCGGTTCGGTGAGCTTGGGTTCATGGTAGGCTCGTCCGAGATAGAGTTCGTGCAGCGCATTGCGGACCACCAGGCTGCGATGCTCCGGATCGCGATTCATGAATTCACGGTCGAGCGCCTCGATCCAGCCCAGAAATATTTTTTCCGCGGCCGGTGTAGGTCCGATTTGGCGATAGTTGTAACGAGGCATGATGAAGTTCGATTTACGAATTAAGATTTACGATTTGTGACGTTATTGGGGTGTATGAATCAGCAGCCCGCGGTTGAGATAAGGCATTTATCAATTGCATTTCGCATTTTGCAAAATCGAAAATCGTAATTCTTAATTCGTAAATCTACCCCTTTCGTTTCAGAACAGCATGGACGGCTTGAACGATGTGGGGCGCGGTGAGTCCGTATTTTTCCATGAGCTGGTCGGGGGTGCCTGATTCGGCATACGTGTCCTGGATGGCGACGAACTCCATGGGCACGGGCCTGGATTTGGCGACAGCTTGCGCCACATGCGCTCCCAGGCCGCCATCGAGCAGGTGCTCTTCGGCGCTCACAATCGCGCCACACTCCTGGGCTGCTTTGGCGATTGCGGCATCATCCAGCGGCTTGATGGTGTGCATGTCGATGACCCGCGCGTGCACGCCCTCTTCTTCCAGTTGCGCCTGCGCCTGCAGGGCGTAGCCAACCTCAAGGCCGCAAGCCACAATGGCCACATCGCGGCCATCGCCATGAGTTTTGGCTTTGCCGATCTCAAAGCTGTCTGTGGCCGAATAAATGATAGGGCCCTTGGCCCGGGCCGTGCGCATATAAACCGGCCCCACGTGCTCCGCCATGCGGTGCACCAGGGCGCGGGCGCAGAACTCATCGGAGGGGACCAGGACTGCGAACCCGGCCAGCCCGCACATGAGAGCGATATCTTCCACCGATTGCTGGCTCGGGCCATCTTCGCCAATGGAGATGCCGCCGTGCGAGCCGCAAAACTTGGCGTTCACCCGCGGGTAGGCTACGCAGGTGCGCATCTGGTCGTAGCCTTTGTCACAAAGGAATACCGCGAATGAAGAAGCAAAGGTGAGCTTGCCGCACAGCGCCAGGCCGCTGGAAATGCCGACCATGTTGGCTTCGGCAATGCCGCAGGTGAAGAAGCGCTCGGGAAATTTTTCCTGGAACTTGGCGCTGAAGGTGGATTTCGCCAGGTCGGCATCGAGCACAACCACGTTGGGGTTCTTCGCGCCCAGCTCTGCCAAAGCCTGTCCATAGGCCTCGCGCGTGGCCGCTCCCATCTTCAATTCGAATTTCGGTTTTGTCGGAGTAGTAGCCATTTTTGTGTCGTTAATAAATTCAAATCTAGTGCCAGAACGCTTATTTGCGTTCAAATCAACGTCATAATTTACGATTTATGAATTACGATTTAAGATTTAATGTCAGCATCAACTTCTTCGTTCGCTAAATCGTAAATCAGAAATCGTAAATCTTACTTCGTACTTTCCAGCTCTTTCACCGCCGCCGCAACTTCTTCCGGCTTGGGTGCAACCCCGTGCCACTTGGGGTTGTTCTCCATGAACGAGACGCCTTTGCCTTTGACGGTATTGGCAATAATGGTCGTAGGTTTGCCGCTTGTGTTCGCCCGTGCTTTTTCCAAAGCTGGAATTACCTGATCGAAGTTGTGGCCGTCAATTTCCACGGCGTTCCATCCAAAGCTCGAGAACTTCGCCGCTAATGGGTCCACATCGAGAATGTCTTTGGTGAAGCCATCCAGCTGCTGGTGGTTGTAGTCAACGATGACGGTCAAATTGCTCAGCTTGTGGTAAGGAGCGAACATCGCCGCCTCCCAGTTCTGGCCTTCCTGTATCTCTCCATCGCCCACCATCACAAAAGTGTGGTAGTCGAGTTTGTCGAGGCGCGCTGCCAGCGCCATGCCGATGCCGATGGATAGTCCCTGCCCGAGCGAGCCGGTAGAGGCCTCGAGCACGGGCAGCATGCGCCGGTCAGGATGTCCCTGCAGCGGCGAGCCCAGCTTGCGCAGCGTGGGCAGAATTGCGGGATCAATATATCCCGCTTCGGCCAGCATGGCATACAGCGCCGGACAACCGTGGCCCTTGCTGAGAATAAAACGGTCGCGCTCCCGCCATGCCGGATTCTTCGGGTCGTGCCGCAGCACGCGAAAATAAAGCGCGGCCAGCAGCTCGACCTCCGAGAGCGATCCCCCCGGGTGCCCGCTGCCTGCGGCCCCAATCATTTTTATGATCTCGATGCGCACCCGGTTGGCCATGCGTTTGAGTTCATCAGTCGAATCGATGCGCGGTCCTCCCGGGGTCAATTTGACGCTACTGGGAACTACGGTTGTGCTCATGCGCGAAGCACCTCTCCTGCAATGGTCTTGCGGGTGCTGGCTTTTGCCGCGCTCGCCAGCTTATCGGCCTCCGGTCCGGTTTTTTTATTTGTGTCTTTATTATTCACATCGATCTCCTTGCGCTGGCCGGCGATTTGCATTTGCATACGCAGCTTCTGTATCACAACTTTTCCATTCGAGCTCAAATAACGCGCTACCAGCCTGGCCACCTGCCTCAGCAGTGTCTGGTCATGATATGCGAAGCCCGCCGGTCCTTCGCTTTCCACGTCGATAACCCCGCGCACGCGGCCAGCCAGTTTGATGGGAATAGCCATTTCAGCATGAAGTCTGGAGCCTGCGCCTTCGAACTGCATTTGAAGCTGGCGCACCATCATGTGTCCGCTTCGGACAACGGCATCCACCTTGTCATTCCCCAACGCGACTTCAAGACACGGCAAAGCCGGCCCCCGGTAGGCCAGAGGAACATATGCCGGCCCAGGAGCTTTCTTATCAACCACGGCGTAAATGCCGAGAGAAGAATACCCGCGCTGGCGATAAAGCAACTCAGCCAGTTGCTCGAGCGGCGAGTCTTCGCCCCGGGCTGGTGCCTGCGCCAGAATGTGCTCAGCCTGCTTTACCAGCTTTCGCGGGTCGGTCTTTTTAATTTTCAAGCGCTATTCCACAGGGAAGAATTGGGAACTTCTCTTCTAGTTTAATGTTGCGTTATCGCACGGTCAATAAAATCTGCAATGCGGCAGATCTGGTGCGGGTTGCGGAAAAACTCCTCGTGGGTGGAGACTTGTATCAGGCACGATCCCGCTTTGCGAGTATTAAGACCTGATGGATGAACAATCCCGAAGGGGTGACGTACGATAGCCCGGCAGTTGACTGCTGGGTGACTGTAGATAACTCTGAGGTGCTCACAAAACTCTTTAGCCCGGAAAACAGCAATTCGTCGCTCAAGGGTATTTTCCCGCTATTCCGAAACACGCGAGTAGTGCTCAGCAAAGAAAAAGCGAATTATCTTCTCCAGCGAGAGCTGGAAATCCAGAGTACAATTGCGCCACACGAGACTGCCATGGAAACCAAAAGAACCACCACCAGATTTTCCTATCGCATTGAGGAGAAGCCCGGTGGCGGATTCATTGCCCGTTCCACCGATCCCGGGGTCGAGCCTTTGGAAGGCGAGACCAGGGAAGAGGTCCTGCGGAACGTCGAGGCCAAAATCAGCGCGATTATCGGGGAGCAGCTCCCCAGCTTTAAATTCGGCGGCCTGAACCTGACCGCGAAGACCAGGGTCAATGTTACCCATCAGACCAGGTTTGGCGATTCATCCAATCTGTCTTCCTCACCAGATTTTTCCCAACGCGGCCTTCCTCAATCCAGCGATTCGATGGGGCCCATCATGCGCGGCGACCAGTCCAATCCCATTGGAGTCGTCTTGCGTATTCTGGCCGCACTGATCGGAGCCGGGGCGCTGGTCTATTTCTTTCTCCATCGCTGAATGCTGAATAACGATATTCAGTACTGGCCCCAGCATCTCCAAATCGGGTCGCAGAGCAGCGCCCGTCATCCGTTTTGTTGATTTTTACCATGAAAATTTTAGATTTGTCATTTCCACAGCGATGTCACAAACTGAAAATGGATCGGGGAACCCCCAGTAACACCAGTCGGATATTACCGGAGAACCCTATGGATTTTGCTCTTCTGTTCAATATTGTGATTGGCTCGCTGGCCATACTGCGATGCGTACTTTTTGTCTTTTTCTACCGCGCTTTTAGCGAGGAAAAAGACGTACATCCGATTTACCGGCAGGCGTGCTCAGCAACGGTTGAGGAAGAAGAATCATTGCGCCTGGAAGGTTCTCCGGCGCCGGTCACTACCCTCGCCGCATAAGTAAGCGGAAAATTGCTGCATTTCTTTAAATCAAAAATCGTAAATCAGAATTCGCAAATCTTACTTCCTAGGCCCGCTTGGGATGTAAGCGATACTGCTCTTTCTTAGGATGCCTGTGGTGAGCATCCTCTATGGTGTGGCGTTCCACCAGCACCTCTGTGCCGCATCCATCGCACCTAAAGCTGATCCTGTGCTTATGGCCCAGCACTGCGCTGTTCTCCTTACTGCATACCGGGCATCTCAGTCTCGCCATACCTGACTTGGATGCGAGAGACAGTGCAAAGGTGCAACTCACATTTTGGAAGTAAGAAGTACGATTTACGATTTCAGGGTTTACGAATTACGATTTTTGATTTTGCAGAAATGCAGCAATTTTCAGCTTATTTAAGCTAAATCGTAAATCGAACTTCTTACTTTGCAGTGAGCGGTGTGGGTTGCAGTGCGGGAGCGCCCGATACCTTGGAGCTGGATTTTTCGGCGGATTGCGTCTGCAATTCAGCAGGCGCCAGCTCAGGCTGTGTGCCTTCGAGCCATGCGCGCACCTGGGGCAGAATTGCGCGGGTAGCGGCTTCGCCGATGGCGATCATCTCCGGAGAGCGCTGGAATTCGTCATAACCGAAGCGGGCGATATCGGGTTCCACCATCAGGTCAGTGTGCTGCTTCCAGAATGTACTCATTCTTTCCTGGGCGATAGAAAAGCACTGGCCGATTACGTCGAAGATATGCCGCGGCCCTTTGCCTGTGACCCAGTGAGCCGCCAGATGCACGGATATGACGCGCTCGGCGCCCATCTCCCGTAACGGCTTGGCGGGAACCGGGTAGCCCAGAAGCCCGTCTACGTACAGCTTTCCATCGAGATTTACGGGAAGAAACATTCCCGGATATGCGCAGCTTGCGCGCACCGCATCAATCAGCGAACCCGATTTGAAAACCACGCCCTGACCGGTTGTCAGGTCGGTGGCGGCGACGGCCAAAGGAATGCGCAATTTTTCAAAAGTGGGCACTTTAAGCAGCTTCTCAAGAAAGCCAGTCATGCGATCGTTGGAGCACAGGGCAAAGCGCGAGATGGTCCAGCGGGCGAAGTCTTTAAAGCGCACCAGCATGGCAATCTCTTCCATCTCCTTGGCGCTCATACCGCTGCAATAGGCCGCGCCGATCACCGCGCCTACGCTGGTTCCTGCAATGTAGTCAATGGGGATGCGCTCTTGTTCAAACACCTTGAGCACGCCGATGTGCGTCATGCCGCGGGCAAACCCGCCACCAAGGGCAATTCCAATACGGGGTCTTTTGGCCAGAGGGAGTGGAGCGGGGGCTTCGACAACACGGCCCTGCCGCCGGGCAAGTTCTTCCCTGAAAGCCTTTACCGAGCGCACGATTTTGGAAAACGGCCTCATGTAGCAATCCCGCTTAACTTCCAGCTCTGGATATTTAGATGCTTAATTGTGATCACTTAGCTGTAGATTGTTACACGATTTAGGTGCCAAAAAGTGTCAAAATTTGATGGACTTTTTGTAAACCTCATGTAAATGCCTTATTTTCCGGGACTGTTAGGACTACAAATAGTTCAGAAGGCGCAGCCGTGATCGCTGAGGAATTGCCTCACCGGGCTCTGGCCTCCGCCAGAGACAACGTAGAACATGCGGTCAAAGCGCGCGTCGCGCTCGGCCTGGGTTGAACCCTTGGGCGGAGGCAGCTTGAGATAGAACATGTAAACGTTCCGGCTGTTCTCAAGATAAAGGCTCTCTTCTACCTGGGTCTGGGCAAGCATGCAGTCATTCGCGGCCGGTTTGCCTTTTCGCCGTCGAGTTTTTCTTTGAGCCTCTGCGCTTCGTCTTGCATGCTCTTGACGCGCTGCTGATATCCTTCAACGTCGTCAACTTCACGCATCGCCTCCGCCATGCTGGGCCCAAAAAGCACATGCGCGCTGGGGAGCGGTCCGAGCGCAATTTGATATTCGTGTAAAAGTTCGTGAACGTCATAAGGGCCGAGCTTGGAGTTCGACCTGAATTTAATTGAGTATTCGGTCAGGTAGTCCACCGCGCAGTGCAGCGCCAGTCCGCCCTCGCCTTTGGGGTGGGGCCAATTAGCGTCATCATAAATCGTGAACTTGATAGCAGGGCAGGTCTGTTCCAACTTGATGCCGGTGATCTTGCGATAGGCGGGGAAGACCTTGCAGGCCTGGTTCTGGATAAATGGACGGCAGAGCTGTTTGTCAGCCGCAGCGCTGACGTGCGAGCAATCAATCTGCAGGGTCACGGGGATCTTCGGCTGTCCCGGACAACTGGAAACGTTGATTTCATCTTGAGCATATGTCCGGGCCGATGCCAGACCGATCGCACATGCGATTGCAAGAAAGGCCGCAACTTGCTTCACAATTTTACGGCCTGATGGATAGCGCGATTGAAAATCAGGGCAGTGGTTTTCAGCAAGCTTCATAAGCCGATTCTCCTCGTGCTCTTGCAGTATGCTGAGCACCAAGTTATCACAGCTGGCGCGGTGCAGCGGCAGGAGTAGCAATGAAAGATTTCTAAACCCCCGCCGAAACCACCTGGCCGGAGGAAGCAACCGGCGCCGCGCTCTGCGCCAGCCGCTGCCGGTATTGCACATGCCGCAGGCGAGTCAGCTCCACCAGCGGACGCCACACGCTGTGTACAAGGTCGTGCTTGATGAGTTGGTGCCAGAAGCGATTTGAGCGTTTATATAAGTACGACATTGCCAGATATAGCGGCACCGCCTGCCAATCTTCCGGACGTCTGCGCCAAATCGACGTGTGCGAGAACAGCCGCTCATAGATCCAGCTGTAACCCTGTTCGAGCTCTTCCGGGGTCATGTGCCTGGGCTGGAAGACAGCGTGGCCGGTGTCGTAGAGGGTCCAGTTCTTATGCAGCAAGCGCCCTTGGGCTTCCATCTGCCGGAACAGCGGTGTCGCCGGATAAGGCGTGAGGATGTGGAAGGTAGAGCACTCCAGCCGGTTCTCTTCGATCCACTCCGCGGTACGGGCGAAAACGTCTTTGCGGTCGTGATCGAAGCCCAGCACAAACGATCCGTTCACCTGGATCCCGCAATCGTGCAGCATGCGCACCCGGCGCGCATAATCTGAGGTCTTGGGCGTCTTCTTGTGCGCCTCGGCCAGGTTGTTGTCGCTGAGCGATTCAAAGCCAATGAACACGCCGGTGCATCCCGCCAACGCCATGTTGCGGATGAGGCTGGCGTCATCGGTTACGTCAATCGAAACCGCCGCGCTCCATATTTTCTTCAGTGGACGCAGCGCGCCACATAGCGCGTGCAGGTAATCCCGGCGCGAGCCGAGGTTGTTGTCGATGAAGACAGCGTAGGGCTCCTGGTTGGCGGCAAATTCCTCTGCCACCTGCTGCGGCCTCTTCATGCGATACGGCATGCGCAAGCCCTCGGTCGCCAGATAACAAAAACCGCAACGGTTGTGGCAGCCGCGCGTGGCGATCAGGCTGGTGGTGGTAAGAAAGCTGTGGAGGGGAAGGATGGAGCGCCGCGGCGCGGGGTCGTCACAATAGTCATTCTCATACGTAGCAACATAGCGTGCTTGCAACTGCCCGGCTTCCACATCGCGCAGGATTCGCGGCCAAAGCTGCACGCCGTCTCCCATGGCCAGGGCATCGGCATGCGGAGCGCACTCCTCGGGACACGACAGAACATGCAGGCCGCCCAGTATCACCTTGGCGCCCCGCCCGCGATACCAGTCAGCCAGCTCGTAAGCCCGCTGCGCAAAGGTCAGGTGAACCGTAATGCCAACCGCCTGCGGCATCGGATCAAAAGGCGGGCGTCCATCCAGCAGGTTCTCGTCCCAGTACTGCACCCGCCAGTGCTCAGGCGTAGTCGCCGCGAAGCTGGTCAGCGCCAGCGTTGGCGTCAGCACATGCTTGCCAAAGCTGGCATGCGGGTCCTTGGGATAAAACGGATTGATCAGCAAGGCATAGTGCTGTTCCATTGGCGCGCGGGAAACGTTTGCATCCAGTTTTGGCGCGATGGCCATCTCCAGCGGGATCCAGCGCTTTTTCGGCGGTCGTCGGAACGGCTCTCCGGAAGGAATCATGGATAAGTACTTTATAATATAAAGTAATTATCGTCAATTGCCCTCCTCCGTTGGCGGAGGGCCTGGCTTGCGAGTGCTTCTTGTTTCACCATCACCCTTTGCATCTGTCATCCTGAGCCGCGTTTTATGCGGCGAAGGATCCAGAGGATATTTCAGTCGACAAATGCAGCCGCAAGGCATTCTCTGAAAGACCCTCAACCATCCGCTGGTTCAGTCAGCGTTAATCCGCGCAATCTGCGGTAAGTCTTTTAGCTAAAAGCCACCCGCGCAGCAAGCGCGTGTAGGGATTTATGCTTCTCTCCTCACCCACTCTGGTGGGAAAATCGCGTTTACCGTGACCAACCCCTTTCACGATAGGCATAATCCCGGAAGCAACTGCACCAGATAGGCACGTTCTTGTGCGATGCGCTCAGCAGATGCCAGAATAAGTGAATGGATCAAGCCAAGCTCCCCGAAGATTGCTCTTCTCTGGCCGAAATTCGCGCCGAAATTGACCGCATTGATCGAAGCATCATCAATGCTATTGGCAGGCGCAAGCACTATGTTATGGCCGCAGCGAAGTTCAAGAGCAGCGCCGCGACAGTGGCCGCGCCCGAACGCTTCGCGGCAATGATCGATGCACGACGGCAATGGGCGAAAGAGGAAGACCTGAGTCCGGACGTGGTGGAAAAACTATACCGCGACCTGGTCAATTATTTCACCGCTGAGGAACTGGCTCATTGGACAAAATCTTCGTTGCCGTCTTCCTAGACTTTGTTTCAAAAACAGGGTTATGTCAGGCCACAGATTTATCTGTGCCGCAACGCTCCTGTAAATATTGGGCTTTCGGCTCCTGAGGCGTCCTTTGGTCGGCGAGGATGGTCAGCAGCCCGGAGCGATGGCGCGGGCGTTTGGCGCTCCCGCCCAGTGGATGCTATGTTTAAACTTCTCTTATGGCCCAGACAGCACGCGAATTTTCCGCCGGTGGGGTGGTGGTTAGGCAAAAAGACGGGCAGTGGTGGGTGGCCGCGATCGAGCCCACGGGCCGCGAGGCCCCCGGCAAGAAGGGCGGAAAGGGCAAGCAGCAGGCCGCTAAACCTGTTCTTACTTTACCCAAAGGGCTGATTGATCCCGGCGAGAAACCGGAAGAAACCGCCGTGCGCGAGATTCGCGAAGAAACCGGCCTTGAAGCCGAACGCGTGGTCAAGTTGGGCAATGTCAGATACATCTACATGCGCAGTTGGGGCGACGGCGCCCGTGTATTTAAAGTTGTGACCTATTACCTGTTCCGTTACGTTTCCGGACGCATTGGAAACATCACCCCGGAGATGCGCCACGAGGTCGAGCACGCTTCCTGGATCCCCTTGCAGGATGCCGTGAAACAGCTGACTTATAAAGGCGATCGCGAGATGGCGCGGGCCGCGCTGGAGTATATCCAGAAGAACCCAGGTTTTCAGTAATCCGCGAGCGAAAGTTACTGACGGTAATTCCGTGACGGGCGTCTTTGGCCTGGGTTATCATTATCTGTTCACGTCCTGTTGCCCTTTCCCCTGTAATTACGGCTCATGAAAGCAGGGAAGGGTGTGCAATGGCGAGAAAACAATTTATAGGAATGTCAGCATCGGAATGAAGAAAAGCAGGACAGTAGTTATCGTTGGCGCGCAGTGGGGCGACGAAGGCAAGGGCAAAATCGTTGACGTTCTCTCGGAACAATTTTCCGTGGTGGCGCGTTATGCCGGCGGCCACAATGCCGGCCACACCGTCATCATTAATGGCAACCGGTTTGTGCTGCAGCTTGTGCCTTGCGGCATCTTCCGCAAAGGATGCCGGGGCGTCATCGGCAACGGAGTGGTGCTCGATCCGATTGCCTTCCTGAAAGAAGTGGAAGAGCTGCGCAAGACCGGCGTCAAAGTCGATGGCAACAACCTGTTCATCAGCAATCGGGCGCAGGTCATCTTGCCTTATCACCGCATGATGGAACTGGCTTCGGAAAATGCTCCCGGCCGGGTGAAGATTGGCACTACCTCGCGCGGCATCGGTCCCACGTATGAGGACAAGATGGGCCGCCGCGGCCTGCGCGTGATTGACCTGCTCGACCTTCAGCTCCTGAAGAAACATATCGAGAACACCTGCCGCGAGAAGAACATGATCGCGCATGCGCTGTTCAACTCCGAGCCTATTGACGCCGATAAGATGTATGCCGAATACGCCGACGCGGCGCAACAGATCGCGCCTTACGTCGCCGATACCGCGTTGCTGTTGAACCGCGCCATCGCCGATGGCGAATCGGTGATGTTTGAGGGCGCGCAGGCCACCATGCTCGATATTGATCATGGGACATATCCGTTTGTAACCTCGTCCAGCACCACAGCGGGCGGAGCTGCTACCGGAACGGGTGTGCCTCCCACCTCAATCAACACCGTCATTGGCGTGACCAAGGCTTACTGCACGCGCGTGGGCGGCGGGCCATTTCCTACGGAGATCCACAACGGCATAGCCGACAAGCTGCGCGAGCGTGGCAATGAGTTTGGGGCTGTGACCGGGCGGCCGCGCCGCTGCGGCTGGATGGACCTGCCTTTGCTGCGCTACTCCAACATGATCAACGGCTGCGCCTGGCTGGTAGTCACCAAACTGGATGTGCTGGATGAACTGGCGGAGATCCCCGTCTGCGTCGGTTACAAGCTGAACGGCAAAAAAATCGATGAGATTCCCGCCGAGGCCGCCGTCCTGGAAAAAATCGAATGCGTTTACACCAAATTGCCGGGCTGGAAGAAATCAACCGAAGGCGTCACCGAATGGGAACGGCTGCCCAGGAAAGCCCAGGAGTACCTGCAATTTCTGGAGAGGGAAAACGGCGGAGCAAAGATCGGAATGATCTCCACCGGTCCCGACCGCGACCAGACCATTTTTATGGATGATTTCGCGGCAGAGATGGGCGTTCAACCTGCTCTTGCGATCAAACGCAAATGAAAACAGTCATCAGGTCTCAATCCTCAGCAGGTCCTGAATACGGATTTTCTGAGAACTGAGAACTGAGAACTGAGAACCGAGAACTAAAAGTGATTGTTCTTGCCGTAATCTGGGTGACAAAACCGGGCCACGAGGAAGAAGCCGTCAAGATCTTCCAGGTCCTGACCGCCGAATCGCGCAAAGAGCCAGGATGCCTGATGTACATCGTGCATCGCCATCGTAGCGAGCCTGGCCGGTTTTTTATTTACGAGCAATACACCGACGATGCCGCACTAGAAGCCCATCGCAATTCGCCGCATTTTCTGGAATACGCGCGCAAGCAACTCCCATTGCATGGTGAGCGCATCCAGGGCGATTTATACGACCCGATAGCGTGAGAGCAAGGCTTATTTCGCCAGTTCATATCCCGCAAAAAAATAACTCAACTCAAAACGCGCCGTATCGTCGGCGTCAGAGCCATGCATGGCGTTGTGTTCGATGCTCGCCGCCCACTTCTTGCGGATGGTGCCTTCTTTGGCATTCGCCGGGTTGGTTGCTCCCATCAACTCGCGCAGCTCAGCGATGGCATTGTCTTTCTCCAGCGCCAGCACCACAATGGGGCCGCTCGACATGAAATCGGTGAGCGAACCGAAAAAAGGTTTGGTGGCATGAACGGCATAGAACCCTTCGGCCTGTTCCTTGGTGATTTCCAGCATCTTCATGCCGATGATGCGGAAGTTTTTTTCCTGCAGTGTCTTCAAAATATCTCCGGCAGCGCCCTTAGAGACAGCGTCCGGTTTGATGATGGAAAATGTGCGTTGTAAGGTCTTCATGATTTTTTCGTTCTCGTTTAAGTAGTAGGAAACAAGTCGTTGCTATCGCATCTCGAGCATTACATTTCCGCTTCTCAAAAGAACTGCACGGGCTGAATGCTGAGTGCTGAATGCTAATTGCTACGTTTTTGCCGCCCCGCTCCAGGCCTGCACCAGGGTCTCGCCGATCATGGCCGGCGACTTGGCCACGCGAATCCCGGCGGCCTCCAGTGCTTTGATTTTTTCCGCGGCCGAGCCATGGCCGCCGCTGATGATGGCGCCGGCATGCCCCATGCGGCGTCCAGGAGGCGCGGTCTGGCCGGCGATAAATGCTACCACCGGCTTTTTGACATGCTGCTTCACATATTCTCCTGCCTGTTCTTCGGCATTGCCGCCGATCTCTCCGATCATGATGATGGCGTGGGTCTCAGGGTCTTCATTGAACATCCGGACCGCATCGGTATGCGTGGTGCCGATGATGGGGTCGCCCCCGATGCCGATAGCGGTGGATTGCCCGATGCCGCGCAGCGTGAGCTGGTGTACAGCTTCATAAGTCAATGTCCCAGAACGGGAAACGATGCCGACGTTGCCCTCTTTGTGAATATGTCCGGGCATGATGCCGATCTTGCACTTCCCGGGCGAGATGATTCCCGGGCAGTTGGGCCCGATCAGGCGCGACTTGCGGTCTTTGAGAAACGCCGCGGCGCGAACCATGTCTTGCGTGGGAATGCCCTCGGTGATGCAAACGATCAACGGCAGCCCGGCATCGGCGGCTTCCATGATGGCGTCTGCAGCGAACGGCGGAGGGACAAAGATGACGGTCGCGTTGGCGCCGGTCTTTTCCACCGCTTCGGCGACGGAATTAAATACCGGCCAACCTTCGTGCGTGGTGCCTCCCTTGCCGGGGGTGACGCCGCCGACAACTTTGGTTCCATAAGCCGCGGCGCCTTTGGCGTGGAATGTGCCTTCGCGGCCGGTGAGGCCCTGTACGATCAGCTTTGTATTTTTATCAACTAGAATTGCCATTTTCGCTTTATCTCGGAACCCTCGTGTCCTACTTCCTTTTAGGGGCTGAATGCTTATTTCGCCGCCGCCACGACTTTTTCTGCTGCGTCCTTCATGTTTTCGGCAACGGCAAAGTTCAATCCTGATTTCTTCAGAATTTCGCGGCCCTGCTCTACGTTGGTTCCTTCCAAACGCAACACGACCGGGATGGAGATTTTGGTTTTGGTGGCTGCTTCTACTACACCGGTCGCCAGCGTATCCACGCGCAGAATTCCGCCGAAGATGTTGATGAGCACGGCCTTGACGTTTTTATCGCTCAACAAGATCTGGAAGGCATGCGTGATCTGTTCGGCGTTGGCGCCGCCGCCCACGTCGAGAAAGTTGGCGGGAGAGCCGCCGGCGTATTTGATGATGTCCATCGTGGCCATGGCCAGGCCGGCGCCGTTCACCATGCAGGCGATGTTTCCATCGAGCTTGATGTAGTTCAGGCCATACTTGGAAGCTTCGACTTCCAGAGGATCTTCTTCGCTGATGTCGCGCAGCTCTTTAAGGTCCTTGTGACGGAACATGGCATTGTCGTCGAAGTTCCATTTGGCGTCGAGGGCAAACAGGCGGCCGTCTTTGGTGGTGATGAAAGGATTGATCTCAGCCAGCGAGCCATCTGTGGCTTCGAAGGCAGTGTAGAGCGCGGTCATGAACTGCACCGCCTGGTTGATCTGCTCGGGTTTGATGCCCAGCGCGAATGCCAGCTTGCGCGCCTGGAAGGGTTCAAGCCCCAATCCGGGTTCGATGTATTCCTTGAGGATGGCCTTGGGGTCTTTCGCCGCCACCTCTTCAATTTCCATGCCGCCGCTGGCGGAAGCCATAAATACCGGCTTACCGGAGACGCGGTCAATCACAATGCCCAGGTACAATTCACGATCGATGGGCAGAGTCTCTTCAATCAGAAGCCGCTGGACCTTCTTGCCCTCCGGACCGGTCTGGTGCGTGACCAGCGTCATGCCCAGCATTTTTTCGGCAAGCGCACCGGCCTCTTCCACAGATTTTGCAATCTTGACGCCGCCGCCCTTGCCTCGTCCGCCGGCATGGATCTGGGCCTTGACCACGACGCCCTGCGCGCCCGTCGACATCAGGTCTTTGGTCACGCGCTCGGCCTCTTCGCGGCTGGTGACCATCTCGCCGCGTGGGACAGCCACTCCGTACTTCGAGAGGATCGCCTTGGCCTGGTACTCGTGAATTTTCATGTATGTATTGAGTGCGACGCGGATCAGGTTTGTTCAGATCGCGTACAGCAAACCTTCGATTATATCAGGGTGTTTCGCGGCTGAAGCGCGAGAACTGCTTACCGCCGATTTCACGGATTGTGCGGATCGATTCCGCCAAGCCTCGCAGTGGGGCCGGAACTCGGCGCTATTTATGCTCTTGAGGTTTCATTTGTTCGGCCAACATTTTCTGTGCATCGGCGAGGCGTTCTTTTGCTTCCGGAGTGAAATGGCTATTGGGGAACTGCTGAATGAAGCGCTGGTTTTGCTGGATGATCTCCTGCAACTCCTCGACTGAGCCTTCGAAGTCGCCGCAGAAAGATTGATTTCCTGCAGGTCCCATCCAGGTGGCCTCGTCGGCGTCAGGGCCATCGGGCCAAAGCTCCAGATATTTCAGGTAACCTTCGTTGTTGGCGCCCCAGTCTGTACCAGGCTCGCAGAAATCCACACGAACGCCATAGGAAGTCGCTTTCTCTGCCAGTTTTTGCGCTTCCGGAGGGTCGATTTTGTCTCCCTGAATACTCGAGTTCGGAAAGACGCGGTTCATCTCGCCAGCGAATTTGACAGCCTCATGATTCATGGCAAGCCATGCTTTTGCCTTTTCCTGGTTGGTGGAAGCGTGAGTAATCTTCTGCGCCAGGGCTTGCAGCCTCTGCAACGATTGTTGCAATGCGGCATGCGAAACCGGTGGAGCAGGCGCCTGCGCGAATGTGGAGGATGAGAAGATGGCACAGACCAGGATTGTGCAGGACGCGAAGAAGGTGAGAGGTTTCATCATGGCAAAATAAATCAAGCTCAGGAGAGCTAACGGAAATTTCTCTCCTGAGCTATGAATAAACTACTTGTCGGAAGAAGATTTCTTCTTTGATTTTTTATCGGTTGTTGTTGTTGTCGTCGTGGACGCGGCGGCACTTACAGCTTCAAAATTTACATTCTGCAGATAGCGTTTTTCCAGCACCTGGCCGCCGGCAGGATAGGTGGCTGAAAGCTCGGTTAACTTGGCCACCCGATCTTTCAGCGGCGGATGCGTCTTGCCATTCAACATTCCGGTGGCCTGCTTGTACTTGGGGTCGCTGGCCGCCTGCTGGAGCATGGCAAGGAAGTTGCGCAATCCCGCTGGATCGTAGCCGGCCTTGGCGGCAAAATCTGTGCCCGCCTTGTCGGCGTCGCGCTCCTTGTCGGGGCCATAGTTCTGGGTAAGGGCAGAGGTAATGGCTTGCGCAGCATATTGGTCAACCATCCCGGCTGCGAAGCCGGCAATACCACCCGCTTGTGAGGCGCCAACCTCGGCCCCGGTCTGAACCGCGATTCCGGTGAGCTTCTTGTCGCGGATAATTCTTTCCAGGTGCCTTCCATCCACGTGCGCCACCTCATGCGCCAGCACGCCCGCCAGTTCAGATTCGTTGCTGATGTTGGCCAGGGCTCCGCGGGTGATGAATACGTAACCGCCGGGCATGGCAAAAGCGTTGACCATCTCCGTATCGAGAATGGCAAAGTGATATTGCATTGGGCGCGTTCCGAACTGCGCCACCGTATCGCCTACAAGGTTGACGTAGTTGGTCATAGCAGAGTTTTGGTAAAGCCCGAATACATGGATCATCTTGGCGGCGGAGGCGCGTCCCACGGCTTCCTCCTGCTCCGGTGTCCATTCCTGGGTGGCGTTATGGATATCCCTGCCTTTGTTGATGCCGTTGAAAATGTCCCCGATCTGGGCGCTGGCAGGCAAAACACCCGCCGATAAAAAGAGAACGATCGCGAAAAATAGTTTGATTTTATCCATGATCATCTCTCCTTAACCCTTCTTCGGCGCAGCTGTGGCGCTCCTGGCCGGGGCCGTATTCAGCTTGCCATCCTGGATAAATCTCTTAAGTGATGAGTTCTTCACGCCCAGAAAAGAAACCTGCTGCGCTTTGTTGTAATCGTCGGCGTTGAGAGGCTCTTTCAGCTTCTTGGATTCGACTTCTCCGTTGGGAGTCAGGCCGTTAAAGCCAGCGCTCGCCGAGTCGCCGGTGTGAGAAGAATGCAGCATATTGACCTTGCCGGAACCGAATGGCGAGTTGTCATCCTTCTTCTTGTTATTTTTATCTTTATCTGAGTTTTTATTTTTGTTCTTGTCCGATTGTTTCTGCTGATCGCTGTTGTCGTTCTTGTTCTCCTGAAAATAAGGGGCGGCCCAGCAGGTTGCGCCCAATATCAGCGCCAGCAAGCCTGCGGACATACGAGTGCTACGTTGCATAATTCCTCCATAGGAATTGGGGAAGCAGCATTAGACCACAAAATAGTCCTGGAAGCAGTAGTTTTAACCGAACTTAATCGGCGGAGGCCGGCTGGGCCAGCGGTTGGGGAGCGGTAGCGTCAAGCCAGCGCAACTCGTAGACGGCGGTTTCGACGGTCTTGCCCTTAACTTTTACGCCGCCCAGCGCGCGCACAACGGCCGCGTCTCCCAGCCGTGCCCGCGTCTGCTCTGAAATAATGATGCTGGTGCCGAACTCTTTGTTCAGCCCTTCCAGGCGCGAAGCCAGATTCACCGCGTCGCCGATCACGGTAAATTCAATTTTCTTGCCGCTGCCCACGTTGCCGAAGATCACATCGCCGGTATTGAGGCCAATGCCAACGGCGATGGGTTTGCGTCCCGCCGCCTGCCATTGTTTATTGAGTTCCTCCAGCCGGCGGATCATTTCCAGCGATGCCTTGGCCGCAAGCAGCGCGTGGTTCTTGCCGGGGGTGAAGGCCCCCCAATAGGCCAGGATGCCATCTCCGATGAACTTATCGACAATGCCGTCATATTTGAAGATGATTTCGGTCATGGCGGCCAGATATTCGTTGAGCAGCGCAATAAGCTCCACAGGGTCCGATTGCTCGGTAAGGGTGGTGAAGTTACGCACGTCGGAAAAAAAGATGGTCAACTCGCGCTTCTCTCCAGCCAGGTTGATCTCTTCGATGTGATTGAGCACGTAGCCCACAAGCTGCGGCGAAACATAACGGTCAAGCGTGCCTCGCGTGCGCCGCAACTCGCGCCCGGTTGTGGCAAAGCGAACAGCGCCAGCAGAAAAATAGGAGATCACAAGCGTCACTAGCGGGGCGGCCGTGGGCAGCCAAAAATTCCAGCGAGCGAAGAGTCCGTAACTGATGCCGAGGTAGAGAGCGATCACGGCTACTGCCACGGCTACATCGGTGGAGGTGGAACGAACAAAGATTAGGATGAATACTCCACTCGCTGCCATGAATACGATTAAAACCGGCTGCACCCAGAAGGGAGCGGGGTGAATGACATCATCATGCAAAAAATTATCGATTGCCGTTGCATGGGCAATAAAGCCGGGAACCACATCAGACAAAGGCGTTGGGTGGTTCTCAAAACTTCCTACAGCACTGGCTCCCAAAATGACAATTTTGTCATGAAAATATTCGGGTGGAAACCTTTTAACACCTATATCGCACTGTTTTGGAGCGATGGAGCAAATAATGTTCCAATAAGGAATTCTTTCATAAGCAAACTTGCCCGGATCGCACTTTCCTTTTATGCAATTACCCGAGTTGCGGTTACCATGCCAGCGCAACAGCAGGCTGTCTTTTGATTTATCTTGGTTGCCCAGTGGAACAACAGGAAAATTATGGTTAAGCCTAAACCCGCCAGCCACCCACCGGTTTGAATCCTCCTGCTTCTCGAGCAAGCGAACAGTTCGCATGAAGAGCGAGTTATAAGCATGGCTGCCTACCACAAGTTCCAAAGACATGTGGCGAATTTTGCCATCCCCGTCCAGATCTACATTTGTTGATCCCAGACCTGCAGCTGCGCGGGCCAGGGGCTCAGCCGGAGTATTCAATGGGTAATCCAGAGGATGGTCTTTGTCTCCATTAGGGGTCCCACGGCCTTTTACTGCGGGAAGAGAATCTGCATCCAGCAGGCTCCACTGTTCCAAAAGGGGGGTGTAATCGGCAAGCTCGGTCTTGTTTTCTCCCGGAAGACTAATGGTGAAACCAATCACCACATTTCCAGCGGCTTTCATGTTTCCGGCAAACTCTTGGTCAATTTCCTCACCGGTTTGATTGTGAAAATCGCTTTCGTTGCCGCTGAACATTATGTCGAATACCATGGCGCGTGGTTTGCCGGCAGAAATATATTTGACCGTCTCCGACCAGACTTTGCGAGTGGGAGGCCAGCGCCCGAAGAGGTCTTTAAAAACAGCAAAGCTGGGATCATCAACATCCAGAATCACGATATCCGGGTCGCCCGTATTGGGTTTTGCCGAGAGGCTCATGCGGGCATCGTAAGTATCGTCCTCTAACCAATCGAAGGCATGGTTCCACGCCAATACCATCATCAGCGCAGCCGTAGCCATAGCGGCCAGCACAGCGCCGCGGACGAAGTTTTTTCGTGTCCGGTCCAAATAAGCCATGCGTGTTGAGCAAGAGCTTACCTGAAGTTGACGAATTTCGGGGACAGAAACGTTGCCTTAGAGCAAGGTGACGGGTGTAGTCGCCGCGAGGGTATATGGCGCCCTGGCAGAGACGTAGCAAGCTACGTCTCTATGACAGGGAAGTTTTGTTCGCAAGAGGTCCTAGCGCGCGGCAGATTTGGGTTTCGCCAGCTTAGAAGCGCCCCGCTTGGCGGGTGTAGCGGGTTTGACCGGCGTTGCCGCTTTGTCCGGCCGCAGCTCTCCTTCCTGCATGATGAACATGAAGGGATTGGGTGTGTAGTCGGTGAGCAGACCGGCCACACTGATCTCCGATCCTTTTGCCGGGGGCAGCTTCAGCGGTTTTGCCAGGGTAATTTGCAGATCGGGTTTGCCCGCTTGCTGGTTCTCGTCTGTAATCGCCGCTTGGATAGTATTCCCGGTAGTCGAGATGACCTTGACTGAGATCAGCAGTTTTACGTTCTGATATTTCGGCTTGGCCCGTTTGAGCTTAGTCTTGCTGAGTTTGGCTTTTTCCAGCCTCTTCTGCTTGTCTTGAATGAACTTCCAGATCTTGTCTGCCGCTGGCCTGGCTTCGGGCGAGCAATCGCGATGTGAGAGCACCATCTCCCAATCGCTGAATGAAAGCGTAGCCGGATCGTTCTGCTCGGCTACGGTCACGATGAGCTCGCATTGCGTTGGTCTGGGTTTGACGGTGAAATTGACAGGCACGGCGGACTGACCCGGGGTTGCGGAGACGATTTGCTCCCAGCCATCATCACCGCCATGGTAGCTGTGATACATGGCTTTGCCGTAGTTGGCGATTTTTGCGGCATCGTTGTTCTCCTGGCTTTGCGCCAGCGTAGTCGCTTTGGCCAGGTACCAGAAGCCTTGAACGTCGGGCGGGTTCATCTGCAACTTGGCCGCGCCGAGCTGGACATAGTTTGCAGCGCTGGGGTCAAGCTCAATGGCTTTTGCATAATAATTGTCTGCGCCGGCATAGTCTTTGGCCTTAAGAGCGGCAACAGCGGCGGCGTTGTCAAAGATTATCCCCCACTGCTTGCGCTTCTGGTCATACTCTTCCTGCGACATCTTCTCCGGCTTTGGCCACGCGGGCAGGCCCTGTAATCCCCTGCGAGCCTCTTCGCCGGTTGCAGCCACGTTCCCATCGCGGCTTTCGAGCACAATATCCACTACCAAACTGCGGAGATTGCCTGGGTCGAGTTTCAGAATACGTTTCGCTGTATCTTGCAGCTTAACCAAGTCGTTGGTCTGTTGGTAAGCGTCCTGCGCCCCTTCCAGCGCATCCATTTTGCCCGCGCTGTTGGGATACTGGACCAAAAAAGCCTCCAGTGCGGCGGCCCTGCTGGCAGGTTCGGGGATCTTGAGCGCGGCCATAAGGGCGTTATATTCAGCGGGATCGTCAATGCCCCTCTTGTTATTCGGAGAATTGGACAATTGCTCGCCCTGGGTCGCACTCGGCGTGGTAGCCGCTTGTATATTTTGCGGTGAGCTCTGGTTCTGGGTTGTGCTGCCCCACGTCAGGGCAGCCGTCGTAAGCGCAAGCACAAAGGTGATAAGCAGCAGCTTTTTCATGGAGAGACTCCTCGATTTTTGGCCAAAATTAGGGTCTGCGTTGGAACCAATGAAACTGCAACCCCAATCGTCGCCACGCCGGGGTTGGCCACCAACGACCCCTGTCGTTAGCGGCAAGGCCAAAGTAGCCGGTTGGGCTACAAAGCCCGCGATAAAAAGGGACCTACGACGGTCAGGGGGATGTCTCTGGTTTTCTGAGTTGAAAACCTATATGTCCGTCGTGAAATTGCCGGGTCTCAGCCAGAAACAAAGTACAAGCCGCTCCTATTGAAAACTGAGAGCCGAGGACTGCCTACCGTATAGACACCGGCATGGCCTATTTTGTTTCCCTTATTTTTTTCAGGCGCGGTTGGTAAATTCCACTAATTTTTCCAGCTTCTCGCGGGCCGCGCCGGAATCGATGGAGTGGGCCGCTATGGGCAGGGCCTCATTCAGATTGGCGGCCCTTCCGGCGGCCACCAGGGCGGCGGCGGCATTCAGCAGAACCACGTTGCGCCGGGCTGATTTCTCCCCCTGCAGGACTGCGCGGATAATCTCAGCGTTCACCCGCGCGTCGCCACCCAAAATGTCTTTCAGCGGCGCGCGCTCGATGCCAAACTGTTCAGGAGCAATTTTGTAGACCAGGAGCTGGCGCTGATGCGCCTCCGCCACTTTGGTTTCGCCGGTGATCGTGATCTCGTCCAATCCGTCGCTGCCGTGCACCACCAGCGCGCGTGTCACGCCCAGCATGCGCAGCGCCGCTGCCAGCTTTTCCACCAGCGGCTCGGCGTAAACCCCCACCACCTGGGCCGAGGCCCCGGCGGGATTGGTCAAAGGTCCGAGCAGGTTGAATACCGTGCGCAGCTTCAATTCACGACGCGCGGGTTGGGCGAACTTCATCGCCGGATGCATGGCCTGGGCAAACAAAAATACAATGCCGACCTCGCGCAGGCATTCGGCGATGCGCTCGGGCGGCAAAGTGACTTTAACCCCCAATGTCTCGAGCACGTCCGCCGAGCCGCATTGCGAGGTTACGCTGCGGTTGCCGTGCTTGGCCACGCGCACCCCGGCCCCGGCCACAACCAGCGCCGTGGCCGTCGAGATATTAAAGGTTCCGCTCACGTCACCGCCGGTGCCGCAGGTATCCACCAGGGCGTCGCGCTCGGTGCCGCTGGCATAAAGCGCGGGGTTTTCCAGGGGCATGCGGAATTTCAGCGGAGTAGCCGCCTCGCGGATGGCCTCGGCAAAGCCCACAATCTCTTCCACCGTCTCGCCCTTCATATGGAGCGCGACCGCGAGCGCGGCAATCTGCACATCTGTGGCTTCGCCGTGGAGGATTTCTGCCATGGTTGCACGCGCTTCCTCGCGCGTCAGCGACGCTTGGTGATTGGCGACCTTGTGCAGGGCATCGAGGATCATAAGCAAGAAATATTAGGCTATCAGAATTGCTTCGTAAGGGGTCAATTTGAAGGGCTTCCGGCGGACGCCCCCGTCGCTTCAAATTGAATGATGTTTCCCACGGTCGAATTAGAAGTTCCGCCAGGCTCTATCAGAAAATCGAAAATCACAAATCGTAAATCGAACTTCTTACTTCAGTTCGACCTTGGCCATGTACTCGGCCACTTCGACTTTCCATTTCAGGGCTGATGTCATGGCCTGTTGCAATTGCGTGGCAGCGGCGGCTTCACCGTGCACGAGATACGTGATTGCTGGCTGTTTCTTGAAGGTGTGTAGCCACTCCAGCAGCTCCGGGGTATCGGCGTGATCGCTGAACTGCTCCAGCGCAGCTACCTGCGCGCGGATGGCAATCTCCTGTCCGAAGATCTTCACCGACGGAGCGTCGCTCTTGATCGTGGCGCCGCGTGTCCCCGGCGCCTGAAAGCCGATGAACAGCACCAGATTCTTAGGGTCGGGAAGGCGCTGCGCGAGGTGGTGCTGGATTCTGCCTCCCGTCACCATGCCGCTGGAAGAAATAATGATCATGGGGAAGCGCGATTCGTTGATCTTTTTGGAGTCTTCGACTTTGGTGTCAAAAAAGAAGTTGTGCCAGGTGAGCGGCGAGCCATATTTGGCGATGAGAGTTTTCGCCTCATCGCTGAACTCTTCCGTGTGCTTCAGGAAGATATTGACCGCTTGGATTGCCATGGGACTATCCGTGTGCACCGGGACGCGAGGAATCTGGCCTTGTTCCATCAGGTCTTTCAGCATGAACAGCATTTTTTGCGTGCGCTCGACTGCAAATGCGGGAATGATGACCGATCCGCCGCGCGCAACTGTATCTTTCACCAGCTTCGCCAGTTCGGGACGCGGGTCGGTCGTGGGATGCTGCCGGTTGCCATACGTCGATTCCATCACCAGCAGGTCGGCGGATTCTCCTTCCGTCGGTCCCGAGTGCACCACCTTGCCGGGAGCAACGATGGTATTGCGCACGCGGCCAACATCGCCGGTGAACAGCAGTGAGCGAGCGCGGCCGTTCAGTTGAGCGTTGACCTCCACCAGGCACGATCCCAGAATGTGGGCGGCGCGCACAAAGCGAAAGCTGCACTCCGGGCTGATCTGAACGGTCTCGCCATAATTCACCGGCTTGAAATATTCGAGTGAGGCCTTCGCCTCTTCCAGCGTATAGAGCGGCAGAGCCGGTGAATGCTTCGAAGATTTTGTCTTATTGTGGAAGGCCGCGTCTTCTTCCTGCAAGTGTCCGCTGTCGGGCAGTATGACCGCGCACAGGTCAATGGTCGCAGGGGTGGCGTAAATAGGCCCGCGAAAGCCTTCTTTCACCAGCCGCGGAATCCAGCCGCAGTGATCAAGGTGGGCGTGGGTGAGAATCACGGCTTCAATCTCTTTGGCTGGAATGGGCGAAGCCTGCCAGTTGCGCTCGCGCCACTCTTTTTGTCCCTGAAACAGGCCGCAGTCAATCAATACCTGCAAGCCGTTTTTACCGGTGACATCACCCGAGAAGTTCAACAAATGCTTGGAGCCAGTGACCGTGCCGGCAGCTCCCAGAAATTGGATGTATGCCATTCTTCTCCTCGCGAAGGATCCTGCGTTTCTTGTCCGATGCTGTTCTTTCAGCCCTGAAAAGATTAAACAACTCTAACTCTTCGGGAAATCCGGATGCTTGCGCACCTCATTCGCCTGCCACAGGTGACGGCGGGCATGAGACAGAAGCACGCCGAACCCCTGGCCCAGACTAAGTTTGAGCAGCTTGAGGAGCGGAGAGCGAAACTTGGCTCGCGCCAAATCAACTCCGTTGGCTGCAACAATAATTTGTTGAAGTCGATCATGTACTGCATTGAAGTCTGTGGCGCCTTTTTCCAGCGGCTGCTCGGGCGGCGGTGTGAGGCGCGGAGGGTTTTTGAAGCGCCTTTTTGGCGGCGCATCCATGGAACGCACGAACCAGTTTCCAAACCATCCGTAGTGGAAGGGGCCATTTCCCGTGAGTCTTTTCTTGCGCGCTTCAGAGATACAGGCTTCGAGCACAGGAAAATAAGCTTCGTTGCCCATGACAATATGCGCCAGGCATTGCGCCATGGACCATTGCCCCGGCCCCGGATGCCAGTTGTATTGTGCATCGCTCAATCCGCGGACCAGTGCCGCAGCCTGTTCTTTGATGTGTGCGATCTGGCGTTCATCGTCTGCCAACTCGGGATTCAGTGCCGAAGTTGCCGATGTGGCGTTCATGGCGAAAAGAATTTTACTCCATCCGGCTCAATGGCTCGCGCTTTCAACCTGGATGTTCGCCGAGTTATTGCCGGTGTCAGATTCAGGCACGCTGCCGTCGTTGATGGTTACTGACTGAGGCTGGTTTTGCGTAGGAATGCGGATTGACGCTTTTCCGTCAGCCGGCACCACCAGGCGCCTCACGATTGTTTCTTTGTTCGCCGCCGTGAGCGTGACCGGAACTTCGGCGCCGGCATCACCAGTGTTTGTGACCGTGACCGTGACCAGGAACCCGCCTGTTGATGCCGAATTCAGCATCGGGCTGGCGTAGGTCGAAGCTACAAAAAAGTCAGGCAGGCCGCGGTCGTGATAGATCCAGTCATTGAAAAAACTCTGCAGGTCGGCCTTGGCGCCGCTTGCCTTGGCCTCGGCTTCGAGCAAATGCTGAAGGTAAGCCGGGTCGGTATCTTCTTCCGCACGGTATTTTGCCAGCGCATGCTGAAGCACGTCGTCGCCCAGCATGTCACGCAGCATCCACCATACGTACATGGCTTTGCTGCGATACAGGACCTCGTCATTCCCCGCGGTAAGGGAGGTAAACGTAATCGAAATCGGACCGGAACCCGCGTGCCGGGCAATCTCGATGTTTTCGCCCTCGTCTTCGATGAGTCCCTGTAGTTGCAGCGCCATGTAGTCGAGCGCCGCGGCGCGTCCCTCCAGATTTTCGCGTTGCAGCGCCTGCGCAAAATGGGCCAGGCCTTCATAGATCCATAAACGCGGCGAGGGAAACGCCGTGTGCGTGAACTGGTGCACCAGTGACAATCCGGCGGCCCTGGCATCTCTTTTCAGCGGAGTAAACAGCGCCTCGCCGCTCTCCCATAAAGTGTCGTGCTCATCGGCCAGCCCAACAATCATTACTGTCCGTTTGCTCTTGCCGAACCACTTGCCGGTGAGCGCCTGGGCGGGCTTCATCAAAGCGGCGTATTCGTCTGCGGCCTGCGCCTGGTCAGCGGGGTAGAGAATAGTGGCAGCCCCCCCCTCGAAGGCAAGATCGCGCCTTGATAACGCGCCCAGCGCAAAGCTGGGAGTGTTGAAGCCGGTTGCGACCGCCGGGAAGCTGGCGCAACTCAAAGCAGGCCCCGCTTTCTTACCCTCAGAAACTTGCCGCGTGAGAGGCTGCACGGCGCTGCCGAAGACCATCAGGCCGGGCTTTGAATTGGAATTGGGATTTGTGCTGGTTGTGCAGGCTTGCAGCTTGAATTGCGATGTGGCTTCGCGGTTCTTCCATTTTTGCAGCACCAGGGAATAAGAGGAGCCATCGCCCATCGAGATCGCGTCCAGTGCCATGGGATACCACGCCACAAAACCCACGCCGCGCACGGCGGAGAAATTTTCGGCGATCTCATCCCAATCACTGGCGCCGGCAAGCTCGTCGGAGGCACCCACCTGCTGCAAGCGGGTCAGGTCTTTCTTGATGGCGCCGCCATAGCTGATCTCCAGTTCAACCGTGCCCTGCGGTGGGATCTCCTGGGGGAACGTCAGCACCGCCTCCGAGAGTTCGCCGGTGTGGTCTATATCGGAAACAAACGAGTGCGTAACGTGGAGAATATCTTTTCCGTTGATCTGAATGGATTTCCAGTCAAGAGAAGAAGAAATCTGCAAGACAGCATTTTTCAGCGGCTGGCTGGAGTCGTTGCGCAACACAATTTTCCCGCTGGCGGCAAAGCCGTGCGTCGCCGGATCAATCTGCGCCTGCAGGTCGTATTGTGTAAAGCTGAAAGCATTGCGGTCGAGGGCGGGCAGCGGCAGCGCTGGCAGTAAGCAGAGAATCAGAAGAAGTTTCAAGTTTCGAGTTTCGGAAAACAGTTTCAAGTTTTGTGGTGCAGGCTGTATTGGTTGTTTATGGGCCTCTCTACCGCTACCCGTGCAAATCCGGAACAATGGCCGCATAAATAAAGGGATTTGCTCGAAACTTGAAACTTGAAACTCGAAACTTCTTTTCATCTCGCCCGCCGCTGCCGCACGATTTCGTACATCACGACCCCCGCCGCCACAGAAACATTCAATGACGGAACCCCTCCCAACATGGGAATTGAAACCAGGAAGTCGCATTTGCGCCGCACCAGGTCGTGCAGCCCTTTGCCTTCGGCGCCCAGCACCAGGGCGCAATCCATGTTGTAATCCACCTCGTCGTAGGTCTGCTGGCCGCGCTCGTCGAGGCCGACGGTCCAGACGTTTTGCGCCTTCAGTTCCTCAATGCTGCGGGCAATATTGGTGACCCGGGCAATCGGAATGTGCTCCGATGCCCCGGCAGAAACTTTGGCTACAGCTCCGGTCACGCCCGCGGCGCGGCGTTCGGGAATCACCACGCCATCCACGCCGGCCGCATCGGCAGTCCGCAGGATCGCCCCCAGGTTGTGCGGGTCTTCCACGCCATCGAGCACGACCACCAGGGAATACGCTCCGCGTTTGTTGGCCAGCACATCTTCAAGATCGGAATAGGCTTTGGCGGTGACGCTGGCGACTACGCCCTGGTGTCCGGCAGTGTGCGCCATGCGGTCCAGGTGATGGCGCGGCTCGAACCGGATAGGAATGCCCGTGGCCCGGCACTGGTCAATAATGCGTTGCAGCTTCAGGTCGCTGCGCTCGCGCGCCACGGTAACATGAGAAATGCTCTTGGCCCGCGATTTAAGCGCCTCGCCGACGGCATGCAGCCCGTAGATGAAATCCACATTTATGAGTGTAACTCAGGGAAGTGCTTACCGCGGATTTCACGGATTGCGCGGATAAATTTCAGTTCTTTGTTCGATTGATTTAATCTTTATATCTGAGAACTGAGAACTGAGTACCGAGAACTGCTTTGGACGTTTTCATTCTTTCCGCAGTGCGCACCCCGATCGGGAAGTTCGGAGGATCCCTGACTTCTCTTTCCGCCGCCGATATGGGAGTTGTTGCCGGCAAAGCTGCTATCCAGCAGGCCGGGGTTGACGCGCAGCAGGTGGAAGAGACCATCTTCGGCAATGCCCGCCAGGCCGGAGGCGGTCCCAACGTTGCCCGGCAGATTTCCATCCGCAGCGGCGTGCCCAAAGAGGCACCGGCTTACACCGTGAACATGGCCTGCGCCTCGGGGATGAAATCCATCGCGCTGGGCTTTGAAGAGATTGCCCACGGAAACCTGGAATGCGTGCTGGCCGGTGGCGTCGAATCCATGTCACGCCTGCCCTACTACCTCGACGGCGCGCGCTGGGGGCTGCGCATGGGTAACCAGGAGCTGGTGGATGGCATGTACCGCGATGGATTTTTCTGCCCCATGGCAAAAATGGTGATGGGCGAAACTGCCGAGGTATTAGCCGGGCAGTACAACATCAGCCGCGAAGAGCAGGACCACTTCGCGCTGCTCTCGCAGCAGCGCGCCGAAAAAGCAATCGAAGCAAACAGGTTTTCAGCGGAAATTGTTCCCGTGACCGTGGAAGGCAAAAAGGGAAGCACGATTGTAACGCGCGATGAGCACCCGTTCCTGGGAGCGACGCTGGAAAAAATGGCCAGGCTGGCGCCGGTATTCTCCAAAACGGGAACTATCACGGCGGGCAACTCTTCGGGCATCACCGATGGCGCCGCCGCCATGGTTCTCGCATCGGCGGCTTTTGTGAAGAAAAACAATTTAAAACCGCTGGCGGCAATTTCAGCCGTGACCGCGGCCGGAGTCGATCCGAGGACGATGGGCATTGGCCCGGTGCCGGCGGTCCACCAAATGGAGCGGAAGCACGGCCTCAAGCTCGCCGGCTTCGATTTGATTGAGCTCAACGAGGCCTTCGCCGCTCAAGTCCTCGCCTGCGACCGTGAACTGCACATGGACCGCGATAGGCTCAACGTCAACGGCGGCGCGATTGCGCTGGGGCATCCGATTGGCTGCACAGGTGCACGCATCACGGTGACTCTGCTGCATGAAATGCTGCGCCGCAACGCCAAACGTGGACTGGCGACACTGTGCGTCAGCGGCGGCATGGGCATGGCGCTTGCGGTGGAAAATGTGGCTTGATGACAAGAATCGTATGATGCTATCCGAAGTCCCGGGTTCAATCAAAAAGTTTCGCAAGACTCGGTGGAAGTTCCAGCAGACCTTTGAGACTCCTCTTAAGAACCTCCAGCCCTTTGTAAGAACGATTGTCTCAGCAAGTCAACCGCTGCAGGCAGGTTCTGTTACGATCGACCAGTGGGTATTTGAACCTAAACACCTAATCGAGCTGCTTACCCGGTATTCGATGCCCTTACGATACGAACATGACTTATCTCTGATCGCGCATGGCGAAAAGGAAATTGAAGAACTACTTGGGGCAATTTTCAGCGATTGGATAGACTTTGTTTTCGTGCCCCTACCGAAGTCATTTGCCATCTATGCCGATCACGATGAATTTACGACGTTCTATGCTCATACCCGCTCTAGCCTCAACCGAGTGACCAAACCATTGGCTAGCCAAGGCTTCAGAGTCATTGAAGACTATCAAAGGCCTTTCTAAGCAGGAGGCGCTCGCTCAAAACTGCACCCGTGCCGAGCCAATCTGATCGTTGTTCGCGTCGGTTTCCACGAAAACGGCTTGATCGAAAGAGATCATGTAAAAGTGCAACGTCAAAGTCCCGTTAGGACCGTTGATCGAGCCTGACCCGCGGCCATCCGCCTCGACCGAATATGTGCCGTTCAGGGCAATGTTTGCTGACAAGGTTCCACCGTTGTTCACGTCTTCGGTGCCGCTGAGCGTGCCCGATCCATCTGCGAACATTTGTGCAGACATGGCCAGGAAACTTGTGTTGACCAGGTCTTCTCCGTTCAGTAGCAGGTTGAAGTTCCCCTGAAATGATGAGGTGGTAAATGTGATTGCCAGCTGCGACTGTAGGGTGCGGGTGAGGACCGCGCCCGAATCGGTATTCATAAAGTACGCCAGCGACGGCGTGACTACGTAGAAGACATAGGGGAAGCCGTCGATGGTGGCCGTACCGCGCCCACTTGAAGCAACGCCGTAAGTGCCGGAGGTGCTCGCGTTCTCATTCACGCCGCCGCTGTCATTACTGTCTTGCCTTCCGGAGAGATTTCCTCCGCCGTCAGCGAAAAAGACTCCGGCGGCGTTAAACAAACTGGTATTGGCATTTGTCTTGAATTGGTCAGTGCTTGCAGGCCCGCTCTCGGAAAAGACGTAGAAGCCTGAAAGCGAGCTATTCGAGAACGTCTGGCTGCTGCGCAGATGCGCAACGCCCAGGAACGCGGGAATAAGGTCAAGGCTGACGAGGTTAACCTGGTCAGCACCGACGATGTAGTAAACGAAGCGAGAAGTGGTGTGATCGTTGTTGTTCAGAGTTAAGGTTCCACGCCCGTTGGAATCCGCTGCTGTGTAGCTTCCACTGAAGGTGAAGGTGGTAACGGCTCCGCTATCGTTCACATCTTCCTGCCCACTCGAAATGTGACCTGATCCATCTGCGCTGAACTGGCCTACATCGGCAAGCAAATGCCCTGGAGAGCCCTGAGGCCCCGCGGCCCCCAGACCTGAAAGCTGGAAGGCAAAGTTACCCCGTAAATTAACAAAGGCATTTGAATCCTGAGGCGCCGCGGCGCCCCAGGCCAGGGCAAACGTATTGAACTGGCTGATTACGGCGTTTCCCGATGCGGTCAGCACGAACTTCAACGTGTCGCCTGTGTTTAACGTCGCCGAGCCTCGCCCATCGATACCGACCGTATAATTTCCGCTAAAAGCGAGATTCGGAGTGACGCCTGCGCCCCCGTTGAAATCCTCCACTCCGCTCAGGCTTCCATTCCCATCTGCCTGCAAGCTTCCCGCCACGAAGAACTCGCCGTTGCCGTCCACGCCGGTGAATGAAAATGCATAGCGGCCATTCAGGCTGAGTGCAGAAAATCCAATCAGAGCGGTGGTAGATGCCGCAATCGTGCCTTGCGTGGCCGTGATCGTGCCGAACCCGATTGCGTTGCCGGCCAGCAGCCCGGTATTGTTGACCGCGACGACGGCCGGATTCGAAGATGTCCACGCCACCAGATTCGTTATGTTCTTTGTGCTGTGGTCAGTGTATGCGCCGGTGGCGGTAAGCTGCAGCGTGGCGCCCTGAGGAATCGTGGGATCGACAGGGGTAACGGCAATCGAAAGCAGCAGCGGCGGATTCACGGTCAGCAAAGTGGAACCCATAATTCCCAGGTAGGTGGCGGTGATGGTGGCGCTTCCCTGGGCAACGCTGCTCGCCAGGCCGGTATTGTTAATAGTTGCGACCGGCGTATTGGTTGAAGCCCAGGTAGCTAGGTTGGTCAGGTCCTCTGTGCTGCCGTCGCTCAGAATTCCGGTCGCTGAAAACTGCTGTGTTAATCCCAAAGGAATGGCCGGATTCAATGGCGCCACCACGATGGATTGCAAAATCGGAGGTGTCACCTGCAACGTGGCAGTATCGTTTTTGCCCTGGAAGCTGGCCGTGATGGTGGTGCTGTTGTTTGGCTTTAGTCCTTTGGCCAGACCGGGGGCCACGATGACAGCTACAGTTATGTCGGAAGAGCCCCAGGTGGCGCTCGCAGTAACGTCTTGAGTGATGCTGCCTGTGAAAGTGCCGGTAGCGGCAAATTGCTGCCTGAGCCCCTTGGGAATTGAAGCGGTCTTAGGCGCAACCGCCAGTGACAGCAGGGTTGCGTTGGGAATCACGGTGAGCGTGGTTGATGCCCGGAACGGACCCCGAATTGCCGTAATCGTTACTGTTCCTCGATTGCTGGGGTCGGCGGTGACCAGGCCGGTGTTGCTGACCGCGGCAATCGTCGTATCTGACGATTGCCACCTGACTCCATTTGTGATGTCAGTTCCGCCAGTGCGATTGCCAAGAAAAGAAATAGTCGCAGCCAATTGCTGGTTGGCGCCAACAACGATGGCGGTGTTGGCCGGCGTGATCTGTAAACGCACCGGACCCACTTGCGCACAGCAGGGAAGCGCCAGCAGCAGAAAACCCAGGGCCGAGAAACCGCATAGCTTCATCACATTCTCCAGCAACAACATTTTGCCGACACGTCGAATTGCATGCGCGGACCACAGTGACCAACCGCTGTCAGGCTCTAACACAAAACGCCCCGAACAGTTGCGCCAGCTTACCAAGCCATGAAATGAAAGCACACCTCCTATGGGACACCTGCGCCGGCGGCCTGTCAATTGACAAGTAAGTAACTACTTACTTACAGGTTGAATTTTCATCGTTCTTTCAGAATTCGTAAGAACACGCGCCGCGGTTTCCGGGACCCATCTTCAAGGAACCAGCCGTGGCTCAGCTTGAGCAGGGTGCAGCTATAAGATTGTGCTTGACTCTGACGTTACGTTATCCCCGAAGATGGTTGTAGAAGAGAGCAGCGATGAGCAAGCTGTACAGGGTGCACGAGTTTGCCGAAGTGGCCGGCGTCACCGTCCGGACCTTGCATCACTACGACCGGCTGGGATTGCTTGAGCCCCGGCGCACAGCCGCCGGCTACCGGGTTTACACCCTGCCCGATCTTGAGCGCCTGGAGCAGATTGTCGCGCTCAAGTTCGTCGGGCTCCCTTTGAAGCAGATCAAGACGCTGCTTGATCGCAAAGATGCCCTGCAGTTGCCCGAAGCCCTGCACATGCAGCGTACGGTGTTGGAGGAACGACGGCGGCTACTGGAGCGGGCGATTGGGGCCATTGAGAGTGTCGAAAAGGTCCTGCAAAGCGGCAAGCCGGCCGACGCTGCACTCCTCAAAAAGATCATTGAAGTGATTGAGATGCAGACTAACCGCGATTCCATGAAGAAGTATTTCAGCGACGAGGCCTGGGCCAAGTGGAACCAGTTGCAGGAGCGGTCTACGTTGAAAGCAAGAAAGCGGATGTCGCAGGCGTGGCTTGGCCTTCTCCGCGAAATAGAAACTGCACTCAACCGAAAAGAAGACCCCGCCGGTAGAAAGGCACAGATTCTGGCGACGCGTTGGATGCACTTGTCAGACCGCATCAGTGGCGGCGATCTGGGCATCAAAACGGGACGGAGAAAGGCTTGGGCCGACCGCCAGCATTGGCCCGTCAGCGAACGCAAGCGGATTGCGCGTCACAACATGGAGAAGATTACCGAGTTTATCGGCCAGGCGCTGCGCAACAGTATGAAAAAGTATTACAGCGATAAGGCCTGGGCAAACAAGGCGCAACTGCAAAAGCAGTCTCCATCCGTCTGGCCGGCGTGGATTGAGCTTTTTCGCGATGTGCAGGCCTCGCTGGCGGAAGACCCGGCCGGCAAGAAAGCGCAGGCATTGGCCAAACGCTGGAATGAACTCTCGCACCGTTCCTCCGGTGGCGACCGCGATATCCAAGCCGGCATGCGAAAGGCCTGGAAAGACCGGCAACATTGGCCCGCCCGGCTGCAAGACGATCTGGCGCCGTTCCCTATCAATAAAATCTCGCGATTCATCAAGAAGGCCAATGCCCACCGTAGTGCTTTGACGCAAAGATAACCAAACTCCTATCACCTCGGAGCATGCAGGATTCCTGTAAAGTAAATACGGAAATCAGGCGTGAGCGCAGAAACAACAATCCTGTATCGGCCAGTCGGTCCGAAAGAGTTGGAGCTGATCGCAGCCAGCGGCTTTCGGGAATTTCCGCCTCGACTGCCGGAGCAGCCCATTTTCTATCCGGTGCTGAACGAGGAGTATGCCCACCAGATTGCCCGGGATTGGAACGTTAGAGACAGCGGCTCGGGCTTCGTGACCCGATTTGCCGTGCGAACGGCATTCTGTGCGCAGTATCCTGTGCAAAAAGTGGGCAGCTCGATCCATCAGGAGTTATGGATTCCAGCAGAGGACCTGGCGGAGATGAACCGGAACATCGTTGGAAAAATCGAAGTGATTGCGGAATTCAAAAGAGCGGTCGACTGAGGCAAATGACGCTTGCAGAACCATCATAAGGAGGCCGCCTTCAACCAGCCACGGCGCTATAAGGCTCGCTACGCATTGACAATGGATGGGGAAATGGCGAAAAACATTACTCTGGACCCAGGTGAGGAGATTTGTTTCCAGTGGCCTGCTATGCAGCGAAAAAATTGGCTGCACATGGTGCCGGGTCTGATCTGCATGTCAAAATCTCGTTTTTTCCTGCTCGAACACTACGCACTTTCAGCGGACAAAATTCTGGAGCTGCCTCGTTCCGCACTCGTTAACATTGAATATGATGAACATATTGAACATCGCAACCTGTATTACGTATGGATCAAGATCAGTTATGCTGACGGTGAAAAGGTGCGCTTCTTGCAGATACGTCCTCGCAGTGTTCCGCCCTCTCCGCAAGAATATATTGTCTTCGTGGAAGCGTTGCGCCTGTTTCATCAGGGTGAGCTCACCCGTGAAGCGCTTCTCGCTTTTATAGACCGCAAAGCCTGCGCGGAAGACTCAGGTTTCTGACCTCCTACACGATTCCCGGAACCCACCGCCAGCGCACGCGCTGCATGTAGGCGGCATACTCGGGGTCGCTGCGCAGGAAATTTTCTTCCACAATGCTCTTGATGGCGAACCACAAGATCCCGAGAGAAAAAAGCACGGTGTTGAGCGGAGAATACGAACGCAGCATCACGGAAATGATCAGCACAAAGCCGCCCGCATAAATCGGATGGCGCACCAGGCCATAGATTCCGCTGGTGATCAGCTTGCGTTGCGCCGGCACCAGGCCGATGTTTCGTCCCAGCTCGATGCGCGCAACGATAACGATCACCAGCCCGAACAATGCCAGCAGGCCCGTAAGCCCTCGCGAGACCAGCGGCCGGCCCGGTCCGGTAAAGCCCGCGGTCAGCAGGGTCCAATAGGTGGCCACAAATGCGAGCAGCCAGTAGAGCGGATTGGGCGTCACCCGCACCGGCGGCCGCCGAAACAACATGGGGACGACGAATGCCAAAAGATGGATCGCCAGAAAGATCCGGGGCGTGTCGAAGCCGTACTGCCGATAGTAATGATAGAGCTGCCAGAGAAACGGAGCGCACGCGATCACGGCAATGGTACGGTCTATGACGGGGTTCAGGAGGAAAGAAAACTTGGCGGGAAGAGATTGTCCCTGGTTCGCCGCCGCTTCTTCGATTGCGATCTGATTTGGAGAGGCCATTTTCAACTCCTGAGATGTGTTATCTCCAGACCATGCTCAGGCCTGACGCAACGTCAGAGTCAAGCGGAAATTCTCAGGACCCGGCAAAAGACGTCTCCGCCGCAGACTTACGCAGCTCAACGCGGATTTGGGAAGCAGTTTTCGGTTGTCGGCCCCCAGGTGGTTTCAGTTCTCAGTGGCTGCTTCTACCGCACCATACAATTACTCAATTCTGCAATTACCCGATTACCCAATGACTCAATGACCCGATGCTCCGATGACCCAATTCTTCTCCGTGGTGAACTGTATTTTGGCTTATTGACGCTCGCAAAATGCGCTCACTATACTGGTGAGCGTGCCGCTTTCCACATTGATCGTTGATGATGAACAGCTTGCCCGCGACGAGCTGGCTTATTTGCTCAAATCGGTGGGCGATGTGGAAGTTGTCGCCCAGGGCAAAAACGGCGTGGAAGCGGTGAACCTGATCAAGGAGCACACTCCCGACCTGGTTTTTCTCGACGTCCAGATGCCCGGCCTCGACGGCTTTGGCGTAATCAAGAAGCTGATTGACCGCAAAGTCACGCTGCCGCAGATTGTTTTTGCCACCGCCTTCGACCAGTATGCGGTTAGGGCCTTCGAGGTCAATGCGGTGGATTACCTGCTCAAGCCTTTTGATAAAAAACGAGTGGCCCTGGCGGTGCAGAAGGCGAAGAAGAACCTGCAATCCGATCCGCCGTTGAATCCCAGCAGCACGCTTGATTCGCTGGTGAAGATGCTGGAAGCGCAGATCCCGCAGAACCATGTATCTAAAATCATGCTGCGTAGCGCCGGACGCATGATCCTGGTGGACCAAAAAGATATTTGCTTCGCCTCAATCGAAGACGGCGTCATCACGGTTGTTACATCGCAGGTTGAAGGCCACTCCAACTGCCGCACCCTGGAAGAGTTGCTGGAATCGCTCGACGGCAATCTCTTTTGGCGGGCGCACCGCTCCTACCTGGTGAATATCAACCGCATCCGCGAGGTCGTGCCCTGGTTTAAAAGTTCTTACCAGGTCAAGATGGATGACAAGAAGCAAACCGAAATCCCCGTCAGCCGGGCTCAGACCAAGCGTCTACGCGAATTATTCAGGCTCTAATCCAACGTTCCACTTATCGCATCCTGCAGGAAGCCTGCAATCTCACAATGAGAGACGCTGCAGGGCCAAGAATCAAGTTCAGACGTAAATGAATCTTCGTTCAGGTGTGCTCCGAAATCGAAAGGCATCAATTTACCTCACGGAGAAGGGCAGGGAGGATTCCCACAATGGAATTGTCATATTTTTGTCAAAAGTTGAGGCAGCCGTATCTATAGCCTGCGAAATGCTGCATCATATTGCAGCACGTCTAGTTCGATAAGAGGGCGGCTATCTGAGAGAGGATAGCAACTCATCCGTTGGCTAGACGTGCTTTTATCTCCAGCTCAGGATTGAGCCTGAAACATCCGGACGGCTTTTTGATGGGAATTAATTCGCTTGTAAGGATTGAAGACATCCACCAGCACCTCAACAAAATCTGTCACACCAACGAAACTGGTTGAGGGATGCTGTCAAATGCCTCTTGCATTGCCGCTAAGATCTTTTCCGCTTCCTGAGAGTGGCTTGCGGCATCTGTTATGGGTCTTCCAATCACGAGGTAATCTGCACCAGCATGAATCGCCTGAGTGGGAGTCGTCTTGCGCTTTTGATCGTCTTCAGGATAGCCTTCGGGCCGAATCCCCGGTGTCACGACGAGTAACTTGTTGCCGGAAAGCTCCTTAATTTTCTTTGTTTCCCGGCCAGAGGCGATCACTCCGTCGCAACCAGCTTCCAACGCTTTGCGGGCCCTGAAAAGCACAAGCTCCTCCACCGTGGAGTTAACGTAGCCCATTTCCGCAAGATCACTTGCGTCCATGCTTGTTAAAACCGTTACTGTGAACAGTTTCAGGTCGCAATTGCCTTTTCCACTGACCGCTGCTTTTATAAGATCTCCAGATCCATGCACTGTAAGAAAAGACACTCCAAGCCGAGCCGCCTGGGATATGGCTTTCTTAAGAGTCTCCGGAACATCGTAATACTTGTAATCGAGAAAAACTTTCTTTCCGTCTTCGATTAGATCGTGAATGAACTGCTCAACACCAGGAGCAAGCTGGAGAGCCAGACCAACCTTAAAGAAAGTTACGATATCTTTCAATTCCGCGACCATGTTCCTGGCTGCATTTATGTCGGGAAGATCCAAGGCGACAATCAGCCGCTCTTTTGCATCGATTTTTTTCATTTTTGGGCTTCGTTATGATTCTGCACCGGCCTTCGGAAACACGCGGTCGGGGCCATCCAACTTTTTAAAGAACATAAAAACAGAAAAATTCAATTGAATTTTCCCTGAACTTAATTCTATGACAATTTGACGAATCGTCAAACGGGCCGTAGATAAGGAGAGGTGCCGGGAACTGAGAACCCGAGAACTGCTTTAAACAAATCCCAGGAAATTCTTGGTGGAATTGTCAAAGCCGGGGAAGACCACGTCCAGGTTGTGATTGCCCACGTGCCGGTAGACGCCTTCGCCCAACACGCGGCGGAAGTCCGTTGTCAAAGCCAGGTCGCGGTTCTGGTAGAGCTGTTCGTTTTCCAGGCCCGGCCAATGCCCGTAGACCTTGCCGCCCTTCACCTCGCCGCCGAGCACAAACATGACGTTGGCGTGTCCATGGTCGGTGCCGCGGTTGCCGTTTTCGCGGGCGGTGCGCCCGAATTCCGACATGGTGATAATCACCGTGTCTTCGGCGAGGTAGCCCAGGTCGGTCCAGAAAGCGGCGAGCGATTGCGAGAAGTCACGCAGAATATTGTTAAGCTGCGGCACCTCGTTCACGTGATGGTCCCATCCGCCGATATCGGTGAACGCTACTTCCACGCCCAGGTTTGCTTTCAGCAGTTGCGCCGTCTGACGCAGGCGGTCGCCAAATACTCCACGCGGATAGTTGGCGCCCGGGGCTGGCTGATATCTATTAGGATCGGCGGATTTCAGCATCTTGACTGCCTCAAAGGTCTCGTTGCCTGTACCGTGCAGCACCGCATCCACCGACTGTGAGTACATGGATTCAAACGTATTGCCCAGGGCTGCGGCATTCGGATTGCGTCCGCCTACTCCGAAGTCGTTGACATTATTAATAGCCACCGCAGGCACCGTACCGGAGAGAATCCGGGGAAGGGAATTGCCCAGAGCGACAGCGCGGAACGGGGACTTCTCGTCGCCGCCGGACGCTGCCGCCATCTGTTCGTGCAGGCAGCGATTGAGCCATCCGTCTTCGGTGGCTTTTACGCCGGGCGTGCCCGATTCCATGTAGTCCTGCGCGTCGAAGTGCGAGCGGGTCTCATCGGGCGAGCCAGCCGCATGCACAATAGCAAGATGTTTCTGGTCCCACAACGGCTTGAACGCCGCCAGCGAGGGATGCAGTCCGAACATGCCATCCAAATCAATGGCAGCCCCATCCACGCCATTCTGCGGGCGCGGGATGGCAATGGTCGGGCGCATGGCGTAGTAGTTCCGCTCGCCATGCGGCGCCACGATGTTCAACCCATCGGCCGCTCCGCGCTGAAAGACCACTACAAATCTCTTCTTGCCGCGCGGGCCGCTCTCTGCTCCATACACTGCGCGCGCTAAAAACGCGGGTACCGCGGTGGTTGCCACCATAGCCATGGCGCTGTTGCGCAGGAAAACTCGGCGTGTAATCGACATAACAACCTCACAAACCACTAGTCCTGACGGGCTAGCCGGAAAACCTACCTAAACTCTAACCCCGTTCTCATCAAGAAGTTCCAAGCCTGGAACATTTCAAAAATCGTAAATCGCAGATCGTAAATCGTAAATCGTAAATCGTAAATCGTACTTCCAACTTCTACCTTCGCTGGAATTCCGGTGACCCCAGAATCAGCCCGGCAATAACGCCCACGTTCGGCGGCCGCGAAGGATCGTCGAGCCGGCGTCCTGTCACCTGGGGATCGCTCAATTGTTTGCCGATAGTCTGATGAGTCTGCGCGGAAACGTCCCCCGCCAGCAGCGCCTGCTCCAGCGCTGCCTGCGCGGTGGCCGCGTCTTGCGGCGCGGTTCCGTTAAAGATATGTTGCGGATCGATTTGAATGCCGTTCAACCTGCCGCCGCCCAGGGCCAGGGCAAAATTCATTCGGTCGAGCAGCGCAGACGAATTGACCCAGGCGTCTTGTTTCATCGAGTAGCCGGTAGGCGGCTGCATGCCGTACAGCGGCATTCCCATGCGGTTGAGCGTCTGCACCAGCGGCTGCACGTTGGTCACGTCCGCATTGGTAGCGCGTATCGAAGAAACCACAAACTCCAGCGGCGTTTTGACCTTGGCGCGGTAAGAATCCGCGGACCAGAATTCCGGCGACTTGAACATGATGCGCAACACCTCGCGGATGTCGCCGTCGCTCTTGAGGAAGGTTTGCGCCATCCGGTCAACCAGAGCCTGCGGAGGAGTATCGGAGACAAACCTCATCGCCAGCTTGCGCGAAATGAACTTAGCGGTGGAAGGATTCTTCGCCAGCAGTTCAATCGCGCGCTCACCCTCTTTTTGCCCACCTTCCTTGAACGTCTGTCCCAGGAAGGTTTTCTTGCCGGGTTCGTGCCAGCGTTCATTGAACACAAAGTCGCCGCCAAGCCGCGGTTGGTCGATAGTCCAGCCGGTCAGGATCCTGGCCAGCTCGGTGACGTCTTTCTGTGTATAGCCGCCATCCACGCCCAGTGTATGCAGCTCCATGATCTCGCGGGCGTAGTTTTCGTTGAGTCCGCGGCGCTGCTGCTGTTGGCTTTTATTCTTCGCCTGGTTCTGCGCGCGGCGGAAGTTGCGGCGCCGCTTTCCCTTGCCCCCACGGCCTTGCGCAACGTCAGAGTTTGGTCCTACGCTCTGCCAGTTATCCAGGTAAAAGAGCATGGCCGGGCTCTGTGCGGTTGCCAGCAACAGGTCTTTAAACTTTCCGAATACATGCGGACGAATCACATCGCGTTCGTAGGATGTAATCAGGTATCGGTCCGGGCCCTTGTTGATGAATACATTGAAGTGGTTGAACCAGAAGTCGGTCATCACCTCTTCCAGTTGCCGTTCGCTGTAAGCCGCGCGCAGAATCTTGCCCTCCTGCAGCTCCAGTGCAACCACCTGCTGCGGATTGGTCAGCGCCATCAGCGTCTCTCGCTGCTGCGGGGAAAGATCGTTTAAAAGCTGCTGCCGGTCTCCGTTATTGTTGTTGAATGAGCGCAGCATCGCCTGGCGCTCCTCGGGCGAGAGCTTCATGATGGCGTCGTAACGCTGGTCGGGCTGCATGTCGAGAATTTCCTGACCCTTCAGTTCGGCATACATGCGCGCTTCCTGGCGCTCCTCGCGTCTCGCCTTGGCTGCCATATCATTGCTGTTGTTCGGGTCTGCCATGGTCGGGTTGGGACCATTGGCATCTTCGGCTTGCTGGTTGCCCTGCTGGTTTTGCGTTGCGGCCGCTTGCAGATTCCCTTGCTGGCCGTTGTTGTCATTCTTTCGCTCTTGTGCGGCCTTGTAATTGGCTACGGCGGCTTCATAGATTGCCCGCTTGGTTGGGTCCGAGGGAAGGTCCATTCTTCCGGTTGCAATAGCCTGGATGGTTTGGGGAGTCGGGAAGCTCTCAACAATCTCTTTGGTGCTCATGTTCAGGGTGCGAAGCGGCGCCAGGCGCGCTCCTACCGCTGAATCATCGATAGTGTCAGGATGAAGCTGTTGCTCGATCCATTGATCCACACCCATCTTGCTTACCAGGTCAACGTCCCCGGGACGCGGACCGAAGGTCAGCCGGTTCAGCACATGCAGCGCCCGCTTTTCTTCATCCATCTGCGGAATGCTGGCGGCTGCGCTCGATTGCTCCGAAGCTTTGTTTGATTTTTTCTTTTTATCGGCGCCGATGAGAACCGATGCGCCTAAACTGAGTGCTAACACGATCAACAAAAAAGTAAATTTCGTAAGAAGGGTGAATTTCGCGCTCGTCAAGCGACGCAGCATATACACCTCGTAAACAGTTCCATCCAAGCGAACTCTATCCCATATTAAAACCGGGCAGAAGTGAAAAGTTGTGCAGAGCAGTGCTTTATCGTTTTTTGAAGTGTTGCAAATCGCATGGATTACCCTTCTCTTATCAATGACTTAGGGAAAGATTTGCAGCGCGAGTTTCGCGTGGCACAGCCGTGAGGGCTGAATATCAAATGAGCTGATGCGACCGGCCAATCCAAACTGTTTAGGGGCCAAATTCTAACTGATAAGTGCAAAATGCTTGTTTCGGGGCTGAACGCTGAGTGCTGAATGCTACTTCACTCAGAACCAAGAACTGCTGTTAAAACATCGGATAATGACTCGCCGCCGCCATGAAAAACAGCATGGGAAACGAGAGCGCAAAATTTATCCGTGACACCAGAAAGACCAGCCGTCCGAGCTTCGCAGCCTCGGCCGGCATCGGTGTTCCATTGGCGGTGCTTTCGTTGGTCCAGCGAATAATTTTTTTCTGGGCGCGCCAGATGATTCCCCACACGTTCAGCAGCATGAACCAGCCCAGTCCGCCGCCAATGCCGATAGAGAGCAGGTGATTGCTCTCCCATCCATGTGAGTTCAGCGCCAGATAAAGGTAGCTAGCCGCGACTACGCTAACGCCCATCACCACTCCCAGCACCAGACCTTTTCTGAGAGCTTCCGCAGGACCCATCAGCATCGCCATCTCAACCGCGAAGACAGCCGTCCAGATGGCGAAAAAACTTCCAATGGCCATGCCGCCGCTTGCCTGCCCATTGTGCGCGTCGGTATGAACAATCATCATCCAGTACCAGATGCCGGCTAAAACGGTTACCACCGCGGCCCAGCGGAACCACCACAGCGCTCGCGGCAGCAGCGCGGTCACCACCTTCGATCGGGTCGGGCCCTCGATCTCTTTCATGAATGGAATATTGACCAGGTTGAAGAAGTAGAGCAATCCCAGCCAGGTAATGCCGGCAACGAAGTGTACCCAGCGCAGCAGGATTTGCAGGTTAACATCAAAACCACCCGGCAAGCTGATTCGGCGAGGGAGCAAAAGGGTTAGGGCAGACAAATCCATGCAGGTTTCATAACATTTTTCATCATGCTTGTATAGCTCATCACGCCGGAGCGAGTATTCTGAAAGCTGCAAGCCACGAGAACTGCTTTTATCCCGCCAGTCCCGAATACGAGCGTCCCTGGCTGGCTTTGGTTTTCAGCTCCGAGGCGAGGTGATCAACCACGGTGGGAGGGATATTGCAGGTTACCTGCGGATCGAGAAAGCGCGGCCCATAACCCACCGCCTCACCTCGCACCAGTTTGAGTAAAGCGTTGACCGCCTGCGCGTCGAGTTGCGCCGGCGAGCTGCGTACAATTTCGCCGAGCGCCTTCTCCAACGGCATGGTCTTGCGGTAAGGCCGGTCGCTGGTCATGGCATCGAAGGTATCGGCCACGGCGATGATTCGCACCGTCTGTGAAATTTCGCCATCGTGCAGGTTGTCAGGATATCCCGAGCCATCGGATCGCTCATGGTGCCAGCGCACCACGTCGGCAATTCCCGGCCAGGGAAACTTGATTCCCGAAACGATGCGGTGCCCCACTAAGGTGTGGTCGGCCACCTCGCGAAACTCCACCGGATCGAGCGGCGCCGCCTTCATAAACAGGTGTTTGTCCACAGCCACTTTGCCGATGTCATGCAGATAACCCGCGGCGCGCAGCTCGGCAACTTCGTTGGAATTGAGCCCCAGCGCCGATCCCAGGGCCGCGGCATACCGCCCCACCCGCAACGAGTGCGGACTGCTGCGGTATTCCTTGGCGTCAATGGCCGAGGCGAAAACTTCCATCGCCTGATCGCAAAACTTGTGCACCGAATCCAGCAGGTGCAGGTGCTCCACCACCCCGCGCTGCAAAGACTCCGTAAGGTTGTGGTTGTGCACCGCCAGCGCAACGTAATGCGAAAAAGCCGTCAGCGCTTCGAGCTCTTCCGCTCCATAACCGGCGTGGCCTTTCGCGGAGTCATCTTCCACGCGGCAGCCCAGGCCCACGATTCCCGCCAGCCTGGCCCCCACCCGCAGCGGCAGGATGCACTTGAACATTTCCGGATGCACATTGCCATAAGCGCTGAGGAATTTTTCGCGCTCATGCGCCGCTGTATTCACCGGACCAGGCGCAGCCTCCAGCGCGCGCACTTGCCGCGAGTTCAAAGACATGAATCCCGATTCGGGAAAGAGGGCATACCCTCTCCAGGCAACAACCTTGAGCTGCGGCGGCGTCTGGCAAAAGGTGAGCAGCGCCCCCTCGCGCGCGCCTACAGCTTCCATCATGGCGCGCAGCATGGTCTGGGCCGCTTCATTGAAGTCACGCTCCCCCGCCAGCATGGGCCCCAGTTCGGCCAGGCAGCGGTAGGTAAGCAGAAGAAGACGCGATTGTGTGGATTTCGTTGTCATTGCACCCGGGACGACAAGACAGACAAACCACTTACAACATTAATAAGAGTATTGCCGAATTAATAACAAAGCGCGAGTCCCGGGTTCCCATTTGGTTAACGTCGAGGAATCGCATTTAGCACTTGGCAATTAGCATTTGGCCCCTAGGCATCCACATGAAGTGGTGAGTGCAGAGCACAAGGAAAAAATCCGGGGGATGGTCGCCTTTCGAGTTAGCCCCGGCAGGGGCGGCGTATTATAGCCCAGCGCTTCCAGCGCTGGGTCACTTGCGAGGAGAGACACAGTCCCGCAAGGGACGACGCCCTGACTGGAGTTCGAATGCGTTTTCGACCGCGCCGCAGGCCCGCGCGCATCCCGCAAAGCGGGAGGAGCGCGTAGAAAATCGCTTGGATGAATTGCTCTACGCTCATCACCCGCACTTCACATAAATGCCCAGCGCCAACAGCCAACTGCCAAATGCCAACTGCTCTCACTCCAACCCTGACACGTCCTAAAAGTTGTCACAAAGCTGATCAAAACGCTCAAGCACCAGCAGCCGGCAGCCTTGCGGCGCCTGGCACAACTCCTCGTGCTCCAGCGCCCAGGTATTGTCGTGGGGCACAAACACGGCATGCAGGCCGGCCCCGAGCGCGGGGTTAATGTCTGACTTGGGGCTGTTGCCGACCATCCATGTAATGCCGGGTTGCAGGTTATGTTTTTGAATGATGGCCGTATACATGGGCGTATCTTTTTCCGCAACGATCTCGACCGATTCAAAGTGCCGCTGCAACCCCGAGCGCTCAATCTTGCCCGACTGCTCCAGCCGGTCGCCCTTGGTCATAAGGATCAGCCGGTGGCGCGGGCTGAGGTAAGCCAGCGTATCTTCCACGCCGGGGATGATCTCGATAGGCTGCTCCGCAATGGCCCGCGCAAAGCCGTGGATAGTCTCCCGCAGCGCCGGCGTAAGCGGCTCGACGGAAAGACGCTCGAAAGTATCCACCAGCGCCCGCACAAAGCTGTTCAACCCATATCCATGCCTGCGGATGCATTCCCGCTGCACATCGTTCAACTTCTCCCTAACCTGCTCCGGCGTGAACTCGCGGTGGTTAAGAAACGAGGTAAAATCTGCCACCGCCCGCTCAAAATAAATGTTGTTCTCCCACAGAGTATCGTCAGCGTCGATGAGCAGAGTTTGGGGCGAAGGGAAGGGCATCGATACAAAGTTTAACCACAAAGGGCGCAAAGGAAAACCACGAAGGACACCAGGGAAGACCTTTTCGCCGCAGATGCACGCGGATCAATGCGGATTGAGTCATCGGGTAATCGGATCATTGGTTCATTGTGCAAGCCGTAATCGTGTAATCCAAGCCGGGCCCCACGTCGCACCGGGACAGGCGAACGGGTTGTGTGCTTGAGGAATACTTTGAGGGGCTTGTCATGCTGAGCGCGTAGCGCGAAGCATCCAGAGGATATTTCGGCTGCCCATGCCGCCGCAAGGCATTCTCTGAGAGACTCTCCGCCGGCCTTGTAGCTTGCAACTTGTAGCTGTTCCCTGAAGCTGAGAGCCTGGCACTGAGAACCGAGAACTGAGAACCGAGAATTGCCCTTGAGTAGTCTCCCCCACCCCCTATTACTCGAAGTAGTCTCCGGCGAGATAAACCTTTCTTATCCAGCGGCTTGCGGGGAAAAGCGGAGTAGTGCCCGAGACCAATGCAGAGCCTTGTTTCGCAAGAGAATTTGCGGCAGAACAAGGGATCATGAGCCTCTCCGGAGCGACGCGGGAAGGCTGACCCCAATCGAATTGCGGCCGGTGAGCGAAACCGGAACCTCTCCCGGTAAAAAGCCGTAGACTCGAACCCTGAGCCGTTCTCGCGGCGTCTAAGACGCGAGGCGAAATCCTGAGCGCAGCCGAAGGATCTGGCTCCCGAAACTGTCTTTTGTCAAAGATCCTGGGGACAAAGCCCTTCTCAATGATGCCCCAGAACGAGTCAGAAGTGAACAAAGTGATATCACGTGAAGCAGCTATAAGCTCTTAACTCCAAGGTTTCAGCTCCAAGCCTTTGCTTGTCATTGGCAACCGGATACTGGCAACTTTCTTGAGCCCGGCAGGGCGCCATTATGATTGGCAGGTCATGGTTTCAACCATGACGGAACCCACCTCGCGGGTGAACCGAGGACCGTAAGGTCTGGGCAAGCATAAAAAAATTCCCTTTCCGCACTGCCTCGCTCTGCGGGGCCAGCGCGCAGCAAAGCGGAGCGCTTTTCTAAGCGTCAATCGCCGACAGCAGCTCTCGCATCGCGTTTATGCCAGTCAAATCAAATTTTCACGCGTTCCACAACGTGACTCCTACAGTTCTCCACACCCATAACAAGCCAATTTGTGCTCTCCTCGATCAAGTCACCCGATGCGATTTGTGCGAGTGGGTTTTGGATCCTAATAACTGAGCAACGTGTTGCGCTCGCATGCTGTGCCAGCGGAATGAAGTATATCCAATAATTGAGATTTTTCTTTGCGCAATTGCGCTCCGTAGCCGACCAAAAGAATCGAATCGATTTTCCCGTTGATGATTTTACTTCGATATAACGAAATGCCCCGTCTAGTTCGAAGGACATTACGTCATATCCGGCGCCGCAATCACGTTTGCTGATTCGCTGAACTGCCTCCGCAAGCTTAGGTCTTCCCGCATCCCGTAGTCGCTTTCGTTCCAGTTCAGTAACAAGTTCTTCAATTCGGCGGGCACGAACATGCTGTTCCTCTAGGCGTTTCCACAACTCCTCTTCGCTCAGTGCAGCTGTAGAAATTGCCAAATCGTCCAAAATAGATGCCATTGGGGCGGGGATCCGCATTAGCTTTCCGGCCTCACGTATGCAGCCCAACTGTTGGAGTATCTGCCTCGCCAAAAGCAAGCTTCGCCGCTTTCAGGGGCGCAATTTCTATTGCGCTTTTCCGACAGCCTTTCGGCTTCGCCAGGACAGGCCCATATGTCCCCGCCCTGAACACAAATCCTTGTTCACAAGCCTTCCTGAGAGTGCTCATTACACTACTCCGCTGTTCTCCGTATGTCTCTGAATCGAAAGAATTTACCTGCAAAAAGACTACTTAAAGTAATAGGGGGGAGGGGGCGACTACTCAACGGCAGTTCTCGGTTCTCAGTTCTCGGTTCTCAGTGCCAAGCTCCAAGCTACAAGCTACAAGTTGCAAGTTACAAGCTACAAGGAGAGAGCAAACAGAAACAAGCGAGATACAGACGCAACCCAACCAACCTCCGCGTCTCGGCGCCTCCGCGGTTAGCCGACGGCTTTTTTATTGAACTGCCGGATGCCGACTACAAATAGCAGGACATCGAATACCGCCAGGGCCGTCAGAATCAAGGGGAGCGACAGGTGGGGGAACTGGGGGACCAGCGTTGCCCGCAGTCCTTCGCTGGCGTAGGCGAGCGGGTTTAGGAGAACCAGTTTCTGCAGGATGGGAAAGTTTTTTAGCGCGCTCCAGGGGTAGTAGGTGCAGCCCAAAAATATCATCGGCGTCAGGACCATACTGAACATCAGGCCGATGTGTTGCTGATCTACGCTGCAACCTAGCGCAAGGCCTCCGCAGGCTGAGAAGCTTGCCACCAGCAGGGTGATGCAGACGAAGAGAAGCGGATGGTCGAGGTGCAACTCCAATCCGGGGCGAAGGATGATCCACGCCAGCGGAACCACCACCAAGCCGGCGACCAAGGCCTGCACCAGACCGGCCACCACCTTTTCCACCGCAACCCAGGAGGTCGCAATCGGGGCCAGAAGGCGGTCTTCAATTTCGCGGGTGAACTGGAACTCTGCGATCAGCGGCATGGCGACAGACCAGATTCCGGTGAACACCATGCTGATGGCCATGATGCCGGGAAGCAGCAGGCTCTTGTAAGTAGCAGGCATATAACCGCTGCCCACCATGACGCGTCCGAAAATAAGGACGAACAACAGCGGCTGCAGAAAGGTCTGGAATAGCAGTGGAACCAGGTTGCGCCGGGCCACGTGCACATCGCGGGCCAGCAGCGCCAGGAAAGTTTTACCGTTCATTCGCGCAAACTCCTGCCGGTGTGATGGAGAAACAGGTTTTCGAGGCTGGGCTCGGAAATATGTACGTCTGACAGCTCCACGCCAAAGGCCGCGGCGGCGTTCACAACCTCGGGAATCAGGGAGCCGCCGCGACTGGCGTAGAGATCGGCTCCAGCGTCTCCTGCGGGACGCACCTCAGTTACGCCCGGCAAAGTGGCGAGGCGCTCCAGCAGCGGCGCAGAATGACTTCCAAAGCGGAGGCGCAGAAGAAATCCGCCGGGGATCGAAGCTTTCAGCTCGGCGGGCGTACCCGACGCGATGATGCGGCCATGGTCAATGATGGCGAGCTGCCGGCAGAGCGTATCCGCCTCTTCCATGTTGTGCGTGGTGAGCAGGATGGTGCGGCCCTTCTGGTTGTACTCGCGGATGATCTCCCACAGCAGCAGCCGGGTTTGCGGATCGAGGCCAACGCTGGGCTCATCGAGGAACAAGACCTGCGGGTCGTGCATCATGGCGCGGGCAATCGAGACGCGTTGCATCATGCCGCCGGAGAATCCGCGGACAAGCTGGTCGGCGCGGTCGGTCAACTGGAAGCGGGCGAGTAAGCCATTGGCGCGCTCTGTCCGCTCGCGCGAGCTCAGGCCGAAATAGGCTCCGTGAAAGAGCAGAATCTCGCGGGCGGTAAGCGAAAAATCCAGGTTGGGGCGCTGGGCCACGACCCCGATCTGGCGCTTGGCGGCGGTCTGGTCTTGCCAGACATCGTATCCGCTGATCCAGGCTGTGCCGCTGGTTGGACGCACGCGCGTGGTCAGAATGCCTACGGTCGTGGATTTGCCCGCCCCATTGGGGCCGAGTAGTCCAAAGATCCCGCCGGGGGCAACGTCGAGGTCAATGCCATCGAGCGCCGTGATCTGAGGTTTGGAATCTTTATTGCGCTTGCCGGCCGAGGCGGAAGCATCGCCACGCGCCGCGCCGGCCGGCGGATGTGAGTTGTAAACCTTGCGTAGATTGCGAGTACGAATTGCCGAGTCCATTCCAAAAAGTCCTGCTTGTAGCTGAGAGCTTGGAGCTGAATGTTGATGCTTTTAAAAATACAATATTAGCAGGTACGAAAAGATGCGAACTGGGTTAAAATCCGCTTTAGAGCCGCCAGCAGCGTGCTGTTGATATAGACCCTACTTTTTCATTTCCGGAGCCCATGCAATGAAGCCTCTTTTTTCCGCCAAATCCATTACCGGGGAGCGCCGCCGCCATGAGCGCGTAGACGTTTCCTACACCGCCCAGGTCCATGTGACCGATGAGAAAGGCAAACGCGTCGGCGTGCTGCGCCAGCTCTCGCGCGGCGGCTTCATGATGGAGCCGGAAACGGAAAAAGAATTCAAGGAAGGCAAGAAACACAAACTCATCCTGGTTGACCGCAGCGAAAATATGCGGCTCCCGGTGAAAGTCATCGTGCGCTACGCCGATATTCGCCGCACCGGTTTTGAATTCGAGGGATTGGATATTAACTCTGCCATCGAGATCGGCATCCTGATCGGCAAGTATTACCAGACGGACGCAGTGCTGGCGTAAGCTAACCGCTAAGGACGCTGAGGACCGCAGAGGCAGGAAGATTCCTAAATCGTTGAAATTTTCGCGGAGGTATTTATGCGATTGACCAAACTGATTCTGGGAACGTTGGTTCTGGCAGCTTCTTTCCAAACACTGTTCGCACAAACGACAAAGGCGCCGATCAACATCGCGGGCAAGCCAAACAAGTTTGATTTAGCGCAAGCTTCAGGGTTCGATTTCGCAGAGGTTTCAAATCTAACGCACGCCGGAATGAACAGCGCAAATCCGAAGGTGACCTTAGGAGATAACCGGCCTCAGGACGCTCCCAGCAATGACCTTTGTTACAGCATGCGTGTTTATGAGTTCACACGCAAAGACGGCGAAGCTCCGCAGATGACGGGCTCCACAACCTGCACGCCTGCTAATCGGGCCGCGCCTAAAAGTATTGACGGAATCGCTCCCAAAGCGAGATACGTTCCGCAATAGCTTGAACAATTTAAACCGCAGAGGACGCGGAGTATCGCAGAGGTTAATCTACGAATCTCACCTTCGGCCGGTGGGGAATAATGCCGGCCTTGAAGCCTTCTTCTAAAAGACGCGTAATGGCCCGGCGGCCGTCTTCGCCATAGTCGAGCGTGCGGTCATTCACGTACATGCCCACAAACTGGTCGGCGAGATTGGAATCGAGGTCGCGGGCAAATTGCATGGCATAGGCCAGCGCCTCAGGGCGATGGTCGAGAGCATACTGGATGCTATCTTTCAATGCCTTGCCTACGGTGCGCATAAGATTGTCACCGAGATCGAGACGAATGGCATTGCCTCCTAAGGGAAGGGGAAGAGCTGTGGTCTCGCGCCACCACGCGCCCAGATCCAGCAGCTTGTGCAATCCGCTTTTGGCGAAGGTGAGCTGGCCCTCATGGATGATGAGTCCAGCTTCATATTTGCCCGCGAGAACCTGCGGAATGATCTTGTCGAAGGGCACAACTTCCGTGCGAATCTGCGGAGCGAACAGCTTCAGCGCCAGATACGCAGTGGTCATGGCGCCGGGGACGGCAATGAGCTTTTGCTTCATGGCGTCGAGAGAAATCGAACGCGGCGCGACCACCATCGGTCCATAGCCTTCGCCGACGCTGCCGCCGCTGGGCAGCAGGGCATACTTTTGCTGTAGATAAGGATAAGCGTGGAAGGAGATGGCGGTCACATCATAAAACCCCTCCAGCGCCTTGCGGTTCAGGGTTTCAATATCGCAAAGCGTATGCTCAAAACGCAGGCCGGGAACGCGGACCTTCTCTGTGGCCAGGGCGTAGAACATGAATGCATCGTCGGAGTCGGGACTGTGCGCCACGCTGATCGTGCGCACTTTTTCGTTCACGGGAGATGAAGTTGAAGTTGGCATTTTGAAATTGTAAATATTGAAACGAATTTTTCAGGAAATTCCCTGATACGACATGGGCAACCTAAACATCCTCGGGGGGCCTTCGACTCGGGCGTTCGCCCTCGTTCAGGATGACATTCCTTGTATAAAGATTATTGTGCGGCTTCGGTTGCGGCTGCTGTGTTGTGCTCCTGCTGATCGCTGGTCTGTTCAGCAACATCTTTCACAGCACGGCAAAATTGCGTGTCTGAAGCCCGGGCCAGCCGGCGTACGCGCATATACATGGCGATTCCCACGCACAGCAGCGCGCATGTGCAAATCACCAAAATCACGTACAGGATAGTGATGGTCACCGCAGTATAGGATAGCAGACTCATGCACTAAAATTAATGCAGGAATTGGTACAAGGGCCGGCCGGCAAAGCCGGCCTGTTCGATAAGCACTTGCCGGTTATCCCAAATGGAAAAGCGCCGGTATGAGGGTACCGGCGCTGCCTACCAGCATCAGCGTGGTGCGCCGCCGATGCAGAGTAAATCGGACAAACTTAAAAGACCTGGGTCGTTCCTGTGACGGTTCCTCTCGTGGCGCTTAGTGCCGGAAGGGCAAGAAGCGCACATTCGCCGTATCGTCGGCGGTATTGTTCGCCAGGTTTGGATCGGTCACGCTGGAGGTTGCTGTCGCAGTGGCCACAATCGTCCTGGTTAAGCGATAGGGAACCACAACTACCGTGACCATGGCGCTTTGCCCATTGGTCAGCGTCCCCAGATCGCAGTTGACCGGTCCGGCGCCGCTGCATGATCCCTGCGTAGCAGTGGACGAAACCACGTAGTAGGTTCCTGCGAAGGTCTGCTGGAAGGTCACATTCGTCGAACTTGGCCCATTGTTGATCACGGTCGCGGTAAAAGTAAGCTGGCCGCCAAGATGAGCGAGATTGGGCGAATGCATCAGCGTGACCGCAACATCTGCTCCCTCGATTGTCTGGTTCAGAGTAGGCGATGTGCCGCCCAGGAAGCTGCTGTCACCGCTGTAAACCGCGGTGATCGCATGGCTGCCCACCGACAACGACGAAGTCACATACGTCGCCTGGGCCGAACCATTGAGCGCGATCTGGGCGCCCAGAGGCGAGGAGCCATCCATGAACTGGATGTTTCCTGTTGGCAGGCCAGCGCCCGGCAAGGCCGCGGTTACCGTTGCCGTAAACGTGACCGACTGGTTGAAGGCCGCGGGATTTGCCGAAGAGGTCACACTGGCGTTTGTGCTGGCCTGGCTAACCACTTGCGGATTGCCGTTGAGCGAACCATTGCTGCTCGTGTAATTGCTGTCGCCGTTGTAGACCGCCGTAATAGTGTGGCTGCCCACGGCCATCGCCGAGATGCCAAATGTCGTCGTGCCGCTGGTGAGCGTCATGGTTCCGAGCGTCGAGGCGCCATCCTTGAAGGTAACTGTACCGGTGGCATTGGACGGCGTCACGGTCGCGGTAAACGTGACCGTCTGGCCAAACACGGAGGGATTAGCCGAGGAGCTAACCGCGACAGTTGAGTTGCCCTGATTGACCACCTGGGGATTGGTGCTCAGCGCTCCCGTGCTGCTGTTGAAGTTGCCGTCTGTGGCGTAGCTCGCGGTAATAGTGTGGTTGCCAACCGCCAGAGTGGAGGTCGTCAAGGTGGCAACGCCGCTGCTGTTGAGCGTTCCGGCGCCGATGTTGCTGGCTCCATCTTTGAAGGTGACGGTTCCGGTGGGGGTGCCTGTTGCGGGCAGCACGGCGGCCACTGTGGCTGTAAAGGTCACCGATTGGCCGAAGGTCGAGGGGTTGACCGATGAAGTGACGCCGGTCGTCGTGTCCGCCGCATTCACAGCCTGCGTGGGCAGCGAACCGTTGCTGCCGCTGTAGTTTGTGTCTCCGCTATAGACGATTGTGATGGTGTGGCTGCCGACTGACAGCGTGGCAGGCGTCAGCGAGGCATGGCCGGTGTTATCCAAATTGACGGCGCCGCTCGGCAGAGTGATGCCGCCGTCCTTAAACGTTACCGTTCCGGTGGGAACGCCGGTTGATGGAGCTACAGGCGTTATCGTGGCCGTGAATGTGACTGCCTGGCCATACACCGAGGGATTGACTGAAGAAGCCACAGCCGCTGAACTGCTTGCCTGATTCACGCTTTCGACCACGGTGTTGGATGTACTGCTGATGAAGTTGGTGTCGCCAGCGTAGACGACGCTGATGGGATGCGCGCCCAAGGCCAGCGAAGAGGGGACAAACTGTGCCTGGCCGGAAGCGTCCAAGGCAACCGGAGATCCCAGAGGATTGGAGCCATCCATGAACTGCACCGTGTTGGTGGGAACTCCCGATCCCGGCGCCACCGCCACCACTGTAGCGGTGAAAGTCACCGATTGTCCGAAGACTGACGATGATGTGCTGGCGGCCAGCGTGGTGGAAGTGCTTGCCTGGTTGACTGTCTGCAGGAAGCCTGGCGATGTGCTGCCGGCAAAGCTCGAATCGCCGTTGTAGACCGCAGTAATGGTGCGATTGCCTGCGACTATGGCTGAGGTGGCCAGGGTAGCGGTTCCCGACCCGTTCACTGTGCCCGTCCCCAGAGCCGTAGAACCGTCCTTGAAGGTTACTGTGCCGGTGGGCGTGCCTACGGCAGGCGCTGTCACCGTAACGGATGCAGTCAAGGTGACGGATTGTCCATAGGTTGAAGGGTTCAGTGACGAGTTGGTGATGGTGGTTGTTGTCGCTGCCTGGTTCACTGTCTGCGCCAGCGGCGATGAGGTGCTGGCCAGGTAAGTGAAGTCTCCGCCATAGACCGCTGTGATTGGATGCGAGGCAACCGAGAGAGCCGAGGTCGTGAACGTAGCCTGCGCGCTCATGCTGGATCCGCTGAGTGTTCCCGTGCCCAGAGTTGTTGCTCCATCCATGAAAGTGACTGTGCCGGTCGGCGTGCTGCTCGCCGGCGGCAATCCAGTTACTGTCGCGGTAAAGGTCAGCGATTGTCCGAAGACCGAGGGGTTCACTGAACTTGAAACGCTGGTCGTTGAACTGGCTTTGACGTTTTCAACCAGCACCGGTGAGGTGCTGCCCAGATTGTTGGCATCTCCGCTATAAACCGCGGTGATCGTGTGGTTGCCCAGCGCCAACGAAGAACTAGAGAACGCAGCCACGCCGCCGCTCAGCGTGTTGCTGCCAATGTTGATGCCGCCGTCGAAGAAATTCACTGTGCCCGTCGCGCTTGCCGGCGTTACGGTTGCCGTGAAGGTCACGGAACTGCCCGACAGGGCCGGATTGGCCGAAGATGCCACCGCTGTCGTGGTGCTGCTCTTGACTGCGACGGTCGCCATCCCGGTGATGCTGCTGTTTCCTGTATCGGTGGCAATTACGGTGCCGCTGCCGGTCGTGTTCAACGTGACACCATTGGCAAAGCTGTGCGCGCCATTATCGCCGCCAACAAAGGTATAGTTGGCCGGCAGGCTCGCGGCGCCATCATTGCTGGTGAAGTGTACTGTGCCGGCGTAGGTGGTGACCGTATTCCCAAACTGGTCCTGTGCCGTAACGGTCACGCTGAATGCCGAACCCGCTGTTGCAGTGGCTGGAGCCGTTACCTGCAACTGGACCGCTCCACCGCTGGCAAAGCTCACATTCACAGCGTTCGACGTTCCGGTAATGGTGTTAGTGATCGTATCGGTAGCCGTGATGGTCTGATTGCCAGCCGTCTTCAGGGTCACGTTGAAGCTGCCGGCGCCGTTGGTTAGTGTGCTGTTGGCCGGCAACGTCGCTTGAAGATCAGAGCTGGTGAAGCGCACCGTGCCTGGATAGTTCGTGACCGTATTCCCAAACTGGTCTTGTGCGGTCACGGTGACGCTGAATGCCGTGCCCGCCGTAGCGTTTGCGGGTGCGGTAACGGAATAATGCGTGACTCCGCCGCTGGCAAAGGTCACATTCACTGTATTCGACGTTCCGGTGATGGTGTTAGCGACTGTATCGGTAGCTGTAATGGTCTGGTTGCCGGCTGTTTTTAAGGTTACATTGAAGCTGCCCGATCCACTGGCAAGCGTGCTGTCGCCAGGCAATGCCGCCTGACCGTCAGAACTTGTGAAGTGCACCGTGCCGGCATAGCTTGCAGCGGTGTTGTTGAACTGATCTAGCGCTGTGACGGTGACACTGAAGGCGGCGCCAGCGGTCGCGCTGGCTGGCGCTGTTACTGAGAAATGGGTTGCTGCCGTTGCGCCGATTGCAATGTTGCCGGATGTGCCCGTGATCGTGCCGGTCACCGTATCGGCGGCGGTAACGGTCTGGTTGCCTGAAGTCTTCAAGGTTACATTGAAGCTGCCGCTGCCGTTGGTCAGTGTGCTGTTTACGGGCAATGTCGCTTGGCCATCCGAGCTGGTGAAATGCACGGTTCCTGCGTAGCCCGCAGCGGTGTTGTTGAACTGATCGAGCGCCGTGACTGTAATGCTGAAGGCGGTTCCGGCGGTCGCGCTGGCAGGCGCTGTTACTGAGAAATGCGTCGCTGCCGCTGCGCTGACTGCGATGTTGCCGGATGTACCGGTGATCGTGCTGGTCACGGTATCGGTGGCGGTCACAGTCTGGTTGCCGGAAGTCTTCAGGGTTACATTGAAGCTGCCAGTGCCGTTGGTCAATGTGCTGTTGGCTGGCAAAGTTGCCTGGCCATCCGAGCTGGTGAAGTGCACTGTGCCGGCATAATTTGTTACGGTGTTGCCAAATTGGTCTTGGGCGGTTACGGTCACGCTGAAGGCAGTCCCTGCGGTTGCACTGCCTGGAGCGCTTACCGTGTAGTGCGTGGCTCCGCCTGTGGCAAAGGTCACGTTCACCGTGTTTGAGGTCCCAGTGATTGTGCTGGTCACCGTATCAGTGGCTGTCACGGTCTGATTGCCGGAAGTCTTCAGGGTTACGTTGAAGCTGCCCGTACCGTTGGTCAGTGTACTGTTGGCCGGCAAAGTTGCCTGGCCATCAGTGCTGGTGAAATGCACGGTTCCGGCATATCCCGTAGCAGTGTTGTTGAACTGATCGAGCGCCGTGACTGTAACGCTGAAGGCGGTGCCGGCGGTCGCGCTCGCTGGCGCTGTTACTGAGAAATGGGTTGCCGCCGCTGCACTGACCGCGATGTTGCCGGATGTGCCCGTGATCGTGCCGGTCACGGTATCGGTCGCGGTCATGGTCTGATTGCCTGAAGTCTTCAGGGTTACGTTGAAGCTGGCGGCGCCGTTGGTCAATGTGCTGTTGGCCGGCAAAGTTGCCTGACCATCACTGCTGGTGAAGTGCACCGTCCCGGCATAAGCGGTAGCAGTGTTGTTGAACTGATCAAGCGCCGTGACGGTGATCGAGAAGGCAGTTCCCGCAGCCGCATTCGCTGGCGCTGTTACTGAGAAATGGGTTGTTGCCGCTGCGCTGACTGCTATGTTGCCGGAAGTGCCAGTGATTGTGCCGGTCACCGTATCGGTGGCGGTCACGGTCTGATTGCCTGAAGTCTTCAAGGTTACGTTGAAGCTACCGGCGCCGTTGGTCAGGGTGCTATTTGCGGGCAATGTCGCCTGACCGTCAGAACTCGTGAAGTGAACGGTTCCTGCGTAGCCCGTAGCAGTGTTGTTGAACTGATCGAGCGCTGTGACGGTGACGCTGAAGGCGGTGCCGGCGGTCGCGCTGGCAGGCGCTGTTACTGAGAAATGCGTTGCCGCCGCTGCGCTGACCGCGATGTTGCCGGATGTGCCGGTGATCGTGCCGGTCACGGTGTCAGTAGCTGTCACGGTCTGATTGCCTGAAGTCTTCAGGGTCACATTGAAGCTGCCGCTGCCGTTGGTCAGGGTACTGTTGGCCGGCAAAGTTGCCTGGCCATCACTGCTGGTGAAGTGCACGGTTCCTACGTAGCCCGTAGCGGTGTTGTTGAACTGATCGAGCGCCGTTACGGTGACACTGAAGGCGGTGCCAGCGGTCGCGCTGGCTGGCGCTGTTACTGAGAAATGCGTTGCCGCCGCTGCGCTGACCGCTATGTTGCCGGATGTGCCGGTGATCGTGCCGGTCACGGTGTCAGTAGCTGTCACGGTCCGGTTGCCTGAAGTCTTCAAGGTTACATTGAAGCTGCCAGTGCCATTGGTCAGTGTGCTATTTGCGGGCAATGTCGCCAGGCCGTCAGAACTCGTGAAGTGCACGGTTCCTGCGTAGCCCGCAGCGGTGTTGTTGAACTGATCGAGCGCCGTGACTGTAATGCTGAAGGCGGTTCCGGCGGTCGCGCTGGCAGGCGCTGTTATTGAGAAATGGGTTGCCCCCGCTGCGCTGACGATGATGTTGCCCGAAGTCCCGGTGATCGTGCTGGTCACGGTATCTGTCGCGGTCACGGTCTGATTGCCTGAAGTCTTCAGGGTTACATTGAAGCTGCCAGTGCCGTTGGTCAATGTGCTGTTGGCTGGCAAAGTCGCCTGGCCATCCGAGCTGGTGAAGTGCACTGTGCCGGCATAATTTGTTACGGTGTTGCCAAACTGGTCTTGGGCGGTTACGGTCACGCTGAAGGCAGTTCCTGCGGTCGCACTGCCTGGAGCGCTTACCGTGTAGTGCGTGGCTCCGCCTGCGGCAAAGGTCACGTTCACCGTGTTTGAGGTTCCAGTGATCGCGCTGGTCACCGTATCGGTGGCGGTCACGGTCTGGTTGCCTGAAGTCTTCAGGGTTACGTTGAGGCTGCCCGTACCGTTGGTCAGTGTACTGTTGGCCGGCAAAGTTGCCTGGGCATCACTGCTGGTAAAGTGCACCGTTCCTGCGTAGCCCGTAGCAGTGTTGTTGAACTGATCGAGCGCTGTTACGGCGACACTAAAGGCGGTGCCTGCGGTTGCGCTGGCTGGCGCTGTTACTGAGAAATGCGTCGCTGCCGCTGCGCTGACTGCGATGTTGCCGGATGTGCCAGTGATCGTGCCGGTCACGGTGTCAGTAGCTGTCACGGTCCGATTGCCTGAAGTCTTCAGGGTTACGTTGAAGCTGCCGCTGCCGTTGGTCAATGTGCTGTTGGCCGGCAAAGTTGCCTGGCCATCCGAGCTGGTAAAGTGTACCGTTCATGCGTAGCCCGTAGCAGTGTTGTTGAACTGATCGAGCGCTGTGACGGTGACGCTGAAGGCGGTGCCAGCGGTCGCGCTGGCTGGCGCTGTTACTGAGAAATGGGTTGCCGCCGCTGCGCTGACCGCGATGTTGCCGGATGTGCCAGTAATCGTACTGGTCACGGTGTCGGTGGCGGTCACGGTCTGATTGCCTGAAGTCTTCAGGGTTACGTTGAAGCTGCCACTGCCGTTGGTCAGGGTACTGTTTGCGGGCAATGTCGCCAGGCCGTCAGAACTGGTGAAGTGCACGGTTCCTGCGTAGCCAATAGCAGTGTTGTTAAACTGATCGAGCGCCGTGACGGTGATACTAAAGGCGGTTCCAGCGCTCGCGTTAGCCGGCGCTGTTACTGAAAAATGCGTCGCTGCGACCGCGCTGACTGCTATGTTGCCGGAAGTGCCTGTGATCGTATTCGTTACCGTATCCGTAGCCGAGACCGTCTGGTTGCCCGCCGTCTTCAGCGTCACTCCATTCGTAAAAGTGTGTACGCCGTTGTCTCCAGCCACGAAGGTGTAATTGGCGGGGAGTCCTGCCTGGCCATCGGAGCTGGTGAAGTGCACAGTCCCGGTATAACCTGTTGCGATATTTCCGTAGGCATCTTTCGCGGTCAAAGTAACGTTAAAGGCCGTTCCGGCTGTGGAGGATGCCGGTGCGGTTACCACAAACGTCGCGGCCGGGCCGGGGTTGACAGTGACGGTGGCCGCGCCTGTATCAGCCGCGTTGAGCGTGTCGGTAGCGGTAACGGTCTGGCTGCCTGCTGTCTTCAACGTCAAAGCATTGCTGAACGTATGCGTGCCGTTGTCCGCGGCTGTAAAGGTGTAGTTCGCCGGCAGGACCGCCTGGCCGTCTGAACTGGTAAAGTGCACCGTGCCTCGATAGGCGGCATAGGTGCTGCCGCCGCTCTTGACTGTCACGGTGATGCTGAACGGTGTTCCCGCTGTTGCCGTTGCGGGCGCCGTTATTGTCATGTTGGGGAAGGGTGAGGTCGTGTTTAACAGGACAGAGATATTGTTGCCATTTATGTTTGAGACAGCTATGTCGGCTTTGCCATCCGCGCTGAGGTCTCCCAGATACATGCCCGTAGGAGTGTTGCCGACTGCAAAATTGGTTGCTGCCTGAAAGGTGCCGTTGCCATTGCCCAGCAGAATGCTTACATTGCTGCTGTTCGAATTGCCGACACATAGATCAAGAATACCGTCTCCATTAAAGTCGTAGACCGCGGCCGTATGCGGAGCGTTTCCCACCGCGAACGTTGTCTGCGCCTGAAAGGTACCGTTGCCATTGCCCAGCAGAACACTTACGGTATTAGACCCGAAATTGGGTATGATCAGATCGAGATTGCCATCGGCGTTGAGGTCGGCGGTGGACAGGAACCACGGCTGGCTTCCCGTCGCGAAACTGGTGCGGGCGCCAAACGTGCCGTCGCCATTGCCCAGCAGAACGCTCACAGTATTGTCATTCGTATTGGTAACTGCCAGATCGAGCTTGCCGTCTTTATTGAAATCGGCAACTACAACAGCCCGCGGTGAATTCCCGGTCGCGTACGTAACCTGGTTTTGAAAGGTACCGTCTCCATTCCCCAGAAATACGCTGACGGTGTTACTGCCGTTATTGGTCACTACCAGGTCAAGTTTGCCATCACCATTCAGATCTGCGATGACAACGTCTCTTGGGTTTGTTCCCGCAACATAGTTGACCGCCGGCTTGAAGGTGCCATCACCGTTTCCGATCAGGACGCTGATATTGTTGCCATTCCAATTTGCGGTTACGATGTCAAGCTTGCCATCGCCGTTCAGATCGGCAACCGCGGCAAACAAAGGTCCGTTGCCGGTGGCGAAGTTGGTGGCAGCCCCAAAGACCCCGTTGCCGGTTCCCAGGAGGATGCTGAGATTATTGCTGCCCATATTGGGAACAGCGATGTCGATTTTACCGTCGCCGTTGAAGTCCCCGGCAGCAACGGCATAGGGCGTGGTTCCCGCGGTGTAATTCACCGCAGGAGCAAACGTCGCCTGCGCTGCTGCGGCAGAAGCGATCCATAGAATAAAAAGGAAGGCCAGCACCGCGCGAGGATATTTCGACCCAGTTCTTGTGCGAACGCTTTGTTGATTGGATCTGACGTTGCCGCAGGTCAGCATTGCGCACTCCCGGGGGTCCGGGAAGAAATGGAGTCGTTGTGAGCAGGCTTGGAGATACCAGCCAGTAAGCCCTGTATGAGAACTGTCGCGAAGACTTGTCCGTTGCGCACCATATTTTGATCTCGACGGGGGATGAATCTTGGGGGTTCTATCGCTAAGGGGGAACCATTTGAGGGGCCTGGTTCTTCAAGGGGGCTTCTATGGGAGGAGGGGTCTCAGGCCGTTTGGACCAAAAGGGGAACTTCCTAAATTGGGAGGATGTTACTAAGGTACCTCAAACCAAAGTTTTGTCAATAAAATAGTTTTGGGATTACCGTAAGTTGCTGAAAATAAAAGATAAATGCCTTAAATTCCGACAGGATACGGTTTGGGCGAGCGGGCTTCCACTCCGGTTCTGAAGCGCTCAAAGCGGCCTTGCAGCAAAGACATGAGGCCGGTGTACCAGAAGCCGACAACAAAAATAACCAGGAAGGGCACGGTGAAGAAATTCTCGTTTTGCAGGGCGTAAATGATGGTCAGGACGAAGTAGCTGCCGATCAGCAGCTCGATCCAGGGCACCCACCCCAGGCGGCGCCGGTATTTTGCGGCCATAGCTTTGTCTTGCTTGCTGAGAACGCGGTACTTCGGAGTGCGCTTAAATGGGCTTTTGACACCGAACAGGGCTTCCAGAACAGCACGTGAATTGGTGACCGTCAGTCCGATGCCCAGCGCCATCAAGAAGGGCAGGTAGAGGAAGGTGCGCGGCCAGCGTTTGGGAAACAGCGATTTCTGCGATACCAGGTAGAACGAAGACACGGAAAATGTGGATGCCAGAAAGAGCGGCAGGTCAATGAGCAGCATCTGGAACCATCCCTGATAAAAGCGGATGATCATCGCCGGCATGAGCAGGGTGGCGAGCACGATCATCAGGGGATAGCTCAGGTTCGCCGTCAGGTGATACCAGGCTTCCACCTTGACCCGCAGCGGCGCGTTGCTGCGCATGATCTTGGGCAGCGTCTTCCTGGCCACCTGGATCAGCCCTTTGGCCCAGCGTGCCTGCTGGGTCTTGAATGCTGTCATCTCGATGGGCACTTCGGCCGGGCACTCCACGTCTTCCAGGTAGCGGAACTTCCACCCTGCAAGTTGGGAGCGGTAAGAGAGGTCTGTATCTTCGGTGAGGGTGTCACTCTCCCAGCCGCCGGCATCTTCGATGGCCTGGCGCCGCCACATGCCGGCGGTGCCATTGAAATTGAAGAAAACTCCGGCGCGCGAGCGGCCGCCATGCTCGAGCACAAAGTGTCCGTCGAGCAGAATAGATTCGACCTCGGTCAGGAATGAGTAGTTTCTGTTCAGGTGGGTCCAGCGGGTCTGGACCATGCCGATGGTGGGATTGGCAAAGTGATGAATCACGCGCAGCAGCCAATCCTCAGGAGGAACAAAGTCGGCATCAAAGATGGCAATGAACTCTCCCTTGGCGCTCTTCAAGCCTTCACGCAGGGCTCCGGCCTTGAAGCCCTGGCGATCGGTGCGATGCAGATAAACAATGTCGTAGCCTAAAGCCGCGTAACGCTCCACTGCGGCGCGGGCAATCGCAACGGTTTCATCGGTGGAATCGTCCAGCACCTGAATATCGAGCTTGTCTTTGGGATACTCGAGCTGGCAGATCGCCTCAACCAACCGGTCCACGACGTATTCTTCGTTGAAAATCGGCAACTGCACCGTCAGGCGCGGCAACTCATTGAAATAGGCATCGGGCTGGGTGACCTTGTTCTTCCTGTTCTTGTAATACATATACACCAGCACGTACCGATGAATGCCGTAACCCGCCAGTATGATCAGCACAGCGAAATAGGGAATCAGCAACGCCAGGTCAAAGGCGTTGGCGTGGTAGAGCCCCTTGAAGGTTTGGTCGAGATAATGTGAGCGGACGTATTGCGTAAATCCGCGGGCCACAAACAGCGAGAACCAAATGGTGCTGGTGAGGTGCAAAGAACGAATCCTCGGTTACAAAACCAATTCAGAATTCTACAAAACCCAAGGGTTAAAAGTTAGTTCAGGAAATACTGCCGGTAAAGCGTATCGCGCTGCGCCGGACGAAACCCGGCATCGCGAATCATGTGGCGCAACTCTTCTTCCGTAGTGCAATTGGTCACGCCCGCCGAACGCACTACGTTTTCTTCGATCATTACCGAACCTACGTCATTGCCGCCGAAGCGCAATCCGAGCTGGCAGACTTTAAGGCCCTGGGTGACCCAACTGGATTGTACGTTTTCGAAGTTGGAAAGGAAAATACGCGCAATGGCCAGGGTCTTCAGATATTCCACGCTGGTGGCCTCGTCCCAATGCCGCCCGCCGAGCGCGGTGTTCCCGGGTTGGAAGGTCCAGGGGATAAACGCTGTAAATCCTCCGGTTTCTTCCTGCAGGTCATAGACGCGCTGAAAGTGGTTGACGCGGTGTTCCACGCTTTCACCCACGCCAAACATCATGGTCGCGGTAGTGCGCATGCCGAGCTGATGCGCGGTACGGTGCACGTTCAGCCAGTCTTCCGTGAGGCATTTAAGCCGGGCGATGCGATGACGCACTTCGTCATCCAGGATCTCGGCCCCGCCGCCGGGGATGGAATCAAGCCCAGCATCGCGCAGACGCGCGATAGTATCGTGAATGCTCAGGCCATTCAGCTCAGCGAAGTGGATAATCTCTGAAGCAGAGAAGCAGTGCAGATGCACTTTAGGGAAGCGCTGCTTGATGCCGCACAGCATATCTTCATACCACTCCAGCTTCAGGTCAGGATGCAACCCGCCCTGCATCAGCACGCCCGTGCCGCCCAACTCGACCGTTTCGCGGATTTTTTCGTAGATGGTCTCGTAATCGAGCACGTAGCCTTTGCTGCGGCCCGGACCCTTCACAGGAGCATAGAAAGCGCAAAAGGTGCAGTACTCGGTGCAGAAGTTCGTGTAATTAATGTTGCGGTCAATGATGTAGGTGACCACACCCTCAGGATGCAGCTTGCGCCGGATGGCGTCAGCCTCCATTCCGATGCCAATGAGGTCATCGGAGTGGAACAGCTCTACAGCCTGGGCATGGGTCAATGACATAATCCACCATTTTAATTCAGCGGAACGTATTCAAAATTAAATTTTGTAATAAGAAATTTGGATGCGTCAATTTACGTCTTAGGTTGTCATCGGCAAGAAACGCTGCGCGAGGCGATGAAATTCAAGCTTCGGACCTGCTGCATAACGCCAACTTCGCTCGCCAGCGTAAAAAACAGGTTCAAACCGGCCATCTGTTCCTGATCGAAACCATAGCGCATATTGCCCAGCAAATAATCTCGTATGCCGGCTTTATCAATTCCCAGCCGGGGGGCCCACTCCTGCGCGATCTCCGCAACGTGTGCCAGGCCGTGGTCGCGCGAGCGCTGAAAGATGCTGGCCAGACTCTCTGCCAGCGGATGATTTGCCAGCGCAGCCTGGCGCACGGCCCAGAAAGCGTAGACGAACGGCTTGCCGGTACGGCGGGTCCATTCTTCTCCTAAATCAACCGCCAAAGCATATTTGGAGAGCTCCACAGTCAGCGCGGGATCACCGATGAGCAAAGCCGCGTCGCAGCGCGCCAGCATCGTTTTCAGGTCAGGCTCAACCGGAATGAACTCCGGTCCGCTGCTCTCCGGCTGCCACCACTTCTGAAACATGATCTTCGTCAGCACCACCGAAGTGCGTGAGGAAGTATCTGCAGCGAGAGTTTTTATTTGATCCAGAGGCTTGTTGCTTACGACCAGAATGGACCGCACCGGACCATTTGAGGCAATGGCAATTTCAGGAATGACAACCAGGTCAGGAATTGCCTGATACGTGATTGCCGGGATGATTCCAATATCGGCGCTCCCGCTACGCAAGGCATCGGCGCAGGCAGAGGGCACGGTGTAAGCGATGTCAAATTCGGCCTGCAAATCGCGCTGGGCAGATTCAGGATGCTCAAAATCCCACATGAGCGGAGCAGTATTCAGGAAACTGATGGCCGAGATGCGCAATTTCATCTGACTACGATTTAATCACAAACAACAGCTCCTAGCCTCTAGCTACTAGCTGTTTTTGGAGGTGTGAGCTGCATGGCATCACTTACACCCAAAACAGCTAGAAGCTAGGAGCTAGGCTTGTTTAAACTATTTTCGCTTGACAGATAAATTTAACCACGTGTACGCTCCGCCCAGTCCCCTCATGAGTTCAGCTCCTCAATCCGGAATATCACAGCCCGCCGCCTCTTCTGGCGGTAACGCGCTGTATTGGCTGGCGCTTGCGCTTACGCCTGGGCTTGGTCCGACCCGCACCCGCAAACTGGCGCAGCACTTCGGCGGAATCGAAAACGTCTTTCGCGCATCATTAACTGAGTTGGAGGCTGCGGGCCTTCAGGCGCATTCGGCGCAATCCATTGCGACCGGCAAGTCGCAGGAGATGGCGCAGGAGGAGCTGGTTCGTGCAACCACCGCCGGAGCGCAGGTGATTACCCTCGATGACGCCGCGTTCCCGCCGTTGCTGCGACAAATCTACGATCCTCCGGTAGCTCTGTACGTGCGCGGCAGTGTTGAACTGCTTTCGCAGCCCGGCATCGCGGTCGTGGGCACGCGCCATCCAACGCCTTATGGCATCGGAATGGCGGAACGGCTCTCTGCCGATCTGGCTGGCCGCGGGTTAGTAATTATCAGCGGCATGGCGCGAGGTGTGGATAGCTTCGCGCATCGCGGGGCGTTGACCGCCAAAGGAAAAACCATCGCCGTCTTTGGCACCGGGATTGACGTTTTTTATCCGCGCGAGAACAAGAAGATTGCGGAAGAAATTCTTGCCACCGGCGGCGCGCTGGTAAGCGAGTTTGCCGTGGGGACATTTGCCGCTCCGCAGAATTTCCCGATTCGCAACCGCATTATCAGCGGGCTGGCCATCGGGGTGCTCGTCGTCGAGGCCGGAGAGTACAGCGGCACGCGCATCACTGCGCGTAATGCCCTGGAGCAGGGCCGCGAGCTGTATGCCGTTCCCGGCAATGTGACCAACAAGAATTCCTGGGGACCTAACACCCTCATCAAGCAGGGGGCCAAGCTGACGGCCACCTGGGAAGACGTTTGGGAGGAACTCGCGCCTCCGGCGAAGGCCCAGCTCGCGGCCGCTTTTGGGGCAGCCGCAGAACAGCCGGAAACGGCGTCATTGTTCGGGAACAGCGAGGGGCTCTCCCCGCACGAAAAGAAAGTTTACGCGCTGCTCAAAGCCGATGAAGCCGTGCATATTGACGAGCTGATTGTGAAGCTCGAGCCGGCAATTTCCTCCTCCGAGGTCTTTGCGGTGTTGTTTGAGCTGGAGCTGGCGGGGAAGATAAAGCAGTTGCCGGGGAAAAATTTTGTAAGGACGTTTTAATTGTCCCTGAGCTTTTAGCTGTTAGCTCTTAGCTTTTAGCTCAAACATGATTTGGAGGGTAGGTACGGAACTATAGAGACTTGAAGGTTTGGGAAAAAGCGCACGAACTAACCCTTCAACTTTATGTGCTCACCAAGAAATTTCCGAAAGATGAGCTATATGGTCTTACGAGTCAAATTCGGCGTTGCTGCATCTCTATAGAAGCAAACTTAGCCGAAGGCTGTGGAAGAAGAAGTGGAAGCAGAGATGTCGCGATTTCTCCGCATTGCGATGGGATCGGGCAAGTGAGTTCGATTGCTATTTGCTATTAGCAAACGATTTGAGTATATGAATGCAGACGATTACAAGAAATTGCATCAAGATCTTTCGGAAGTGCGTCGAATGCTAACGTCATTGCTGGAGGCGATTGAAGCCAGTATGGATAAGCAAGAGCGCACCAAAGCTGCTGCTTTAGCTAAGGGCTAAGAGCTTAAAGCTAAGCACCAAAATTTATAAGAATTAGTAAGTAGCGGCTGATTCGTGGTAGTTTGATTCCACAAGGGAGTGAAATTGGCAAAGTCATTAGTCATTGTCGAATCGCCGGCCAAGGCGAAGACGATCAATAAATATCTGGGCAAGGAGTATGAAGTCGAGGCCTCGCTGGGCCATGTGAAAGACCTGCCCAAAAAGACACTCGGGGTCGACCTGGAAAAGGACTTCGAGACCGAGTACATCGTTATTCCCGGAAAAGAAAAAGTCCTGGCCAGGCTGAAGAAGATGGCCAAATCGGCGTCCGCAATTTACCTGGCGCCTGATCCGGACCGCGAAGGCGAAGCCATTGCCGCGCACCTGGCGGAAGAGCTGGGCGGCGATAGCGTGGATGGAAAGAAGGCCAAGAAAAAGAAAGATGGCCCGCTGATTCGCCGCGTGACTTTCAACGAAATCACCAAGCGTGCCGTGCAGGAGGCTTTTTTACAGGCGCGCGACATCGATCGCAACCTGGTGGATGCGCAGCAGACGCGCCGCGTTCTCGACCGAATCGTGGGCTATCAGGTCTCGCCGCTGCTGTGGGATAAAGTCCGCCGCGGCATCTCTGCCGGACGGGTGCAAACCGTCGCGCTGCGCCTGATCGTAGACCGCGAGCGCGAGATCAAAGCCTTCCAAAAACAGGAATACTGGACCATGGACGCGAATCTGGCCGCGGACAAGCCGCCGGCTTTCGACGCGCGTTACGTAGGCCTGACCGGCGACAAGTTTGAAATCGGCAATCAGGAAACGGCGGATGCCATCCGCGCCAAGCTGGAAAAAGCCCAGTGGTCGGTACGCAGCGTGGAGAAGAAAGAGCGCCGCCGCAGCCCCGCGCCTCCGTTCACTACCAGCAAATTCCAGCAAGATGCCTCGCGCAAGCTGCGCTTCAGCGTCAGACGCGCGATGGGATTGGCGCAACGTCTTTACGAAGGCGTGGAACTGGGCGCAGAGGGCCAGGTCGGTTTGATTACTTATATGCGTACCGATTCGGTACGTGTGGCCAATGAGGCCCTGACCGAAGTGCGGCAGATGATTAGTTCAGATTTTGGTGCGCAATATATGCCGGAATCGCCGAACTTCTATAAATCCAAAAAAGACACGCAGGATGCGCACGAAGCCATTCGTCCCAGCTCGGCGGCCCGCCATCCCGATTCCATCAAGCAATATCTGCAAGACGATGAATACAAGGTTTACAAGCTCATCTGGCAGCGCTTTGTGGCTTCGCAGATGACGCCGGCGGTCTTCGACCAGACCACGGTCGATATTGACGCCAAGACCGACAAAGAGACTTATGCTTATCGCGTGACCGGTTCCATTCCGAAGTTTGACGGCTTCCTGAAAGTTTACGAAGAGGCCAAAGATACGCGGGACGAAGAAGACGAAGCGCTCAAGAACAATTTGCCGGCGCTTGAAGCCGGGCAGGCGCTCACACTCAGGGAGCTCAAGCCCGAGCAGCATTTCACCGAACCTCCGCCACGCTACAACGAGGCCTCGCTAGTCAAGGAGCTGGAAGAGCGCGGCATCGGGCGGCCTTCAACCTACGCCGCCATCATTGGAACAATCCAGGAGCGGCAATACGTGCAGAAGATCGGCGGCAAGTTTGTTCCAGCGGAAATCGGTCTTGTGGTTACCGATCTTCTGGTCGCAAACTTTCCCGACATCTTCGACTTCACCTACACCGCCCGCCTGGAAGAAGAGCTGGACGAAATCGAAGAAGGCAAAGAGAAGTGGACTCATGCGCTCGCCGGTTTTTACAAGAAATTTTCCAAAGATCTTGCCTATGCCGAAAAACATATGGAGAACGTAAAGCGGATGGAGAAGCCGACAGACGAAAAGTGCGAGCGCTGCGGCATGCCGCTGGTTATCAAGTGGGGAAAGCACGGGTCGTTTTTTGCCTGCAGCGGCTATAAAAAAGACGATCCCAATAGCTGTACTTTTACCAAGGAAAATCCAATTGACCTGCCTGACCTTGATTCCGCCGACCTGCAGGAGACCTCGCAGGAAGAGTACTGCGAGAACTGCGGACGCACCATGGTGCTCAAGCGCGGGCGCTTTGGCCAGTTCATGGCGTGCACCGGGTATCCGGATTGCAAGACCACCCGCCGGCTGGACCAGGGCAAGAAGGTCCCCGATATTCCGCTGGATGAAAAGTGCCCGCAATGCGGACGCAACATGGTGCTGCGTCATGGCCGCTTTGGCGAGTTCACCTCGTGCAGCGGATATCCCGATTGCAAATACATCAAGCAGAACCTCATCGGGATGAAGTGCCCGGACTGCAAAGAAGGTGACATCGTGGAGAAGAAGGCGCGGCGCGGCAATATTTTCTACGGCTGCTCTACCTATCCCAAGTGCGAGTTCACCTCCAACTACAAGCCCATCGATGAAAAGTGCCCGGAGTGCGGCCACCCGTACCTGGTGGAGAAGAACCTGAAGTCGGGGACGGTCATCGCCTGCCCGAACCGTACTGCGGGCGATGATGAAGAAGCCCCGAAGCGCCGTCGCAAGAAAAAAGCCGAGGCCGAAAGCAAACCGGCGGTGAAGTGCACCTATTCGCGCTCCGTTGCGCCACCGGAAGCTGTCGCTCAAACACCTGATCACCCCACGGCATAGGCAATGGCATAGAGTGAAATCCAAGGAGGAACTGTGGCCAAGAAATCTGCAAAAAAATCCGGGCCTTCGGCCAAAGACGCGCAAATTGTGATGCAGCTTTATGACCTTCGCCGCGAGGCCAGGATGCGCGAAGCCCGGGAGTATTTGGCCGTGCAATTTTTCCCCGAATCGGCGGAAGACTTCATTAAGATCGCGACAGCATTCGGTTCAAAAGAGAATGCACACTTCAGGCAGGTATTCAGCTATTGGAACATGGCCGCATCGCTGGCCGTGCAGGAAGTCGTCGATAAGCAGTTATTTAAAGCCTGGTCGAGCGAGATGTTTTTCCTGTGGGCCAAAATCCAACCGTATATCAACGAAGTGCGCGCGGCCATGGGCACGCCTGAGTTCCTGCACAATGTGGAGAGCTTGGTTGAAGGAGATGCGGAGGGGCGCAAGCGCCGCCAAAATCTGCAGCAGCGGCAGAAGAAGATCCGTGAAATGCGTGCCGCTGCCGGCAGCGGGTAGCAAGACTCGGTTGGCGTGGTCTCTCAGTGTGGGTGAGCGAGAACCAATTCTACGATCATTGCTGTACGGTAATTAGCGCTGAATATTGCGTGTTTTCCCACATCATCTTCAGCGCGCCCCCGCCTGACGGGTTCTTTTCAACGGCCATCGTGAACTGGTCGACCGGTGCCTCCAGAGCGTCTTTCTTCAAATCAATCCGCGCCAGGTCCTGCTTCTCGTCATATTGAGTTCCCCACTGCCCGATCTGCTTGTTAATGATCAACTTGGCCGAACCGTCTTCTGCCGGCAGCGTATACACGCTGTATGCTCCGGCCGGAATCGCCGTCTTTCCCATGACAATCGCCTTCTGCGTGATCAAGAGCGTGGCTTCGTCCGCGCCGGTGCGCCAGACCTTGCCGTAGGGCACCAGCTTGCCCCAGATTTTCCGGTTCTCACCTGTCTTGGGGTCCTTAGTGTAAGGACGCCCATAGACGACCGTGATCCGATTTCCATCAATAACGGCGCTCACGGTTTCGTGCGGGCTAAGGCGTTTTTGCTGCGCCATCATCGGAAAAGCGCAAAGAATGGCGGTGATTGCAATCGTCAGTTTGAATGGACGCTTTCTCATGATATTTACCTCCGGGTTGGTTGTGGCCAGGATTGGCAATAATGATTGCCTCAAGAAATATATTCCCGAATGTACTCATCATGGCTGTGCACTAATTCGGGAGCGGTGCCGTCGAATATGACCTTGCCATCGCGCAAAATCAGAAATGTAGTGTGCACATCGCGTTTGGAGCCTTCCGCCACGGGCAGCATCTGATTGGTTTCGGTATCAAAATAAGAGCTGGCCATGATAAATGCGTCTTGCAGACGATGCGTGACCAGCAGCGCGCTGGTCTTGTACACGTCGCGCTGCTTCACGATCAGCTCGATGATGCGGGTTGACGTAATCGGGTCGAGCCCGGCCGTGGGGGAATCATACAGCAGGACGTCAGGTTGGGTGATAATGGCGCGGGCAATGGCCACGCGCCGCCGCATACCGCCAGAGAGCTCTGCCGGCAGCAGTTCCAGGGTATGCTCCAGCTCTACGAATCGCAGGGCTTCGATCACGCGTTGCCGAACTTCGTCGGCTGGAATGTAGCCTTCTTCGATCAGGCGATAAGCCACGTTTTCCTCTACGGTCAGCGAATCGAACAGAGCGCTTTCCTGAAAAACGATGCCCACCTTGCGCCGCAGGTCGAAGAGCTCCTCTTCTTTCATGCTGGTGACGTCATAGCCGAGCACATTGATGTCTCCCCGGTCGGGCTTGACCAACCCCAGCGCCATTTTCAGGATGGTGGATTTACCGGACCCGGCGACCCCCAGCAGCACCTTGCTTTCGCCGCGCGCCAGTTCAAAGGAGATGCCGTTGAGCACTTGCTTGTCTTCAAACGCAATTGCAACGTCCTGGAAGACGATGGCCTTGTGGCGAAAATCTTCGGCCACAGCGCCAACGCGTGAGATGGAAACAGTATTGCTCACGTCAAGACCATCAGCAACCGCGTAATGAGCAGGTCAACCAGCAGAATAAGCACTGACGCCGTCACCACAGCCTGCGTCGTTGCCCGGCCCACACCCTGGGTGCCGCCCTTGGCGGTGAGCCCGTAATAACAGCCCACGGTGGCGATCACAAAGCCGAAGAGCAGAGGTTTAACCAGTCCCATCTCAATATCGTCGTACTGCAGCTTCTGGTACGACGAAGCCCAATACTGGTTGGCGTCAAGGCCCAGCACGAAAAAAGACATGACAAATCCGCCAACCACGCCCAGCATGTCGCTGATAATGGTGAGGAAGAACATCATCACCACGCTGGCAACTACCCGCGGGGTGACCAGTTTTTTGGTAGGGTCGGTCCCCAGGGCTCGCATGGCGTCAATCTGTTCGGTCACCTGCATGGACCCCAGCTCGCTGGCCATGCCGGAAGCGTTGCGGCCGGCGACCATGAGCCCGGTGAGCACCGGCCCCAGCTCGCGCACCATGGAAAAAGAGACCAACTGCCCAATCAATGAGAGCGAGCCGAACTGCTGCAATGTGCTGGAGGTTTGCAGGGCCAGCACCGCTCCGGTAAAGAAGCCGGTGAGCACCACGATGGGCAGCGAGCCCACGCCGATGATATCGGACTGCTGAATGGTGTCGGCAAAATAGCGTGGCTGGCGAAACAGGTTGGCAATGGAGCGCACGGCCAGCAGGGTATATTCCTGCACCGCCAGCACCGCTCCTTTGAGGTACTCGGTTGGAGAGTACAATTCCATTGAAGCTCGGAATATAACAGATGCTCCGCGCTCTGCAAAATCGCCAGGAGCAGATCCTTCGGCTCGCTGTGCTCGCTCAGGATTTCGCCTGCGGGCTCAGACGCCCGCAAAACGGCGCAAGCTATTCCTTAGTGCTTTTCCGCCGAATCTCTATATTCAGCCGCTTGATCTTCTGGTTGAGGGTCGAGAGCGGAATGCGGAAGCGGTTGGCGGTTTCGGTCTGGTTCCAATCGCATTTTTCCAGCATATCCAGGATCACGCGGCGCTCGCAATCTTCCATGATGTCGAACAGCGATGCATCCGGACGATGTTCCAGCAGATGTGACGTCCGGCCGCGCCCCACAACTTCATCGGGCAGCATGTCCACGCCAATGTGGGCGCCGGAAGAGAGCACGACGGCGCGCTCCATCACGTTCTCCAACTCGCGCACATTGCCGGGCCAGGCGTGGTCCATCAGCGGGCGCAGGGCCTCGGGCGTGATCTGCTTGGCGGCGCGGGCGTTTTCTTCCGCAAATTTGCGGATGAAGTACTCGGTGAGAAGCGGAATATCTTCCTTGCGCTCGCGCAACGGCGGCAGGTCAACCGTAATGACATTCAGGCGATAAAAGAGGTCTTCGCGGAACTTGCCTTCACGCACCGCCTGCTTCAAGTCAACGTTGGTGGCGGCAATGATGCGCACATCCACCTGGATTTCCTGGATGCCACCCAGGTGCATGAATTTGCGGTCCTGCAATACGCGCAGAATCTTGGCCTGGGTTTCCAGGTTCATGGTGCCAATCTCGTCCAGAAACAGGGTGCCTCGATCGGCTACCTCGAACAATCCCTTCTTGGAGACGACCGCGCTGGTGAATGCCCCTTTGACGTGACCGAAGAGGGTCGATTCCAGCAGATCGGCAGGCATGGACCCGGTATTGACCGGAACAAAGGCCCGGTCCTTGCGCGGCGAGTTCATGTGGATCGCCTTGGCGATCAGCTCTTTTCCGGTGCCGCTTTCGCCCTGAATCAGGATGGTGGAGCGGCTGGGGGCAACCTGAGCCACAAGGTCGAAGATGCGCAACATACGCTCGCTCTTGCCTACAATGTGCTCGAAGTTGTAGCGCTGCTTGAGGGCGCGCTTAAGCTGGACGTTTTCTTCTTCTACGCGCCGGCGGGCTACGACCGCGCGCACGTCGGCCAGCAGTTTCTCATTGTCCCAGGGCTTCTGGATAAAATTTACCGCTCCGCCCTGCATGGCCTTGACGGCGTTCTCCACCGTGCCGAAGGCGGTAATCATGATGACTGAAAGCTGGGGGTCGCGCTCGCGGATCTCGTGCAGTAACTCTATGCCGTTGACATCGGGCAGGGCAAAATCGAGCAGCACCAGGTCAAAGGGCCGCTCGGCGATGCGCGCCAGCCCTTCCTGGCCATTTTCCGCGCTGCGTACAGTGTAGCCCTCGAGATCGAGCAGGGTTTCCAGCGACTCGCGGATCGCGGCCTCATCGTCAATAATGAGAATTGCACCCGGCGATGTGCTTTCGAGAGAGGATGTCCGCCGCGGTAGTACAGCAGCTTCAGACATTCACAGCCTTCCTGACCCTGACCATGGGAAATTCCAGATAAAATGTGGTGCCTTCTCCGGGCTGGCTCTCCACGCGAATCTTGCCGGCATGTTCCTGGATGATGCCGTAGGTCACCGAGAGCCCCAGCCCGGTGCCGCGGCGTTCCCCATTCCTTGCCGCGGTCTTGGTGGTAAAGAATGGATCATAAATGCGCTCAATATGTTCCTGCGCAATGCCGCTGCCGGTGTCAGAGACGATCACATGCACCGCGTCTCCGTTTTTCGTGCTGATGCGCAGGGTGCCGCCCCGCGGCATGGCATCTTTGGCATTCAGAAAGAGATTCAGAAAAACCTGCTGCAGCTTTCCGGCATTGCCGAAAATGAAAGGCATGTGCTGCGATTTTTCCTGCTCGATCTTTATTTTGCCGGTCTTGAATTGGTGCTCCAGAAGCGCCAGTGTGTCATCGATGATCTGGTGTATGTTGATTTCCGCAAACTCGGTGCCGCTGGTGCGCGAGAAATTCAACAGGTTATTCACGATCTCGGAGGCGCGGAAGGTCTGCCGCGTAATTTTGTCGAGCAGAGAATTCTTTTTCTCGTCGCCCTGAAGCTGCTTGGAGAGCATCTGCGCGTACGATGAGATGACCGCCAGCGGAGTGTTGACCTCGTGGGCCACGCCCGCCGCCAGCAACCCGATGGAAGACATTTTTTCAGCCTGCGAGAGCTGGGTCTCAAGCTGGATGCGCTCGGTGATGTCATCCACGATAATCAGGCGGCCGATGACGCTGAATCTCTTGGTCACCAGCGGGGCAATGGCAATGTTGGCAACGCGGGTGTCTCCGGCAGAGGTGTTGAGGCGGAATTTATATAAGTTGTGAATGCCGGCGTTCTGGCGCACGCGATAATACTCTTCCATGAAGGCTGCCGGCGCCACCTCGCTCAGCGGCCGGCCAATGACCTCAGATCGCGGCATGGCATACATCACTTCCATCTGCGAGTTCCAGGATTCAATACGGTCGGCCAGGTCCACCGCCAGCACGCCGACGCTGATGGATTCCACAATGTTTTCGTTGAAGTCTTTCAGGCGCTCATAGGCCAGCGCTTTTTGCTCCAGGGAGGCATACAACTGCGCGTTCTGAATAGCAATGCCCACATATCCCGCGAGCGTTTGCAGCAGTTGCACGTCTTCGTTGGAAAGAAAGTCGCCCTTCATGATCTTGCCCAGCCCCAGCACGGCGATCACACGGTTTTGCACAGTGCAGGGGATGTAATAGTTCAAGTCAAGTTGCGCGATGGTCTGCTGGGCGGCCGGAGTCTCGCGCACTGCCTGCCGTGTGCTATCGAAGAAAAGATGGCCCTCCCGGAACTCAGGGCGGTCTTTGCTCAAGAAGCCCAGGTCAAGGTCTTGGGTCGAGTTGATGCCGAATGACTTGGCCACGGTGAAGCTGGTGGGGGCGTCGCTCGAAGCCAGGAAAATTGCCAGCCGGTCTACCATCAGCGTGCTGGAGAGCCGGTCCACCACCGCGCTCAGCATCTTATCGAGATCGGTCTCTGAGTTCAGGTCGCGGCCGAACTCAACCAGGGTGTTACGGTAGTCGTAGCGGTTGCGATAGAAGAGCCGGTCAATTCTTCTTTGGATCCAGTTCTTGAGCGGATCGAACAGCAGCGCTGTCAGAAAGATGGCAACAATCAGGTACGCCGGCGAAGTGCTGGAAATGCGCGTGCGGATCAGCACCGCGGCCACAGCCACGGCCATGAAGTATGCGGCGGCAATCGCGGCCGTAGCCAGGGTATAGACCATGCCGCGCTTGAAGATAACGTCAACATCCATCAGCCGATAGCGGACGATGGCATAGCCGAAGGTCAGCGGCAGGAACACCAGCGCCAGCACGCAGATCTTGGTGGCCGGCGTGGGTGCTTCTCCCCGCAGGAACTGGAACACGTAAAACAAAAAGGGCACGACGGCCAGAATGGTGCCGCGAGTTACCCACTTCATCTGCTGGCGCACGATAGGGATGCGGGTACGCTGGTAGCTATCCCACAAGATCGCGGCCGCGGCGATGAAATATGCGGCCAGATACGCCATCTGCAGGCGGTCAAGATTCCAGCGCAATACTTCGCTGGCGGCCAGATGCTGCCAGGCAAAGATCTGCAGCCCGAGAAGCAGGGCAGCGGGGGCGTACACCATCACCAGCAGCCAGGGGTGGTTGCGGATGAATTCCCGATGTTTGGGAAAGGTCAGGGCAAAATGCAGGAAGAGCGCCGGTTGTAGCAACCAGGCGACCACGTTGGACCAGTAGATGATCTCGTCAAAGGTATTTAATTTGCCGGTGTACTTGAAAGAATAAAAAATAAACGAAACCAGGCAGAAGATATAAAAGTGCGTGGATTTTGGCGCGGTCCACCGCCGCAAGAGCACATACAAACCGATGAGCAGGTAAATCAGCGCGATCAGCCGCAGGCCGTCGTTGAGAGATTTATCGGCGGGAATGGGAATCAGCGGCACATCCAGTTGCACGCCATCGCGCACTACTGTGTACACGGCTTTGGAATAAACCCCCTGCCGGTAAATCTGCTGCATGCGCTGGGCACTGTTGCGGATGTAGACATGTGAGATGGCCACCAGCCGGTCGCCAGGTTTGATGCCCGCCAAATCACCCGGCCCGCCTGCATCCACCCGCTGCGCCAACAAAACCGCCTGGCTGGCGCTGCTCGGCTGCTGCTCCACCCACCAGATTCCGTCATCTGGTATGGAAGTCTTTTTCTCGTTTTTGAAATTAATGACGGCAAAAACAATCGCGCTCAACGTGGCGAGACCCAGAAGGAAGGCGGCAACGCGGAATTGATAGTCCCGTTTCATGGGCGAGTGGGAACTTCGTTGATTCGAGTCTCCCTGTCGGTGCCGAGAGGAGAACCAACTCGTATTCTGCACGTCAGATACCACCCTAAATGCCGCAGACCTGCCCATAAGTCAATGTTACGGAAGTACTTAAGTTTAAGTATAGGGTATTTCATAATCTCTGGTTATGAAATTTTGTAGGAGTGCTGTCAAATTATGGAACTGAATTTTCGTTCATCAGCTCCAATTAAAAAGGCACAGAAGCTGGCGAGGAGTTGTGAACCCAACTGTAACTTTACTTGCTAAAATGACTGATTCTTAAACTCACTTGCAGGAGGCTCCAAACCATGGCGCGTTCTCAGAGACTCTGCCTTGCCTTGCTGCTGGCAACTTGCGTGACCGTCGGTGAATGCGCCTGGGCGCAGTTCAACCCCGGAGTGGTCATAGAAGAGGTCGCAAAGAATTCCGAGGGCGAAAGAGCAGGGTTGCAGCCCGGTGACATCGTGCTCCGCTGGAGCCGAGCCGAAGCCAAAGGCGAGATTGAGTCGCCGTTTGATTTGTCGGCAATCGAGATCGAACAGGAACCGCAGGGCAATGTCACGCTGGAAGGGACGAGAGGCGAGGAGAAAAGGGTTTGGGTAATGGGGCCCGACGATTGGGGCATGAAGACACGTCCGAATCTGTCGCAAAACCTTCTTTCGATCTACCAGGAGGGGCAAGAGCTGGCGAAGGCCGGCAAAGGGACCGAAGCTGCGGAGCGTTGGCGGAGGGCAGCGACCGAAGCTCAAAATGAATCCCTGTCAGCGCTGAGCACATGGCTCTTATTTCATGCAGCGGAGCAGTTTGCCGACGCCCGTCAGTGGAAAGAAGCTGATGATGCGTATCGGAAAACCCTGGAAATGTCCGATGGGACCGAGCCGGCACTAAGAGCGCAATTATTTCGTTCCTGGGCGGTTACATACGAACGACGCGATGAGTGGAAGCGGTCCCAAAGCTGCTATCAACAAGCGATAGACAGTCAGAAATCCAATGCTGAGAGCTTGCTGGCAGCAGCAATCCTTAGCAGCCAGGGGGAGGCTTTCAGGCTCGATACTGAACTGGCCAAAGCCGAGGAAGATTTCCGGTACGCTCTTGCGATTCAACAAAAGATCGCTCCCGATAGTCTCCCTGTTGCGCAAACCCTCATGACGCTGGGTCTTCTTAACGTGAATAAAGGAGACATGACAGCCGCCGAAGACTATCAAAAACAGGCTTTAGCTATTCGCGAGAGGCTCGCTCCCGGCAGTCGTACATTGGCAACTTCCATCTACTATTTAGGCGTGACTGCATGGTGGCACGGCAATTTTGCTGAAGCGGGGAAGTACGAGTACCAGGCTTTAGAGATGAGGAAGAGACTCGCTCCAGACAGCCTCGATCTGGCAAGCACCTTTCATAACCTTGGCAACCTTGTCGGGAGTCAGGGGGAAATGACCAAGGCTGAGGCCTACTACCGCAAAGCCCTGGCGATTCGCGAGAAACTTGCTCCTGGCGGTCTTGCCGTAAGCACCACCCTCACTACTCTAGGGGAAATTGCGCGGGCGCGCGGTGAGTTGGCCAAAGCTGCGGACTATTACTCGCAAGCCCTGGCGATCCAACAAAAATTCTCTCCCGGCGGGTTAAATGCAGCAATCAATCTGATCAATCTGGGTGACGTCGCTCGGCAGCGCGGCGAAAAAGCTGCGGCCAAGCGCTACTTACGCCAGGCATTGGCAATTCAGGAAGAGCGCGGTCTGAACAACCTGGATAAGACATCCACTCTTGATTCTCTGGGTGATGTTTTTAACGATGCTAACGATCTGGCTGCTGCCGAGAAGTACTATCGCCGGGCCTTTAGGATTCGCGAAAAAGCATATCCGGACAGCTTCTATGTAGCATGGAGCCTCCAGCATCTTGGCGATCTGGCGCTCAAACGCCACGATTGGAAGGCTGCTGAAGAGCAGTACCACCAAGCGTTGGCATTACAAGAAAAGCAAGCGCCCGTGAGCCTCGAGCATGCGGAAACGTTGGCTGCCTTGGCCGGAATCGAGCGGCGCAGGAAGCAATTCGACGATGCTGCCCGTTTGTATAAAGAGGCGCTGGATGTTTTCGAGAGTCAGACAGCTATGCTCGGCGGTTCCGAAGACATACGCTCCCGTTTCCGTGCCCAACATGCAGGTTTTTACCATGACTACATGGATCTGCTCATCAGCGAAAAGAAGCCCGATCAAGCCTTCCAAATCCTGGAGCGCTGGCATGCTCGCACTTTGCAAGAGATGTTGGCCGCAGCCCACGTCGATATCCATACGGGGGTCGATCCTGGACTGATTCAGCAGGAGCGCAGGCTACGGCAAACGTTCAATGAAAAAGCAGGCCATCGCATACAGCTGCTGAATGGCGATCATACGGCCGAGCAAGTGACGGCCCTCGACCAGGAAATCAAAGACGTTCTGAAACAGCAGCAGGATGTGGAAGATCAGATTCGTGCGAGTAGCCCAGCCTATGCTGCCTTGACGCAACCACAGCCCTTGAGTATCACGGACGTCCAACAAATGCTGCTTGATGCCGATACAACATTGCTGGAGTACGTTCTCGGTCAAGACCGCAGCTATGTTTTCGTGGTCAGCACGACCTCCCTCGCGGCATACAAACTTCCAAAACGGGAAGAGATAGAGCGGGCCGCCCGCCGCTTATATCAACTCTTGCGCACCTGGCATGCTCTGGAACCGGGCAAAAATTCGATGCCATCCAGCGGGCTGAGAGAGATGGAGATCAGAAGCGCATCCACCGCCTTGAGCCGGATCGTGCTTGCGCCTGTTGCGGGCCAACTCCAGCGAAAGCGCCTGCTGATCGTGAGCGACGGCGCTCTGCAGTACATCCCTTTTGCGGCGCTGCCCGAGCCCGCGCATGCTGGCGATGCTCACGGCCGCCGCTTGCCATCTCCGCTGATTGCAGAACACGAAGTTATCAAGCTGCCCTCGGCATCGGTACTGGAGACTTTGCGGCAGCAGGCGGCTGCACGTAATGCGCCCGACAAGGCTATTGCCGTGCTAGCCGACCCGGTTTTCGACAAAGAAGACGAGCGACTGGGAACAAAAACGACGTCTTCGCAGAGCGCTTTGGATGCATCCTCGGCATTCAGAGATACCCGTTCCCTCCCTGCTTCTGGAGCTGCCTCTGCGGCAGTAAGCCCCGAGGATGTCTCTCTTTCCACAGAGAGCCTGACCCGCTCATTAGCCGACGTGGGCGCAAAAACAGGCGAATTCCGTCTCTCGCGGCTGCCGTTCACGCGACGCGAAGCTGAGGCCATTGTGGCGGTCACGCCGGAAGGGCAGAGAATGGAAGCTTTGGATTTCGACGCCAGCCGGGCGACGGCGACCGATCCCAAATTGGGGGAATATCGCATCGTGCATTTTGCGACTCATGGTTTGTTGGATAGCGAGCATCCGGAGCTTTCCGGCCTGGTGCTTTCTCTGGTGGATAAGCAAGGACATGCGCAAAATGGATTTTTAGGCTTGGAGGATATTTACAACCTGAATTTGCCGGCAGATTTGGTGGTTTTGAGTGCGTGCGAGACCGGATTGGGAAAAGAAATTAACGGCGAAGGCCTGGTAGGCCTGACGCGTGGATTCATGTACGCGGGCGCCAGCCGCGTGATGGCCAGCCTATGGAAGGTGGATGATGTGGCCACCGCCGAACTTATGCGCCGCTTCTACCAGGGAGTTGAGCAGCAGGGAATGAGGCCGGCGGCGGCCCTGCACAAAGCCCAGCTTGAGATGTGGCAACAGAAGCGCTGGCGCGATCCATATTATTGGGCCGCATTCGAATTGCAGGGAGAATGGAAATAGTGCTTCCGCGCAAGTCCAACTCAAATATGTGAGCCGCCCTACAGTGCCAACCAGTACCGAGATACTTTTGGTAATCGAGCCCAACCCATGACGCGTCAGGTCGCGTGTAGTTACAGAATAAAAAGAGAAGAGAAACAAAAACAGGGAAGCCGCGGAATTAACTGCGGCTTCCCTGATCAGAAGCGACAGAGGCGATGTCATTTAATTGGACGCAGAACAGCCATATTCGGTTGTTCTTTTTACAAAAAAGATCGAAGATTTTTTGTGAAAAATTTGTTTTTCGGATCAGGTACTAAGTAGTTTGTCTTAGGCAGCATCTCGATATGCATGTCTCTTCTGCCGCAAATGAAATCCTTTCGCTTGCCATGAAATCCAAAGCGATTCAGGAAAAATTCGTAGAGATCGATGGCTGCCGCATACGCTATCTGACCGGGGGCGAGGGCGTTCCGCTGGTCTTGATCCATGGTTTGCTGGGGTACTCTTTTTCCTGGCGCTTTAACCTTGAGGCGCTTGCCCAACACACCCGCGTTTACGCCCTCGATCTGCCGGGTACGGGATTTTCCGGCAGGCAGCCCGTCATGCCGGCTGATCTGACTTCTCTGGCGCAACTGGCGCTTGCTTTCATGCAGGCGATAGGAGTGAAGTCGGCCATTGTTCTGGGCAGCTCCCATGGCGGTGGCGTGGCGCTGGTGGCGGCTGCCATGGCAAAGCAGCGAAACATCTCCATCAAGGCAATGATCCTGGCCTCGCCTGTCAATCCCTGGTCGAGCCAGGGAGCATTTCTCACCCGGGTTGCAGGGTCGTATATCGGCGGCAGGATTTTTCGGTCCGTAGCCTGGTGCCTGGCGCCGCTGCACGGCAGAATCCTGATGCGCATGTATGGCGATCCGCGGCGCGTGACGCCGGAGACCGTCGAAGGCTATAGCCGGGCCATTGCCGTTCCCGGCACGATTGATGCCCTGCTGGGCCGGGTCAAGAACTGGAGGAGCAATCTGGCCAAGGTCGAGGAGGCGCTGCCGCAGGTCGCTGATATTCCAACCCTGTTGCTCTGGGGCGAGCGCGATGGCGCCGTGTACCTTTCTTCAGCGCAGCAGCTCATGAGCAGGCTGCAGCACGCTGAGTTGCACGTCATTCCCGGCGCCGGTCATTTGCCATACGAGGAAATGCCTGAGCAGTTTAACCAGTTGGTCATCGGGTTTTTGATAAAGCTTAGAGATTCCGGCGAAAAGCGCCCCAGTGTTTACAATAGTCCGACATGAAGCTTTGCCAGGAAATCCACTGAATGTCCGGATACTTGTTCGAACTCTTTCGCCATTTTTTCCGGGAATACGGATATTGGGCAATCGGCGCGGCCTTGCTTCTGGAAAATGCCGGTATTCCCGTTCCGGGAGAGACTGTTCTTCTATTTGCCAGCTTTCTTGCTTTTTCTGAAGGCCGGCTGCACCTGCCTTTGATTATCCTGGTTGGGACGGTTGCCGCTACCCTGGGCGACAATCTGGGGTACTTTATCGGCAACCGGGGTGGAAGGCCGCTGTTGGAGCGCTACCGCAAGCTCTTTCGCATTCAGCCGGAGATGATCGCGCGCGGTGAGCAGCTCTTTCAGCGGCGGGGAGCACTGACGGTCTTTCTGGCGCGTTTTATTTTCGGAATGAGGGTCATTACCGGGCCGCTGGCCGGGGTCTTACGCATGCCCTGGAGGCGCTTTGTGCTCTTCAACTTTCTGGGGGCCGTGAGCTGGGTGACGGTGATCTCCTGCGCGGGTTATTTCTTCGGAAGCCAGTGGGAGCGGCTCATGCGCATCTTCAAGAACGCCAACATCGTAATTTTCATAGTGATTGCCGGGATTGTGCTGGTTCACTGGTTGCGCTCCCGCCACGCCCGGGCACAAATCGCAGCGGCAAAAAGCGCTGACCAATAGAACCGGTCGAGATTAGTGCAGAGTCTGCGCTTCCTGAAGTCCGCTACGGGCCTCATAATTGTTGGGGTCCAACTCTAACGCCGCTTTGAAGTCCTTAATGGCAGCGGCATTGTTTTTATGCTCAAACTGCCAGTTGCCGTCGGCCACCAGTGCCCGCGCTTTCTCTTCAGGTGTCTCAGTATTTTGACTGGGATGCCTGGCTGTTTGCGTCTCTGATCGCCAGGGCGAATCTGGTTTCGCGTCTGTTTGCTGCTCGGGTTGCGCCCCCGCCGGCTTCCCCCCGACTCTGTCGGTCGGGCTCGAATCATGGCCCGCACCACAATCGTCTGGGTTCACATCGAACGAGCCAACTGGGACGTCGAACTTGTCAACGTAGGAATAGCGCATGACAATGCCTTGCTTGAGTATGAACAAGCCATTTTCCGACTGGCTGCAAGCACGCTCCGCTACGATTGGCTTCACGCGAGTCAAAAATTTCTGAGCATCGAACTCAGTCGCATTCACTTTTACCAGGCGGAAAGAGTAGACGAGCATTCCCTCCTGCCCAGCGATGTCCAGCATTTCCTGGTCTCCATCAACCATCCTGGGAAGTCCCTGGTCACGCTTGGCTTTGTTCGCGATCCTGGTAAGGAAGGCGGCAGACTTGACGTCCCCATTGCCCTCCGAGAGCCTGGCCTCAAGTAATCTCGGCACCAAACGTGCACTTATTACGGCTAATGCGACAAGCACTACAATCACCACTAGTAAGATCTTTAGCGCTTTCATCTCGCTCCTCCTTTGCCGAACAGGTTGATACGAACCGACTCTCTTTACCTGGCCTCCTGCTGCTGCAGGTGCAATTCTTTGGGTGAATTGACCGGAGGATGCGTACTGCTTACGGACACTGCTTCGCTGTCCCAGGTAATTCGAAGTCCCAGGTAATTCAAACCCGCCAGCAGCAGAACTATGACGCCGCCGTAGGCCAAGAAGCCATACTTCAGTATGTGCTTGAACAGCGCCGCAACCTTAGTCAAATCGCTTGGTGTGCAGGCATTATGCTACAGCCTCATTAAGAACGGATTAAAATAAAAAAAGGCACCCCGTGAACACCGCACTCCAATCCATGCTCGCCCGGGTGGACCGCAAAGCCTGGGCGCGTTTTTTTATCGCCATTGGCGGCCTGACCGTGGCCTTTGCCGCCGCCCTGTATTCGACAGTGGCGCGCGATACCGGCGACGTGCTTATGACCGCCGTGTTGGCTTCTTTCGCTCTGCTCACGGCGGGGATCGTGGGCGTTCTCACAGTCCCTTATCTGGCCAAGCGTGTGGCTGCCCACCGCCGGCGCGAGCGCTTCCAATACGAATTCACCAAAGAGTTCGCCATCTACCTGCTTGCCGTACTGGTGATTGTTGTTGCGGCGCTCAATACCGGCAACAATCTTTTGTTCATCGTGGTCTCGGCCATGCTGGCGGCCATTGCCGTCTCTGGCTTTGCCTCCGCTGGAATGCTGCGCGCCCTGGAGCTTGAGGCGGGACTGCCGACGCATGTTTTTGCCGGATCCACCGTGATGGGAAGGCTCATTCTTGCCAATCGGCGATGGTGGGCGCCGGCGCTTTCGGTCAGCGTTGTTCCGCTCAAGAGCAAGGCCGGAAGGAAGTATTACAAATGGCAGCGCACCATGTGGGGATGGCCGCGCAAGAGCCCTCCTGAGGGCCAGTGGCTGCGCCTGTCAGATTGGGAGTGGAAGTCCTACATCGAGCCCGCGGCTCCGCCCGCCATCTTTCAGGGAACGGTTTATTTCCCCATGATTCGCCGCAAAAGCACGGCCTCGGCCGATGTGGAACTGAATTTTCTGCATCGCGGACTTTATGCCCAGAAAGGATTGGGGATCGCAACCCGCTTTCCTTTTGCCTTCTTCAAGAAGACCCGCCCGGTGGCCTTCTCGCAGGAGGTTGTGGTGTATCCGTCGGTCGAACCCACGGAAGACTTCTTCCAGGTGTTGCCGATGATTACCGGAGAATTTGAAATGTTCGTGCGCGGGCGCGGCAACAATCTTTACCTGATACGCGAGCATACTCCCGATGATTCCGCCCGGCACCTGGACTGGAAGGCCACCGCTAAAACCGGCGCGCTCAAAGTCAGGGAGTTTACCCGGGAAGACGAGCGCAAATTACGAATTGTGTTCGATAATGCTCCGCCGGGAGCGGTTTCTGAGAAGGACTATGAAAAAGGCGTTTCGCTGACGGCATCGCTGGCCTGGCACTTTGCCCAGAGCGACACCCAACTCAGCTTCGCCGGCCAGGGATACAACGGCAGCGGCGATGTCTACGAATTTCTCCGTTATCTGGCGATGGTGCAGCCCGGCGAAACAGGCAAGCTGCTCGATGATCTTGAAGTCACCGACGATTACAACGTCGTGATTACTGCCCGCAAGAGGGGGAGCATCTCTACGAATCTGTGGAACTCTTCGTATTTCTTATTTATGCAAAGTTAGAAAAGCAAACCACCCTTCGGCTCCGCTCAGGGCAGGCTACGGACAACAAAGGAAAATCAAGGACACAAAGAGAGGGGTATTCTGAGACTGAGTACCGAGTACTGAGTGCTGCGTGCTAAACTTGCCGCAGCGCTCCGTCCGTGGTTCCATGAACTTTTCGTCGGTCGTCAAGCAGTTAAAAAAAATTGCAGGTCGTGATGCCGTGCTCGAGCGGGTTGAAGACCTGATGCTCTATGAGTACGACGCCGGCATTCTCACCGGTTCGCCTCGCGCCGTGGTCTTCCCCGAGACCACTGAGCAGGTTTCGCGGATCATGCGCCTGCTCTCTGAGAGCGGATTTCCGGTTGTCCCTCGCGGCGCAGGTACCGGACTGAGCGGAGGCGCCATCGCCCGCGACGGGGCCATCGTTCTTGGCTTCGCGCGCATGAATAAAATCCTGGAAATTGATGCCGAGAATCAGCGCGCAGTGGTGCAGCCGGGCGTGGTCAATCTTGATCTTTCGGCGGCGGCTAAACGTTACGGCCTATACTTTGCTCCCGATCCTTCCAGCCAGAAGGCGTGCACTATCGGCGGCAATGTCGCCGAGAATTCCGGAGGTCCGCACACGCTGGCCTATGGCGTCACCGTGAACCACGTCACCGGAGTGGAAGTGGTTTTGCCCGATGGCCGCATCGTGAATTTTGGCGGCAAAACTTCTGATCTGTGTGGTTACGATCTCACCGGATTTTTTGTGGGATCGGAAGGCACCCTGGGTATTGCTACAAAAATCACGGTCCGGCTGATGCGTATTCCGGAGGCGACGGCTACGCTGCTGGCCATCTACAACACCATTGATGACGCCGCCAATACGGTTGCGGCCATCACCCGAGAGGGAATCACCCCGGCAGCACTGGAGCTGATGGATGGATGGGTGCTGCGCATGGTCGAAGCTGCTACTCATGCCGGATATCCACTCGATGCGGGCGCCGTGCTGCTGATTGAAGTAGAGGGCCTGCGCGAGGTCGTGGAAGAGCAGGCGGAAGCGGTCCGCCAGGTCTGCCGCAAGCAGAAGGCGCGTGAAGTACGCCGCGCCCGCGATGAGCGCGAGCGGCAACTGCTATGGGCAGGCCGCAAGAATGCCGCCGGCGCGGTGGGCCGCGTCTCGCCCAAGTACTACACCCAGGATGGAGTCATTCCCCGCAGCCGGGTGCCCGATGCCCTGCGCTATGTCGAGAGCGTGGCAAAAAAATACTCGGTGACCATTGGCAATATCCTGCATGCCGGCGACGGCAATCTGCACCCCATCATCTGTTTCGATCCGCGCGATCCCGACCACAAGCGGCGCGCCATGCAGGCTTCAGACGACATCATCGCTTATTGCGTTTCTGTGGGAGGCAGCATCACCGGCGAGCACGGCGTGGGCATGGAAAAAAACGAGCTCATGGGCCTGTCATTCAATGAAGATGATCTTGCCGTCATGCGGCGGCTGCATGATGCTATGAATCCGCGCTCGATCCTGAATCCGCAAAAGCTGTTTCCCACCAGTGGCGGTTGCCGCGAAGCCGGGGCCTCGCCTGAGATGACGGCAAAGATTGTCGGCGACGTTGGAACGGGAACGGCCAGCGCATGAATACCGCACTCCAAACCGGCTCGTTGGCGCGTGACCTGGCCTCGATTTGCGGCGCGCAGCACGTGGACGAAGACCCGGCGTTAGAGGCCTTCGCCATCGACGGAATGACGCCCGCGATTGCCGTTTCTCCAGCCACGGTACAGGAAGCCGCAAACGTGGTTGCTTGTGCGGCCGCACAAAATCTGACGGTGGTCCCCGCCGGTGGATTTACCGCCATGGCTACGGGCGGAATCCCGGAGCGCATCAGTATCCTTCTGCGCACCACGCGGCTGGTGGGGGTGACCCACTATGATCCTGCTGATCTGACCATCGGGGTCGGCGCGGGATGCACTCTGGCTGCGCTGGATGCTGTGCTGGCCGAGCATGGGCAGTTTCTTCCTCTTGATCCGCCGCATCCAGAACATGCCACTGTGGGCGGAACCCTGGCGGCTGCTGTGCACGGTCCGCTGAAGCATGGTTATGGCGGAATGCGCGATTTCTGTGTCGGCATTCAGTTCGTCACCGGCGAAGGTAAGCTGGCCAAGGGCGGTGGACGCGTAGTCAAGAACGTCGCCGGCTACGACCTGATGAAGCTGATGATCGGCAGCTACGGCTCCCTCGGCGTGATTGTAGAAGCTAATTTCAAAGTGTTCCCCCGTCAGGGACGCGGCAATCGCATGCGCACGTTTGTCCTGGAATTTACATCGCTTTCGGGAGCGATCCATTTCCGGAATTTCATGCGCAGCTCGCACCTCACTCCCATGTGCCTGGAGCTGGTCTCGCCGCGCGCCCAGGAGTATTTGACGGAAGAGGCCCCGACGCCGCGCGATCCTGATGACTATGCACCTGCGGCGCCCGGAGGCCCGCCTTCGGCGCGCTGGCGTATTTTACTGCGCACTGCCGGGAGCGAAGCGGTCCTCGGGCGCTATCGCAAAGAAATGGGAATCAATTTGAGCGCGGAGCTGAACGGCGAGGAAGAAGCAAAGACCTGGAAATACGTCGGCAATTTCGAGGCCTCCGTTTTGGAACGCCATCGCAATGCGATGTTTGCCCGCATGAATGTAAGCCCGGCGGAGGTGGAAGCCGCCATCGGCGCCGCCGAGCAGGCGGGAGTGGATAACAACCTGCTCGTCGCCGTGGTGGGGCGCGCCGGATTGGGCGCCCTGGTGCTGGCTTTTATTCCGCTCTCGGTGGATCCGCCGTCGGCCATGCAGTACGCCAACACAATTTCGGCGTTGCGCTCGGCGTTGCCGCCGGATTCGGCAGTGGTAGTTACCCGCTGCCCGCAGGAAGCCAAGTGGCATTTCAACGTTTGGGGATCAACCCCCACGGATCTCGAAGCCATGCGTGCGGTGAAGCGCGCCCTCGATCCTAAAGGCATTCTTAATCGGGGAAGATTTTTGGTGTGAAGAATCTATTTCACCACGGAGGCACGGAGAATTGAATCATTGGGTCATCGGGTCATTGAATCATTGTGGAATTGTGTGATTTTGTAATCGGGTAATTGGATGGTGGGCAAAATAAATCACGCAATTACCAAATTACCCAATTATCAAATTATGCAATTACTCAATTCTCCCTGGCTTTGTGGTGAAAATAGGTCGTAGCGAAATAAATTGACGACAGCCATCCAACCCGAAACCAGCGACCGTCCTACCTGGGAGCTTTACTCTGCGTGCATCCAGTGTGGTTTGTGCCTGAACGCCTGCCCTACTTACCGCGTTCTGGGCACAGAGATGGATTCGCCCCGCGGCCGCATCTACCAGGTGCTGCAAGTAGACAGCGGCCGGTTGCCGGTTGCGGAGTCGTTTGTTACCCACATTGACCGCTGCCTCGATTGCCGGGGATGCGAGACTGCTTGTCCTTCCGGCGTGCAATACGGACGCATCGTGGAACGCGCCCGCGCCCTCATCGAGCACCAGTATCGCCGTCCCTGGCTGGAGCGCAAACTGCGCAATTATTTTTTCAACTCCGTGCTGCCTGACCGGCGCATGCTGGCGCGCTGGGCGCGGCGCATGCGCTTTCTGCAAACATCAGGATTGCAGAAAATGGCGCGCGCCACCGGTATCGTGAAGTTGCTGGGACTGGCGAACGTGGAAAAACTATCACCGAAGTTCGACGAGTATTTTTATTTTGAAGATTTCGGGAAGACTTTTCCTGCCATCGGCGAAACCCGGGGGAGAGTTGCTTTTCTCGCCGGATGCATCGCCAGTGTTGCCTTCGCCGAACTGAACCGCGCCACCGTGCGCGTGCTGCAGCAGAACGGAGTAGACGTATTCATTCCCAGCAAACAAAGTTGCTGCGGGGCTCTGCATGCTCATGCCGGCTTCCGCGATCAGGCCCGTGAGCTGGCGCGCAACAACATACGCGCAATGCTCGACGGCAAATTCGACGCCATTGTGACTAACGCCGCCGGATGTGGCTCTACGATGAAAGAATACGGCGACCTGCTGGAGCATGATCCTGAATTTTCAGGACGCGCTCGCGACTTTGCCGCCAAGGTGAAAGATGTGACTGAGTATCTGGCGAAGTTGGGAATCAAGCCGCCAAAAAAGAAGATCACCGGCCGCGTTACCTATCAGGACCCCTGCCACCTTGCTCACGGACAGCGCATTCGCAGCGCTCCGCGCGAAATTTTGAAACTATTAGGCGCTGACCTGGTGGAGATGCAGCACGCCGATATCTGCTGTGGCAGCGCGGGAACGTATAACGTCACCCAGAACGAACTCGCCATGCGGATTCTCGATCAAAAGATGAACAGCATCAAAGGCGTGGACCCGGACACGATCGTGACCGCGAACGTCGGGTGCGTGTTGCAGCTTCGCGCTGGAGTCGCACGACGCGGGTTGAAAGCCGATGTGAAGCATGTGATCGAGTTGCTGGATCAGGCTTACTAGAAAAGCATTCAGCACTCAGCCAAAAAAGAGCCCGCCTCTTCGGCGGGCTCTTTTTGAGGGTCAATTCCCGAGGCTTCGGTTACTTTCCACCTCCTCCTGTCTTTGTGGAAACCGGAGTCATATCCATTTCCATGGCCGGAGCTGCCGGTTTGGCCGGAGTCTTAACAGCATCTCTGGCGGCGACCACAGGTGTAGTTGCGTTGCCATTTTTGGCTGTCGGAGCGACTACCTGGATAATGTTCATCATGCCCAGATCTTCGTGGCCAAGGATGTGGCAATGGAAGACGAAGGTCCCAACGTCCGGTCCACGGAAATCGATGCGGAGTTTGACATTCGGGTAAGGATGAGATGGATTTCCATCCCATCCTGGGACTTCGATCATGTCGAGATACTGGCCCGTAATGGCCGGGGCTTTCGGCATACCGTTGATTTGAAAGTTGTTCTGGGATTCAACCAGGAAGTGGACCTGATGGAAATGGAATTCGTGATTTTCTAAAGCATGGTTCTCCACCGTCCACTCCTCGACCGTGCCCTGCGTGGCCACAATCGCCGGCGGGGCGTTGGGATCAAACACCTTTTCCGGCTGTCCGTCTACAACCATAAAGAAAGTCGTCGGCTGAATCTCATCGAAAAACACTTTGCGTTCTTTCGCGATCGGCGCCGTTGCCAGGCCGGCGAAGCGCCGCTGGCTGGTATTCAAGGCAGTGAAAGCGCCCATCCTATCATCGCTGCTCGCGGTTACGTTTGCCGCTAAAGCTGCAACCGCTTTAATGTTAAAGATTGGGCGGGTAGGATCGCAGTCGCCATCGGCGCCGGTATTGATGCTTGTTGTAACCAGTTGGGCCAACTTCACGGTAGAAGATGGCGCGCTCACGATGAATTCAACACGTGAAGCGGGAGGGAGCCGGAAATGACTGACCGTAATCAGCCGGCCCGGCTGAATGCCATCCTGTGAGTTTACTGGAACAGCATCAATCGCCACCAACTGTAACGGCTGCGCCAGCCTATCAAACTGCACTTGCAGATCAAGGATCGTATCTGCCGATGAATTTGTAACTCGCCAGAACTCTTTTCCCCCGCCTGCCATCTGCAGGACCGCGGGAGTGAACGTAACGGGGCCGCCGGAAGTTTTCTGGTACGAATCGATTGGAACATTGTTGACGGTGATGTCCTGGAAGGGAACATCGTTGACGCATCCGCCCGAGCCCTCACCCAATCCCTGGGCCTGGGTCTGGTCGCGGATCACGATGATGCGCTGGCGAAGTCCTGAGACCACGGGCTGCACATTGTTGATGCCATCCACCACCAGCGCGCCCGATGCGCCGCCGAGCAGGGCATGCTCAGCGATGCCGTGAATATGCGGATGGTACCAGTAAAGTCCGGGCGGCTCATTGCTGGGAAAAGCGACATTGTACTGGAACGTCTGACCGGGGTTGATGATCGTCTTGATGACTTCATCCTGGTGACAGGTGGGAGAAGTGTTTGTCCCATGGTAATGAATATTCATCGAAGAGCTGTTCATCGTCGTGTCGCCACAGTGGGGCGGGTCTACCGTCATGGGATTTGTTCCCGCCGGGGTGTTATTGGTGACCGTAATTACCAGATGGTCGCCCGGTTTCACATGCAAGGTGGGATTCTGCAACCCATCAGGAGTCATGAAGCAGAAAAGCTCTCTCCCGGTGGAATCGAACCGGTGCTGATAGGAGAACCTTACGTTGAGCACTCCATTAAAGCTGAAAAGCGCCGAAGGGTTGTGTATCGCGCCACCCGCCGCCGGGCGTGGACACGGATTCGAAACCGGCGCGACAGGTTGAGGAGAGTTCGCGGCTGTGGTTGTTACCTGCGCAGCGCATATTTGCACCAGCGCTAAAGCAAGAACGATGGACGAAAGTAGAGGATTCTTCATAGTGGTTTTCTCCAGAGTTGGTCGTGAACACCACGGCGAACATGAGAAGCCGCAATTCCCAATATGGGAAATAAATGGCTTAAACTACGGATGGCAATGCCAGCCTGCGATCAATGTTCTGTGAATGTTCCGCGCGACGTTTTTCGTTAGTGGATTGCCGACTGCTTCACGGTTTGGGGCCGGAAAGCGTCGACAGAGAGAGAAATCCTTTCACTGAAACGCGTTCATAGTGGATGATATGATCCACCTGGTTTAAGGGTCTCGAGCCTTGCCGTGGCCGCGGCGGAAACTCGCCGGATGTTACAGGGTCATTTTACAGCTATTGCGAAATCGTGCTATTAAAGAACACCTTTGTGCGCCGTGTCAATAGGCTGGCCAGATTTCCCAGCGATGGCAGCGCAAGAATTTGCAACTGGAGTGTTATTTTCTCCGCGCCCGCGCGCTGGATCATTTCTTTTCCGCCAGGATTTCGTCTTCCTCTTTCCCCTGCTGGGTCAGCTTCAATATAACGTTGTAATCTTCCAGGGTTGAGGTGTCGCCCACGACTTTGTCGGTACTCACGACTTCACGCAGCAGCCGGCGCATGATCTTGCCGCTGCGTGTTTTGGGCAGACCGGCGACAAACAGGATTTTTTCAGGACGCGAGATGCTGCCGATCTCCTTCGTCACCCATTCTTTCAATTCATCGGCGAGCGCCGGGCTTTCTTTGGCTGTGGCCTTCAATGTTACGAAGGCGTGAATGCCTTCGCCTTTAATCTCATGCGGCACGCCGACTACGGCAGCTTCGGCAACGTCCTTATGCCGCACCAGCGCGGATTCGACTTCCATGCTGCTGAGGCGATGGCCGGAGACTTTGATCACATCGTCATTGCGTCCCAGGATCCAGATATAGCCATCTTCGTCGCGCGTGGCGGTGTCGCCGGTGAAATATTTGCCGGGGAAGCGCGACCAGTAGTTTTGCTTGAAGCGTTCCGGATCGCCATGCAATGTGCGCAGCATGGAAGGCCATGGGCGCGTTAGCACCAGGTAACCTTTGCCGACCGGGATGGAATTCCCATTTTCGTCCAGGATGTCAGGCACTGCTCCCGGCAGCGGACGCGTGGCCGAGGCCGGCTTGGCCGGTGTGGCTCCCGGCACGGGAGAGATCATGATGCCGCCGGTTTCGGTCTGCCACCATGTATCCACGATGGGAAGCTTTTCTTTGCCGATCACTTGGTAATACCACTTCCATGCCGCCGGATTGATGGGCTCGCCCACCGATCCCAGCAGCCGCAGCGAAGACAGATCATGCGAGTTGGGGAAGTCATCGCCCTGGCGAATGAACGAACGGATCGCAGTAGGCGAAGTGTAGAAAATATTGACGCGATACTTTTCGATGATGCGCCAGAAGCGGTCGGGCTTGGGCCAGTCGGGCGCGCCTTCATACATCAATGTCGTGGCCCCGGCCGCCAGCGGTCCGTAGACGACATACGAATGTCCCGTCACCCAGCCCACGTCGGCAGTGCACCAATAAATATCTTCATCTTTAATGTCGAAGACCCAATTCATGGTGGCCAGCACCGCGGTGAGGTATCCGCCGGTGGTGTGCACCACGCCTTTGGGTTTGCCGGTGGTGCCTGAAGTATAGAGAACGTACAAGGGATGCTCGCTGTCGAGCGGCTCGGCTGGGCACTGCTCGCTTACGCCCTCTGTCAACTCGTGCCACCAGTGATCGCGTCCGGCTTTCATCGCGACTTTTGTCCCCAGCCGCCGGAAGACGACCTGATGCTTTATCGTCGGACACTCCGGCAGGGCTTCATCCACGTTGGGCTTAAGGGGAATTTCCTTGCCGCGGCGCAGGCCAGCGTCGGCGGTGATAACGAGCGATGCAGAAAGATCCTGAATACGCGCCTTAAGGGCCTCTGCCGAAAAGCCGCCAAAGACTACGGAATGCGTGATGCCCAGCCGCGCGCAGGCCAGCATGGCAATCGCGGCCTCAGGGATCATGGGCATGTAGATAATGCTGCGATCTCCGCTTTTCAAGCCAAGCTTCTTGAGGGCGTTGGCTAATTTGGCGACGCGCCGGTACAACTCCTGGTAAGTGAGGATGCGTTGTTCGAAGTTCTCTCCCTCCCAGATGATGGCGGCCTTGTTGCGCCGGGCGGAAGAGAGATGGCGGTCAATGCAGTTGTAAGCCACATTGGTCTTGCCGCCGATGAACCATTTGGCAAAAGGCGGATTCGACCAGTCGAGCACCTGCTTCCAAGGCGCAAACCAGTGCAGACTTTTCGCCTGCTCGCCCCAGAATTTTTCCGGGTCGGCGACGGAAGCTTTGTATAAAGCCTCGTATTGCTCCATGGAACCGATATGGGCTTTCTCGCTGAAATATTTTGGAGGGGGAAAGATTTCTTGTTGATTCATAATGAATGCCGGAAGAGATTCTACAAGATGATCCAGCCCAAGGCTAGGCTCATACCAACGTGTTCCGCAAGGCTTCGACGCTGCTGACAGGTGGTTTGCAGGAAGATTCCGAACATACGACCGCGACCGTTTTTTTCTCTTTGACGGTCGGCAGGTTGGGGATTGTTTCTGCCAGCGCGGGGGGAAGGTTTTCAGGCATGGCCTGGCCTTCTGGAATCCGCAACACGGATTTATTCAGAGAAAAACTTTCGACCGCAGCGTGATGAAGCTGACTGGCTATTGCGCCGTCGTTATTTTTTTCGAGGATGACGATCTGGGTGTGCGGAGTGGAGAACATGGCCGCAGCGATGCCGTAGGTGCCGGCAAACATTCCGTATTGTTCGGCCAATCCGGCGAAGACCTCGAGGGTTTCTTCTGCCTTCTCGCGATAGCCGAGGTCATTCGTGTAGGCATGCAAGCGCAGCAGGGCAATGGCCGCCGATGGATCGGCCGCTGGAGTAGGAGCGTCCTGAAAGGGCTTGCGCCGCGCGGCGAGGGCTCCGAGACGGTTCTGGCCGGTGATTTCGGTATCAAAGAAGCCGCCCGAAGTTGGATCATAGAAGCGCGCGATCATGGCATCGCCAATTTCGTGGGCGGTTTTGAAGTAGCGCAGCTCTGAGGTGGCCTCGTAGGCATCGAGGCAAGCGGAGACCATATAGGCATAGTCGTCGAGCATTCCGGGCACATGCCGAACTTCAGCTTTGGAATCGGAATAGGCGATCACGTGTCCCATTCCCTTTTTGGGATGCCATGCCTGCGACAGTATACGGTTGAGCGACTTCAGGGCAAACCCCTGGGCAGCTTCTATCTTGAGCGCCCGGGCCGCGCTCAAATATGCGGAGATGCAAAGCGCATTCCAGTTCACATAAACCGTCTTATCAATATAAGGAGTGGGCCGCTGGAGGCGCGCGGCATACATTTTCTTTTTAGCGGAGGCCAGCAGCGCGTTTACTTTTTCCTGGGGGAATCCCAGGCGGCGGGAAATTTCATCCACAGGAGCGCGCGCGTAGAGAACGTTCTTCTCGTGATTGTGGTGCATCTCGCCGACCTCGCCAATGTCATAGTGCAAGGTGGCGACTTTGAATTCGTCTTCGCTCAGACAGGCGGCGGCTTCGCCTACCGTCCAAGTAAAGTAGTCGCCATCGTCGTCGAGGTTGATATCTGCATCTTGCGAGCCATAGAAGCCGCCGCGCTCGCGGTCGCTGAGCCACTCATCCATCCAGCGGATGATGTCACGGGCCACATTGGCAAAAAATTCATTCTTCGTGGCCTGGTATCCGTGGACGTAGTTCAGCAGCAGCCCGGCATTGTCGTACGACATTTTCTCGAAGTGGGGCACGATCCAGCGCTCATCCACCGAGTAGCGGTGAAAGCCGCCGGCAAGCTGGTCATAGACGCCGCCCTGCGCCATCTTTTCCAGCGTGGTGGTGATGATGGTCCCCAGAAAATCGGCATGGGTGCGTGAGTAGCGGTCTATCAGCAAATCCATAATTGCCGGATGTGGAAATTTGGGTTCGCTGCCAAAGCCGCCATGTTGCACATCGAAAAGCTTGGCAGCGGAACTGACGATCTTTTCGACCAGTTCGGGTGAAAACTCGGCGCTGCGCCCGGCAAAGGCCTCGGCGTGGGAGATGGCGCTCATTACGCTGTTAGCAGATTCGATCACATCGCCGTGCTTTTCGCGATAGGCCTGGGCAATGGAGAGCAGCACCCGCTTGAATCCAGGACGGCCATAGTGGTCTTCTGGTGGAAAATAAGTGCCGCCATAAAAAGGCTTGCCTTCGGGGGTAAGGAAGGCCGTCAATGGCCAGCCGCCCTGTCCGCTGATGGCCGAGATCGCGGCCTGGTAGCGGCTATCCACATCGGGGCGCTCATCGCGGTCAACTTTTACCGCGATGAAGTGCTCATTAATGATCTGTGCGACCTCGGGGTTCTCGTAGGATTCGCGGTCCATTACATGGCACCAGTGGCACCACACCGCGCCAATATCGAGCAGCACGGGCTTGTTCTGCTGCTGGGCCACGGCAAAGGCCGCCTCTCCCCACTCATGCCAGTGGATAGGCTGGTGCATGGCCGAGCGCAGGTAAGAAGAAGAGGCCTGCGCCAGGGAATTCAGAGACTCGCTTGTCTGCATGGTATTTTCCGTAGCCATATCACTTCAGTCTACGCCATTCCTATTCGCTCCTGTGACTCTTCGGTCGACCCCGAGCGATTGCAGAATGGAGCGATGGCAAGCTACAAACGAGAGCGACCGAACAGCTGGACTTATGCCGGCTTTGAATGGCTTCAGCGCATGCCGGAAAGAGAGCTGGGAAAAGAGGCGGCTTTAATCAGTTGAAACCTCACTGCCACGCCACACCTGGAGCAAGCAGGAAACGTCTCGGATTGCATCAGGATCACATCATGCGGGGCCCGGTGTTTGTGGTGAAAGACCCTGTAGACTCCGCTTTTTAGAACCTCAGTGCCTGGCGAGGGCCGGTCGAGTGAGGGCAGTTTCTTAGTCTGCCGGCGCGTGTTCGCCGAGGCCACTTTCTTTTCCAGCCTATGTTGCAGGTCTATTCGGGAAAGAACCGTGTGCAGAATGAAACCGTTCACGCTACGCCGAGACAGCCCGGCGGCCAGACGAATTAAGGCCGCCTCCCCGGGGGTGCAGCGCAGCAACAAGCTGGTCTTTTTCTCTTTCATCCAGCGTATGCTATCACATTGCTAGCAATGCTATCACTCTGATATTAGTTACCTTCTTGACAAGATTTTCCGAATGTTAGACTATCTAACTTTCAGCGCTCATTCCCTGGAGTAATTTTCATGGCGGTCGAGAGAGTATCCGGCGGTTCCAGCCTGATCGATGTGCTCGACCGTGTGCTGGATAAAGGAATTGTCATCGATGCCTGGGTCAGGATTTCGCTGGTCGGCATTGATCTCATTACCGTTGAAGCGCGCGTGGTTGTCGCCTCCATTGACACTTATTTGAAATATGCGGATGCCGTAGGTCTGACTGGACTGGTTTCCAGGCCACAGTTGGAGGAAGAAGAGCCGCCTCCTCCCGGCCGGCGCATAGTCCGCGGAGATCTTCCACGCTCTCGTTAGAGACTAAGCTATGGCGACTCCGCAAATCACAATTGCTCCCCTGAGAGAAACTTTTTCCAAGCCCCTGCAAGACAGGCCGGCCTTGCGGCTGCTGAGCGCGGAGCAAAGCGATGAAATCTTCCCCATTCTGATCGAAGAACTTGTGGGCCTGGGTTTTTCCAGGGCCCTGGCCGTGCTGGTTGACTTCGAAGCCGGCGTTGCCAGGCCGGTTGCAGCTCTAAATTGCTCCAAGAGCATTAAAGAGCACTTCACGGCGCCGCTCTGGGCTGCGGAAAAACCGCTCATCGCCGCCATGCGGAACCGGCAGCCGGCGGTGATCGATGGTCCGCGCAACGAACGGTTTTTCTGTTATCCCATCATTTACTCCAATGAGCGATTGTGCTGGGAGGCAGACCGCGAGCACCGCGCCGATTGTCTGGCCATCATGAATTCCCGTCAGGCGAGGAGCCTCGATCTTCTGCAGCAGGTTTGTGTGGTTTGCAACATGCGCGCCTATTCCGCCGCCGTGCTGGTGGGGGTTGAAAAGGATAGGACGGCTGCCCGATTGGGGAAAGCGGCCGGGTTGATCCAGCTCGCCAACCGCTATCTTTCCCGGCTGTTCAAGGTCGAGCACTATTACAACCGCATGCGCGACATGGAAATCAACATAGCGCAACGCGACACCGTCATGATGAGTATGGCCGATCCGGTGATTCTGACGGATGCTCAATTGAGGGTCATCACCCAGAACCGGGCCGCCGAGCGATTTTTCAAACTCCCTTCCGAGCAGGAGAGCGCCACGCAAGGCGCGATTCGGGCGGTGGAATTAAACAACCTGCTCTTTTCCGCGACCCTCTCCTCGCTTTCAGTTGCCGGACGTGAGGATAATTCCCGCGATATTACCCTGGTGGACGTAGAAGAAGGCCGCGAGGTATTGTTCGAGGCGGTTTGCGCCCCAACCATCGATTCCGACGGCTTGCGCTCCGGCCTGGTTACGGTGATGCGCAACGTTACTGACCTGCGCGGAGCTGACGTCGAGGTCAGGACGAACCTGGAGAAGTTGCGCAACGCCGAGGAGGTGCTTCGCCAGGACCGCGACCGCCTCGATCTGGTCATCAGGAACGTGGGCGACCCAATCATTGTTGCCGATCACTCCGCCAAGATGGTGCTGCTTGATCCCCTGGCGCAGGAATTGCTGGGTAAAAGGACCGACGAGAACAGCTCAGCCGCCCTCGCCGCCGAACCCAAGATCATCAAGAACCAGGCCAAGATCGACGCCTATCTGCAGGGCTTTATTTTCTTCTCTACCACGCGTAATGAAACCCGCTCCATCACGCTTTACAATCCGTTGGTTTCGGCCGAAGTGGAATATGAGGTCAGGTCGGGAAAGATACTCGACAGCCGTGGGCAGGTTTCCTACTGTGTAACTGTGTTGCGCGACTTCAGCGCCTGGAAAAAGTTAGAGCAACTGAAAACAGAACGCCACATGCTGGAGATAGAAAAGTTTTCGGCCACCGGGCGGCTGGCGGGCACAATCGCGCATGAGGTCAACAACCCCATGGAAGCCATTAAGAACGCCATTCATCTGCTCGACCGGCATGTGGATTCCGAGGGGAAGCCTCTCTACGACATCCTGCTCAAAGAAACCCAGCGCGTTGCCAGCATCGTGCGCCAGATGCTGGGACTTTATCGGCATGGAGAAAATATCGTCAGCTTCGAATTAAACGCCGTGATTGAAGATACCCTGGCCCTCTTCAACCGGCAGCTCAGTACGCGGGGTGTGACCATCAAGCGGCAGTTACAAAATATTCCCGCCGTGCTCGGCTCGGCCGACCAGATGCGGCAGGTGATATCGAACCTGGTGGTAAACGCCAGCGATAGTATGGAACAGGGCGGCATGCTCGTCATCCGCACCCGCTACTATCTCTCGAGCGACGGCCTGCACGGATGGGTGAGGATTTCCATTGCCGACACCGGGTGTGGGATCGATCCTCAAATAGAGGCCAGCATCTTCGATCCTTTCGTCACCACCAAGGGCGAGAAAGGCACGGGGCTGGGGTTGTGGATCGTAAAGGGCATTATCGAAACCCATCGGGGAAAAATAAGAGTCAAGAGCAAGTTGGGCAGGGGCACAGTATTCAGAATTGATTTGCCAGTCATTCGTTGAGTATGGACATCGAAAAACAAAACCGCACTGTACTGGTAGTGGACGACGAACCGTCGGTCTTATTTACCTATAAACTCCTGGTTGAAAGGGAAGGTTACAAGGCCATCGCGGTGGAGACTTCCAAAAAGGCGATGGATGTTCTGCATAACACGCAACAGCTGGACTTGCTGTTATGCGATCTTTCTCTGGAAGAAAAACATAACGGCTTCGAAGTGATCGAATTTGCCCTCTCGCGCTTCAAGCAGTTGCCCTGCGTGCTGTTGAGCGGCTATGCCACCAATCACATTGTTGAGCGGGCCAAGAGCCTTAACGTACCGGTGCTGCACAAACCGATTGATATCGAAGAATTCTTGAAGACGGTTACAACCATTCTAGGAGCCGACGATGGCGACAAAACTCAAGCCAAAGAACACTAAGGCCGGCAAGCTCAAAGAGGTGAAGCATTCGAACGTGCAGAAAATCGCGCAGGAATATGACGAACTGCACATGGATTTGCCTGCCGCCACCCGCAGGCCGGCGGCGCCCGGCCCGGAAGCATTGCCACAGGAGGGCGCGGTCTACGTGTATGGGGTTATCTCAGGCGAGGAGACGAGGAACTTTGGCAAAACCGGAATCGGCGGCGAAGGGGCCGACGTTTTTACGGTCTATTACCGCGACTTGGCGGCCGTGGTCAGCAAGGTCAAGGCCCTGATTTTCGATCCCACCCGTGAAAATGCCCTCGCTCACGAGCACGTTGTAGAAGCCGTGATGCGGACTCACACCATCATCCCCATGAGCTTCGGCACGATTTTTCGCTCGCAAGACGACATTCGCGAGGTATTGAAAAGCATTTACCCATCGCTGCAAGATGTGCTGCAGAAAATGGAGGGGAAAATCGAATTTGGGCTCAAGGTGACCTGGGACCGCGACAAAGTTATTGAAGAACTGAAGCGCGACGATGAAGAGATCCACAAGTTCAATGCGGAATTAGCGCGCAAGCACCTGCAATCAACCTATTTCGCGCGCATGCAACTGGGGCGAATGATCGATCGGGCGCTGATCGACCGCAGCGCAGAGATCGTGAGCCAGATTTACACCGATTTGCGGCCGGTCTGCGTCGCCTCGCGGGACAACAAACCCATTGGCGACAGAATGATCATGAACGCCGCTTTTCTGCTGGAGCGCAAACGCGAAGAGGAATTCGACCGTACCGTGAACAAAATCTCGCAAAAATTCGGAGACCTGCTGAGCTTCAAATACACAGGCCCGTGGCCGCCCTACAATTTTGTCAATGTGCGTTTGAAACTGGAGAAAGGCGCGAGCTCCTAGGGCGCTTTCTCCTACACTTTATCGAATCTGCGGATGGTGAATTGAAAAAGAAAAAAAACGCGGTCCAGGCCGGCAAGCCAACGCGTGCAAAGCAGGATTGGCGCAAACGGCGGACTGCGAAAAGGAACCGAGTCACGCGCCAGGAGCAAACCAAGCAAGAGGTGGCACGCGAACCTTTGAGACGATCGGCAAGTGCGAAACCGCCCACGCTGGCAGTCCCCGGAATTACACTGTCTAAGCCGTTGAGGCTCTCGATTCCGAAACTAGATCGGCCCAGGCCATTGAAGCTCTCGGTTCCCAAACTAACGCCAGCCAAAAGGCCCAAACCGGCTGTCTCGCGGCTGGCTCCTCGCAAGCCGGCCAAGCTACCCTTTCCCAAGCCGCCCAAGCGAGGCAGGCTCTGGGTCGCTCCCGACCTGCATGTGCTCTTGCGAGGACCACAAGGAAATCGCGGAATCCCCCTGCCCGGCATCGAAGGCCATTTGGAATTGGCTGAACGTATGTTGAAAGGTCCTGCAGTCAGAGAAAGATTCGAGGACATTCCGTGACCGTGTAGCCTCTATGTTGTTATCTTCTGCCGTAAGAGCCCCAGAAGCGCAGGCAATCACCATCCGATAGAGCATCCTGTGAAGCTGCACGGATACCTCCTAATGGGGAGCATTCCGCACTTCAGCTACTCGCTCCCCGGCCAAACTGGAAGGATTTTGGTACCTGCAATATTGACCTCCCAATATGGAAGAGCGGCGGAGCCCGCCGCTCTTATGGAATCAGATTACGCCGCCTGCATCGCCTTCTTGGCGCGCTCCGCCATCTCTTGCGGAGCTACATCTTCGATGTGCGTTGCGATGCCCCAGAGATGTCCGAATGGGTCCTGGATGAAACCGGAGCGGTCTCCGTAGAACTGGTCCTGGACCGGCTTCAGGGTTTTCGCTCCCGCGGAGACAGCGCGCTCGACCACGCGGTCGACATCAGGCAGGTACAAATACAGGCTCACCGGGCTGGCGCCGATGCTGGCGGCGCTGGCATGCCCCGCGCCCATGTTGGGCTGTTCTTCGGCCAGCATAATGCGCGAGTCGCCAATCTGCAGCTCGGCATGCCCGACTTTGCCGTCAGGCGTGTCCATGCGAAAGACTTCGGTAGCGCCGAAGATTTTTTTATAGTAATCAATGGCCTGGGCAGCGCCCTTGATGATCAGGTAAGGTGTGATGGAGTTGTAGCCTTTGGGAATAGGCGAGACTTTACTCATGATTTTCTCCTTCAGATTGCAGGTTGAAGGTTGAGGGTTTGCCGCACGCAGACTACACGCGCGACGAAGCATCCCTCTATGGAAACACAAGTTGAGAGCTGGCTCAAGGTGATAGCTGGAAAACAAAGGGCAAACCACAAAGGACACAAAGGGCGCGAAGGAGAGATGTGCCATAGGCGGGCCGGTGCATTCTCCGCCCCTCCGCGGTAGGTTCATGCTCCCGCTTTACTAAATTGCATCCAACCCTGAAAATAAGAGATTCGCCCGCCGTGAACCACGTAAACTGAGGGCAAGGAGAGCTTATACAATGCAAGCCACCGGCGAGATCATTCGCATGATGAACTACGTAGACGATATTGCCGCTACCCTGCGGCGCATCAGTGCCAACCTTTCTTCCATGTCAGCCGAGGAGCGCAAGCGCCTGGCCGAGTACATGCGCAACTCCGAGCCCAACTACGTCAAGATTCTGGAGAGCCTGGAGAAGGGCCAGTAAATGCCCGAGGTCCGGACCGTTGCCGTCATCGGCGCCGGCATCATGGGACGCGGCATCGCCCACGCCGCCGCTCTGGGCGGATACAGAACCATCCTGGAAGACATTCTGTCGGCCAGCCTGAGGAAAGCCGAAAATGAAATCCGCTCCAATCTGGAAAAAGCCGTCGAGTTGGGCAAGGTCAAAAAGGAAGAAGCTGACGCAGCTTTTGCCCGCATAGAATATGCCGGCACGGTGGAAGAAGCCGCCCGCGCCGCAGACCTGGTGATAGAAGCCGTTCCTGAAGAGATGGAATCGAAGATCGAAATCTTCACCCTGCTCGATAAAGTTTGCCGCCCCGGGACCATTATTGCTTCCAATACTTCGTCGTTGAGCATCACAGAAATTGCCTCGGTAACCTACCGTGCTCCCAAGTGCCTGGGAATGCACTTCTTCAATCCTGTGCACAAGATGAAGCTGCTGGAAATTATTCGTGCTCTCGAGACTGACGACGAAACCCTGGCGGCTGCCATTGAAGTTGGCCGCCGGATGGGAAAAGAAGTTGTGGTTGTGAAAGAATCGCCCGGCTTCATTACCAGCCGCATCAATGCCATGATCGGCAACGAGGCTTTTTACATATTGCAGGAAGGCATTGCCTCCGCCGCCGACATCGATAAGGCCCTAAAGCTTGGATTGAACCATCCTATGGGGCCGTTCGAGCTGGTAGACCTGGTTGGCCTGGATACGCGCCTGCATATCCTCGAATATCTGCATAAATCGCTGGGTGAAAAGTTTCGTCCCTGTCCGTTGCTGGTGCAATACGTTAAGGCTGGACGCCTGGGACGCAAATCGGGCAAGGGGATCTATGAATATTAGTACTCGATCCTCAGTACTCAGAAAAGAAGCCTGGAAACTATATTTCATCACCGACGCTGACCGAACAGCGGGGTTGATACAGATGCGAAGGTTCAATTACCAAGGAGGTTTATGCGGTTACCACTGCCCTATGCAACACTTATCATAGCGGGGCTTATCTTTGCTTGTTCGGCCTACGCTCAAGACGCTTATTGCCCGAAGTCCATCTCCGTAACACAGACTGCCGATAAGGTGCCTGACGGCTGGACCGCCAGCCAGGATAAGTCGCCTATTCAACTGTCTGCCATCACGTTCTACGATGGGCCTCCCGAGCAGGAGGCCAGTCTGGCCTACGATAGCTGGACCAAACGCAATGGATTGGCCTACGCTGTTTGGCGGTTTACGCCCAATTCTGGTCAGGGCACGTGGTTAAGCTGCCACTACTCTGGCACGAACATGGTGTTCAGCAAGAAGCTTCCAGCAAGCACCTCGGAGTGCACTGTGACCTATGACCCAAAGGTTACAGTAGCCGGCAATCCAGAGATACAGAAGATCGCCTGTCACTAATTCCAGCCCGGCCAGGCCCTCGCCAGTTGTCATTTGATATCAAAAGGTTTTCAACGTCAGCGTTTGCTGGCATCATTAGGTATCCAGGAGCCAAAGCGCCTCCTTGGCAACTGAGTTCTGGGCCGGAATGGATCCGCACGCTGGGTCCAAGCATTCCCTGCTCTAGGCTTGGAGTGTCCCTCAAGAGAAATCATTACTCGAGTAATGGGGGGGGGTGCTAGTCCAAATTGAAGGGCTGGAAACCGAAAGAATCGCTGCAATTGGCAGAAACCTTCACTGCTCATCTACGTCTTAATCTAATACGGAACCGAAACCTCTTGTTTTCCGTATTTCTTCTTATATGCGCATACTGGGCGATATCTTCATGCAAACCCTGCGCACTCTCTGGGCGCACAAGCTACGCTCGTTTCTCACCATGTTCGGCATAGCCTGGGGCGTGGGCTCGCTGCTGCTGCTGGTGGGCGTGGGCGAAGGCTTCCGCTCCGGACAAAGACGCGAGCTGAACAATATCGGCGAGAACATCATGTTTATCTTCGGCGGCAGGGTGCCGGCTGTGCCGGGCAGTTCGATATCCGCCCGCCCATACGAGTTGACCTATGACGACTACCTGGCTATCCGTGACAACGCCAAGGCGGTGCTTCACATATCGCCTATCCTCTCCCGCGGAGATATCAGCGCAGTCAGCGACTACACCAGCACCAACGGCGAGGTCTTTGGGGTGGTGCCCGAGTACAACCAGATCCGCACCATCAACATGGGCCCGGGGCGCTGGCTCAATGAAGAAGATAACGCCCAGCACCGCCGCGTGGTTGTGATGGGCAGCGAGATGGGCAGGAACCTGTTCCCCGGGCGTCCCGTCGTGGGCAACACCATTACGCTGAACAATGTGAGTTTTGAAGTGGTTGGCGTGCTGGTTAAAATCGGCAAGGAAGGGAACAGCGGCACAAACCTGCGCTTCTTCGTGCCGGTCAATACCATGCGCGACCTGTTCCGGGTCAAGGGTGACAACAAATACGATGCAATCTCATTCATCAACTACCAGCCGCTGACGACGGATGGGCACGAGCTGGCCAAGCAGCAGGTGCACGAGATCATCGCCCAGCGCCACAATTTCGACTGGCACAATAAAGATGCCTTTAACGAGTGGGACACCATCGAAAACATGAAAACCGTGGGAAAGATCTTCGACGTTATGGATTGGTTCCTGGGTGGCGTGGGACTGGTGACGCTGGGGCTGGGGGCCATCGGCATCATCAATATCATGCTGGTTTCGGTGACCGAACGAACCAAAGAAATCGGCCTGCGCAAGGCCCTGGGCGCAACCAATAAGAACGTGCTCACGCAGTTCTTCCTGGAAGGCGCGTTTCTCACCTTGCTGAGCGGAGGTGGGGGATTGGCCGTCGCAGCCGGTGTAATGGCGCTGCTTTCCACCCTCCCGCAACCGGAAGGATTTGATACGCCGCAACTGGTGCCCACTTCAGCGGCGCTGGCCATTATTTCGTTGGCCCTGTGTGGTATCGTGGCCGGGCTTTATCCCGCGCGCAAGGCCGCTATGATGACCCCGGTCGAGGCCTTGCGAAGCGAATAAAGGGAAGGCTGAAGTAACAAAGTTGGAAGTAAGAGGTAAGAGGTAAGAGCTAAAACAACCAAACACAGCTAGAAGCTAGGGCTGGCAGCTAACTCGAAACTAGAAACTTGAAACTGGAAACTAATTATGATCAACGCCTTACTCGACCAAGCCTACAGCTCGTTGAAGCATAACCGCCGCCGCTCGGCGCTCACCATGTTAGGGATGGCGTGGGGAATCGCTACGGTTGTGCTGTTACTCTCGTACGGCGCCGGATTCGAGCGCTCTATCATGTATTTTTTCTCCAGCTTCGGCTCCAACATGATCGGTATTTTTCCCGGACGCACCTCATTGCAAGCCGGTGGAACCAAAGCTGGAGCACAGATCCGCTTCAAAATGGAAGATGTTGACGCCCTCAGCAGCGAGGTCCCGCTGATCAAGCGCATCTCGCCCTTCGTGAATATAGACAACGCTACTGCACAATATGACACGCGCAGCGCGACCGTCTCTGCCACTGGCATCTATCCCGGTTATCAGGATATCCGCAATATGGCCGTCTTCGATGGCAGACTGCTCGATGATCAGGACGAACAGCAGCATACGCTTACAGCTGTCATCGGCTCGGAGTTGAAAGACAAGCTCTTTTCCGGCAAACCGGCCATCGGGGAAAGCGTACGCGTGAACGGATTGTCATTCAACATTGTAGGAGTGCTGCAGCACAAAGTGACCGACGGGGACAGTAATGACAATAACCGCGTCTTCATTCCCTTCAGCACCATGGGTCAACTGAAAGACACGCGATATATCGACGGAATCTTTATGCAGTATGAGGGTCCCAATAACGAAAAGGTAGAAAAAGCCGTTCGCCAGAGCATGGCGGCCCATCATAATTTCGACGCGAAAGACAAACGCGCCATCTTCGTCTGGAACCTGATGCAGGACATTCAGGAATTCCGCATCGTGACCACCGGCATCAAGATACTGCTGGCATTTATCGGGACGCTCACCCTGGGCATTGGCGGCATTGGGCTGATGAACATCATGCTGGTAGCGGTAACACAACGCACCCGCGAGATTGGGGTTGAAAAAGCCCTGGGGGCGCGCAAACGCCATATCCTGTTTCAATTCCTGGCCGAAGCCCTGGCCATTACCGCCGCTGGCGGCATTGCCGGCGTGTTATTGGCTTACATTGTTTCCTGGGGGGTAGGGTCGCTGACGCTGTTCAGCGCTTTTGTCAAAGATGCCGGCGAAGGAGATATTCACCTGCGCATTGATCCCACCATTCTGCTGACGGCTACGCTGATTCTGGCTTTCGTAGGGCTGGTGAGCGGCATGCTTCCCGCGATCAAAGCCGCGCGCATGGATCCGATTGAGGCATTACGCTACGAATAAAAAAGCAAAACCTTACCGCGGATTTCACAGATTGCGCGGATTAAAATAAAAAAGGGCGCTTATATGCGCCCTTATGGCTTGGCTTGGGAATGGTTCCAAAAAATCTGCGTTGATCCGCGTAAATCCGCGGCGAAAAATTCTTTACGCGCCGACCAGCTCCGCCTCGGAGCGCACGCCGTACATCTCATACCACGGCGTAGCGGCCTTCAGGCGCTGGTTGACGTTTTGAATGTTTTTTACGCCTTCGGTGTTCATCCAATCTTCAAAGGCTTTGCGGCCCTGCTTGGCGTAAACCGGGATGCCGTCTTTCCAGGTGGCGCGTCCGCAGAGCACTCCGGCGAACTTCACGCCTGATTCAGCGGCCAACTCCAGGGATTCGGTGAACTCGGCGTTGCTGACACCGGCGGAAAGATAGATGAATGGTTTGTTCGTGGCTTCGGCGGTGCGGCCGAAAAGGTCTTTGGCTTCCTGCCTGCTGTAGGCCTTCTGGCCGCCGAAGGTTTTTGTACCTTCCACAAATTTCATGTTGATGGGGATTTCAACTTTCAGGACGTCTACGTTATACCGGTCGCTCGTGAACTCGACCATGCTCTTGGTCACGATTTCGGGTTTCTTCTTGGCGAATTCGAGACCTTTTTCATCCACGCCCTCTTCATATCCCACCAGTTCGAGGAAGAAGGGGATATCGTTCGAGCGGCACTCGTCGCCGATGCGCTCCACCCAGGCATGTTTGATGTCGTTGATTTTGGGGCCGTCGGTGGGCGTGTAGTAGAGCAGAATCTTCACCGCGTCTGCGCCGGCTTCTTTCAGCCGTTTGGCCGACCAGTTGTCGAGCAGGTCGGGCAGGCGGCCAGGCTCGGTTTTGTCGTAGCCCGTCTTCTCATAGGCGAGCAGCAGACCGGAGTTCTTGGCGCGTGCCTTGGCAGCCGGTAGGCCCCACTCGGGATCGAGTAGGATGGCGCTGGCATACTGCGTGAGCACCTGGCTCACGACGATCTTGAATTCTTCCATATTGGCGTCGGTAATTTCTCCGCCCTTTTCTTTGGCCAGGGACTTCTGCAGCGAGCCGCGCTGGTCCATGGCCGCGGCGGCGATGACGCCGCGCTTATCGGCGAGATTCTTTAATCCGGCGAGTTTTCCCGGGGTGAGCTTCATAGTTCCTCCCATTGCGTAACGATGAAACATTTATTGTAACGCACAGCGGTTGCCGGCGTCAGCTTGCCAGATGAGTCATTGACGTAATAACAAACTTCCCAGCACTGCCTGCTGCTTGGCGATGAGCGCTTCGATTCCTTTGCGCGCCATGTCCATCATTTTCTTGAGTTGGGCGTCGTCGAAAGGATGCTGCTCGGCTGTGCCCTGGATTTCCACGATCTTTTTGCCGCCGGTCATCACCAGGTTCATATCCACTTCAGCGCGCGAGTCTTCGTCATAGGCGAGGTCGAGCAGCACTTCGCCATCCACAATGCCCACGCTGGTGGCTGCCACATAATCTCGGATTGGAGCGGAGGTCAGTGTGCCTGCTTCCACCATCTTTTGCATAGCCAGCCCCAGGGCCACGAAAGCGCCCGTGATGCTGGCAGTGCGAGTGCCGCCGTCGGCCTGGATAACGTCACAATCGATAAAGATGCTGCGCTCGCCCAGGCGCGCGAGATCGGTTACGGCGCGCAGGGAGCGGCCGATGAGACGCTGGATCTCATGCGTCCTTCCGCCGATGCGGCCTTTGGCAGATTCGCGCGGCGTACGCGTGAGCGTGGAACGAGGGATCATGGCGTACTCGCTGGTGATCCAGCCCTTGCCGGTGTTGCGCAGGAACGAGGGCACGCTTTCTTCGACGGAGGCGGTGCAGATCACGCGCGTGTTACCCACCTCAATGAGCGCCGAGCCCTCGGCGGGAATGATGTAGTTAGGAGTAATTTTGACCGGACGCATCTGCTCCGGCGTGCGATTGTCAGATCGGTAGATCATATTGAAAGGCAGCTCCAAGCTCTCAGCTCCAAGCTGCAAGCAAAAAGCAACCTGAGATCATCTCACAGAGATAATGAATATGAAAACTCTTGCCTGGAGCTTAGAGCTGAGAGCTTGGAACTAGACCTTGAGCCGCACCAATTCTACTTCCTCAATGTGCTGGCCCAGGAAGCGCTCGCCCAGGCGCTGGAATTTTTCTACCGAGTCGGTGGCGGAAAAAGACAATTTGGGCAAAGAATTCCGCGAAGAAGAATGAGGATGATGGTTTTTGGATTTCTTGAAGTGCTTGATGACGGCTTGAGCGGTGGCTTCTGCCGAGTCTACGATTTCGATCCCGGGCGGAGTCAGCCTCCGCAGTAGAGGACTCAGCAGAGGGTAGTGGGTGCAGCCCAGCAGCAGGACGTCAGTTTCGGAATCGTATTCGAAAAGCTCGTTCAAATAAATTTCCGCCACCTGCCGGGTTACGCCATGCTCAGTCCATCCTTCTTCCACCAGGGGGACGAAGAGCGGGCACGCCTTCTCGCGCGCCATGATGCCGCGTTTTTTCAGCGCGCGTTGATAGGCATGGCTGGCCACGGTGGCTTCGGTGGCAATCACAGCCACTTTGCGGCTGCGGCTGACCTCTGCAGCGTGAGCTGCGCCAGGTTCAACCACTCCGATAACGGGAATGCTGAGCGCATCTTTGATCTGATCCAGCGCCAGTGCAGTGGCGGTATTGCAGGCTACTACCAGCAGGTCTGCGCCACGGCTTTGCAGGAAGCGGGCGCTGGACCTGGCATACTTAGCCACCGTCTCCACCGATTTGGAGCCATAGGGCAGACGGGCAGTATCCCCAAAGTAGTGATAATGCGCGTGCGGAAAGAGGCGGATCAGTTCCTTGAGCACGGTGAGCCCGCCCATGCCGGAGTCAAAAACGCCGATGTTAGCAGTCTTAGTCATGTCTAATGTTTAACCACAGAGCACGAAAACCCAGCTTTCCCTTTGTGCCCTTGTGTCAAAACCTTCGTGTCCTTTGTGGTAAAACCATTTACTGCAGTGCCTGCACCAACTGATTCACAACGCCGGCGTCATAGACCGTTATCAAGTCGGCGTGTCCTGCTAGAGTCTCACGCTCTTTGCCGTCTACAAGAATCTTTACCTGCTTAATCTCGGGCATGTTGGCGGAGAGGGTTGCGATCATGGAGTCCAGAGTCAGGGTTTCTTCCCACACGCCGGAGCGATGGCCATCGGCAAAGGCATTGTTCAAGTCAACCACAGCCATGTTCTGGTTCACCATGTAGACGTCATTGATATCGGATCCTGGGCCAATAGGGTGAGGCGAAGTCCCTTGCAGGTATTGGCTCAACAATGTCCGCAAAATGGTGCGTGCCCGCGCAGGAGTTTCACTGGGAAGCGCGGCCACGGCGGTGCGCTTACGCAGCACTCCCAGGTCATCATAGGCGACGTAGAGTGTTATGGGTTCGGCACTGGCGCTCACGGGCGGAGCCAGCAGGGCAGAGTCGCTGCTACTCGGGGTACTGGTTTCCACGCCATGTTTGAGGCTCAGCATGTACAGGCCCATGATAAAAATGCCGGTCAGCAGCAGCGCGAAGGAAATCAAAACATGGCGAGGGATCATCGGGCTGACTCCAGGCTGGCGCGGGAATAAACGATCGCGGCAGCCAGCGCATTGGCAATCATCTGCTGATAGTTGTTGCTGGCCAGACTGTCGACATTGCCGTTTTGGGGCGCAACTTCAATCGCAATCGCGGCTCCGGCAATATTGTTGAGCGGACGCACCGGCGCAGGCATCATGGCAACCGGAATCCGGGAGGAGTTCTTGCTTATCTGGTCGAGAACGGAAGTGGCCAACACCCGGCTGGAGCGGACATATCCTGACTGCGCGGTCTCCCACGGCAGAAATGTGCCGGGAGCGAGAGCGGTCTCAGGCAACATGGAGGTATAAACCCGCACTCCCTGCCCCAGCGTGCCGGCGTGGATGGCGACGTAGACCGCCGCTCGCGAGCTATTGGTCACCACCGCGCGCTGGTCGAGTGAGATGGTGGAATCGGAGTCGCGGATCATAAATGTCACCAGGCCGCGGTCGTTCAGTTCGGCGCGCAGGCGGCGGGCGATCGCGAGAGTCACGTCCTTTTCCGCGAGGCTGTCGCTGAGAGCCGCCCCGCGTTCAGAGCCGCCGTGGCTGGGGTCAATCACGATCAGGTAACGCGTATGCGGTACGCTGCTGGCTTCCCCCAGTGTGGCCGATCCGGAGCTTGTTATCGCCGGCGGCCCCGGATTGTTCTCCAGAGACGCAGTGCCGCCGGGAGCGGAAGGAGTTCCGGGCTGTGGTTGTGCTTCAGTGGGCGGGGTGGCGGTGGCAAGCTTAGGAGCGGCAGAGAGAACGATCGTCCTGCCGTTGTCGTTGAAGCTGGCCAGCAGAGGCTCGGAGGCCTCGATTACCATCTCGCCTCCATTTTCATTTTCGGAATAATGCAGCGAGCTGACCAGCGGATCGTCGTACTTCAAATTTTGCGCCGGCATCACCAGCGGGTCGCGGCTGAAGGTAAGTTTCAGCTTGCCGCTCTCAGTACTGACGCGCGGGTTCACAGGAGCGGTAAAAGAAATCGCCAGGCTGCTGGGCGAACCTTTTTTCAGTTCCGCGGTAAAGCGAGTGCCACCCCCGTTCAGGAACAGGCGGCGCGAAACCTCGTGGTATTCGGCGTGGCTGCCCGTAAGGGCCGGCAGCAGCTCTGTAAGCGATGATACGGGCACCCATCCACGGCCATTCTCAAGCTGAAATTTGCCACCGAGCTGAACCGTCAGCGTGCCTACTTTGGCGGCAGCTTGCCCTGATTGAAAATGTGCTTCTACGCGGCCGTAATGGAGTTTGAAATTTTCTTCCTCCACAGTGGCAGAGCTGTGCCCTATGGAATCAAGGACGTTCTGAAGGTCAACATATTCCTTGCCTTCACGCTGCTGAACAGCGACGGAAAAGTGATCCTGTGGAGTGACGACGGTGAGTTGTTTTTCGTCGGCTGAGAGCGCGAGCAGGAAACATAAAGAGACGGCAAGCGCAATTCCCGCAATTTTGAGAATGCGGAATGGCCGCTGCAAAAACACCTCTTTATTCCAGAGCATAGATGGTGAGTCCACTTAGAAGTTTAGGATAAAAGTCGGTGGATTTCTGCGGCATGACCTCGCCCGCAAAAGCCACGTCGCGCATTTGCTCAATCCGCACGGGATTCATGAGGAACGCAATATTGGCGCTGCCACTGCGCACCTGTTGCAGTGCTTCGGAGGTATCACGAAGGTAGCGTATGTGCTCCTGGTTGCGGATTGATTCCTCCGACATACCCAGCGCGCCTTCCAGCAGTAGCTTGTGCAGTTGGATCACATCCAATTGACGCTGTCGCTCGGGCAGGGCTGCAAGCGCCTGCTGGGCAGCGGGCAGGCCCCGCAACAACCATACCGCGTTTTTAGTCGCCGCCAGGAGGGCAACATTGTTTTTCCCAGCCTCCCGTAACTTCTGCGTTAATTCTGCATCGGGAAGACCAGAGGCAAGCTCTTCCGCGGAAAAATATTTCTTGGCCGCCTGGTAAAAACCCTGCTCATTAAAAGTGGACAGCCCGGCAACCACACGATGGGTGGGCAAGATAACCAGGCTGGGACTCGCCATGTTAATGAAGGTCATCATTACGTAGTCCCAGGGAGCGGGCTGATTTGCGTGCGCGGCCCGACGCTCATTCCTGTAGTTGAGTGCGGTCTCGTAACGGTGGTGTCCATCGGCGATGATGAGTTTTTTATCAGCCATGGCGCGGCGGACTTTAGCGAGAGTTTCCTGATCACTGACCGGCCATAAACAGTGTTGCACTCCATATTCATCGCGCACGCTGACGTCAGCCGCGCGGCTTTGCTCAAGCAGGCGCTCCACCTCAGAGGCGGGGTCGTTGTAGAGCATAAAGATTTGGCCAAAGTGGGCGGCAGTGGCGCGCAGCAGGTTGAGGCGGTCGCTTTTGGGTTTGGACAGCGTTTGCTCGTGGCGGAAAACTACGCCCTCCGAGTACTCACAAATCTTGCCCAAGGCAATGAAGCCCTTGCGGGTATGCACAGGTGCACTGCTGCCAGGAGCTGTGAAGGCCTGAGTATAGGCATAGATGGAAGGCTTTGGATCGGGTAGCAGAACTTTTTCTGTCCGCCACGTCTTCAGGTATCCAGCGGCGCGGGTATAGACGTTTTGCCGGTCGTTGTCACCAGACATCTGCTCGCCCAGAATGATGCGTACCAGATTGTAGGGGCTGGCGCCGTAATAACGCCGTTGCATTTCGGGCGTAATCTTGTCGTAAGGTTGGGTGACCAGATTGGCAATCGGGTAACGCGCTGCATCGTAGCGCAAGGCCTGGAAGGGGAGAATTTCAGCCATGAGAAAGATTGATTCTAACATCAACACTGGAATATATTTTCGATCCGCAAGTTATACATAAGGTAGGCATTTCAAAGCGATGCGTTGCGGCAACCGTGTTGCCGAGCCAATGAGCTCTATTAGGCGTTTTTTGACGCTGCATAGAGAAAACCATGCGGGCTATAGGAGTCATCTTAACCAACACGTGCAGTGCGCCTTTAGAACGTCATCCAGTGTTGTACTTTAGTGTGAATCCTCGGCTTGCATCTATGGTAATATCCAGAAAAATGAGGTCCGCACGTCCAACCTCCCTTGGGCGAGATGGAGTTTGACCGTGCTAACGACCATAATGCTTCCGATTGCCAGATCGCGCAGGGGAACATTCGTACACGGCTTGCGATCTGCAGCCGGGGTACGATCCAGAGCCTTAGCTCTCCTGTACGTTGCCGTTCTATTAGCCATCCCAGTAGTGCTCACGACTTCTCTGCAAGCACAGGGGGCAGAGGACCAGGCCCACATTACTCCGCGTGTGAAGCCTGCCACTCCGGGAGAGCCGGCGATCATTCCTCCGGCAAATCCACCGGTGAACAACATTGTGGATCCCAGCCTGAAGACACATACCAAGCCGATCAAGGTTGACGTCAACCTGGTGCTGGTGAATGTGACCATTACCGATCCCATGAACCGCATTGTCACCGGATTGGAAAAAGACAACTTCCACATCTTCGAGGGGAACTCTGAGCAGCAAATCAAGCACTTCTCCAGCGAGGATGCGCCCATTTCACTGGGTGTGATCTTCGACATGAGCGGCAGCATGAACGACAAGATTGATAAGGCGCGGGAAGCGGTGGTGGAATTTTTTAAGACTGCCAATCCACAGGATGAGTTCTTCCTGATCGCTTTCTCAGATCGTCCTGAATTGGTTTCAGACTTCACCCGATCGGTGGAAGACATCCAGAGCAAGCTGGTCTACGTGGTTCCCAAGGGGCGGACCGCGCTCCTCGATGCCATCTACCTGGGCATTGACAAGATGAAGCAGGCCCAGAACAGTAAGAAGGCACTGCTGATCATCAGCGATGGCGGGGACAACCGCAGCCGCTACACCGAGACGGAAATCAAGAGCGACGTTCGGGAAACTGACGTCCAGATTTACGCCATCGGCATCTTTGACTATTTGGGGCGGACCCAGGAAGAGGCTTATGGCCCGACCCTGCTGGGCGATATCACCGAGGTCACCGGCGGGCGTACTTATGTGGTCAATAGTCCCAATGAGTTGGCTGATACAGCCACAAAGATTGGCATGGAGCTACGCAACCAATATGTGCTCGGATACCGTCCAAACAATGACCGGCATGACGGCAAATGGCGTAAGATTAAAGTAAAGTTGGAACCGCCCAAAGGGCTTCCGCCACTGCATGTCTACTCTAAGACCGGATACTATGCACCCTCGGAATAAGCTCATCCTGTTCGTTGCAATTCTGTGCCTGACGTGTGTTGCTGCTGCCTGGAGCCAGACCCAAGCAGCACCGCAGGCTGCGCAGCAGTCCTCTGCCGCTCAAACCCCGCAAGAGCAAGCCGCCGCGGAGGCGGAGATGGAAGAGCCGCTCAAGCCAGAAGACCTGGTTGTGCCTTCCAACGCTGCTTTGGCCGCTGTAGTGCCGCCACCCGCCGCAGTCACGGCTTCGAATACGACGGTTCCGGCTTCGCGTGCCCCCAACCAGCCTGGCGATACCATCCAGGTGCAGAGCCGCGAAGTGCAGCAGAAGGGCAAAAGCGGCATCTTTACCATGCGGGCCGAGGTGGATGAGGTGGTCCTGCATGCCACGGTAGTGGATGAACACCAGCGCCTTATCACCAACCTCGACCGCAACGCATTTTCGATTTTTGAAGACGGGCAGCAGCAGCCTATCACGTCATTCCGGCATGAGGATGTGCCTGTGGCCGTCGGTATTCTGGTGGATAACTCCGGCTCCATGCGCAACAAACGCGCCGCCGTGACCCAGGCCGCGCTGAATTTCGTCAAATCGAGCAATCCGGATGACCGAGTATTCATCGTAAATTTCGATACCGACGCCTATATTGACCAGGATTTTACCGCCAGCATCCCCAAGATGCGCGAAGCGCTGGACCGTATTGATTCGCACGGCGGCACCGCCCTTTACGATGCGGTGGTGGCTTCGGCTGACTACATCATTAAGCAACCCAACCTTGATAAGAAGCTGGAGAAAAAAGTCCTGCTGGTGGTGACCGATGGCTGGGACAATGCCAGCCTGCAGTCGCTCGAGCAGGCAGTCCGGCATATCCAGGTTGACAATGGCCCTACCGTTTACACTATCGGCATTCTGGATGAAGACGCCAAGAAAAAAGGACACAGGGCATTGCGCGAACTAGCGGAACAGACCGGCGGAGTAGCTTATTTTCCCAAAGACCTGGCCGAGGTGGACACCATCACGCAGGAAGTCGCGCGCGATATCCGCAACCAGTACACTATCGGCTTTAAGAAGAACCCTAACGATCCTCCCGGCTACCGCGCTGTCAAAGTTTCAGCCCGGGCCGATGGTTATAAAAATCTCACCGTGCGCACGCGCAGCGGGTACTTTCAGGGCGAAGAAAAAGCCGCCAAGAAATAGCTGGGAGCCCACATTTGTTGCCGGCTCCCGGCGCTTGCCACCCCATAATCTCTGATAATCTGTATTTACGCCCATGAAAACCATGGAAGCCGCCCATCTGCGGATTGCGGAAAACATCATCGAACTGGTCGGCAGCACACCCATGCTCCATCTTGCCCGGCTGACCCCCTCGGGTGCAGCCGAGGTTTACGCCAAGCTGGAGTACATGAACCCTGGAGGCAGCGTGAAAGATCGCGCCGCCATAGGCATGATCCGGCGGGCCGAGCAGCAGGGCTTGCTGCGCTCTGGGTCCACCATTATTGAGGCCACCGCGGGCAATACGGGAATCGGGCTGGCGCTCATCGGAGTGAACAAAGGTTACCGCGTAGTTCTCTTCGTCCCGGAACGATTTTCTAAAGAGAAAGTTCAAGTCATGGAAGCACTCGGCGCCGAGGTGCATCGCACGCCTGATGCCGAAGGCATCAAAGGCGCTATTGCCAGAGCCAAAGAGCTGGCGGCAACCATTCCTGGGTCTTTTACCGCGCTGCAATTTGAAAATCCCGCGAATCCAGATTTCCACTACGAAACCACGGCCCCAGAAATTTTTGAGCAAATGCAGGGCCGCGTGGATGCGATCGCGATCGGCGTAGGCACGGGAGGCACTTTTTCCGGCGTTGCCCGTTACCTGAAAGAACGTCTACCGAATGTCCTGACCGTCGCCGTCGAAACCCAGGGCTCGGTGCTGGCCGGCGGCCCTCCAGGCGACCATAAAGTGGAGGGCATTGGCGTGAGCTTTATCCCCAAGACCTTCGATAGCCGGGTGGCTGATGAGATCCTAATGGTGCGGGATGACGATGCCTTCGCCATGGTGAAGGATCTTGCGCGCCAATGCGGCGTGTTGGCTGGTTCGAGCGGCGGGGCTGCCGTCTTTGCCGCCGTTCAGGTGGCCAAACGGCTGGGCCCGGGCAAGCGGGTGGTCACGATCGTGGCAGATGCCGCCGAGCGTTATTTATCCAAGGGGATTTTTGAAGGCGGAAGGTAAGCTGGAAGTCAGAAGGATGAAGTCAGAAGTAAGAAAGTGTAATTAATTTTATCTTTGCTCTTACTTCTGGCTTCATCCTTCTGACTTCGCACTCCTAAGATATCTCCTATGAAAAAAAATTTGGGTTTTGCCACAAAATCAATTCACATCGGCCAGGAGCCGGAGCCGGTCACCGGCGCCGTGGTCGTCCCTATTTACGCCACCTCAACTTATGTGCAGGAAGAGATTGGCAAGCACAAAGGATATGAATACGCGCGGGTCAGCAATCCTACGCGCACCCGGCTGGAGCAGAACCTGGCCGCGCTCGAAGGCGGCAGCTCGTCGCACGTTTTTGCTTCTGGCATGGCGGCCATCAATGCGGTTTGCACAATGCTCAAGGCCGGCGACCACGTTATCTGTTCGCATAACGTCTACGGCGGCGTGCCCCGGTTGTTTAATCAAATCCTGAGCCACTACGGATTGGAATTTACCTACGTCGATACCTCCGAGATCGGGGCCGTGGAGCGGGCGATTAAACGCAATACCAAGATCGCCTATGTCGAAACACCTACCAATCCGCTGATGGCGCTCAGCGACATCGCCGCCATCAGCCGCATCTGCCGCCGCCGCGGAGTAGAGCTGGTGGTGGATAATACGTTCCTTTCCCCATATTTTCAGCAACCCATTCCGCTCGGCGCGGACATGGTGGTTCATTCCACTACGAAATTTCTCAACGGTCACAGCGATGGGTTGGGCGGCGTAGTGGTTTGCACCAAGCCGGAGCAGGCGGAAAAACTGGCGTTCATTCAGAAATCGGCGGGGGCGATTATGTCTCCTTTTGAATGCTGGCTGGTGCTGCGCGGGGTCAAGACGTTGGCGGTGCGCATGGAGCAGCACGACCGCAACGGACGCGCGGTAGCGGCCTTTCTCAATAAACACAAGAAGGTACAGAAAGTGTTCTATCCCGGATTGCCCGACCATCCTCAGTATGAGTTGGCCAAACAGCAGATGAGCGGCTTCGGCTCCATGATCGCGTTTGAAACCGGCTCGCTGAAAAACGCCAACAAGATGCTGCGCAAGCTGCGCGTCTGCACGCTGGGCGAGTCGCTCGGCGGAGTGGAGACGCTGATCTCGCATCCCGCCACCATGACCCACGCCGCCCTGGGCGAAAAAGGCCGCAAAGCCATCGGTATTACCGACGGCATGGTGCGCATTTCGGTGGGAATCGAAGATGTGGAAGATTTGTTCGAGGATTTAGACCAGGGACTGGCGGCGATTTAACAAGTCACTGCACAGCCTTTAGCAACAATTGTGAAACATGCGCGTAACAACTGCTTATTGCCGGCATAGGGCTTGGTGGTCTCTGCTGCTGATTGTTGTGAGCGCAGCAGGCCTCTCCGCTTCGCCCGCTCCCACACAGAAGCCGCGATCGGGAAATTCTCGCACTCAGGTGATCGGCTACTTTACCGAAAATGGAGCGAAGTCCGGCCGGTACACGGTGAAAGATGTCGCAACCAGTTGCGCTGCCGCGCTCCTCACCACGCTGGATTATGCATTTGGCCGTGTTGATGGCGATCAATGCCAGATCGCGGACCGAGAGACGGCGCTGGACCATGCCTACGGCGCTGCAGAGAGTGTTGATGGCACAGCCGATCCGGTTGATGCCAACCGATTGCGCGGCGCCTTCCATCAGCTTCAGGAGCTGAAACGCCGTTATCCCAAATTGAAAATCGTCATATCGTTTGGCGGATGGGGGCAGTCGCAGGGTTTTCCCAGCGCCGTGCAGCCTGACCACCTGCGCGAATTTGTGCGCTCCTGCGTGCACACTTTTATCGAAGGGTATTTTGCTCCAGGCATTCATGCGCCGGGAATTTTTGACGGCATTGATATTGATTGGGAATATCCGGTGGAAGGCGGAGTGACCAGTGGCCGCCCCGACGATACGAAGAATTTCACCGCCATGGCCGCGGAATTCCGCCGCCAGCTCGATGCCATTCGCCCAGGTCTTCTGCTCACGGCGGCGCTGCCGGCGGAGGCTAAACTCTATAAGAATTTTGAGTTGAAAAAAATCAGCCGCACCATGAACGACCTTTCCATCATGGCCTATGATCTGCATTGGAACAGCGAGCCGATGAGCAACCTGCACAGCCCCCTGTTCCACGATCCGGCCGATCCATCAAAAGCTCCAATGGACATCCGCTTCGGCGACTATGCCGTTCAAGGCTTTCTCCAGGCCGGAGTTCCCGCGCGGAAGATCGTGTTGGGCGTTCCTTTTTATGGCAAAGGCTGGACTGGAGTGAAAGATATCAATCATGGTCTCTACCAGCCAGCGACGGGCCCGACACAAGATTGGGGCGGCTACAGGGCGCTGAAGGCATTGCCGGATGCAGACCGGCAGTATTCTTCAACGGCAGTGACCTGCACTCTCTGGAGCGGCGGCAACTTCTGGAGCTACGATTGTCCTGAGGCTTTGCGCGCAAAGATGGGCTACATTCGAAGCCACCACCTGGGTGGCGTGATGTTCTGGGAGCTGAGCCAGGATACAGACGACGTGGAGCTGCTGCGTGCGTTGACTGGGCGCTGAAGCTGGATTACTCATTGCAAAAAAGATAACCACAGAGGGCACAAAGGAATACACGAAGGGCACAAAGGAGATTTGTAGCGGGCCAAACTGAGAACTGAGAACTGAGAACCGAGAACTGCTTTACTCGTATCTCAACGCCTCGATAGGATTGAGCTGCGCCGCCTTGCGAGCCGGGTAGTAACCGAAGAAGATACCCACGGCGATCGAAAAAACCACAGCAATAATAATGGCGGTGAAAGAAACTGAAACGGGCCAACCAGTCAGACGTGGAATCAAGAAACTGGCAACCAAGCCACTAAGGATACCGACAACCCCGCCTATGGCGCTTAACATGACAGACTCGATCAGGAATTGGTGCTGTACATCTTCTTCTGTGGCGCCAATGGCCATGCGTATACCGATTTCGCGGGTACGTTCCGTCACCGAGACCAACATAATGTTCATGATGCCGATTCCACCCACAATAAGTGAGATGCTTGCAATGAACGCCAGCAAAAGCGTCATCACCGTTGTTTGCTGATCGTAGAGAGCGGCGACGTCGGCCATATTGCGCACAAAGAAGTCATCATCCTGTCCCGGATGGATTCGGTGGCGGTCGCGCAGCAGGCCCTCGATTTGAGTCTGAGCGGCAAAGCTGGCTTCCTTGGATTTGGCAGAGACCATGGCATATTGCAGCCACTCATTTCCTAATATCTTTTTTTGTACGGTGGTGTAGGGCATGATGATTACGTCATCCTGATCGCTGCCCATAGCTACCGAAGACCCTTTTACCGAGAGCACGCCAATCACGTGAAAGGGCAGTTCGTTGATGCGGACCGTCTGCCCGACCGGGTCGGTGTCACCAAACAGATTTTTGCGCACAGTATCGCCGATGATGGCAACGTTATCGGCCGTCTGCACGTCGTCCTGAGTGAAGTTCGTGCCTTCCGCCAGCGGCCAGGCGCGGATATCCAGGTACTCCGGCTCGGTGCCGGTAATACGCGTAAACCAGTTGTCATTGCCGAAGACGATTTGCGCCGATGCTCCGGTGCCGGCAGCTACTATGGAAACGGCCGGGCACTCCCGCCGGATGGCCGCGACGTCGTCGTAGAGGAGAGTCTTGGTGTTGCCCCAACCCAGGCGCACGCCGCCTTTATTCATGGTTCCGGAGCCGACATAAAGAACGTTGGAGCCCATAGCCGCAATTTGCTGCTGCACTTGCTGCTGAGCGCCCTGTCCAAGCGCCACCATGGCGATCACAGCGCCCACGCCGATGATGATGCCCAGGCTGGTCAGGCAGGAGCGCAGTTTATTACGCGCGATGGCCCGTAATGCGATCCGAATTGTGGCCATTAGTTCCATAAAGCAGCTCCAAGCTCTCAGTCCTCCACCGCTGGCATCGTGCGTAGCACCTCAGTGGCGATCTGCCGGTTGTGAATGGCTTCATCTTTCCGGATTTTGCCGTCGCGAAAGACAATAGAACGCTTGGCAAACTCCGCAATATCGGGTTCATGGGTCACCAGCACGATGGTCAACCCGCGTTCCTCGTTGAGCTTCTGAAATATTTCCATGACTTCGACCGAAGTGCGGCTGTCGAGGTTGCCGGTGGGTTCATCGGCCAGCAAAATCGCGGGACGGTTCACCAGTGCCCGCGCAATAGCCACGCGCTGTTGTTGTCCGCCTGAGAGTTGGGAAGGGAAGTGCTCGGCGCGATCCGCCAGGCCTACCATGGCCAGCGCTTCTTTCGCCCTCTTCACGCGCTCTTGTTCCGAGAGCCGGGCGTAGATCGCGGGAAGCTCGGCGTTTTCCAGCGCGGTGGTGCGCGAGAGCAGGTTGAATCCCTGGAAGACGAAGCCGATCTTGCGATTGCGGATGGCCGCCAGCTCTTTCTTGTTCAGAAGGGAAACATCTGTCCCTTCCAGGGAATATTTACCCGCGCTGGGGCTATCGAGACAACCCAGAATATTCATGAAGGTGGATTTGCCGCTGCCGCTGGCGCCCATGACGGCCACAAACTCTCCGTGGGCGATCTCAACGCTGATGCCGCGGAGGGCATGCACCTTGGTATCTCCCAGTTCGTAATATTTGTGGACATCTTCCACACGGATGGGAATCTCTGTTTCTTTTTCAGAGAGCGTAATCGGTGGTGGCGTGCTTGTCATGGTCGTCATGGTTTTCACCCTATCGGCTAACGTCCTCCCGGACGCGGCGTGCCTCCCAATGGAGAAGAAGTGCCACCACTACTCTTGCTCTTGGAAGAGGCGCCCGTAATCAACTGCGCGTTTTCCTGCAGGTCGCCATGCAACACCTGGGCAACCACCGTCGAAGTGTGATCGGTGATGCCGGTTTGAATTTGGACCGGCTCCAGGCTCTTGTCGGGACGCAACTCCCAAACCACCGCTACATCGTTCGCCTGAGCTGATTTACTTTGTCCGTGTGGCTGGCCGCCGTTGCCGCCTGCTCCGGCTTTATTCCCACCGGAACCGCTTGCCTGCGCCTGCGTGCCGCTAGAACCAGCAGGGCTGTTGCCGCTAGCAGCGCCCGCATTACCATTGCCGCCGGGGGCACGATTACCATGGCCGGCAGCAGCGCCACTCTGAATGCCGTATTGGGCATACAGCTTCTGGATTTCATTCGCAGCCAGATCGGGCTTATAACGGAGCGCGCTATTGGCGATTTTCAAGACGCCGTGCGCCGAGGCCACGGGAATGGTGACATATGCTGTCATCCCGGGGAACAGTTTTAGCTCGGGATTGTCGAAATCCACGATGGTGTCATATGTAACCACGTTCTGTACCGTCGTCGCATCCATGCGGACCGCGGAGACTTGTCCGTCAAACTGATCTTGCGGGAAAGCATCCACTTTAAAGGTGACGCGCTGGCCGGCTCTGATCTGGCCTACGTCTGACTCATCGGTTTTGGCATAAACCTGCATCTTGGTCAGGTCCTGGGCAATCACGAAAAGCGTGGGCGCCTGCAACGATGCGGCCACGGTCTGGCCTACATCGACGTTGCGGCTTACCACCGTGCCATCGATGGGAGAAGTGATGATGGTGTATTTGACATTGGTTTGCGCAACTTTGACGGCCGCCTGCTTCTGCGCCACCTGCGCCTGGGCCTGGTTGATATCGGCGTCGGCCGCCTGCTCCGCGGCGACCGCAGTCTCGGCGCTCGCTTGGTCCACTTCAAGCTGCTGTTCGCTGATTACGCCCTGGGCCGCCAGTTGCTTCGAGCGTTCATACTGAGTTTGCGCCTGCTGGGCTGTAGCATGCGCCTTCACCGCGTTGGCTTTGGCCGATGCCACCGATGCCCGCGCATTCTGCAGATCAGCCTCGGCTTGCAGCAGAGTGCCTTCATAAATCGAGGGATCGAGCTTGGCGATGACCTGGCCCTTCTTGACCCGCGAGTTGAAATCGGCGAAGAGAGAGGCAATGGTGCCTGAAACCTGCGAGCCGACCTGCACGCTGGTGACGGCATTGATGGTGCCGGTGGCTTCTACCACCTGGCGGACGTCTCCGCGCTCAACTGGAGCAGTAAAATATTGGACGCTGTCTCCGCGATTGAAGACGAAGGCCGCCAATATAACAACGACCAGGACAACCGCGATGAGAATCAGCCAACGCTTGCCGCTAAGTTTTATGTCAGTCAGTTTCACGGTATTAGTTCCTGCCTGATTAGACACGCTTGCACTAAGAAAAGTCTCTACCAGTATAGCGAGATAACAAAACTTAACTCATTCGTGCCAGGGGTCTTTTAACACTTCTTTACAGTCGCGCAAAATATTTTAAACATGCGCAGACCTCTGCTGAGAAGCGCAGGCTTTTCAAACGGGTTGCTTATCTGGTGCTCGCATGAAGATCTGGCGCTTCCACACAAAAACGAGCTAAAATAACGATTAAAATCGACTTAATTCGCTTTAAACCAGCAGAGAAGGACAATATGGCTGAGCTTCTTCACGCGCGCGAGGCAGCACAAATCCTGGGAGTGAGCTATTCCACTCTCAAACAATGGATCTATCACGGCAAGCTGCGCAGCGTGCGCACGCCGGGCGGCCATCACAGGGTCCCGCAGCGTGAACTGGACCGCTACTTGCATCGTCGCGGAGAAAAAACCGGCGCCGAACGGCGGCGGGGTTTTCGCCGCATCAGCGGACGCAACCAGCTTGTGGGCCGCGTGGTCGAAATCCGCAAAGAAGGATTGCTGGCCCAGGTAAAGCTCTCCATTGGCGGGCAGCAGATTACCTCCATCATTACCGCCGATGCCGTCCGCGAAATGGGCCTGGAAGTCGGACAGACAGCAGCGGCGCTGATTAAATCCACGGAAGTCATGATTGTTACGGTGTAATCCATGCCATTGCGAAAATTCCTGCTCTGCTTTGCGCTTTTCCTTTCTGTTTTGCGGCCAGTGAAGGCCCAGGAACTTCACGTCGCCGCCGCCGCCGACCTCAACTTTGCCCTGCCGGAGATTGCAAAGGCCTTTGAGGCCCAAACCGGGACCAAGGTGTTGCTTTCCTTTGGCTCATCGGGCAATCTGTTTGCGCAAATTCAGAGCGGCGCACCATTCGATGTTTTTTGTTCCGCGGATATGGAGTATCCGCGGAAGCTCGCATTAGCCGGCCAGGCTGTGCCGCGAACTTTCCAACAGTATGCTTCCGGGCGCCTGGTGCTCTGGGTTCGCAACGACTCGAAGTTGAATTTCGAGCGCGACGGCATCAAAGCGCTGCTCGACCCCAGCATAAAGAAGATCGCAGTTGCCAACCCCGAGCATGCGCCCTATGGGCGAGCCGCAGTTGCCGCATTGCAAAAATCCAAACTATACGATCAAGTGAAAGAGAAGCTGGTGCTGGGCGAGAACGTCTCCCAGACAGCGCAGTTTGTTACCTCAGGCAATGCGGATGCCGGCCTGATCTCGCTGTCGCTGGCGCAGTCGCCAGAGCTTCAAAGGCAGGGCCGTTTCTGGAAAATTCCGCCGGATATCGCCGAGAGCCTGCCGCAAGGCGTCGTTGTCCTCAAACAAAGCAATTCGCCCGAGATGGCAGAACGATTCGTAGATTTTTTCGCCTGCGGCGCCGGTCAAAAAATCCTCGCACGATATGGATTCGAAATTTCGAAAGGCTGCGAAGAGTGATTGGGTAAATGAACTGGCAGGCAATCATCCTGACGCTGCGATTGGCCGTGACCGTTTCCGCGGTTCTCGTAATCATTGGCTTGCCGCTCGCTTACTGGATCGCCTTTTCACGCCGGCGCTGGAAGTTCCTGGTTGAATCTCTTGTTGCCATGCCGCTGGTGCTGCCGCCGACTGTCCTGGGCTTTTACTTTCTCCTGCTGCTGGGGCGCGGGGGAATGGTGGGTGCATGGCTTAATCGCATCTTCGGCGTGACTCTGCCTTTCAGCTTTGCAGGTTTGGTCGTGGCGTCGGTTTTGTACAGCCTGCCCTTTGCGGTGCAGCCTTTAGTCGCGGGCTTTGCCTCCGTGGACCGCAAGCTGATTGCAGCATCCGCGCTGTTGGGAGCGACACGGCTTAGGACTTTCCTGCGCGTCATTCTTCCGCTCTCGCTCACGCATCTCATCACCGCGGTTGTGCTCAGCTTCGCCCATACCCTGGGAGAGTTCGGCGTAGTCCTGATGGTGGGGGGCAATATTCCCGGGGTGACCCGCACCATCTCCATTGCTATCTATGACAACGTGCAGGCCCTGGATTACGCCAACGCCAACCAGAATGCGCTGTTCCTGCTGATCTTCAGCTTCGTGATTTTGTCGCTGGTTTACGCGCTCAACCGGCGCGCTTTTTTCGTAGGGACGGTGCCATGAACCAGGTTTCGCCTCTTCAGGAAAAAACCCAGGCTGCCGACCGGCTTCTGCTGCGGATCACCAAGCAATTCGCAAAAGGCAAGAACGGAGCCGCAGGATTTTGTTTGGACATAAGCTCTGCGGCAGAAGCTGGAATCACGATTGTGTTTGGCCGCTCCGGCGCCGGGAAGAGCACGTTGCTGGATTGCATCTCAGGCCTGCTTCCCCCTGACAGCGGACGTGTGGCCCTCCGCTCAGAAGCGGAAGAAACCGTATTCTTCGATTCCGAAAAAGGAATGAATATCATTCCCGCCCAGCGCGGAATCGGATACGTCTTTCAGAATCTCGCCCTGTTTCCCCACCTGACCGTCAACGCCAATGTGGAATACGGCCTCGCGCATCTCGACCGCGAGCAACGACGGCAGCGGCGCGTGGAAATCCTGCAGTTGTTTCACTGCGATTCGCTTGGCGAGCGCAAGCCCGATGAAATCTCCGGAGGGGAACGCCAGCGCATTGCCCTCGCCCGCACCCTGGTCACCGAACCGCGCGTTCTTCTGCTCGATGAACCCTTGAGCGCGCTCGATGTGGGCACCAAGCTGAAGATCCTGGAAGACCTGCAGGCGTGGAATGAGCTGCGTCGTATTCCTATTCTGTATGTGACCCACAGCCCGGCGGAGGCAATGAGACTGGGAGAAAATGTAATTTACCTGGAGAACGGGCGCGTTCTGGCGCAAGGTAAACCGGAAGAGGTCCTTCGCAACCTATCCAGCTTCGATTAAAACCTTCCCACAAACACCGGCTCAGGCTGCAACTCGATTCCAAAATTCTCCCGCACGCGCTGCTGAATCTCATTTTTTAAAGCAACAATATCGGCAGCGCGCGCGCCTCCGCGATTGATAATGGCCAGCGCGTGTTTGCTGGAGATTCCCACCGGGCCGCGTTGCAACCCTTTGCTGAAGCCAGCGTGCTCGACCAGCCATGCGGCTGAGATTTTCACGTTTCCAGCCGGAGCAAGGAATTGCGGCGCGCGCTCTCCATGGGCGGCCGGCTGCCGGCAGATCTCGTCATATTGTTTCGGCGTAACGATCGGGTTCTTGAAAAAACTTCCAGCGCTGCGGCTGTCTGCATCGCCTTCCACCAGCAGCATGGCTTTCGTGCGGCGGATATGACGCACGGCTTCGCGCGTCTCCTGCAAAGTTGGAGACCTGGCGCCGAAAAAGTTTTTAAGGTCGGCATATTCAATGCGCGGAGCTGCCCCCGGAGTGAGCGCGTAAGAAACGCGCAAGACAATATAACGCCCACGCGCGGAAGAGTTAAAGATGCTGGTGCGGTAGGCAAAGCCGGAGTCGCGGTTTTCGAGCTCGCAAATCCTGTTCTGCTCCAGGTCCAGGACACGCACACGTGTGATTGTTTCTGCGACCTCCTGTCCGTACGCTCCCACGTTTTGTACTGGAGTCCCGCCCACCGTGCCGGGAATCCCACTCATGCACTCGATCCCTCCGCAGTTCAAGGTGACAGTGTGCGCTACGAAGCTGTCCCAATCTTCGCCTGCGCTCGCTTCGAAGATGGTTTTGCCGTCTTTGCTCGATTGGGTAATGCCGCGAAGGGCAATTTTTAGCACGACGCCATCCCAACCGGAGTCAGAGACCACCAGATTGCTGCCGCCTCCAAGCACAAATAGTTCCAACCCGCGCTCGCGCGCAAACAGAACTGCCGCACTCACATCTTCTTCGCTTTGCGCTTCGATGAAGTAACGCGCCGGGCCGCCAACCTGGAAGGTAGTCAAGGGCGCCAGAGGAACATGTTCCTGAATCTTCACGGAAGTCAAGATTATCAGAACAGCTCTTGGAAGTAAGAAGGGGGAAGTGGAGAAGTAGGAAGATAGAGTATGAGTGAAGTGGCTACTTCTTGCTTCTGACTTCGTACTTGCTGCTTCCATCCCTTACAATTAAGATCAAATCTAATTTTCTGGAGGATCCCAAGATGCCGATGTATCCCGAACTCATGCTAATTCCTATGCGAGAAGAGTTGACCCGGGTTGGAATTAAAGAGCTGCGCACTCCCGCTGATGTTGATGCTGCGCTTACCGGCCAGGGCACGGTGCTGGTGGTGGTTAATTCTGTGTGCGGATGCGCCGCCGGCCGTATGCGCCCCGCGGTTCGGATAGCGCTGCAACACGCTACACTTCCGGAAAAACTCTACAGTGTTTTTGCCGGACAAGACCCGGAAGCCACGCAGCAGGCCCGATCCTATTTCACCGGATATCCTCCGTCTTCCCCTTCGATCGCACTTTTGCGCGACGGCAAGCTGGTTTACCTGTTGCAGCGCAACCAGATCGAAAACCGCGAAGCCGCTGCCATCGCCACCGACCTGACCCACGCCTTTGATCAGTTTTGCAGCCCGGTGGGAAGTAAGAAGTAGGAAGAGAAGTAAGAAGTCGGAAGTAAGGAGTAAGAAAGGGTTATTCCTAACTTCTTACTTCCTTACTTCCGATTTCTAACTTCAGTTATTCAGCTTTGCGCAGCATGAATGCCTTCACCACAATCTGGCGTGGATCAAGCCCGACCGGAACCATGGTGAACAGGATGTAGGGTTTCATGGGAGGCTTGGCCTTCTCGTCATACCGAATCACAGAAACGTCACCCGAGCCGGAGTCAACCACAAGAAGATATTGCTGGCTGGGGGTGAAAGCCAGGGCGTCAGGCTTGTCGCCTACGGGGACGGTTTGCAGCAGCTTGCCATCGTCAATGCTGTAGATGGAAATGGAATTTCCATTGAAGTTGCTGACGAACAGCAGGCTATTGTCGGTGCTCACGATGGAGCGTACCGGCCCCGGCCCCAGCAGATGAGTGCTGCTCACCTCGTTGTTTCCGGTCAACACCTCCGAGACGGAGTCGGAGCCGAAATTACTCACAAAAATTTCGCCGCCATCGGGCTTAAGGGCAAGATGCACGGGCGACTTGCCTACATCGAGCAAAGTGAGCAGCCGGTCGGAGTTTTCGTCCGGCGATTCATCATTGGGAGTGGGTTTGCTGGGCGCGGATTTCGGCTGCTTCCTGTCAGACTTTCGCTTTGTCTTAGCTGATGCTGGTTGAGCGGTGGCGGCCGGAGTCGCGGTGAGTGAACTCGCCGGCGCTGGGAGCTCGTGCCGTAACTGCACCACGGCGATTTCGTTGGCTGAGCTGCACGAGATAAAAGCTTTGCTGGAATCGGTGAGAAAGACGATTTCTTCCGGCCCCTGGCACACCGGGACGGTTGAGCGCACGCTCATGGCCGCGGTATCAATTACAGAGACCGTGCCATCGCTGCGATTGGAAGCCAGCGCAATCTTGCCATCCGGCGAAACCCGCACCAGCCCGGGCGAATGTCCCACAGATATGATGCCCACCACTTTGCGGTTCTCCAGATCCACGACAGAAACGTTGGCCGATCCCGCGTTGGTAATGTAGGCGCGCTTGCTGTCAGGGGTGAGGTCCACGAAATATGGTGAGCGATGCAGACCAATCGTGGCCATCACATTGTTGCTTTCGGCGTCGATAATGCTCAGGTTGTTCGATTCGGTATTTACGACATAGATCTCGTTCTTCTTCGGATTGGCTGCAATTCCCGTGGGGCTTTGCCCCACCGGAATGCGCTTCACATTTTTAAAAGTGAGCAAATCAATCACGCTGACTTCGTTGCTCTTGCCATCGGTAACGTAGGCATACTCGCGATAGGCAGGTGGATGATCGGGCGAATTGTCGCTGCAACCCAGAAGCAGGAAAAGGAATAAAACCAAGGCGGCGAGATGCACCAGCCGGACAGAAGCAAGATGGCGCGCTATCATCGCTGCTAGCGCACCACTGCGCTTTGCAAGCGCGAAGGTTGGGTGGGCACGCTGCGATGAAGGATGGCCGCAATCTGTCGCAGCTCGCTCATGAGCTGTTCGAACTGGTCGGGGTAGAGCGACTGTGCGCCGTCCGACAGCGCGCGGTCAGGGTCGTTGTGGACCTCGACAATTAATCCGTCGGCACCCACCGCGACGGCGGCGCGCGAGAGCGGAATCACTTTATTGCGCTGGCCGGTGCCGTGGCTGGGATCAACAATGATGGGCAGGTGGCTCAGCCGCTGCACGGCCGGCACCACGCTGAGGTCGAGGGTGTTGCGGGCGTGGTCAACAAAGGTGCGCACGCCGCGCTCGCACAAAACCACGTTGTAGTTGCCCTCGCTCATCACGTACTCGGCCGCCATGAGCAGTTCTTCCAGGGTGGCGGCCAGGCCGCGTTTGAGCAGCACCGGTTTTTTCGACCGTCCGGCGCGCTTGAGCAGAGAAAAATTCTGCATGTTGCGCGCGCCGATCTGGATAACGTCGGCATATTCCTCCACTAATTCGAGGCTCTCGTGATCAATGGCTTCGGTGACGATCCTCAGGCCGTAGCGCTGGCGGATCTCGGCCAGAATCTTGAGCCCCTCCAGCCCCATCCCCTGAAAGGAATACGGAGAAGTGCGCGGCTTGTAAGCACCTCCGCGGAAGAAGCGGGCTCCCATGCGATGCACGCTTTCGGCCACGGCAAGAGCCTGCTCTCGGCTCTCAATGGAGCAGGGGCCGGCAATGATGGCGAGCTCGGGGCCGCCAATCGTGCCTTCCCAATCTGGGAAGCGTATGACAGTGTTGTCCTGCTTTACATCGCGGCTGACCAGCTTGTAGGGTTTGCTGACGGCAATGACTTCCTGCACGCCGAGCATCTCATCCAGGCCAATTTCCACCATGCCCTGGTTGCCGGTGATGCCGATGGCGGTGCGCTGCGCCCCGGGAATACTGTGCGCCCGCAATCCGTGCGCCTCGATTTTTTCACAAACGGCGCGCACCTGCTCTTCAGTGGCCTGCGCCTGCATGACAACTAGCATCGTTTATCCTTCAAAGCTCAAGTTTAATTGCGAAGTTGAGCAAAGGCAAAGCCCAGGCCCGTGTATAAACCTAATCGTACTTTAAACCTTTACAATGTTTTTCTGAGTACTGAGTACTGAGTACTGAGGACTGAGGACTAATTCTTGCCCCATTCCATCAAAGACGAACAAGACATCCTGAAGCTACCCGTGCCCAAGCAGCCACCGAAGCTTACTTCGCGGCGTATTGGAATCCACACTTCTACCTCGGGCGGAGTGCAGACGGCGGCAGAGCGCGCCTACCGGCTGGGATGCAACACGTTCCAGATATTTTCTTCCAGCCCGCGGCAGTGGAAGCCGTATCTGCTCAGCCGCTCCCAGTGCGATGAGATGCGGGGACTGCGCGAAAAGTACGGCATCAGGCCGCTGGTCATCCATACCAATTACCTGGTGAACCTGGCAGGCGTGAACCCGGAGTTCCTCACCAAATCCGTGGAAGCTTTTCGCGCTGAGCTGGAACGCGCCCTGGCGCTCTATGCTGAATATCTCGTGCTGCATCCCGGATCGTTTCGTGGCAGCAGCCGGGAAGAAGGATTAGACCGTGTGGCGGCCGCCATCCGCGAAGCGGCTAATGGCCTGGATCTGAAAGCAGGGAACCTGACGGTGTTGATCGAGAATACTGCTGGCGCGGAATATTCGCTTGGCAGCTCGTTTGAGCAGGTCGCGGAATTGATCACAAAATTGCGCGGACTCATCCCCGTGGGCGCCTGCATTGATACCTGTCATACCCACGTGGCCGGCTACGACATTGTCAGCGAATCTGGCCTGCGCGAGACGCTGGCACAGCTCGATGCCACTGTGGGCCTGAAGAATGTCGCTGTCTGGCACTGCAACGACGCCAAGGCTTCACGGGGATCGAAGCTCGACCGCCATCAGCACGTGGGCCAGGGAAAGATCGGCCTCGAGCCCTTCCGCCGCCTGCTGAACGATCCGCGCACAGCACATTCGGCGTTCATCGCCGAAACACCGATTGACGAGCCCGGCGACGATATGCGCAATGTGGAAACGCTGAAAAGTCTGGTAGAGGATTGAGCAGGCAGGCGCGACACCATTAAGGGAATGCCTCTTATATTGCCAATGGTTTACTCTAGATAGAGAGACGTAGCATGCTACGTTCCTATCCGAACGTACTAAATCTTGCAATGGCCGAACAGAATTTGACCAACATGACACAGGAGCTGCACTACGATCCGCAGCCGATCGAAGAAAAGTGGTCGGCGCGCTGGCAGCAGGACCCACAACTTTACGCGGCTGAGCCCTCGAGCTCGCAGCGCAAGAAGTATTACGTCCTGGAGATGCTGCCGTATCCCTCGGGCGCGCTGCACATGGGACACGTGCGCAATTACTCCATCGGCGATGCACTTGCGCGTTACATGTGGATGCGCGGCCACAATGTGCTTCATCCCATGGGCTGGGACGCCTTTGGCCTCCCCGCGGAAAATGCCGCTATCAAGAACAACGTCCCCCCGCGCGAGTGGACGTTGGGGAATATCGCAAACATGAAGGCACAGATGAAGCGCCTGGGCTTTGCCTACGACTGGTCTACAGAGGTCACCACCTGCCTGCCTGATTACTATCGCTGGAACCAATGGTTCTTTCTCAAGATGCTGGAGCGCGGGTTGGCCTACCGCAAAAAGAGCAAAGTCAACTGGTGCCCGGAGTGCGCCACGGTTCTTGCCAATGAACAAGTTGTGAATGGCTGCTGCTGGCGCCATGAACAGACCCCGGTGGAGCAGCGCGAACTGGAGCAATGGTTCTTGCGCACAACCAATTACGCGGAGGAATTGCTGCGCGATCTCGATCGGCTTGAGGGCTGGCCGGAAAAAGTGCGCACCATGCAGCGCAACTGGATCGGACGCAGCCAGGGTGCGAACGTTGATTTTAAAGTCGAGGGGGGCGAGGAGAAGATTACGGTTTTCACCACCCGCATTGACACCATCTTCGGGGCGAGCTCGGTGCAGCTTGCCCCCGAGCATCCGTTAGTGGCGAAGCTGGTGGGAGATGATGCTGGGCTCTCCGCAAAAATTCAGGGGCTGGTTGCCGAGCAGCGCAAGGCAAAAGAAGCCGGCGATTTGGGTGCGATTGAGAAGCACGGAGTAGACACCGGCCGCTTTGCAGTCAATCCATTCAATGGCGAGAAGGTTCCCATCTGGGTGGCCAACTACATCCTCATGGACTACGGCACCGGCGCCATCATGTCGGTGCCGGCGCATGATGAACGCGACTACGAGTTCGCCAAAAAATATGGGCTCGAAATCCGCGTGGTGGTCATGCCGCGCCGTGACAATGCGGCAGCGACGGGGCAGGAAGAAAATGTGCTTCCCTACACCGGGGAAGAGAGCCTGCTGATCAATTCGGGAGAATTCAGCAGTCTTTCCTGTACGGAAGCACAGGCCAGGATGGCGCAGTTTGCCGAGGAGCACGGCTTTGGCAAAGCCACCGTGACATATCGTCTCAAGGATTGGGGCATCTCGCGCCAGCGCTACTGGGGCACGCCCATCCCTGTTCTTTACTGCGAGAAGTGCGGTATTGTGCCCGTTCCCGAAAAGGATTTACCTGTAGTGCTTCCCGATAAAGTCGAAATCACCTTGCAGGGCGGCTCGCCTTTGTCGCGCGTGCCGGAGTTTGTAGATGTGAAGTGTCCCAAATGCGGAGGCAAAGCACGCCGCGAAACCGACACCATGGATACCTTCGTGGATTCTTCCTGGTATTTCTACCGCTATACGAACCCCAAGTTGGCAGACAGGCCGCTGGATACCGCTACCATCTCCTATTGGTTTCCCATCGATCAATATATAGGCGGCGTGGAACATGCGATTTTGCACCTTATTTATTCCCGTTTCTGGACCAAGGTCATGCGAGACCTTGGTTTGGTAAAAAATTCCGAGCCGGTAGAGAGACTCTTTACTCAGGGTATGGTGATTAAAGAGGGTGCGAAGATGTCTAAAAACAAGGGCAACGTGGTCGCGCCCGATGACATGATTGCCAAATATGGCGCCGATGCCACCCGGCTTTATACGTTGTTTGCCTCACCGCCCGATCGCGACCTCGACTGGCAGGATGCCGGCGTCGAAGGCGTCAGCCGCTTTCTCGGACGTGTCTATCGCTTTGTGATGCGCAATGCAAAGGCGACTGCCGCTGCATCGACTTCCGGGAACGGCGAGGTAACACCGCGCCAGCGTGCCGTGCAGCGCAAGTTGCACCAGACCATCAAGCGCATCACACACGACTTTGACGGCCGCTGGCACTTCAACACTTCCATCGCGGCGATCATGGAGCTGGTGAACGAGCTCTATACGGCTGAAAGCGAGTTGGTCTCCAGCAGCTTGCTCGCTGAGGTACAGCGCACGCTAATCTTATTGCTGGCACCGTTTGCGCCTTACCTCGCTCATGAACTCTGGGCGACGTTGGGCGAAAAATCGAATCTCTTGCGGCACCCCTGGCCCAAATATGATGCGGCCCTGGCCAAAGAAGATGAGGTAGAGGTTGCAGTGCAGATTAATGGCAAGGTGCGCGGCCATGTGCTCGTGCCCGCAGAGATTGCCGGAGATAAAAAGACTTTGGAAGATTTTGTACTCAACGACGAAAAAGTGCAAGCACTGCTCGTGGGCAAGCAGGTGGTGAAAGTAATCTCTGTTCCCGGCAAGTTGGTCAATATCGTAGTGAAATAGCTCCTAGCCACTAGCTTCGAGCTGTGTCTGGGCGCGGAAGCTGCTTGCGTCATTCACGTTCAAAAACAGCTAGGAGCTAGCAGCTAAGAGCCTGCTCTCATGAACAGCAAAAACACAGAGATCCCCGTTGGCCTCATCGGTTTTGGCATGGCTGGCCGCGTGTTTCATGCTCCCACAATTTTCGCGGTGCCGGGCCTGCGTCTTGCGGCGATTCTGCAGCGCAGCCGCGGAGATGAGGCGGCGCTCTACCCGAATGCGCGCGTTGTGACGACACTGGAAGAGCTGTTGGCCATCGATGAAATCAGGCTGGTCGTCATCGCCACGTCAAACCCCTCGCATTTCGACCTTGCCCGGCAATGCCTGCTCGCGGGGCGTGATGTCGTCGTGGATAAGCCGTTTACCACTACTTATCAGGAAGCCGTTGAGCTGGTGCGGATAGCACGGGAGCGCGGGCGCCTGCTTACTGTTTTCCAGAATGCCCGCTGGCACGGAGATTTTCGGACCGTAAAGAAACTGATTGACGCCGGCACGCTGGGGCGGCTCGTGTTCTATGAGGCGCATTTCGATCGCTTTCGTCCGCGGCTTCGTCCTGGGGCCTGGCGTGAACGAGATGAGCCCGGCAGCGGGGTGTTCTTCGACCTGGGACCGCACCTGATCGACCAGGCAATGGCGCTCTTTGGAACGCCGGAGGCGCTCACCGCCACGATTCGCATCGAACGCGATAACGCGGTGATCGACGATGCTTTCTACGTTGTTCTCCATTACAAATCGTTGCGCGTCGAGTTGCGCGCGACCATGCTGGCCGGGGAGGCCCCCGGCTTGGCTTTTGCTCTTCACGGCACGCTTGGTTCCTATGTGAAGTATGGACGCGATGTTCAGGAAGAGGCGCTCAGACGCGGCGAAGTTCCTCATGACGATACCTGGGGAAGAGAACCTGAAGAAAAGTGGGGCGCGCTCTACACGGAGAAAGATGGCAAGGCTGTGGTCCAGCCGGTTCCGACCGAGGCGGGCGACTATCGCCGCTACTACGAAAATGTACGCGATGCCATTCTGAGACGCGCTAGTCTCGACGTGAGCGCCGAGCATGCACTCAACGTCATGCGGGCGCTGGAACTGGCGCGAGAAAGCAGTCGCAAACGGTGCTCTCTTGTTTGGCAGAGCGGTGAAATAGCCACTAGCTTCTAGCTGTTTTTGAGCGCGAATGATGCAAACAGCTTTCACGCTCAGACATAGCTGGAAGCCAGCAGCTAGGAGCTCACATGAACAACGAAACTCCATCGCGCGCCGGCTGGCGGGTGGCACGGGAAAATCCAAAACTTGTTTTGATTGAAGTCTCCTGGCGCTGGAGTTTCGGGGTCGCGGCTCTATTATTGCTGCTGCTGGCAGGCGTCAGCACCTTGAAGCGCGTGAGCATCTCTGACGCTGATTGGGCTGTGCTGCGCAGTTTTGATCCATACAAAATGGCCAATACAGTTGCGGCCCTGGTTGTCGCTTATGGGAAGCCGCTTTCCCTGGTGCTGGTGGCGCTGCTATTTGCGCTGGCATTTTTGTGGATGATTGCCGCAACCTGGGGGCGCGCCGCAACTCTGAAAATTTTGCGCGGCAGCGGCACTACCGCCACAGTAACGGGGCTGAACCTGCTGCGTATTCTTCTCTTGCTGGCCGCGCTGGTTGTGGCCGCCCTCGCGACCATAGGCGCGGCCATGCTGGCGACTCATTTTTCGTCCGATCCGGAAGAGCCCAACCTACTGGTGTATTTTTCCATCGTGGTCCTGGTCTTGCCGGTCATTGTGATTCTGTGGGCAGTGTTGAACTGGGTGCTCTCGCTGGCGCCGCTGTTTGCGCTAGGGGAGCAAGGGGTTTTGGCCGCAGTCGCGGCCACATTCCGCAGTTTGCGTGCGCAACGTAAAGCTTACTGGTCGGTCAGCGGGGTTTACGGAACGATCCGCGGAGCTGGGCTTCTGGTCTTGATCGTGTTTGGGTTGGCGATGGGTGCAGTCGGACAGGACAGGATCATTTTCGCATTGCTTGTAGCGCTCCTGCTTCTCTATTTTTTCTTTGCAGATCTTCTTTATGTTGCGCGGTTGGCGGCGTATTTGCAGATTGTGGAAAAGCTAGAACAGTTGCCAGTTGCCAGTAACCGGTTGCCAGTTTAGAACTATAGCGATTCCCCAAAACTGTAGCGATTTCATAGATCTATTAATGGCTGCGTAGTTCAAGGTTTGACTGGCAACCGGCAACTACTCTTTTACTTCTTCGCCATGTCCTCATATTCTTTCTGCGATTCCGGGGAAAGCAGCGTCCACAACGTATAAACTCCCAGTGCGGTGCCAAAAGGAATATTCAACAGCGCAATCACTCCAAGCACGATGGCAAGAATACGCGCCCAGGAATGACGCTGCAGCAACCCTATGCCTGCAGCCAGCCCAAGGGCGGATTTGAAAAAGAGATAGATTCCTACCACAAAGAACACAGGCAAGAAAAATGCCGGAATTTGACCACTTACTCCTTCAAGATGGCTGAGAGAACTTACTATTGCGGTGGCAAACAGCATGACCATGATGCTGCCCAGCATATTCAATAGTGAGAAGGCAATCCAAAGGATGCCCAGCACCTGAATATGATGGGCGACGCGGTTGATGGAGCGGGGAATAGGAGCTACTCCGACAGGCTGGCCGCAGGCGCCGCAGCATTGCTGGCCGGGCTGAAGCTCTTTTCCGCATGCGTTGCAAAACATGGCGCACCTCGCTCAACTTCTACATATTAATTCAACTCCCAGGATTGATTGCTGACGGGTCAGGATCATGCCCATCCGTGGCAATTCTTATTTCACATCCAGGGTGGCTCGCTTTCGACGTTTGGCCGTCATCTATCTCCAATCGCCCCCCTTGCTGCATTTTGCGGGAATGGTTCCATTCTGGGAAACTAGCCGGTATTCGGCCAGTTCTCTTCCACCCAATTTACCGGCAATAAAAGCGAAGAGGGTATCACGCCGCTGTTCTTGCTTCTCTCATCCTGAATTGTTGAAGTTTTGTGTAACGGTTCGACAACGACCGTCACCACCTGACTTGAGAAGCAAAATCAATGGGCAATTGCTTCAGTCAAGGTCTGTGATACCTGAAATGGGAATTTCAAATAAAAGGAGTGTGCGATGAGAAACAAACGGATTATGCAGTGTGTTGTTGCCTGCCTGGTCATGCTGACGGGCCTGCTTCCTGTCTTCGCAGGCGATTCGCTTTACGGCAAGGTGACAGAGGTGAGGAGCGCCGATGTCGTAGTCCTCGACTACGGCGCTGGGAGCTACGTTATCCGCGTCATGGGAATCGTTGTCCCGGCGGAGGGGCCGATCGCGAATGAGTCCAAACAGTTCGTCTCCAAGCTCGTTCAAGGCAAGAACGCCCGTATGCGCCTGGGTAGCCGGACTGAAAACGGCGAGATGGTGGCCCGGCTCTACACCGACGATCCCGTGAACGGGATCAAAGACGTCGGCCTGGAATTGGTAAGGAGCGGCTTGGCCCGGCGTTCGCAGGGCGAAGATTACCAGTTCGACTACAAATATAACGAATTGTCCACTGCCGAGCGTGAAGCTCGCGAATCCAAGCGCGGTCTCTGGGCGACGGCCCAGCCGCAGTAAGACCAGTAAGAAAGGACCCACACATGAACTGCAAATCTTATTTATTTGTTTTCGTGCAAGCGGCAGTTTTCGCCACGATGTTTCTTCTGCCGGGCTCCGCTCTCAACGCCCAGGTCTCCGGGCTGGCGGAGAGAAACATGTCGAAGATGGCAAACTACCAAAACGAATGCGCCATCATCAAGAACCCGACAAACAAGCTCCAGCTTTTTTCCCTGTGCAACAACTCCACGGGAGGGTTGTTCGCCGCGCGCAGCGCCGATGGCGGCGCCACCTGGGTCTATCCTGATCCGAGCAAGACGATCGCCAACGGCATAAAACCGGCCCTGGGGCCGGCTGCCTGCTGCGATCCCACATTGGCCTGGGATACCTTTGGGAACCTTTACATCACCTACATCGACAGCGGCGTAAGCAACATCATTACACTGCTTAGTATCGATGGCGGGCAGACCTTCGCAACCCTGGCCACGTTTGGTCCGGCCAGCGTTGATCAGCCTACGGTGACGGCTGACTCCGGCGAGGTTTGGGTGGTTTGGAACCAGTCCGGATCGATGGTGGCGCGCGGCGCTGCCGTTACCGGCTTAGGCACGGCAAACATAGGCGCTTTTGGCCCACTCCAGAATATTCCCGGTACTGCGGGCTGCAGCTTCGGTGACATCGCTATCGCTCCGAACGGAGCCGTGGTGCAAGTCTGCGAGAGCCCGAGTGGCGGAGTGGGACCAGCGAGCCTCATTGTCAACACAAAGGCCGATGGCCTTGGCCCCAATCCGTTCGCCGCCGCAGTTACGGCAACGGCGACCAACGTAGGCGGATTCGCTCCCATACCGGCACAAAGCAGGCGAACGATTGATTCGGAAGCCGGTTTGGCCTATGACCGCAACAACAACCCAGTGAGCCCCGCTACCCCACTTGGCCCCAGTCCTCATTTCGGGCGACTCTATCTGGTCTATACCGATGCGCCCGCAGTCGGAAGCGCCGATACGAACATTATGGTGCGCTTCTCGGATAACGATGGCGCGACCTGGAGCAATCCGCCCATCCGTGTCAATGACGACGCTACGACTCGCAGCCAGTTCTTGCCCAGAATCGCGAGCAACCGGCTATCGGGAAATATCGCGGTCTGCTGGCACGATGCCCGCAACTCGGCGGGCAACAACACCATGCAGGAATTCTGCACCGTCGCGACGCCAACCGGTGCCTCACCAATCTTCATGGCCAACGCGCAGATCAGCGGTGGAACATCGGACGGAAACGGTTCCAACCCACCTGCGGCCGGCCAAGCCGACATACAGTTTGGCGATTATTCTGGCTTGGCGTACCACCAGGGCCTGGCGCATCCCGCCTGGGCTGACGACTCCAACAGTACGGGCGATAACCCGGATGGCACGTCAAGGTATGACGCCTACACAAACGAGGTTACCGGCGGACCTGCTGCCCACGAAGGCGACCCGCACCTCACGACCGTCAACGGAGTCCACTACGACTTCCAGGGCGCCGGTGAGTTCACTGTCCTGCGCGACTATGACGGCCTGGAGATACAGACGCGCCAGTCGCCGATTGCAACGACCTTTAACCCAGGAGCCGATCCTCACGATGGGCTTGCGACTTGCGTGAGCCTCAATACCGCTGTCGCAGCGCATGTAGGTAAGCATAGGGTCACCTACGAACCGAACCTCAGCGGTGTGCCCGATCCCAGTGGTCTGCAACTCCGCGTGGATGGCACTTTGAAGACGCTAGGCCCGAGCGGGATCGACCTTGGAGATGGCGGCCGCATCGTTCAAACATCAGCCCCAGGCGGCCTCGAGGTTGATTTCCCCGATGAGACCTCGTTGTTTGTGACGCCGGGCTGGTGGCCTTCCCAGAGCAAGTGGTATCTCAACGTGGATGTATCCCATACGCCGGCGCTGGAGGGTGTGTTGGGTGTCATTCCGCAGAGCAGCTGGCTGCCAGACCTTCCTGATGGCACATCTATGGGACCGATGCCGGGCGCGCTACACGATCGCTACACCGACCTCTACCAGAAATTCGCGGATGCGTGGCGCGTGACAAACAAGACCAGCCTGTTTGACTACAAGCGAGGCACATCAACCAAAACGTTCACCATGCGGAACTGGCCCTTAGAGCATCCGCCATGCGTGATACCGCGCACGAAACCAGTTCGGCCGGCCAGCCAGTTGGTCGCAGAACGGGCTTGCCGCCCAATCACCGACGAGAAGACGCACGCTAACTGCCTCTTCGACGTAGTCGCTACCGGCAATCCTGGCTTCGCCAAGACCTACCTGTTCAGCCAGCAGATTCATACCGGCTCGACTACGACCACCGTTACCGATGACAAGAACCCGACGCACGTAGAAGAGCCGGTGACATTTACCGCGACCGTCAGGGGAACGGAGGTGACCGGCAACGAAGTTCCGGCGGGAACGGTTCAGTTTATCGTCGACGGCGACAGGGCCGGAGAGCCGGTCAGGCTCGATGAGAAAGGCCAGGCGATGTGGAAGACCTCGAGCCTGAAGCCAGGGAAACATGAGGTCGCGGCCCACTACATCCCCAACCCGGGTAGCGCGTTTCAGCCGAGCACGAGCGCGGACGAGGAACACACGGTCAGGGGCGAGGACTAATGACGTTACGATAGAACAGCGGCCGAACCGCTCTTCCCAAAGTTTGGCGAAGCACGGTTCGGCCGCATGTTCCGGAGTAGCAGACCAGGCAACGACATGAGGTACTCGTCGCTATCTGGAAAAAGGAGGGTGCATCCGATGCCGCGATATCGTATTGCAATTTCAAGCCAGAGCGGTCAGGCCATGACTGACCTGGTGCGCAAACACAAGATTCAAGTTTTGGATCATGGATCCCGCCGCAGCAAAGAAGCCGGCTTCACCGTTTATGCAATCGTCGAGGAGGCGGACATCAAGCGCCTGCAGGACGCCGGTTACACCGTCGAGCGACATGAGGACGTGGATGAAACCGGCAAAGCCCGGCAAAAGGAAGTAGGCCGTGGCGATCGATACAAGCAGGATAAACCCAGGTAATTTTCTTCCGCGAAAGGCTGAGGAGGAACTTTCATGCCGTATCTCAACATTAATGAAGTGGAATCTGCCCTCACGGTGGCTACTTCGGCTCCTTATACCGGATTCACGCAGCTCATTCCCCTTCCCAACCTGACCTGGGAAGGGCGCCAGTGCAACGCCATCAAGATTGCCAATGGCAGCGATCCCGGACGTCCAGGCGTATATTTTCTCGGCGGAATCCACTCGCGCGAGTGGGGCAGTGCCGATATCCTTATCAACTTCATCGAGCAATTGGAGCAGGCTTATCAGAATGGGACCGGCATTACGCTGGGAGGAAAAACTTTTTCTGCGTCAGACATAAAAACCATTGTAGATAACCTCGATATCTACGTTTTCCCCCAGGCCAATCCCGACGGTCGCAATTACAGCATGAACACCGAGGCGCTGTGGCGCAAGAACCGGCGCACGGCCGCCCCGAACTCAAATTCTGGTTCGTGTGTCGGCGTCGACCTGAATCGCAACTATGATTTCCTTTGGGACTTCCAGACCCTGTTTGCGCCAACTTCTACGGTTTCATGCTCCGCCAATCCCTGCGACTACCAGGTGTACCACGGCCCGAACGCATTCTCGGAGCCGGAGACCCTCAACGTAAAGTGGGTCTACGACAATTTTCCCAACATCGGCTACTTCATCGACCTGCATAGTTTTGGTCCAGATATTCTTTATAGCTGGGGTGACGATGATAACCAGGAAACCGATCCCAGCATGAATTTCCTAAATCCGGCCTACAACAGTGTTCGAGGAATCCTCGATTCGTCTGGCGATCCAGGCGCTGCAGCATATCGCGAGTACATCCCGTCAGGCGAGCTTGCTCCCAGGGTTGATCTTGCCAATACGTTTGCCGCCGCCATTCAGGCGGTAAGGGGGACTTCTTACCTGGTCGAGCAGTCCGTGGGACTCTATCCGACTGCCGGAGCCTCTGACGACTATTCCTACAGCCGGCATATCGCGGATGGCAGCAAGCACAACGTCATGGCTTACACCCTGGAGTGGGGAACTGAATTTCAGCCGCCCTACAGCGAAATGCAGAACATCATTCAGGAGATCACCTCTGGTCTACTGGCTTTTTGCCTGTGGGTGCGCAAGAGCATTGAGAGCTGTGTCTTAACCACCGACCGCAGCACCTTTGGGAAAGATGAAATCGACGCCATGCTGCACGTCTCCTCTCCGGCAAAGGTGGATGCGGCGTTCTACGTGGTCATTGATGGCTTCCGCCACGAGGAACTCGGTATTACCGCGGCTACGCTTGTCGGTGTTCCTGACGTGAAACCCAACATCGCGTTCAATCCGCTGCTCAGCAGCAAGGTTAGCGCGCACGCGACCGCATGCAGCACCGAAGGAAATGTCCTGGTGGCGGGGCCGCAGCGTTTCACCTGGACCTTCACCATGCAGTTCGACGACACCAGTGACTTCACGCAAGAAGTCTTGCCGGTGACCATGACCGCCTCACTACCGACAACCGTCGGCGTTACCATGAGCGCCCAGGCGGTGATTACGCTGACCAAGCAACCGAATCCCTATGAGATTGATGGTCCGGTCTCATGGCTTTCTGTCGATCTGCAGGTTTGCAATGTGCTCGAGAATGGTTTTCTGGCGAGCACGCCGACCATAACGCTGAATGCCGGCCCCAATGACTTCATCAAGCGCATGCTCACCAGGTACAACGATCCCACGCTGCCGCGCGCTCCCAATCATCCATTCGATCTGGATTTGGTGGCCCATGAAGATACGTCTTCGGTGGAGATCGCCGGAAGCGTCGGCATGACTCCGGTTTACAACTTCGCGATAGCGCGCGTGCGTTACCGGGCGCTGGCCACTCCGGCGCCGAACGTCCGCGTGTTCTTCCGCATATTTCAGGCTTCAACAACTTCGACTGAATTCGAGCCTCCCACAACTTACTTAACGGGTGGTATGGGTGGGACAAAGATTCCTCTGCTGGGTGTGGTGGGCGGCGAAGTGGTTACCATCCCGTGCTTCGCGGCCGCGCGGGTTGACCCCACGAATCCAAACGGTCTCAACGCTCAAACCGACCCACTGAATGTAGGTCCTCTCAGCAACCCCATCCCGCCCGACGGCACCGGAGCTGAGGTGCAGGTCTATTTTGGTTGCTGGCTCGACATCAATCAGAACGTCAACGTTCTGCCTGGCTCTCCGGCTTCTGCGGCAGGACCATTTACTCCGGTTCAGTCAATCCAGCAGGCCATCAAGAACAAGCACCAGTGCCTGGTGGCGGAAATTAATCTGGATCCGCCCGAGCCGCAGATTGCAACCGGCGTCACACCGGCGGTCTCTGACAAGCTGGCGCAGCGCAACCTGAATGTTGTGGGCGTGGCTTCGCCCCACCTGGTCCCGTGCACGTTCGATATCAAGCCCACGCTGCCGGGGCTGCCCTCTAATCTCATGCCCGATGAGTTGATGATTGACTGGCGAAGTCTTCCTGCGGGGACCAAGGCCAGCATCTACCTTCCGGGCGTGAGCGCCAAGATCATCTTGAGCACAGCGGATAATCTTTATACGCATCACGAACTCACGAGTCTGGATGACCATACACTGGCCTGCAAGGCCGAAGGCATCAGCTATATCCCAATTCCGCCCGGCACCGGTTCAAACCACGCAGGGCTGATGACCCTCGATGTCCCACCGACCACACGCAAAGGGCAGCTCTTCAAAGTCGTGGCCCGGCAGATTACAAATACGTTCAGCATTGCGCCCGAGCCACAGACGCCGCGAGGGGTTGCAGCGGTGTCTGCCGCCGCGGCGCCCGGCGTGATCCAATGGCGCAAGGTTATTGGCTCCTTCCAGATCAGCATTCCGGTTAAAACCAAACAAGCGCTGCTCGAACCGGAGGAGCGCTTGCTCTCGGTGTTGCGTTGGATCGCGAAGACCATTCCTCATGACAGCCGTTGGCATCCGGTATTCCGTCGTTATCTTGAGCAGACTGCGATTCGCGTGAATGCGCTTGGGGGCGATTCCGGCCAGATTGGCCCTTCTTCGTCGGGAGACTGGAAGGCGGCCTCCAGGTGCAGGGTCTGGGGTCTGGTTACGGCGGTGCTTCTGGGCGGACTGCTGGCCTCCCTGGGGTCGCTCACCGGAGCTGCTCTTGCGGTGCCGGCATTGTTTGCGGTGTTCTTCGTGGTGGCTGCGACTATATGGTTCAAAAAGTGCCGACCCAAACCATCACGCTGGCTGCAAGAGTTCATGACCGGCGCCGGACTAGGAGCCGCCCTGCTCGCCATACTGGCGCTCATTGGAATTACGGCTCCGCAACTGCTGCCGTTACTTTTTGCGCTGATTATTGTGATGGCGGCGATCCTGTTCATTAGGAACGTGTAAGTCCTCAGCCATCCGCTTGCTCCTTTGGGAAGAAAATCTTTCTTTGCTTTCCTTCGTGTTCCTTCGTCTGCCTTTGTGTCCTTTGTGGTTAACCTTTAAAATAAACCGCAATGAAACGAGTGGTCGAACGCGGACGGAACAAGATTTACTACCGGATTTTGCACGTACCTCTTTGGATATGGGTGTTCTGGATCCTGCCCGGACATCTCACCGCCGATCTCTACGCCCATGGCCCTGACCGCCGGCACTGGATGTGGCTGGCTGTCATCACCCTCGTCTGCGCCTGGCGCGGCTTTGTGGGACGCCTGCCTGGCGTCGAGCCTCGTCCTTATATCACACACTATGGCGAGGACAAGCCCAACCTCTGGTATCGCGTGGTCTGTTATACCGCGGCGTGGATCGACCTGCTGGTTCCATTCACGATCAACCTGGCCGGCCTGTTGATCAATGCAGTCATCGGGCGCTGGATCATCAGCGCCCTCTACGTGAAAATTTATTATCTGCTCGCCGCCGCTGTGGTGATAGCAACGCTGTTGGACTTGACGCCGCGAGCGCGTCGCTCCACCCGCAACGAAGGCGCCGAAAAAGCCTGGTTCTATGTCGCCGTGTGGACCGTGGTGCCCACCCAAATTGCCGGTTGGGCCATGTGGCGCGTGGGTCATCGGCTCGGGCTTGCCGGGGCCAGGCTTGATCATGCCCGGCTGCTCACCTTCCTGATCGTGGCCGCAGGCTTTTTCGCGCTCGGCGTGCTGGGTAAGCTGCCACGAACCCAACGGTATTACCTTCCTGAACCTGCCATTCCCGAAGAGCCTCAGCCCGTCGAAGTATAGCTCTCTTGGGTTGCGGCTCACCGTCACGACATTCTTGAGATACGGACCATCAAGAAATATCTTTGCTCCATATTCGGGCTGATAAAATCAAGCCATGCAGACCCAGGCTCCCGCCCAGTCCATTGTCATTCTCGATTTTGGCGCGCAATATTCCCAGCTCATTGCACGGCGCGTCCGCGAGCAGAATGTATTTTCTGTCGTGCTGCCCTGCACGGCGACGCTGGAAGAAATCAATCGCTACGCGCCAGCGGGCATCATCCTGAGTGGCGGTCCGTCGTCGGTGTATGACAAAGACGCGCCCCCCGCGGATGAACGCGTGCTCTCGCTGGGCGTGCCGGTGCTGGGCATCTGTTACGGATTGCAGTTCATTGCCCACAAACTCGGCGGCAAAGTCAGCCCCGCGGAAAAGCGCGAATACGGATACGCCGAGGTCGAGCTGTTGAACGGCTCCCCGCTGTTTAAAAACCTGCCGCGTTCATTACAAGTATGGATGTCGCATGGCGACGAGGCCCTTGACCTGCCTCCGGGGTTCAAGCGTACCGCGCAAACCTCGAACGCGCTGGCCGCGATGGAAGACCAGCAGAAAAAGATTTTTGCGGTGCAGTTTCACCCCGAAGTGCACCATACCAAAATGGGAACCGAGCTGCTGCGCAACTTCGTCTTTGAAATTTGTCATGCTGAGCCTAATTGGACAGGGCAGAGGTTCATCGATGAGACCATCGCTTCCATTCGCGAGTCCGTGGGCGACGGCAGGGCCATCTGCGCCCTGAGCGGCGGCGTGGATTCCGCCGTGGCCGCTGTTTTGGTCCACTGCGCCATCGAAGACCGGCTGACCTGCGTTTTCGTGAACAACGGCGTGCTGCGCAAAAACGAATTTCAAAAAGTGCAGCAGAACCTGCACGACCGTCTGGGGCTGAACCTGGTGGCCGTGGATGCCTCCGAGCGGTTCCTCTCCAGGCTTGCCGGCGTGACCGATCCGGAGAAGAAACGCAAAATCATCGGCAACGAGTTCATCGCGGTTTTCGATGATGAAGCTCACCGCATTGAGCGCGAAATTGGCAAAGTAGAATGGCTGGTGCAAGGGACGCTCTATCCCGATGTCATCGAGTCCCGCCCGGTGCGCGGCTTTTCGCAAACCATCAAATCGCACCACAACGTTGGCGGCCTGCCGGAAAAGATGAAGCTGAAACTCATCGAGCCGCTCAAAGACCTCTTTAAAGACGAAGTCCGCCGCATCGGCCGCGACCTGGGAATGCCGGAAGAAATCCTGCAGCGCCAGCCCTTTCCCGGGCCCGGATTGGCGGTGCGTATTCTCGGCGAAGTCACAGCCGACCGTGTAGCGCTCCTGCAAGAGGCCGACGACATTGTTGTCAGCGAGATCAAAAAAGCCGGCCTCTACAACAAGGTCTGGCAATCATTCGCGGTCCTGCTGCCGGTGATGTCGGTTGGGGTCATGGGCGACATGCGTACTTATGCTTACACCTGCGCCGTCCGTGCCGTGCATTCGGAAGACGGCATGACGGCAGACATTGTAGACCTGCCACACGACGTTCTCACCCGCATCTCCACGCGCATCGTGAACGAAGTCAAAGGCATCAACCGCGTAGTGTATGACATTACCTCCAAGCCGCCGGGCACCATTGAATGGGAATAAAGAAACAGCTACAAGCGGCAAGTTACAAGGAAAGTAACAATCCCGCTGCGCCTAACGGCGCTGCGGCAATAGTAGAAGCGAAATATACAAATCTGCAAAGATATAAGGTCATGAGCAATGCGGGGCAGCAGCAATGCACCCCTTGTAGCTTGGAGCTTGTAACTTGGAGCTGTTTTTACTGCCCGTTGCTCTTGCTCTCACGCTGATACGGAGTGGTCAGGTATTTGCGCGCTTCGTCGAGGGCGCCCTGAAAGTTGTCGTTGGTTTCGAGCGCCCGCCGGTATTCATTGATTGCGCGATCGCGCTGGCCGGTGGCATCGAAAATCTTTCCCAGTTGAATGCTGCTCCAGACCTCGGTCCAGCGCGGTTCGCCGTCGCCTTCGCGGGCGGCGCGATATTCGTTGGCTGCGGCCTGATAGTTGCGCTGCTGAAAGAAGACCTCGGCAATACGATAGTGGGCCAACGAGCTGTTCTTGCTGATGTCGAGGGCCTTTTGCAGCTCCGTTAAAGCCTGGGCAAGGTCGCCCTGCTGCACGAGCTGTTCGCCTTTCATGATGGCGATGCGCAGCTTGAGCTCGCCGGTGTTTTTGAGCACATGATTGTCGGGATCAATGGTGATCTTGCGTGGCATGCCGAAGGTTTCAACGGTGTAAGCCGAGTCGGTGCCCACCACGTCAATGCGTTTTTCTTCAGGTTTGCCGTCGGTATCGATCTTGAGATCGACGGGCATGCGGAACAGGTCCAGGTCCTGGTTGATCTGGCCGGTCACGCGGAAGCCTTTTGCGATGCGAAAAACGGTGTACTTATTTTTAAATTCGGGAGCGCCGGTTGAATCCAGCCATTCGGCAAAGAACCACTCCAAATTGCTGCCGAAATGCTGCTCCGCGATCTGGCGAAAGTCATTGCCGGTGGCCGGTTTGCCTGCAAATTGCATGGCGAAATGGCGCATGGCATTATCGAATTGGTTGTCGCCCATGACCCAGCGCAGCATTTCGAAGATCATGGCGCCTTTGTCGCTGGAGAGCGATTGCGCCTCCGGCGAAAACGGCGACAGCTTGCCCGAACTGGCCAACGGGACGTTGTCATAGGCCAGCGCGCCCACTTCCATATCTTTTATGGCTTCCTGGTAACCGGCCACGCCGGAGGCAGACTCAACGTAACGGGCTTCTGAGAAACGCGCAGCGCCATCGCGCAGCCATCGATCTTCGCTTGAGGCGGGACTCACGCTTGCGCCCCACCACTGGTGCGCTATGGCATTGGCCAGCAGGCGGTAGTCTACTTTCGCGGATATCGCCCGGCCGGCAATGGCCGCGACCTCAGGCGCCCAGGCGAAGGGGACAGTGTCATCCGGAAGCTCGACGATATTCAAAGTCGAAGACGGAGCCGGGCCATACAGGGAAGAGAAATAAGAAAATTCTTTGCCGGCGGTTTCCGCATACGCCGTGGCGAACCCTGCATGATTGGCCGAGAAGAAGACGTGGATGTTCGCGCCATTCAACTGGCTGGTGGCGTCTTGAAATTTTCCGATAATAAGCGTGCCGGGAAAACTGGATTTTTCCCAGTCAAAGCTGAAGGTTGTACTGCCCGCTGGAGACAGCGCGTGCGCGGTCACAGCCGGAGCGGCTTTCGTGGTGGTTCTGTGGGTTGTGGCCGAGCGCCGTTTGGTGGTCGCTACGTTTGGAGTAGTTGCAGTGGCGGGAGCGCGACGGCGCAGTACTGGAGCTTTTTCTTCGTTGGAAGTGGAATTGGAAGCATTTTCCGGGGCGCTCTCTTCGGCGGCAGGTTCTTCCACGGTTACGGTGGAAGGGGCCGCGCCGGCAGTTCGTCCGCTACCCACGACCGTGTATCCGGCGGGCACGGCAATATTGATCTTGGCGGTAAAGCGGTTGGCGTCGTATCCATTCACCGGAAACCAGCGGCCCGGATACATTAAATAGCTGATGTTCTCGTCAATGTAGGCCAGCTTCAATCCTTCTACCGGACTATCGTCCGCGGAATTGAGAGCGCCATCGTAATCAAATGTCAGTGTAGCGCTGTCGTCTTTGGCCACGGTCTTGGGCAGGACCACCCGTACAGCGTTATCCTGGCTGATGCGTTCAAATTGCAGCTTCTCGCCCGAGGGGCCGGTCACGTGGTTGACCCGCAGTGCATTATGCAGCTCAAAGACGGCGCTCGTAATGTCGTCCAGGGCTGTGAACTTCACGCTGGCAACCGCGTGCAAATGATGCGACCGGGGCGTAACCGCGGCATTGATGACGTAGTCATCCACCCGCAGGCGCGGTTTTTCGGCCGCAAAAACCGTCGCAATAAGGACGAAGACAAGTAAAAATACGGCGCTGCGTCCCAAGGGCCGTGGCGTGAGCTGCATAGGGAAATTCTCCAGAGAATTATCGTACGTATGATGAAAATTTTACATGAAAAGATGCACCTGCACTGATTTTGGTGCAACCAGCGCTAAGCTCCTCATTATCGATGTTGATAGCCTGCTGGTTTTAACAATTGTATATCGCTATAAGCTGGCCGTTCTTCTCATTCTTCGTGGAATTCTGTGCAAGATTTCAGGTGGTGGTAGCGCCCTCACCACGGTTCGAGAGAAAGTCTTTCGGCACACCAATTTGGCGTGTAAGTTCAAAGAATCTCTCCCATGAACCCGGGGTGTTATGACAGAATCACATTCGCGGTCGAGGGGTCTCGTCGCATGAACACTTCCTTGCCCTGAAAATGAAACTCCGATGGCAGACGAACCGCATGGCTTCGTCCGTTGCGGAACAACTTTGCAGTACGTGTCATCGCAACCTCCGTGATGATATATATCATGTCGCTGCACAGAATTATTTTGCCATACTATCTATATCTCGATCTCGGGCTGAATGCTGAGTGCCGATGCTTTTCATGATTGCATCGGCAGCGCTCTCTATCGCCGGCTTCTTCCCCTCGCGATGCAATGCAGCCTGAACTCTGGTCAAATCAGCCAGCATCTGCCGCCGTGGTTCACCATCGTCAATAAGCGGATGCAGGTGTTTGGCTACATTTTCTGGCGTGAACTCGTCTTGCAGCAGCTCTGGGATAATCTGGCGGCCGGCAATGAGATTGGGCATGGCTACATGCGGGACTTTTACCAGCCGCTTGGCGGCAAAGAATGTAAGCGGCGAGAGCCGGTACACTGCGACAAACGGAGTTCCCATCAGCGCTGCCTCAACCGTTGCTGTGCCGCTGGTGACTACAGCGGCACGGGTGTGCAAAAGAGCAGTTGCGGCATTCTTGACCGGAATCATGGTTGCAGTCATCAGCTCCGGGTTACGGCTTGCAAATTCAGTTTGCGCCATGACGCCGCGGAACCAACCCATATCAAGACTGGAAGCGATTGGGAATAGAAACTGATATTTTGCGCTCTGGTTTTGCAGGAGCGCCGCGGCTTCCATCATTCCCGCCAGATGGGCCCGCACTTCTTTACGGCGGCTGCCGGGAAGCAGGGCAATCCACGTGCGCGCAGGGTCGAGCCCATTTTCCTGCGCATACTGCTCGCGGGAGACTTGCGGCTTGGGCATGTCGGCCAGGGGATGGCCCACATATTCCACGTCCACGCCATATTTGCGGTAGAAGGCCTCTTCGAAGGGGAAGATGCATAAGACTTTTCTGATCCAGCGCTGTATGCGTTTCACGCGATATTCGCGCCACGCCCAGAGCTGCGGAGCAACAAAATAAATTACAGGGATGCCCCGCGCATGCAGCTCACGCGCCACACGGAAATTAAACGCCGGAGAATCAATGACCACGGCGACAGCCGGCTTAGTCTTGGCTTCATCTACTACGCGCAGGAGCTTGCGAAATTCCGAGTAGATTTTCGGCAGGTGCCCTACGATCTCAGTCATGCCGACGACGGCAAGATGCCGGGAGTCCACTACGGTATCGCAGCCAGCGGCACGCATGCACTCTCCGCCAACGCCCATGAATTCCAGGGGCTCATCATCTTTGCGAGCGCGGCGGCGCAGGGCCACGATGAGCTGTGCCCCATATAAGTCGCTGGATGCCTCGCCTGCCGAGATGAGAAATTTCATGGATTGTCGCTGAACGCAGTGTACCGGTTAATCGTCGGCCCCGACCAGTCTTTCCGCGCCTCTGGCGGCGGCCGGCAGAGGAATTTCCTGGTCTTTATACTGCAACTGGTAGAGCTTCCAATAAATTCCGCGTCGAGAGAGCAGTTGCTGGTGGTTGCCAATCTCGCGAACCCGGCCTTTATGCATGACGATGATCTTATCGGCGCGCTGAATCGTTGAAAGCCGGTGGGCAACGATGACCGACGTGCGGCCTTCGGTGCCGATCATGCGGCTGAGGGCATCGCGAACGCGGAATTCGGTCTCAGTATCGACGCTTGAAGTAGCTTCATCGAGGATCAGCACCTTGGGATCATGCGCCAGAGCGCGGGCAAACGAAATAAGCTGCTTCTGTCCGGTGGAAAGCGTGGTTCCACGCTCGCGGACCGCTTCCTGGAAGCCGGCCGGCAGGGTGCGTATGAAATCGGCCACATTGACCTTTTCCGCGGCCTGCTGCACGGCTTCAGCAGTGACCCAGTGGCTACCCAGACGGATGTTCTGCTCGATAGTCCCGGTAAACAGGAACGGGTCTTGCAAGACCATGCCGAAGTTGCGGCGCAACTGGTCCAGGTCCATCTCGCGGACATCCACGCCGTCAATGCGAACCGCCCCGCGCTGCACATCGTAAAAACGCAGGAGCAGAGAGAGGATCGTAGTCTTACCTGCGCCGGTGTGGCCGACGATGGCCACGGTCTCCCCGGGTTCGATGGCGAAAGAAACATCCTGCAGCACCCAATCCGGATCGCCGGGCTTTAGTTCAAGTTCACCGGCTTTGCCATCGTGGCTTCGCACCGAGCCGGCAGGCGGCTTCTTTTCCGCTTCTTCCTTGAGCGGTACATTGCGGTAGGCGAACCAGACGTGGTCGAACTCAATGCGCCCCGTTCCTTGAGGTTCCTTGGGAGAGGTGGGAGAGACGATCTCAGATTTGGTATCGAGCAGCTTGAAGATGCGTTCGCTCGAGGCCATAGCGCCCTGCAGGATGTTGTATTTTTCGCTGAGGTCCTGAATGGGCCGGAAGAAGCGCTGCGCGTATTGCATGAATCCGGTGAGGATGCCGATGGTTACGGCGTTGCGGATCACGCCCCCGCCGCCAAACCAGATAATCGAGGCAATCGCCAGCGACGACAAAATTTCGACCACCGGATAGTAAATGGCATGGGCCAGGATGGCGTCTTTGAAGGCGTCCATGTGGGCGGCGTTGATCTTGATGAAGCGCTCATAGGCGCGCTTCTCGCGGTTGAACAACTGCAACACCACGATGCCGCTCACGTGTTCCTGCATAAAAGCGTTGATGCGGGCGATGGCGGTGCGAATCCGCCGGTAAGACTCGCGCACCGAGCGGCGAAACATCATGGTGGCAATAAAAATCAGGGGCAGGACGGAAAGGGTAATGAGCCCCAGCCACCACTTCATACGCAGCAGGATGAAGACGATGTAGAACAGCACAAAAACATCTTCAATGATGGAAACCACGCCGGCGGTGAACATTTCGTTGAGCGCGTCCACGTCGGTCGTAACACGCGTCACCAGACGGCCTACCGGGTTCTTGTCGAAGAAGCCTACATGCATCTGCTGCAAGTGGCGAAAGATCTGGCTGCGCAGGTCAAACATGACCTTCTGCCCGGTCCACTGCATGTAATACGTCTGCGCGAATTCCAGGAAGAAGCTGAAACAGAGCAGAAAGACATACAACCCACCGATTTGGGCAACGCCTACCAGCGGATCAGGACTCAGCCAGCGCGTGAGCGCATAGCGCGCCGCGGGTGCACCGAGCTTGGGGGCGAGGTAGGTATCCACGGCAACGATGGTGAGCAGCGGCCCCAGCGCGTCGGCAGTGGCCTTAAGCACAATCGTGACCAGGGCAACCGCCACCTGCCATTTGTAAGGACGCAGGTATGTGAGCAGTCGCTTCATCAGCCGGCTGTCATACGCTTTGCCTAATGCCTCTTCTTCGTGGATATTGGCCATGCAACCTGTGAATATTGTATAAGACGTTTGTTATCGATTGCAGGATGCAAAACAGTTGCCGGTAGCCAGTTGCCGGGTTGCCGGTCGGGAATGATTGCTTTCCCTCAAAATATCTGCCTGCTTCGTAAAATATTCTTGCTCCCCATTCGTCTATTTAAGAGTAGATAAAGCCCGCTGGGCGAATCACTACCACCTGGTTAAACGAAACAGAACCAAAGACGTCTATATCTCGTATCGGGTAGAAAGACGTCAACACGCCAAAGGGAGAGATGATGCTGAGTTTGATAATCCAAAACCTCGACGACGTAACCGTATTCCGATGCATAGGGCGAATCACCGCCGGCGATGAAGCTGCCCTGCGAAATGCTTTTTTGACACAACCGCAGATTCGAACCGCTGTGCTTGATTTGGCGGAGATCAACGCTATTGACGCCGCCGGTTTAGAAATACTTGCGTCCTTTCGGACATGGGTGAATGCAATCGGCGCCGAACTCAAGCTGATGAATCTTGCGCCAGGAGTAGAAAAGGCGCTCGACTCCGCAAAGCAGTCGGTATTGGAAGTCTGCTCGGTCCAGGACATGCTTGACTTATTGTGTCGTGCCACCCAACTCCAGTTGCACAGCTCAGCTGCTGACCAGACATTGAACGATGCCGGCTTGCCCGGCACGGAACGGTGGGTTGCCGCTATGGCCGGGTGAGCAGTCGGCATTCAGCCAAAGAAACGCACTCAGAGATTTCCTTCGTGCCCTTCGTGTTAAAACCTTAACGTCCTTTGTGGTTAAACTTTTTGAGACTTCTTGTATGATTCCCGGATGCAATATGCTCAATGTTGCCTCGTGGTTTGCTTCCTTGGATCTCTGAGCGCTTCAGGGCAAAATCTCCCAGCCTCGAACGAAGTTAACAGCGTGTATCCCGAAGCGCACGCCCTGTACGTCGACATACATCAAAATCCGGAGCTTTCTTCGCATGAGACGCAAACCGCGGCGAAACTGGCGACGCGACTTCGCGGTCTCGGCTATGACGTGACTGAACACGTTGGCGGCGCCGGAATTGTCGCTATCCTCAAAAATGGTCCCGGGCCAACTATCATGCTGCGCACCGAGCTTGACGCGCTTCCGGTGGAAGAGAAGACCGGCCTGCCGTATGCCAGCAAAGTCCATACGAAAGACGATGCGGGACACGACGTTCCTGTAGCCCACGCCTGCGGACACGACCTGCATATGGCATCCCTGGTTGCAACCGCCGCTATCATGGCGCACAGCAAAGATAGCTGGCATGGCACGCTCATGCTCATCGGCCAGCCCGCGGAAGAGACCATCAGCGGCGCCGAGGCAATGATCAAAGACGGCTTGCTGACACGCTTCCCCAGGCCCGACGTGGCCGTGGCGCTGCACGTAATGAATTTAATTCCGGCTGGGAAGGTAGGCGTTGTGCCGGGGACTTACGACGCCAATGCCGATTCGCTGCGGGTCACCATCTACGGCAAGGGCGGACACGGCGCCTCGCCGCACACCACGGTTGACCCAATCGTGATCGCCGCCCGCACCATCCTGGCCTTGCAGACCATTCCTTCCCGCGAGGTGAAGCCCGGAGAAATGGTGGTCATCACGGTCGGCTACATCCAGGCGGGCACGAAAAATAACATCATCCCTGACCACGCCGAGATGGGGCTGACAGTGCGTACCTACAAAGACGACGTTCGCAAGCAGGTGCTCGCGGCCATCGCGCGCATCATCAAGGCGGAAGCTGAAGCCGCAGGCGCGCCGCGCGAGCCGTTGATTGAACACTACGAGTCTACGGACTCGGTATACAACAATCCCGCGCTGGCCCAGCATCTCAAGGCCACGCTTGAATCGGCGCTTGGCAAAGAGAATGTTTCAGTAGAGGAGCCGATCACGGGCTCGGAAGATTTTTCTTACTTTGTGGAACAGGGCATCCCCGGTTTCTACTTCACTCTGGGAGGGGCCGATCCCCAGAAGTATGCCGAAGCCAGGGCGGCAGGAATCTCGCTGCCCTCGAACCACTCTCCGCTGTTCGCTCCAGATGTGGATCCGGCGCTGCACACCGCCATCGCCGCCGAGGTAGCCGTGCTGCGCGATCTGCTGAACCGCTCAGCCGACGAGTTGCAGAAATTAACCCATCAACAGGCAGGACAATAACGCAGCAATCAGCAATCAGCAGTCAGCATTCAGCCAAAGAAACAGCACTTGGAAATTTCCTTCGTGCCCTTCGTGTTAACCCTTCGTGTACTTTGTGGTTAGCTTTTTTTTGGGGGGTGGGGGTTACTAAGTAACCTTTTTGGCTTGGGCGGGCGTCTCCCTTTGACTCTGGGAGCGGTGAGAGGGGCCGCTTGAATGTTTTCAAAGACCGTGGGGCACAGAGCCTTGCATCGATCATGCCAGCAATTTGATAAAAAGCAATGATTTGATACCACTTGCCCGGATTCTCCTTAAGTTCGTCATCCTGAGCCACAGGCGAAGGACCCAGAGGATGTTTCGAAATCGAGGTTGTCATAGACCTCACGTAGTATCTTCGTCCGGCATGCCGTTCGAAAAACTTGAGCGTGCCGAGGCACGTGTGCGCGGTATCCGGCGTGATGAGCTGCTGCGGAATGTCCGTGGTCATCTTCATCCTCGTCGTTTGCTCCGCACTCGATGTTACTTGCAGCTGCCCGACTCGGGGTGCACTTCTATAACCTTGAAATGAGGCATGGGATGTGCCGTCCCAGTATCAGTGCTCGGAGTTGCGGATTGATCTCCAAGGAGCGTGACAGGTTTTCCGACATAGGAATCCAACTCAGCGCTCGAGCCGTAGACGATGTTCGTGACTCCTTTTTGATCCGTAAGTCGATAGTGGTCAGATTCGCCAGTCAGGCACCCGGTAATTGTGGTGCGATTTCCAGGTCTTACATCTCGGGGATTGCTGTTCGCAGGGGCATTTTTGTTGTCCTGGCTGACAGCTAGCCCTGCGGTTACGGCCAAAATGACAAGCGCCAATAGACTGCCTCTCATGTCTCACCTCAACTTTCTTCGCTGAACCATCAAAAGCTTTTCCTCCCCAATCCTAGTCAGCTTCGGGCGTGCGGCACCACTGTCAATTCGCACAGCACAAGATCCAATGCAATGCGAAGTTTGCCCGTTTGGGACGTGGTTCGCGATCAATCTCCATATCACTCGTTGACCTGGCATTAATCCACGTGCGGCCAAATACTTAGCGAGGGGTGCCCCACTCGCGCGTCCAGCGCGTGTGGGGATTTTATTTTTTACTCTTCAAGAAGCTCGGCCCAAGCCCCCCGTCGTTCCGCTGGCCTCCTAACAAACGTCAAAACCTCCCGAGTCCCTGCTAAAGTCCCCGAACATAAGCAGCCATGGCTTGCGTGCCAAACAATTTTCGTTATAGGCTGACCACGACAGGCCTTACCTAGATCAGCCTAAGCAGAAGTTAGCCCGAGGGAAGCCGATGCTGCCCGATAGCAACAGAATTCACCAGACCGACAAGAAGTTCGACGCTGACGTTTCTGATGATCAGTTTGTCAATCAATTATTTATCCGTCTTGTAGCGAAGGGAAAGCGCTTCACCAAGGTTGATTTCAAGTACTCGATTTTTGATGCTTGCTACCTTCGAGATTGCATCTTTGACTCCTGCGACTTTACCGGGTGTCGTTTTTTGGAACGAATCTGCATGGATCGAGTTTTACTGGATGTAAGTTCGATTATTCCCATTTTGAAAGAACGGAAGTTGACAATCACATCCTCGATACCGAATGCCCGGGTCCTGATAACCTGAAGATGAGATTTGCCCGGACGCTGCGAATGAATTACCAGCAACTCGGAGATGCCAAGTCCGCTAACAAGTCGATCGGCGTGGAGCTACAAGCCACTGGACTACACTTGCACAAGGCATGGCATTCGAATGAATCGTACTACAGAAAGAAGTACGCAGGAGGAAAGCGAGTTGGAGCATTTATAGAGTGGAGTCGATTCAAGACTCTTGACTTCATATGGGGCAATGGGGAAAGCGCTCCAAAACTTCTGCGAGCGACGGGGGTTGTTTTTTTGCTCATGTCTCTGATAGATGCTTGGGCATTCAGAGATCCGCAGCGTATCGGCAGCTATACACAAGCGCTTATTGAGTCGCCCCAAGTGTTTCTAGGTACACTTTCCCCAGCCCACTACCCGAGCTGGTATTTAACAATCATCTTGCTGGTCAGACTGATTGCGTTTGGTTTTTTCATGTCAATTATCATCAAACGGTTTAGTCGACGTTAAGCGTATGCATATTTACGCATTCGGCTCAGTGTGTCGCGGGGATATATCGCTAGATTCAGACGTAGACCTCCTAGCAATTGTGGAGGCTTCCGATTCTAGGTTCGATCCAGACACATATTCAACCTACTCCTATGACCGAATCCAAGAACTATGGCGAGAGGGCAATCCTTTTGCTTGGCACCTCTGGCTCGAGTCACGATTGCTTTTCTCGTCAGACCAACATGACTATCTGAAAGCATTGGGAAGGCCAGAGCCTTATAAGCACTGTCTTCGAGACTGCAAAAAGTTTTTTGCCTTGTTTCGCGAAGGGCAAACCTCACTAGTTTCTGCCAGCAATAGTAAAGTGTTTGATTTGTCGACGGTGTTTTTGAGCATTAGAAACATTGCTACCTGCTTCTCCCTTGGCGTCACGAACCAACCAGACTTCTCAAGGAATTCCGCGCTTCGCTTGGGAGCTAACAGTGTTCCACTCTCTCAGAGCTCATACCATGTTCTAGTAAGAGCCCGTATACTGTGTACAAGAGGTCAGGGGACGGATATAACATTAGGAGAAGTTGATACCACGATTAAAGAGCTCAGGGCGGTGTGTGAATGGATGTACAAGTTGGTAGGAAAGGTTAAAGAGCATGAACGAATTCAATAATCGTATTGCGGCTCAGAGGGAAGTGCTTCAATTGGTGAACCGCAAGAACTGGGAAAAAGAAGAACTGTTCGGGCTTTCGAGCAAGGCAATCGACAGATGGAGCTCTGTTAACCGTATCGATCCTGAATCTCAGTTAGTGAAGCTTATTAGAACTGCTTCCTCGAAACTCTTCTTCCTCGCCAACAAAAGCCAAGAGCAAGTTTCTGAAGAATACAACATAATATCTAGAGAAATCGCAGTCATAGCCAGATCAATCGATCTGGAAATTGGCTAGGCTGGAGCGAGTATCCTTGCATTGCTGTGAATTCCATCCTCCCCGATATCGCAACCACCGGACTTAAGTTGTTGATTTGTGGTACTGCTGTAGGTCCGCGATCCGCAGTCGTGCGGGAATACTACGCAGGTCGAAATAACCAACTCTGGGCCATCCTGCACAAATTCGGGGCCACGCCACGACTGCTGAACCCAGCAGAGTTTACGCAGCTACAGAAGTTCGGAATCGGGCTTACCGATCTTGCCAAGAACACACACGGAGTTGATAGCGCACTGACCGCTAGCGCATTCGATAGAAAACGGCTGATGGATCTGGTGCTAACGACTCAGCCACAGATACTCGTTTTCAATGGCAAGCGTGCTGCAAAAGTTTACTTTAGACGACGAAACGTTACTTACGGGCATCAATCCGGTCAGGATATCGGCACAACACAGCTTTTCGTCGCGCCGTCCACGTCAGGAGCTGCCCGCAGATGGTGGAACGAGGATGTTTGGCGTGAAGTGATGGACACTGCCGGGTGCCTTCGCTGGGTGATGAAATGAAGGTCTCCGGCGCCGTAGAAGCGTTTAAGCATCATCGCCACCATTACGCCTGATGCGCGGCGGACGGAAGCCTTTTTAGGCTTCTGTTTTTTTGTATGGCCCTCAGTTTCCAGCCTCTTCTTAATTTCTGAATGAGGAACCTTGAGTACAGAACCAAGAAGGTTCTCAAATTCCTTGTATTCATTGATGTTTTTAGATTTCATCCAATCGCCTCGCTCATTGCGTCAAGGAAAGCGTTCGTATCCAAGAAATAGTTTGGATATGCTTCTTCCAAAGCTGCTATCGAATCCACGGACACCAACACTGCTTGAATCTCTGGATGTTCTGCCGAATCTTTTTCTACTTTTAAGTACATTTCAAATGCCTTTTTCAGCTCATCAGCGCGAAATGGAGTTGTTACAAGTGTTTTCTTATTAGAATCAAGAACCAGCAAGAAAGTTTTGGCATCTCCTGGGTTGCTCATTACTCTTTGCGCAGCGAACCCCCACGCGCTTAAAGTGTCGTGAACTGCCAACTTGCTAGCAAGGTGCCTAATCTCCTGCACTAATTCTTTTTCATTTTGTGGTGTGCCGGGAACTAGCGCGCATCCCTCTCTTAAGGCAATGGCGCTTCCCATGAGAGCGAAAAATCGTAACCACTCTGGATCGCTGCCAGCTTTGATCTTAGCTTTCAACGCTTGCCCTGTGAAGGTCTGGACGGTTTCGACGGCAGTGGCCCACGCATGCTGCAAACGTGAGCGAAGCTGAATTTCTATTCGTTGCCCTTCAAACGCCTTTTTGTCTTGATACTTACTCTGGTATTTGAAAATCAAATGATAGCTTCGGTAACCGTCTGGCTTTGGATTACTGATGTAATCATCATGGGCGTGTTGTATTGGTCGGCCATGACGGGGATTTTTAATCCTACTTCTTTCGTAGACCCTAACAAGCTTTTTGACATCCTTCATGGTGGCCATTACAGCCCGACACCCCCCTATATCCTGCATTTGGGATAGCTTCATGTTTGGGTTGTGAATAAGCTTTAACGTTATGGACGGTAGGCGTTTTAATCTTTGCGCAATCAAAGCTTCGGAATCAATCTTCTTTGCACGGCGTAGCAAATTCATCTTTATGGCTTGTAACGGATAACTGTGCGCCGATCTCCAGTTATTGATAACTACAAATGCTGGGTCTACTTCATCGGCGGGGACAAGCATTTCGCTATTTAGAGCAACAAGAAGTGCGCCAGCTCTATCAATTTGCCCTTTACTGTACTGCCGTTTTATCCACGCCATATCCAGCGGGAGACACGAGTCCTCCCCTTCCTCCACACTGAGGAAATTTCCTAACTGAGTACCGGCTATGCTACCCGGTACTCAGTACTCAGAAAAGCGGTCCACAATACAGTTGCCAGTCGCCAGTCGCCAGTGAAGAACACAAATTTTTTCTCCACGGATCGGCGCTAATTGGGCAAATTGCTCTCAGTGATATCAAAACCTAGATTCCTCAGAAATTATAGGCCATCATTGTTCTTGAAAGTATTAAGAGCATTCAAGAATGCGGGGGCTCGCACGCTCCTTTTTGGTCTTTGAAAATTCTTTGACTGGCGGGGTTCATGACAAGCCTCGGCGGCGCACTCGTGGAAGACTCTGGGGTTTGGAGCTAAAGATCAACACTGCTTTGCGCACTACTCTCACACCTGCGTATGTCTTTGCACGCGCATGACTTAGCGCTGCGCGCACTAGTTGATGTAATACCCCCTCCCTCCACTACTTGCGCTTGTAAGCCGACGCGCAATGCGCCATAATTTACGACTCTTGTTAGCGCCGCCACTCTGGCGTCCCGGCAACGCGACACAGATTGTCGCACCTTCGGCTTGCAGCGGTGCAGTATCCTGCATACTGGCTTAGAAAGGACAACACCATGATCTTCGGCATGACAACAGCAACCTACACCTTAGTGCACGTAGTAATCAGCCTGGTGGGCATCCTCTCAGGATTCATCGCTGTGGGCGGACTTACAGCCAACAAACGCCTCGATGGCGTGACTGCGCTCTTTCTCACGACCACGGTGCTTACCAGCGTGACCGGCTTTGGCTTTCCATTCCATCAGTTAATGCCCTCGCATGTGGTCGCGATCATATCGCTGGTGGTGCTGGCGATTGCGGTTCTTGCGCGCTACGCGCTTCACCTCGCCCGCGCCTGGCGGTGGGTTTACGTGGTCTGCGCCGTGCTTGCCCTTTATTTCAATTTCTTCGTGCTGACCGTGCAATCGTTCGCGAAAGTCTCGGCGTTGAGGGCCCTGGCGCCAACGCAGTCTGAGCCGCCGTTCCTGGTTACACAGCTCGTTGTGCTGGTGCTCTTCATCGTGCTCGGGATTTACGCCGTCAAGAGATTCCATCCAGATACACTGCAGAAGTCAGCCGCAACAGCTTAAAAGCAGTTTCGAGTTTCAGGTTTCGAGTTTCAAGAAGGATGCGCCGCAAAAACCAGCTCTAAACTCCCAGCTCTCAGCTCCAAGGGAAAGCAAAGAAGCACGCGCATTCGTGTTACCTTTGTGGTGTTGAAGAGCCAACGGTGATGCGTCAACACCGAGCCGCTGCGGACCATATCCATGGATGTTCTCGAGAAGCTTTTTGAGCAGCATTTCCAAACGCCGGCTGAGCGGGTGCAGCCGCTGCAGGGCCAGCTTGGCGGGTCGGGGCGGCGCATTATCCGGTTGGCGGGCGGAAAATTCAGCGCGATCGGCATCCGTTATGACGTGCGCGAAGAGAACATCGCATTCCTGGAATTCTCCCGGCATTTTCGCCGGCACGGCCTGCCCGTCCCGGAAATTTATGCCGAAGACCTGAACCAGGGTGCTTACCTGGAAGAAGACCTGGGCAACACCACGCTGTTTGAGTTCCTTTCGGAAAATCGCGATGGCGCCGAGGTTGCTCCGCCAGTGGTGGAAGCCTACCGCAAGGTTGCGGCCGTGCTGCCGCGCTTTCAGGTTGAAGCGGGACGCGACCTGAATTACAAACGCTGCTATCCGCGGCACAGCTTCGATCGCCAGTCCATCGCCTGGGACCTGAATTATTTCAAATATTATTTTCTCAGGCTGGCCGGCATCCCCTTCAGCGAACAGGCCCTGGAAGACGATTTTGCCCGCCTGACGCGCTTCCTGCTGACCGCTGACCGCGATTATTTTCTCTACCGCGACTTCCAGTCGCGCAACGTCATGCTGCGCGATGGCCAGCCGTTTTTTCTGGATTACCAGGGCGGCCGCAAAGGCGCGCTGCAATACGATATCGCTTCGCTTTTGTACGACGCCAAGGCCGACCTGCCGCCGGAGCTACGCCAGCAATTGCTCGATCATTATCTCGACCGGCTGGCGGAGTTCATCGATCTACAGCGCGAAGCATTTATGCGGCATTACTACGGATATGTTTATGTCCGCATCATGCAAGCGCTGGGCGCGTACGGCTTTCGCGGCTTTTATGAGCGCAAACCGCATTTTCTGCAAAGTGTGCCCTACGCGCTCAAGAACGTGCGCTGGCTGCTGCACAACGCCGAGCTGCCCATCGCGCTGCCCGCCCTGATGGGCGCATTCACCAGCATGCTGGGTTCGGAGAAATTGCAGAGCCTGTCTTCGGAAGGAAACCATCTGACGGTGCGGATTTTTAGCTTTTCATTTCACCAGGGACTACCGAAGGACGACAGCGGACACGGCGGCGGCTTCGTTTTCGATGCCCGCAGCATTCCCAATCCGGGACGCGAAGATCGCTTCAAGAACCTAACCGGCCAGGACGCGCCGGTGATCGAGTACCTCAACCAGCAGGAGAGCGTGCATCAGTTCCTCGCCAATGTGATGTCACTGATCGACGCCAGCGTGAGCGACTATCAGCGCCGTGGCTTCAAGAGCCTGATGGTGTCATTCGGGTGCACCGGCGGCCAGCATCGCTCGGTATTTCTGGCGGAGCGGCTGGCCAGACATTTGCGCGGCAGGAGCGGGATCGAACCAGTGGTGCGTCATCTTCAGTTAGAGAAGATGGGCTTGGAGAAATTGAGTCTGGAGAAGGCGGGCCAATGAAAGCCATGGTTCTGGCCGCCGGCATGGGCACGCGCCTGCGGCCGCTCACCGATACCCGTCCCAAGGCGCTGGTCGAGATCGGCTACCGCACGCTGCTGGAAATTACACTCAACCGCCTGCGCGACTTCGGGGTCAACGAGGTGATCATCAACGTACATCACTTTGCAGGCATGATTGTTGACTACCTCAAAGACAACGATAACTTCGACATGCGCATTGAAGTCTCACGTGAAGAAGTCCTGCTCGATACCGGCGGCGGCCTGAAAAAAGCGGCCTGGTTTTTTCTGGAAGAGCCCAGCGGTTTGGACACGCCGTTCATTTTGCACAATGTGGATGTCATCAGCACGATTGACCTGGGACGCATGCTGCAATTCCATAAAGAGAATCACGCCCTGGCCACGCTGGCAGTACAAGACCGCAAAAGTTCCCGCTACCTGCTCTTCGACCAGCAGTTCCAGCTTTGCGGGCGGCGGAGTGGACAAGATGGGAAAGCTGAACTGGTTCGGTCTTCACCGCAAACGCATGCGCTGGGTTTCTCCGGCATCCACGTTATTTCTCCTCATTTTCTTACTATGATGAAAGAAGACGGCATCTTTTCCATCATTGACTCCTACCTGAACCTCGCCGCTCGCGGAGAAAAGATCATCGCCTTTCCGGCGGATGAATACCAATGGCGTGATGTTGGCAAGCTGGAAGATCTGCTGCAAAGCCGGTAAATGTTTTTTTCGCCGCAGCTCTAGGGAACTTTTCTTACTACCAGGGCGGAATTTTTTGATCCGAAAGCGATGCAGTTGCATACCGCATGCTCGATGTTTTTTTTGCGTCCTGGCTGAGGAACGTAATCCAGATCGCATTCAGGATCGGGTTTTTCGAGATTAATGTTGGGCGGAAGCAGGTTGTGTTCCATGGCAATCAAGGTGGCCGCGAGCCCGCCGGCGCCGCAAGCCCCCTGGGGATGCCCGATCTGCGATTTCAGCGACGACATCGGGGTCTTGTAAGCCGCGCCTCCAAGGGCGAGTTTCAGCGCGCGGGTTTCGATACGGTCGTTGAGTTCCGTCGAGGTGCCGTGCAGGTTCACATAGTCGACGTTCTGGGGCGCAATGCCGGCCTCTTGCATGGCAACGGATATGGCGCGCGCCGGCTCTTCGCCGCACTCAGCCAGACGCACGCGATGAAAGGCCTCGCAAGTGGAGCCGTAGCCGGCGATTTCCGCAAAAATTTTGGCGCCGCGGGCGCGAGCATGCTCGTACTCTTCCAGCATGAACATCCAGGCGCCTTCGGCCACGACAAATCCGTCACGATCGGCGGAAAAAGGACGCGAGGCGCGCTCGGGCGCGTGGTTCCACGAGGCGGTCATGATGCGCATGAGGCTGAATCCCTTCATGATGCCGAAGGCGAGGGGCGAATCTACGCCGCCGCAGAGCATCATGGGCAGAATGCCAGCCTGAAGCTGGCGATAGGCGAAGCCGATGGCATCGGTAGAAGAGGTGCAGCCGCTGGTCACGACCTGGCTGGGACCGCGGAAGCCGAAGCGCATGCTGATCTCGCTGGACATGGTTCCCATGGTGCCGCTGGGAATACAGAAAAGGCTGACCTGCTTGATTTTCCCGGAATGGTACAGCCGGTACTGCTCTTCACTGAAGTCCATGGCTCCGCCGCCGGTGCCCAGCAGCACGCCGATCTTGCGCTTTTCATCCATGCTCATGGCGGCGAGGGCGGCGGAATCGAAGCCGGCGGTCTTCAGGGCTTCGGTTGCAGCGGCAATGGCCATGGGCACGGCGCGGGAGACATGCTTGCGTTCGTGGGCGTCTATCCAGGCGAGTTCGTCGAAGTTTTTGAGTTCGCCGGCGATGTGCACCGGCAATTCCGTGGAATCAAAGCGCGTAATGCGCGCCACGCCGCTTTTGCCGGCCAACAGCGCGCGGCAAAATTCAGTATTACCCAGACCGTTGGGACTCAAAGAGCCAAAGCCAGTTACAACGACGCGAAAAGGCATTGGGACATTGTACAGAGTGTGCCTGGAAAAATGAGATTTGATGAGAAGAAAATGACAAATTGCAGGCAATTACCGTTAACCAGCTACCAGTTGCCAGCAAAAAAGCAGAGAGCTTAACCGTTCGTAATTAAGGTTCATTTAAGATGGAGATATTGGTTGGTTTGCGATGGCCCTAGGCATTTACATCTCGGTTCCTTTCTGCAAGACGAAGTGCAGTTACTGCAATTTTGCCTCCGACGTGTTTTCACGCGACCGGATGCAAGGCTACGTGGACCGCCTGGCTCAGGACATTGCCTCTGCGCAACGCACCGTAGAGGCGAATGGCGGCCGCTGGGAAGCTGAAGCAGACACCATCTATCTGGGCGGAGGCACGCCCAGCATCCTGGAACCGGCGCAGATTGCTCAGATATTTCAGGTGCTAGGCAGGCAATTTGAAATTGAAGAGGACGCAGAGATAACCGTGGAATGTGCCCCAGCAACTCTCTCGCCGGAAATGCTTGACACTCTGGCTGGCTGTAAGGTCAACCGGGTAAGTCTGGGTGTGCAGTCATTTGTAGACCAGGAGGCGCGCGCCGTAGGGCGCCTGCATAGGCGAGATCAGGTGCTGGTTGATATTGCGCGCTTGCGCGCGGCAGGCATTTCGAACCTGAATGTTGATCTCATCGCCGGGTTGCCGCACCAGACGCCTGATAGCTGGGAGGCATCGCTGACCGCCGCCATCGAAAGCGAGGTCCCGCATGTGAGTGTATACCTGCTCGAAGTAGACGAAGACTCGCGGCTGGGCAATGAACTGCTTGCCGGCGGCGCGCGTTATCACGCCCACTTCGTGCCAGATGAAGAACTTATGGTCCAATTCTATGAACGGGCGTGTGAGCGGCTAGGGGAGGCTGGCATCCGGCAGTACGAAATTTCTAACTTTTCGCTGGCTGGCATGGAATCGCAGCACAACCTTAGATATTGGAAGCGGCAGCCTTATCTCGGCTTCGGTGTAGATGCCCATTCCATGCTGCCTAGCGCCAGACCCAATTTTGATGCCGTGCGGCTGGCCGCGCCCGATTCTTTGCCAGTTTACATTTCAGCCTACGACGAAACAGCAAAAGCCACCCGCTTGAATAGAAATGAGGTCTCATTCAGTCAGGCTTGGGAGGAAACATTCTTTCTGGGATTGCGTCTAAACGTCGGAGTTGACTTACAGGAGATAGCCCGGTTCTTTGGCGATTCGCAGGCTGAGCATGCCCGCGAGGTACTGCAGGAGCTGATAGAGCCAGGATTGGTCGAGATGAGAGGAGAAAGGGCCTGCCTTACAGCGGCGGGCCGGCTGGTCTCGAACGAAGTTTTTGAAAAATTTGTGTCAGACGCAGTGTCAATGTAGTCTAATCATAAGCTTTTCCTATCCCCACAATAGTGTTGTGTAGAATTGGACAAAACAGGTCCTCGTAAAAAATTAACAATTGTGATTCAGGTGAGATGAGAGACTCCAGAGCGCATGCATCTGTTTGTTCTCGTCCTGATGTGAAGGATGTGTGTCTGGCACCCGTACAAAAGCGTTCTTGAAGAACAGTTACCAGGATGACATAGTGACAGGATTAGAGTCATAGAAGTAGCAGGCTATTATGGCGATTCAAATTCAAAATGCATTGCAGTCTGACGAACGGAGCATGGCAGCTTCCGCAATGGTTGATTTGCGCAGCGATACCGTGACCAGGCCCACGCCAGAAATGCGCCGCGCCATGGCTGAGGCCGAGGTGGGCGACGATGTTTATGGCGAGGACCCAACCGTTAACCGGCTGGAGCGGCATGCGGCGGAGATTTTTGCGCGGGAAGCCGCCATCTTCGTGCCCAGCGGAACCATGGGCAACCAGATCGCCATCAAGATCCACACCCGTCAGGGGCAGGAGGTCATCTGTGAGGAGCGCGCCCACATCTTCAATTACGAGATGGCCATGCTGGCGCATTTTTCCGGATGCATGCCCCGCCCCATATACGGCGAAGATGGAATCCTGACGTGGAGCGACATCGCGAAACGCATCAGCCCAAAAATTTATCACCGCGCGCAGACGGGCCTGATTTCCCTGGAGAACACGCATAACATGGCCGGCGGGTCGGTGTATCCGCCGGAGGTTGCCGATGAAATTTGCGATCGCGCCCATGAGGTGGCGTTGCCGGTGCATCTGGATGGCGCGCGCATCTTCAACGCCTCGGTCGCTCTGGGCAAGCCGGTGCGTGAGATTACGAAGAAATTCGATTCCGTGATGTTCTGCGTGTCCAAAGGGCTGGGCGCGCCGGTGGGATCGCTGCTGGTAGGTTCGCGGAACTTCATTGAGCAGGCCCGCGTATACAGAAAGTCGCTGGGTGGAGGCATGCGCCAGGCAGGCGTATTGGCCGCAGCGGGGATCATTGCGCTGGAAAAAGGCCCGCAGCGCCTGCGCGAAGATCACGAGAATGCACGGTTTCTGGCGGAAGGGCTGGCCGGGATTCGCGGCGTTGCAATTACGCCGGCCAAGGTCAGGACCAACATCGTGGTTTTTGATATCAGCGGTACCGGCATGAGCGCAGAGCAGATGGCACGCGAATTGGCGGCGAAAAACATTCTTGCCTCCGGCATCGGCCCGCAGGCTATTCGCCTGGTCACACACACGGATGTGGACCGTGCCGCCTGCACGCGCGCCCTGGAGGGGATTCGGGAAGTTTGCAGGTAAACAAGATTCAACAAGCCACGCACACTATGGGATCAAGAATCGAACATTCCGTTCAGGTCAAATGCAGCCCGCAAAGAGCCTGGGAAATCTATGCCGACTGGAAGCGCTGGAAGTGGAGCGGCCTTTACGGCGATATACGGTGGGTGGAGGGTGAACCGTGGGTGACCGGGAGCCGCTTGGAGGTGGATGTGCTCCAGCCCCGGCCCATGACCGCGAAGCAGGTGCTTACCGTGTGCGAACCGCCGCGCAAACTAGCATGGGTGGGCCACGGGATGGGCGTTACCTACGAGCAATGGGTCAACTTTACGCCGCGCAGGGCAGGCGGCACGCTGGTCTATGTGTGGATTGAACTTACCGGTGTGGCTACCCAGTTCTTTGGCCAGACCATCGAAGAAACCGTGCGCGAAGTGCTGCTGAAGTGGTTTGAGGCCTTTCGCGCCGAATGCGATCTGGGCTTTGCCGCGGAAGGGCAAAGGCCAATCTTTCCGCCGCGATGATTTTTTGAGGAACACCGGTTATCGAGCCGCCGGCGATGCTCTTGCTTTTTGTTTCCCTGCATTTTACTTATTCAGTAAAATACCTTTGGCTCGGAGGGAGAGGACATTATGGGTCTTTATGCGCATTATGACCACGCCCACAATCATCCGGTGAATCGCGCCCTGCACATGCTGGCCATTCCTACTGGCTTTTCCTCGTTGTTCGTGGTCTGGTTTCACCCCATCATCGGGGTGCTGCTGATTCCCCTGGCATTTGCCATGGCTTGGATCGGCCATTTCATTGAAGGCAACAAGCCCGCATTCCTCACCAATCCAGCGCACGTGTTCGTGGCCCCATTGTGGATGGTGCGAAAAATCTTCGGGATAGGGTCACAGGAAAAAACCTCGGGCAAATCCAATATTGCATGAAAATCGTCATCAAACGCTGTCTGGTTTGAACTGAACACCGCATTCGGGCCGTGAGCCTGAAAAAACTCATCACTGAAAAATTCGGGGTCAAACCCAGAATCAGCATGGGCGGCCTGGGTATGCTGGATGTTTTTCTGGATGGCAAGCGCATCTTTTCCTATCGCGAGGCCGGCCATATGCCTGGGGATGAAGAGATTCTTGCTTTGATCCAGTCGCACACGCAGAAAATCCAAAATTCATGACCGTAAGCAACACGCCATAAGCTTCTTTTATCTTTGTATAATCAATAGTTCTGGATAGCTTGCGATCGGCAGCCGGCTTCCGAGTTTACATCGTAAGGAGTTCCCTTGGATTTCCAGCTTAATGACGAACAATTACAACTCAAGAAAAGCGTACGCGAGTTTGCCGAGCGCGAGATTGCTCCCAATGTCATGAAGTGGGATGAAGAGGGCGAATTTCCGCTGGCCGTCATTAAAGAGCTGGGAAAGCTGGGGCTGCTGGGCGTTATCTTTCCCACCGAGTATGGCGGCGCCGACATGGGATATGTGGAATACGTGACCGCCATCGAAGAACTCTCGCGCGTGGATGGCTCGGTGGGTATCATTGTGGCGGCCCATACCTCGTTGTGCACCAATCACATTTTTGTGGCCGGGAATGAAGAGCAGAAACGAAAATACGTTCCCAAACTGGCCAGCGGTGAATTCATTGGAGCCTGGGGGCTGACCGAGCCTGGCTCCGGCTCCGATGCCGGCGGGGCGCGCTGCACTGCGGTCCGCAAGGGCGACAACTGGATCATCAACGGCACAAAGACTTTCTGCACCAACGGCCATTATGCCGACGTAGTGGTTGTAATTGCCGTGACCGACAAGGCCGCGCATACGCATGGGCTTTCCGCATTTCTGGTGGATAAGGGGACAAAAGGTTTTCGTCCGGGGAAGAAAGAAAACAAGCTTGGCCTGCGGGCGAGCGACACGGCCGAGCTGATCTTCGAGGATTGCGTTGTCCCCGCCAGCCATCTGCTGGGCAAGGAAGGAGATGGGTTCATTGACGCCATGCGCATCCTCGATGGCGGACGCATCTCTATCGCCGCTCTCTCGTTGGGAATTGCCCAGGGGGCGTTCGATGCGGCTTTGAAATATTCCAAGCAGCGCAAGCAGTTTGGCAAAGCCATCAGCGAGTTTCAGGCAATCCAGTGGAAGCTGGCCGACATGGCCACAGAAATTGATGCCGCCCGCCTGCTTACCATGCGCGCCGCAGCCATGAAAGACGCTGGAGAAAAGACCACCATGGAATCTTCCATGGCCAAACTCTTTGCCAGCGAGACCGCCGTCAAATGCGCCAACGAAGGGGTGCAGATTCATGGCGGCTATGGATTTATCAAAGACTATCCGGCGGAGAAGTTCTACCGCGATGTAAAGCTGTGCACCATCGGCGAGGGAACAAGCGAGATCCAGAGGATGGTGATCGCGCGCCAGTTGCTGAAGTCGTAGCGGCCGAAAAACCTGCTGGCCATAGTTTGGGAGAATAACTATGATCCGGCGGTCAGGATCGTCCGAAAATTCACCTCTTTCCAAATGGGGTGGAGCACGTCTCAATCACATGAGGTGAGCTATGAAAATTCCAATCATGCTTTTCGCATTTTTATTTGCATTGGCGCTTATGGCAAATGCGCAGGTAACCCCTACGCCGGCTTCGGCAAAACCTGCCGTGCCTGAATGGGTGCAGCGCAGCAACGAAAATACGCGGCTTGTTCTGGAGTCTGAATCCAAGTTCGATCCAGAATACTATGCCCGCCAGGGCGTTGAAGGAATTGACGGTGAGATCCACGACCTCAAACCGGGAGTATTTGACCGCACACGCGCCGCCGAGGCTGGCGTGGTCAAACAACTGGAGCAGCGCCTGACCCAGGAAAAAGATCCGCTGGTACGTCAGGATTTGGAAATTCTCCTTAAAGCCGAGAATGACAACATTAAAGGGTCATTGCTGCAGGAGAAATACGAGATTCCTTATTTCAATGTCGGACGTCTTGCCTATTTTGGGGTATTCGGATTGCTTGATGATCAGGTCGCTGCTGGGCGCCGTCCGGCGGCGCTGGTGCGCCTGAGAAAATATGCCGGCATGGAGCCCGGCTACACGCCCATTGCGCAGTTGGCGCAAGATCGCATCCGCGAGCGCCTGAACAAACCCGGCCTGATGGGGCCGGCGAAATTGCAGGTTGAAGACGACCTGGCCAATACCAAGTTCTTTGTAGATGGCATCGGCAAGCTCTTTGAAAAATATAAGATCGCCGGCTACGAAGCGCCTTATGCCAAGCTCAAAGAGCAGCTTGTGGATTACGAAAATTTTGTCCGCAAAGAAATACTGCCGCGCGCCCGCCAGGATTTTCGCCTGCCTCCCGAGCTGTATGCCTTCGACCTGGAGAATAACTATGGTATGGATCTTCCTCCGGCAGAGCTCGCCGCCATGGCCCATAAGGCTTTTACTGAAATCCAGGGCCAGATGCAGACCGTTGCAGCACAGGTTGCGAAGGAAAAAGGATATAAAGTTACCGACTATCGCGATGTAATCCGCGAGCTGAAAAAAGACCAGCTCGTAGGCGACGCCATTCTGCCGCATTACCAGCAGCGGTTAAAAGAGATTGAGGCCATCATCACCCGCGAGCATCTAGTCACGCTGCCCGACCGCCCGGCGCGCATACGGTTGGCCAGCGATGCCGAGACCGCGGCCCAGCCTGCGCCCCACATGGTGCCGCCGCGCCTGCTGGGGAATACAGGAGAGCAGGGCGAATTCGTCCTGCCGCTGAATATTCCTGCTGCTCCCGGTTCCAAAGAGGCAATGTTAAAGTATGACGATTTCACCTTTGCCGCCGCTTCGTGGACTCTGACCTCCCACGAGGCTCGTCCGGGCCATGAGCTGCAGTTCGACAACATGATCGAAAAGGGTGTTTCTGAAGCCCGAGCGCTCTATGCCTTCAACAGCGTGAATGTCGAGGGCTGGGGCCTGTATTCCGAGTACATCATGCAACCTTTCATGCCCCATGATGGCCAGCTTATTTCTCTGCAACACCGGTTGATGCGGGCTACGCGCGCATTCGTTGATCCTGAATTACAGTCAGGCAAGCTCACTCCCGACCAGGTCAGAGACATCCTGCTGAACGACGTCGTGCTCTCGCCGGCCATGGCCAAAGAAGAGGTCGAACGCTACACCTTCCGCGCTCCAGGGCAGGCCACTTCTTATTTTTACGGATACACGCGACTGCGCGAGCTGCGCGCTGACGTGGAGAAAAGCATGGGCCCGCGTTTCGACCAGCAGAAATATCATGATTTCATCATGGCACAAGGCCTTCTGCCGCCCGCCTTGTTACGCAAAGCTGTGATGGAAGACTTTGTGACTCCTGGCAACTCCTCAAAAGCCGGGAATTGATTTATCGTTAGCAGAGGCGCAGCCGGTGGCAAAAGCTGCGCCTCAGTCAAACTTGAAATCCGAAACCAATCATTGGGTGGAGCGCGTACGCTCCGGCGACGTGCGTTCGCTGGCGCGGGCCATCAGCGCGATTGAAAATTCAGCCCCTGAATCCACCGAGCTGCTCAAGGCGCTGTTCCCCTACAGCGGACGTGCCCGCATTGCTGGCCTTACCGGCGCTCCCGGCTCCGGCAAAAGCACACTAGTAGACCAGCTTGCCCGGGAGTACCGCAAGCAGAACAAGACGGTCGGCATCATCGCGGTTGATCCAACCAGTCCTTATACCGGGGGAGCGATCCTGGGCGACCGCATCCGCATGCAAACCCATCATGCCGATAGCGGCATTTACATTCGCAGCATGGCGACACGCGGCTTCCTCGGCGGCTTGGCCCGCACCACCGCCGACGTAGCCACCGTACTCGATGCTTCCGGTAAAGATTTGGTTCTGGTGGAAACGGTCGGCGTAGGACAGGATGAGATAGATATCGTGCGCCTGGCCGACATCACCATTGTGATCCTGGTGCCCGGCATGGGCGACGATGTGCAAACCATCAAGGCCGGTATCATGGAAATTGCCGACGTCTTCGTGATCAACAAAAGCGATCGTGAAGGCGCCGAGCGCGTGGAGCGCGAAATCCGCGCCATGCAGACGCTGGCAATACGCAAAGATGCGTGGGTTCCGCCCATTGTCAAGACCGTCGCTACGGAAGGTAAGGGAGTTGCCGAACTCGCAGCCGCGATTGCCGAATACGAAAAATTCTTGCAGCGCGAGGGGCTGCAGCTGAAAAAGAAGGTCAGCAACTGGCAAGAGCGCCTGATAGAGATGCTGCGCGAGGTTCTGCTGGAACGTGTGCTGCGCGAGAAGCTGAGCCCGGAGCAGATCGCGGCTTATGCCCAGGAAGTGGCGGAGCACCGCCGCGACCCGTATACGCTGGTGCAGGAATTGGCGGATGGGAAGAATTGACGCCATAATTAAGTTAAAGTGAAATCAAGAGGCCATGTCTTCCATTGACCATCTCGGAATTGCCGTACGCTCGCTGGCCGAGGCCCGCAAATTTTACGAAGCGCTGGGTATGAAGGTGCTGGGCGAAGAAGTTGTGGAGCACGAAAAGGTTCGGATAGCCATGGTGCCCGTGGGCGAGAGCCGCATTGAGTTGCTCGAGGCCACCAGCGACGATTCAGTCATCGCGCGCTTTATCGCGCGGCGCGGCGAAGGACTGCACCACGTGGCCCTCAGCGTGCCCGATTTATCAGCCACGGTAGAGCTGCTCAAGCGGAACGGTACGCGGTTGATTTCGGACGAAATCAAGGTGGGCGCGGGCGGGCATCTTTATGTCTTCGTGCATCCATCGTCGGCAGGAGGCGTGCTGCTGGAGCTGTGTGAAGATCCGCCACTGGGAGTCTGAATTCCGAGTTTGAGTTCTAAAGATGCTAATTCTGGCGGTTGACACCTCGGGCAAGCAGGGCAGTGTTGCTCTGGCTCGTGGCGATGCGGCAAACTTCGAGCTGATCGAGAGCGTCCCGGTTGCCGGCGGCACGTTTTCAGCGCAACTGATCCCCGTCATCGCCCGTCTGCTGACCCGGCATGGCATCGCCAAAGAGAGGCTCGATGGCATTGCGGCGGCCTCCGGTCCCGGATCGTTTACCGGCCTGCGCGTGGGATTGGCCGCGGTCAAAGGGCTGGGAGAAACACTGCGCATACCTATTGCATCTGTTTCCATTTTGGAAGCGTGCGCCCATGCGCAGAGGCGAGGCCGAATTCTGGTTGCGCTCGATGCCTCGCGCGGAGACTTCTTCCTGGGCAAATTTCAGCTCACAGAAAATGGCCTGCAACCCCTGGGCGAAACTTTGGTGAACATGGAAGAGTTTCTGCAATGTGTGGGTGAGGATAATCAGCAGCCGACACTCTGCTCTCCCGATGAGGGCGTGGTTCACTCGCTTGGGCAGCGAGGCATCGCGGTTACAAAAATTGCTCACCCCGGCAGCGCAGAAATTGCCCTGCTTGGGCTGCGGAAAATTGCCGCCGGTGAGGTAGTATCTCCCGATGCGCTCGATGCCAATTACATCCGCAGGGCCGAGTTTACCAAGTCTGGCGTAAAATAGGCGATTCCTATGGTGATCCGCCCTGCAGTTGCTGCCGATGTGCCCGTCATGATGACTCTGGCGAGCCTTTCTGCCGCGGCTGCCCGCTGGACGGCCGCCGACTACGAGAACCTGTTTCGCGGCCCGGTGCAGCGCCATTGCCTGGTGCTGGAAGAGGATGGTGTGGTGCAGGCATTCATTGTGGCCCGGCAGATGGAGCAGGAGTGGGAAATCGAAAACATCGCCACGGCTCCCGCGGCGCGGCGCCATGGCATGGGTACACGGCTGGTGGGCGAAATCATCGCCATTGCCTATAGCTGCGCAGCGGAAGAAGTCACGTTAGAGGTGCGCGCCTCCAACTACGCTGCACGGGCGCTTTATGAGAAATGGGGATTTGTGGAGAGCGGACGCCGGCCCAGCTACTACACCTCTCCGGTCGAAGATGCAATCATTTTCCGCTTTGCTTTTCCAAAAAAATTTCCTGAAACCGTTGAAGCCGGGTAGCCCGTGTGTTAACCTTCCTTTAACATTCGATCTTCCAGATCAATAAAGATCAGGAGGTTTTGCTGGATGGCAACGCAAGTCAAGGATCAGCTTATGGCCAGCCACGAAGAATTTCGCCGGCTGGCTCAGGAACACTCTCAATACTCTCAACGTCTCGACTCCCTCATTCAAAAACGGTATCTCTCCGAAGATGAAAAACTGGAAGAGGTCCGGCTCAAAAAACTCAAACTCCGTATCAAAGATCAGATGGAACTGCTGGAACAGACTTACCGGCAGCAACATCACATGATGGCCTGATCGGTTCCCCATCCCCCGCTGCGCTACAGTATGCAGCGGGGGTTTGTGTCTATGGGATTTACGATTTACGAAGTAAGATTTACGACTTGCTCCATGGCTACCACATTCATCCCACACAGCTAAAAACAGCCGCTGATTTACGCAGATGAACGCAGATTCTGAAGCGATTTTTCGGTTGTCGGTCAAATAAGCCCAGTTTCAGTCCTCAGGGCGCTTCTTACCGCAGAAGACAATTACTTCAATTCTGCAATTACCCGATTACCAATGAATCAATGACCCGATGATCCAATGGCTCAATTTTCCAGTTCACAGCTCTTGGGCGCGGGGAACAACTTGCGGCGAACCCGCGCAAAAAGGTCGTATCCGAAATCGCGCAGCGGGCGCGGTATCAGTCGCAGGATATTGGCATAGAATGGCCAGGGCTGCGGCAGCCTGGAAAATATGTAAATGCCGGCGGTGGAGCGGGTCAGCAGGCCATTTTCACGGCTGAACAACACCAAGCTGTCAGGCAGGCGGGAGCGTTCCGCCTCGGGGATCACCTCGCGGAACCTTTCTCCCTGCAGCGGGGCAAATTCAAATTGCTCTTTGCGATCGCGCTTGCGCACAAAGCGCGCCGTCCCGTGGCAAAAGCCACACTCGCCGTCGTAGAACAACAGATCGCGGTCGCCCATGGGGCACTTCTAACTATCTTAATGATTTTGAGAGCGCGGGGCTTCAAAGCCTGTCTACAGAGTGCCTTATGTAAAGATTCTGTTAATCGCCGGCTTGAGACTTGTGAGATGGGGTTTAGTCTCTAAGAAGCAAAAAAAAGCCTCCGGTTGGGCCGGAGGCATAAAGTGTACTGTGGTTTAGGAGAGCTTACTATGGACGTGTACGGCGTCCACTAGCCTTATAAACCCAGGCCTCAGGAAAAGTTGCGCCACGAACTGCCCGCAATTTGCCTCTTTTGAGGCGGTGCCGTCTTTGCCATCTGTCCTGCCGGCAGCCTTCGTGCCCGATTGCCGGGCCTTTTCAGGGCCCGCATTCTTACGAACCTGTTCGAAACGATAAAGAATTCAAATGCACGTGCAAAAAGTCAGACTCGGTTGCCACATTGCCGGCCTCCAGTTTCTCCCTGGCTTCCATGAGGATGTTGTAGACCATTTCGGCATCGGCAATATCCACGAAGGCCAGCGTTCCGTTTCTCTCCAAAGGATCGAAAAAGGAATCGTGCATTGTCCTGGGCCCAAAGAGAAATCTGAGTACGCTCGATGGAGGTACGTGGGGATAGTCGAATTGCAGGCTCCCTACTCCATCTGTTCCGATCGATTTCTGGACCACACCCAGATTAAACAGATCGAGGGAACAGACGCTCCGCCCTCTCCATTTCATTTTCTTAATCAGAATTCTTTCGGTGGTTACGGCATAAAATGTCCGCGATTTTTTCCAATCCACATACAGAAAGCGGCCCCAGATAAGATACTGGCCCGCGATCACAAATGGCGTCCCCCAAATGGCGCCCAGCCACCATGCGTGACCTGCCTTGCTGGCGACCAATGCCGCCAGTTCAAAAACGATAGCGAAGCTTGCCCACAACAGACTGCAAGGGATAGCGAGAAGGTCTTCTTTGTGGAAAATGACCCTGCGCTCCGGCTGGCCTGCCCACAATACAAACTCGTTGCCTAACAACTCAGACTGAAATGCCACTGTGTTTGTCATAGTTCTTCCTTTGGCAAAGTACAGGTGGGCAGCCCACGCTGAACGGTAGACTTCAACTCCGGTTCGCGCTTGCCCCGGCCCATGCCAGGCAAGCAACTTGATAAGTCTATCTATCCTGTCAGGCTCTTGCGCATCGTGATATCACAACCTCCAAAATCCAGGTTCCACACGAAAACCAAACTCCGGTTGCAGTGCTTCGTTCGGCAGAACACAGCTACGCAACAGGCATCCGCATACTCGCTTGAGTTTCGAAGTTCTACTTGCCGATCGCCTCTCAGCCGAGCGAAACTACGCTGTCAGGCTCTTGCGCGCTTTGATATCAGCCAGCAGGCGCTCGATTTCGCCCTCTTTTTCCATGGCGGCAAACTTGTCATCCAGGGAATCGTTGTGCATCTCGCTGTGCGCCTGGCTGATGGCTTCATTGCGCATGGCCTGGTGCTTCATGCGGTCAAAGGTAGCGGTGCCGGAGCTGTTGCTCACGGCTACCTGGGCCTCGCTGGCCTTTCTTACTGTGCGTGACCTGCGATGCTGTGCAATCACCAGCTCGCTCCTGGACTGCGCCTCGGCCAACTTCTGCTCCAGCTTGTGGAAGGCCGTCTTCAGGTTCTCTACCTGCGTCTTCTGATCGGCCACCTGCTGGACGAAACTTTCCGCCATTTGCTTGTAACTCATCGAGCGCTCCAGGGCGGCGCGGGCCAGGTCGTCATCTTTCTTGCGCTCGACGGCAAGCTCGGCCTTGTGCATCCACTCGGTTGTTTTTTCTTCGTTTTCTTTCTGCTTCTTTTCCAGCAGGTGCTGGTCGGCAATGGCGATGGCCACCTGCGTCTTGACCTGCAGAAGCTGGTTCTGCATGTCGAGAATGACCTGCCGGATCAATTTCTCCGGGTCCTCGGCCTTTTCAATCAGGTCGTTCAGGTTGGCCCGGATTAACGTTGCGACTCGCTCTAACAGTGCCATGATGTGTACTCCTTCTTTTGGGAAGAGCTGCTAGCTACTAGCTTCTAGCTGTGTCAGTGACTAGCAGCTCGATTTACCTTCTTCTCTTCATAAAAATTCAGGTTTAACAATTTCGCCGATAGCTGCTAGCCCCAAAAACAGCTAGAAGCTAGCAGCTAGAAGCTTCTTTCCATCTACGCTCCTGCACCTTTCCCCTTTGGGGATACCGGAGGCAGATCATCCGGCTTCGGCGCCTTATCGCCGATTGCCCGGACTTTGGCGAATAGTTCGGACATCTGCATGCCGGTCAGGGTCTCTAACAGTGCCGGGACCTGAGCGGCGATCTTGGTCATGTCGCCGGTTATCTTGTTCATGCCGGCGGCGTTGCCGTCGCCGGTGGAAACAATGGTGATCTTGTCCACCTTCTGCAGCGGGGAGGCCAGCGCCTGCACGATGTCGGGCAAGCCGGTGATGAGCTTATCCACCACCGCCGCCTGGTTGTATTCCTGGTAGGCCTCCGCCTTCACGTTCATGGCTCTGGCTTCGGCGTCACCCTTCTTGAAGATGATGTCCGCTTCCGCTTCGCCCTGCGCGCGCGTGGCGTTGGCCTGGCCCTCGGCTTCAGTAATCAGGCGTTGACGCTCGGCTGACGCCAGGGTTTCAATGCGCTGCCGTTCGATCTCGGCCGGCTTCAGGACGGTTGCGATCAACTCGTTTTGACGGCGAGCGATCTCAGCCTCTTGCACCTTGACCTGCTGCTCTTTTTCAATCTGCTGAATCTTCACCGCTTCAGCCGTGACCTGCTGCTGCATGATGTTGGTCTGGATCTCGTAGGCTTTATCAGCCTGCGCCTGCTGCTTCTTGACGGTTTCCAGGTAAGTGGCTTTCTTTATCTCCAGGTCGCGCTGCGCCTCCGATTGCTTGGCCATCGAGAGCGTCTCAGCCAGCACCCGTTCCTGGTCGGCCTGCGCCTTGGCAATAGCGGATTCGCGCTGCGCCTGGGCGCGTTTAATGGCCGTATCGCGTTCGGCTTCGGCAGAGGCTACGTCAGCGTCGCGCTTGATGCGGGCGACGTCCGGCCTGCCCATGTTGGTGATGTACTCGTTCTTGTCGCGGACCTCCTTGATCGTAAACGAGATCACCTCCAGGCCCATCTTGTTGACATCTTTGGCGCAGGTGGCGCGCATGCGGTCAGCCAGCATCTCCGGCTCCTTCACGATCTGCTCGACCGTGAGCTGCCCGATAATCCCGCGCAGGTGGCCCTCCATCACCAGCCGGATGAGCCCCTCGCGCTGATCCGGCGACTTGGTCAGGAACTGCTCCGACGCCGTCTGGATCGACACCGGATCCGATTTCACCTTGATCTGCGCCACCGCCTCCACG
>DATHMH010000042.1:0-237786 GCA_035487295.1 Terriglobales bacterium
ATACGCGTGCGCGAATCGACGGCGAGCTGCGTAATCTCGACGGCGGCGAGGACGGCCTCGTCGAGATCAAGCTGGACAAGCGCAAGAACCACACCATCGAAGTAGTCGTCGATCGGCTGTTGGTGAAGCCGGGAATCGAAAAGCGCCTCGAAGCCTCCATCGAGACTGCCACCAAGCTGGCCAATGGGATCGTGCTGATCGTGGTGGTGAACGGAGAAGAGCGCCTGTATTCGCAGAAACTGGCTTGCACGGAGTGCGGCGCCAGCATTCCGCAACTGGAGCCGCGCTCGTTTTCGTTCAACAGCGTGTATGGAGCCTGTCCCGAGTGCCACGGACTGGGAAGCAAATACGATTTCGATCCCGCGAAGGTAATTGTCGATTGGTCGAAGCCGCTGTTCGACGGCGGCCTGGGGCCGGGGTCGAGTTCAGCAACGCTGCAAAACATGCTGCAAATCCTGGGCGCGGCCCACGACTTTGACCTGAATCTGCCGTTTGAGAAGCTGCCCGCCAAGACCCAGGGCCTTATTTTGTATGGGGAAGCGCAGAACGGCGCCGGCAAAAAGAAGACAGGCTTTCTGGGCGTGGTGGGGTTCCTGAAACAGAACCTCGAAGAAGCCACCTCAGAAAGTTATCGCGAGTGGCTGCTCAATTACATGTCGGCGACAAAATGCCAGGTGTGCAAGGGCAGGCGGCTGCGGCCTGAGAGCCTGGCGGTGAAGATCAACAAGATGTCAATTGCAGATTTCGCCGCGCTCTCCGTCACGCGTGCGATTGAAGCCATCTCGGCGCTCACACTGAATGAGCGCGAAAAAGCCATTGCCGGGCGCGTGGTGCGTGAGGTCCGCGAGCGCCTGGAGTTTCTGCACGCCGTGGGTCTGGGTTACATCTCGCTCGACCGTTCGGCGGCAACGCTTTCTGGCGGCGAGGGGCAGCGCATCCGGCTGGCGACGCAGATCGGTTCGCGGCTGCGCGGCGTGCTCTACGTTTTAGACGAGCCTTCCATCGGCCTGCATTCGCGGGATAACGACCGCCTGCTGCGCTCGCTTGAATCCCTGCGCGACCTGGGAAACACGGTGCTGGTGGTGGAGCACGATGAAGAGACCATCCGTCGCGCCGATTACGTAATTGACCTGGGTCCGGGAGCCGGACGCCATGGCGGCGAACTGGTAGCAGCCGGCAAGCCGGCGGAGATCGAGCGCGTGCCTGGGTCGCTCACCGGACAATACATCGCGGGCAAGGCGAAGGTAACATCGCGGGGAACGCGGCGGCAACCCAATGGAAAAGCCATCACCGTGCTGGGCGCGCGTGAGAACAACTTGCGCAACCTGGACGTCGCGTTTCCGCTTGGAATAATGACGGTGGTGACCGGGGTTTCCGGTTCGGGAAAATCGACTCTGGTCAACGACATCCTCTATCGCTCGCTGGCGCAGCAGCTCTATCGCTCGCGCGAAGAACCTGGCCAGCACAAGGCAATTTCAGGCGCCGAGTACATTGACAAGGTCATCGGCATCGACCAGTCGCCGATTGGGCGCACGCCACGCTCCAATCCCGCGACCTATACCGGCGTGTTTACCCAGATCCGCGAACTCTACGCCATGCTGCCGGAATCGCGCGAGCGCGGATACAAAGCCGGACGCTTTTCGTTCAACGTGACCGGCGGGCGCTGCGAGGCCTGCCAGGGCGAAGGGCAGCGGCGCATTGAGATGAATTTTCTGCCAGACGTGTACGTGGTGTGCGAGGTATGCGGAGGCAAGCGCTACAACCACGAGACGCTGCAGGTGCGCTTCAAAGAGCATTCGATTGCCGATCTGCTGGCGACATCCATCTCCGACGCGATTCCCATTCTGGAAAATGTCCCTCAGGTTCGCCAGAAGCTGCAAACACTGGAAGACGTAGGACTGGGATACATCCAACTCGGGCAATCGGCAACCACACTCTCGGGTGGCGAGGCACAGCGCATCAAGCTGGCGCGAGAGCTGAGCAAGCGGCAGACGGGCAAAACCCTTTATCTGCTCGATGAACCGACCACCGGCCTGCACTTCGACGATGTCCGCAAGCTGCTGGATGTGCTGCACCGCCTCACTGACCTGGGCAACACGATCATTATTATTGAGCACAATATGGATGTGATCCGCAGCGCAGATTGGATCATTGACCTTGGCCCCGAAGGCGGCGAACACGGCGGGCACCTGGTCGCCCAGGGAACCCCCGAGCAGGTGGCGCGCGTAAAGAAGAGTTATACCGGGCAGGCGTTGTTAGGAAGTTTGAAGCAAGAGGTAAAAAGAAAAATTGAGTGATTGAACCATCGGGTCATTTGAGTCATTGTGAAATGAATTTGTGTGGGTCATTATGAGAGATGAATTTATAAGATCTGAGAGACGCACAACCCCGAAGGGGTGACGCATTATAGCCCAGCGCTTCAGCGCTGGGGGAGCCAGGCAAAATGGTCCAAGTCCCGCAGGGACGACGCTTTGATTTCCAGTTCTCATACAAAGCGCAAATTGAGAGTTAAGCAATGGTGCTAAAGAAAGTATGTCCACACCGCTGAATCCGTTGCCGCCGCAAGATCCGCAGCCGCAGCTCCCTGCGGAGATGGCGCCGTCGCACCCGAGCCCGATTGTGGTCAATGCCAGCGGAGAAAACCCGCCCTGGACCGGGTGGGACGTGCTGTTGCTGGTAATTGTCTTTTTCCTGATCGTCAATATTCTGGGCGCCGTGGCCATGGTCTTTGTTGGATCGCTGCACCTGTTTGGCTACAACTTGAACCAGCTGCTGCATAATCACAGCGAGTTAGACAGGCTCTCGCACGATCTGCGTGTGTTGCTTCCCGTGCAACTGCTGAGCTATGCCGTGCTGTTGATGCTGATGTTCTGGGTGGTAGGCCTGCGCGGGCAACAAGGCTTTCTTGAAAGCGTGCGTTGGCGATGGCCCCACGGTCGGTGGCCCGTTTATCTGATTGCCGGGGCGATTTTGGCGATTGCGGTGCAAGTGCTCTCATCGCATCTTCCCATTCCACCTTCACTGCCCATTGACCGTTTTTTTCAAACCGCCACGCAAGCTTACCTGATGGCCATCCTCGGGGTCCTGGTCGCTCCGTTTATTGAAGAGCTGTTTTTTCGCGGATTCCTCTACCCCGTGCTCGCTCGCCGATGGGGAGTCGCAGCCGGAGTTGTGGTGACCGCGCTTGCCTTTGCGCTCGTGCATGGCGCGCAGCTCGGTTATTCCTGGGCGGCGTTGCTGATGTTGCTGTTGGTTGGGCTGGTGCTCACCATGGTGCGGGAGCGCACAAAATCGGTGGCTCCCGGCGTATTGCTGCATATGGGCTACAATCTGGCTTTGTTTGTTTCCTTTTTTATTGCGACCGACGGATTCAGGCATTTGACTACAGTTCTCAATTCTCGGTTCTTAGTTCCCGGTTGTCACCATTGACCCATTGACCGCCAGGAGCGCGAAGGGCTTTCAGCCTCTGGCAGCCAAGTAGCCAAAATGCTATGGATTGTGTTGAAATCTCCTGTTATCTTTAGAAACGTCAATCGCTTATGAGCAACGCGCGCGAATCTTTGCTGCAAGTCCTGGCGGAAAACTCGTTCAAATTAGGGGAATTCAAGCTCTCTTCCGGAGGAACCAGCGATTATTACATCGATTGCCGCGCCACCACCCTCGACGCCGAGGGCGCGCGCCTGACCGCCAAGGTTTTTTACGATGAGATCCACGAGAGCGGTCTGCGGCCCGAAGCCGTCGGCGGAATGACCATGGGCGCCGACCCGATCGCCACCGGCATCGCCATTCTAAGCGCGCAGAGAATTCAGGGGCGCATCACCGACAGCAGTATGGAAAAAGCGGGACGGAGGCTCGTTCATGCCTTTATCGTCCGTAAGGCGGAAAAAGGCCACGGCACCGAGCAACAGATTGAAGGCTTCCGCAAAAAAGGGGCCAAGGTTTTTATCGTGGATGACGTTTGCACCACCGGCCGGTCCATCATTGAGGCCATCGAGGCGGCCCGGGCCTTTGGCTTCGAGGTTGTGGGCGCAATCTGCCTGGTGGAACGCGAAGAGGCCAACGGACGCGCCAACGTGGAAAGCGCCGCGGCTCCCGCTCCCTTTGTGAGCCTTTTTACCGCCAATGACGTGCGCGAAAAACATCTGCACATCCGCCAGCAGGAAGAAGATCCTCTTCTGGCGCTGGGTGAAGTCTGCGACCTCTGCGGCCGCCCCGCCGTCACCGTGAACCCCTACAAGCGCTGCGCCGCCCATGCGCAGTGAGAAAACATTGAGTCATTGATTCATCGGATCATTGAGTCATTGGATTCTCCCCAAATCCTAAATCGTAAATATTACTTCCTAAAATCGTACTTTTCTTAAATGGTACTTCAATGACTCAATGATCCGATGACCCAATGATTCAATGACTTCAATGACTTCAATGACCCGATAAATCAATGACTCAATTCCTCCGCCGTCCATATAGGAATCCCACCGCTGCGGCTTGCCACCAGGGCGCCCACGCGGTTGGCGAAGTCGGCGATCCGCGGCGGCGGCCATCCACTGCTCAGGCCGTGAAGAAACGCCGCGGCAAAGGCGTCGCCCGCGCCCACTGTATCCGCCACCTTGACCTGGTAGCCGTTGGCTTCGATATATTCGCCGCCAATCAGCAGCACGCATCCCCGCGCCCCGCGGGTTACGCAGACCGCCTCCCAGCCGAATTCGCCGCTGTAGCTCCGGCAGAATTCTTCGAGTGAAGCGTGTCGGGGACACCCAAACATCTGCGCCATCTCCGCAGCTTCATCTTCATTCAGCTTCACCACGGTCGCTTGTGACATCAGTTCGCGGACCAGCCCAGCCTCATAGCAGCCTGGGCGAAGATTTACGTCATAAAAACGCCGCGCGCTTTTATTCCTGGCAAGCAGCGCCGCGGTCAGACTTTTGGCTTGCGGGCTCATCTGCAGCAAGGTCCCAAAATAAATCCAATCTGGCTGTTCGAACGAAAGCCTTTGCAACTCCATCTCCGACAACCTGGCGAAATCATAGGCAGCCGGCCGATGGATAATGAAATGCGGCTGCCCTCCCGCGTCAAGCGTCACCTCCACCCAACCGGTTGCCGCCTCCTCGACACGTGAGACGTACTCGGCCGAGAGCCCCAACTCGGTCATCTTTTGCAAGACGCGCTCGCCGCGCAGGTCACGTCCAACCCCGCTCACAAAAAATACCGTATGTCCCAGCCGGCGCAGATGCGCGGCGAAATTGAACGGGGCGCCGCCCAAATACTCCTGCCCTTCAATGACATCCCAAAGCACTTCGCCGATGCTTACGATTTTCATTCTAGATTTCTTTCAGCCTCTTTCTCAACGGAACGCGCAGGCAGAACGCCCGCCTTGGAATCATAACGCCTCCCGGATCGAGGAACGAATGACGGAATGCCCCCACTGGCGGCTCTTGTGCGGCGTATGGGAGAGATAATCCGCGCAATCGGTGAAATCTTAGGATAGGCTGTTGTTTCGTCCTGGTCCTGGTTGAATGGCGATTGCTGTCTTTAGCAAAGCATGGACTCGGAACAAAGCGGTCAGTTGTGACCATCTATTCAAGCTCCTGCACCTGTAGCATCAATATTGAAAGGCGTCTTAATGAGCGCAATTGTCATCATTTGTAGTCTGCTGGTGGTATTGTTCACCGCCGTTTTGGCATACAGGCTGCGGGGGAGCATTCCGCTGAAACCGAAGAGTGACGGGCCCAGATCGCTACGAATGTGCCCGTTTTGCGGCTTGATCACATCTCGATCAAAAATCTGCTGCCTGGAATGTGGCAAATTGCTTCCCGCCGTCTAAGATATATCTGGGACCTTTCCAGCGCTGAAAGATTCAAGTTTCCAAAATTCAGTCAAGGCTTCCCTCCTATCCAAAGTACAGTGTCCTAGTATCCGCTTGTCCGGACTTCAGGGTAATACTAAGATTTCTCATCCCCGATTCAATGACTGCAAAACCACTTTCCCTAAGGAAGGAAGCCGTATTGTCCCGCGCAAAATGGGTCTGCAGAAGTCTTGTCGTCTTATTGTCAATCGGTTCCGCTCATGCTGGCTCGCTTCCGGGGGCGCCTAACTGCCCTATGTTCCCGGCCAATAATGTCTGGAATGCGGATATCTCCGCGCTTCCTGTAGACCCCAATTCCGCTAACTATTTGGCGAACATGGCGACCGGGACCGGCCTGCATCCCGATTTCGGATTTGATCTCACCAGCGGCATCCCTTTCAACGTAGTCAGCAGCGCGCAGGCCAAAGTCAGCGTGGATTTCAGCGCCGGCGCGCCCACTGAGTCTGACAACGGCCCTTATCCCATCCCTCCGAATCCTAATATTGAGAGTAACGACCTGGCAGCGTGCAGCAGCCCCAGCGGCAATGGCGATTGCCACATTCTTATCGTAGATAAAGACGCCTGCATCTTATACGAGCTCGACGCGGCGGCGACTCAAGGGCCAGGTCAGTGGTCCGCTTTTTCCGGCGCAATCTGGAGCCTCAAATCAAATGCCCTGCGCACCGATACCTGGACCAGTGCCGACGCCGCCGGCCTTCCCATTCTGCCTGGTCTGGTGCGCTTTGACGAGGTCAACGCTGGTCTTATCAATCATGCATTGCGCTTCACCATGGTTCACACGCAAAAAGCTCACATCTATCCAGCACGGCATGACGCCAGTTCTAACACCGGTATGTTTGTGCCTCCTATGGGATTGCGCGTGCGGCTGAAGGCCAGCACCAATATCTCTGGTCTGAGTCCAGAGGCGAAAGTGATTGCTCAAGCCATGAAAACCTATGGCCTCATCCTGGCCGATAACGGCTCGAACTGGTATATCAGCGGAGTTTCAGATACCAACTTTAACGACAGTGATCTGCACAACCTAAACCAGCTCCACGGCTCCGATTTTGAGGTGGTGGATACCAGCAGCCTGAGGAATGGACCGGACAATTCCACTGCCACGGTCAACGTGGGTCCGAGTAACCAGACGAAATTTGTGGATGTCGCCAGCGGCACCACCACCACCACGATTCCGGTCAACACTACTGTGGTGTGGAACTGGATGAGCAGCAACCATTCCACCACGTCAGGATCTTGTCCGGGTGGTGTTTGTACGGCCGATGGAAAATGGGATTCGCAGGTCAACAATGTTCCCAATACCTTCATGCAGGTCTTCAACCAGGTAGGAACCTACCCTTACTTTTGCAGCGTTCACGGCTCCAACATGCAGGGCACGGTGATCGTGACCCCGCCCAGCGATTACAGCCTTATCATCTCCAATTCACCGTTGCTTATTTTTCCAGGACAGACCGCCGCATTCAGTGGCAAGCTTACGACTACCAATGGTTACAACAACCCGGTCAATTTAAGCTGTGGCGCAGGACACCCGGCCACCTGCACGCCCGCGCCCACCAGCCAGACGCCGACCGCCGCCGGAGCGGGCTTCCTGGTGAACGCCAGCGACGTCACGCCCGGCAACTACACATTTAATGTTCAAGGGATTGGAACAGACACTCTGCAAACCTCGCACGCCCAATCGGTCACTCTGCACGTCGTGGATTTCAACCTCACGGCCCCCTCCCCCACTGCGCTCACAACAGCAGTGAGTACAAATCCAACAACTACGCCGACGGCCGGCTTCCAGGTGAGCGCCAGTGGTTCCTTTTCGGGAACCGTAACTCTTTCCTGCAGCGGCTTGCCGGCGGGTGCAAGCTGCAACTTCGCGCCTTCTTCTTCGCTGAGTTTTAGCGGAGCAGGCTCGCAGCCGGTGACCGTGAGCATCACCGTTCCCGGCAACACGGCGGCGGGCGTTTCGAATGCAACCATTTCGGCGAATACGGCAGGTGCTCCTGCGGCGAAGACGCAAAACATTACCCTGCAAGTCGTAGATTTCGCCCAGGGACTTCCTTCACCGGCTTCGGTTCCCATGACGCAGTCTTCGGTCTCGCAGCCCGTGACCTTCCAGCTTGCGCCGGTCAACAGCAGCGGATTCAACGCGCCGGTTACGCTTTCGTGCAGCGGTGTTGCGAACGCGAGCTGCACATTTTCTCCTGCCAGCCCGGTCAATATTTCCGGATCTGGCATTACCGAGACGGTGCAGGTGACAACCAATAATGCGGCCGTGAGCACGCCGTCGCTGACCATACAATCGTCGGCCACGGTGAATGGCGTCACCTTGAATCGTTCGCAGAGTTTGACGCTCAACATCTCTGCCGGAGGCACGACCACTGATCTTTTTATTTCGAGCGTGACCTCGCAGCCCGATCCGGTCGAAGCCAGAGGGCCGGTTGCCATTACCGTGACAGCGCACAACACCGGCGCCAACGCCGGCAACGTGGTTGTGAGTCTGCTGTTTTCTCAGTTCGTGAACGTTATTAACGCCACCCTGCCACCGGCCTGTTCGGTGAGCAACGGAACCGTCACCTGCACAGTTGGCATCCTGAACGCAGGCCAGGATTCGACTCCGTTCATCATTCAAATCGTTCCCGGCGCTGGCCGCAATCTGGTTGTGACTGCAACCGTGAGTTCCAGCTCAGTCAACGATTCCAACATAAACAACAACAGTCAGCCCGTAACAGTCCACATCCGCTTTAAACCCCTGGCCCGCCGAGGTCTGGTCCCGCGAGTCCCGTAATTACTTGTTTCACCCACCGGGTGAACTTTTGATGAGCGCTGTCGCGCGCGAACTTTTCGCGAGGGCGCAGCCGCTGGTTTTGGCGGCGGGAGCCCTTATATAAACGACTGCACCAAATTTAGGTAATTGACCGCGGTGTCTTCGGCGAGTAGAGTTTCTTCCACTTGGCCGGTTCGGGCGATGGTTAGTATGGATGTCGCTGACCGGCATGGGCTAATGTTGGCCCTTAATTTTCCAGCCCAAATCTTCAACCTTCGACCCTGTAGCAGGAGTTTGTGTATGCCAATCCAGCAGACCCGCACCATCGCGATGGTGGAATGCGCCAGTTGCCCGGATTGCGAAAAGATCCTGGTTCTGGGCATGCTGCCTGCGGAGAATAAGCGGCCATTTGTGGAGGGCCGCGCGCGCGGGTGGGTAATCATCTGTGGCGGTTGCGGCAAAGAGTTTCCGGTGCGCTCTGTGGAAATCTTCCAGACGGTTAAGGAAGACATGCCTGTGCAGAGGCGCGGCGCAGCATAAATCGCGAAAATTTGAAAAAATACCAGGGATTTCACGACCTAATAAACACTGTTGTTTCAGTAGATTAGCTATGGCTGGGGAAGCCCCCGATGGGGAACCTAATTTATTAGTACAATATATTGGGATAGGGTCTTGACAGCCACAACATACAGGCGTACATTCGCATCCCACGGAGTTAAGTTATTTCGGGTTTTCCGAAACGCAACAGGAATAACCGGAACAAACTTACGAGCAGCAAAAACCAGCTTTGGCCAGAGGTGATCAAGGCTGGGTGGGAGTAAGCAGTCCCGTAAAAGCCGGGACGTAAGGCGTAAGGCGAGCGACATCCCACGTAAGCCGTTACGCAGGGGCGCAGCACAGAGAGGCTGCAAGTCCCTAAACGCGGTGGCCGTTCTCATTGGTTGCGGATTCAACCCAATAATCAATGAGGATTTGACCAAATGACAAATAGCCCGCCGGGCCATGGTTCGCCCGCCGGATAGCAAGGGCTCCATGAAGATCTCATTAAAATCATGGGGGTCGGGGAGCCTTTTTCGCCAGAAGGGAGACTTCATGGAGCAGTTGTCGGTTGATATTGCCGCCCAGATCCAGTGGTCCAACTGGTCGCATTGCGAGTCGAGTTTTAACCTTGTGCTGGTGCCGCACCATCCCGGTGTCTACGCGCTGGCCGAAGAAGTAATGGAGCCGGAAGGGCCGGCGGGTGAACAGGCGGAAGGCACCGAGTGGGAGGGCGCTGCCACGCAGGTTGCAGAGCCTGTAATGAAGCGCAGGAAGTTGGCGATTTTTGCCATCAACGAGACCAGCAACCTGGCTTACGCCACCAGCAGCCTGTTTGCCCTGGGAAATCCCGTGGGCGAGCACATGACGCATTCACGCTGCTACGTGCGCTACGCGGTGATTGAAGACGCCCAGCAGCGCCATGCCGTGCATGCCGCCTTGCAGCAGTGGCTGGCGCTCAGCGTGGAGCGTTCCGCCGGCGTCGGCCGGCTGTCGCCTCCACCAGCGAAGCACGATGACCTTGCGGCGCGCAACGAAGCAGTGAAGGTGCGGACGATCATGGGACGTCCCGTGTTCCCGTCCGGGTTTTAGCTGAGAACCGAGAACTGAGAACTATCTCTAACCCCGCTGAGCCGAGCGCTCCGGCGACAGCCTCCGATCCTCCCCAGGTGCGGAGAAAACTTGAGCGGTACAATGGAGCTAACACAGATATGACCCCATTCGCCAACGAATCCACGAAAAATGCCGTGCAGCAGAGTTCAACTCCTTCAACTCAAAAGATCAACGGTGTGGCCGCGAACCATGCCGAGCCTGATGGCTCCAGTGTCGCCGGCGCAAGCCTCGACAACAGAAGCAGCCTGGATAAAAAGAAATTTCCCGGGCTGGCCTTCCGCCGCTTCTTTACCCGTGCGGGGGTTTCCCCGTATGACGAAGTCGAGTGGGAGCTGCGCACCGCGGCCATTACCGACGCGCAGGGCAATATCATCTTCGAGCAGAAGAACGTGGAGACGCCCAAAGACTGGTCGATGACGGCGACCAACATCGTGGCTTCAAAATATCTGCACGGGCCGGTGGGCACTCCCGAGCGCGAGAGCGGCGTGCGCGCGCTGGTGAGCCGCGTGGCTGAAACCATCCGCGACTGGGGCATGAAAGACGGATACTTCCGCACCGCCGAAGACGCGGCCATCTTCCACGATGAGCTCGTCCACATCCTCATTCAGCAGAAAGCCGCGTTCAATTCGCCGGTGTGGTTCAACGTGGGCTGCGACCGCCTCGAACCCAACTCCGACGCCACCAACTGGCACTGGAACCCGCAGCTCGGCCGCGTCGAATTCGGGCGTACGGGATATTCCAAGCCCCAGTGCTCGGCCTGCTTCATCAACGCCGTGCAGGATTCGCTTGATTCCATCCTCACCCTGGCCAAGACCGAGGGCATGCTCTTCAAGTGGGGCAGCGGCACCGGGACCAATCTTTCCACACTGCGTTCATCGAACGAGAGCCTGAGCGGCGGCGGCACGGCATCTGGCCCGCTGAGTTTCATGAAGGGCTTTGACGCCTTTGCCGGCGTGATCAAGTCCGGCGGCAAGACGCGGCGCGCCGCCAAGATGGTGATCCTGAACGTTGACCACCCTGACATCATGGAGTTCGTCGAGTGCAAGGCCAAAGAAGAAGCCAAGGCCTGGGAGCTGGTCAAGGCCGGCTACGACGGCTCTTCGCCCGACTCGGAAGCTTACAGTTCGATCTTTTTCCAGAACGCCAACAACTCGGTGCGCGTGAACGATGACTTTATGCACGCCGTGGAGCGCGATGGCGAATTTGTGACCCGCGCCGTGAAAGACGGACGCGTCGTGAAGGCCTACAAAGCCAAAGAAATGCTGCGCAAGATCGCCGAAGCCACCTGGCAGTGCGGCGATCCGGGCATGCAGTACGACACCACGGTGAACCGCTGGCATACTTCGAAGAACACCGCGCGGATCAACGCTTCTAATCCCTGCTCGGAATACATGTTCCTCGACGATTCCGCCTGCAATCTGGCCAGCCTGAACCTGATGAAGTTCGCGCCCAACGGGACGTTCGACGTTGAAGCCTACCGCTACGCCGTTGATGTGCTGATCACAGCGCAGGAGATCATCGTAGACAACGCCGGTTACCCGACCGAGATGATCGGGCGCAACTCGCACGACTACCGCCCGCTGGGCCTGGGATACGCCAACCTGGGCGCGCTGCTCATGGCCACCGGGCTTCCGTATGATTCCGATGGCGGGCGCGACTATGCCGGCTGCGTCACCGCCATCATGTGCGGCCAGGCTTACCTGCAAAGTTCGCGCATTGCCGAGCAGTGCCCGCCGCTGGCTCCGGCGACGGAAAAATGCATTACGGCTTACGAGCGCATCACCAGCCAGGAAAATGCAGAAGTTGGCGTCGGCGACAGTTCCAATTCGGGAACGCGCTGGGCCGGGGCCTGCCCGGGCTGGTATATCAACCGCGAGCCCTTCCTCGACGTGATCCGCATGCACCGCGCTTCGGTCAACAACATCAACCGCGGCAACGTCCCGGCGGCGCTCTACGAAGCCAGCAAGCAGTGCTGGGATGAGGCCCTGGCCTCAGGCGAGAAATCCGGATACCGCAATTCGCAGGTCACCGTGCTCGCCCCCACCGGCACCATCGGCTTCATGATGGATTGCGACACCACCGGCGTCGAGCCCGACCTCGCCCTGGTGAAATATAAAAAGCTGGTCGGCGGCGGCATGATCAAGATCGTCAACAACACCGTGCCCGCGGCGCTGTTCAAGCTGGGCTACACCACCGAGCAGGCCAACGCCATCGTCAGCTACATTGACGCCACCGGAACCATCGAAGGCGCGCCCCACATTAAAGATGAGCACCTTGCCGTCTTCGATTGCAGCTTCAAGCCGGCCAAGGGCACAAGAAGCATCCATTACATGGGCCACCTGCGCATGATGGCGGCCACCCAGCCCTTCATCTCCGGCGCAATATCGAAGACCGCCAACCTGCCCGAGAACGCCACGGTAGAAGACATCATGGAAGCCTACATCCAGTCGTGGCGCCTGGGCATCAAGGCGGTGGCCATCTACCGCGATAGCTGCAAGAAATCGCAGCCACTCTCGGCAGCGGGAACGGCGACGGCAAAATCCGCCGAAGGCGCTCCACAACTGAGAACTGAGAACCGGGAACTGAGAACTGATCTTGCGGAGCAAGATCCTGATGCCCCGCCACGCGCCGTCCGCCACAAGCTGCCCGAAGAGCGCATCAGCATCACCCACAAATTCGAGGTCGGCGGACACGAAGGCTACATCACCGTAGGCCTCTACAAGAACGGCGAACCCGGCGAAATCTTCATCCGCATGGCCAAGGAAGGCTCCACCGTCAGCGGCCTGATGGATTCATTCGCCACCGCCGTCTCGCTGGCCCTGCAGCACGGGGTCCCGCTCAAAATGCTATGCGAGAAGTTCGCGCACACCCGCTTCGAGCCCAGCGGCTGGTCCAAGAACCCGGAGATCGGCTTTGCCAAATCCATCATGGATTACATCTTCCGCTGGATGCACATGCGCTTCCTCACCGGCCAGCAGCAGACCCTGTTCGAAGGCCTGCGCCCCGCAGTCGCCCCCATGCTGCCGGATAAAAATGAAGGTGCGCCGTCAGGCGCGCCGCCACTGAGTACTGAGTACCGAGTACCGAGTGCTGCATCGGCTCACGCGTCAGACATGCTGAAGGGCATCGTGGATATGGGCGACGCGCCCTCATGCCACACCTGCGGGGCGATCATGACCCGGAATGGAAGCTGCTATAGGTGTATGAGCTGCGGGAGTACGAGCGGGTGCTCGTAAGATACTAAAGTTAGCAATAATCTAAAGAGTTAACTTGAAGTTTGGGGCGCGGAGCGATCCGTGCCCCTATTTCTTGAAGGTCTGTTTCATGTATGTCTAGTATCGAAAGTCTATATCGCGGACTGCGCGAACTCGAACCACGGTCTTTTGAAAAGCTGTGTTTTCAAATTGTATCTGAACGTTTTCCAAACGCAGCAATCAAGGCAGTAATGGGCAATGCTGGTGATGAGGGGGCAGATCTTTTTTCCGGAAAACTCGACAATAGCCCTGCGGTTTGGCAATGCAAGTTTTTCCCTGATGGGATACGAGATAGCCAAAAGACACAGGTTAAGGTTTCCCTAGAAAGAGCACTCCAGAAATTAAAACCTACCCGATGGATTGTTTGTCTTCCGATTGATCTAACCATTCCAAATCAGCGATGGATACAGCGAATTCAGGAAAAATATACGGGTCGCGTTCAAATAGAGGTTTTTGGAGCAGCGGAAATCGTAAAAGAACTTATTTACCGAAAACCGATACGTGATTTGTTTTTCCCCAATCACGTATTAGAAGCTTCTGAAATTAGGAGTTTACTTTCCAAGACGCATGACATGTCGGCCGCAGAGCTTGAAGCCCTTTCAACTCAAAATGTCGACGAACTGATAGAACATTTCCGGCAGAAAGATGCCCGTTTCAACTACCGTCTAACTTTTTTGACTGACCCCACCGACTCAAAGCATCCGCCGGTCGGGCCTGTTCTGGTGTCAGTTACCAAAGGAAATCTGAGAATAGACGTACTTCCAAGAGACCTTGAGGCACTCAAGTTAGATCCTCCCTCTGTGAAAATCCAACTAAGTTCATCGGGAAGACGCAAATTCCAAGAGTTACTAAGGAAGGGTGTTACGCAGGTCTTTGAGGGCGACGAAGTGATATCGGTTAAAAGCACCTTCGATTTTCTAGCTCCCAACCATTCAAAGCCTCGTTTGCTTCTGGGAGTTGGATTGCCGAAGCATCTCGCTGGAAAGACCTTTAAATACAAGGCAAATTTCTCCAGCGGAGGTTACGCCGCAAGCTATGATTTAATCGAATTTAAAGTTCTGCGTGCAGGTGTGGATGAAGTCGAACTTAGTTCTATAAGCACTCACATTCCACTTGCGATCCAATTCGTGTTGCCGCTGGACCAGACTCGAGAGGGAGAGATTGTAATCTCAAGCAGAATCGAGGGCTCGAGATTAGAGGATCTACCGAAAGCTATCCAGGCACTTAGGGTTGTATATTCCTCTGGAACGGTGCACCTGACTGATCTTGAAACTGGGGAGCCACTCGAGCTAAATCTAAACATCACCGAGTTGCTACCGTTATTTGAAAAATTCGAGCAATTTCTTGAACATACTCTGCGAATAGCTCGCGCGTTTGGATGGAGTCTCATTTATCCAGAAACGATGACTGAGTCGGATCAACTGAGTCTTAGCGTGCTTGACGATGTTCTAGCGGACGGAATTGCATATGTCGGGGTGAATGGCCTCACAGCAACTCTTGTTCGGCCTCCAACAGAAATTGAAACTAGACAATTCTGGCAACAGTTGAATACTCAAGCTCGACTCATGCTTGAGCAGGATACGTATATACAAGAACTATTTGGACAGCCAGTCTCGACCGGGCCGTGTAGGATTTTGGTCGATAACTTGAAGATAAAAAATGTATCTAAGCTTGAGCGCCAATTTTTTGCGGCGAAGCCAGGGGAGCAAATGCCAATTACATTTATATGCAACAGTAAAGTAATGTTGATTCTAGAGCGTTTGAATCCAGAACGGTTTGCTAATCCTTGGAAGACAGTGGACCCTGAAGTCAAGAAGTCTTAGAATTTCTTGAAATGGTAATCCATACTAAAGAAAGATTTCAAATCATAGTCGCTGCACTTAACCAGCAATTTGACGGATTCATGGTCTTTCAGTTGGCTGGCTCTTTGGCTGATAAGCCCGCCAGCTATCATGATGCAGATATTATTGTCCATCCGAGGATCCTATTCGACATGGATGCTTTTTCGAAAGGTTGTAAGCTCGCTGGAATGGAGATTGTGGAGGTAGACAAGACGTCTGCTACGCCCTTCCCAGGTAGGCCCGAAGGGCAAGATCGAATTAAGTTGAAATTTGGCTCCGGTGAAGTTATTGATCTTTTTTTCCCAAAAGGCTCACTCGATCGCAAGTCGCATAAATAGAAATGCCGGATAAAACGCACCGGGGCCAAGATGAAGAGGGCTTGCGCTAACAAGCCCTCTAAGAACCGTTGTTACCGTCTTGAAACCAACTCTGTATCCTCTAACTCAGAAGTTACATAAGGACTGAAGAAAATCAGATTTTCTTCCTGTCCATCAGGCCTCATAGCACGAAAAACGTATCCTTCCTTAGTTTTCCTGGCGATGTATTCGTATACTTGCAGAGCTTGCCGAATAACACCTGCTTTGCTATCGGCTTGCGTCAACTCCTCTAACGCTTCCAACCGATCATTAAAGGCGGCATTGAGATCCAAGCTGATCCGAATCCGCTTGCCAGTCGACGTTTGTTTCTCTGTCATAAAATCAAACTCCCATGGCCACCATCGAGCATCCCGCCCATTCACAACCTTCAATGCAAGGTCCGCACTAGCCAGTTGGAAATGGTTTGGAAAAAATTCCGGTCACGTGCTGCCGCATACCCGCCGACAGCCATAACCAAAAGTAAGATCCACAGCATTCGTCTTGAAGCACTAACCCGAAGTCTAAAGCGTCTTTGAGTGCCAAGAGGTTGCCAGAGCGAATCCGAATAGGCTTCGATTGACCAATCTTCAGGCTCCAAGTCTGGCCAAGGGCTTCCAAGTTCGCATGGCTTTAAGAACGCATGCTTCGATGATGCCGGTTTATTGTTCTTTGTTGTTTGGCTAGGCGCTGGTTTCACGATCGCGCCCGGCACAATGATTGCGCCTTTCTGCTTTTTGCTCATGCATACCTCTAAGGTTCAGACATGAGCGGAACTAGCTATCACTTAAAGACTATGCCTTCACTTCCTCCGCGTGATTACGAAGTGATAGCTACAAGAACTGAAGGCAATAGTTATTTCGTCTTCGCTGTTTTATTGGGTTCAGACGTTACCTCCTTGAGTTGGTGTAGATTTCATCCAAAGCTATATGCATTGGATGATTACATATTACTTAAAAAATAAGTATATGTCAAACATATTTTGAACCGGGTTCTATAAAAGGCGATGTCAAGAGAAAAACCTCCTCCGATCAGATCGGAGAGGACTGCTCGGCATCGAGCCCTCTGTGGGATCTGCATATCGTTGGTACGGGCGTGCTGGGGACTGCGAAGATTCCCGTTTACGGTGCTGCTGTTAACAGGTGATAGCGCTTCAGGAGCTAGATAATCAGTTGGGTACACCCGGTCCAAAAGCGCCAGAGCCGGGGTCCCCGGCAAGCCTGGTTTTGGCTTGCTGGGGTGGGGGAGGCGCGATCAGAGGTTAGCCCACCGTGAAACGGTGGGTAACGTTCCCAAAAAGATTCGAGCGCCAGAGGACCCAAGCCACGCTTCGCGTGGGCATGGGGCACCTGGCGATGTACCGCCAACAATCCCGAATGCGCAAAATAATTGATATTGATAAGGTGGGAAGGTCTCAACGGTGGGGATTCCGGAGTCCTGGGAATTTCTCCAGGTGTCTTGGCTCTCCACTTAACTCCATATGTACCTGAGTTCCAGTAACCTCGATCTGTCCATCAAACTGTGTATTTTCACTATTTTCAATGAGTTTGAGTTCGACCGTGCCACTGTACTCGAGAGGAATCGGAATCATCTGGAGAGACTCACCACCGAGTGAAATCTGACCGTCCCAAAGGTAGCACGGCAATTCTGACATCGATCCTCTTGTGGAGGCGTTCCTGAAATGGAGTTGGACCTCTTGAACCCATGCAATTCCAGAATCCAGCCCCGGCTTGCCTTCGGACTCATGAATGTAGGCCGCAGAGAACCGGAGAGTTAGAGTTGAGCCGTCTCTTTTTAAGCCATCGAATGTCGAATCATGAAATTCCATTGCGCGGTTAGGCATAGGTTTAGTGTGTCCCGGCCGGGTGCCCCATGCCCCGCAAAGCGGGGCGTGGGCCTAAAAAGGTTCTGTTCCTTATTGTCTTACGTACTCCACTATCTCACCACCTACTGATAAACGTTCTGAAGATTTTAGCTTGATGCGTAGGTAGTGATTAGATTCAGGATGGCATTAACGAAGTGGAAAACAATAAGGATGAATTCTTTTTTAGGCCCAGGCTCTGCTTCGCAAAAGCATAGGGCACCCGGCGGCGCGTGTATAATCTGAAAGACCCTTTAACAATTCAACCAATTCCTAAACTTCAAAGCGAAGGTGGAACGGCTATGTCTCGTGCTCTCCCGTTGTTGTTGAGCATCTGCTCCTGTGTCGCGTACGCACAAACAACGATTCATGTCCCTGGGGACCAACCGACGATCCAGGCAGGCATCAACGCTGCCAACAACGGGGATACGGTCCTCGTGGCTGACGGTCATTACCACGAGCACATTGATTTCAACGGCAAAAATATCACCGTGACCAGCGTCAACGGCCCTGCGGTAACCATCATCGATGGCGACCTGGGCGCGGGGCCCGTGGTGCACTTTCACAACCAGGAGGCACGAGCCGCGGTTCTTCATGGATTTACCGTCGAGCACGCCACCGGCCCGCAATTCGACGGGGGCGGCGTAGAAATACAAGGTGCATCGCCAACCATTACGGGAAACGTCATCACGCACAATCAAGGCGCGGGAATGGGAGGAGGAATTAACGTCTCCTTTGGCGGACCGATCATTGATTCGAATACGATCAGCGCGAATGCTCCCGAAGGACTCGGAGGGGCGGGAATCAGCGTTGGGGGGACGATTGCCCCTCCACTGACGCAGATCACCAACAACATCATCACCGGCAATATCGGCCCCATCAGCTTCGGAGGGGGAATTGAACTTAACTCCACCGGGCCGGTCATCGTCGCGAACAACATCATCTCGAACAACGTGGGAAGTAACGGCGGAGCCATTAGTATCCAAAATGGCAGTCTCAACGACGGCCCTATCATTGTTCAAAACCTGATTACCGGCAACTCTGCCCCAAGCGGCGCCGGCGTGTTCACTTTCACGCCCATGCAGCTCATCAACAACACGTTCGCCAATAATAATGCGAATGGACAATCGGTGATTATGGTGGCGGGCAATCCTTCAACGACGACCATTGAGAACAACATCATCGTCGTCAACAACACAGATCAGGGCCTGTTTTGCAATCCGTTTTTTGAGCAGCAGGCGCCCATCGTGCGTTTCAACGATGTTTTCAGCTCTCAAAGCGCAGCCAATGCCTACACGGGCCTATGCAGTGGCTTTTCCGGAAGCAACGGCAATATTTCCGCCGACCCGCTGTTTATTTCTTCATCGGATTTCCACCTGTTTTCCGGCTCTCCCGTGATTGACGCGGGGGATAACACCGCAGCCAATTTGCCCGCTCTCGATCTCGACGGTAACCCCCGCATTGTGGATGGAAACCTCGACGGGACCGCCACAATCGATATGGGAGTTTATGAATTTCAATTTCCCTCCTTTGCTATGAGTGCGGCCCAGCCTGCGAGCCTCACCATGGTGAATGGGGCGGTCTCGCTTCCCATTACGTTTCAGTTGACGGCGAATTTCTACGGTACGGTGACCCTCTCTTGCCCGGGAGCTCCCACAGGTGTGAGTTGCAATTTTTCTCCAGCAACGGTGAGCCTGCAAAGAGCACCGTCTCCCGTGACTCTGAACGTCACGACGGCTGCCAACACGCCTTTAGGAAGCTATTCGTTGACAATCAGTGCCGCCGCCGCCGGAATTGTTGTTCCGCAAACACAGACAATCGGTCTTACGGTCAATGCCGGAACGGGAACTACAGATCTTGCTGTGACCGCGACACACAGCCCAAAAATTGCGCGAGTGGGAGGCACGCTGACATTTGTCTTTACGGTCGCCAACACGGGCCAGGATGTTACAGGCGTGAATCTGAACACGGTGATTGCCGGAAGTGTGCTTTCTGTGCAGTCTGCCGCGTCTCAGGGCGCCTGCACCGGCAGCGGACCGGTCAATTGCACTCTCGGTGCGATACCGAACGCCGGCACAGTTCAAGTCACAATCACAGTAATTCCAGGTCCGGGCCTGGTTCGCTCCATAGCCGCGACGGCCATTGTCAATTCGGATGCATCAGACTCAAATCCAGCAAACAATATCCAAAGCGACACAGGAGAGGTGCGGCTGCGTCCATTTGCCAGAAACTGAAGTGTTTTTCGAATGCTCAGATCTGTTACATGGCGCTGGCCGGGTGCCCCATGCCACGCAACGCGTGGCATGGGTCTAAAAAGATTCCTTCCTTATGGTTTTTCGTTCCCAACACTCACTGCCAAAATTGAACTCTGATATCAAATCCTTGCCTTCGGTGAAATTTCTGGCATGATCGATTTGGGCGCTGTCCCGCTGGTCTTTGAAAACTCCAGCCATGCCTCCCTGGCTTCAGGATAGGCAACGGGATATTTCTGCCTCTGCGCCGGAGGTTACTTAGTAACCCCCCACCCCCCTCCAACAGTGTCGTCGGTCTGAGAACTGAGAACCGAGAACTGAGAACCGAGAACCGAGAACTGAGAACTGCAGTTCCGAGAACTGGTTCAGAGACTACTTCCCCATGACTCCGCCATCTCTCCTATCTGATAGATTTCGAGTCGCTTACCGCTGCATCGACTACTTCAAGAAATACCCCACCCCCCAACAACTCCAGCCGTTGTTGCTCCCGTCCCGCGCACATCCCCGGCTGGACTTTCATTGTTTTCTGGCGGCGGCTGGGACTACAATTTCCGGTTATGAACACAATCTGGAAAGCGCAACTGCTCATGCTCGCGTTACTGGCGTCGGCCGCGCTCTGGCCGCAGGCAGATAGCCAGACCCAAACCAACGATGCCAGCCACCCGTACAAGCCGGCAACTCTCAACCGGTTCCGGGTCTCGCCAGGGCAGATGGAAGCCAACCTGATCCACAAGATCATGCCCGTGTATCCACTCAAGGCGACGGAGAACCGCATTCAAGGCCAGGTGCAACTGCGCGTAATCGTTGACAAACAGGGCCAGGTCATCGACGTCAAGACCGTTTCCGGCAATCCCTACCTTGTCGCCGCGGCGACGGACGCGGTGCAGCAGTGGCGCTACAAACCGTATCTTCTCAAGGGAAAACCCGTCGAGGCTGAAACCACGGTCATGGTGAACTTCAACCTGGCGCCTGCGCCTGCTTCATCTTCATCGCCCGCCGCGCCTTCCTCCACCACCGCTCCTTCCCCAGGTGCTTCGCCGGCGAGCGCGGCAAACCCCGGCAGCGGCAGCGATTCTTCCCCTCCCCCGCCTGGCTACCCGAAAGTTGTTATGAATAGAGTAAGGATTTCCGCAGGAGTTGCTGAAAGCTACCTGATCCACAAGGTCGTCCCTGAGTATCCGGAGCAGGCCAGGCAGAGCGGCATTCAGGGCTCGGTGGTTCTGCATGCCATCATCGATAAAGCGGGCTACATCATTGAACTCCATCCCGTCTCCGGAAATCCGATGCTCGTCCCTGCAGCGCTCGACGCCGTGAAGCAATGGCGCTACAGCCCGTATATCCTCAACGGCGACCCGGTCGAGATGGAAACTACTGTTAGCGTGGACTTCTACCTGGCCAATTCAACCGGTGTAAGTATTCACTGATTTGAGGCATGTATTCCCTGACGGCGGCTGGCATTGACAAATTCAGATGCCTCGGACTCAGCCCCGGCAAACAATATCCAAAGCGCTCACGGGAGAACAAATCTTTGCCTGTGCGTTACAAGATTTATCAACGCTTTGCCCATTTTGGCATCATATTCATGAAAGCAGCTCACATTAGTACGCCCTGGCGGCCGGCAACAGGAGGCCGGCGTTGCTGCGCCCCGTGGCGGCCGGATGTGGTCTGCAAGCCTTGATTCAACGGAGACGAAACACCATGCTGAGAACTGTCCCATCGCGCAGATTCCGCCGCAGTGGTTTTGTTCTGGCCGCCATCTTTCTTGCCGGTGTTCTGGCATCGGCGCCGCAGTTGTGGGGGCAGCAACCGATCGATATTCCTACGGCGCCCATGCCGGCGCAAATTGCCACCGCGAAAAATATATTTATCTCCAATACGGGAATCGATTCCGACAAAACCGATTACGCCGTCATGTCCGATCAAGTCTATAACCGGTTTTACGCTGCCATGAAAGACTGGAAGCGCCATGAGCTTGTCGACGCTCCCGCGAAAGCCGACCTGGTCCTCGAGATCAGCTTTGCTGCGCCGGTAATCGGGTACAGCGTCTCGGGCGGCACAAAACACTGGCCAGCCTCCGGCGGCACAGACAACGATCCGCAGTTTCGCTTGACCATCGTCGACCCGGCGACCCACGTGGCCTTGTGGACTCTGATTGAGCATGTTGAGCCTGCCTTGCTTCAGAGCAATCGCGACAAGAACCTGGATCTGGCGCTCGGCCGCCTGGTGAACGACGTGGAAGCGCTCGATCCGGCTTTCATAGCCGCGCAGACCAAAACCGAGCCCGCGCTTGCCGTTTCCGTCGACCCGCAAAATGGTGTCGTGAAATCGGGCTCGCAGGTGCGGGTCGAGGTCACGGCCAGAAACGTCTCCCGGCAACAGCAAATCAGCTTTGCCTATGCCGCTGGCGATCCGCTGACCTGCATCGTGAGTGTTCGCGACGCGGATGGGAACCCGGTTCCCGATACCGAGCAAGGTAAAAAACTGAAAGACGCCCACGCGACATGGAAAGGACGCCCGGTCAGCTACCTCCTCGATCCTGGAGAAGCGCAGAATCGCGAGTGCGACGTGAGCGGGTTGCACGATATGAGCCACCCCGGCAAGTACTCAATCCAGGTGGAGATGCTCGACCAGAAGCCCGTGCAATCCAACACCGCCGTAGTGACTGTAACCCACTAAAAACCCGGTCAGCGCCCAGCTCACGCAACAAGAAAATTCGGCCGGCCGGCTGGGCCAATTCCCTCTCTCCCGAGCCTCGCCTTATAATTAAGACAGGTATGTAGCGACAGCATGGAGACACCCTACAAATTCGGCTGGATTCCCGACCAGGAAAAAAGTTACCAATATCCCAACGTTTTTGCGATTGAGAAGACCGCGGGGCCAGAGCGCCTGGTGATTGCGCCCTCGTCGCAGCATGTTTCTCTGCTGCTCGATCTCATGAAAATAATGTTCGAGCCGTTTGGGATTTTATATGTCTTGACGGTTCCGCGCGGCAAGGCAGAAGCAGGCAGGTATCAGGCTGCGAACCCGGTCGCCTGGGACAAAGCCGAGAGGTTCTTGAGCAGGTTTGAAGATTTCTTCGAGAACGATGGGCGGCACTACCTCCGGATAGCCTCGATCGGAAACTCTGACCTGCTGGTCTATGACAAGCATAACGTCATCTACGCCTATGGCGAATTGCGGGAATTTGAGCGCATCCTGCTGAAGCGCGAATTGCGCAAGGTGGATTCTGTGAAGTTTCCTTCACCCCACAGCCATAAATATAACGCAGCTTACGACCAGGCTCAGCAAGACGTGCTTCGCTACTGGGAGTGGAAACAGCTTCCTCTGCAAGAGAGCGACGATTAACCAGAAGAGAAAAAACCTGCCGCTGATTTCACCGATTACGCGGACCTTAAAAAAAGCTTCGAAAAGAATGCCTTTCAGCCGTATGGCCGATTGAAATTCTCCCGGCGTCGTCGCCCGGAGGTATTGAGCTTATGATCCGCGTAAATCCGTGAAATCCGCGATAGGCTTTGTTTTTGAATAGAATAACTATGTTATGCCCGAGTTGGGTAAACTGCTGCTTTTTGCCGGGGGCTTTCTGGCGGCGGTCGGCCTTGTGCTGATCTTTGCCGGGCGCCTGCATCTTCCCCTGGGCCGGCTGCCGGGCGACATTACCTACCGCGGAAAGAATACGGTCATCTATTTTCCCCTGGGGACTTCGCTCCTGCTCAGCATTCTGCTTTCCCTGCTGCTGTTCGTAATCGGCCGATTCAGAAAATAAACCACGTCTTTCCTCGTCGACAACGAAAAGGTGTCTCTGTTCTGGTCTTCAGACGCCCTGTGATATCAAACGGCTGCGATTTTATGAATTCGTGTCATCATGGCCGTGTGCGGGCTTCGCCCAGAGTTCTTTGAAAATCTTGCGTCAATACAGCTTTGTCATCCCGACCGGAGCCGCGCACTTTGCGGCGGAGCGGAGGGATCTAGGGTTTCCTCGGGTTCCTCCAGATTCGTTTGTTCATCCTGAGCGAGGGCGAATGCCCGAGTCGAGAACCTGTCCTGAGCGCAGCCGAAGGAACCCCGAAAATGTCTCAATCGTACAGGTTGCATCAAAGCATTTTTCTGAAGGACTTGCTCGTGAATGCGACGATGTCAACAGAGCCGAACAGCTTTCTGGCAGGTGGCTCTGCTACTTTCGACATTCCAGTAGTGCCGCCTTCGAGATCGATTATCTCCAGTAGATACAACAGAATCCGCCGTTTTGAGGAGCTCAGAGCATTACTCGAGTAATATCCCCCTACCCCCATTACCTCGGCATCCTGCTGTCGCTGATCTTGTTCGCGATAGGCCCGCCGGAGAAGATAAACTCTATGTTGAATGGCAGAGACGGGCCAATCCGGACAGCTTGGGTTCACCTTCCAGTCGCCCGCAGCGGCGCGGCGCATATGGACGCCGCGCACGCTGATGTCGAGCGCGCGCACGCAGGTGGAGCGCGAGTATGGCGACATCTGGGTGGAAGGCGAAGTTTCCAACTTCCGTCCGGCGGAGTCGGGCCATCTTTATTTCACCTTAAAAGATGACGACGCCCAGTTGCGCGTGGTGATGTTCCGCACCCAGGCGCGGCTGCTGCGCTTTCGTCCGGAAAACGGATTGCACGTGCTGGCGCGCGGGCGCGTCACCATCTACGAAGCCCGCGGCGAGCTGCAGCTTTCCGCCGAATACCTGGAACCCAAGGGCGCGGGCGCGCTGCAAATCGCCTTTGAGCAGCTTAAAGCCAGGCTGCAAGCCGAAGGGTTGTTCGACCAGGAGCGCAAGAAGCAAGTTCCGGCCCTGCCCAAGCGAATTGGCGTAGTTACTTCGCCGCGGGGCGCGGCGGTGCAAGACATCCTGAATATTCTGCGCCGGCGGCACGTAGGCGTGAATGTGGTCATCTATCCGGCGCAGGTGCAGGGAGAAGCTGCGGCGGCGGAAGTGGGCACGGGAATCAAATATTTCAACCGCATAAAAGACGTCGACGTCATCATCGTCGCCCGCGGCGGCGGATCGATGGAAGACCTGGCCGGCTTCAACGACGAGGCTCTGGCGCGTACGATTGCGGGCTCGCATGTGCCAGTGATCTCAGCCATCGGGCATGAGACCGATTTCACCATCGCCGATTTCGTTGCCGACCTGCGCGCGCCCACTCCTTCGGCTGCGGCCGAGCTGGTGATCCAATCGCGGAACGAATTGGAAGACGCCATCGGCAGCCTGTGCCACCGGCTGAGCCGAGGTGTGCGTTATCAACTCATGCTGGCGCGGCAGGCGCTGAATGAACTGGCGCAGCACGGCGCCATGGCCAGGGTCCGTGACGTCATCGGACGGCGGCAGCAGCGGCTCGATGACCTTACCTACCGCCTCAGCCGGGCCTATGAATCGCATGCGCAGCAGAAGCGCCGGCGTCTGGAAGTTGCCGCCACGCGCCTGCGGCACTTCGATTTGCGCCGCGTGCTCGGCGGCATGCGCCGTGAAATTGATGCGCACAGCGCGACCCTGCACTCCGCCATGCGAAATTTTCTTCTGCGCCGGGCGGGGCGGCTGGGAGAGGCCGTTGTCCATTTGGAGTCTCTTTCGCCGGTAAAAATTCTCGATCGCGGCTATGCGTTGATCTTTGACGCCACTGGCAGGCTGGTCAAAGACCCGGCGCAGGTGAAATCGGGAGACGAGATCACGGCCCGCGTCGCGCAGGGCGCCTTCGGAGCGATAGTGAAGAAAGGATAAGGCTTCGCCATGCCCTTTGCCGCTTCTATTACAATGTTCCTGTCCTCATTCTTCATAGACCCTCAATTATGAGCGCTGATAAGCGGAAACTTTTTGGTACGGATGGCATTCGCGGCGTCGCGGGCCAGTATCCCCTGGATCGTCAAACCACAACCATCATTGGACAGGCGCTGGGCCACTACCTGATCCAGAAAAACAAACGGGCGCAGGTGGTCATTGGCGAAGACACGCGCGACTCCAGCCGCTGGATCGCTGAGTGCGTCGCCGCCGGCCTCGCCCACTCGGGTGTGCCGGCGAAGAATGCGGGAGTCATTACCACTCCGGGCGTCGCCTTCCTGGCGCGCACGCAGGAGTTCGACGCCGGCATTGTGATTTCTGCCTCGCATAATCCCTGGACCGACAACGGCATCAAGATCTTCGGGCACGATGGCTACAAACTCTCAGACAACGCGGAACTCGAAATCGAGCGCGAAATCTTTGCCCTGCTCGAAAAACCGGGCTCCGCTTGGCCGGCTGCTTCAGCCCTGCAAGACGCCGCGGCATTGCATACGTCTTATGTGAATTGGCTGAAGCGGCAGGTCAACCTTCGCCAAATCAACCGCAAGATGGATGAGAAGACCCGGCGCATGAAAGTAGTCTTTGATAGCGCCAACGGCGCCGCCAGCCAGATTGCCGCCGAAGTTTTTGAGGCGGTCGGCTGCGATGCGGTATTCATTCATGACACGCCCAACGGACGCAACATCAATGAAGGCTGCGGCGCGCTGCATCCTGAGCTGGTGGCGCGCGAAGTTCTTGAAGAGAATGCCGAGCTGGGTGTCACCTTTGATGGCGATGCCGACCGCTCGCTGTTTGCCGATCATCGCGGCAACGTGGTCAACGGCGATGCCGTGCTTTTGCTGACGGCCCGCCATATGCAATCACAGGGCAAGCTCACGGGTAATGTGGTGGTAGCGACTACGATGTCGAATATGGGATTGGAAATTGCTCTGCAGCGCGCCGGTATCCGGATGCTGCGGGCGCCGGTGGGCGATAAATACGTTCTGGAAGAGATGCTCCGGAGCGGCGCCATGTTGGGCGGAGAACAATCGGGCCACATCATCTTCCGCGATGGCGAGGCCACTACCGGCGATGGACTGCTGACCGCGCTGCGCGTGATCGAGATCATCGCCAACAGCGGCAAGACCCTGGCTGAACTGGTTGCCGACCTGAAAGTTTTCCCTCAAACTATCAAAAACGTGCGCGTGCGCGAGAAAAAACCGTTCTCTGAAGTTCCGGATGTCGCCAGGTCCATTGCCCAGGCAGAAAGCGATTTGCAGGGTAATGGGCGCGTGGTGGTGCGCTACTCCGGCACCGAGGCGCTGGCGCGCGTGATGGTAGAGGCAGAGTCGGAAGAGAAGATGAAAAAGTGGACCGATGCAATTGCCACAGCATTGCAAACCGCCCTGGGAGTGTGATGCCTGCAACCTTCAAATGGCCGAAACTGCAAGAAGCATGCTTCATCTTCGTGGCAGTGTGCCTGCTGATTGCCCCCGAGCTCATCATGAAGATCACAGTCTTTGACAGCATGGCGGTGCTGCAATTGTTGCTAATGCTGCTGTTTGCCGCCGGTCTGGTGTTGCCGCTCTGGTCTTTCTACAGGACGTTTCTGAAGGCGCCGCTGCGCGCGCGGCGCATCGGGCGGATCCGGCATGATCGAATGTTGCGGGAAATCAGGGAAGGGCGGAAACTGCATAGTTCTGCGTCACAAGAATAATGGTCTTCGAATATTTTAAGCCCGAAGCGGGATTTGTTGAGCGCCGTGGATAACAGCTCAAACTTCGATCTGCTCTGTCGCTACAAAATAGATAATACGATAAGCACCTTCAATAATCTCGCGAATTTCATCCGCCTCGTATTCAGGGACGCTTCGACCCGATAGCGGAATGTAGCAATTTGTTGAGAGCGTCTGGTGAGGCGGTCTACAACTCGGAGGGCATAATCTTCCGAGGTCTGAGAAATAAAGTCATAAATAGCCTGCAGTTGAGTTACTGCAATATCGGTCCAAACAACTTTCACCGGGACAGTCCGAATTTGGAGCGGACTTCGGCTACATCAGTAACTCTACCGGCATTACGATCAGCCAAGCCTTGTTCAATCGACTGCCTGACATAGATCTGATGCATCAGATCATCCCAGCTCACGTCGTCAGGAAGTTTTTCGATCAGCTTTCTGGCTTCTTCTTTAACGTTTACAGGATCCATAAGGTTAATATTAGATTTTGTGCCGCCCGGAATCAAATCAACGTTTCAAAGCCATCCATGAATTCTTAGTCGTCAAACTCCAGGTCCCGCCAATTCTTACCGACGCCCACTTCCACCAGCAGGGGCACGCGCAAAGCATAGACGTTTTCCATCTGCTCTTTGACCATGGCATGCACGGGCTCCACCTCAGCTTCGGGAACTTCGAAGACCAGCTCGTCATGTACCTGCAAAGTCATTCTGGATTTCAGCTTATGCTTCTGCAGTTCGCCATCAATGCGGATCATGGCAATCTTGATCAGGTCGGCGGCGGTACCCTGCAGGGGGGTATTCACGGCGGTGCGCTCGGCGAAGCCGCGCATGTTGGGATTTCTGCTGAGAATATCGGGAATGGGCCGCACGCGACCAAAAAGAGTTTTTACGGATTGGTCGCGTCGGGCCTGGTCAAGGGTCGAGTCAATGAACCTGCGCACGCCTTTGTATTTTTCAAAATAAGCCTCGATGAATCTTTTCGCCTCGCGTTGCTCAATGCCAAGCTGCTGCGATAGACCGAAGGCTGAAAGCCCGTAGACAATACCGAAGTTCACGGCCTTGGCGCGGCGGCGGTGCTCGGCATCAATCAGCATGGGAGGCACCCCGAAGACCTGGGCCGCGGTGAGCGCATGAATGTCGTCCCCGCGGCGGAAAGCTTCAACCAGCAACTCATCTTCGGAAAAATGGGCCAGCACACGAAGTTCAATCTGGGAATAATCCGCGGCCATGAGCACATTGCCTTCTTCGGCGATGAACGCAGCGCGAATCTCGCGCCCCAGCTCGGTGCGGATAGGAATATTCTGCAGATTGGGATTGGTGGAAGAGAGGCGCCCGGTGGCGGTGCCGGTCTGGTTGAAAGTCGTATGCAGGCGGCCCGTGCTGTGATGGAGCAGCACCGGCAGCGCATCTACATACGTGGACTTGAGCTTGGAGAGCTGCCGGTACTCCAGCACCAATTTGGGAACCTCATGAGTAAGGGCGAGCTCTTCCATCACATCAACGGCGGTAGAGATCATTTTGCCCTTTCCATACTTGACCGGCTTGGGCAGGTTGAGCCTGTTAAATAAAATGTCGCCCAGTTGCTTGGGCGAGTTGATGTTGAACTCAACCCCGGCGAGCTCATGGATTTGTTTTGCCTTGGCGCCGCATTCCCGCTCCAACCGCGATGACATCTCGGCCAAAACCTTGCTGTCAATCTTGACCCCTGCCTCTTCCATGCGCGCCAGCACGGGCACAAGCGGCAGGTCGAGTTCCTGATAAACCTTCATCAATCCGGCCTGCCCGACCTCGCGGCGCAGATCGGCGGCCAGGCGCGCGGTAACATCGGCGGCTTCAGCAATTTCTCCTGAGAGCTTATGGTTGAAGCGGCGCAGGGAAATCTCAGCCAGGCGATGAGAAGAGTAGGTTGGATTCAGCAGATAAGAGTAAATCTGCAGATCGTCATTGACGCCGGCAAGCGTAGTGCCCGAAGACCTCAGCAGCCGCATGGCAGCTTTAGAGTCATGGATCGCCTTGGGAACAGCCGGGTCTTCAAGCCCAGCAGAAAGCGCCCGCGCTGCCGCAGTTGAGCCAAACTCGATGGCCAGCGCCTCACCCTGCTGCGCCGAAATAGCGATCGTGGAAACAGCGGCAACTTTAGCCGCGGCAGGCGAGGGAGCGGCGAACAGCAGACCTCCGGTTTCTTCCGAACCATTCAGTTCTGGTTCGTCCTCTTCTTCACTGGTTTCGGCTTGAGGCGCCTGCAGCGCAACCCCAAGCGAAGTTCCCTGCTTCAGCTTCTTCAGCAGATTCTCGATTTCTTTCGCCGAGTCGGTCTTCTCGTAGCGAGTCTCGCCCCAATCTGCGGTGGGCGCGGCCACTTCAGCAATCAGAGTAGTGAATTCCAATTCGGTAAAGAGCTTGCGGCAAGCTTCGTTGTCGGGCTCGCGCGCGATCATGGCATCGAGATTCAACTCTACCGGCACATTATTATCAATGGTCACCTGCTGCTTGCTGTAGAGAATCTGGTCGCGATGGTTCAGCAGCGATTCGCGGTAGGTCTTTTTCTCAACTTCTGCGGCGTGTTCCAGAGCGTTTTCCAGGGTTTCAAAGCGGCGAATAATCTCGACTGAACCTTTGTCCCCGATTCCGGGAGCGCCTGGAATGTTATCAATGGCATCGCCGCGCAGCGCCATCACGTCAATGACCTGCTCGGGGCGGACTCCCAGGATTTCCTCAACTTTGGCGGCGTCACAGACCAAGTTGTCTTTGGGCGGGTTGAGCACGCGGATTTTATCGCTGACGAGCTGCAGCATGTCTTTGTCGCTGGAGACGACAAAAACGGGATGGCCAGCGGCGGCAGCTTTGCCGGCCAGGGTGCCAATCACGTCATCGGCCTCAAACCCCGACAGCTCCAAAATGGGAATACGATAAGCCTCGAGAGCGCGCCGTATATAGGGTAACTGTTGCGCCAGGTCGGGCGGCATCTCGGCGCGGTTGGCCTTGTAGCCTCCGTAAGCCTCTTCTTTGAAGGTCTGGGTCTTGATATCAAACTTGCTGATGGAAGCCACCGTGCCGCCTTTTTCATCGCGAAAGGTGGGGCCAGCCACGTCAAAGACAGCGGCAAGATATTGCGGCGAAAAATCGGCGCGCAGCTTGCGCAGCATGTTGACAAAAACATAGGTCGCCGCGGTGGGAACGCCGGTCTTGGTGGACATCGGTCTCTGTCGTGCCATGGCGTGATACGCGCGGAAGATGAATGACATGGCGTCAATTAGAAAGACCGAAGGCTTGGCTGGAGTTGGAGAAGTCACGGGCAAGTAAAAGTCTAACAGGAGCGAGGGGATTGATTCATCGGGTCATCGGGTCATCGGGCGATCAGGCCAAAAGTGTGTGTCTTGCGAGACAATGACTCAATGATCCGATGACCCAATGAATCAATGAACCAAATTATTCGATCAGCATGCAGTCCCCATAAGAAAAAAAGCGGTACCGCTGCTGCACCGCATGTTTGTACGCAGCCAAAACAGGTTCGCGGCCGGCGAATGCGCTCACCAGCATGAGCAGCGTGGATTGCGGCAGATGGAAGTTGGTGAGCAATGCCTGGACCACGCGAAACTGAAATCCAGGATAGATGAACAGCTCAGCCTCTCCCGAGTGCGGTTCGATGCGCAAAGGCCGGCCCTGTGGAAGCTGAGCAGCGCAATATTCCAAGGTTCGGACCGTTGTCGTGCCCACAGCCACGATCCGTCTTCCAGAACTCAGAGCTGCGTTGATTTTCTGCGCGGCTTCAGGCGAGATGGAAAATCTCTCACGGTGCATCTTGTGGTCTTCCACCCGCTCGGCATGAATGGGCTGAAATGTTCCCAGACCTACATGCAATGTGATCTCGGCAGTCTCAATGCCGCGAGCGCCAATGCGTTCAAGTGTTTCAGGAGTGAAGTGCAATCCTGCTGTAGGAGCGGCAACCGAGCCGCGTTCGCGGGCATAGACCGTCTGGTAACGGTCGCGGTCTGCCTGGCTGTCGGCGCGAGAGATGTAAGGCGGCAGCGGTATGTGGCCAATCTTTTCCAGCACCGCAAAAAAATTATCGACCGGCGTGAAACGCAGCGTTCTTTCGCCAAATTCGCCGCGGGCAATTATCTCGGCCTCCAGCGACTGATCGAAATAAATCTTCTCGCCTAGTCCGATCTTTCTCCCCGGCTTCACCAGCGCCTGCCACTCCCAAAACGAAGCAGAAGCCGGATCGGGCGAGAGCTGCTTGGTCAGCAGCACCTCGATCTTCCCCTGCAAGAATTCCTTCGACGCCGGATTGCGCAGGCTCACCGGTTGCGAGCGCACTCCGGCACGGTGGCCGTAGAGCCGGGCGGGAAAGACCCTGGTGTTATTGAAGACCAGCAAGTCCGTCGGACGCAGCAGATCGGGCAACTCGCGAAAACTGCGGTCCCGCCATTGGCCTGAAGTCCGATCGAGCCGCAGCATGCGCGAGCCGGCGCGGTCAGCAGGCGGCTGCTGCGCGATCAGCTCTTCCGGCAGATGATAGTTGAAATTGGAGACAAACATTTTGAACGCAGTTCTCGGTTCTCAGTACTCAGAATAGTTTGACGGCAAAAGGAAAATTTCAGCCAACCGTCTCATTTTTTGTTTTATCTGCAAATTGATTTTCCGCGTATTTGGTGACCCGCTCCAGCGCTGCTTGCATGATGGCCTGGCATTCATCGAGTGAAGCCTCTGGTGGCAACTGGATGATCTTACTGATCCGCACTTCGACCTTCGAAAAAGGTTTGGGCAGCACGAAGGCGTCCCAGGTATTGAGCACCCAGGCGCGTTCCACGGCCAGATAAAAAGCAGTGAGTGGAAGTTGGGTGTTGCGGGCGAGAAGCACAGGGCCGGGCTTGGCGACATAACGCGGGCCGCGCGGGCCATCAATGGTGAATGCCACCCCGCGGCCGGCCTCCAACTCGGAGTGCATGGCCAGCAGGGCAGAGGCGCCTCCGCGGCTGCTGGAGCCGCGCACGGCGCGGAAGCCCAGCTTCTCGATGGTGCGCGCAATGTATTCGCCATCAAAGCTGCGACTGGTCATGACCACGATATCGCGATCGCGATAACGATAGCCGGCAGGAAACACGCAGCGATGCCAGAAGACGTAAATTCCCGGGAAGACGCCTTCCTGCGCAATTGCGCCCTCTTCGTAAGAAACGTGGTAGCGCAGGGTGGGACCGATGAGGCGGATGGCGAGATATCCGCACCAACTGATGAGCCAGAGCAGGAGGCGCTGGCGCAGCGTAAATTTTCTCCGGGCGCTCTCGTCGGCAATCGCTGTGGATTGGGTGGCCACGTTACCTCAGGCGTACTTCACCCATTTTATGATCTCGGGCAGTGTAGGCCGCTTTCCGTACATGAGAATGCCGACGCGATAGATGCGCGCGCATATACTCAGCACCACGTAGATTGTGGCGATCATCAAGGCAATGCACAACACAATTTGCCACATAGGCGGCTGCTCCACCATGATGCGCATAAACATAAGGATGGGGGCAAAAAAGGGCACCAGGGAAAGCGCTACCGAAAGCGGTGCGCTGGGCGCGCGAAAGATGACCATCATGAACATCATAGCCACCACGATGGGCATCACCACCACGAAGCTGAGCTGCTGCGCCTCTTCATCGGAGTTGACCATGGCTCCGAGCGCGGCAGACATGGAGCTATAAAGCATGAATCCAAGTACATAGAAAATCGTGAAGTAGATACTCGTAGCAGGCGAGAGATGCACACTTTCGCCCATAGCACTGGCTGCAGCCATGGCCGAACCACGGGCGATTGCAGCGACAATCGCCCAGACGGCAATCTGCGTAAGCCCCACCGCTCCCACACCGATCATCTTGCCGGCCATCAGCTCTTTAGGCGTAACCGTGGCCAACATGACTTCCATGACGCGCGAAGTTTTTTCTTCGAGAACAGAGCGCATCACGGCGACGCCGTGTACGATCACCGTCGTATAGAGAACCGCCACCAGCAGCACGGTGGTAAAAAATAGCGCGCCGCCGGTTGACTTGCCCGCCTCGACCGAAACCTCGTTGAGTTGCACCCGCTTCAGCAGGTTGTCCACGTCTACATGGATTGCGCCGCTGTCCAGCACCCGCTGGCGCACTACAGAGCGAAAAAGCGTCTGGCTCAGGCGCTCCTGCATTTCAAAGTCAGCGGTTGATCGCGTATAGAAATTTACCTTGCCGCCGGCCACCGCATCTTTCGTGAGCCAGACAAAGCCGTCGAACTTCTTATTGGCAGCTTGGCTCTTCAGGCGTTGCAGCTCGGCGTCGGTGGCCGTGGAATCGGTTTCCACCGAATATTGCTCGCTGCTGCCGTTACCCTTGGCTATGAATTGTTCTTTGAAACCTTCAGCCAATTGCGGATCGTCGGAAACAACGATGATCCGCTTCACGCCGCTGACTTTCATAGTCATCAGCTTTGAAGGCAGCAGCGTGAAGCCCGCCATCATCGCGGGGATGAAAAAGGTCATCACCCAGAAGGCCCGGGTGCGCAGGCGCTGCAGGTACTCACGGCGAATAATCAATCCGATATTGCGCAGGGCTTCAGGCATTATTCTTTCCTACTACGTCGATAAAGATCTGCTCCAGCGAAGGCTCGACCAGCTCGAACTTATTCACCCGCGAGTGCGCCGCGACCGAGCGCAGCAACTCCTGCGCATCGGCGCCGGGAGCAAGATGGACTTCGACATAATTCCCAAAATTGTTATAGGAGCCGACCAGCGCATTCTTTTGCAGAAAGTCGCCGTTGCCTTCATATTCGATGTGCACGTTGTTGCGGCCGTAACGCGACTTGATCTGCCGCAGGTCCCCCTGCAGCACCGCGCGGCCGCCAGCGATCAGCGTAATGGAATCGCACAGGCGCTCTACCTGCTCCATCTGGTGGGTAGAAAACAAAATGGTTTTGCCGGCGCGCTTCATCTCCAGCAGAACATCTTTCAGCAGCACGGTGTTGACCGGGTCAAGCCCGCTGAAAGGCTCATCCATGATGATGAAATCAGGATCGTGCATCAGCGCGGCAATGAACTGGATCTTCTGCTGCATGCCCTTGGAAAGTTCTTCAACTTTCTTCTCTAATTTTTCTGCGATCTCCATGCGCTCACACCAGTGCCGGGCGCGTTGAGAAGCTTCGGCGGCGCTCAATCCATGCAGCCTTCCCAGCAGCACAAGATGCTCGAGCACCTTCATCTTCTTATACAAGCCGCGCTCTTCCGGCAGATAGCCGACGCGCTGCAGGTGCTTGCGGCAAAACGGGGAGCCGAACAGCCGCACCACGCCTGAATCGGGCAGGGTGATGCCGATCATCATGCGGATGGTGCTGGTCTTGCCCGCGCCATTCGGCCCCAGGAGACCGAAGATCGTACCCGGCGCAATGGTGAATGAAAGGTTGTCCACAGCCACAATGTGGTTGTAGCTCTTGCGCACCTGTTGCAGCTCAACCGTGGACATAACCCATGATTCTATACGAGTACCGTTCTAGAACAGCATGTCGCCGCGGTAAATCACCTGCCCTTCGATGAGACGGGCCTCTTTCGTAACCACATGCGAGCGCGGCGGAGTGGTGTCTTGAATGTGCAGAACTTCGGTTCCGTGGAGCGCGAAGTAATCGGAGACCAGCATACGATGGCAGTGAAAGAACACCTTCTCCGCGCACATGATGGCGGTGGGAACGCGTTGGGCAAATTCGGAGACCCATTGAGCAGCCTGCCGGAACTCGGGCGTGAGCATGTAATCGGCGTAGTTGCGGAAGGAATCGTTGCGCAGGGCAAGGTTGGGCGAATCGTCTCGCAGCTTTTTGCGCCGGCCGCCCAGCTCTTTCATCCAGACATATTCGATGTTTTGTTTTTGTAAAGATTCCTGCAATGATTCCCGATTAAAGTAGGGCATGCGGCGCGACATGGGGAAGGCGCGGATATCCATCAGGGTCGCGATGGAATGCGCGCGCAGAATCTTGAGAAATTCATCGAGCGGACGAGTGGAATGGCCGATGGTGTAGAGGGTCATTGCATCACTGCTGTTACCTGGAACTTGTCGCTTCGCCTCTCTCAATGAACAAATCAAACCGCAGAGGACGCAGAGGAGCGCGGAGGCCTGGAAAGTCAGAAGTTCGATTTACAAAGTGCCGTTTTCTAATCGAGTCTTTGTTCATTCCCGTTTCAACCTGCCCGGCAGGTCTGGTGCTCGGAACGATAATCGGCTATCATCCGAAGATTTACAGAGAATCAATCGCCGACAACGCTTGCACAATCAGCGAATCCTGTTCCGGGAAGACGGTGCGCAGGTCGAGCAGCACTCTTCCCTCTTCCACGCGCGCGATAATGGGCGTGGGCTCGGTGGCGCGCAGGCAGCCGGCTAAAGCCTCCGCACTCAATCGTTGAGAGTCCAGCGCCAGCAGCCAGGTTGGCAAGGTGGCCTGCGGGGCAGCTCCGCCGCCGATGACCGACTCGCCAACGACAATTTCAATTTTCAAACTGGAAGCAGAGGCCAGAGATTTCTGAACCTCCGCCGCCCGCTGCCGAAGCGCATCCGCCGGCAGATGCATCATGCGTAGCGCCGGGACTGCCGAGCTGTCGTTTCGGATGTAGGCCAGCAGCGTGGCTTCGAGCCCGGCATAGGTGAGCTTATCCACGCGCAACACGCGGAAGAGCGGATTCTGGCGAATGCGCGCGATCAGCTCTTTTTTCCCGCTCAAGATACCCGCCTGTGGTCCGCCCAGAAGCTTGTCACCGCTGTAGGTCACGATGTCCACTCCGGCGCGCAAACTGTCGGTTACGCCCGGCTCGCCGCTTACCCCGATGCTGCGCAGGTCGAAGAGCGCACCGCTGCCTAAATCTTCCAAAACGGGAAGTTTGTGCTTGCGGCCCAACGCGACCAACTCGGTCAACGCCGGCTGCTCGGTGAAACCGACCATGGCAAAGTTGGAGCGATGCACGCGCAGCAGCAATCGCGTCTTCTCGCCGATGGCGCGTTCGTAGTCTGAGACACGGGTGCGGTTCGTGGTGCCTACCTCGCGCAGCGCAGCGCCCGCCTTGGCCATGATGTCGGGAATGCGGAAGCTGCCGCCAATTTCCACCAGCTCTCCGCGCGATACTACCGCTTCACCGCCCTCGCCCAGCGTATTGAGCGCCAGCAGGACCGCAGCAGCGTTATTGTTAACCACCACGGTGGAAAGCCCGTTGGCCGCTTCGCCTAATTGCTGGGCAAAAAGTTTGGCAAATAATTTATCGATATGCGAATCGCGTTTGCCGCGCTCGCCATGCTCGATATCGAATTCAAGATTGGAGTAACCTGCCGCGATTTCCCGTATTCTTTGCAGCACGGCTCCGCCCAGCGGTGCGCGTCCCAGATTGGTATGCAGGATGACACCGGTGGCATTAATCACCGAACGCAACGAAGGTTGCAGCGACTGGCGCAGCTCGCGCTCCACCGCCTGAGGAATTCCCTGCACCGCGACTTCGACGGCCTTGCTGTCGAGACGGCCGGAAGATATTTCAGTCCGCAACCTGGCCAGCACGCTGCGAACGGCGTCGGCAACGGCGGCGTGGCCTTCAGCACGAACAACCTCGGCCATCTCCTGCAGAACTTCGTCCAACGAAGGAAGCAGGCGGTAAAGATCGGATTTGCCGCTGGTGGGCACGTTCATAGTCTGCCACACATTCCAATTTTGACGTAGCGCCGGCCTCCCGTCGGCTGTCGTGGGAGCATCTTGCCCACACGTTTCAGAGTTTGCATGTGGAACTGGGGGCAAACTGATCTACGATCCCGAATCCGCCACGCCAAAACCGCTGTGACGGCTGTTAAGATGTTAGGCTTCACTACGTCATCCCTACGGTCGTTGCTAACCAACCGAGCACCGTAATCAACGGGAGTCAAATATCGCAGCGCAAAATCGATTGGGCGACTGCGGCCATAACTCTGCTCACCATTCTCGCTCTTCTGCTTCGGTTGCGGCATCTCGGCGATGGCAGCCTCTGGTTCGACGAAGGCGCCAGCGTGCAGTTTGCCACCATGCCTCTGCGCGATTGGCTGCGCTTCCTCTGGCACGGGGAAGCCAACATGCTGCCGTATTATCTTTTGCTGCGCGGCTGGCTTTTTCTCGGGCACAGCGAATTCATGGTGCGTCTGCCCTCTGCGCTGTTCGGAGCGGCTACGGCGCCGGTAGTCTATATACTTCTCCGACGCTTATCGGGTGTGTTCGCGGGTCTGATGGCGGTTGGGCTGCTTGCGCTTCACGACTTCCACGTGAGCTACTCGCAGGAAGCCCGCAGTTACAGCATGGTGGTTTTCATGCTCTGCCTTTCATGGCTTGCGCTTGCGCATTTGGTCGAAAACGACAGCCGGCGGATGCGCTGGATGTATCTGATCACGGCAGGCCTCGCGACTTATGGACATTTCTTCGCTGGTCTAGTGCTCATCTCGCAATGGATCTCGGTCTATTGCTTCGCTCCGGGCGAGGCAGTTTACAGGCTTCGTAAACTTTCGTTGATGACGGCGGCCATGATTGCGCCCGCTGTGCTTTATGGATTTGCGCATCGCGGTGGCATCAACTGGGTTCCCCCAGCGACTTCTGCCCGGCTGCTGCATTCGGCGCTTGTGATCAGCGGCAATCGTTGGCTCCTGGTCGCCGCATTCGCGCTGGTGGTTGCATTCGCAAGCTGGCACGCGGCGAAAATAGTGGTGGCAAACGGCCGTTCGATTTCCGCCTGGAATGCAGCGGCGCCGGTTACATGGCTGCTGTTTATGCCCGTGTTGCTGCTGGCCGTAAGCATCGTCAAACCCATGCTGGTCACCCGCTATTTGCTGCTCGTGCTTCCTGCGTTAGTGATGGTGGTTGCCACCGGGCTCACGGAATTAAAGCCGATTGCCGCATCGGCGCTGGCGGTTCTTCTGTCGTTGGTGCTGCTGCAGGCCACGCTGGCGAGCAAGAGCTTCGAGCAACCCCATCAGGACTGGCGAAGTGCTGGCCGCTATCTGGCGGCGCATGCCGTGGCCGGCGATGGCGCGCTTTTTTTGCCGGACATAGGCAGAGCGCCATTCAATTGGTACTGGCTACAGCAACGGCCAATGCCACAGATTGTCTTTCCGGGGCGCGGCCCGGGCTTCACCTTGCCCGCCGCCCATCAGCGTCCCGAGACAGCTCTCGAAGCTGCAAAAGCAGCGCCACCGCCGCGTACCTGGTTCCTGCTAACCACTCCGGACCTGGATCCGAAAGTGCCGCTTTTTCGTAATGAACTCGCATTGATCTATTCGCACTCGTGCGAACACCAGCTTCGGGAGGTTTTGATTGTCTTGTACGCGAAAGACGCGGTTGACTGCCCTGCGAAGTAGTTTCAAGTTTCTAGTTTCCAGTTTCGAGTTGGCAGAATTCAGGCGACATGTGATACGCGACGGGGACAGCCGTGACCGCCGGCGCCACAAACTTAAAACTGGAAACTCGAAACTCTCTTCACCCCGCCTCGATTAATCCATACCTTCTCTGCCAGTGGGTTTGCAGATAATGCAGGGTTCGCGAAAGCTCTTCAGCCGTAACCTCGGCATTGGGAGCGGAGGCCACCAGAGCAGCCTCGCGCTTGGCCTCTTCCAGAATGTCGCGGTCGCGCAGCAGGTTAGCGACGCGGAAGCTGGGCATCCCGGCCTGGCGCGTGCCAAAGAATTCTCCCGGGCCGCGCAGTTGCAGGTCGAGTTCGGCGATCTCGAAGCCGTTGGTGGTGCGCACCATGGCATCGAGACGCTGCTCGGCTTCTTCGGAGACCTTGCCCCCGGTCATCAGCACGCAGAACGATTTGGCCTGACCGCGGCCAATGCGTCCGCGAAGTTGGTGGAGCTGCGACAGACCGAAGCGCTCGGCGTGTTCGATAACCATCAGGTTCGCGTTGGGGACATCTACGCCGACTTCAATGACCGTGGTGGCAACCAGCACATCGAGCTCTCCGCGCTGGAAGCGGCGCATGACCGCATCTTTTTCGTTAGGGTCGAGCCGCCCGTGCAGCAAGCCGACCCGCAGATCGGGAAGAATGCGCTTGCTGAGCTCGTTATACATTTTGGTGGCTGCCTTGAGGTCCAGGGTCTCGCTCTCCTCGATTACCGGATAAACAACGTAAGCCTGCCGTCCGGCGGCAACCTGCTTTCGCAGGAAAGCCCAGACCTCAGTCGACCGTTCGTCCGAGACGCGCCGGGTCACGATGGGCGAGCGCCCGGGCGGAAGCTCATCGAGGATGCTGATATCCAGATCGCCGTAAAGCGTAAGCGCCAGGGTGCGTGGAATTGGAGTGGCCGTCATAACCAGCGTATCCGGCTCGGCGTCGTGCTTTTCAACGGAGTTTTCCGGAGATTTTTTCATCAGCTTGAAGCGCTGCAGCACGCCGAAGCGGTGCTGCTCATCCACGATCACCAATCCCAGTTTGGAAAACTCGACTTTTTCCTCAATCAGAGCATGAGTGCCGATCACAAGCTGGGCGTCTCCGTGCGCAATATGGCGGCGGGTATCGCGCTTGCGCTCTTGTTCCAGCGACCCGGTCAGCAGGACAATGCGGTATCCCGCCGGCTCAAGAATGCGACGAGCGCTCAAGAAATGCTGCGTGGCTAGTATCTCGGTGGGCGCCATCAATGCAACCTGGTAGCCGTTTTCAATGGCGATGATCGCCGCCTGCAGGGCGATGATAGTTTTCCCCGAACCCACATCGCCCTGCAGTAAACGCCGCATGGGGACCGGTTGCTGCATGTTCCCGGCAATTTCTTTGAGGACTTTCTTCTGCGCATCCGTAGGATGAAAGGGCAAAATCTGCTTCAACGCGGCGCGCACACGGTCATTGATCTCAAAGGCGATCCCCGGTCGCGCACGCATGATCTTGCGCTTGCGTTCGAGTCCCAACTCAAGAAAAAACAGCTCTTCAAAGATCAACCGGCGATGCGCCGGCGTGCGCGCCGCCTGCAATTTGGAAAATTCTGTCTCCGGTTCCGGCCAGTGGACACCCCAAAGCGCCTCCGCCCGCGACTGCAACACCATGCGAGTGCGCGTGGCCGGAGGCAGGCTCTCGGGCAGAGTGCCTTTGGCCGCGCCCTCGGGCACAACCTGCTCCAGCGCGCCGCGAATGATCCGGCGAAACCATTTTGAGGTCAGCTTGCGATCGGCTGCCGATTCGTAAATGGGAACGATGCGGCCAACCTCGAGTGAATTCGCGGCCTGGGTTTCGGCATCATCATCGGGATCAGCCAGAACCTCGAACTGCGGCTGGATAATCTGCAGCCCTCCTCGGCCAAACGTACTGCGCTCGACCCTGCCATAGAGGGCAACGGTTTGTCCGGGCTTGAAGCGGTCTTTAAGATAGGCTCCGTTGAACCAAATGCAGTTCAGGCTGGCGCGTCCTTGCGAGGCCGTCATCTGAAAAATGGGCATGCGCTTGGTGCGAAACAGGCCTGAGTTGCGGACTTCAGCAATCACGCTCGCCATTTCCCCCTCGCGCAGCTCAGCAATCCCGCGCGGATTCAGCCGGTCTTCATAACGAAACGGCAGGTAGTAAAGCAGGTCTTCGGCGGTATGAATGCGCTTGGCGGCCAGCAGGTCGGCAATGCGCGGGCCGATGCCTTTCAGGTATTGCACTGGTGTGGTGAGGTCGGGCATTTCTTAGGGTTCCGTCTCAGGTCTGAGATGGATTATAGAAGTTCTCGGTTCTCAGTTCTCGGTTCTCAGAAATCCACACCACTTACCCGCCGTCGCCCGCACTGCAAAGCATTCCCATGCACTATCCTTAAGAATTTGGGTTGGATTACATGCTGCGGCGATTTCTCAAAGCTTTGGCGTCGGTGCTGGCGGGGGCGGCAATTTACTGGATCCTGCGGCCTTATCTGCCGGCAGCGGCACAGCACCGGGTTTTTCACTTAGATTTGGGATTAATGGTTTATTGCCTGATATCCAGCGTGATTTATGGCCTGCTTTTGTGGCTTGACCGCCGGTAACCGAAGTAACTAACAAATTAACAGCCATTTGAGCTGTTTTCGCTGTACAATTTTTTCAACTCTCCCATTTCCTGGATATGCAGAAAATCGCCATCTTATACGATGCCAGCCAGATTGTACTTTCCACTTTTGATCTGGACGAGGTGCTCGACCGCATTCTCCACACGGTGCGCGATTACTTCAATCTGGATAACGGAACGATCCTGCTGTTGGACAAGAAGACCCAGGAGCTGTGCGTTAGAAATCATTTTGGATGCACGCAGCCCCCGCTGAACCTGCGTATCCCGTTGGGAACCGGGCTTACCGGCACCGCCGCCAAAGTCAAGCGGCCCATCTATTCGCCCGATGTACACAAGGACCATCGCTATCTGAAATCCAAGGCCCTTAAAAGCACGCGCTCCGAGCTGGCCATCCCGCTGCTTGTGCGCGACGAAGTGGTGGGCGTGTTGGATATCCAAAAAGACATTGTCGACGGCTTCGACCGCGAAACCATTGATCTGCTGACGCTTTTTTCCACGCAAGCTTCCATTGCCATCCAGAATGCGGAGCTGTATTCGCGCGAGCAGCGCCGCACGCGGCAGCTTGAGGCCATCAATGCGGTTGCCAAGGAAACCCGCGCCCTCATGAAGCTGGATGCGCTGTTGCCGGCGATTTGCGATCTGGTGCTGCAATATTTCCCCGTGGACCACGCCATCTTGCTCACGGTGGAGCGCAAAAAACTGGTCTTGCGGGCCCATAAAGGAAAGCTCCATGAGCTTGTCACCCTGGGTTTCGAGATGCCGCCCAATTCCGGCATTTGCGGACACGCACTTTCAGAGGGTGTGACGATCGTGGCCAACCAGGCAAAGTCTCATCCGGAATACATTGCCGGCTTCAAAGAGACCCAGGCGCAAGTTTGCGTTCCTCTGGTCTCACTCGGCCAGAAAGTGGGGGTGCTGGCCCTGGAAAATGAGACCCCTGATTCCTTTCGCGACGAAGATATTCACGCCCTCGAGGCGGTGGCCGATATCTGCGCGGATGCCATCCATAATGCGCAATCCCTCAAGAAAGCCGAGGACATGGCAGACACTGACGGCCTCACCGGCATTTATAACCGGCGCCACCTGGAAAAAGTGCTGATCGCGGAGATTGACCGCCTCTCGCGTTACGAACACGGCATGGCCATGCTGATGATTGATATTGACCATTTCAAGAACCTGAACGACGAGTTTGGCCACATTCTGGGCGATGAGGTGTTGCGCCAGGTCGCAAACCTTTTCAGCAAGCACCTTCGCAAAGCCGACGTCGTATGCCGTTACGGCGGAGAGGAATTTGTTGTGCTCTTGCCGGAGACTACCGAAGCAAAAGCCATAGCGGTCGCTGAAAAATTGCGCCGCTATGTGGAAAATTTCCACTTTCCCGGATTGGGACGCCCATTAACCGTGAGCATCGGCGTGGCCGATTTCCCCGAGCACGGCAGCACGCGTGATGCGCTGGTCAAAGCCGCTGATACCGCTCTTTATGCCGCTAAAGACGCCGGACGCAACAAAGTAATAAGAGCTGTCGCCGCCACCGAGTCGGCAGCGGTAAAGTAACTAAAGAGAGGAATTGAGTCATTGAATCATCGGGTCATTGCAGAATTGAGTAATTTATCAATTATGTAATTGAGCCAACCCCCGAATTACAAATTACACAATTACCCAATGATTAAATGATCCGATGACCAGATGACCCAATTCTCCGCGTCTCCGCGGTTCAAATAGCTAATTCGGCTTGTCTTCTTTTTTGGCCTTTACGATGCGTTCGTCAATAGGTTTGCGTCCGCGAAAGCCTTCGGTCATGCCGTGCCAATGGGTAATCTTCTGCTCGCCAAGCTTCCAGCACAGCAGGATGACCTGGTCTTCCACCAGGCAGGGAAAATCCAGCAGGCCGATATCCAGGTCCTTCACCTGAACGCCGGTGGCATCAATCTCGGCGAGAGAGTCTTTGACGGTCTGCACGGCTTTATCGCGTTCGGCTTTGCGGCGGGCCAGCGGCACCACATCTACAAAGGTGCCGCCATTGAGAAAAACTTTGTGACAGGTTTCCTGCAGTTCGGCCTCAACGTCTTGAATTAGCTTCTTGCCCTCCATGGCGGAGCGCAGCAGCGATTCCAGAACGGGAACCAGTGTTTGTGCTTCTTCTAAAGTAAAAGTTCGTTCTGCCATATTTGAATATTTTGAATTCTTATTCGTAGAGACGCAGCTCGCTACGTCTCTTGGCTATTTCTAAAAATCCTTACTGAATTTCCAGCATGCGGTCCAGCGCCATCCGCGCCCAATATTTATCGTTATCGTTAACCTTGATCTGGTTGACCACGTTGCCTTCCACCAGGTTCTCCAGCGCCCAGCACAGGTGCTGGGGCGAGATGCGGAACATGGTAGTGCACAGGCAGCCGGAGTTATCCAGCGTGACCACCATTTTATCCGGATTTTCTTTCGCCAGGCGGTTCACCAGGTGAATTTCAGTCCCCACGGCAAACTTGCTGCCGGCTGGGGCCCGGGCGATCGTGTTGATGATCTTATCTGTGGAGCCGAGCGAATCCGCCTTCTGGCAGACCTCCCAGCGGCATTCGGGGTGGGCGATCACGTGAATATCAGGATACTCGCGGCGAATCTTATCCACGTGCTCCGGCAGGAAGCGCTGATGCACCGAGCAATGCCCTTTCCACAGGATCACGCGCGCGCGCCGCAAGCGCTCAGGCGTCTGCCCGCCCATAATCTGATATGGGTCCCAAACCACCATGTCTTCGCGCGGAATACCCATGGCGTAGGCGGTGTTGCGTCCCAGATGCTGGTCGGGGAGGAAGAGAACTTTAGGGTTTTTGGCAAAGCCCCAACGGAAAGCCGCGGCGGCATTGGACGAAGTGCAAACCATGCCTCCGCGCTGGCCGCAGAAAGATTTTATGGCCGCGGTTGAGTTCATGTAAGTGATGGGCGTAATGCCCTCGCCGGCATCGTCGCTCAATCCCTGCTCCACAAGCTGCTCCCAGCAATCTTCCACCTGGCCAATCTCGGCCATGTCGGCCATGGAGCAACCGGCATTGAGGTCAGGCAAGATAACTTTTTGTGTGGGACGGCTGAGCACGTCGGCGCTCTCGGCCATGAAGTGCACGCCGCAGAAGACGATGTAGCGGCTTTCGGCCTCAGAGGCGATCTTCGAGAGGCGGTAAGAGTCTCCGCGAAAATCGGCGAAGCGGATCACCTCATCTCGCTGGTAGTGGTGGCCTAAGATTACAAGATTGCGCCCCAGCTCGGCCCGGGCCGCGGCAATACGCGGATCTACCGAGTGATCGGGCTGCGTCAGATAGTTTTCAAGCGAGCACGTTACTGCTGGTGTTGCTGTAGCCATTTTGTTCCGCCTTCAGTCCCGGCGCCCTTTACTTCAGGCCCGAAACGGGGATGTTGAAAGCACCTATCGGCTCCAGTAAATCCACTGGCCTTGCGTTCAAGGCCCCGACCTACGGGGTTGTTGAAGCCGTTAGCATTACTTGTGACTCCACTTGCTTGGATGCCCCCACCGCCTCGGCGGACGCAAACAATCCACAGCCGCCTGCTGGCCGTTGGAGCAATTCTCAATTTTCCCATCTCGGGCCGCTCTGGCGCAAGAGGAACGTGGCTTGTTAACCAGTTGGTATATGCAAGAGCAAAAAACTACCGCAGATTCTACAGATTCACGCGGATAGCCATATACGCAACGAACAGGACGACAGCATCAGGAAGAGGGCGAAAACCGGGTTATAATCGTTCTTCCCCCTCTGTTTCGGCTTTGATTATCGGCCGGGCAAAACCCGGCTCGAAGAAATCTTCATGCGCAAAAATTTCGCTTGCCCGATCTCAATGTGCAGTTCTCTAAGTGCGGCAACGAAAGTCGCATCTCTGGCCTTTGTCCTTTTCGCATTTCCCTATTCTGCACTCGCTCAACAGCGCATTGTCCCCTTGGGAACGCCAAGGTCACCGCAGTCCAGCGGAATCGTCAACCTGAGCGGTTTTCATCTGAACTACTATGGCGGCAGGGTAATCTCAAATGTTCAGGTGGCCGTGGTCTTCTGGACCTCTGGCGTGGATGCCACAACCCAAAGCCAGATTGGGGGCTTTTACAGCACCATTACCAATGGCCCCTATCTTGATATGCTCAACGAATATGACACGGCGGGTCTGAATGGTCTTGCAGATGGTCAACTTGGAAGCAATCAGACGATTGGTCGCGGCACGGTTATTGGCCCCTACACTATTACCCCCTCTATAAACACGGGCACTACGGTTGATGACAGCGATATCATAGCGGAACTTCAAGCTCAAATCGCCGCGCATAACCTTCCCTCTCCCGCCACCGATGGTGCGGGAAATGTGAACACTCTCTACATGGTTTATTTTCCGCTAGGATATACCATCACATTGCAAGGCGCATCTAGTTGCCAGCAGTTTTGCGGTTATCACGGCACCTACGTAAACAACAATCTCTCAATTCCCTACGGAGTGCTGCCCGATCTTTCTGGCAGTTGTAATGGGGGTTGCGGAAGCGGTCCTACTGTGTTCGATAACCTGACATCAGTCTCGTCACATGAGCTGGCGGAGAGCATTACTGATACCGAAGTCGGGCTTGCTTCGGCTTTTGACCGGCCACTTGCCTGGTATGACGCTAACACCAACGCCGAAATTGGCGATCTCTGCAACCATCAGCACGTAGTTGTTGCCGGCTACACTGTGCAAAGAGAGTGGTCCAATCTGCGGAACACCTGCTATGCCCCGACTGGAGCGAGCACGTCCAGCACTACAAATCTGCAAATTTCTCCAGTGCTTCCCTCTCGCCTACGTGCTACTTTGCAATTCACCGCTACCGTTCAGGGTACAGGACCGGCACTTACGGGCTCAGTTGATTTCGTGGATGGGGATACTGTGATTGGCACTGCCAGTGTATCTTCGAGTCAGGCAATTCTGACCACAAACCAGCTTAAAGGTGGGTTCCACCAGATCAAAGCAGTTTATTTGGGAGATAACAATTACCTGCCCAGCAGGAGCACTATTCAGACGTTTCGTTACCGTCCGCCCATATCACGATAAAGAATAAACTATTGCTTTGACCTTTGTGTCCCTTTGTGACAACCTTCGTGCCCTTTGTGGTTAGCTTTTGCTCTTAGCTGAAGAAGACTTTTTATAAATGTCTACTACTACCTTCTCCATATAACCTTCCGGCTTGGCCAGCCGCGTAAAGCCAAACGGCTCGTATAATCCGTGCGCATCGCGCGTGATCAGGCCCCAGCGCCGCAGGCCTTGCAATTCCGGATGCTGCTGAACGCACTCCATAATCCACCTGGCCAGGCCGCGTCCGCGATATTTTTCCAGAACATATACGTCGGCCAGATAAGCGTAGGTCGCAAAATCTGAGATGACGCGCGCGAATCCAATCTGGGCGTCGTCTTCATACAGTCCAAAACAAAGCGAGTTGTGGATGGAGCGCTCGACAATGCGTAACGGAATGCCCTCAGCCCAATAGGATTGCGCCAGGAAGGCATGCACCGCCGCCACATCCAGCTTTGCCGGATCGGTGCTGATGGTGAATTCACCACGGCGATATTGCTGGTGCTGAGATGACATTTTTCTCTGGGTAGCTTCCGAAGCAAATCGTAAATCGTACTTCATAAATCGTAAATCCACCGGCAACTGGCGACTTTATTCCCCCTCTTGCAGCAATTTCCCCAGCGTGGGTTTATGTTTTTCCTTCTTCGGTTTCTTCGTGCTTTCTTCCCTTCGCACCGCCGGGGGCGTGCCCACGCGCTCGCGCGCCAGTTCCTTGACCGCCTTCACCTTGCTGAAACGCTTCTGTTTCTTCTTTTGAGGCATTATCCGCCGCTGGTGCTTTGATTATGCAATAATTCCGTTGATGGATGAGCGCGAATTTTACGACGAACGCGAAGAAAAGAAGCCGGCCAACCTGAACTGCCCGCATTGCAAGCAAGCGGCCGAGTATGAAATCAACTGGCTGGTGCGCACCAAGAAGCGCCAGCTCCCGCCCCGGGCCGACGAGCGCGACCGCGCCAAATTCGCCAAAGCCCGCACCTACATGGTGCGCCGCGACGACATGGCCATGTGCAAGAACATGCGCTGCCGCAAACGCTTCGAAATTACCGGGGTGCAATCGGTGGCGTTCTTGGATTGAGTCATGAGAAAGCTGCTAGCTACTAGCTTTTAGCTGTTTTTGGACGTGAATGATGCATGCAGCTTACACGCCCAAAAACAGCTAGCGGCTAGAAGCTTCAATAGGTTTCAATTACACAATTACCCGATTACACAATCGCCCTGATTTATACTTTTTGTTCGACCTACACCCGAGGACCCATGAAGATTCTTGTCTGCCTGAAGCAAGTTCCTCAAAAAGACGCTCCCCTGAAACTGAACGAGAGCGGCGCCTGGATTCGCGAAGACGTTTCCTACGAGGTCAACGAGCCTGACGCCTATGCACTCGAAGAGGCCCTGCGCCAAAAAGAAAAGCACGGCGGAGAAGTTGTGGTCATCACCGCCGGGCCGGCGCGGGCGCAGCAGGTACTGCGCGAGGCCCTGGCCAAGGGCGCCGATCGGGCCATTCATCTGGAAGACCAGGCGTTTGTCGGGCTCGATGCAATCCATATTGCCCGCGCCTTTGCCGCTGCCATCAAAGATGAGCAATTCGATCTCATCTTCAGCGGCCTGCAATCCGACGATTATGGCTACGCGCAGACCGGAGTGATCCTGGCTGAGCTGCTGGGCTGGCCGCATGCCACCATCATCATGCAGATCGAGAAACAGGAGAGCGGCATCCGGGTCAAGCGCGAGTTAGAAGCCGGATATTTCCAATACGTGGATATCCCGTTGCCCGCGGTTCTAACAATACAATCGGGCATAAATAAGCTGCGCTATGCGACCTTAATTGGCATCAAACAAGCTAAGAACAAACCCCTGCGGAAATTGGCCCTTTCAGACCTGCAATCGGCGCTGGGAGGCAACCAGATCAAGATTGAAAAGCTGTACATTCCGCAGAAGAGCAAGAAGACCGAGATGCTCGAGGGCGCTCCGGCAGAAGTTGCCAAAAAGCTTGTGGACCGTTTACGGAACGAGGTCCGGGTTTTGTAACCACGTTTGCGTAACTTAAAGCACATTTGTGTAACTTAAAGAAAGATTGCGGCATCTTTGTCTGGTAGGAGCACCGGGCCCTCGAATCCAAGGAGGATTTTATGGCAACAAGCGCAAGCCCAACCTATCAACAAATGGATGTCTACGAACGCCAGGCCTTTCAGGAAGAAGCGACCTCGGAAGACGATTGGGGAACCACGCTGATCACCATCGGCATGATTTTTCTCCTTTTCGATTTGTTCATCGCTTTATTTACCGGCCGCGATGTTCGTGATGGCACCCATTTTTTCCTGAAATGGCAGGTGATTCAAACCATCACGGGCCTGGTTTTGATTGCTGTAGGTCTCACAATGAATCGGAGAGCGCACACCAAAGACGATGCCTGAAACCATTCTGGTTGTTGCCGAGCAGCATGCGGGAAAACTGAATCGCGTCTCCTGGGAGACGATTGCCGGCGCGCAAGCCATCGCCGCTGAATTCGGCTGGCAGGCGGAGGCCGCGGTTGCCGGCAGTGGAATCGGCGCTGCCGCCTCTGAACTGGCTGGGAAAAAACTAGCCAAGGTGTATGCCATCGAATCGCCTGCTCTGGCCGACTACACACCTGATGGCTTTGCCGCAGCGCTCAAGCAATTCATCGGAGAGAAGAAACCGCACCTGGTCCTGATGCCGCACACCTATCAGGTGCGCGACTTTGCTCCCAAGCTGGCGACCTCGCTGGGACGCTGCCTGATTCCCGACTGCATTGGCTACAAAAAAGATGGTAACCGGCTCTTGTTCACCCGCCAGATGTTCCAGGGAAAGTTTGCCGCCGATGTCAGCTTTGCCGGCGAGCCTCCGTACTTTGCGACTTTCCAGAATGGGGCTTTTCGCGGCGACAAAGCTGAGGCGGCATCCGCGCCTGCGCCGGTAGAAACCGTGAGTGCGAACGTGGATGCCGGCGCCATCCGCACCAAACCACATGAATGGTTCAAAGAGGCCAAGCAGGCGGTAGACCTCACCCAGGCGGAGATTATCGTCTCCGTCGGCCGGGGAATTAAAGAGCAGAAGAATATTGATATCGCCAAACAACTCGCCGATGCACTCGGCGGAGAACTGGCGGCCTCGCGCCCAATCTGCGACTCCGGCTGGCTGCCCATGGACCGCCAGGTCGGCAGCTCCGGCCAGACGGTCGCGCCCAAACTCTATCTCGCCCTGGGCATCAGCGGAGCCATTCAGCATATCGTGGGCATGAAGGGCTCACGCACCATCATCGCCATCAACAAAGACGCCGAAGCGCCGATCTTCGAAATCGCGGATTACGGCGTAGTAGGCAATTTGTTCGACATCGTTCCCCCGTTGATTGAAGAGGTCAAGAAGGCGAAAAGTTAGTTTCCGCCGCGGATGGACGCGGATCAACGCGGATTTGTCTGGCTCTCTCTACCATTTCCAGCGGCTTGAAATGATGATAACCACAGAGACACAGAGGCACAGAGAAGACGGGGATGATCGTACATATTCTCATCACATTCCCCAATTTTGCCTTTTTCATTTACTCTTTATTGTTCTTGATGTGCGTTGATCCGCGTTCATCTGCGGCGAAAGGTTTTTTGTATGATCGTTTTCCGCAAACCCCTGGAAGGCATTCAACGTCCTCAGATGGAGGCTGACGTCGTAATCGTCGGCGGTGGCCCTGCGGGGATGGCCTGCGCCCTGCGGCTCTCGCAACTCATTGACGCTCACAACGCCCGCTTCCCAAAGACGCCGCTCTCCAAGGAAAACATTTATGTGCTGGAAAAAGCCCGCGAAGTAGGCCAGCACTGCCTCTCGGGAGCATTGCTCGATCCGCGCTCCATGCAGGAGCTGCTGCCCGGATTCGAGAGTGAAGCCCCGATTGACGCCACCGTGCACAAAGAAGGCGTTTACTTCCTCACGGAAAAACATGCTCTGCGCTTTCCGCTCACCCCTCCGCCGCTGCAGGACCATGGCAACTACGTTATCTCCATCAACAAATTCGTAAAGTGGATGGGAGAAAAAGTAGAGCAGGCGGGCATCACTATTTTTACCGGATTTGCCGGCTCCGAATTGTTGTTTGACGGCAACCGCGTTACCGGGCTGCGCACCGATGACAAGGGCGTGGATAAAACCGGCAACGAAAAATCGAACTTCGAGCCCGGCTATGATTTGCGCGCAAAGATTACCGTGCTGGCCGAGGGCGCGCGCGGATCGCTGACCAAGCAGCTTGCGGGCAGGCTCGATCTTTATCGTCATAGCAATCCGCCGACTTATGGCGTTGGCGTGAAAGAGCTGTGGGAAGTTCACTCGGGACGCATCATGGCCGGCGAGGTGATCTACACCCTGGGCTGGCCGCTGACCACGAAAGAATATGGCGGCGCATGGATTTACGGCGGCAAAGACAACATCGTTTCGCTCGGCTTCGTCACCGGTCTCGACTACGAAGATCCGCGGCTTGATCCGCAGCGCGTTTTGCAGGAGTTTAAGCAGCATCCGTTCGTGAAAGAGTTGCTGGCGGGCGGAAAGATGGTCCGCTACGGGGCCAAGTCCCTGCCTTACGGCGGCTGGTGGTCGCTGCCGGCGCTGGCCGGCGATGGATGGATGATCACCGGCGACTCGGCCGGCTTTCTCAACTCGCAACGCCTCAAGGGAATCCACCTGGCCATCAAGAGCGGCATGCTGGCGGCTGAAACGGCATTTGCCGCCATGAAGAACGGCGATTTTTCTGCGGCTCAGTTAAAGCGTTATCCAGTGAGCGTGGAGCGCAGTTGGATCAAAGACGAGCTGTGGGAGGTGCGCAACTTTCACCAGGGTTTTGAGCATGGCATGTTGCCCGGACTTTTTCACACCGCCCTGCAACAGCTCTCCGGCGGCAGAGGTCTGTATGCGCGTTATCCGTCGCACCCCGGCCACAGCCGCATGAAGAAGTTGGCCGAGCTTCCCGTGGATGGCGGCGAGCGCGCCCACATCCTGGGCAAAGCTAAAGGCGATGGCAAACTTACCTTCGACAAGCTGACCGATCTTTACCACTCCGGCACCAAGCATGAAGAAGACCAGCCCGCACATCTCGTAATTCATGACACCAACATCTGCAACACGCGCTGCGTGACCGAGTTCGGCAACCCTTGCCAGAATTTTTGTCCGGCGAATGTCTATGAAATGATCGAGGCCGGCGACGTGCCCGGCGGCAAGCAAATCCACCTGAATCCCTCCAACTGCGTGCATTGCAAGACCTGCGACATCATGGATCCCTACGAGATCATCACCTGGGTGCCGCCTGAGGGCGGCGGCGGTCCGAATTACGATGGGATGTAAGCCCGCGTCATCTGAAGCTATTTGAAAATTTGTACAGTTTTTCCGGATTGTCATCCTGAGCCGCGTTTTTTGCGGCGAAGGATCGGCGGCCTGCGTGTACAACACTACTGGTGGCGTTTCTTATTGCCGCACTTTGGTGCGCTCTAACATGCCCAATCCCCAGAACGTGATCCTGAAGCCGAAAAAGATCAGATTGAGCCCGATCAAAGTCGGCGAGATCAGGCTCCAATTGAATTTCCAGTCCCAAAAGAATAGCGGGACGCTAAGCAGCATGAGCGCAATTCCCAATATGATCTTGCGCTTGCTGCTGGCGGGACTTTCTTCCAGAAACTTGGCCAGCGCAGGATTCAGAACAATGGCCGCAGGGAGCCTGGCTTTGCCGGCATGATCATAAATCTCGCAACGTAAGTTGCTGAATTGCTGCACCCGCAACTCGCAATATTTTTTCGCTTCTTCGAGTGAATCAAGAATCAGGCAAGCGCTGGGCTCGCCGGCGGGCAGGTATGCGCCTTCCGAATTGGTCTCAATTTCCGAGCGCGCGTCTTTGTGGAAGACGGCATACTGCCCTGGCTGGATGATCTGCATCCAGCTTGCGGGCCGCCGCTGCGGATCATAGAGCACAACCTCTTGCATGAATTCTCCCGGGGAACTGGTTCGAACCAAGGCAAATTATATACACTGTGCCGCGAAGCATCTTGTGGTCGCCTGCGCAGCATAAACTGCCGGCAATGACGGCAAATATCAACTGCACTGACTTCCGGCAGCTACCTGGACTACAATAGTTACCGCAATGAAACCCTTGTTTTTCCTAGTCTTTCTGGTTACTGCGGCTTCAATGGCCTCAGCCGCTGTGCGTAACTGTTCCGCCGGATACGGTGAATACAGTCAGGACCTGCCGGGTGGTTACACCGCCAAACTCTCCCCTGCCGCCGATGATGCTCATGCCGGCCAGTGCCACGCTGCCATCACTTCCACCGACCAGAAAATCGTGTTTGAAACCTACGGCTACGAGCTTGCGGTAAATCAAATTTCGGGCAAAGACGTCAACGCCGACGAGAAGCCTGACGCCGTGATTGAGTCGCATCCGCAGAAGGGCCAGTGCTGCTGGAGTTATTACATCGTGTCGCTTGGGGACCCCGCAGGGCTGCTGCGCCAGATCACGACCTCCGTTCCTCTCACCTTTGAAGACCGCCTGGGCGACGGCAAAATTGAAATCTGGGGGCGCGACAATGCTTTTGATGGAGTGGAAAATTTTCCGCACGCCGACTCTCCCTCCCCGCTGGTATTTTTCCGCATGCGCGGCACCGACATTTATGACGTCAGCAGTCTGTTCTGGAGCGAATACGAGCGCGAGATTACCCAGGCGCGTGATGGATTACCGCGCAGTGTGGCCGAAGACCTGGTGAAGACCGAGAATGACGATCCCAACAAGCCCGGAGGCGGGCATGGCGGAGGCGAGGGGAGCGGCGACCCGCGCGACCCCAAAGAGATCCGCTTACAACAAGCCAAAGCGACGATACTGGAAATTGCCCTCGACTACCTTTACGCCCACCACAGCATGGAGGCATGGAAGACCATCAGCGAAATGTGGCCGCCGCTCGACCGGCAACGCATCCGCCAAGTCATTGTGTCCACACGAATGAAGGGGCTGATGGGCGAGATCAATCGGCAACCGAACAACAAAGCTGCTAGCCCCTAGCCTCTAGCTGTCTCTAGGCGTGGAAGCCGCTCGCGTTTCTACGTTCAAACACCGCTAGTAGCTAGAAGCTTCCGAAAGCCGTTATCTTTAAAGACACAGCCAGAAGCAAAAAATAGAATCGCTCTATCGTTGATTCCATCCGTTTATAATTGAACTGATGTTTCCGACTGCCGTTGCCTACGGGATACCAGGGCTGCGGTAGCGGTGAGTCTCTTCTAAGCTGCTTGAGGAGGAACTCCGAGGGTGTGAAGGGAAACTTCTGCGCCTCCCGATATTTGGAAAGGAAACCATCGCCTGTGCCTTGGCCATTTGTTTGCGTCTGCCAGCGGTTCTTTCCTTCCATTGAAAAAGCTCCTAGCTTCTAGCCACTAGCTGTTTTTGGGTTTGGATGATGCAAACAGCTCCCATACCCAGGCACAGCTAGTAGCTAGAAGCTTCTCGACAAAGCTGAAAGCTGCCTGATGCGCCTCAAGGACAAATTCGGCCGCGCCATCACCGATCTGCGCATCTCGGTCACCGACCGCTGCAACTACAAGTGCGTCTACTGCCGCACCGGCAACGAAGGCGCGATCTATGCCGAGTTGCCGCTGGCTGACTATTTGCGGCTGGCGAGCATTTTCGTAGAGCTGGGGATTGAAAAGATCCGTATTACCGGCGGCGAGCCGCTGCTGCGTCCGCATCTCACCGATTTCATCCGCCAGGTGGCGCAGTTGCGCATTCGGCACGGCGAAAACGCAGGTCAGCCCATTGATACCGCTATCACCACCAACGGCCACCTGCTGGCAGACTTGGCGCAACCGCTCAAAGATGCCGGCCTGCGCCGCGTGACCGTCAGCATGGACGCGGTTGACCCCGCCAAGTTCGCGCGCATCACACGCGTGCCGAATGGATTTGAGAACGTGCTATCTGGCATTCGCGCCGCAAAAAAAGCCGGGCTTGGTCCTGTGAAAGTGAATTGCGTCCTGCTACGGGGCTTTAACGACGACCAGATCGTGGCCTTCGGCAAGTTTGCCCGCGATGAGGAAGTGGTGCTGCGCTTTATTGAATTCATGCCGCTGGAAGAAGATCGCGTCTGGTCACATGAGATCGTGGTCACACTCGACGAGATTCTGCAGCGCATGAAAGAGTTTCGCCCGCTGGTTGAGATCCCCAATGGCTATAGCGAGACCGCGCGCCGCTATCGCTTCGATGATGGCGTTGGCGAGATCGGCATCATCGCGCCGGTATCGCATCCTTTTTGCGGCCACTGCAGCCGCGTGCGCCTCACCTCCGATGGCAAAATCCGCACCTGCCTGTTTTCCCTCTTCGACCACGACCTCGCCGGCCTGATGCAGCGCGGCGCCTCCGACGGGCAACTGGCGGCTTTTATTGAATCGGTGATCCAGAAGAAAGAAGCCCGCCACCATATTGGCGAGCCGGATTTTGTCCCTCCGTCGCGAACAATGGTGCACATTGGAGGATAGCTCCGAGCTCGGCTGCTCACGATTTCACAACAATTGCGGTCAGAGGATGACAAAGAATCAGGCCTGGTTCGCATCTAATCCACTGCAATGCGTTTTGCCGATCTCAAATCTGCGCTGGCGCGCACCTACAACGACCTGAATGGCAATCACACGTTACAGATGGCTGCTGCCCTCTCCTATTACTTTGTGATGTCGCTGTTTCCCGCGCTCATCCTGCTCTCTGCGGTGGTAGCTTACCTGCCGGTTCCTGACCTGTTTAACCAGGCCTTGAGCCTGATGAGCCGGTTCGTTCCGCCCGATAGCATGGGAATCGTCAAGAAGGTGCTGGCCGACGTGGTTACGCCGAACCGCGGGACCTTTCTCTCTGTTGGCATCCTGGGAACGCTGTGGGCGGCCTCGGGCGGCTTCGTTGCGGCAATCGAAGCATTGAACGTAGCTTATGACGCGGAAGAGACCCGGCCTTTCTGGAAGACCCGGCCGCTGGCCATCGGGCTCACATTTCTGATTGGCGGGCTGCTGCTGACTGCCCTGGGAGTGATGATCATGGGACCGCGCTTTGGAGAGTGGCTGGCGGCCCGAACGCACCTGTCTAACCTGTATACGATCATCTGGCCCTATGTGCACTGGAGCATCGCCGTGGGGTTCACGGTTCTCGCGATTGAGGCGCTCTACTTTCTGGGCCCCAACGTCAAGCAGCGCTTCCTGGCCACACTGCCAGGGGCGGTTTTGGCCGTGGTCACCTGGATCGGCTTGTCGTATCTGTTGGGGATTTACTTCCGGTCATTCGCAAATTTCAACAAAACCTACGGCAGCCTGGGAGCGGCGGTGGCCCTCATGGTCTGGCTCTACTGGACCAGCTTCGGCATGCTGATTGGCGCCGAACTCAACGCGGAGTTGGCCAAGGTAAGCAAAGCCGGCAAGATTCCCGAGCAGGAGCAGCCACCGCCAATTACTACGATCAAGCTCTCGGCCTGATTAATTTACGATTTTCGATTTTTGATTTGCGATTGATAAAAAGCTAACTAGTTACGAGCTTCTAGCTGTTTTTGAGCACGGGAAGATTTAAGTCATCTTTCACAGTCGATCACAGCTAGTGGCTGGGAGCTAGAAGCTTGCTTTCCTACGAATGCGGAATTGCGTAATAGCCGCGTCTTGCCTGCACTTTGTAACCATCCTTGCCGTTAGTGTGGATTTCGATCTTGCGGAAGGTCCCGTCTTTTTTGCCATTGATTGGGGTATAGCCGATGCCGTACTGGGTGCGCAGCTCTGAGGCGATCTGGTCGAATGCGGTCTTCAGGTTTTCCGGCCTGCCGATCTCAAAGACCCGGCCGCCGGTTTCTTCGGTAACTTTTCTCATGTATCCTTCGCCGCGGTTGCCGTAGATGCCTCCTGTAAACAGAAGCACATAACAGATGACATCCGCCTTCTGGGCGCTCTCTACCGCTTCGTTGAGGCGCACCTTGCTGCCTTCGTCGATGCCATCGGTCATGACGATCAGGGCTTTGCGTCCGACTTCGCGTGAGAGCTTTTCATCGGCGGCCAGGTAAATACCGTCATACAGCGCGGTGCTTCGCGGGTTCGAGGAGCCGGGGAACGGCCCTCGCGCGATGGTGGGCGACCCGGGCGCCTCGATCACGCGCGCTTTCTCCATGGCGCGCCTGAGCTCGCGGGCTGAAGAAGTGAAATCCTGCTCCAGGTTCACGTCAACATCGAAGGTCATAAAAAACGCCAGGTCTTTCGGAGTCAGGACCTGGTTGAGGAAGGCCCCTCCGACTTCTTTTTCAGCAGGAATCACCTGCCCCATACTGCCGCTGGTATCCATCAGGATTCCCAGGGTCAGGGGCTGATCGGTCTCGGCGGCGAAATACTTGATGTTTTGCTTGACGCCGTCCTCGGTGAGGGCAAAGTCTTCTCTCTTGAGGCCGGGTATCAATGCGCCGTGTTTGTCTTTTACGTTACAGTACACATTGACCACGTCCACATTGACCTTCAGGGTCTCCATGGATTGGTCTTGCTCCCCCTGAGCAGGTTGCGCCTGGGTCGATGGACTTTGGGCAGTGCTGCCCTGGGCGGGTTGCCCGGCAGCCCAGACCATAGGGCCAATAAGCAATAGGCACCAAAGATGCAGCACCCTGGTGCAGCGGCGTGAGAGGCGTACCAGTACCATAAGTGGCCTTTTCTGATAATTTAACAGTATCTTACTCTTTATGGAGATAATCTAATTAGATGCAGCCATCGAGCTTGGGATTAGGAACCTTAGATTCAGGGGCCAAGGGACACTGTCTATGAACGCCAGACCATTCGCACTTCTACTACTGGTTGTTGCCATTCTTTTTGTACCTGCATATCCGCAAACACAATCGGCACAGCAGGATATACCGGACGCTCCTCAACCTAATAAGCCTGTTTCTGCCTTCCCGGCCAATACAGCGCCTGCTCCCAAGAGCGGCGACCGCCCTTTACCCCCTCCCGAAGAGCAACCCCTTCCGCCTCCTCCAACGGAAAGCGCGAAAACCATGCCCAACTCGAATCGGCCGACAAGCGCTGACAGCAATTCGCGCAATGAGCTCCCTACGTTCCACAAATCGGTTGACTTTGTCGTGGTGCCAGTCACGGTGAAAGATTCCGACGGGCGGCTGGTGGAAGGCCTGCTCAAAAAAGACTTCTCTGTGCTGGAAGACGGTGAATCGGAAAAAATCAGCTTTTTCGACAGCGAACCCTTCCCGCTTTCAGTGGCAGTGGTGCTCGATTCCAACTTGTCGGAGCAGACCATGCGCAAGGTCCGGGAAACTTTACCCTCCCTGGCCGGGGCGTTCAGCGATTTCGATGAAGTCGGAGTATTTTCTTACGGGAATACTGTAAACGCGCGCATGGATTTCAGCGGCGCTGGAGGAGAATTAGAGACCGCGTTGCGCCACTCGCAGCTCGATGCAAACGGAAACTATATCTCCGGACGCCCCAATGGACCTCCGGTAGTTTCCGGGCCCATGACCGGGACGGCAAGCCCGTCGGTCAACGGCCATCCCTTTGATCCCGGCGTGCCGCACGTGACCAATTACCGGCAGGAATCGAGCGTGCTCAACGACGCGATCCTGGCCGCAGCCATGGCGCTGTCAAAACGCGACCGCGCCCGCCGCAAGCTTATCTTTGTCATCAGCGACGGCCTGGAAAAGGGCAGCAATGCCAGCTACGGCGATGTGCTCAAGGTCCTGCTGTCGAATGAGATTGCCGTATACGCCATTGGCGTGGATTCAGCCGCCATTCCCGGCTATAACACCCTGCAAAACGTCCGTATTCCCCGTATGGGATCGGGCAATATCCTGCCGAAATACGTATCGGCTACGGGCGGGGATGTGTTCGCCGAATTCACCAAAGACGCAATCGAGCAGGCATACTCGCGGCTGACGGAGGAGGCCCGCAATCAATACACGCTGGGTTATACAACGCGCGCCACAGCGGCCAATAATTACCGCAGCATTGACGTACGCGTGCACCGCCCGGGGTTGATTGTCCGCGCCAAGGATGGTTATTATCCGCTGCCCCCCGAGCGCCAGCAGTAACGAAGAGGTTTCATAGAATCATCGATTTTGGACACAACCTGTGCATCAGGCGCAATACGTGTGGTATAAAAACATATTTGGTTCTGGCATCATTCTCCAGGTTTTTAAGTGCGGTAAGCGGTTCTCCGCGCCAACTTACTCTTCCTATGCAAGTTATGCCCAGCCCATTGAGCCGGGACGCAAGGCAAGGGTCTGGGCGCCAATTTATGGTGAAGGTCGGAAACGGCATTGAGTTTCATTAACTTCGCGGCCCGCGAAATCAATTGCAAAATCGTTTACTACGGCGCCGGTCTTGGGGGCAAGACGACGAACCTGCAGTACGTCTACGACAAGACCAATGACAAAGCCAAGGGCAAGATGATCTCCCTGGCGACAGAAACCGACCGCACCCTGTTCTTCGATTTTCTGCCGCTCGATCTTGGCACCGTGCGCGGATTCAAGACCCGCTTTCACCTGTATACCGTCCCCGGACAGGTCTTCTACGATGCCAGCCGCAAGCTCATTCTGCGTGGCGTGGACGGCGTAGTATTCGTGGCCGACTCGCAGGAAGAACGCATGGACGCCAACGTCGAAGCCCTGGAAAATCTTCACAGCAACCTCAGGGAACACGGCTACGATCTGGCAAAAATTCCCTATGTTCTCCAACTCAACAAGCGCGACCTTCCCACCGCCCTGCCGGTCGAAAGCCTCAAAAAAGAGCTGATGCGCAAAGCTGAACCCGTCTATGAAGCCATCGCCTTTCAGGGCAACGGCGTCTTTGAAACCCTGAAAGAAATCGCCCGCCAGGTCCTGGTTGAACTGAAGAAGGGCTAGAGTAAAACAGTACTCAGTACTCTGTTGTCAGTACTCAGTTGGCGTCTTCATAACCCTCGAGAGTGTGGAATAAACCGGGGGTTGCCCACATGCGCGGCCAAGCGCGTGCGGGAAAGTGGCTCTATGAAGTCACACGAAAGTGGCCCTTGTAAATACCACTCTGCCCCTTTAGTTTTCTTTGATCTGAGAACATATTCCTCAAATGTGCCGAAATACTGCGCACGTTAGGATCACAATGAAAAGAACCGACCTTGGACGTCACGTGTATGGATTGGCTGCCGGCGCTTTTGGCGTCATCACTTTCGTCTGGCATGACTTTAACACCTGGCAACAGCTCCGGGCGCTTGGAAACGTTCCTCATCGCGAGATTCTCGTATACATCGCCGTGGCCATCGAGCTCTTTGCAGGCATGGCGATCCAGTGGCGTGGAGGTGCGCGAGCCGGCGCTCTCGCGCTGGGCGCCCTCTATGTCACCTTTGCTTTGCTCTGGGTGCCGCACATTGTTGCCAAACCGCAGGCCTATGATCGTTGGGGTAACTTTTTCGAGCAATTTTCCCTGGTCTCGGGGGCGCTCATCGTTTACGGGTCGCTCAATCAAAGCAAAAGCGATTCAAAACGGGCGCGAACAATAGCTCAGATTGGCTACATCGGTTTCGGAATCTGTGTTGTCTCGTTCACGCTGGAACAGCTTTTTTATCTTTCTGCAACGGCACAGTTCGTTCCCAAGTGGATTCCTCCCGGGCAGATGTTCTGGGCGGTAACCACCACGATTGCGTTTGCGCTTGCGGCCATCGCATTACTTTCCGGGCGTTCGGCTCTGCTTGCGGCGCGGTTGCTTACCGCGATGCTGGTCGGCTTCGGATTGCTGGTATGGTTGCCCGCGCCTTTTGCCGATCCTCATAAACTGATCAATTGGGCCGGGAACGCACAGAATTTGGCGATCACCGGAGCGGCATGGATTGTCGCCGACTTTCTCAGCCAGAATCGCGCGGGCGCCCCGGCCTAGCTTCTTTGGCCAGGGCGGGGTTTATGTTCCCTTATGCCCCCCCTTGCTCAGCTAGAGTCTGGCTTTCAGCTCCAAGCCCGCAGCTCCAAGCTCCAAGGAAAATCAAGTTCACCGCGGAGGCGCGGAGGAAGGCAAAAGATTTCGCCGCGGATGAACGCGGATTTGCGCGGATTTGAAAAGAAATCCCACCCCTCGGTTGCGCGCAGGACAGGCTAAGGACACAGAGGATACAAAGGAGCACGGGTCTCCCCTCGCAGCGCCAGCCTGCATACGCGGGTCGGAGCGGAGCTTTTTCTGCCAGATCACGACGCCCTGGGGTGGCATCGAGCCACCTCGGGCCGCCTGCACCAGCAGCGCGACTACTTCGGTACGGGGCACACGCTTGAAAGTCACCGAAGATGCCAACTGAGTACTGAGTACTGCTTTTACTTTCTTCCCAAAAACCTGATCCTGCCGGTAAATGCCCTCTTCTGAAACGAGCTGAGGGTCAGGAATTGCGGAGAGTCTATGTTGTTGTTGACCACGGCTGCGTTTTTGCTGCCGGTAATGTTGTTGGAGCCCACGCGGAAGGCGAATTCGTAGCCGCGGAAGCGGAAGCGGCGCTCCACGTGCAAGTTCAGGGAAAAGTAGTTGGGGAAGCGGCGGGAGTCGGGGCCCCCCACAATTTGCTGCGCCTGGTTGATGACGCTGAAGGGGAAGCCGCTGTGCCAATCCATGGAATAGGCGAAGTCGATTCTCTTGGTGATGGGAAACCATCCCCAGGAGATGAGGTGGTTGGGGACATCCCAGGGCAGCGCGCCGCCCGCCTGTTGCGCGAGCGTGGGATTATCGATGGAAAAGTCTAAAACCGCATTGGAGCGCGAGCGCGACCGGATATAAGAAATCAGGATCTCGTGGTTCTGCGCGAACTTCTTCTGCGCCGTAATGCCCACCGAATCATAGCGGTTGTTTTGCACGTTCAACAGTTGATAAGCGTTGCCCGTGATGGGAGTGGGGTTTACGTTGAAAAAGGTGAAGCCCTGGCGTCCGCGCTTCTCCAGCACCTCGACGGTCAGGTGAATGGCCTTGGGCAGCATGCGCTCAAAGCTGAAGCTGGCGTTCAGGAAATGCGGCTCCTGCAGAGCATTGGTGTTCACCATGAAAAAGGTTGGCATGGGGCGTCCGATGGGGGTGACGCCATCGGCGGCGAAATCCTGATCGGTGCGCACGCCTTGCAGGGAGCGGGTAACGAAATCCAGGTTCGTGGCGTCGTAGAAGATTCCCACGCCGCCGCTGATCTTGGTCATGGTGGGCCCATCGAAGTAATAGCTGGTGGCCACGCGGGGTGAAAACCAGGCATCGCGAATGGTCTCATCCCAATCGCCGCGCAGCCCATATTCGACGATCCATCGTTCCGTCGGCGACCAGCGGTCCTGGGCATAGGCGCTGCCCTCGAAGTTATCTTTCCGGAACAGCGGCGGACTTGCAAAGGTGGAGAGCCGGGCGAGCGTGCCGTCTTCCCGCACAATCGAGATGGGCTGCCGCGAAAGGAACTGGTGGTCATCAATGCTGTCCACATCGATGCCGATTCGCATTTCATGGCGCCCGTATAACTGGGTGGGGGCGAGGTAAAGGTTGGAGTATCCCTGAATTCGCCGGGCGCGCGCCGAGGTTTGCTCAAAAAAGCTGCCGGAGACACCTTCCGGACGAAGTATGAAAGGCAAACCGCCGCGGGGGAGAGTACCCTGCGTGAACTCGCTGCCGGCGATGCCGGTTTCAAGCAACGTCTGGCCGGAATAGGCCGAATCGCGCAGGTTGAACATCTGGATGGCGGCATGCTGATCGGTGGTGCTCGCCGGCGGGGTTAGAAGCGACAGCCCCAGCCGCTCCACCTTCTGATGGTTGATCACATAGCTGGCGGTAAGAATATTGCCCGGCGTAAGGTTGACCTGCGCTTTGCTTATGCTGTCAATTCGCCATAAGGGGCTGCTGTTTTCGCGCCGCGAAGGCAGGTCTTTGTTAGCGTTGGCGTCGTACTCGCCGCTGAGTCCCTCGAACCACCACGCTCTTCCCTTCCTGATCGGCCCGGAAAAGGTAAAGCGCGGAGTGACATTTTCAAAGGCAATGCCCTTGCTGACGCTGACTCCGGGAGTGAAATTGGTGGCGGAATAGCGAAAACGGTCGTCGCCCATGCCGGTCTCGAGGCGTAGCACGCCTCCCGAGCCTTTGCCGTATTGCGCGGTGTAGCGGCTCTGGTCTACCTCGATGAGCCGCAAGGAATCCGGGCTCACGCGCAAATCGAGCAGCCCGGTCACAGGATGGGTCACGTTGAACCCGTCGAGCTGATGAAACAGCTCATATCCCGCGGAGCCCCCTACGTGGATCTGCTGGTTGTTATCGACCACCACCCCGGGTATGAACGGCAGCACGTTGCGGAAGTCGCGCGTCGTGGGATAAGGCAGGGTGAAGATTTCCCGGTTGGTAAGCTCTTCGCTGGAGCTGGTTTTCGCCGGATCTACGGCCGGGGCGGTATCGGTTACATCGACCCTTTCACGAAATTCCTGCACGTGGCGCAGGGTGACTGGAATTTCCGAGCCCGGAGCAAGCTCGATCTGGCCCAACGTATTGGGATAAAAGCCCTGTTTTTCTATCTCGAGCATGTACTTTCCAGGACGCATGCCGAAAAACCGATAATGGCCGGCAAAATCGGTTTCAACCACCAGGGAAAATGTCGAGCCCGGGACCATCAGGGTTACACGTGCGCCGGCAACGGGATCGTGGTTCTCGTCCTTCACCGTGACGAGCACGCTGGCCTGCCGGGAGTGCTGGGGCACGCCGGTCTGGGCAGGATCGCCTTGTCCGGAGGCGATCCACACACCTGCCAGCATAAAGATCGCGATTTGCAGATTACGATTCACCAGGGTCAGGTTTCTCGATTTTCAGCTCTCAATTCCTCAGAAGTAACGACGAATCAATTGGTTGCAGAACTGCTGAATAAAATCTAAGGCGAAATTGTATACCGCCGAGGTGAATTTACGATTTGTGATTTACGATTTACGATTTTGTGAAGATGATTTGCAACCCGAATTTTGTAAAATCGAAAATCTTAAATCGTAAATCTTAAATCTCTGGCTGCTAACGCAACCGCAGGCTGCGCAGCATGGCCTCAAAGGCCGGATGCATCTGGCTGTAATCCGGCTCGGGAGAGATAAACACCAGATAGAGCACCTGCTGGCTGTTGCTCAATGGCACTGTCACCAGCCAATCACGCTCGCGCAGGGGATTGCCGCTTTGATCCTTAATCGGCGATACGCCGACCATATCGGCAGATTTGGCGGCCATGCCGTTGATGCGTATATCTTCGTCGTGCCCGATCTGTTTTAACTGGGGATTCCCCTGGGTCAGCCGGGTGATCAACTCGTGCGTCGTCTGATCGAGGGAATTCGAGTCTTCAGGCTGGAAGCCGCTCACGATCGCGCTGTAGGCCACCTGGTCCTGGGTCACGCCCGATTGCGGGGCAATCGTAACCGCGCCGCTGCTCTGCCCATAGACCTGCCAGTTATCCGGATAGGAGATCGTGTAAGCATCGTGCTGGAAGTCGCGGAAGTTTGAGCTGGGGGCCACGCCTTCGATCGCAGTGCCGGTCAGCTTGTTGCTGGTCGGCTTCTGTTGTTGCTGGATCTGCTGCTGGGTCAAAGGCTTCATGCCCATGGCGCGCTGCTTGATTTGGGCAAACTCCGGGGTGCTGTCAGGCAGATACTGTTTGGGCGGCAGTGTAGTCACTTCTTTGGAAACGTATTGATAGCGATTTGCGGGAATAGGATGATCGCTGAAAAACTGCGCCGTGCTGCTGCCGCCCTGCTGCTGCAGCTTGCGGAAAAATTCGGCCATCCAGCGGGGATTGTAGCCCGAGTCATACATGATGTCTGTACCGAGCAGGTCGGCCTCTTGCTCGTTCTGGCGTGAATTCTTCAGGAAGTAGGAGCCCACGCCAAACTGTATGCCTAATTGGGCAACCTGGCTGCCGATGCCCTTGCCAAGAAAGCCGCCCAGGAGAGAGAGCGGAAGCTGCGCCTCCATCTGCCGGGTAGCGGCGCGCGTGGAGTGGCGCTGCACCACATGCGAGATTTCATGCGACATCACCGCCGCCACCTCGGCTTCGTTGTCGGCCGCCTGGATGGTGCCCAGATTGATATACACAGGGCCGCCGGGCATGGCGAAGGCGTTGATCTCCTTCTGGTTGACCACGTGGAAGTTATACGGCCACTTTTCACCGGGCGCGTGCGACGCCAGAGTGGCGCCAAGTCTTTGTATGTATTTTGTGATGGGGTCGGAGTCGCTCAAAATGGGAAGCTGCTGGCTGGCCTGCGCCGAAGCCTGCTGTCCCGCCTGGACCTCTTCTTGTGAAGAAAACAGATCGAAGCCGTGCGTGGGCTGCACGCGCGCATCAATAAGCTGCGGAAGGGCCAGAATGCAGATGAGAATCATGAACTGCAATTGCCAGTCCACGACGCGCCGGGACAGGTTGCCAGTTACCGGCTGCCAGAAGTGCTTTGCTCGTATGCGGTTTTTCATATTCGATCTCCTCGGTAGATGTCACAAAGCAGGCACAGCTTACGCTCGCAGGAATTATAAACATTGAGTCAGTTGGTGTACCCTGATCGCGGGAAAAGGTAAAGATCCGAGCTTGCGTCAGAGCACAACTTTAGTTTTGCCGGGAGGGTCAGTGCGATTGGAGGGCTTCAGCCGCTGAGCTCCTTGGCGCATAACCGGAAGTCTAAGGAAGGCAAAAACGCTCTTGTCGTGAATGTAAATGGCGATTTTTTAACAGTCACTTCGCGCTGCATTTGGCGACTGAGCTATCGGCGGGGCCGACTTCGAGACCCAAGTCCACACAGAGCCTGTCATTTGTTCCTTTGGGGTCAACGTTTACAAGCACGTGCAGGTCGCTATAGCCACCCCCTCCGTGGTTCCCGATCTCAACTTCATAGAATCCCTTCGGCAAATGCTTGATGCTGAATTCGCCCTTATAATTTAGTTCCACCGAGGCGACTTTTGTTTGCCTCTTCCTTCGCTCAACCATAGACATTGAATCATCGAGCCACACCTGCGCGTTGTTATATACGTCAACCCAGAGTGCGGCTAGGGGCATGACTTGACCGAGCGCATTTCTTGCACTTCCGTGAATCGCTCGGACTGGGTGCTTATATCGCACTGTTGCCCCACGATCGCCGCGGCGGCGACGCTGGCGAAAAGTGAGACGACTGCTGAAATCAAAGCAACCCCACGAACCCCTATATTCCGCCTGTCAGTGGCTAAAGCCGCCCAAACCATTCTGGCCGAAACTCCGCCTTAATAAATTGCTTGACGCCTTCTCTTCCAGTCAGCCGCAACCACAGGGGACCGCCTTCGCGGTCGAGCCGCAAATCAATGTCGAAAAAGGGACAGCACACGCGTTCCTGGATGGCCCATTCGCTTACCAGTTGAAATGTTTGCGGGTTGGCGGGAAATTCAAACTCGTATCCGTCGGATAGTTCCCGCACGCCCGTGTTCAGTTTGAACAAAGCAGGGGTGAGTTCTTCAAAATGCCGCTTCCTCTGCTCCGCAGTAAGCGCCAGCCGGGAGCAGGCGAAGGCTGATTGGGAGTTCACAGCGGATTTGCCAGTCTGAGCGGCGGAACTCCGTTGAGAAACGATTTGCGAAAGCGCCCATGCGCCCAGGGATAGACCGGCCAATGCGATAAAGATTATTTTCATACTTCACCTCAATGCAATAGTTATGGAGTGATGAACTCCTATTCGCAGGTTACGAGTTCAAGCTGGCTTTAAGGCAAGAGGTTCTTTCTGCGCGCTTATTCCAGGCAACACCAACAGCATTTTCCTAAGTCCAAAAGCCGTTCTCCCGCGTCCAATAGCTGCATGCCACAACTATTGATCTCTGAAGTAGCGCGGCGCGCGGGGGTGAGGGCTTCGGCAATTCGTTATTACGAGCAGATTGGAATTCTTACCCCGGCGCAGAGAATTGGTAACCAGAGATGTTATGACACCACCGTGCTGGAGCGGCTGGCGGTGATCCGGTGGGCGCGTGAGACCGGCTTTACGCTGGATGAGGTGCGGCAACTGTTTTTTGGCTTTGGCCGGGCCATGCCGGCTTCGGAGCGTTGGAAAAAACTCTCCCGAAAAAAGATCGCAGAACTGGACGCAATGGTGAAGCACATCCAGACCATGCAGCGCCTGCTGCGGGCGCTGGAGAAAAACTGCCACTGCTCAGCCCTGGAACAATGCGGAAAAGGGTTCCTCCGAAGCGCCGAGGGCGGCACAAAAGTGCGCTGCCTATGAACGGCCGTCTGCCCCTCCATCCCGTGAATTAAGAACTCGAAACACCTCGCAGCCGTCTAAGTCAGAGGGGGCTTAACCATCGATCTTGAGTCTTTTGAAATTCGTCCTCCTGAAGTGAGACAGTGGTGGGAATACAGGGTGGCCTGGGAAAGGGGCAAATATATATGAAGCTCCGCGTGGTATTGGTATTTCTGTTCATCCTCCTGGCACAGGCCGGCAACATGGTGCTGGCGCAGTCGGATGCGACGCCGGCAAAGTCTGCGAGCCACTCCAGGGCAGCAGCGCCAAAACCAGGAGCCGGCGAATGGTATAAGGCGACCCGGGTGACGCTGCGCATGCAAACCGCGGGTGGGATAAGCAAAACGGTATATGACATCGGCCAGGGGCAGGAGCTCAAAATCACCGCCGACGGCCAGCACAGCCAGATCATGCTGGTCAACGGACGCCGCGCCTGGATGCTGGTGAAAAATGTGACGCTGGAGCCCGGCCAGGAGATCGATACCCTCGATGGCCCGGTATTGAACCTGAGAATGGCTCTCGAACTGCTGCGCGCGGCCGCTCCCGCCGGTCCCGGCAAAATCAAAGGGCGGACCGAGGTCCACATCGACGAGCAGAAACATCCGATCACTGTGAATACAGCCTCGGCCAGCGGTGGCATTGATGCCCCATGGACCCTGGACGCGGTTATAGAGCCGGTCACGCCGGACGAGTGGTCCTTTGAACTTCACGTCAGGCACGACGAAATCGTCTACTTGAGCGGGACTTGGAAAAAAGACGCCGTAGCCCCGGTTTTTTCGGACGAGATGCCACTGGATGGCTGGCAGATCCTCAGCATTGGCCCCACCAAGCTCCCAACCGCTAATGGTACGGTTTATGACTATGGCGCGCAGATTTCCAGAAGGCATCCCAGCACGCTCGGCGAACTGCGCAAGATGAGCGAATAGGCGAAAAACTGTACTCAGTTGCCGGTACTCAGTACCCAGAAATGCTGCAAATAAGAACCTCCGCTAACTTTTGAGATAAGTCCTCTTCGTGTCTCCCTGTGTCCTCATGAGTTGGGCAGCATGTGAAAAGTTTTGCATCCGTCCCAAAAAGAAACCAAAAAAACTACTGGACTCTTTCGCGATGGCTGCTACACTGGGGGACTTCCAAGCACGTTCGTTTTCGTTCGAGAAAGTATAGATCGGCCCATTCCGTGGAGGTGGAGTTGCGTCGTACACTTTGTCTTCTGGCCATAGGTGTTTGTGTTTCTTACAGCGTAACAGGATGGGCGGCGACCAGGCACGGTCAGGCGGTTTCGCCTTATCCAGCTTCGCGGGTGAGCGCAGCCAACCCGCTGGCTTCGCAACAAGACGTGAGTTACTACGGCGGGCTGATGCTCTCCAATGTCCAGGTGGTGGTCGTATTCTGGACGAACAGCGTGGACCCCGCCGAGGCGTTGAACGCACCCGGATTTTACGGAGCCATTACCAATAGCGCGTATATGGACCTGCTGGCGCAGTATTCCACCTCAGGGATGAACGGCCAGGACGGGCTGCCTGGGAGCAATCAGGTCATCGGGCGCGGCAGCTATGCCGGAGCCTTCGCTATCACGCCATCGGCGACAGGCATCCTGATTGACGACACGCAGATCGCCAGTGAACTAGTCAACCAATTGAACAGTGGAGCCCTGCCCCAGCCGCAACTCGATGCCGGCGGCAACTCAAACACGCTCTACATGATCTACTTTCCCCCGGGCTACACAGTTACGGTAGAGGGAGACGCAAGCTGCCAGGCCTTCTGCGCATATCACAACACAACGGTGTACAACACCACCGTCTATCACAACATCCCGATTGCGTACGCCGTGATTCCCGACTTTTCATACCCGAACAGCGCCTGCCATGCGCTGTGCGGCACCGACGCCAATTACGTCAACAATTTCGACATGGCATGCTCGCACGAGCTGGCGGAGGCGGTCACAGATGCCAGCGTGGGGCTCGAGACTGCCCGGTCGATGGGCTGGTATGATGCCAACCTGATTCCGGGTCTCTCATTGCAATACGGAGAGATTGGAGATATTTGCCTGTTGCAACCGGACCAGGTTGGCGGTTATATGGTGCAGAAGGTGTGGTCCAATGCTGACGGCGCCTGCTCAGCCAGTTCAAGCCTGATGTTCACCAGGACTTTGCTGGCAACGAGCGACCCGATAGCAACGTTTCGGAGGAACGTGACCTTTTCCGCCACGGTCCTCAGCTCCGGCGCGGTGAACAGCGGAGCCGTAACCTTTATGAATGGAACCAGAGTGTTGGCAACGGTGCCAGTCAACTCCCAGGGCGTGGCGACCTTTACCACGAACCAACTGACGTTAGGCTTGAACCCAATCACGGCGAGCTATTCCAAAAACGGAAACTTTGGGGCCAGCACTACGGGGGTGCTGAATCAATACAGGTCGCCAAGACCGCATTAGCAATCCACAGCAGGGCGCCCACCGAACTGCGGGTCATATCCGTCTAAACTGCGCCGCAACGAAAAGGCTACTGCGTAGAAAATACTGGACTCTTTCTTGTCGGCTGTTACACTGGATGCCTTCCCGGGAGTTGTATTTTTTGTAGACAAAGCCAGCCTCTTTGGAGGTGCATGTGTATCCGGCAATTCGTTTTTTACGCACAGTTGTCATTGAATTTTCCCTGATAGGCCTTGGCATGGTAAGCGGCGCGTGGGCACAATTTGCGGGGCCCGCCCCCAGGCATATTCAAATGGTGTCTCCTTATCCGGCTTCGCACATGACACAGGCCGCTTCGAGTTCCTTCATTCCGCCCCAGGACGTAAGCTATTACGGCGGGCCGGTGCTCTCCAATGTCCAGGTGGTAGTAGTGTTCTGGACGGGAAATGTGGATGCGTTCGAAGCCATCAACGCCGAGGGGTTTTACCAAACCATTACCCACAGCGCGTATATGGATCTGCTCGCCCAATACTCGCCGATACTATTGAACGGACAGGATGGACAGCCGGGCGCCAACCAGGTCATCGGACGCGGCAGCTACGGCGGGGCTTTCCTGATTACACCTTCGGTCACAGGAACGATGGTTGACGATACCCAGATCGCCGCCGAACTGGTGCACCAACTCAGCATCGGCGCCCTGCCCCAGCCGCAACTGGATTCCAGCGGGAACTCCAACACGCTGTACATGATCTACTTTCCCCCCGGGGTCACAGTGACCCTGCAGGGGATGCAAAGCTGCCAGGTTTTCTGCGGCTACCATAGCACCGCCGTCTACAGCAATACCACGTTCAACAATAAGCCGATTGCTTACGCCGTAATTCCCGACGAATCAGATCCAAGCAGCCTTTGCCATTTCTTGTGCGGTCTCGATGCCAACTACCTGAATAATTTTGATACGGTGTGCTCGCATGAGCTGGCCGAGGCGGTCACCGATCCCGACGCGGGATTGACACCGAACGTGGCGCGGCCCCTGGGCTGGTACGATGCCAACGTCATCCCTGTGATTCAACAGCAATATGGCGAGATTGGCGACATCTGCGCTTTTCTTCCGGCGCAAATTGGCGGTTACATGGTGCAGCAGGTGTGGTCGAATGCCGATGAAAACTGTGCGGCCAGCACCAATTTGATGTTCACCAGGGTCCTCGTGGGCTCAACCGCCCCGCAGGCCACGGTTGGGCAGCCTGTAACCTTAGTTGCTCTCGTCCTCAGTTCGAGCCTGGTCAACACCGGCAGTGTGACTTTTGCAAATGGAAGCGTTGCGCTGGCGACGATGCCGGTCAATCCGATGGGCTTTGCCGTATTCACCACCAGCCAACTTCCCGTAGGGCTGAATAAGATTACTGCATTCTATTCTCGAAGCGGGAATTTCGGCGCCAGCTCATCCGGCGTGTTAAACCAGAACGTCGGGCCGTAAAAGTAGCGGTCTCAGCTTGCGCTCTATCGCCGGCGGAAAAACACTTTTTGGATTACGAATTGCGGGTTGCAATCCCTATGGGGTTCAAGCCTTATGGGTGACCCTATAAGACCTCGACACAATAGGGATTTCTCCACTTCGTATTTGGAATGACAAGAAAATTGAGTTTTTCCGCAGCGTTCTTTCATTTATGGTCCAACGGCGGCGCCACGCCAAAGTCGCGGGTTTTGGCTCCGGTGCGGGCGGCGCGGGCCAGGGGAGGCGAACTCACCTCCTGCCCGTATTTTTCCAGCAGCACCGGGACTAAAGCGCCTTCGGCTTCTTTCACGAAGGCCATCTTGCCCTCGGGATCCATGTCAATGCGGACGTAATCGCCCAGCTTCACCTGCCCGGTGGCAACCAAGTTGGCCAGCGGGAAGACAATATAGCGTTCGATGGCGCGTTTGAGATGCCGGGCGCCGTACTTGAGGTCTGTGCCTTCATCGAGCAGGAAGCGCTTGACCCGGGGAGTGCAACTGAAGACAAACTGGCTGTTGCCGGTGGCCTGCAGGATGCGCTGCTGCACCATCCCCAGCTCGATTTCAAGGATGCGCTGCAGATGTTCCGGCTTCAGCATCTTGAAGACCACGATCTTGTCGATGCGGTTCATGAACTCAGGGGAGAACTTGCGCTTGGCGGCGTCCTGCGCCGTGCGGGTGATCTTGTCATCGAGCTTGGCATCTACCGATGGCGGCTTCTGGGCAAAACCCATGGCACCATGGATAAGCTCGTTCATCTCACCGGCCCCCAGGTTTGAAGTCATGATGATGACGCATTGCGAGAGGTCAACGCGCCGGTTGTCGCCCAGGGTGAGGGTGGCTTTATCCAGGATTCCGAGCAGAAGCTGCCAGAGCGAGTCGCTGGCCTTTTCGATTTCGTCGAAAAGCAGCACCGAGAGCCGCAGCCGCTCGGTGTGCCACTGGTTGAGGGCCTCTTGCGTCAACAAAGGGTGGGTTTCGCGGTGCCCGAGATAGCCGGGCGGCGAACCGATGAGCTTGGCGATCTCGTGGCTGTGCTGGAACTCGGCACAATCAATCTTGATGCACGCCTTGGGGTCCCCGAACAGCGCCTCGGCCATGGCTTCGACCACCCGTGTCTTGCCCGAGCCGGTAGGCCCCAGAAACAACAGATTGCCGATGGGACGGGAGGGTGGATTCAAGCCCGCCAGAAACATCTGGTAGATTTCGGTGACCTTTTCGATGGCCGGGTCCTGGCCTACGATCTTCCGCCGCAAAGCGGCATCAAAATCCTGCGCGTCGTTGCTGCGCCGGGTGGGATCCAGTGCTGTGTTTAAACCCGTCCTCATGTCGTGCCCCTTCCTGCCTGGGCTGCTGTCACCTTTTTCGATGGAGAAAGACACGCGCAGAGTTGCTATCAATCAAAATGCTCTTGGATGATGGCGGTTGTTCTATAAAAAAGTGGCGAATCTGCGCTTTGTCTTCCTCTCGGGTTCCTGCCCTATTATTTGGATGCAGAATCAGCAACAACGGAGCGGCTCCCCGGTGGAAAACTTCAGGAGGTGCATTTTGCGGTCCCCCGGAGCAACTCCAGGGGCAACCCTCGGCCATGAGGCCACGTTCCCCGGCAACCGTACATGACCTTTTGATTTTCTTGAGTCCCCGCGAAGACAGGGAGCATCCATCTTTGTACCTGCTGGACACCTTCTAAGGTATACACCGGGTTGCTGGCCGCTTTAGACCTGTTAGTATTTCGTTTCTCTCCGAGAAGGAATTGGAAGTACTTGGCATGAAGGTTCGCGAGTTTTTCCCTGGTTTTTCCTCCGTCAATTTATATTCAGTTCGGTTGGCAAATTTACTTTTGCTTTCGTTGCTGCTCGCTTCGCTTTGCGGATGCGGTTTCACACGCGCACAAACAACAGCGCAAAACGGCAGCACGGCACAGGCGCAGCCGGCCACCGCGCCTGTTGCAGTCGCCAGTACCCAGCCCGCCGCCTTCCACTACACCGTCAAGCGCGGGGAAAGCATTCCCGCAGTGGTGCGGGAATACATTTCGCATACCTCTTACATGACGGGCGCGGAGCTGGAGAGCGCCCTGCGCGAGGTGAACAATAAACCCAACGGCAACAACCTGAAGCCGGGCGAAGACCTTATCATCCCCGGATACGAGAGCGAACCGATTGTGGAGCACTCGGTGCCGGTGCCGAAAGATTTTGAGGTACGCGCTATTTACCTGACCGGAACGATGGCGGGCAGCGATCATGGCATCCGCATTATCCGCCGGTGGCACGAACTGGGCGGAAACGCGGTGGTCTTCGATATCAAAGACAGCGACGGCTCAATCAACATTCCCTTTGATTATCCGCTGGCTCCGAAGTCCAAACACCACAGCATTGCGAACCTGCCCAAGCTGATCCGCTTCCTGCATTCCGAAAATATGCATGCCATTGCCCGCATCGCCCTCTTCCGCGATGAACATATTGCGCGTACTTACCCGGAGCTGGCGGTGCAATCCAAGCGCGCCCTGGCGGCAGTTGCGCAGAACAAAGTTGCGCGGGATAAAGCGCCAGCCAAGGTCCCTGAAAACATGGCCGCCGCGAATCAGGCCGCGCAAAATCAAGTTATGCAAAACCAAGCCGCGCAGGATGGCGCGGGCGCGCAGCAGAATCCAGTTGCTCAGAGCAATGTTCAGAACGAGGTTCAAAACAACGACGCGCAGAATCAAGCCGCGCAAAGCAAAATCACGCAAAGCAAGACCGCGCCGCAGCCCTGGCGCGAGAATGGCAAACTGGTTTGGACTGATACTTCAAACCTGAAAGTGCAGGACTATAACCTGGCGCTGGCCAAGTTCGTGGCCGCTTCCGGCGCAGATGAAATTCAATTCGATTACGTTCGCTTCCCTGCCGAGGGCGACCAGAAAGACGCGCAGTTTGCCTTCATGAAGAGCCATCCGGAGTGGCAGCGCGCCGACGTGATTGCCGATTTTCTCTCGCGCGCATACTCTGAGCTGCATCCCTCGGGGGTGTTGCTCTCACTCGATGTCTTTGGCGTAATGGCGTGGCAACGATCGGTTGACCTGAATCACACCGGCCAGGATATTACCCGCATGGCGAAATTCTGCGACGTGCTGTCGCCCATGATCTATCCCTCGCACTTCTTCGGCATGGATGGCTACAAACGGCCCGGCGATGCGCCGGAACACTTCATCTCCGCCTCTATGCAGCGTTTCGAAAAGGTAACGCAAGGCAGCGGGGTGGTGCTGCGTCCGTGGCTGCAGGCCTTTGCCTGGCGCACACCCACCTACTCGCCGCAGTACATCGAGACCCAGGTGAAAGTAGCCAAGAATAACGGCGGCGTCGGCTTTCTGTTCTGGAATGCGCGCAACGACTACGGCCGTCCCTTCGCTGCCATGCCCGAGATGACGCATAAAGTCGATGAGTACTTCAAGACGGTGGCCGCGAAAAAGTCTTAAAGGCTTACCGCGGATCTCACAGATTCGCGCGGATCAAATCCGAGGGATTTTGCTTTTTTCTGTGTCTCTGTGGTTAATAAATTCTCTGACTTCCGACTGTCCCGCTCTCGTTCTATAATTAAAGATCGACGCAAGAAGACGAAGGAGTCCCGAGGATGCCTCTCAAAAAAAGCGAAAAAATCTGGCACAATGGAAAATTCATCAACTGGGATGACGCCAAGCTGCACGTCATGGCCCACGTGATCCATTACGGCACCTCGGTCTTTGAAGGCGTCCGCTGCTATGCCTTGCCTTCGGGCTCGGGGATCTTTCGCGCCCACGAGCACGCCCAGCGCCTGCTGGATTCGGCCAAAGTTTATCGTATGGACTTCGAATACAGCCGTGAAGAGCTGGTAGCGGCCATGGTGGCACTGGTGAAAACCAACGGGGTTACGCCCTGCTATATTCGTCCTATCGTTCTGCGCGGATACGGCGAGGCTGGAGTGGCGCCGTTCAACTGTCCGGTGGAAACTTACATCATCAATTACGAATGGGGACGCTATCTCGGCCACGGCAGCGATGAGGGCGTGGATGTCTGCGTCTCTTCCTGGAACCGCCTTGCGCCCAACACCCTGCCCGCGATGGCCAAGGCCGGCGCGAACTACATGAACTCGCAGCTTATCAAGATGGAAGCCGTGATGAACGGCTACGTGGAAGGCATTGCTCTCGACGTGAATGGCTACGTGAGCGAAGGCTCGGGGGAAAATGTTTTTCTTGTCCGCCAGGGCACGCTCTACACCGGGCCGCTGGGCAACTCGGTGCTACCCGGCATCACGCGTGATTCCGTGCTGCGCATCGCCAAAGAAAAAGGAATTCCGATCGTCGAGCAGATGATCCCGCGCGAGATGCTCTACATTGCCGATGAATTGTTCTTCACCGGCACCGCGGCTGAGATCACTTCAATTCGCTCCGTGGATAAAATCAGCATCGGCAAAGGTGAAGTCGGGCCGATTACCCAGACGCTGCAGAAAGAATTTTTTGGCATCGTCAACGGCACAGCGCCCGACCGCTTCAACTGGCTCACTCCGGTTCCGGTCAGTATGAAACAGCCGGTGGGCGTGTAAGACAGGCGTGTAAACATAGAGGCATTTAGCATTTGGCACTTAGCATTTAGCCCCTCGGGATAATTCGCCCATGCTGCTAAAGCATCTTTGGCTGACTGCTTTCAATGCAACGCCGTCAAACTTGCCTTCCACCACACCCAGGGCATGCTGCCTATCGCGATGACGTTCCAGGCCAGCATGGCAAAGCGCATCTGCCCCGGAGTGTAAGGCTTTTCGCGCCAAACCAATACCGCATCCAGCACGAACCATAAACCGCTGGCCAGCAGGAATCCGCTTAATGCCAGGTCGTGAAAGCAACCCAGCACCAGGGCGCATTCGGCGGCCAGCAGCGCGGCGATGAGCAATTTTGTTGGAACGCGGCCGATAACCGTGGCGGTGGTGCGGCGGCCGCTGGCGCGGTCAGGTTCGATATCCATGATTTCGCCGAACAGGTGCGAGTGCATGGCGAACATGGTGCTGAACAGCATGGCCTGCCAGGGCAGTTGCGGAGCGCGGTTCAGCCAACTGCTGAGCACAAAGACCAGAAGATATCCGCTCTGGTTTAGCAGCTCGAGCGGCGGACGGCTCTTCCAGCCATAGCGCGGCCAGTTGTACAGCATGCCGCCAATGGCGATTGATCCTGCGAAAAACAGCAGCACCTTGGCTCCGGCAACATGGAGGAAGAAAATAACAAAAGGTACCTGCACCAGCGCCATGGCTATGGGCAATTTGTGCAATTGGTCGCGCGATCCGCGGGCGCCGAAAAGAAACGTTCCTTTGCGCGGATTAATGCGGTCTATTTCAAAATCAACATAATCGTTCCAGCCATACAAGAGCAATCCCAGGGGAAAGGTGCAGTACAGCGCGCCCAGCCAGAAGGCCGCCGAATGAAAAACATCTCTCTGCCCGAGCGGCAAAAGATAAAACCATACCTGTGTGGACCAAAGCCCGGGCCTGGAGGCCTGCAGGATAAAAATCAGATCGGAAAAACGGGAGCGGGTTTCGGGTTCGCGGACAGCAATAACGGCACTGGTTGACATCAGGTCAGTTCTCGGTTCTCAGTCGCTATGCCATGAACTACGATCGTGAAACTCATGTGTTCTGACAACCGTCGAGTTCTTCTTGGAGTCGTGAAGAACGCCTCTTCCTTCTTTCACCTGCCCGCGTGATCGATTTCAAACTGCACCAGGTTCTTCAACTGGTCGTAAGGGATGCTGGCAATGCCGAGCACACTTCTTCCGTTGATGAAGACGGTTGGCGTCTGGTTTACATCCAGCGATTGTGCCAGCGCCATGGACTTCCTGATCCTTGCTTCAGTTTCCGGGCTGGAGGCACAGGCGGCGACCTTCTGCGCGTCCATGCCCGCGGCGGTGGCGATTTCTTTCAACTTGTCGTCGGCGGTGGCTACGTCAATGCTCTCCTGTTTGTCGAAAATAGCATCGGTATACTTCCAGAAAGCGTCGTTGCCGTTGGTATGGGCGGCGCAGTCGGAATACTCCGCCGCTTTCATGGCCCAGGGATGCATCGAGGCTGGAAGCGGAAATTGCTGAAAGATAAAACGCACCTGCGGAAAATCGGCCGCTAGCTTATCGGCGACGGGCTGGGCCGCCTTGCAGTGCGGGCACTCAAGATCGCTGAACTCAACCACGGAGATGGCCGCCGCCTGCGGGCCGCGCGCCGGTCCATCGGCGGCCTGCAACTTCGCCCTGGCCGGGGCAAAGGGATTCGACCCGAACGGCACGATCTCTCCAACGATCGCGTTCTGTTCGTCGGGAGGAAGATAGATATGCGTGGCCGACTGCTTGTTGATGGAAACAATCACATCCGCGACGCCGGCAATCGCCGAAGGCCTGATGGCCAGAATCTGCCAGGTGAGCGAAGGATCGTAACCGAAGGTGCGCTTCATCGCGACATCCACTTCCTCTGTGCTGGGAAGCGGAAACCCCGTATCGGCGGCTTTGGCGCTGGCCGGATCTTTAGCTGCCGGATCTTTCGCGGTGGAGCTGGACTGGGCTGAGGCTAGACTGAGCAGTAGAAAAATACAGGTGGCAATGGCAATGAGCTTTTTCATAGATTTCAAGCGTCGGTCAGATCTATCTACTCTACCTTATTGCGAAGCTCTGGGTGGAAAAAAGCAGTCTCTTGGCCTTGCCAGATTCCAGTTATTTCACCTCATGTGGTGAAGGTGGTGGATCAGGGCACAGCTCAGATGACCGATGACGAACCAGAATATGGCTTCGAGCACTCTCTTGAAAGTTGGTGACATGCGGCAAGATTAACGCAAATGATTGGGCGCATAAAGTAAATAGTCATCCTTCCGCAAGCACCTTACGCCGGTTTGTCTTCGCACTCCTCCGTTGTAATCAGCCGGGCCGCCTTCTCGTAGCGCAGGTAGGCCCAGAGCCACTCCAGCATTACGACCGCGCGATTGCGAAAGCCGATCAGGTAAAGGATGTGGATGAACAGCCACGCCATCCATGCGAGGAAGCCGGAGAGGTGCAGTTTTCCTACCTGAGCCACCGCGGCCGCGCGCCCGATGGTGGCCATGCTGCCCTTATCGAAATAGACGAACGGCTTGCGCGATTCGTGGCGCAGATCGCGGCCAATGTTGGCGGCCACGTTGCTTCCCATCTGTATGGCTACCGGGGAGACGCCGGGCAGGGTCTTCCCTTCCGAATCAATGAACCAGGCGAGGTCGCCGATGACGAAAACCTCAGGATGGCTGGCCAGGTTCAGATATTGGTTCACCAACACGCGGCCGGCCTTGTCGGTTTTTTCTCCCAGCATCGCTCCCAGTGGAGAGGCCTTCACACCCGCCGCCCAGAGAGTGACCGCAGCCGGAATTTCTTCGTTTCCCACTTTGACACTGCGGGGAGTGATATCGGTGACCATGGCCCCGGTGCGCACCTCCACTCCCAGTTTCCGTAGTTGCTTTTCGGCGGAGCGGGAAAGGTCTTCCGGGTAGCTGGTGAGCACTCGTGGCGCGTACTCCAGCAGCAGAATGCGCGCCTTGCTGGGATCGATGAAGTGAAAATCGTGGACCATCACACGGCGCGCGATCTCGGCGATGGCGCCCGCCAGTTCGACGCCCGTGGGACCGGCGCCCACCACGATGAAATTCAGCGGATCGTGCCGGCCAAAGACCGCCTGCTGGCGCTCGGCGTTTTCAAAGACCTGGAGAATACGGTGGCGGATCTCAAGCGCATCTTCCACCGTCTTCAGCCCGGGCGCAAAGCGCTCCCACTCGGGATGCCCGAAATAGGAATGAGTGGCCCCCGTAGCCACGATGAGATAGTCGTAAGGAACGCTTACGTTTTCCAGCTTGACGGTCTTGTTTGCAAGATCGAAACCCGACGCCTCTGCCATGAATACTCTTATGTTTTTGTACTTGCGCAGAATGCGCCTGACTGGCGAGGCGATGTCGCCGGGAGAAAGCCCCGCGGTCGCTACCTGGTACAACAGCGGCTGAAAGGTGTGATGGTTCTTGCGGTCCACCAGAGTCACGCGCACCTGCAGCTTGCCCAGGTGACGCGCCGCATACAATCCTCCGAACCCTGCTCCCAGGATCAGAACATGGGGACGAGTATCTTGTTCTTGCTTCGTACCGGCCATGCTTTCATTGTATGGATGGGATGCCGGGATGACAAAAAGAGAGTACTCAGTACTGGGTACTCAGTACTCGGAAAGCGGAAGAAGTATGAAGTACGATTTATGATTTACGACTTTAGTTACTATCTCAATCGTAAATCGAAAATCACAAATCGTAGATCGTACTTCTTACTTCTCAACTTCCATAGCTTGCTTGCGCTCGCTGGCGTCCATGTTGCTCCACAGCATCGACCGGCTCTGATCGAGCCATGCGTTATTGGGCTGAGTGCGCATGGCGCGTGAGAAATGGTGGTAAGCCTCAACCCGGTCCATGGACACACAGTTGCCGGTGGCATACAACGCGCCTAGTTTGATCTCGGCGCGCGCATTCCCCTGGTTGGAGGCGGTACGCAGAATGCCCAGGGCTTCGTCGCAGTTGCGCGGCACGCCGCGGCCTTGAATGTAGTTTTCGGCCAGCCGTACCGGCTGTTCCTGGTCCCCTTCGAATTTGCTGCTTACGACCTCGTGTCCTTCGGTGATGGTGCTGGGGCTGGCTGCACTTTTAGAAGTTGTCTTGGACTGAGAGACAGGCGGTTGAGAGGCGGGCGCCGAGTCAGGGGCCTTAGCGCCGGCTGGGACTGCTGCCGGTCCAAGGTCGATTTTCTGTTGCTGGCCTGGCGCAGCGGAGTTTTTAGATGACGGAGCCGCGCTTGCAGCGGTGTTTCCTGTCGTCTCACTATTGCTCTTTGCTTCATTGCTCTTTGCTTCGGCTTCGGCTGCAGGCTGCTGCTGCCCTGCAGAAGCCTGTGGATTGGCTGCCGCTGCTGGCGTCGTGTGGTCAGAAGGCGAGGTCTGTAGCGGATGGCTGGAGCGCCACTGCATATACACCAATCCTCCGGCTATGGCCAGAACGATAAAAACAACAAAGAGGCGCCCTCCCCAATTGGTCTTGTAGAGATCATCGTAGTTCTTCTCCGGCTCCTCAGAAGGATCATCACTCAACCCAAGGAACGAGGGCCCGCTCAACCGTATAGGCGCGCTGGGTTGCACTCTCCGCGGGGACGAGGCCTGAGCCGCCGGCCGGCGTTGTGCAGGCAGCGGTAGAGGTTGCGTACCGGTCATCAATTTAGGCGCTGTGTTCTGAGGCGCCAATTTCGAGGCTGCGTTTTCGGGACTTCCCAGCCTCTCAAACCCGGCTGATGTTTTTTGGGACGATGCCGGAGCCGCCGATTGCGCTTGCGCCCCCGGAGGATTCGATAGCGAGTTCTGCACTTTGCGCTCAGAATTCGCCGGAGATGGCGTCTGAGCTGCAAAGGAGGACAAAGGCTGGGTCGAGGGGGGTTGCGCCTTCCTGGCGCCATTGATCTCAACCGCGCCTGAGATGGGCGGCTGCGGTCCAAGCGGGGCGCGCAGGACTGGTCCTGGCCGCTCAGCCGGTCTTCTGTCATCCACGGGCGCCGAAGTCTGTGGGCCAGCCGGAGAAGGCGGCATTTGCGGTTTCTTTTGTGTAGCGGCTGGCGTCAAGGGTTGGGTCTGGACCGGATGCGGCGAAACCCGCACCACGGTTTCGATGTCATCGGGCGCTGCTGGCGGCTGTCCAATGTGCCCAAAGAGCACGGGCGCTCCGCTTGTGGCCGAATTTGAGGTTTGCGGTGGAGCGGTAACCGGCGGAAATTGTACTTTCTTGTCGCCGTTCACCGCGCTCGCAGGTTGCGCCTTGGAAGAAAACGGAGGACCCGAACTCACTGCTGGTATCGTTGGGCGCAACCCCAGAGTACTGGTCTGGCTCGGGCTGGCAGGGGTGGTAGTCGTCGTAGCCTGCGGAGGTGCCATTGCCTGGCCGCACATGCCGCAAAACCGGTTGCTTTCCGGATTGTAGTGCTGACAGTGTTTGCAGATCACACTCATCTCCTGACGAGGGCCTAAGCGTTCTTACTTAATCAGAATCCAAAATCCGCCGCAGAACCCGGCCAGAGGGCACCTACATTAGAGCGTTCCTGAGCCGCTGCAGGTTGTTTAGGTCCCGTTTTCGAGGGTTCCTGCAGGGATATAAATCATAACTCAAAAATGTCGTCTTTTATTGCGAAAATAGTACACTCCGTGATACTTTCATCCCACAAGTAGGGTAACCCAACCATGCCACATATTGACGATTTGCTCCGCATCGCCATGGAGCGCAAAGCCTCGGACTTGCACCTTAAGGTTGGCAACTATCCCTATCTTCGCGTCGACGGCGAACTGGTGCCCCTGACCGACCAGCCGCGCATCTCTGCCGAAGACATGCTGAATATGGCCTTCAGCATGATGTCAAACCGGCAGAAACAGAAATTCAAAGAAGCCGCCGAGCTCGATATGGCCTACGGCGTCGCCGGCCTTGGCCGCTTCCGCGTCAACGTCTTTCAGCAGCGCGGCAACGTGGGCGTGGTACTTCGCGTCATTCCCACCAAGATTCGCGCGCTCGATGAACTGTATCTTCCCAAGATTATTGAGCATATCTGCGAAGAGCAGCGCGGTATGGTGCTGGTGACCGGCGTAACCGGATCGGGCAAATCCACCACCCTGGCCGCCATGGTTGACCGCATCAATTCCCAGCGGCCCGAGCACATCATCACCATCGAAGACCCCATCGAATTTCTGCACCGCGATAAAAAAGGATTCGTGAACCAGCGCGAGGTGGAAGTTGATACCTCGTCGTTCGCCTCGGCGCTGCGCGCCAGCTTGCGCCAGGACCCCGATACCATCCTGGTCGGCGAAATGCGCGACCTGGAAACCATTGGCACCGCGCTGCACGCCGCCGAAACCGGCCACCTGGTGTTTTCCACGCTGCACACTTTGGATGCGACCGAGACCATCAACCGCATCATCTCCGTCTTTCCGCCGCCCGAGCAGAAGCAGATTCGCCTGCAGATGGCGGCCGTGCTGAAGGCGGTCATCTCGCAGCGCCTGGTGCGCCGCGCCGATGGCACCGGACGCGTGCCCGCGGTCGAAGTGCTGATCGCCACCGAATACATCCGCGAGTGCATTATCGCTCCGGAAAAGACCCGCCTCATCCATGAAGCCCTGCAGGCCGGCGTTTCCCAATACGGTATGCAGACCTTCGACCAGTCGCTCTACGACCTCTACTCGCAGGCGCTCATCACCTACGAAACCGCGCTGGAAAACGCCAGCAAACCCGACGACTTCAAGCTGCGCGTCCAAGGCATCGGGTCAACAGCAGATTCCTCGCGCGAACAGATGGAATCCGCCGGATTCGGGAGATAAAAGCAGGATTTTCCGCCGCGGATGCACGCGGATCAACGCTGATCAATTTACGAATTACGATTTTCGATTTACGAATTTCAAAAGTATTCCTCAAATTCAAAACATTTCGCACCACAGCACCCAACCACAGCTAGAAGCTGATAGCTCGTAGCCAAATCGCAAATCGAGCTTCGTAAATCGAAAATCCCCAATTTCCCTCCGCGCCTCCGCGGTTGCAATTCTTCTCCGTGCCTCCGTATCTCCGTGGTGAAATATGCTGCTATGATCTTCCCGTGTCATTCCCGGCAAAACGCAAATTCTTCGACGAAGCCTCGCTCTATGAATATGCCGTGGGCGCGCTCTCGCGAAAAATGCGCACCGTGGCCGAGCTGAAGCGCCTGCTGCGGCGCAGGGCCGATGAAGAGTTGCTGGTAGATGTAGTAATCGCCCGGCTGAAAGAACAAAAATATCTCAACGACCACAAGTATGCGGCCGCGTACTCCGCGTATCGCCAGACCAATGAGAAGTTCGGGAAGCGTCGCGTCATTACCGACCTGAAGATCAAAGGCGTGCACAGCGAGGTAATAGAAAAAGTTGTCGGCGAAGCTTATTCCGGAGTCAACGAAGAAAAACTGGCGCGCAAACACCTGGCCCGCAAACGCCTGCGCAAACCAAGCAATGAACGCGAGACCGCGCGCGTCTTTCGGGCATTGTTGCGCGCCGGCTTCAGCAGCTCGACAATTTTCAAGATCCTGAAAAAATGGCAGGTGCCAGATGAGACCCTGGGCACGCTCGAAGCTGAGGAAGAATCTCGGCAGCAAGAGTGAACAGGCAGGAAATAGCCGGAAGTAGTCGGAAGTACGAGGTCGGAAGTTAGACGGAAGAAGGAGAAGCATTGCTTCAGACGCCCTTGTTACTTCTTACTTCCGACTTCTCACTTCTCTAGGCCAGCTTCGGGCCCCGCAGAACGCGCGCCGGCAACAGGAAGATAGCCTTGAGCAGACCGAGCACGCCATCCATGGCAATCCCGACGATGCGGAAAGGCAGCAGGAGCAGCCAAACGAAAGGATAGGCTATCAACGCCAGCAGAGCCAGCGGCCAGCACATCACCAGCAGAATGCACCACAGCAGGAATTTGATCATGCTTTGCGCCCTCACTTCTTATACGGCTGGCTTTATTATAAAGTTCCCTCGTGCCAGTAGCTTTTAGCTCTTAGCTCTTAGCGCAGAATATGGGCGACGTGGGCGGAAGGCAGCGTAATGAAGAAGTTAAGAAGTACGATTTAAGATTTGCGATTTGCGATTTTCGATTTGCGATTTTCGATTTGCGATTTTCGATTTGCGATTTTCGATTTGCGATTTTCGATTTGCGATTTTCGATTTGCGATTTTCGATTTACGATTGAGCTGCTCGCTTCTAGCCTTTAGCTGTGGTTGAGCTATTAAACTCGAAGCTAAAATCGTAAATCGTACTTCATAAATCGTAATTCCCGCGCTTTCTGAGTACTGAGTACCGAGTACTGAGTACTAAGCCCCATCCACACTGCTAAAATCAAAGAGATATGACAGGCTCCGAGATCCGAGAGATGTTCCTGCGCTACTTCGAGCAGCAGGGACACCGGCGCGTGCACTCGTCTTCGCTGGTGCCGGCGAACGATCCCACGCTGCTGTTCACAAACGCCGGCATGAACCAGTTCAAAGACGTCTTCCTCGGCCTCGAAAAGCGCGACTACTCGCGGGCCACGACTTCGCAGAAGGTTGTCCGCGCCGGGGGCAAGCATAACGACCTGGAAAACGTGGGCTTCACCAACCGCCACCACACCTTCTTCGAGATGCTGGGCAACTTCAGCTTTGGCGACTACTTTAAGAAAGACGCCATCCGGTTTGCCTGGGAGCTGGTGACCGGAAAAGACTGGTACAACATTCCCAAAGAGAAGCTCTACGTCACCATCTTCAAGGGCGAGCAGGGCGTGCCCCGGGATGACGAGGCTTACCAATACTGGCTCGAGCAGGGTGTTGCCAAAGAACGAATCTACGAGCTGGGAATGAAAGACAATTTCTGGTCCATGGGCGACACTGGCCCCTGCGGCCCATGCAGCGAAATTCACTATGACATGGGCATAGCCGCATCGGATGCGGGCCACACGGACTGCAAATTCCCCTGCGACTGCGGCCGCTATGTGGAAATCTGGAACCTGGTCTTCATGCAGTTCGACCGTGATTCGTCAGACAAACTGAATCCGCTGCCTAAACCTTCGATTGATACCGGGATGGGACTTGAGCGTGTGGCAGCGGTGAAGCAGGGCGTGATTTCGAATTACGATACGGATTTTTTCACGCCACTGATCAAACGTGCTGCCGAGTTGTGCGGGGTAGACGTGCAAAAAGAGCTCAAGAGCGAAGCCAAGAGTGGTTCGGCGGCTTCGCTGCGTGTCATTGCCGACCATGCCCGCGCGACGACGTTTCTCATCAACGACGGCGTAATGCCAGCCAACGAAGGCCGCGGCTATGTGCTGCGCAAGATTTTGCGACGCGGCATCCGCCATGGACGCCTGCTGGGCGCCACCAAGCCATTCATGTATGAGATGGTCTACGCCGTCCGCGATCTAATGAAAGATGCCTATCCGGAACTAGTCGAGAGCGCCGAACGTGTATCGAAAATTGTTCGTACAGAAGAGACTCGTTTCGCGCATACGGTGGAAGTTGGACTTGGCGAACTTGAAAAGTTGATTGCCGAGACCAAATTGCGCAATCCACAACAGCCGGTTCTTGAGGGCCCATCTGCTTTCAAACTGTATGACACATTTGGCCTGCCGCGCGATTTCATTGAAGATGCCGCCCGCGACCAGGGAATTTCTTTTGACAATGAAGGCTTTGATCAAGCCATGGCCGAGCAGCGTGAGCGGGCCCGCGCCTCCTGGAAGGGCGGCGCTGGCAAAGCAACCGCGTCTCCCGCTTACCGTGAGCTGAATAAAACTATTTTCGAGGGCTACCGTCAAACCGAATCGCGCAACTGCGAAGTTTTGGCGATCATCCGCGATGGTCAGGGCGTGAAAGAGTTGAAGGCGGGCGAGCAGGGCGAAATTGTCCTCGATCACACGCCGTTTTATGCCGACTCTGGCGGCCAGGTCGGCGATACCGGATGGTTCTATAACGACGAGCACAACACTATTGTCGCCGAAGTCCAGGGATGCTACTCCCCAATACAGGGCGTGCGCGCCCACAAAGTCATTACCCGGCAGCCCATTCATGTCGGCCAGAAAGTTGATGCCGTGGTCAACGCCGAGGTCCGCACGGAGACCATGCGCAACCACACGGCAACGCATCTTCTTCATGCCGCCCTGCGCGAGACCCTGGGCAAGCATGTGAAGCAGGCAGGTTCGCTGGTTGATCCTGAGCATCTGCGCTTCGACTTCTCGCACTTTACTTCTGTCGCCGATGAAGAATTGCAGGACATTGAAGACCTGGTCAACAAAGAAGTGCTGAAGAACACCAAAGTCCAAACCATCGAAGACGTGCCCATTGACGTCGCCGTGAATGAATATAAAGCTATGGCACTCTTCGGAGAAAAATACGGCGAGCGCGTGCGCGTGATCAAGATCGGAGATTTCTCCACCGAGCTATGCGGCGGCACGCACACCGCCCAGACGGGCGAGATCGGACTGATCAAAATCCTGAACGAGGGCAGCGTGTCATCGGGTGTGCGCCGCGTCGAGGCCGTGACCGGAGAGGGCTCGCTGCACCACTTCCGCAAAGATCATGAACTTGAACGCGTTGTCAGCAATCTGGTAAGCCGCCGTGATGCCGCAGCCACACCCGCCGACGCCCTAAGAGCGGAACTCGAGAAAAACGCCGCCGAGATCAAGCGCCTGCAGAAAGAGCTCGACCAGGCGCGCATGAAGTCGGCATCGTCTTCGGTCTCCGCCGCGGGGGACAACATCAAGGTGGTCAACGGGATCAAAGTCCTCGCCCAGCGCGTGGATAACCTCGAGCGCCCGCAGATGCGCACGCTGGTCGACAACCTGCGCAACAAGCTGGGCTCGGGCGTGGTTATACTGGGCTCGGTGCTGGAAGTCGAAAGCGACGGAGAAAACGGCGCCAAGACCAAAGAAAAGAAAGTCGCGCTCATCGTCGGCGTCACCAAAGACCTGGCCGGCAAAGTACAGGCCGGCAAGATCATCTCTCCCATCGCGCAAAAAGTAGGCGGCTCAGGCGGTGGGCGTCCAGATATGGCCGAGGCCGGCGGCAAGAATCCGGCGGCGCTCGATGCGGCGCTCAGCGAATCGTACGCTGTGGTGGAGTCGTTGACGAATAGCTCCTAGCTACTAGCTTCCAGCTGTTTCTGGTTTAGTACGCGGTACATAGTAATCATCCAGCTAAGACAAAAAACAGCCGCAGATGAACGCAGATCGATTTTCGATTTACGAATTGCAAAATCATTATTCCCGCTATTTCTGTTTGCATCCTGTCATTCTGAGCGCCGCTTTTTGGCGCGAAGAATCTTGCGTTTTCTTGCCTGCTCAATGCTGCTTCTCCAACTATGAAAAAACTAAACTGCTCCAAATCGAAAATCGTATTTCTTAAATCGTAAATTGTTCCAATGATCCGATGATTCAATGATTCAATTCTTCTCTGTGCCTCTGTGTCTCCGTGGTGAAATCATATAAACTTATCCCTCCAAATCCACAGACAAGGAGAGCCCTATGATTCTGGTGACCGGGGCCGGGGGGAACGTCGGCAGCGAACTGGTGAACAAACTGGTGGCGAGCGGAGCCAGGGTGCGCGGCATGTATTACACCATTGCCAAGCGCGACCAGGCGCCCAAAGGTGTGGAGGCCGTAGTGGGCGACTACGGCGACCGCGAAGCCGTGGCCAAGGCCATCAAGGGCGTGAAGAAGGTCTATCTGGTATGCTCGCCGCTTCCCCAGCTTCCTGCGCTCGAAGGCCACATCATTGAAGAGGCGGCGCGCAGCGGCGTGAAGCACATCGTCAAGCAATCCGCCATTGGCGCCGATGGCGGTGGCGGGCACATGTTCGGCATATGGCATGCGCAAGCCGAAGCGAAGCTGGCTGCGTCGGGGGTGCCTTACACCATCCTGCGGCCCAATACCTTCATGCAGAACTTTCTCGGCTTTGCCGGCAGCATCAAGACGCAGGGGGCGATTTTCGGCTGCTCCGGCGACGCTCCTGTGAGTTATATTGACGCGCGCGACATTGCCAGCGTGGCGGCGAAAATCCTCAGCGATGGCGGACACGAAGGCAAAGCTTACGAACTCACCGGGGCGCGGGCGGTGAATTATGCCTGGGTAGCGGCGCTGATTTCAAAACTAATCGGGAGGCAGGTCAAATATGTAGACCTGCCCGCCACCGAGCTCAAGAAATTTCTGCTGCAGGTCGGCATGCAGGATTGGCTCGCCGAGGGCGTGCTCGACCTGCAGGCTTACAACAAGGCCGGCAGGGCTGCTGCAGTCTCGAACGCCGTGGAACAGGTCACCGGCAAAAAGCCCACCACATTCGAGCAGTTCGCACAGGACTTCGCCGGCGCCTTCGCACACGAAGCCAGCGCCGCGAGATAAAAAGAAATTTTACCGCGGAGACGCTGAGAAATTGAGTCATCGGATCATTGGGTCATTTACGATTTTGCGAAGTATAATTGACGATTTTTAAATTCATAAATCGAAAATCATAAATCGTGAATCACTTAATGATCCGATGACTCAATGATTCAATCCTCTGTGTCTCTGTGGTGAAAACTATTCAAAGCCCTGCGACACTCTCTTGCAGCTTGCGCGCGACTGTATCTGGATTGTCTGCCGCATCGAACCTCACCGGCTCTCCAATTCTGACCTTGATTTTTCCCGGGACCGCAAATTGTTTGCCTGCGCGCTTCAGATCCCATAACCCGTCAATGCGCATGGGAATCACGGGGAGATTCAAGCGCGTGGCCAGCAGGCCGATTCCTGAGCGGAATGTGTGCAGCTTGCCGTCGGGCGTGCGTTCCCCTTCCGGGAAAACCAGCACGCTGTGGCCGCGGTCGACCAGCTCCCCGGCGAAGGCGAAGCTGTCGCGAAATCCGGAGCGTTGCGGCAGGGGAAAGACATTGAACAGTCCGACAGTTAATCCATAAGCGGCGCGATAGAGCCAGCGGCGCAGAAAAAACCAGTCGCCCGGCGGGCGGCGCATGTTCAGCAGGCGCTCTCCGCCCATGGCGGTGGTAAGACGGTGCCGAAGCCGTAGCGGCAGCGCCGCCAGGATGAAACCAATATCGATGTAGGTGATGTGATTGCTGATGACAAGCGCCGGGCCGGAAAAATTTTCAAGATTTTTTCTTCCCTCGACACGCGGGGCGGCCAGCAGCATGGTGGCCGGCCAGGCCAGCAGGTAATAAACAAGCCAGCGAACCGAACTCATCAGCCAGTGCTGCGCCCACCGCGGATATTCATAGCTCGCCGACTGCGGCTCCGGCGCCGAGCTGCGCAGGGCCTGCTCCAGCTCACGCACGGTTTTCACTTGGGCAAACGTTCTGTCATCCAGATCGACCTGGTAACGGTCTTCGAGCGCGCTCATCAGCTCTACGCGGTCAAGCGAGCTGAGGTTGAGGTCGTCTTCAAGGGCGGCATCGGGCGAAAGTGTTTGCGGCGGGCGCCTGGTAATACCGGCAATCAGCTCGGCCAGCGGACTTTGCCCGGTTGCGGTTGTGCTCGCATGCGGCGCCGCCAGTTGCTGCTGCACGACTTCACGGACGACATTGACCCGTATCTTGTGCGTAGAGGTTCGAGGGAAATCCGGTTCCGGCCAGACCAGCCACCGGCGTATCTGCTGATGCGCGGCCAGCGTAGCGTTGGCGCGGCGAATGGCGGCATCGGAATCGCTCTTCTCTCCCGCAGCCGCGCGCATCAGCAGCGCCGCCACCGGCTCGGCGTTGCCGTTGCGCTCCAGGGCGACCACCACGCAGTCGCGGATTTCCGGCTGCGCGCGTAGCGCCGACTCCAGGTCTTCCGGATAAATATTCATTCCCTCGGCGTTGACGATCACCTGCTTCTTGCGTCCTTTAAAGTGCAGGTAGCCCTGCGCGTCGAGCTCGCCCAGGTCTCCGGTGCGAAACCAGCCTTCTTCTGCGGCAACAGGTTGAAGCTTTTTCGCCTGCCAATAGCCAGCGGCCACGTTCTCACCCCGCACCAGGATTTCGCCGTTCTCGTCGAGCTTGATTTCCCTGCCGGGAAGAACTTTCCCTATCGAACCGCGCCCCAGGCGAAAGGGATGGTTCACGCTGATGAGCGAAGTGGTTTCGGTGAGGCCGTATCCCTGGATGACGACGAAGCTCAGCCGCCGCCAGAACTCTTCCGTCTCCGCGTCCAGGGTGGCGCCGCCTGAGACCAGCGCCCAGAACTTCCATCCGAAGCGGGCATGGATTGCGCGGAAGCGCAACCAGCGGCGGCCGAAATGCTCTTGGGCGGAAAGCTGCAACTGCTGCTGCAGGCGCTCTTTCTCGCCGGCCAATTCGAAATCGCGCTCGATCTTTTCTTTCAGCGATTGCAGAATTCGCGGCACCGCTACCAGCACTGAGATGCGCTCGCTTTTAATCGTGTGCATGATCTCAGCCGGATTCAACGTCTGATGAAAGTAAACCGTGCCCGCGATTAGCTGCGGAATAAAAATTCCCAGAAACTGTCCGAAGACATGGCTCAGCGGCAGCAGGTTGAGAAAGCGAATGGGATGAACGATGCGCTCGTACTTGAGATATTTCTTGATCTCCGGCTCAAAGGTCTCGAGGTTGGCGAGAATGTTGCCGTGGGTAATGACCACGCCTTTGGGTTCTGCGGTAGCTCCCGAGGTGAAGACGATTTCAACAATATCGCTGCGCTCGATGCCGGAGTAAGAATAAGCGGAGCGCGGATGCCTGCTCACCAATTCGCGCAGGTTTTCCAGTTGCAAAACGGGAACCGACCGCAACTCAGACGTAAGATCGCTGGAGCAGACCGCCAGCTTCGGTGTAACTTGCCCGGCCACCCGCCGGGCAAAGTCGGGGGCGGCGGTACGGTCCATGGGAACAATGATGGCGCCGCCCAGGATGCATCCCCAGAAGACAGCCACCCACTCGGCGCAGTTCTCACCCCAGAGCAGGACCTGGTCGCCCTTGCCGATCTGCCGGGCTTCCAGCTCGCGGGCAAACTGCGCCGCAACTTCGGCAACTTCGCCGTAGCTCCATCGGTAGTGGCGGTATCCGCGCTGATGGACGTAAGCAATCTCCGCGCTGTGGCGGTAAAAATTTTCCAGATACTCGAGGATAGATTGGCGCGGTGTCATTGCTGCTTCAATTGGCTGAATGCTGAGTGCTGACTGCTGAGTGCTTTTCTAGCTTCTCCACTTCAGCACCACTGGTTCGCTCATAGGATGCTTCATGGGCTCGCCCGCGCGGCGCGCATCGAGCAGCGCCTGTTTGAGCGCGAAGTACCACTTGGCCGGGCGGTCGGCATCGTCTATCAACATGAGGTTCGGATTATGCTTCAGCCCTTCCGCCTGCTGCTCCATGGTGAGCTGGTCCTGGCGAATAAACTTCTTGCCGAAGTATCGCCCGATGGGCAGCACCAGCGGCGTGGCCCAGCGGAAGATGTTCCACGCGGCCCGCACATCAATGCGGCAGTGGGTCGCGGTCATAGGAGTCACCGTGGTGAGCGTTGAAAACCATCCTTCGCCGTAGCGCACGCTTTCCACTCGCAGGTTGGGCAAAACGAAATCAATGGTGGTTATCACCTGGTCGCCGGGCCTGGCGTTCACACCTGCCATGCGCATGAGCTTATAGGGCGCGCTGTTGGAAGAGGGCGCATGCGCGCTCATGCGGAAGCCGTTGGGAATAGGCTCAAAGTGCTTCTGCTTCTCATGGATGCTGTGCCGGCTGCGCCACCACCACGATTGATGCACAAACGGTCCATGCGCCGGGTCCATCAGCCCGATAATGCCGTGGTCCACTGAGCAAGGCAGATCGGCGGCCAGATGCGTGAGCACATATTTCTTGCTGAACGTGGGCACGCGCGGGACGGGCGGCAACTCCGCGGGCAACGGCGTTTGTCCCCCGGCGCCCGAGGCGACCGATTCGGGAATGTAGACCCAGAAGAAACCATCCTGCTCTTCGCAGGGAAAGGCGCTGGCATAGACGCGGTCAATCTTCAGCTTGGCATCGGCGGTGAGCGATGGAATTTCACGGCATTGTCCGCTTCTAGCCTCAAAGCACCAGCCGTGATAAGAGCACTGCACCTGCTCTCCGTCGAATTGGCCGTAACTGAGCGGAATGCCGCGATGCGGACAGGCATCGCGCAATGCAAACGCCTCGCCCGTGCGCTTGCGTCCCAGCACCAGCGGGATTCCCAGCAGCATGGCCGTGGCCATCTCGTTGCCGTGCACCCGATCGCTGCGCAGCGCCGGATACCAGAAGCCGTAGAGCCAGGGAGCTGTGTCGGGGGCCATTGCAGTAATAATATACAAGGCGAGTACTCAGTACTCGGTACAAAGCTATACTCAGTACTCAGTTAGTTCTCAGTTCTCGGTTCTCAGTTGTCGGAAACAACCAAATTTCTTCAGTCCCCAATTATTCAATTTCCCGATTACGAAATTTCCCGATTTCCAATGACCCAATGATCCGATGACTCAATGACCCAATCTCCCTTATTGTCAACGCTTCCCCAGATTACCTTCGTAATCTACGCTGAATACCCGAAGATAGCCGGCTTATTCCCGGTTTCTTCCGGTTTTCTTGCCATTCACTTCCCTGATTCCGCCTGTTTGCCCGCATTGCTCTTGGTAAGCTCTCCGGCCTATAATGCAGCTACTCTGGACGAAACTCTGTCAGGGTTTGGGGTTAGGTGGGTGGGCTGCACTCGTTTTGGTGCAAGCTCAAGGTAAACCTATGGCACAACACCGAACTGCATTCCTGATGACCTTTTCTTTTCTGCTGTTGGTGACCAGGCCGCTGGCCGCCGCGGACGGCATCACACTCGTCCGCGACCCCGGGGGACACGTTACCTACGTCAACGACAGCGATTCACCGGTCAATACCATGAACTCTTCCACCAGCGCGGCTTTGCCCAGCACCCCGGTTAACGGGATTGAGCCGAAGTACGTCTATTGGAGCAACACCCAGCACCGCTGGAAGGCGGTACCTGCGCCCAGCGTCACCGGAGGCCGCGCCCGTTCGGCGGCAGCCGAGGTGCTGGCTGAGACGCAGACCGTTGCTCCGGCGGCCAGCAGCGCTGCTTCACAGGAGCAACCCGGCTCCGGCCCCGGTTACCTGACGTCGGAGAAGGTGAATGCGGCCATCGAGCAGGCGGCCGCGCGCCACAACGTGGACCCCAACCTGGTGCGCGCCGTGATCAAGGTGGAATCGAACTTTAACCCGCATGCAGTCTCACCCAAGGGCGCCATGGGCTTGATGCAGATCATGCCCAGCACCGCCCGCTCGCTCAAGGTGAATAACCCCTTTGATCCTACGGAAAACATCGAGGCTGGGGTTCGTCATCTAAGAGAGTTGCTGGACAGCTTTGGCGGTGATGTACGGCTCTCTCTGGCGGCCTATAACGCCGGCGCCGGCGCCGTGCATACCCATAAGGGCATTCCGCCCTTCCGGGAGACGCGCAATTACGTGCGCCAGATCACCGAGTTGTATGGCAACGGTTTCAACTTTATGGGCGGGCCAACACATGCGCCGATTCGGGTTTCACGCGACCCTGCAGGTCATTTGACCTTCAGCAACGTGGAGTAGTGGACCGGAGGCGAATCATCGCTGCCGGAAGGTGAACATTTAGAAGGGAATTTTCTGGCAGTTAGCGCATCAATTCGTATTTGCTCCTCTCGTGCTTTTCATCGCGCTATGGCCTTGTGCATCCTGCTGGCTATAGTGGTTCCTTGCGCCCAAGCCAAGCGCACCCTGGCCCAAAAAAAGCAGCTCGCCCAAGCACAGTTTGAAACTGCTGAGAAGATGCGTGAGGCCCTGAACGGGCGTCCTGAGAGCGAGCGTACCCGCCGTGACTATGACCGCGTGACCGAGGCCTTCCGCAAGGTTTACCTGATTTGCGCCAACTTCCGCAAAGCTGACGAGAGTATCGTGGATACCGCCGAGCTTCTCGCTGAAACCGGACGCGCCTTCCACGATCCCAACGCTTCGCAAGACGCCATTGCGCAATACCAGTTCCTGATGCAGCAATATCCGGGCAGCGTGCACAACAGCGCCGCCATGTTCACCATTGGCAAGATTTATCAGGAAGACCTGGAGCAGAACGACAAGGCCAGGGATGCCTTCGAAGAATTTCTCAAGCGCCATCCCCAGCATCGCCTGAGCGATGACGCCCGCCAGGCGCTGGACGACATCGCCCATCCGCAAGCCGCCAAAGCCAAGGCGGCAAAAGCCCGGAAGAAAGCGCAGCAGGCGCAGGAACATGAGGCTCAAGCTACTCGTGAAAGCCAGAACGCGAAGTTGCAGCCGGTCGAAGCCGACTCGCATCCTGACGATACTTCACGCAATGGAAAGCTTCCGTTGGTCACGGGAATCAGGCACTGGTCCACGCCCGATTACACACGTGTGGCCATTGACCTGGAAGATGAGGTCAAGTATGAGGCGGGACGTATTCCTTCTCCCGACCGCGTCTTCTTCGATCTCGCGGATACCAAGCTGGCCCCCGAGCTCATCGGCAAGACTTTCGAAATAGATGACGGCTTTCTGCGCAAGATTCGCGTTGCCCAATATCAACGCGGAGTGACCCGCGTCGTGCTCGAAGTTGACCCGGTCAGCGAGTACTCGGCATTTCTGCTGCCCAACCCTTATCGCCTGATTATCGATATCCATGGCAAGGCGCAGGCACAAACTTCTGTAGCCGGTAATTCCGCTTCGCCCAAGTGGACCGACCCTGGCGATGCAGCAACCCTAACGGGGAAAACCGCCGCTGCCAACTCGGCAGCAAGCAGCGCGCCGCCCACGACTTCTGCAAAGAACGCTTCCCCTGATACAGCCATAGCCGCCGATCCTACACCGATCACTGTGAAACCGGGGACACCGAAGCCGGCAGCTACCGTGCCGCCGCCGGTGGTACCCGCGCACAGTTCTGTGAAACTATCGGCTCTGTTCCCGCCAACTACAGCGAGCAGCGCCATCCAGAGAGTGCAGAAGCCAGCCGTTATGACCGCCAAGGCTTCCGAAGAGAATGTTAAAGCGGTAAGCGATAATAGGACGGCAATAGATAAATCTGCGGCAAAGAACTCTGCCAATGAAACCGCCAGGAACGATCCGGCGACGTCGCTGGCCATGGGCAAATCTGATGAGCCTGAGGTAAAGGCCACCAGCAAGCCCACCAGCGCGCCGACCTTCCAGGAGGTCGTCCCACGCAACGAGAGGGATGCCGACGCTGACACCGGGCGTGAGCAGCACGATGACGAAGCCGCAGCCCCGAGTTCAACGCAGACCTTGCGCAGCGCTCATAGAAAAACCAGTGACAAAGATCTGGAGGCGGCCACCCGCGAGGCGCAGCCGGCTTCTGATGGGCAGCGCTCACTGATCCGCGCTTTGGGCCTGAAGATCGGACGCATCGTGGTTGATGCCGGCCACGGCGGCCACGACACCGGCACAGTTGGCCCCAATGGCCTGCAGGAAAAAGACCTGGTGCTCGACGTGGCCCTCCGCCTGGGCAAGCTCTTGCAGAAAAAGATGGGCGCCGAGGTGGTCTATACCCGCAGCGACGATACTTTTGTCCCCCTGGAAACGCGCACAGCCATCGCCAACCAGGAGCAGGCAGATTTATTCATCTCCGTGCATGCCAACTCCAGCCACGATCCCACTGCCCGCGGCGTCGAGACTTATTACCTGAACTTCACCTCTTCGGCCGATGCTCTAGAAGTGGCCGCCCGCGAAAACGCAGTCTCAGAAAAATCAATCCATGAGCTGCAGGACCTGGTAAAGAAAATTGCACTCAAGGAAAAGATCGAAGAATCGCGCGAATTCGCCTCTGACGTGCAAACCGCTCTCTCGACCGGGCTTTCCACCAAGAATTCAAAGATGCGCAACCGCGGTGTGAAGAAAGCCCCGTTCATTGTCCTCATCGGCGCCAACATGCCTTCGATTCTGGCCGAGATCTCCTTCGTAAGCAATCCTACGGACGAGCACAAGCTCCAGACCCCTGAATACCGCCAGAAGATCGCCGAGTCGCTTTACCACGGCGTCGCCAAATATGTGAGCGGCTTAAGCGGGGTAAAACTGGCATTGAATCGCAGTGGGGAATGAGCACTTAGCAGTCAGCCATTAGCATTTTAGCCAACGAGAGAGCGTCCAAGCTCGATGACTCGAAGATATAACAAAACCAATTCTTGCTGATGTTCTCTGGGAGAAAAAACACAGCGTCAAGGCCAAATGCTAACTGCTTTTTTAAGCTGACTGTTTCTTGGCTTTAGGCCGGGTAGGTGCGGAGTTTGCGTCGTTCTTGTCTGCACTGTTATCCGTCAGCGCCAGGTACTTATCGGCCAGATCGAGGTAACGACTAATCCAGACTAAATCCTCGCTGGTAGGCTGCCCTCCCAGGCGCACGATCTCCATGACGCGTTCGTAGTCCCGGTCTGAATCCATAACTGCGCCACCTACGAAGACGCATGGTCCCTGGGATAAACAGATGCCAAACCCGAGTAGCTGGTTGTGTCGGAGCGCGGAACGGCCTGTGCCGCGCAAAGGTCGGGCTCACATCCTCGCTTCGTTCGTTACTTTCAGGGAACCAATTGCTCGTTACTTCTCTTCCCTCTTGACTTCGCCTTTTATTCGCTTATACTGGTGGTCATGGCACTTACGAAACGGCAACGGCAGGTTTACGACTACATTGCAGAGTTTGTGCAGAAGAACGGTTACTCGCCTTCATTTGAAGAAATTGGCGATGGCATGGGCTTGAATTCCCTTGCCACCGTGCACAAGCACATCACCAACCTGGAAAAGAAAGGCTTGCTGCGGAGAGATTACAACCGCAGCCGCTCCCTCGACATTCTGGCCCCCAAGGGCAAGCTGAAGCAGGCCATGCAGGCTGCGGCTTCGGCCGCGCATCTTTCCGCTGCCAAAGCAGCGGCTGCCAGCCTGGCGCTGCCGCTGGTAGGGCGCATTGCCGCCGGCAAGCCGGTCGAGACTTTGGAAAATCAGGAGACCATTTCCCTGCACGACGTTACTCGCTCGCGCGACGTTTTCGTGCTGGAAGTGCGCGGCGATTCCATGCAGGAAGAGCACATTGTAGATGGCGATTATGTGCTGGTAGAAAAGATCAAGACCGCGAGGAACGGCGAGATTGTCGTCGCCTTGGTGCATAACAGCGAGACTACATTGAAGCGCTTTTACCGCGAGGGCAATCGCGTGAGATTGCAGCCGGCCAACGCGCAGATGCAGCCCATCATGGTACCGGCGGATGCGGTGCAGATTCAGGGACGGGTGGTCGGGGTTTTGAGGAAATACTGAAAGCAGTTCTCAGTTCTCGGTTCTCAGAAAGCCAAGTCCTTAGAACGCATATACAACTTCTAGGAACCCATAGCTGCTCCAACAAAAACCCAGCCTTGCAGCTGGGTTACTTTTTTGAAATATTTCCTATTCAGCGTGAACTCTCGACTCCACCATACTGGCGGGTATCGTTGAATGCTGCCTTGACGACCTCTGAGAACCGGGAACTGTTTCTTACAGGCAGTGTTTATCCACGGCCTTCTGGATGGTTTCTTTGGGCACATAGCCCACGATCTGCTCTTTCACCACGCCATCCTTAAAGATGAGCAGGGTCGGGATGCCGCGGACGCCATAGCGGCCAGGGGTGGCGGCATTCTTATCAACATCCATCTTTACGACCTTCAATTTGCCGTTGTAGCTGGCTGCCACTTCATCCACCACCGGCGCCAGGGCCTTGCAGGGGCCGCACCAAGCCGCCCAGAAATCGATCATCACCACTTGCGACGACTTTAAGACTTCCTGCTCGAAGTTGCCGTCGGTTACCTCCAAAACTGTACTGCCTACGGTGTTGCCTGCCATTATTCCTCCAGATCCTTATGTCGTGTATCAGGGCATCGCCGCTCTGGGCGCATTACCCGGTCGCACTCTAATTTAACACTTTCCATGAGTTAGATGCAGTATCGGTGGTAAGGACTCAACTCATACCCAATGATCCGCCATTCCCTTCCGTAACATTACCGAAGTTATCTTTACCGGATCCAGGCAAAGACATATATTGCGGGTCGTTGGCAGTTCTGGGGGAGGGCTGCCGGGCAACGCCTCGCGGCTTCGGCCGTGGGCGTTTTGCTCTTAGCACTCGGCGTTTAGCGCTTAACATTCAGCAGTTATACTTCTGGATGCATTGAGGCCGACCGCTAAATACTGAGTGCTAACCACCCTCTTGATTTTCGATTTACGAAGTACGATTTACAATTTTCCTCGTTAGGCCAAGCATCAAGAAATCCTGAAAAATCCCCGCCCATCTCCGCAACGATCAGAGCCGCGTTGATCTACGTCATCGGCGGCAAGAATCTCTTGTCTTCGAGAAAAATCGTAAATCGTACTTCGCAAATCGCAAATCGTTTCTATCTTCCCATGCTGCGGCGCTCGCGGGCGAGGACTTCCAGCAGGGTTTCCGGATCGGGACGGCCTTCGCGCGGAATCTCAAGCGTGCGGCCGACGCGATCTGCAATCTGGAACGCGGTCTGGATGCGCAGTTGCGGCGGCATCTCGTAACGGCGCTGCAGGAATGTTTCTATGAGTTGCAATTCGTCAACGCTGAGGCGCGAGGTATTGTAGGCCGAAGACGGCGATTCCGGCGTTAGCGTCGAGGTGAGCGGTGTGAACGCCGGCTGCAGGTCGGCCAGGGGACGCTCGTGCACCACTACGGTACCGGCCACCATGTCTCCCAGGCGCTTATTCTGCTTATTGAGCATCACCGCGAGGATGCCGACTCCGTAAAGAAACGGTAGAGAATCGATGACCCGCAACAGGTTGCGGCCGATGGCCTCGTAGGCGGTGATGGGCGCTCCAGAATCCTTGATCACGCGCAGGTCAAGCTGGCGCTTGCCGAAGGTCTGCCCCTTCATCAGGATCTCGCTGATGGCAAAGTATCCCCATTGCAGCAGGAATATGAATATCAGCATGATCGCGCCCGCCCAGTTCGAGGCCCACGGCAGGTACGAAGAGAGCCCCCCGATCACCAGGGCGCCGATGACGCCCACAACAATGCCGATGAGCAGCATAATGAGCATATCGAGCATCAGGGCCAGGGCGCGGCTGCCCACTCCGGCAAGCGAGAATTCCAGGGGAATCTGCTCCGGGGTATCAATGATAAGCTTATCGCTGGCGTAAACCATGATCTCCACCCGCTGGATGGAAAAACGCAGGCCGCTGTGGACCCGGCTCGAGAACCTCGTAGACCGCGTCAGCCGCGGCGGCATCTCTGCGCTCAACCATTCCGAACTGCAGGAATTGAGCCTATTGTACCGCCAGAGCGCCGCCGATTTGGCCACTGTGCGCGAGGATGCCAGCGGACGCGCCAGCACCGAATACCTGAACCGCCTGCTGGGCCGGGCCCATAATATCGTCTACAGCGGGAGCAGCCGCGTTGGCGGCCGCAATGTCTGGCGGTTCTATTGGGAAGACTACCCCGCTATATTCCGCGAGACTTTTTCTTATACCTTCGCTGCATTCGCCATATTCTTTGTGGCGGCGGTGGCCGGAATGCTGCTTTCAATGAAAGATCCCGCCTTCGTCTTGAACGTGATTGGTCCACGCATGGTGGAGACCATTGAACGCCATGAGATGTGGACCCACTCTATTGTTTCCATCAAACCGCTGGCGGCCAGCGGCATCATGACGAACAACCTGAGCGTCTCTTTTACCACCTTCGCTGCGGGCATAACCGCCGGGCTGGGTACGATTTATCTTCTGGCTTTTAACGGCCTGCTCATGGGCGTGATCAGCACCGCCTGCTGGCAAGCCGATATGAGCTTGAGCCTGTGGAGCTTCGTTGCCCCACATGGCGTGCTGGAGCTGCCCGCCATCTTTATCGCCGGTGGAGCGGGCCTGCTGCTGGGCCGCGGACTGCTGTTCCCCGGATTGCTTCCCCGCAAGCAATCGCTCGTCCTGGCGGGCGGAAAAGCGGTTCGCCTGGTGTTGGGCATTATCCCCTTGCTCATCGTGGCCGGAACCATCGAAGGCTTCTTTTCGCCCTCGGGGCTTCCCGCAGGATTGAAATTCATCTTTGCCGCCTGCATGTTCGCCCTGCTGGTCGCGTATCTAAGCGGTGGTTTCCTGGTTGTGGGGAAGCAGCCGGCGGCAGCCACTACGGGCTAACAACTCATCACCACAGAGACACAGAGAGAAATTGGGTCATTGAGTCATCGGGACATTGGGTCATTTTTGATTTGTGAAGTACGATTTACGATTTTTGAATTCATGAATCAAAAATCGTAAATTGAAATCACTCAATGATCCGATGACTCAATCATTCAATTCTCTGCGTCTCTGTAGTGGATGAGCTGTAAATTATCCGCTCCTCTGTCTTGCGGCTTCGTACAGAATGATTGCCGCGGCCACCCCGGCATTGAGCGATTCGACGTTAGAAGAGTGCGGAATCACGATGCGCTCATCCGCCTGGGCCAGCACTTCCTTTGGCACCCCGGCGCCCTCATTGCCAATCAGCAGGGCCACACCGCCTTTCAGGTCGGCTTGCGGAAGCAGAGTTCCTTTATGCGACGAGGTGGCAATGATGCGGATGGCGTTCTTGCGTAATACCGGCAGCACTTCAGCGAAGCTGGCCGAGACACAGGGCAGGCGAAACAGCGAGCCCGCCGCCGCGCGTATGACTTTGGAATTGAACGCGCTCACGGTTCCCTCCGCCAGGATTACTCCGCGGGCTCCGAAGGCCTCTGCCGAGCGCAACAGGGTTCCGAGGTTTCCCGGATCCTGGATGCCCATGGCTATAATCAGCAACCCGCCGGAAGCAACAATATCTTTCAGCTCAAATTTCTTCGGAGCCACCAGCGCGGCCACCCCCTGCGGATGCTCAGTGGCAACCGCGCTGGCGAAGACCTGGTCGGGCAGCAGCAGGGTTTCCACATTCTTCCCCACCTGGGGCAGAAGCCGCTCCGCCCGCTCGCCGGCGGATTCGCTGAAAAACACGGCATGCAGGCGAAGCCCGCTGCGAATGGCCTCTTCGATCAAGTGCAGCCCCTCCACCGCAATGTGGCCATTGCCGGTAGCTTGGCCATGGGAAAAGGCACGGCGCAACTGCTTGACCAGCGGGTTCTGGCGGCTGGTCACGGAATTTAGGCGTGGTTGCAAGGTGCGTTTATCAGGTGGTTTCACGGGCGCTGTTCCACAGAGCGTTATTCCATAGAACCATCATCCTATGCTAGCGCTATTATTTCCATCTTGCTGAGGAATAGAATGATGTGTTAGGTTCGCAGTTCGGATACTCTGCCCGAAGCTTAGAGCAAGGAATTGACTTGTCGGCCGAAATCATCAAAATCAACAGTAATAACCCGGAACCTGCGCTGATCGACTACGTGGCGCAACGCATTCAAGTAGGCCACGTGCTGGGCCTGCCCACCGATACTTTTTACGGACTGGCCGCCGATCCTTATAATCTGCGTGCGGTCGAGCTGATTTATCACGTGAAGTCGCGCTCCAAGCACAAGCCACTGTCGCTGCTGGTTGAGAGCGTAGACCAGGCGGAAGAGCTGGGCGATGTGCATGCATCGGAAATCTTTGAAGTCCTGGCGCGCAAATACTGGCCCGGCCCGCTCACCATCATCGTGAAAGCGGCGGCGCGAGTGCCGCTCAAAGTTACGGCCAACACCGGCCACGTTGCCCTGCGGGTGCCGGCGGCGAGCATTCCGCTGGCGGTGATCCGCGCGGCCGGCGTTCCCATCACCGCAACCTCAGCCAACGTAAGCGGAGCCAGCGAGTGCAGTACCGCCGACGGCGTGCGCCAGCAGTTGGGAAACGCTATTCCGCTGATCGTGGATGGCGGCCCGTCGCCGCGCGAAGTACCTTCCACTATCGTCGACCTGACCGGCGACCACTGGAGCGTGGTGCGCGAAGGAACCATTCCCACACAAGAGCTCACGCAACTGCTGGGAGAGTGAAGTCATTGAATCATTGATTCATCGGGTCATTGAGTCATTGGAGAATTGCGAAATCGGGTAATTGTGTAATTTGGTAGTTGTCATGCACTCAACTCTCCAATTACACAATTACCCGATTACACAATCTGCAATGACTCAATGATTCAATTTCTCCATGCTGAAGAATTCGCCCATTCCTAATCCGGAAAAAAAGAAGCGCGGATTTTTCTGGCGATTTCTTTTTCTGCTGCTCCTGGCCTTTCTGATCTACTGCGGGTTGCTGTTCCGGCGGATCGCGCGGCAATCGGGAGTGGATGAGGCCCGCACGGCTGATGTGATCGTGGTGCTGGGTGCGGCCGAGTATGGGGGCAGGCCGTCTCCGGTGTATCGCGCCCGGCTGGAGCACGCGGCGGAGTTGTACGAAAAGGGACTGGCAGCCTTCGTGATTACCAGCGGCGGTCCAGGTGGCGAATTGCACTTCAGCGAAGGCCAGGTGGGGCGCGATTACCTCAAGGAGCACGGAATCCCCGAGAGCCAGCTCATCGCCGAGACCCAGAGCCACGATACCAACGAGTCGGCCCAGCGCGTGGCGGCCATCATGCGCGCCAACGGCATGAAGAGCTGCATCGCGGTGAGCGACGGCTACCATATGTATCGCGTGAAAGAGATGCTACAGAGCCAGGGCGTGGTGGTATACGGCTCTCCGCGGGAATCGCGGCAGGTCTCGTTTTTACAGCATGCCCGGGAAGTTGCGGAAGAGGTCTTTAAGTACATTGCCTGGAAGCTGCATTTGAGCTGAAGGAGAGCAGTCAGTAGTTCAGCACTCTGCCCCTGGACCGGGCTACACGTTGCAACCAACGAGCTTGAACCTGAGAGCTGAGTAGTCTCCCCCTCCCCTATTACTTGGAGTAGTCTCACGGCAGATAACTCCTTATTATCCAGAGACATGCAGGGAAGCGCGGAGTAGTGTTGCACATACTCCAAAGTGAGTGCTGGGGGCATCTGCCAGCTCGAAGCGGTCGCACAAACCGCTGCGGAGAACAGTCCAGACGGCGGTGAATTTCAAGCCGTGCGACGGTGAGCGCCACAGACCAGCGACAACAGTTTCAGAGACCCGAAACTGTCTTTTAAGTTGTCAAAGATCCCAAGGGACAAAGCCCTGCTCAATGATGACCCACAATGGGTGAAAAGTGAACAAAGTGATATCACGTCTAGGAACAGCTCCAAGCTCTTTTTAGTGCGGCTTTGGCGATTTCACAACTACAGGTGATGGCGGACTGGCGCCAAAGTTTGAGTCGCCGTTGTAGACCGCGGTGAAGGAATGTCTGCCATATGTGAACTGGCTGCTATAGGTAGCCTGATTGCCATTCAGAGGCCGGGTAGCCAGCAGTACTCCGCCATCGAAAAAGCTCACATTACCCCTGGGGATTCCAGTCGCGGGCGGGATTACCTGTACACTTGCGGTCAAAGTCACAGGCTGGCGCAGGAGAAACGGTCTGGGTAATGGAGTCAAAGAAACCGTGGTGGCTCCGGCAACAACGTTGATCATAGGGCTGATCCCGGAGATTTGAGTAAAGGTCGCTGTGGCAGTCACGGTTTGTTGACCGGTACTATGAAAGGTCACCCCATTGGTAAAGGTGTGTGCACCGTTGTCTGCGCCAACAAAAAAATAATTAGCGGGCACAGTTGCGTTGGAATCCGTGCTGGTGAAAAACACAGCATCATTCGCCGCGTTGGTATAGCTGGTCTGAGGAGTTTCACAGGCGTTTCTTGCGCTTACGGTTATGCTGATAGGTTGGCCCACAGCAGTGCTGAGAGATGATGGAACCACATCAAAATGTACACTGTTGGGATTGCTGTTGACGGCAACTAGGATGCTGCTGCTAATACTGTTCACGCTATCGGTTGCCGTCAGTGTCTGGTTACCTGGAGTAATCAGCGTTGCGCTGAATGAGCCCGTACCGTTGGTCAGAGTGGAAGAGCCGGGTAATTGTACGCAACTGGCGTGGTCGGAGCTGCTGAAGTTTACGGTTCCACTGTAGTTGGTGGCCAGATTTCCGTACGCATCCGTTACTGTGACACTGAAGTTGAACGGGTTGCCGGCAAGAACCGGGGTCGGTGTCGGCGCCGAGATGATGAATGTGCTGGCTGCGGCCTGGTTTACGATTATGTCGCTGCTGCGGCCGTTGATCAGGGAATTGCCGGTATCGTGCAGATCAATGGTCTGGACGGCGGCTGTCTTCAAGGTGACGGTAAATAGGTGCACGCCGTTATCCATGCTCATGCCTGAGCCTGTGAAGGTGTAATCGGTTGGGAGCCCAGCCTGAATGTCAGAGCTATGGAAGGTCACGGTTCCGGTATAACCGGTCGCGACCCGCTGGTAAGCATCGTAAGCGGTGACGGTAATCTGGACTGGAAGTCCAGCGGCCGTAGTAGGGTTGCCTTCGGGTGAAAGTGGACCATTGCTTTGCACGGCAATCCCAAAATGGGTTGCCGGTTGCGGCGCTGGCGGCGGAAAAAGTGCCGTGTTATTGAGCAAGATAGAAATATCGTTGGTAGCAAAGTTGGCCAAGACAAGATCGGGTTTGCCATCGCCGTTAAAGTCGCCCACGGCAATCGCGCGTGAAGAAGAAGCTGGCTCTGAAGAAGTATTCGTCAACGAGGTAAAACTGCCGAGAGCATCGTTCATCAATGCGGTTACCGTGTTTTCACCAATGTTGATGTTGCTTACGGCCAGATCGAGGAGACCGTCGCCGTTGAAGTCCACCGAAACAATCGCGAAGGGCCCGGGGGAAGCCGTATTGCCGACGGTAAAAGGACTGCCTGTGGCGGGCGTAAAATTGCCCGTGCTGTCTGCCAAAAAGACGCCTACCGTATTCCCGCCGAAACCAGGCACCGCAATGCCGGGTGTGGGAGTTCCCTGAGAATCGTTGAACATGCCCGCGGTGATTCCATGGGGGGTCTGCCCCGCGCTGAAATTGCTTGCAGTTCCAAAAGAGATCGTGCCCGGGCCACTCGAGGTATTCAAGAAGATGCTGATGCTGTTTCCGCCGGGGCCACTGGAAGTATTGACCACGGCAAGATCGAGCTTGTTATCTTTGTTGAAATCAAAAGCCGCCATCGAAGTCGGATTGGGCGCATTGGTCTGGATTGAAATCGGTGCTGAAAAACCTCCCATGCCATTGCCCGCCAGGATATTCACATTGTTGGTTGTTGGCATCCCATTGGGGGCCACGGTCACAGCCAGATCGGCGTTTCCATCGCCGTCAAAATCGGCTGCGATCACCGCCTGAGGATGCGTGCCGGCCGCAAACGTGTTTGCCGCACCGAAAGTGCCATCCCCGTTGCCCAGCAAAATGGCCACGCCTGCGCTTCCAGTATCGTTTGCGTTAGAAACCGCGAGATCGAGTTTACTGTCATTGTTGAAGTCGGCGACGGCGATGGAATTTGGAAGGTTAAACCCCATGATCGGATTGCCGAGTTGAGTAAACGTCCCATCGCCGTTGCCCCGCAAGATGGTAACGGTGTTGTCGCTGGCATTGGCGACAGCCAAGTCGAGAATGCCGTCTTTGTCAAAGTCTGCCGTCACTACGGCTGACGGATGCACGCCCACAGGAATCGGTGATTGCAGGGCGAACGTCGCCGGCGCGGGCAACACACGCACTGTCCCTGTCATGGCGGAATCGTGCACGGTGCAGAAATAGGGGAACAAGCCGGGGTTATTGAAGATGCGACTGAAGCTGTGAGCGGGTGTGTTGGTAAACTCTCCGGAATCCCAGAATGGCGTTGTCTGGCAGATATTTCCTACACAGGTTCCGGAAGTGGTGGAGTGGCTCATCGGATCCGTTCCCCAATTCCATTGCACGGTGTCGCCTGCAAGCACGACTGTGCTGCTGGTTTGGCTGGTGGCATCAACAAAGCTCAGGCCGTTGTTTTGAGTGGGGTCGCCCACAGTCACTATCTGTTGTGCCGCCACATTGAAGGGCAGCGCCAGGAGAAGGAGCGACACACAAATTGTCGCAAGGTTGACACTGGACCGAACCAATTTTCTCAAACTCGGACTCCTGGGCGATTTACCGGCTACGGCGGAACGAGTAAATCCGCACCCGCACGCATTGAACCGGAAAAACTGCTCAATTACGCTGAAATGGGGAGGTGTAAGTACCTTAAATTTAACCGTCACATAAGAAGGAATGCAAGGTGAAAAGCAGTTGCCAGCGGCCGGCTGCCAGTTGCCAGTTTCGGGACAGAAATACAAAAGCCTTGCCGCAGATCAACGCAGATGGGCGCAGATTTGTGATGCTTGAGTAAATTTAAATTAATGTCCTCCCCGCAAAAAAGCCATGGCTATTGACGGCTTCATTAGGAACTCATTCAGTCAGATCCGACCTTGGGAAGCTGCGGGCTTAACCGCTCTGGTCAGTACACCAAGATCACGTACACACTCGTGAGAATGCCTTTACGCCGCATGGCAAGCGATAGATTCTGGGGGTTCCTTCGGCTGCGCTCAGGACAGGCTTCTCGACTCGGGCGTTCGACCTCGCTCCTAATGAACAAACGGAATTGGAGGAGCCGATAAAAACCTAGATCCCTCCACTCCACCGCAAAAGACGCGGCTCCGGTCGGGAGGACAAGACGGTAGCTGACCGAAGAAGCTTACAGTCGGCCCTGGCTGACCTAACCGATGCAGCCCCATCAAAAAAGCCAGCTACCGGCGGTGTTGCATTCTGCTCTCGTGACTTTTTTTCGGGGTGGCTGTCGATTCTGCGGTGCTCCGTTCGTCGTAATGTTATAAGCAGTGGTTTGCTTTGATCGGAGGGAAGACCACAGGTAAATGGGGGTTCATGACAACCTGGATTATTGATGTGCGGCAGGCCCATGCTTTCAGGGCACGGTTTCAGCTTCAGACGCGCCGAAAATGAGGCTGTAAATCTGGGCCTGAACAATTGGAAACGTTGATCTAAAAGTTGCATCTTTCTGTTAATTCGTGAATCCCATGCACTCTGGTTTTTGTATATCCAGGTACCGCTGTGATTCAATAAAATAAGCAGATAAACCAGCTTGGCAATGGCAGTCACGTCAGCGACGCATTGCGACCAGCACTGAGGTATTTTCACAGTTTGTGCGGATGTAGAGGAGATTATGGCGAAGCGAATGTTTCTGATGCTGGCGGTGGCGATCGTCGTCATCGCTGCCCTCGGCTATTTTAAGACGCGGCAAATTCAGGCGGCCGTGCAAGCCCACTCTTTCCAGCCGCCTCCGGAGGCGATCACGACGATTGTCGCCAAGCAGGAGACATGGCCGACTACGCTCAGCGTAGTGGGAACGATGGAAGCGGTGCATGGCGTTACCGTGAGCGCCGATCTGCCCGGCACCGTCGACAAGATCAACTTTGATTCCGGCAAGCCGGTGCAGCAGGGCGAGATCCTCGTACTGCTCGACACGCGCCAGGAGCGCGCCCAGTTGGCCGCGACGGAATCGCAGCGCGATCTGGCCAAGATCAATTACGCCCGTTATGACGAACTGCAAAAGGAAGGCGTGATCTCCAAGCAGGATTACGACAAAGCCATAGCGGACCAAAAGCAGACAGAAGCCAACGTCGGCGAAATCCGTGCGACGATCGATCGCAAGACAATTCGGGCGCCATTCTCCGGTGTGCTGGGTATACGCCAGGTCAATCTCGGGCAATATCTGGCAGCCGGCGCTGCCATTGTTCCTCTGCAGTCGGTGACTCCGATCTACGTGGATTTCAGCGTGCCGCAGGACGTGGTTAGCCAGGTCAAGGTCGGAGACCAGGTGCGGCTCACGGCCGAGAGCCTGGACGGCCTCGAGTTCACCGGCCGCGTGAATGCCCTCGATTCGGTGGTTGACCAATCTACTCGCAATGTTCAGGTGCAGGCAACGCTGCCCAATCCCGGAGGCAAGCTGAGACCTGGCATGTTTGTCCAAGTCGAGGTAGGTGTGGGCGTTAAGCGTTCGGTGCTTCCGCTGCCCGCGTCAGCGATCAGCTACGCTCCCTTCGGTGATTCGGTCTTTATTGTCACAGATCTCAAAGGGCCAGACGGAAAGACTTATCGCGGCGTACGCCAGCAGTTCGTCAAAGTAGAAGGTTCACGCGGCGACCAGGTGGGCGTGGTCTCAGGGGTAAACCCGGGTGACGAGGTTGTGACCTCCGGCGTCTTCAAGCTGCGCAATGGCGCCGCGGTGGCGGTCAACAACAAGATCCAGCCGGGAAATAATCCGGCTCCCAAACCGGAAGACAATTAAGTTCAGTTAAGGATTAGCGAATGAAGTTCACAGATCTTTTCGTCAAGCGCCCGGTCCTGTCAATGGTTGTCAGCCTGGTGATTCTGATTGCCGGCCTGCAGTCGATTCGTTCGCTGAGCGTGCGGCAGTATCCGCGCAGCGACATCGCGGTGGTGCAGGTCTCGACGGTGTACGTGGGCGCGAACGCTGACCTGGTCCGCGGATTCATTACCACCCCGCTGGAGCGCGTGATCGCCAGCGCCGATGGCATTGACTACATGGAATCGACGAGCGCGCAGGGCCTCAGCACGATTTCCGTGCATTTGAAGCTCAACTACGATACCAATGCCGCCCTTACGCAAATACAGTCAAAGGTGGCCCAGGTCCGCAATGACCTGCCGCCTGAGGCCGAGGCCCCGGTCATTGACCTGCAAACGGCCGATAATCAGTTTGCCTCGATGTATCTTGGGTTCTCTTCCGCCGATCTTGACCAGAACCAGATCACCGATTATCTGACGCGCGTTGTGCAGCCCAAGCTAAGCGCCATCAGCGGCGTGCAGCGCGCCGATATTCTGGGACAACGCACCTTCGCCATGCGCATCTGGCTGAAGCCGGAAAAGATGGCGGCCCTTGGCATCACGCCCTCGGCGGTGCACGATGCGCTCGCCAATAACAACTACCTTTCTGCGCTGGGAAAGACAAAAGGCTCGATGGTGTCGGTAAACCTGGTGGCCAATACCGACCTGCGCACAGCTGAAGAGTTCCGCCAACTGGTGGTGAAGCAGGACAAGGGGACTGTAGTCCGGCTCGGCGACATTGCCGACGTGGTGCTGGGAGCTGAGACCTACGACGAAGATGTCCGCTTCAACGGAGAGTCGGCGACCTTTATGGGAATCTGGGTGCTTCCCACGGCCAACTCGCTCGATGTAATTCAAAAGGTCCGCGCCGCCATTCCGGAAATCCGGGCGCAGTTGCCGGTGGGCATGAAAGTCGGCATTCCCTACGATTCCACGGAGTACATTCAGGACGCAATCAAAGAGGTCTTGCATACTCTCAGCGAGACGCTCCTCATCGTTATTATTGTCATCTTCTTATTTCTGGGATCGTTCCGGTCGGTATTGATTCCTGTAATCGCGATTCCGGTCTCATTGATCGGCGCCGTTTTCCTGATGCTCGTGGCCGGCTTCACCATCAACCTTTTGACCTTGCTGGCCATCGTGCTCTCTGTCGGCCTGGTGGTAGACGACGCCATCGTCATGGTGGAGAACGTCGAACGGCACCTTCATTTAGGCAAGACTCCGTATCATGCGGCCATTGACGCCGCTCGCGAGCTGGTGGGTCCGATCATCGCGATGACCATCACCCTGGCCGCGGTGTATGCGCCTGTGGGCATCCAGGGAGGGCTGACCGGCGCCCTGTTCCGCGAATTCGCCTTCACCCTGGCAGGTGCGGTAATCATATCGGGAGTTGTTGCGCTGACCTTGTCGCCAATGATGGGTTCCAAACTCCTGCGCGCCGGAGATACCGAACGCGGCTTCTCGGGCTTTGTGAATCGCCGCTTCGACAGCGTGCGCAACCTCTATACGCGGACCTTGGCCGGCACGTTGCAGTACCGGCCCGTGGTTTTCGGCGTGTGGATCATTGTGGTGCTGTTGATCGTGCCGTTCTACATGTTCTCGCAGCGGGAGCTGGCGCCGGCCGAAGACCAGGGTGTGGTCTTCGGAGTGATACAGGCTTCGCCCAACTCCACAATCGATCAGACCAGGCTGTACACATCTGAAATCTACGACATTTACCACAATATGCCCGAGAGCGCGAGCATCTTCCAGATCACTAACCCCACCGGCGGCTTCGGCGGCATGGTGACCAAACCCTGGAGCCAACGCACCAAGACCGCGCAGCAGCTTCTGCTTCAATCGGCCCGGCCGTTGTCGCAGATTGCGGGCGTGCGCGTGATCCCGCTGACGCCATCGCCGCTGCCCGGCGGTGGAAGTTTCCCTGTGGATTTCGTAATTGCTTCCGCCGCCGAGCCGCAACAGCTCGCGCAGTTTGCCAACCAGCTTGTGGCCAAGGCCTTCCAGAGCGGCATATTTATCTACGCCGATTCTGACCTGAAGTTCGACCAGCCGCAGACCGAGGTTGTGTTCGACCGCGACAAACTCCGGTCGCAGGGCGTTGATCTGAGCCAGGCCGGTAAAGATCTTTCAACCCTGTTCGGGGGAAACTACGTCAACCGTTTCAGCATTCAGGGCCGGAGTTATAAGGTCATTCCCCAGGTTAAGCGCGTGGAGCGTCTCACGCCCGATCAACTGTCGCAGATCTACATCACAGGATCGAATAACAAGCTGGTGCCTCTATCAACCTTCGCCAGCCTGAAGACCACCACCGAACCGCGACAACTGAACAAATTTCAGCAGCTCAACGCGGTGCGCATTCAGGGCGTGATCCCACCCGGGGTCCCGTTAGACCAGGCATTGCGCTTCCTGGAAGAGCAGTCCAAGACAATCTTGCCGCAGGGCTTCACGGTTGACTACGCCGGCGAGTCGCGCCAGCTTCGCACCGAAGGCAGCAAGTTTCTCGGCGTCTTTATGCTGTCGGCGGTCCTGATTTACCTGGTGCTGGCGGCGCAGTTCGAGAGCTTTCGCGATCCCTTCATCATTCTCGCCGGCTCGGTGCCGCTGGCCATCTCGGGCGCGCTGATGTTCTCGTTCCTGGGATTGACAACGCTGAATATCTACAGCCAGGTGGGATTGATCACGCTGGTGGGCTTGGTGTCGAAGAACGGCATCCTGATCGTGGAGTTCGCCAACCATCTCCAGGAACAAGGAAGAGAAAAGATGGCTGCGGTCATCGAAGCAGCTTCCACTCGATTGCGCCCGATTCTCATGACGACGGCAGCCACCGTGGTCGGGCACTTCCCGCTTGTGCTTGCCAAAGGTCCTGGAGCCGGCGCACGGAACAGCATTGGAATCATGCTGGTCAGCGGCATGATCATCGGAACGGCGTTCACGTTATTCGTGGTGCCCTCAATCTACGTGCTCGTGGCGCGGAGACACAGGGCTCTGGCTATAGAGGAAGGCGACGTCGACGCCGAAGTTCCGAGGCTCGAAGAGGTCGCATCCTGAAGGCGATGTCCTTGAAGTAGAGACGTAGCATGCTACGTCTCTATGAATTTGCGGCTCTTATCTATTCCGGCGCGCCGCGTGGGGCCCGCGTTTGAAAATGGGCTTCCTCTGTCGCGATTGCCGCGAAGGGCTGAAATGGCGGGCGGACTCATTGATTTTTCGTGTGCAGTTTGTGCACCGGCGCAGATCGAAAAAACAACCAGGGGAAGAAAAAAGTTGATTTTCCTGCAGATCCCGCTCGCGGTAATCATGCAAAATGCTCCGTGACGAGCAGTAGGATTTACGTCCGAATGCCGGAATGGTAGTCCAGCTACCTGGGTTGTCAATGCGTTTTGTTGCGTAGTACTACTACGGGCAGGACGGGGGACGCGGGTGATCGCTGGTGCCGTCCAGGGACTTGAGGATCTCGTCGGGCTTGCTGGCCATGTCTTCAGCCAGACGGGCAAGGGCCACGGTAACGATGTCGCAATGATGCAGCTTGTGCGGATCAATGCCTTTATCGCGCGTTGCCCATAGCCACATGCGGTGTACCTCAGCCACATCTTCAGCCTTCATGTCAGGCAGGTGCGGCCCCAGGCGGAAGGTTTCAACCTCGAGGTCGGGCTTGATCACCTGGAAGATGACCTGGCGTTTGGGTTCGGGCATGGCCTCCCAGGCACGGCCTAAATTGAAGCCCTGCTGCTGGGCGGTCATCTTGGTGGAAAGGCCGGCAACAATGGTGGAAGATTCCAGCGAGTTTGCCGTCTGCACGATGGCCGACCATACATCACGGGCAGGTACGACAATCAGCGAAATGGTTTTGCCGAAACTTTCAGCGATAGAAACCGCGCGGGTGAACAGGGTTTGCTCATAGTCGCTGAAGATCTGGTCCATGGAGAGGTCATACTCCGCGCTGCCCGGACCGGTGAGGCGGGCCGCCAATACGACCACGTCGATCTCTTTGGTATCAACTCTTGAGAGCACCCAGCGAAGCTGATCGAGGGTGTTGTAGTCGCGCACCGTGACCAGGATGTTGCCCGGGCGCACGTCCGCTTTCTCGCGCTCGACAGTTTCATGGTGCAGAAGCTGGAAGTGCTCTTTCATCGCCTTTTCCACATTGGCGAACTTGCGTTTGTTGACGCGCTCGGAAAATGCGAACAGGATGAAGAAGCCGACGGTGAAAGCCACCCCGGCTATGGTCGCCGTGGCCTTGGTGAACAGATTCACAATGGCCACAGTCAACAGAACCATATGCACCGAAGCCAGACCCAGGGGGATTTCAACTCCGCGGATGGTGATATTCGGCGGAACCTTCCATCCGCGCTCGCCTTTGTATTTGAAGCGGAGCACCAGCATGGCAAGGCTGTTAAAGACAAAACTCCAGATCACGCCGAAGGCATAGGCCTCGCCCAGCACATAGACCTTACCCCGGCTGACCAATATGGTGAGCAGTTGCAGCCCCACGACCATGTTGATCACGCGGTGGCTAGTACCGTATTTGTGGTGGGGTTTGCGGAACCAATCCGTCAGTACACCATCTTCCGACACCCGGTTCAAAACACCATTGGAGCCCACGATGGCTGTATTAATAGCGCCGGAAAGCATCAGGAAGCCCACCACCACGACAAACGCGCGAAATAGCAGTTTTAGCGTCTGCGGACCAACGAAGTACATCACCATCACACCCAACACGTTGTTAATGGAGGCTGGCTGGGCGCGCACATCGTCGGGAACCAGCATGACGGCAAACATGGAAGACATACCGGTGAACAGCAAGCTGTAAATGGCGATGGTCAGCGCGGTTTTCTTCAGGTTCTTCAGCTTGGGATGGCCTATTTCACGATAGACCTGGGCCAGGGATTCCTCGCCGCTCATGGCCAGTACCGAGTGCCCAAAGGCCATCATGATTCCGAAGATCCCAAACATTCGCGGTATGTTGGCGTTGATGAATCCCAGCGACTCGGGCGTGAAGCGCAGGTTGCTGGGCTTGGGCAATGGCGGCAGCGGCTGCGGATGGCTTATGAGCGTGAAGATCGCCCAAGCCAATAGGATAACCACCATCACCGTGGTGATTTTCATCACCTTCAAGGCCTTATCGCTGGATTCTTCGATGCCCTTGATGTTCTCCCACCAGAAATACAGTGTCACTATGACCGCAACCACAACCGACGTGTAGTCTTCACTGATGTGGGGAGTCCCGGAGAACAAGTGGTGAACGGTGCGCGGAATCCATCCGTGGTTATCGAGGGCCAAAAGGGTATCATTCACCAGACCCGCGATGTACTGGCCGGCAGAGACACCGGAGATGGGGCCGGTCAGGATGTAGTCGAACATCAGGGCGGCAACGCCGACCTTGGCCAGGGTTCCACCCAGGGCCTCTTTGACGATGCGGTAGACGCCGCCACGGACAAACATGGAGCAGCTCTCCACGTAGACCGCGCGCACCGCGAAAGAGAACAGCATGACGCCCAGAATGAACCAGGGCGCTGCCTTGCCTATCGCCTGCTCGGCGGTTGCGCCGGCGTAAAAGGCGGAGGAGCCCAGGTCGTTGAGCACAATCGCCGCCGCCCGCCACCAACTGATGAACGTCAGCATCACGGAGCTGGCTATGACGATCCGGACTCGGTTGGAACTTAAAGTAGGCTGAGTGGTTGTAGACGACATTGCGAGGATTTGGCTCTGCTCTTAAAAATCTCTATTTACTATTTATAAGTGGCGAAATGAAAATGACAGCTAGAAGTGTACAGCCTGCGTCCGATCCAGAGTATATAGGTAATATCTATACGTTCCATTAATATTTCTAACTAGCCACCGGCTCATCCGGCTCGAGAGCTGTTTCAATGTCTTCCAGACCACTGAATAGAATTACCACCCCAGAGCCCAGCAGGCCGACAACAAACAACACCTCAAGAATCCTGATCAAGATTGCTATGATTTCCATAATTCGCTGCAGATCTATTGTACCGGAATCCCACCTGCGGCGAAATCTTTTTGCTTTCTCCGCGTCTTCGCGGTGGACTTTGTTGCTTTGGGCCGAAGTTCTCTCCGCCAGATTCAAGATGTTTTAAACTAGTGCGTGCTCTCCCTGACTCTCCGGCAATGGCTTCTAGCCTTAACTTCGGGCATCTTGCAGGTGCTGATATTCCCCTCGCCTTCGATTTTTGCTCTCTCCTGGATCGCGCTGGCTCCGCTGCTGGTCGCCATTCTGCAACCGAATTCCGGTCAACGAAACTTCAGCAATGGCACGTTGAGCAGTGGAGAACTGCTCGACAGCCTGGGCCGAAATCTGAGCGCAACCACGCCCAGACAGGGCTTTTGGCTGGCATACATCGGCGGCGTGGTGTGGTATGCCGGCAGCTGCTACTGGGTCTATCACGTCATGAATGTCTACGGCGGACTTGATGCGCCCGTGGCCGCCGGGGTGTTGTTGCTGTTTTGCCTGTTTTACGGGGTTTACCACGGACTATTCGGATACCTGCTCGCCATGGCTGCACGGCCGCGGCCGCATGGACGCAGGAACGCTTTGCTGCTCACTCCTTTCCTGTGGGTCGGGGTTGAGCTCATCCGCTCCCGCATTCTCAAAGGGTTTCCGTGGGACCTGCTGGGCACCGCTCAGGTGGATAACATCCCTCTGACGCGAGTTGCTACGGCCACGGGAGTGTACGGCATCTCGTTTCTTGTCGCCCTGGTCAATGCCGGAATCGTGGCCGCCTATCTGGCGCCCGAACGCCAGCGGCGGCGGTTATTGCCCATCGCCTTCGCCGTGGCCGTCATGCTGCAACTCGGGGTGCTGGTCTCGCCGCGCTCGGCTCCGGTGGACAGTTACGCCGTGCTCGTGCAGTCGAACATTCCCCTGGATGAATCCTGGACCCTGGAATCGTTTAACCAGACTTTGTCTGAGCTCAAACAGCTCAGCGCATTGCCTCCGGCTACGGCAGGCAAAAAAGCCAATCTGATTGTGTGGCCGGAATCCCCCGCTCCTTTTTTTGACAACGATGACAACTTTCGTATTTCCCTCAGCTCGCTCGCTCGGGTGCAGAATGCCTACGTGGCCGCCGGAGCCGTAGGAACCGTGCCCGGGCAAAACTCGGCGACACCTGATGTTGCCAATCGCGCGGTGGTGGTGGCCCCCAATGGCGATTGGATGGGTCACTATGACAAAATTCATCTCGTCCCATTTGGGGAATACGTTCCTTACAAGTTCATCTTTGGCTTTGCCAATAAACTGACCCGCGAGGTCGGAGACTTCCGCCCCGGAACTGCGCGCACCATCTTCAATGCTGGAGATGAACGGATAGCCGTCTTTATCTGCTATGAATCCGTCTTCCCCGAGGAAATCCGTCAATTCGCGGCGAACGGCGCGCAGCTGTTCATCAACATTTCCAATGATGGATGGTACGGCGAGCACGGCGCTCCCGGCCAGCACCTGAACATGGCGCGGATGCGGGCGATTGAAAACGGCCGGTGGATCTTGCGCGACACCAATACGGGCATTACCGCCAGCATTGATCCTTACGGGCGCATTGTGGCCCAAGCCCCTCGCAACCAGCGCACCAGCCTGCTGGCGCCTTATGGAATTATTTCTACCCAGACCTTCTACACCCGCCATGGCGACTGGTTCGCCTGGACGTGTGCGATAATTTCTTTACTGGGGATTTTTGTGAGCTTCAGGGTGCGGGTCGGGCAACTCAACTGACGCTTCCAGAATCTGCCCGCGCGCGTCGTTTGAAATAGCCCGGACGGCCCGATTGAAGCCGCTGGTGGTTCTAATCTCCATCCGAGGTTTTTCTCCCGCTTCGCGGGACAAGAATGACAGATATTAAGAAGTCTGAATTGAAAAATGCTTTAGCGCAATCGAAAGGAAGTCAATCGTGGTAGAAGAACTGGAACGCGAATACGCAGCGGTGCGCGATAAGGCCCGCGATCTACAGGAGTATCTTTGACGCTCCCCGCCTTCGCCTGCAACTGCAGGAGATAGAAAAGAAAGCCTCTGACCCGAAGCTGTGGTCGAATTCTGAACAATCGCAACAGGTCATGCGCGAACGCAAGCGCCTGGAAGGCGCTCTGGCCATGCACGACGACCTGGCCCGCCGCAAAGACGACGTAGGCGCCTACCTGGAACTGGCGCGCGAGGGCGAAGACGTAGGCGCCGACATTCGCCGCGAGCTCGATGCCCTGCGCGAGTTGGTGGAGAGGATAGAGACCGAGACCCTGCTCTCCGGCGAAAGCGACCAGAACAATGCCATCGTGACCATTCATCCCGGGGCGGGCGGCACCGAGTCGCAGGACTGGGCCGAGATGCTGCTGCGCATGTACCTGCGCTGGGCCGAACGCCAAGGCTTTGAAGCCGTGCTGAACGACTACCAGCCCGCGGAAGAGGCCGGCCTGAAATCGGCGACCTTTACCGTCAACGGCCAGTACGCCTATGGCCTGCTGACCAGTGAAATCGGCGTGCACCGGCTGGTGCGCATCTCGCCCTTCGACCAAGCCAAACGGCGGCACACATCGTTTGCCAGCGTGTTCGTGAGTCCGGAAATCGACGATTCCATCCAAATTGAAATCAAGCCCGACGACATCCGGACTGACACGTACCGCTCCGGCGGACGCGGCGGCCAGCACGTCAATACCACAGATTCCGCCGTGCGAATTACGCATATCCCTACCGGCATCGTGGCGAGTTGCCAGAACGAACGCTCACAGCACAAGAACCGGGAGCGGGCCATGAAAATGCTGCGCTCCAAACTGTATGAGTTCGAGATGGAGAAGAAGAAGGCCGCGACCAAGAAGATTGAAGACGCCAAGCTCGATATCGATTTCGGCTCGCAGATCCGCTCTTATGTCTTGCATCCTTACCGCCTGATCAAGGATCACCGCACCAAAGTTGAGGTAGGCGATGTGGACCGGGTGCTGGATGGAGATTTGGGGCCGTTTATCCGGGGATACCTGCTGGCCCGCCGCCAGACAAAAACTGAATAGAGCTTGTTTTACAAATAGGGGCTAAGCTGGCAAAGTAAGAAGCTCGATTTACGAAGTACGATTTTGAAACAAGCCAAGGCAGGCTCGGCCCAAAGTAACTTGCAGTTCGGAAATCTGCCCTTATAGTAGTATGATTCGCTAAAATTACGCATATTTGGCACGAGGACTGTTCTTCATGCCCAAAATGATTGACCTGATCCGTGAGTCGGCGGTACCCGCCAATGTCATGCGCACTGCCGCGCGCGGTGCGCTCTCTCTGCCCACTGGCGAGATGATTGAAATTCTCGTCTACCTGACCACCAATCCGGTTTTTGCCGAGCAGGCCAAAATGACCCTGGCCGGATGGGATGAAACCTCCTCCATCGCCGCCGCCGCCGACCCGACCACTCCGTGGGAGGTGCTCGGCTACATGATCGCGCCGGAGAACCTGCGTCCCAAGTTGCTGCCCGCGTTACTGGAGAACACCTCCATTCGTGAGGCGGTGCTCATTGAGATGGCGCAAGGCGCTTCCCGCGAAATCATGGAAATCATGCTAGGCAGCCAGCGTGTCAACCGTTCCGCCCACATTCTGCATGCGCTACTGACCAATCCTAATCTCAAAGGGAGTGAAACGGAGCGGGTGCATAACGCGCTACGTTCCCTGGGAGAGGAGACCACCAAAATCATGGCTTACAAGGAGGCTGATTCGGAGGAGAGAACACAGTACGAGATTGACCACGCCGACGAAATCGCGGCCGCCGAAGCGGAAAATTTGCCTTTTGAGATTTATGGCCAGGATGAAGAACTAGATGACCTTGAACACCTGGAAGCAGTAGTACCCGCGGATGCAGAGGCAGCCAAAGCGGAATCTTCGAGGGAAAATTCAGCGGCCACTGTCGCGGAGTTTGAAGTCGCGGGGGCGACCCCCGCCTCGACAAACGTTCAGCAAGACACCGTCGCCCTGGCGGATTCCGCGGCGGCAGATGCCGCTCCTAACGTGGATGGAGCCACAGAAAGCGACCTGGACCGGCTGACGAAGGTTCACGAAGCGCAAAATAAATCGCGGGAACGTTTGACCAGCTTTCAGAAGATCGCGCGCATGAGCGTACGCGAGCGCATCCAGCTTGCCGTGAAGGGGACAAAGGAAGAACGTTTTATCCTGGTCCGCGACGGGGCCAGGCTGGTTTCCTCTGGGGTGCTGAATTCCCCCAAACTTACCGAGGCCGAGGTGGAATATTTTGCTTCCATGAAGAACGTATCGGATACGGTTTTGCGGGAAATCTCTCGCAATCACAAGTTCATGAAAAATTACAACGTGATTCGCAACCTGACGAATAATCCGCGCTGCCCGCTCGACCTTTCTCTGACTCTGGTCAATCATCTGATGGTTGGCGATCTCAAGAGCCTCTCTTCCAACAAGAATATCGCCGATACTCTGCGCAAGCTGGCGCTCAAGAGATTTAAAGATAAGACTGAAACCAAGAGAGGGTAAAGTGACTGGGGATGCCATTGTCGAACTGCTGCAATCGGCCCGTAACATCGCGGTTGTCGGGCTCTCTTCCAGTCCGCTGCGGCCCAGCCATGGCGTGGCCGCCTACATGCAAAGCCACGGCTACAAAATCATTCCAGTGAATCCGGAAATCACCCATGCACTGGGAGAAACAGCTTACCCTTCGCTGCTGGATGTTCCGGAAAAGATCGACATCGTAGATATTTTCCGCCGCTCCGAGAACGTTCCCCCGGTTGTAGATCAGGCCATTCAACTCAAAGTGCGCGCCATCTGGATGCAGGAAGGCGTAGTCCACGATCAGGCCGCGGAAAAGGCCCGCCGTGCCGGAATTTTCGTAGTCATGGACCGCTGCATTCTGAAGGAGCACCGGGCAAGGTTTGGGTAAGTAATAAGAAGTAAGCTTCCAGCTACTAGCTTCTAGCTGTTTTTGGGTGTGGAAGCTGCGAGCATGATTCACGTCCAAAAACAGCTAGTGGCTAGGAGCTTCGTCGCACGTCCACCATTCATCCTTCACGTTTTTTTTGCGCTTCTCGGGCCCGCCGAATTTGTTCTAATCTCTGCTGAATTTCTTTCTCCCGGCCTTCCGAAGTTGGCTGATAGTAAATGCGGTCACGGAGGTTATCGGGCAGGCACTGCATATCGGCGACTTTGCCTTCCAGGTCGTGGGCATACTGATATCCCTTGCCGTAGCCGATGGATTTCATCAACCCCGTAGGCGCATTGCGTAGATGCAGGGGAACCGGCTCGGCTGCGGTCCTCTCCACGTCTTCGTTGACCGCGTCATAGGCGGTATAAAGCGCGTTCGATTTAGGAGCCAGGGCAAGATACGCAGCCGCCTGGGCCAGCGCCAGGTTGCCTTCCGGAACGCCGAGAAAATCCATGGCATCACGCGCGGCGATGGTTTGCGTGAGCGCATCCGGATCGGCCAGGCCAATATCTTCCACCGCCATGCGCACCAGGCGGCGCGCAATATAGAGCGGATCTTCACCCGATTCCAGCATGCGCCCGACCCAGTAGAGGGCGGCATCGACGTCGCTGTTGCGCACGGATTTATGCAACGCGGAGATAAGGTTGTAATGTTCTTCTCCGTGCTTGTCGTAGAGGAGCACGCGCTTTTGCAGGGCTTCTCTGACAATTTCATTGGTGATGACAGGTGGCTTGCTCCCGGCCGCGGCGCCGGCCGCAATTTCCAGAACGTTGAGTGCGCTGCGCGCATCGCCACTGGCATACGAGGCGATGAGTTTAAGCACCTCGTCTTCGACCTGAACCTGTAATTTGCCCAGGCCGCGCTCCTCATCTTGCACAGCGCGGCGCAGCAGGGTAACCAGTTCTTCTTCCGCAAGCGGTTTCAGGACATAGACACGACAGCGTGAGAGCAGAGCGCCAATAATCTCAAACGACGGGTTCTCGGTGGTGGCCCCAATCAGGCGGATGTTGCCCTTTTCCACGTGAGGAAGAAAAGCATCCTGCTGGGCTTTATTGAAGCGATGGATCTCATCCACGAAGATGATGGTGCGCGTCCCGTATTGGCGCGCCCTCTCGGCGTCTGCCATCACCTGCTTGATTTCCTTGATACCGCTGAGCACGGCGGAAAATTCCACGAACTCGGCCCGGGTGTGGTGGGCAATAATTTTGGCCAGCGTGGTTTTGCCCACGCCCGGCGGTCCCCAGAAGATGAGCGAACCGGTATCGTCGCGCTCAATTTGCAGCCGCAGCGGCTTGCCGGGCGCAAGCAGATGCTGCTGTCCGGCAAATTCCTCAAGCGTTCGCGGCCGCATGCGGTCGGCCAGCGGACGGCCGGAATCTGCGCCCGTACCCGGCTTCGGAATGGCTTCGAATAAACCCATGGAGAACCACTCTCCTCACTTTATCCTTTGCCGCACCCACTCCACAATCTCAGTGGTTACATAGTCGGGTGGAGTAATGCGGAAAACGGTTTTGCCGGCAAGCAGCTTGAGTGAAACATCACTCCATTGCGGCTGGGCGTCGGAAGCATGCAACAGGATGGCGTCGGCGCGATCGAGAAACTGGCGGGCCGACGCTTTGAAATCCGCGGTCTCGTAGTCGAGCACAGAAAAATAAATGTCAGGCCGCATGAATTTTATGACCGAGTTCGACTCCATAATCACGTTGCCGGCGCCTTCGATCCGTTTTCGCAGGCTGGGCATCGCTTCGGCGAGGAACCCCTGCTTGGTGCGCACCCAAAGCGAGCGCCGCGCCCCGGCCAGCAGAAAGCGCGAGGTATCGGATTTTCCGCCGCGATCGCGCTCTTCGCTGATGGCCACGGTGTGCTCGGTGGTCGCGCAGCCGCAGGCTTCGCCATTAACCGAGCAGATTCCGTGTCCAAACTGCGTGATCTTGACCGCGGTCCATTGCCGCTCAGCAAGGGCGGTAATCAGGCCGGCGACCACGCTGGTCTTACCCACATTCCGTGAATGCCCGCCAACTACCAAGATGGCCATAAGATTTCCCTATAACTTCGGAGCAAATTCGGGATAAAATGCCTTGGAACTCCCTTAGTACACATATAAAACCATTATTACCTTGACCCTCAAGAGTGAACGGCCTACGTTAGTCTAAATTTTAGTCTTTCTGAGGAGAAGCAATGAAGTCTATTAACAAACGTTTGCTGCTGTCGTGGTTGATTGTGGTTCTTTTCTGTCTGATTGCAAATTTTGGATTGGCACAAACCCCCACGCCTCCGGGCTTTACTCTGACCGCAAGCCCGGGGAGTGCGACCGCCAATGCAGGCACCAACGTGACTTTTGTAATCACCGTGGTTCCTGCCAATGGATTTAGCGATAATGTCCAATTCACTTGCAGCCAAAGCATTCCAGCATCCGCTTGCTCCTTTAACCCCAGTACGCTGGTCGTTAATAATGCCTCGGCAAGCACCAGCATGACTCTGGCAACAAATTTTGTCGCTGCAGGAGGCGCAACTTTCGGCAAAGCGCGCCCCTCCCAGGCGCCTTTATCACATCCGAACAAAACGCTTTACGCCATGCTTTCCCTGGGCGGAGCCGGCATCTTCGGACTGGTACTGCCGGCAAGCCGCAGCCAAAATAAACGCAAGCGCCGGGCCGCAGCGGCAATTATGGGGTTGGTACTTTTCATTACCCTAATGGCATTGCAGGGCTGTGGAGGAATCAAGGAGAGGACTCCCCCGGGAACTTATATGCTGACCGTCACGGGCTCTTCGACAACCGTCAATCCCGCACAGTCAGGAACCGTGATACTGACCGTCAACATTAATTAACGAACCGATTGTCCGCTGACTTTCGTACGGGGCAAACGCTTTGTGCTCTTAAATTTGAGCAAGGCCTGATTAGGTTCCATAGCTAAGGTGTATTTTAGGAGACTTAACCATGTTCAAGAATATGCGTTTGGGAGCGTTGTGGCTGGTCTGCATCCTTTTCTTTCTGGTCGTCGCCCCAAGAACCGCGCTAACGGCCAATCCTTTCAATCCTGCCCCCGGTTCACCCATCACAACCGGGGCGGGAGCCTCCTTTGTTGCAACTGGCGATCTGAATGGCGATGGAAAGCCCGACATGGTTGTTGTGAACAGTGGGGCGGGCAATATTTCAATCCTTCTTGGGACCGGCGGCGGCAGCTTCACTGCACCCGTCAACATTACGGTGGGAACCTCACCCGCCGATGTTGCTATCGGAGACGTGAATGGAGATGGCAGGCCTGACCTGGTTGTAACCAATCAGGGCAGCGACAGCATTAGCGTTCTGTTGAACGTGGGTGGCGGCGCCTTTGGGGCTCCGACTAATATTCCATTGCCTGCAGGATCGGGACCCGAAGGTGTTGCCATCGCCGATATTGACGGCAATGGCGCCAATGACATCATCGTTTCCAATGCTTTCTCTAATTCCGTGATTGTCTTTTTAGGGACCGGCTTTGGAACTTTTAGCGGCGGCATACTATCGACAACCGGCTCATCTCCTTCCGGCGTGGCGGTCGCCGACTTCAACGGAGACGGGAAACTCGACCTTGCCACCTCCAATAACGATGGCACTGCCAGCATTTTGCTGGGCATAGGTAACGGCACCTTTCTTCCCGCCACCAGCATTAACCTGAGCCCCAGCGCAAATTCAACTTGCGGCGATCCCGACGCAATCGCGGTCGCCGACCTCAATGGCGATTCGAAGACGGATATTGCCATCGCCTGCACGGGCGGCACAGTAAGCATTCTGTTGGGAAATGGAAATGGAACCTTTGCCGCTCCCGTCAGTTACAGTACCATCAACGGCACTGCCGGATCGGGCCCCGAAGCTATTGCCATAGCAGACTTCGACGGCGTCAATGGACCCGATGTGGTTATTGCGGATACGAGCAACGCCGCAGTGATCCTGCTCAATAACGGTAATGGAACCTTTGGTACGGCTACCGCGAGTAATACCGTATGCGTTACCGCAGGGAATACTGCCTTCGGCGTGGCGACTGCTGATTTCAATGCCGACGGCAAACCAGATCTTGCTGTAGCCAATTCGACGGACGGCACGGTCAGCATTCTGCTGAACAGCGGGAGCGTCACCGCTGGAACCGGCTGCAGCACAACAATAAATCCGCCACCGCCGCCGGCCAATTTCACGATTACGGTAACTCCGGCTTCGGTTTCGACACCCGCTGGCACATTGGTTACCTACACTGTCACCGTAACCCCTGGTTCTGGATTCAGCGAAGCTGTGGCGCTCACGTGCTCAAGCAGCGCCCCGGTCTCAGGCTGCTCTCTTACTCCTAAAATCGTCACACCCAGAGGCGGCCCGGTCACCAGTAGCCTGAGTGTGGCCACGAACTTTCACTCCTCGGGAGGCGCCCAATTTGGCCGGCTCGGCCCTGCTCGAGCCCCGATGTCGCATTCACACAATGCTCTATATGCCATGCTCTCTTTCGGCGGAGCCGGAATCTTTGGACTGGTTCTGTCAACCAGCACGCGAAACAAACGCAAGCGCGGGTTGGGAGTGATAATAACCGTGATAGGGCTTTTAATGATCTTGATAGCCTTGCAGGGTTGCGGAGGGAAAAGCTTCGGAGGCGGCGGTGACCGAACGCCACCCGGTACTTACACTGTGACCGCAACCGGCACGGCTGGCACCGGCACGGCAGCGTCATCGGCCTCTGGAACTGCCAACCTTGTTGTTCATTAACCAGATTTTCTTGCAGCCATCTCTTTGGGCGATTCGCTTCCGCGAATCGCCTTTTTTATGCAGCAGCACATGGTGGCAGGGCACGGATTTATCGGCACCCTGTCGCCAATTCTCAAATTGCTCTAATTATTCTTCTTTGCCAGCCCGGCTAACGTGGCCAGCTCTTTCAGGTATTGGCGCAGCGGCTTTGCCGGTCTTCCCCAAAAGACCACGCCCTTGCCACGCACAATCTTTTTGGTCAGCACGCCAGAGCCGGAGCCGAGAATCACGCCTTCGCTTATGCGGGCGTGGTCGCCGATGCCCACCTGCCCTCCAATGACCACATTGCTCTCGATGACCGAGCTGCCGGAAATTCCGGTGAGCGCGGCAATGACGACATTTTCCCCGACTTTCACGTTGTGTCCGATGTGAACGAGATTATCGATCTTCGTCCCGCTGCCGATAACGGTGGAATCGAGCGCGCCCCGGTCAATGGTGGCATTGGCGCCTATCTCCACGTAGTCGCCTATTTCCAGCGTTCCGATCTGGGGAAACTGTTCATACTTCCCTGTGGTCGCATCGCGGACATAGCCAAAACCTTCGCTGCCCAGCACCGCGCCGGCATGGATGGCACCGCGCTTGCCAACGCGCGTGCCCGCGTAGATGCTCACGTTGTTGTCGATAAAACATTCTTCCCCGATGACGACGCCGTTGCCAATGCAGCTTCCCGGGCCGATGCGCGTGTGCTCGCCGATGACGCAGTCTTCTCCCAAAACGGCATTGGGACCGATGGAGACTCCCTTGCCCAGTTTGGCCGAATGGTGGACAACAGCGGTGGAGTGCACTCCGGGATGCTGACGCCGGGGATGATGCAGCAGCCGCGCAGCGCGCGCGAACGCCAGGCGCGGGTCGGCGACGATCAGAATGGGCTTCGACGTCTTCGCATCGGCCGCGAATTCCGCCGCAATGATGGCGCCTGCGGGCGCGCCCAGCGCCTGCTCGAGACGGGCAGCATCTTCCACGAATACCATGTGTGAGGGACCGGCCGATTCCAGGCTGGCCAGCCCGCTGATCTCGGTTGTTCCCTTTCCCAGCAGGCGGGCCTGAATGGCGTTTGCGATTTCTTCAACCAACATTGACATAGCGGGACTCAGTATAGCGAAGGCTCCCCCGCAGGGCGCGTCTTCCAGCGGCGATGCACCCACAACCACTGGTCGGGATATTTGCGCACATAGCTTTCAATGCTCTGATTGAACAGCCGCGTGTTGGCAACGACGTCGGCTTCATCGTCTCCGGTGCGAATGAGCGCAAGCGCCGGGGCCATGTGCAGACGGTACTTGCCAATCTGCTCATCCCAGAAAGCGAAGCCGGGCAGCACGGCTGCATCGGTTCGTAAGGCCACGCGCGCCAGTCCGCTGGCGGTGCAGGCCCGAACGCCAAAAAATTCCGCGAAGATGCCCTGCGGCGGAGTCATGTTGGTATCCATGAGAATCCCTACGGTTTCCCCGTCGCGCACGGCTTTCAGGAGGCCGCGCGCGTAATCATCCTTATCGAAAATTTTATTGCCGTGCAGCGTACGATAACGCCTGACCAGGCGGTCCACGTAGGGATTATCCAATCCGCGGGCCACGATGTGCATGGCGTGTCCGTGGATGGAATGCATGAACGACGAAAGCTCCCAGCCTCCCAGATGGGCGGTAAGAAACAGAACGCCCTTGCCGCGCGCGCGTGCCGCTTCAAAATTCTCGATGCCATCGTAAATGATGACATCAGAAACATTTTCCGCGGTGTACTGGGGAAATTTGCAGAACTCGGCGAGCTGGCGTCCCAGGTGCAAAAACAGGCGGCGCACCACCCGGCGGTGCTCACGCTTGCTCTTTTCCGGAAAGGCGATCTGCTGGTTGCGCATGCCGACCCAACGCAGGCGTCCTGATAGCAACCAAACCGCCCAGCCCAGGCTCATGCCGGCAAAACGCGCCACCGGACGAGGTAGCGCCGCCAGGGTATGAAGCAGGACCCAAACCGGCGCGTACTCTAAACGGTGGCGAAACGTGCCCTGCACCGATGCATCATCCGCCGAGATCGCCGTTTCCGGATTCACAGTATTAGCGCGCATGCAGTCGAGAACCGAACTGGAAAAGCAGAACCCTGGAATGGGTGACGGTAGCACTCATGGCCGCCAACGTCAACTTTCCAGCCGCGGTTGTTAGAATGAATGCGGTCATCTTACGACGGAGAAAAACACAATGAACCGAACCCTGGGCCTGTTAACGGTATTTTGCATTCTCTCCCTTGCTGCGTGCAAGGTCAGCCAACCGGGAGAGACAGAAACCTCGATCATGAAAACCGTGGAGCGCACTGTTACGATTGGCGACAAAGACAAGAAAAGCCCTCTCACCTCAAGTCCTGACTTGATCAAAGAAGGCCAGGAACACTTTGGGCACCATTGCGGAATCTGCCACGGTTTAGATGGCCATGCCACCGGAGTTCCCTTCGCGGCGCAGATGTCGCCCCCGGTTCCCGACTTAGGAGATAAAGATATCCAGGAATACACCGACGGCCAGCTCCACTGGATCGTCGAAAACGGCATCGCCCCCTCCGGCATGCCCTCATGGAAAGGCATCCTGGAAGATGACGAGATGTGGAAGGTCGTCCTCTACATACGCAACCTGCCGGCAAAAGGCAGCCTGGGCGCTCCCGAGATTTTTAAGGAAGAACAGGAAGAGCACGAGCAGATGGAAAAGGGCGGCAAGCCGGAGCATCATCATCACGACGCGCACTGAGGGGAAAACAGGGGGTGTACCCCCACCCCCTTGCTGAGCAAGGGTATGTGAGTTAGACCGTTTAGATTGAATGAGATAGCGAGGTCAGTTCCAACTTTCTCAGCGACAAGCTCCAAGCTGGAGTTGCCTGTTGCCGGGTTCGGCACACACGCAAGCCTGCTGTGTTTCTCTGGCGATAAATTCTCAAAGACCTAATGAGGTTTTCCCTAGGGGCACCTGAGGACAAATGATGGCAGCATTTGGTCACGAAGTGGAAAAGTGATATCAGATTGCGCGATTGCGGGCAGTTTTTCAGCTTTTAGTTTTCTGCTTTTAGCTTGTTAGCTTAGAGCTTTACTCAAAAATCTGATGAATGAGGCGATGTAGTTCTGGAGTACAATCCTTGCAGTTTTCCAGGTCAAAGAGGAAATTCCGCGGCGGGATTCTTCACTCGAACCCACAAGGGGATACGTTATGACACGTGCGAAACAGTTGCTCACGTTCTCAATTTGTGTGCTGATCACCCTGGCCGCCAGTTCCTGGGCGCAGGACGAAAAAGGCAGCCTCGATGCGGCGACTCGCGTTTACACCTCGAAGAATTTGAGCTACTCCATCAAGTTGCCCGAAGGATGGAAGCTTAACGACGCCCTAAAATCCGAAGAATTTTTCGGTAAAAGCAGCAACGACGATCTGGGCGCTAATGTGAGCGTTCTGCAGGCGAGCACGCCGTTGAGTGACAAGGCCGTAGTTCAACACATTGACCTGACACAGTTCGAAAGCAAATTGGACGAGATGACGCACCAGGCCGGCGCTCCGGCGCGCCGCATCAACGGGACGGCGCTCTCAGAAGGACAACATCTCACGGTCTTCACCATCGCCATCAAGCCACGCGATGACGCGAAGATTATCCAGTTAACCATCTGGGGTCCGGTCGAGGACATGAAACGCCCAGAGATCAGTAAGGACGTTGACCTTCTTCTTTCGAGCTTCAAGCCTGCGCCTGCCGACACGGAGAAGAGCCACCCTTAAGGCGCAACAAGTTTCGCAGGCTATGGGCGGCGGTACCAAAATGCAGCGTTACAAAAAAGTAAGAGACGTAGCGGAGCTACGTCTCTACCAGACATCAAACCAAACATCGGATTTAATCAGCCACCCAACTGCAAAATTGTCATAGCTGCCGCGACCATCACCTGAGCTTTGGCGTTGTTGGGTCGGGTTTGTCTTGAGTTTGGCTGCTGCTGTCGCCCATGGCATTGCTTGCCGGCTGTGCTTGGCTTGCAGGCTGGGCTGGCATCGTTGAATTCTGATCGGGTGCGGAGCTGCCTGTGGTTGCGGGAGCGGCTGTCGTTGCCGCCGCGCTTGATGTTGTGGGGCTTGAGTTCGACGCGGACGGGGTTGATGTGCTGGCGCCTGCTGTTGTGGTTGCGCTCGCGGGCGTGTTGACTTTGTTGTATTTGGCTACGGCTTCGAGGAACGGATGGGCTTCTTCTGGAGCGATGACGGCGCCGGTCAGCAGAAGCTTGAACGGGATCATGCGTCCGTAGAAGGCGCGAGTGTCGTCTTTATGCTGCTTCACTACGGCGCCGTTCAGGCTCACGCCGGCAAACAGGCCGCGGGCGCGAGAGTACGTCAGGATCTCGGCGCGCATTGAGATATCTGTCATTCCCTCCGCCAGGCGGCCTACAGGGCCGGCTGCCGCCGAGGCGTCGGCGCCCAGCTTGAAGTGGCTTGAGAGCAAGGCCTGCATGCCGTGCTGGTTCATCACCAGCATGACCAGATCCACGGCCTGGCCGCCGATCTGGAACCCGAAGCTGCCACCCTCGATGCGGAAGAAGGCAGGGGCGCTCCAGCCGTTGGGGTTGCGGCAGGTGACCACGCCTTTGCCCAGCGCCGCTCCAAAGCCAAAGCCGGCTTTGAGCATGGAGGGGACTACGGCCACGCATTCGGCCGAATCCATGACCTGCTGCGGTATGCCGTGGTCGGGCGCACCCATGACTTCATCGAGCACTTGTCCGGCTTGCTGAATGCGTTCAATGTCTTTTTCGCGATCATCCGCCAGGCAAGAGCCAAACAACGCCAGAACTACGAGAGAGAGAAGCAGAGTTTTCTTCATACACCTACCCTTCCGGGGAGAAAATTTTCGTTCTGTTATGAGAATAGCCCGAAATGGGCTACTAGTGTAGATGCGATGCACCAGCAGAGTAGATGCCTGGAAGAAGAAGCTCCTAGCTTCTAGCTGTTTCTAAGTTTTAACGATGCGAACAGGCTTCTACGTTCAAAAACAGCTAGTAGCTAGCAGCTCTTCGAATTGATGGTGGGTGTAACCCGTCTAAATCCGGAAGATTTGAGTGTGCTTATGATTAACGCTGAGAAAAATTAAAAAGGGTTGGAACCGGCGACCCTCGTTACCAGATCCAACCCCGTCTCCCAGGTTCTGTGGTAGGTGAAGAGAGTATGCCTTCCAACTGGAAATCGAACAACATCACCTTTGGCAGTGTACCAACAGGAATTAGGACATGTACTTTAGTAACCTATTTCGGGAAGTTCGGTAATGCCTTCCCAGTAATCTTTTTACTTCGCTTTTGTTACTTTGGAGTTAAGGACGGCACTAGAGGACCTTAAAGGAAGCTAACTGAATAAAGTCCTTTTTATGGCGTTCCACTTCAATGGGTGCATGCCCTGCGGCAGCAAGGAAGGGTTATTCTCCAGCGACTTACGGCACAGCTAAAGCTGTGCCCTTCCGAAAGATCTTCCACGAAAAAAGAACTCTACTTATTCGCGGTGACCAGCGAATGGGTGATGGCGTGGACCGAGAGCGCTATCCGGTTCTGGACGCCCACTTTGCGCATCAGTTTGGCCACGTGGGCCTTTACGGTGCGCTCCTCGATGCCCAGAGCGGCGCCAATCTCTTTGTTGGAGCGGCCTACGACCAGCAGTTCCAGGACCTCTTTTTCGCGGTCGGTGAAGGTGACGCGTCCGGCCGGGAAGATGCGTCCGGGGCTGGCGCTGACGCGCTCAATAAACATGGAAAGCACGCGCCGGGGGGCCCAGACCGAACCCTGGTGCACGATGCGGATCGCCATAATGAAGTCCGAGGGGGCCGCGGCCTCGTCAACGTAGCCCTTGGCGCCGGCGGCAATGGCCTTCAAAATGGTCTCATCGTCGGCCCCGGAGCCAACCACGATGATGCGCAAATCAGGGCGCGATGCCTTCAAACTGGCCATCACGTCAAACAGGTTCTGGGCGCTCCGGCTGCCTAGTAAGACCAAGTCCACGTTAGACTTAGACTGCAACTCGGTCAGCGTGGCGGCGCTCAGTTCCAGGTCGGCTTCGGTATCAAACAGGGTGCGGAAACCCACGAAGCGCAAAGGGTCGCTTTCCACCACGGCGATATTAATCTTCGGTTTTTTCATAGGGGCAGCTTTCATTATATTTACCTAGAATATAGTGGGCGTAGGATATCTTGATTTGTTATATCTGGAAAGGGGGGAGAACCCCTTCTCTCATGGAGGCAGCATGGTGCGACGATTCCGCTTGGTTGTGGTTTTGGCGCTGCTGGGCATAATTCTGGCCGGCGCCCAGGAGCCAACACAACAGAAATACCAGCCCAAATACGCCGGGGACCCGGCCCGGTCGCAATCTGAGGCATTAGCGTTGGGCTACATGAAGACAATTTTGTATGCCCAGAATCTCTACCGTAAGAAGCACGCCAAGTTTGCCCCTTCGCTGACGGCCCTGGTGGGTTCGGGATCGTTTACCCGCCGCATGGTCAACCCCGAGCGCGGCGACTATGAAGTCAGCTACCATCCAGGAGGAGCTTCGCATTTCTCCATTCAGATGACGCCCAAACTGATGGATGCAACCCACCGTTCTTTCTGGGTCAGTGAAAATGGAATCATTCATGCAGAAGAAGACAAGCCCGCGACCGCGGATTCACCGGTGCTGAGGGCGGACAATAGTTAGGAATAATTATGAAGTAAGAAGTTGGAAGTACGATTTACGATTTTTGATTTACGAATTACGAATTACATGCTTCTTTCAATCGCAAATTTTAAATCGTACTTCGTAAATCGTACTTCCTACTTCCTATTTCCCCTGGGAAATCAAGACTGCATCCAGCCCGGACTTGGCGATGACGGGCGAGGCGCCTGAAGAAATTGCGGCGAATTCCGCTCCCAAGGTAAATCCGTTGCAATAGCCAAGGGAGCTGCCGCTCCTGCATGCGGGCATGCTCTGCAGATTGGCATGTCTTGCCGCGAAACCTGCCGCGAATCCGGCATCGAGTTCCTGGTTGCTGCCGATGTAGGTCTTCAAGCTGTCGGCCACAATGCTGGCTGCCATTGCTGCTCGAAAATTGCGGGAGTGAATGGAATCGTCATATCCCTGGCTGAATCCTTCGCGATAGCCCTGGCGGAAGGTGTTTCTGTCGCCAAAACTGGACTGATATCCGGAAAAAGCATCGCGATATTCACGAATGTCGTTCAGTTTGCGGTCGGTCCGGCCGACGTGATAATCGAGATCGGCGATGTGATACCCCTGCTCGTATCCATGAATGAAGCCGTGCGCAAAAGTTGAGCGCTGATACAAGGCGCTGCCCGGGTCTACGCTGGTGTGGCGCTCGCCGACGGCCGAGCCAGAGCGCGACTGGCTAGCAGAACGTGGCTGGTAGCGCTGCTGGGCCGGCGCCAGGATACACAAAAGCGTGGCGGGCAAAAGAACGGACTGCAAAATCATTTTCAGCCGGGGCATGGTCTTTACGTACCTCAAATTCTCTTGCTATTGAGATGTACGCACCAGAACTGAAGATGTCACTTGTCAAAACGTCAGGATGCGCCCACGACACTTTGCGCCTTGCCATCCACAAAAACCACTCGCAAAGGCCTGCCGGCATTGGCATAGCGCAGCACGCGCTCGGAGCTTCCATAGGATTCCAAGGTTCCGACGCCGATGGCAAACTGCACCTGCAGCTCATTCATGCCAGCACGGGCTTCATGGCGGTCGATGGCGCTCCAGGTATCGGAAGGCCAGTGCTGGTAAAGCTGGTGTGGGTCCTGATAGTAGAGAAGGTCGTCGGCAAGAATCTGGTAGTCGCCATCAACCACGCGGCCGATGGAGAAAGCGTAAGTCTTGCCCTCTTTTTCGAAGATTGCCAACAGCTCCTGGCTCAGGCGATGAATGCGTATCTTTGAATTGGAATTGGAGTTCGGAACGGTCTGCCACTGCATGCTCTCCGGGGAGGGCTGCTGGACTACATCCTTCACCTCGACCTGTTCGATTGGGCCCATGAGGCCGGCCTCGTGATTAAAGTCGGCGCGCTTGCCAGCGGTGTTGTAGGGATAGTAGGTGAGCTGGTATCCAGCGCGTATCCAGACCGGCTTGCCCACTAGCTGCCGCAATGAAGCCAGATCGTAGGCGTGGAGCTTGCGTGGAACCACGTAATCGTCAGCCGTCAGCTTAATGGAGGGCGCATGAGCAGGAAGGCGCGCCGGTTCGCGGCGGCTGCGCATAATCAGGGCCAGGCGAATTCCCGCCGCAAACATGACAATGAAAAGAACAATCTGCACTCGTTTGTGGATTTCACGTGGCATCGCTGGTTTGCGCTCCCCACAACATGGAAATTAATCTTACTTATAAATGATCTTACTTAAGGTTTATTCCGTGGCTGCCTAAGATTTTTATTGCATAGCCTGAAGGAACAAACAAACGCATACTCCACTCACCTTAACCCTAATCCGATGGAGTTCGTCGGAGCTTGCTGCGCATAATCCTGGGGGAAACGGTGCAGTCAAGCTCATACGGTTTCAATTGGTACCATCTACCTCGCTGATTAAACGGTCTGCGAGGTAGTTGTGTTTTTGGAATAACCTCAAAATTGGGGCCCGACAAAGGCGGTTATAAGCCTTCGAGAAGAGACGTAACAAGCTACGTCTCTACCAGGGCAGTGTGGTTGTTCAGCATCGCCCAGCACTCCCTGCTAAACTATCTGCATGGCGGTTACGCAGGACGACGTCTTCACGGCCCTCCAGGACTGTTACGATCCTGAGATTCCGGTCAACATCGTTGATCTGGGGCTGATTTATGAAATCCGGGTCACGCCTCCTCAGCCCGCGGGCACGCAAGACGTGGAAGTTGTTATGACGATGACTTCGCCGGGATGTCCTTCGCACGTGATGATTGGAGACCAGGTGAAAGACAGGGTCCATAAGATGCCTGGCGTTAGAGACGTAAAAGTCGAAGTCGTGTGGATGCCACCCTGGACCCCGGAGCGGCTGAGTGCCGCTGCCAAAAAACAGCTTGGGATCGAATAAGACTCTGTGGCACGCCGCTATCTCTGGGGCATGACTTCGCGCCAGTCGCCCCGGCTGATCTGCTCGCCGATACGCGACATAACAGCAACGATCTGATTACCCTTCTCGAGATAATAGGGCGCATTGCGCCATAGCGCCTCCACCTTCTCGGGATACTCAGCCGCCAGCGCAACCGCGCCGACTGTAGCGAAGGCAATGCCGGCCCCGCGGCGTCCGGTAAGCAGGAAGAATGTGCCTGCTCCGAGAGATCCGAAAATCAGTGCGCGTTTCCAGTTTTGCATTTGATTCCCTTCTTTCTGCCTGCGTTGAACCTGCTGTTAGAGCCGAGTAGCAGGCCTACAGTTGCCTAAAGCGGGTTTCATAAATCCTCGAGGTGATGAATTTTGACCCTCAGGGGCTAAAGCCCGCATTTTTTTGAGGCCCTTCGCGGCACGGCTGAAGCCGTACCCCTGACACAAGTCTTCGTACAACCATCATAACTTCAAATTCAAATTTTACGGAAGGGAAGAGCAAGCGCGAGCCGAGGTTGCGCGGGGTGAAGATTGCTAGTATGGTATGCAGTTTCCGGCGGATCAGTCATATCCGGCGCCGCTTTCCAGGACCACGGTTCAGCGCTGGAAAGCCATACTGGCCCTGACGTAGCATCCAAAAGTGGTTCCCGTAGCGTACTTAGAAAGGAAGCACCGCAGGCGTGCAGAATGCGGAGTCAAAAGAAGTTGGGAAGGACGCGGCGCTGATCCACCGGTTGCGCGCCAGCGACGAGGCCGCCATGGAGCAGATCTATGACCGCTATTCCGGCATTGTGTACTCGGTGGCACTGCGGGTTTTGAATGACACCGGAGCGGCAGAAGATGTTTTGCAGGAAGTTTTTCTGCAACTGTGGCGGAACCCCGATGTCTTTGACTCCAGCCGCGGCAGCCTCGGAGCATGGCTCGCCGTTATCGCCCGCAATCGCGCCATTGATGCCCTGCGCAAACGCCGCCCTGAGACCGAAGTGGAGAACGTAGTGCTCTCGGTGGATTGCGACCTGGAAAACGAAACCGGCCGCAAGATTTCCATTGAGAAGGCGCGAGCCGCCCTGGCCAAAATCCCCCCGGAACAGCGTAAGGCGCTGGAACTGGCTTTTTTCCAGGGACTGACGCATACGGAGATTGCCACCAAGACGGGTGAGCCGCTGGGCACCATCAAAACCCGCATTCGGACGGCGCTGATGGCGCTAAGAAAGGCGATGGCGGAAAAATAGATTCATTAAACAGGGCAAGCAGCCAACAGAGAAAATGACGGAGAACCTTCAACCCGGGCATGAGCAGTACGCGGAAGATCTGGCGCTTTACGCCGTAGGCGCGCTGGAAGCGGGCTCGTGCGCTCAACTCGAGCAACACCTGAAGCAATGCCCTGCCTGCCGCCACGAACTGGAAGCCATGCGCGGAGATGCGGCCTTGCTGGCGCTGGCGGTTTCCGGACCCGCGCCTCCGCAGCGTTCGCGCCAGCGCTTGCTCGCGGCGATTGCCGCCGGCAAAGAAGCACAGCCGGAATCTTTGCGTGCGTTCGCCGTGCGCCGTCCCTGGTGGAGCTTTGCCCCGGTCTTTGCTTCCCTTCTGCTGGCCATCTTCGCAATTCTGTTGCTGCGCGAGAACATGAGTCTGAAGCAAACAAATGATCAGCTTAAAAGGCAGGTCAGCGATGCGGAAAATGAGAACCAAAAAGCCCGCGAGATTGTGGCTTTGATCACCGCCAAAGACGCGATGCACGTCTCCCTGGTTTCGGCAGGAAGCCCGCCGGCTCCGCACGTCAAGACCATTTATCAGCCGAGCACGGGACGCCTGTGCCTGATGGCCAGCAACCTCAACCCGCTACCCGCTCATATGACCTATGAATTGTGGCTGATTCCCAAAAAGGGAGCGCCCATGCCCGCCGGGACCTTCAAGCCCGATGCCCATGGCATGGCCATGATGATGCCCGAGAATCCGGAGGTTCCTGCCTGGACGGAGGTCAAAGAGTTTGCCGTAACCATGGAACCCGAGGGCGGCTCGGCAGCACCGACCTCCGACGTGCTGCTACAGGGATCGTAACGGCAGAGTTTGTCGAACACTCGGATGCCAACATATTAAGAAGTTCTCAGGTAGAATTGGGGATGCCAACCGTTGCGCGCCCGTAGCTCAGCTGGATAGAGCGAACGCCTCCGGAGCGTTAGGTCGGGAGTTCGAATCTCTCCGGGCGCGCCATTCTCGATTCATTAGATTTCTAAAGTCATCAACAGTGCTCAGCAGATCCTTCGACTTCGCTCAGGATTTCGCCTGCGGTCTCCCGCCCCAGAATGTTTGCGAGGCAGAAACACCTCGTTGGCGTAGTTTCTAGCGAAAGTCTGGATGCAGGCAGGCTGTCTTTGAGATCGCCCGCGTTTGTGCGAGGTCTTAAGCTACTGTTCTTGCTATTTCTATTGCTGAGAGCATCTGTATTTGCGAGCGCACAGAGGGGCGAGGAACTGGACTTGCCCGGACTTCTTTCTGTGAGGATGCTCGACGCTCAGCTCGCAAACTGCTTGGACTCAAAAAGCCGTAGCCAGCCGGCTGGCCGATCCGCAGGGGTCGGTCCTCTACTTGTTTAATTCCTAAAAATCCACTGGCTGCCGAACGAGTCTTCTCATGCCCGATTGATGAAGGAGTCGCCATTCTTGCCCGTCCCTAACTGTTGCTTTTACGTTCGGTTGACATCGGTGTTCGGATAGATGCCGGTCTTCTTCAACCTTTGAAATAGCGCGTCCGCGCCTTTCTCGATTGCCAGGTGCATCTCTTCAGCGGAAATGCCATGCACGCGAAGAACGCAATAAGGAGTTGAATCAATTTCAACAGAGGAAAAATATTCGAAAATAACTCCGCATAGAAAGGCGCCCTTGCCTTCTATTGCTGAAATGTCGATCGTATGGCCATGGTCGAACGTTGAATCGAGCGACATCTGCCCGATCTTGGTGAGTACTCTTCTCACCCATTCTTCATCGTTGCAATGGCACATCAGTTCGAATCTTCCCCTGCTCGATGGCACCTGCTGCTCATAGGCGCAAAGTTCGCACGACACATAGGTGATAAAGTTCTTCCCCTCTTCCCGCCCAAATGTACTGAAATTCAGCGGACCTCCACAATTGAATCCAATGATGTGGAAAATTCCAGCGGAGTCGAGACGACCAAATGTCTTTTCGATCGGCCGGAATAGTTCTGTGTAGAAGACTTTGTAATCCATTTTATTTGGTCAAAGTTATCGAAGACTGCAGGTAAGCGCCGGCCTTTTAACTGCTCATTTAATGGTAGTAAATGGAAGCGCCAACCGCCCGGATTTTCGGGCGAGCGGCCTGACTTTAGTCTGCAATTCGACCCTTTTTCGTCTCTCCATTATTCTAAAATGCCATTAAATTTCGGTAAAAGAAACGCCAGTTAGCTGCTCACTTATAAATGCATCTCTAACTTTCTGATTGGCGATAATTGTGAATTCCATCCACCCAAGCGGAACAAGGCAATATCCCCTACCTTGCTGCGGTCGATGACGATTCGAAACACATGCCTATAAAAACCAGCTTTGTCTGGACGAACTTTGTCACCGGGAGGCCGCACTTCGAACGATGCGCGTGTCTCGTCCAGGCATTTTACAATCTTATTCAAATTGATTGCGTCATATTCTCCCTGGACGCCATCCACAACCGCTGGAATGGATTCGAAGTCTCGCGGCGCGTGGATTCGAAGCACAGTCGCGGCTCGTTTTGAAACTACGGGCATTTCGAGCGCGCCCATGGTGAAATCCAAAGGCCTACCCGGAGGCAACACAGGTATGAACAAGGGCGGCCTACACTCAATCCGATCGGCATTTCGGAAGAATTGGATGTTACTGATCAACACGTTCGCCGTCATGAACTGTGAGACTATTGTGTAACACGTTTGACAAGAAATTAAGCTGAAATATTCCGAAGTTCTGAAATCGTCTCCTCAGGGTGCAAAAACACCAGAGTTCTGAAATCGTCGCTCCGGGCGCGCCATTCTCCAATCATTAAGATTTCTAAAGTCATCAACAGTGCCCAGCCGATCCTTCGACTTCGCTCAGGATTTCGCCTGCGGGCTCCCGCTTCGCTCACGCCCGCAAAACGGCTCAAGTTCGAATCTCTCCGGGCGCGCCATTAACATTTTTCCACTAGTGAAGTCTTCCAATTGATTGAAAGACAATTGTTTTCCGAGTTCAGAATACCTTTACAGAGATAGCGGCCGTGGACATCGGGCGCTTGTTACGCCGCATCCTGAAATCGTATTTTGAATACTATGTTGCTTTGGTTTCAGGACAAAAGAGAAAAAGCTTCGATTTTAGGCACGATCCGCTCCACCCTTGCGAAACAGTGCGGAACTGTTCTATATATTGATATCCAAGATGCGTGGCTGGCAGTTTGATCCTAGCAGGTAACGCGTCTCCTCTTTTTCCGAGCCCGAAGGAGCTACATTTCACAATGTTGCTATCGGAAGACAACTTCATGCGGATGCAGGCAGAAGACATTCTGCTCGATGGCGAAGGACGAATCCGCTTGATACTCGATTCCGCTTCGGAAGCGATCTGTGGCTGCGACTCAGAAGGCACTTGTCTTTTCTCAAATCCTGCGGCGGCGCGCATTCTCGGATACGATGATCCCGCCGAATTAATCGGGAAAAACATGCATGCGCTGGAACACCATACCAGAAAAGACGGTACCCCATATCCAATTGAAGAATGTCCCATCTATATCGGTTTCCAAAAAAACGAGGACGTCCACAGGGACGACGAGGTTTATTGGAGAAAGGATGGCACGAGCTTTCCCGTCGAATATTGGTCCCATATTGTCGTTCGCGAAGGTAAGACCCTGGGTGCCGTAATCACGTTTCTCGACATCACGGAGCGGAAACAAGCGGAAGAGGCGCTGCGGAAGAGCGAGGAGCGGTGGCGGTCTGTGTATGAGAATTCGTCCATCGGGGTCGCGCTTACAGATGTCGAAGGCCGCTTCCTGGCGGTGAATCGCGCCTTCGAGAAGCTGTTGGGCTACACCGAAGAGGAACTCCGCAAGCTCACTTTTCTGGAGATCACCGAAGAGGATTATCGCGACTCCAACTGGGAATTGGTCAGCGAACTGTTGGAGAGAAAGCGACAACAGTTTCAGATCGAGAAACAATATCGACGCAAAGATGGCACCTTGCGGTGGGTCAGCAACAACGTTTCCTTGGTTCCAGGCACCGAAAGCATGCCGCGATTTATCATGGCGCTTTCCGAGGACATCACGGAGCGGAAACAGGCGGAAGCGGCGCTCCGTAAGAGTGAAGAGCTGAACCGCAGCTTGCTTCAGATCAACAATGCTATCATCACGAATTTGACACAGCAGGCCCTCCTGCGTTCCATTGCTGATGCCTTGCATCCGATCATCTCATTCGACCTATGCGCGATTACCCTCTACCAGCCGGAGAAGGATTCTTTCCGCTTCCTGGCCGTGGAGGGAGAACTGCTCTCGGACTACTTTCACACGGGGCGGGAGTTTAGCCGCGACGAGACCTGCGGCAGTTGGGTGTTCGACCATCAGCGACCTCTCGTGCGCCGCGATCTTGAAAAAGAACAGCAGTATCCCAATGAGCGCCGTCTTGCCGCAGAAGGTATCCAGTCGATGTGCGTCGTGCCCCTGGTTCTTCAGGCAAAATGTATCGGGCTGCTCAGCATTGTGAGCCAGCAGAGAGCTCAGTATTCGGATGAGGATGCCGTTCTTTTGCAGGAAGTGGCCAACCAAGTTGCACTGGCGGTTCAGAATATGCAGTCTTACCAGGAGATTGCCAGCCTGAAGGCAAGGCTGGAGAAGGAAAACGTTTATCTCCGGGAGGAACTGCACGCTGAGCATAACTTCGAGGAGATCGTCGGTAATAGCCCAGCACTCTTGAAGGCGCTCCAGGCTGTGGAGCAGGTCGCACCCACGAATTCGACGGTGCTCATTCATGGAGAAACGGGGACGGGAAAGGAACTTGTGGCGCGAGCGATCCATAGCCGAAGTCCCCGGAACGGCCGTGCCTTGGTGAGTGTGAACTGCAGCGCCATCTCAGCTGGTTTGGTGGAGAGCGAACTGTTTGGGCATATGAAAGGAGCCTTCACGGGAGCGATCGAGCGGCGCATTGGCCGCTTCGAGCTGGCCAACGGCGGCACGATCTTCCTGGATGAAATCGGGGAGCTTTGCCCGGAGACGCAAGTGAAGCTGCTCCGCGTCCTGCAAGAACACGAGTTTGAGCCGGTAGGGAGCAGCCACCCCATGCGCGTGGATGTGCGCGTGATTGCCGCCACAAACCGCAATCTCCGTGAAGCAGTCCAGGCGGGTCGATTCCGCTCAGATCTCTTCTACCGCCTCAACGTTTTTCCTATCGAGCTTCCCCCGTTGCGAGAACGACGCTCCGATATTCCCCAACTCGTGGCTTTCTGTCTCTCCCAGTTCTCCAAGCGCTTGGGTAAGAAGATCGACGGCGTTTCACGGGAATCTATGGAAAACCTGGTGAATTATCCATGGCCCGGAAACATTCGCGAGTTGCAGAACGTAATTGAGCGCGCGATTATCGTATCGCCGGACCCGACCCTACGGTTGGATCGCGACCTGATGCCGGTTGCCGCAGCTGTCAAAGCCGTGGAGGCTCATGAGGCGGACGCTCAAGATCATCGACAAGCAGACCTCAACTCTCCAAAGCCGCTCCTCGCGCTGGACGAGGTAGAACGAATCCATATCCTCGCCGCCCTTCAACATGCCGGTGGAGTGATTGATGGTCCAAAGGGCGCAGCGCGGATCCTGAAGCTTCATCCGAACACGCTTCGCCACCGGATGGATAAGCTCGGCATCAAGGGACCTCGCCACCGCCCGTCGTAGTTTCTCTTATACCAACTTGCGCGTGATCACCAAATGCGGTGACTCCGTCTGTCAGTTCAGGACACCGGAGGAAGCGGCTGTCTGCGCATTCAGGGAGCCGGAGCGTGAACAGATGCCACAAAAACTTTCCTAACCCATTGATTCTACAGAGATATTGCGCCCCGAGCGATACAAACCTCGGCCCCTCCGCATCAGGTCGGGCCTGATCCTATGGATGGCGTACCAATTGCTCCATCGAGTCCGGATGTAATTAGGCGAAGCGTAATGCTAAGGATCACGGGTTGTCGAATCATCACAGATTACCGGTAACACTTCGGGTAGAAGGCCGGATAACGGGACCCTGGATCGAGGAGCTTCGCACGGCATGCGATGTGCATTCGTTCCCCGATGATGTTCAGTCATCCCTCGAACTCGCAGACATCTCGTTCGCTGACGCCGCGGGAATCGCTCTCCTCATAGAACTGCGAGACCGCGAGGTCGGATTTATCCGCATTACGCCATTTTTGCCCGAACAGCTCAGAAAGAGACAATTTTATCTTGAATTCTAGGGCTACAGGCGGGTACATGCCAAAACCGGAAATGACTGTCTCTCTCCGAACTTCGGCCCATCCCAGACGGGAAGGGGTATTCAATGCTAAAGCAATCTATGTGCAGGGACCGGTTAGTGCCGGCTGCGGGAATAATTTTCAACGAAAATGGTTTAGGCTCACAGGCAGTGAGCCCGGAGGCCCGCAAGCGAGGTGACTTCGAGGAACTGGCGATGCCGCTCTTCGACTCCCTGTATAACTTTGCGCGCTGGCTGACCCAGAACCGCGAGGAGGCGGAAGACCTCGTTCAGGAAACGTATGTTAAAGCGCTCAAGGGCTTCTCATCTTTCCAACCGGGGACAAACTTCCGTGCCTGGATGTTCCGCATCCTGAGGAACTCTTTTCTCAACTCCCGCACGGGACTGGCGATGCGGATGACCGTCGGCATCGAGCCAGAAGAGGAAGAAGCGATCATGGGGGCGGACCGGCACACGCCAGAGAGCATCTTGCTGCAGCGGATCAGTCACGAAGCCGTGGCCGAAGCGATTGAGCAACTGCCGGTGCACTACCGCGAGGTGCTTCTGCTGTGCGATGTAGAGGAGTTGAAGTACCACGAGATTGCAGAGACACTTTGTCTTCCCGTAGGCACGGTGATGTCCCGATTGTCGCGGGCGCGAAAGGCTGTGCGCGAGTCGCTGGAGAAGCCATCGGGCGTGACCCCGACGATCCTCCGGAGCAGAGCGGTGTTGGAAAGTCGAGGAGAGATGACAGGGGAGCCGGAGCGTGAACAGATGCCACAAAAACTTTCCTAACCCATTAGTTCTACAGAGATATTGCGCCCGAGCGATACAAACCTCGGCCCTCCGCGTCAGGTCGGGCCTGATCCTAAAGATGGCGTACCAACTGCTCTATCGAGTCCGGATGTAATTAGGCGAAGCGTAATGCTAAGGATCACGGTTGTCGAATCATCACAGAGTGCGGTAACACTTCGGGTGGAAGGCCGGATAACGGGACCCTGGGTCGAGGAGCTTCGCACGGCATGCGATGTGCATTCGTTCCCCGATGATGTTCAGTTATCCCTCGAACTCGCAGACATCTCGTTCGCTGACGCCGCGGGAATCGCTCTCCTCATAGAACTGCGAGACCGCGGGGTCGGATTTATCCGCATTACGCCGTTTTTGTCCGAACAGCTCAGAGAGGGACAATCTTATCTTGAATTCTAGGGCCACAGGCGGGTACATGCCGAAACCGGAAAGGACTGTCTCTCTCCGAACTTCGGCCCATCTTAGACGGGAAGGGGTATTCAATGCCGAAGCAATCTATGTGTAGGGACCGGTTAGTGCCGGCTGGGTCTTTGCGGAACGTTCAGATAAATGCTCCAATTCCGGAGCCGGAATCCGGAGTTAGCAGGATGGTCTCCCTCATCTGTCACGATCTTCGCCTTCCTTTGACCGCCATCCTGGCAAATGCAGAATTTCTCACTCAGTCCGATAGCAGAGAGACAGAAAGAAACGAGCTTTACCAGGAAATTCGTTGGTCCGTCGAGCGAATGAATGAACTGATCACTTCGTTGTTTGAGTGCGCAAACGATCGCGACACTTTTCGGCCAGCTCTCCGAAACATCGTTGACACAGTCGGGCGCGCGATCCGCCTGACAAGAGTGAGACAGGAATTCCGGCGTATTTCCATCAAGCATCATCATCGGGGCTCGGCTGTGGGCTGGTTTGATTCCAATCGTCTCGAGCGCATGATCGCCAATCTCGTCCTAAATGCCTGTGAGGCGGTTTCTTCGGACTCTGGGCAGATCGTCATAACCACGGCCGGAAATCAAGCTTACCTGCGAATTGACGTCTGGGATAACGGGATCGGAATTCCACCAGAGATCCAGAATTCCGTTTTTCAACCATTTGTGAGCTACGGAAAGGCCGAAGGCAGCGGACTGGGCCTCGCTATAGTGAAGAAGATTGTCGAGGAGCATGGAGGAGACATTTTTCTCGAGGGTAACAACGGGACCGGAACCTTATTCAAGATCACGATTCCCTTTGCGATTCCCAGCGGGGGCAATCTCGCACCTGTCTAGCAAGGACGAGTGTTTGGACCACTCGCTCTCCTGTTAAGGGTACTCTAGGTTGATAAAGTTCGAACATCGTCTCTTTGGGGTTGAGAAATGCGAAAGTTCTAACATCGTCGCTCAGAGTGCGCCATTCTCCCGTTTTAGCTTTCAGCGCATTACAGCAAAAATCATCCTCATCTCCTGCACCGGACCAAAGAGAACGGCGCGAAGTAACTTTTTGTGCTGTAGATATCCCGTAAAAAAACTCCAATGTTTTCATCGAATATGACACTTCTTTACGAGAAGCGATTTCGTTGAAGCGGTAGTACTGCTAGACTTTTCCGAATGCGATTACATGCAACTGGGGAGACGAGATGATTTTTCACCGACGCTATTTTCTTCTTTCGGCGGCATTACTTTTTCTTCTTTCCGGTGTAGTGTGGCCACAAAACGCCGCACAAGAGTATTGGGAAGGGAGCCGCACCCGTTTAGGGAAATCCCAGGCGTTCTCGCTCAGAGTGGAACACTCGCAAGGCAAAGATAAGGCTGTTGTAGATTTTCCGCACTACGGAGCATTGGATGTTCCCGCGGCACAATTCGTCATGAAAGACGGCCGAATTCACTTTGAATTGGTTGGCGACAGTTCCAATGCGGTTTTTGATGGAGCGGTTGCCCCCAATTCCCTGGATGGAACCTGGAAAGAAGACGAACAAACCGGAGAGTTTCACCTGCGGCGAGCGGCGCAGCCCGGTAGGCAGTGGAGAGAGGAGGAGATCTCCTTTCAGAACGGCGAGGTTCGCCTGGGAGGAACGCTGTTGCTTCCTAACGGAGACGTCCGTTCGCCTGCCATCATTCTTGTTCATGGCGCAGGGCCGGAGCAACGCTACGTGGAGCGTTTTCTCGCGCAATTTTTTGTTGCGCATGGCCTAGCCGCGTTGATTTATGACAAGCGTGGTACGGGCGCTTCTACAGGCGATTGGAAACGTGCTTCTTTTGAGGACCTGGCCGCCGATGTGGTGGCGGCGGTGAACTACCTCAAAAACCGCAAGGAAGTGGATTCGGCCCACATCGGGCTCATGGGCCAGAGCCAAGGGGGCTGGATCGGCCCGATAGCCGCTAATCTTTCCAAGGACATCAGTTTTGTCATTGTGAAATCTGCCGCTCCGGTGACTCCCGAAGAGCAGGAGCTTGCACGTGTTGAGACTCAGATGCGTGCCGCCGGCAATTCAGAGGCAGAGATCCAACAGGCGCTCGCTCTGTATCAGCAAGTGATCGCCTACGCGCGCACTAGGCAGGGATGGGACAATCTTGCTGCTGCTTTGCAGGATGCACAGCAAAAGAGCTGGTATTTCTTTGCCAAAAATATTCCAAAAGACTGGTGGTTTTTCGGGCACATCAAAATGACTTTCGCGCACGATCCCATACCCGTCTTGCGCGAAATGAGAGTACCAGTATTAATCATCATCGGCGGCAAGGATAGCTATGCACCGCCACCGCAAAAAACACTGGGCCGGCTGGTGGAGGCGCTCCAGGGCAGCGATAACTTGGCCGAGATCCACATATTTCCCAACGCAGGACACGCTCTGCGAGTTGAACCGGGTAAGAACGAACCGTGGGATTTTCCACATTTTGCTCCAGGTTACCTCGAACTGCTTGCATCCTGGGTAAAACTGCAAACCGCTCCTCAAGCCCAGCTTTCCGCTACCGATGCCCCGGCTGCGACTGGGCCTCTCTTATCTCACTATCTAACCGTTCGGGAACTGGCAGAGTTCTGAAATCGTCGCCCAGGGCGCGCCATTTCCAGCCAACGCGATGGCGGCAACCGCTTGATTCCGGATGACAAATAAAATTTCGATGAGCCACAGGTCCGAACTCCGCTTTGCCGCGTCGCTGCCGTCCCTTGCCATTGCTCCTCGCCGCTCACATAACCCTCGCTATCAGTCCCACCTTGTTGGTCTGGCGACATCTGCTTCAGCCCTTCAAAAAGACGGGTGCGGGAGAGTGATCTCCCGCACCCATCAAAGACACGAAAATACTAGTTGCGTGTCCAGGTAAAGGTGTTCGTCGGTCCGAATTGGGTTCCGTTCGGCTGCATATAGGTGAAATAGAAGCTTAGACTCTCCGCGGCCCCTGCGGTAACGGGAGTAACGGTGTAGCCAAATGTGCCGCCGGAGTTAGTCATAGATACATTTTGCTGGCCCCCTCCGTTGAGACGATAGCTAACGATAACGCTGGTGCTGGTGGGAGTTGGCATAAACCTGATGGTTAGCGACGTTCCATTGTCGGTAACGCTATACGTGAAGGTGGTACTCCCGCCCGAGCCCGAACCCGTCGTCGTCCCACCGCCACCGCCGCCACCTCCTCCTCCACCACCACCTCCTCCGCCCGTGCTGCCGCTGCCGTTCGGGCAGAAGGTTACCGTGTAGTTAGCACCGGTCGGGCAGGTATGCAAGCCGACAGCATCGTCGTAGGCATAGGCGTACTCGTTGGGACAGCTGTTGTGAATGGTGCTGACATACGACTGGTACTGCGTCGGCCAACCCGGCTCGTTGCAGGTGGCGGGGGTTCCGAAGGCTCCAGCGCAGCAATATTGGGGGTTGCCGGTCTGGGTGCAGGGACTGTTGCACTGTGCGCCACCATCGGCCAAATCACCGGAAAAGCAACTGCTGAGGGGCTGTGGTGTGCAGGTATTGGGTGAGACGCAGCTCGTATTGGAGATTACGACACCGATGGGATTGTCGAAGCCGTCCACATAGCTTACGTCGTACCAGTCGGTGCCTGCAGCATTCAGGTTAAATTCGGCAAGCGACGTGCCAGCCACCCCCGTGGTGCCGGCGCATTGCAATCCGGTGCCACCGCATGAGCCGGTGGTGCATTGGGCGGGACTAGCGCCGTTGCATCCCTTGCGGCCCCAAATGCGGCCGTTCCAGCCAGAGGGTAGGGTGAAGCTCACCGAGGAGCCGGGCGTCATTGTCCATCCACCATTGGAATAGGTGGCTGGAAAGATGCCGGGGTAGATAGTGTAACTACAATTGTTCTTGACGGTAAAGTTTCCGCCACCACCGCCGCCACCGCCACCACCGCCACCACCGCCGCCACCGCCGCCACCGCCGCCACCGCCAGACGCGGCAAATGCCATCGAGTCGATGTTCCAGCCGCCAGCGTCCTGGTTCAGCGTCAGCGTTTGCTGGCCCGCCGGCAGTGTGACGTTGGCTGTCACGATCCTCCAGATCTGCCAGCCGCCAGTATTGGGAACGGCGACCGAGCCGGTCAGATTTGTTCCCGACGAGTTGGCGAGATGGAATGCATCGGGGATAGCGCTTTCCGCGGCAACCAAGAAGCTGACCGTGTACGTCCCTGCCGTGGCTACATTGACCGTATAGCGGAACCACTGTCCTGCGGCCGACCAACCGAGATTGTTGCCGGTTGCAGGGGCTGATGCTGCCTCCAGATCGACACCGTCGGAGCGAAAACCGTTGGCCGTTCCATTGACCGAGGTCACGTTGTAGCCAACTCCCTGACCGCCCGTGTCGTACTTCTCGGCCATCACCGTGCCGGGGATGGCTGCTGCCGTTCCGCCGTATGGACCTTCGGTTCCACCGCCTCCACCAGTGCCGACGATCGTTTTACCACCCCAGAAGCCTACATCGCTGACGTTGGGAGAGGGTCCGGCGGGATTGGCATCTAATGGTCCCGTTACCACGGTGCCCGCATTATCGGTTACTCCGGGGGTGTTTGTAGCGATGTTGTAGGTGATTTGGCCGCTTCCGTTCAGCCACACCGACGCCAAATCGGTGAATGTGACTCCGGCGGCGGTCGGAGCGGCTATCCCGCTGTTTGCAATGATTGCTACTCCCTGATTGAAGTAGGAATAAACGCCGAGGCCGTAAGCCTTGTGAGTCGTAACCGAGGGCGCAACGTTATAGGATGCGTAACCGTCCACGGCGCCGTTCATCCACGCGGCCTGGCTGGGAACGTCATACGGCATTTCGCTCTGATAGAAGATGGTTTCGCCGCCTTGGCCGTTCCACAGAACCTGCTCTGCCTGGAAGTGCTCGACGGCCAGGCCCAATGCCGTGACATCATTCCCGTTCACGACCAATCCATGCTTGCAGGTATTGACGCCCCAACCGACAGTTCCAGCGTTTCCGTGGTCGGCGCGCCATAACCACGTATTGTCGATAATTACGTTGTTGCTATCGATTTCTTCGGCCTCGGTGCAGGTTCCCAAGGTGGCTCCGCCAATGCGAAAGTACACATCGCTGATCGTGGTCGGATCAGCTGCGTGGCTGACGCCGGTGTTTGTGCCCGCGACACCGACCTGCAATAGGATCGGTGAGTTGACCGGGCCGGCATCGATCAGGAACCCGGCGAGCTGCACTCCGTCCACGTCGGCAACGGTAACCGCCGCCGTTCCCGACTGCGGAACAATGTCCGCATAGCCGAGTCCAAGCACCACCGTGTTCGCCTTGGTGACGTTGATAGCCCCGTTGTACTTGTAGATGCCGGGGGTCAGAATGAGGTTTTTGCCTGAAGCCAGCGCGGAATTGATCGTGGCCAGCGAGGTTGAGGGCGTGGCGATCAGGAATGTGCTGATTGAGAGAGAGTTGCCGACGCCAAGGCCCCCGTTGGACCAGTCTGTGCCCGACGAATTTGTCCTCAAGCTCGGTGAGAAGACCCAATAGTTGCCGCTGCCGTCCATATACAGGAAGGGCTTTTCACGGACGACCGGGGTCGTAGCGAGCACGGTATCCTGCACATTTTTCACATCATTGCTGAAAGGGACGCTTTGCGGTGGGGCGCCGGAGACGCCGGAGAAGACCATGTTCCATACGTACCCCGTGAAACTCCCAAGAGAACTGTTGCGGGTATACCACTGCTGCTGGGAGCAGGCATTAAGAAGCCCAGTAATCACCGAATCGGCGATGAATCCACCGCTTGTCTCTCCACAGGTTGTGTCCGCCAATTCTACTCCGCCATTGATCTGCATGCGCCGGAAGGCCGCTCCCTGCGAGACACCCCATTGCAGTGTGCTTGCGTCGACGGCCGGAACTGTCATGGACATGTTCTCAAGGGAGCGCCAAAAATTGTCCGTCATGCAGCCGGCGGGCTGCGGGGGCACACAACCGCCTTCGGCATCATCTGTCATATTGACTGTTAAATAACCTTGGTTGATATTGACCGCGGTGGGGGTCACGCCGAGACCGGCAATCGCCTCATAGTACCCCACCTCGGATTTCACGCCGGTGTAGGTGCCCGGCGCAAAAAACACCTGGTAGCGGTTGCCACTGAACTGCGCGTTGCCGGCCAGCGTGGCGAGGGTCGAATTGATTGTCGCCACCGAAGTGTTGGGTGTAAAGACGTAGACGTTGGGGCCAAAGATCGTGGAGTTCTGCGCGAACGCCGAAGATCCAAAACAGAGAAGTGACCCAAGCACCAGGCAAAGAGCTGACTGGCTCGTGACGGATAGGGATGTACGCATTTTCATCGGAGATCCTCTGAACAGCAGTTGTTGTTAACTCGATCGTGACATGAATGTGTTACCATTTGCCTCGGCACGGTTACATTATCGATTTTCTAAAGGCTTTTTGCGAAGCCGCGATATTTAGCCACGGTTGCCGGTGGATGTCAAGAGAATATTTGTAAAAGCCGGAGGAAATTCCGTTTCAGGAACGGTCGAGGGCCAAACGCCATGCCGTTTTAGCCGCTATTTCTCACGACACAGCCAGAATCGGGGACATCACCAAATTAAGCCAAGAGGTGGCTGCTTGGAATGAAGAGGCCAATTGACCGCTTTTCAACCATACCTGGAACTTCCAGGATATGAGCGATAAACTAGCCTCACTAGGAGATATTATGCGCATTTTCACTCCGGGGTTCAGGCGCTGCGCCAAACCCATCCTTCGCCCTTTGCTGGCCGGAACCATGGCCGCTTTTTTGTGTACCGCCGCAGTAAGAGCGCAGCAACCCGCACCGCAGCAGGGTGAAGACCCCGTTGCCATGAAAAACGATATTCAGCAATTAAAGGCGCAACAGCAGCAAATACTGGACCGGCTCGACGAACTGAAAAAGCTTTTAAATTCCAGGCGAGGTGACAATGCCCAGCCGGAAATCAAAGTTCCCGACACGATCAGCGTCGATGGCGAACTCTTCAGGGGCGATGCGACGGCCCCAGTGGCCATTATCGAGTATGGAGATATCGAGTGCCCCTTCTGCCGGTACTTCAAACAGAGCGTTTATCCGCAGATGTTTGACGAATACATCAAGACCGGCAAGGCGCGTTTCTATTACCGCGATTTGCCTTTGCCTATCCACGAACACGCCATGCCCGCAGCTCGGGCCGAGCACTGCGCCGGGGAGCAGGGAAAATTCTGGGAGATGCACGACTCCCTCTTTACTGAAAAGCCGGAAGCCATAGGTCCAGGCCCAGGCGGCAGAGATCGAACCCTGACCCAGGACTCTATCGATCAACGCGCGGCAGCACTGGGGCTGGACACCGCCAAGCTGGACGCTTGCATGGCGAGCACCCGCTTTGCCGACCTGATCCAGCGGAGTTCCGATGAGGCGGCAAAGATGAATATCGAAGGCACGCCGACCTTCCTGATCGGGACAATCGGCGCGAACGGCAACATCGTGAAGGTGAACAAGCCAGTTGTCGGGGCACTACCCTTCACGGCCTTCAAAGCCGTGATCGACCCGCTGCTCGTGCCCGCGCCAGCCACTGACGCGCAGGCAGGCCAGACGATGGAAAAGCTGCAGCTTGATGGTGCTGCTAACCACACTGTAGCCAACCACTGAGGAAGCTTTGCACAGGTTCTATACGAAATACCATTTCAGGAACGGTCGAGGGCCAAACGCCACGCCGTTTTAGGCGATCAATGCTGCTCTCCCTTGCGCTGCTTCAGCTCGCGTTCGATTTTTTCCATGAAGGAGTCGTCGAGTTTGTAGAAAAGAACAGCGGCTGCAGAAAGAAAACCGGCCGCGGCGGGCATGAAGGTCATCATGCAGCGAACCCCGGTCTGCACCTGGTTCGTCTGGGCGATATTGGCGCGGAAGCCAAAATAGGCAAGCAGCCATCCGGCGAGCGTGCCGCCGATGGCCCAGCCCAGCTTCTGGGAGAACGACGCTGCGGAGAAGACCAATCCAGTCGCTCTTCGGCCCGTCTTCCACTCCGAGTGGTCAGCCGTATCTGCGTAGAAGGCCCAAAGCAGGGGTGAGGTGGGAGCAAACAACGTTGAAATCAGCAGATGAGTAACGAAGATCAGAATGATCTGCTCGCGAGGGATGAAATAAAACAGCGCCGTGAGCACGCTGGCGGTAGTCATAAGTAGCATGTAAGCCCGCCGCTTACCTCCCAACCATCGCGTCAAAGGGCGAGCCATGGCCGCGCCTACAATGACCCCGACAGTCCCGAGCGCCATGAAGGGTGAAGCCAGACTGCCACTATCGAAGCTGTAGCTGAAGCTGTGTCCCGCGATCTGCGCCTGGAAATGATAGCTGCCAACGTAATACTTGAAGTAGTAGAGAATTGCGCTCAAGCGTAGCGAGTCATAACACAGGGCAAACAGGCCGATGAAGCAGGTCATGATCCAGGGAACGTTTCGCACCAGGTCTTTGAGGTCGTCTCTGATGGCGCTGGCCCTTTGCTGCGCCGGCTGCACCCGCTCGCGCGTGGCGGCGAAGGCGATCAGGAACAGGGCAATAGCCATGATGCCAAAAACCACCATGGCCATCTGAAATCCCTTTTGATCGTTGCCGTGGCCGAAGAACTTCACCATGGGGAGCGTGAGGCCCTGCACCATAAACATGCCGCCATAGGCAAGCACAAAGCGGTAGCTGGAGACGCTGGTGCGCTCCAGAGAGTTGGGTGAAATCACGCCCATTAGCGCCGAGTAGGGTATGTTGATGAAGGTGTAGGCAATCATGATCAAGCTGTAGCTAACGTAGGCATAAACGAGTTTGCCGGATGTGCTCAAACCTGGCGTCGTGAACATGAGCACACCCATCGCGGCCAAAGGCGGTGCTCCCCACAGCAGATAAGGACGGTAATGGCCCCAGCGAGTGTGGGTACGATCAGCCATGACTCCCACTAAGGGATCGATTCCCGTGTCCCAAGTGCGGACCACGAGAAACATCGTGCCGGCGGCGGCAGCGCTGATGCCGAAGACGTCGGTGTAAAAGAACAGCAGAAAGTTCAGGAACATCTGCCAGTAGAAGTTCGAGGCGGTGTCGCCCAGTCCGTAAGCGACTTTTTCTTTGAACGAGAGCCTCTCGGCCGCCGGCTGCGCCTCGATGTTCATTTCAAAACCTCGAATGTCATGATGCAACGATTTGGATCCAACTTCCGCGAACTCCGTCGACCGCACCGCGCTGTAGGAGAGAAATTCTTCTGAAGTGTCGCCTCGCTTGGGGCTCGCGTTCTTTTCCAGCACCCCCAGGGCTTTCCGCCCTTGGGCTGCCTATGGCGCTGGTGTGTCGTCTTGCCATCGTTATCGCGCACCTCAAAAATAATCAGGCTAGATTAGATAATGGAAGCCGTTCCTTAGCCGACAGGTGGCCGGGCCTTGGCGGTTGATTCGCGCACGATCAATGACGGTTCGGTGGCGATCTGGTCGGGATACTCTTTGCGGCCTTCCACTCGCTCCACAAGGGTTTGTGCGGCAATTTCTCCCATCTTGCGCAACGGCTGGCGAACGGTGGTAATGCTGGGAAGATGATAGGCGGCGTCGCGAATGTCGTCAAAACCAACGACCGAAATATCTTCCGGTACCCGCAGACCCGCCTCGCGAATAGCGCGGATGGCCCCAATCGCAGAGATATCGTTATAGGCGAACAGGGCGGTGAATTTGCGCCCTTGCGAAAGTAAGTTCTTGACCAACTGGTACCCTTCCTGGGGCGAGGGCTCGCCAGACTCAAGTTGCGGCGCGAGTTCGGTCCGGATTCTCAGCTTTAACTTTTGCGCCACATCGCAGATGGATTGCCAGCGGTCCTTGGAGTCGGAGCTGAAGGTTTGTCCACGAAGGAAGGCAATGTCGCGATGTCCCAGCTCGAACAGATGATGCAAGGCCAGGTGCGCTGCCCGGTCGTGATCGAGGACGATATTGGTAACGCCTTTCACGCGGCGATGTCCGGCGACAGCAACCGCGGGTATGGGCAAAATCTCTTTGAGGGTCGTATCCACGGTAATAAGGCCTTCCACTCCCCGTGCCAGCAGGATGCCGAGGTACTGCTGCAGCCAGTGGGGATCGTGACGGTGGGCCACAGTCAGGAAAAAGTACTTGTGCTGGCTGAGAAAGGCTTCGATGCCGCTGATCACCATGCCGCCATAGGCGTCGCCGATTTCTTCCGTAACCACACCGATGGTAAAGGTCCGCTTGCTGCGTAAGGTGCGGGCAAAGAAGTTGGGGCGGTAGTTCAGCTCCCGCGCGGCAGCAAAGATGCGCTCTTTGGTGTGCTGCGGGATGGTCTTGGCTGAGGGCGAGTCGTTGAGAACGGCCGATACCGTTCCTTTGGTCAAGCCCACATGCTGGGCCAACTCTTGGAGCGAAATGGTTCCGTTGGAAAGGCTGCTGCGTTGCTTGCTCTTTTTCATGTGCTGAAACTAGCTGATTCTACATAAAAACAGAATTGGAGCCTAAGAGCAAGCTGCCTAAAATGAATTAGTAGGCGGTACGTAAAACACAGGTCTTGCTGGGCGGCCGGAACTCTTTTTTAACGGGTTATCAAAACGTTCAGATATCGCTCACGCTCTTCCATTGCTCCCCCGTTAAACCAGCGGCAATCGTGATAGCCGGGGCTAATGATGTTTCCTAGAGAGGAGCGTCACCGGGCCTATTGAACGATCCGGGACGCGTAACCGCATTTGCCATAACAAAAAACGCCGATTAATCGCCGATTGAAAGAAACGCAAGGCAGTGTGTATTTGCTTTGGTGCCTTCCCTGCTTGGGAATGCTAATCACACCGGGTACGCTTTGTCCGGCCTCAAAAAATCACACTTATCGCGGCTCTATTTTGAAACGTTTTCAGAGAAATTTCACTTTACTTTTAAGACTCTCAAATTCTGCCGGCAGAATGGTGGCGTTCTGTGGCGTGTCATCCATACAAGAGTCCCAGTTGACGAAAGGAGACGACCATGTCGACGCCTCGAACAGCCGTGAGATTACCCCTGGAGATCATTTCGTTTGCCCTCGCGTTTGCTATGCTCTGCTTCCCGCATTCTTTGCAAGCGCAAACCATACCCTCTGACGCTGCAAGTACTTGCACCGTCACTGCAACGGACTTTGCGAATTGGTTTGAATCAGGCACGCCTTCACTCAACGGAGTTGTGAAACCCGCGGACAGCCTGAACTTCATCGACCAGCCGAACTGCTCCTTCTACCAATGGTCGCAACAGATGTTCCTGTGGCTCACTTCCCCTGCTCCGCCCACTTATTGCGGCGGAGGCAACCACGTGTTGGATTCCCCCGCTTTCTTCGATGTTACGCCACTCGATCAGAATTTCCAGCGCCAGTTCATCTCGCATACCTGCAGCCCGTCAGGAGGCATCAACAGATTTCTCCTGGTGCGCGCGGCCAAAGTGGGCCCGCACGGCCTTCCTGTCATCTTTGACAAGAACGGGAGGATGCTTGACGTCGAGCCCGCGCCCCAAGGACCGACCGGAAAACCCATCGTCCTCGACCGGCAGGGCCAGCAGGTGGAGATTGAAAGCATCAGGATCGTAAAAGGAAAACCTGTCTTTAGGACAAAAAACGGCATCGTCCAGTTCCCCCGGCCCGTGCTGAAAACCAGGTTTAACCGTGCCTTTACAGTGCAGCAATTCATGGTGGGGAATCGGCCAATCTTTTTGGATGCATTCGGCAACGTGGTTGAGACCGAAGAAGGCCAAGCCGTCAGTAATGCTGTCTTAATGTCGCAGACTGGCTCGCTTACTTACTATGTCGCGATCGTGAATGACGTGTTCGCGTATTTTCTGACGGGCGCAAAAACGGGCCATATCAACACCGCGAACCAGTTTCCAACCACTCCTGGGGATCTATCGCAGATTACGTCTTTCGCTTCCTCGCATGGAGTCACGTTCCCGGACCCGAATGCCCTGGCTGTGGAAATCAAGTCGTCGTGGGTGGAAGCCTCGACCTTGCCTGATGCGAGCAAATACATCACCACCATGGCGACCATACCCACCTACACCAAGACAGCGGCGCAATGGACTCCCAGCGGCCAGCAAACCGTAAGACTAGCTTTGGTCGGAATGCACGTGGTGGGGAGCACCGGGACTCGAAGCAGTCCAACTGGTCCCGGACACCCGGAAATGATCTGGGCAACCTTCGAGCACTTTGGCAACATGCCTTTCGATACATACAGGTACAACTCGACCAGCGGGACTAACCCGAAAAAAATCCTGCGCGACACATCCGGCACGTGGCTGTTCTCCAAGAGCAATTCCACCGGGCCGTTCAATTGCGAGCTCTTGTTCCAGGATGGACAGAACATTAAGCCTGCAACGACTTCGCCGCCCTGCCCGGCTGGAGGGTTCGCCGGCAGCGATTCAATTCGTAGAAAGGCCTTTGGTGCGGCCGACGATGTTCCTCCCAATCCATTTGTTGATACGCCTGGTTCCAATACCGATATCATTTCCATCAATAACAGCGTTCACGGACAGATGCCGGCGGGCGACATCCGCAACAATTACTTCCTTGCCGGCGCCACCTGGACCCCTCTTGGCAGAGCTCCCATAACCGGCAACGAAGGCGTTGGCACCAGCATGTTGGCCGGCGGAACCATGGAAACGTACTTCCAAGGTTCGGATATAACAGCGGCAAGCGGCGGCACGAATTGCTTCAATTGCCACACCAGCGGCGCCAGTACGCATAATCTGGCGACGACTGACGTGAGCCATATCTTTGGCGCGCTGAACGCCCTTACATTTCCGCACTTGGTCGCGCGGGTTACGGTGCTGAACAAAACGGCGGCGCTGCACAGCATTCGGGTGACGACAACCAACTCCGCCACTGGAGCGGCCGTTGCCGGAGCCACGGTGACTGTGTTAGACGCGGACTCCGGTGACGAGATTGCATCGGGCACCACTGCCGCCGACGGCACCATCACGCTCAAATACAGGCGCTGCTCGATCTTGCTCGACGAGCTGCCCAACAACAAGCCGCCACGCCGCGTCTTTGTGCCTTGCGACGGTTCCGCAACAGCCGCTGGGTTGGGTGAGGCAGCATTCCCAGCACCGTGAGTTTCCTGCAGGGTGCGAGAACCGCCTTGGCCGCAGCCCGCAGCCTCTCATCGATATATTCGGCCACCGCGTTGCTGAGTGATCTTGCTGAACTTGAGATGGATTTGCCGCCTGGTCCTGGCAACACCCAGGCTGACTTGCCAGCGCAAGCCGCTCCGATCACTGAGTGAACGCGGTGCCGGGAGGGGAGTTGCCCCCCCGAGAGGTGAACCTCGGCAGACCGCTATTCCTTCGGGGTGCAAAAATGCCAGAGTTCTGAAATCGTCGCCCAGGGCGCGCCAGACCTTTGAGCTTTTTCTTCTCAAATGAGTTACAAGTGGCACCCTTCTTAACTCTTATCTATTTCAAACTCAACATTTTCCAAAAGACATTAAGGCAAGCTGCCAATATTTGTTCGCGATAAAGGAAATTGCCATTAAGCCTAAGCTTATAATTATTTATCGTCTTGCCGCCATGGCATATAGCATCTTGCTCCACTGGGCAGGAAGCAGGGCACGCAGCAGATAATACTCGTTCACTGGCCTGTCATCCGCCAGCGGCTGCACCTCGAGATCGTTGAATTCAAGAATCTGGTTCAGGGGGACATCGTTTCGCAGCATCAAGTTAAATTGCCCCTCGGCCGTTTCTGCTGGGCCCCATTCCAGCATGTCGGCCACCGCCGCCGGGGGCATGCGGCGAACCAGTTCAGCAGCCGTGAGGTTGGGGATCGGTTTCATGCTGGCAATGAAATGAAAACCCCATCCTTCCACCGAACCAAAGCAGCGCACGTAGGGAAACGATTCCTGCAGCGCCTTCGTAATGGCCACCAGGTTAACGAGAGGATCGGTGGCCACGTTCCACTCCGCGTTCCTTGCTACCGTCCATTGCTGCAAAATACCTCCAGGTTTCAACCGGCGCTTTGCCACTTCGTAGAACTCTTTGGAATACAGCAGGCTCACCCCGGCGGCTGAGGTGGGAGGCGGCGGATCGATTGTAATCACGTCAAACTGCTGGTGCGTCTTCTCCAGAAACAGGCGGCCGTCGTCAATGATCAAGTGCGAGTTCGGAGATTGCAGCAAGCGTTCTCCATCGGGGTGGAAATAAGTAAAGACCTGGGGGACGCTGGGCACCAGTTCCACTGCCGTAGATTGAACGCCCCAAGAAAGCATCGAGCGATGTGTGGTTCCCATTCCGAAACAGATCACCAGCACTTCTTTAGGAGGTTGCTCATGCAGGGCCAGCGGCAGGTGGGCCATCATCTTGGTAATGGGAGTAAGCTGGGTGATGCCAACTCCATTTACAAACAGCCTTTTTCCTTTTCCCTGACCCGTAGCGACAATGGTTGCCGTATAGTCCCGGCGCAGTTCGTAGTTCCTGAACTGCGAGTAGAACTCTCGCGTGAAAGCAATGAGGACTACGGCAACAACTACAGTCTCCAGATAGAAACGGGCCCCATAGCGCGCCCGGAATGCCGGGCTTTGCGGTTTGAAAATGTAAAAAAGAAAAAACAGTGGCAGGCAAAGCACAATCAGCGACCATCGTTCCCCGATGGAGGGCAGCAGCAGAAAACCTGAAAGCAGGGGGCCGACAATGCATCCAACAACATTGACGGCGTACGCCCTTCCCGCCCGGTTTGGGTTCCCTTGAGAATATTGGTCCACCAACATAGGAGTGACAAATCCCAGCAGCCCCGTGATGGGCATGATGCCAAGGACGACCCGCATGGATCCTGGCATTTGCACGGAAAAATAAGGATTGGAGAAGCGCGGATCGGTCATCAGCAGAGGAAACAGTCCGGCCAAGCCCAAAAGCAACCAGGCCACATTTTCTTCCCCGGGCGCGTGCTTCCGCAGCCAGCGCCGGTATATCCGCGAACCGATGAAAGTCCCTATCAGATAACAGCCCAGGATCCAGGCAAAGGCATATACCTCCGTTCCGACATACAACGTGAACTGCCGAATCCAGACAACCTCCATGGCCAGGCTGACCAGTCCGGTGAGAAAAAGAAGACTCAGTATTAATTTCCCGGAGGAAACCACCACCGGTCTCGATGCCTCAGCCGCAATTTCAGCTTCTGCTCTCTCTTGTGCATCTTGTGCCCGCAGGCTCATAACAAATGCCGCCGTTGCGACCAACACATTGCATACCGCCGCCAGCTTCATCGTGCTCCGGAACCCAAAGATCTCAATCAGCACAAATGCCGGCAGCAGCGCCCCCATGACCGCTCCCAGCACGTTCGCCAGATATAAATAACTGAACGTCCTTGGCCCAGCAGCGCTCAGCTTATTCATGGCCGCCATGGCCAGCGGGAAGGTCGCTCCCATGCAGGTCGTCCAAGGCAGCAGGATCAGAGTGATCCATAGCGCCGCGATCCAGTAATAATGCAAGGAGGAAGCCGAAAGGTCGCCTCCATAGTGCTCCAGGTAATTCCTCGCCCACCGCATTTCCACCGGCACAGCCCATGCGGAAATCCCGATCAGCAATTCGCTTAGGGCATAGAGACGCAGCGGATACCTTCCGCTCCGGCCTTGCAGGTTGCGCATCCCCCGGCCGGCGATCCAGCTTCCCAGGCCCAGCCCGACCATGAATAGCGACAGGAAGATGGAAACCACCGGTGTGGTCACCCCAAAATGGGCCATCCCGAGCCGCACCCAAATCACCTCGTAGAGCAGACTGCAAAAACCGGAAAAGAAAAAGAAAACAAAAAACCACCGCATCCGCATGGTGTGCGCTCCCTGGCCGGTCATGATCTGTTATCGCCGGACAAAAACAGCTTCAATGATGATGGAATATCGGGTTTCAATTGTGATTGCAGGTATTAAAGCACGAGTCTCCCAAATTCGATACAGCAAAGGATTGCCTGCCAAGGCACCCGGGCACAAAACTACCCCGGTGATTAAGGCCCTCGATAGCGCTCAAACAGGTCCTTCGGCTTCGCTCGGGATTTCGTGTGCGGGCGCTCAAAAACACCAGAGTTCTGAAATCGTCGCTCCGGGCGCGCGCCGGTTTTTATAGAACCGATAAATTTAATGAATTTGACGGTACCGACCCTGGCCCTGTAACTTGGAAGTCGCTTGAATCAACGAAGATCAGGCATCTCCAAAACCCAACTCACTGGACCTTCAAAAAACCATGGCAAAATACAAACTCGAATATATCTGGCTTGACGGCAAAACTCCCGTTCCCGATCTGCGCGGCAAGACTCTGATGAAGGAATTTGAACATCCACCCACGCTGGCTGATCTACCTCTCTGGGGTTTTGACGGCAGCTCCACCATGCAGGCCGAAGGCAAAAGCTCTGACTGCGTGCTAAAACCTGTGGCACTGTATCCCGATGGAAGCCGCAAAGACGCTTATATCGTTCTTAGCGAAGTCCTACACCCTGATGGCACGCCGCATTCCAGCAACGCCCGCGCTACGATTGAGAACGACCCCGACTTGTGGATTGGTTTTGAGCAGGAGTATTTCCTGTACAAAGACGGACGTCCTCTGGGCTTCCCGGAGGAAGGCTACCCTGGTCCGCAAGGCCCATACTACTGCGGGGTTGGCTACAAATACATGGGCAGTGTAGCCCGTCAAATCGTCGAGGAGCACCTGGAACTCTGTCTGCATGCCGGCATCAATCATGAAGGCATCAATGCTGAAGTCGCCAAAGGTCAGTGGGAATTCCAGATCTTTGCCAAGGGCTCTGCCAAAGCGGCCGATGATACCTGGACAGCGCGCTATTTGATGATGCGTCTCTGTGAGAAATACGAAGTGGATATGGTGTTGTATTGCAAACCCGTCAAAGGTGACTGGAATGGATCTGGCATGCACTGCAACTTCTCGAATAAATACCTCCGCGAAGTTGGTGGCAAGCAATACTTTGAAGCCGTCATGAAGGCCTTCTCCGACAACATCTCCGCCCACATCGGTGTATACGGCCCAGATAACCATCTGCGTTTGACAGGTCACCACGAAACGCAAGCCATTGACAAGTTCAGCTATGGCCTCTCTGATCGTGGTGCTTCGATCCGGATGCCTGTTAACTTTGTCAAGAACGGCTACAAGGGCTATCTGGAAGACCGCCGCCCGAACGCCGAAGGCGATCCCTACCAGATCGTCTCGCGCATTCTGAAGACGCTCAATAGCGTCGCGAAGCCTGAGGTGATGCGGGGCGTAGGCGTCGGCGTATAGCCCAGGGGTGACCAGTGCGGTCGCTCGAGCGGTCGTTCGTTTAAGCCGGATAACCAGACAAGTGCCCTTCGGGGCGCGGCAATATGCTACAGGCTCAATTCTGTTAGCGAGTTGAGTCTGTGGCAGGGTTGCTAAAATTTAAAATCGTCCACTTGGGCGCACCATTCTTTTCGATATTCCGCATTCCAGTTCTGTTTCCGTAAGTTACGGAATATTTAACCTTGGGTTAATGGGCCAGGGGACTTCTTAGTGTCCCCTCCTGGAACGGATCAGTCTTCCGATATCTAAAGACAGACTGAAGGTGATACTGCTGAAGTCATACGTTATGCTGCGCGCGTATCCCACCTCGACATGCCAGAATTGGCTGGGTTCGAAGCCAACCCAGGTGTCAAACCCGTTCTCTCGCGTGAGTCCCGTTCCTGTGGTGACAGATGCAAGTTCGAAAGGCCGGTTGGGATTCCCCTGGCCCGTGTTGCCGGTGTGCCCCGGAGCATTGGCGCTATTGCCGCGATTGCCATTATTACCCTTACCGTTATTGCCGTTGCCGTTGTTGCCATTGTTGCCCTGACCGTTGCCATTGTTGCCCTGGCCGCCGTTGCCGTTGTTGCCTTGGCCAGCTTTGCCGTTGTTGCCCTGGCTGGTCTGGTCGGGCAGAATCACCTGGCTGAAAACTGTCTGGCTTCCAGAGGGAAGAATCTGATAAGCCGAAGCGCCTACGGAGAAGTGATGGCCTACATCATACTCGGCGCCCTCTTCCAGATGGCCGACTACACCCAGCGATGTAAAAGGGCGCGTCACCAGGGGCGTGTCTGACACAGTGTTCGCCAGGCCGGCTCCAACAAATGGCGTGATGCGATGAAACGTATACCCGAAGCGATTGGACCAATCCACACTCGCCCGTCCAGTGCTGTATCCCTTTTTGATGCTGCCGGTAGGGGCGGTCCCTGTAATTGTAGATGTGAAATTCCATTGGTCATGAGGCAGTCTAAAGGTCACCCCTAAATAGATGTTGCCAATGCCGTCATTAGTCCTGTGGACAGATGTACCCGTGGTCGAAGCCAGACTGTTATCAAGAACATTGCTGTAATACACCGGAACCCCGGTGAAGACGCCAAAGTGCTTATTGAAATCGTAGCCCAGATTGGAATCGAGCCTCAGAAGCTTATTGGAAGAATTAATCGAGCCCTGAAAACTTTCAATTGCAGTAATTCCCTTTTCCTGGTCAACCTGCGGCGAAGCTTGTCCCATGGCAGGCACACAGATTCCCAGCGCGACGATCCAATAGAGGAACTTAAGACCAAAAGATTTCATTACCGCTCTCCACTATTATTTGGGCTGTTTTGTGGGGATAGCTTACAACGTTCCGGCAATATCCGGGTCTTTTTTCTTTGGTCAGGAACGCCAGTTATAGTCCCGGAAAATGTGCGGAGAATCTAAAAGATTCGCGCGCGACGCTGATTCTGGCTGGTGAAAGCCGGTTTCGACATTTTTAAGGCACCCGGAAGGCCGATGTACTTTCGCGTTCTCTAAATCCGGCATTCTTGCCACAGTTGCGTGAAGCCGGCGTTAAAATTTGAGGATTCGCAGCCGTTGCATGTCTATCGGCTGTTTCCGGCAAAACATGCCGGGTACGCTGAGGAGTCAAGATATGCCAGACGGCTTCGTGATCGCCCCCCGGGCCAGCTTGCCATCTCAACCTGAGCCAGAGGCAACACCAAAAATCAGATTTTTAAGAGACTTTGCAGCCATCGTCCTCGTGGCTGTCGCGTATACCCTCGCAGGCAAGCTTGGGTTGAGATTGGCCTTCGCCAACCCGAGTGCCACAGCGGTCTGGCCGCCGACGGGAATTGCTCTCGCGGCGTTCCTGCTTATTGGCTACCGAGCCTGGCCGGGTATTCTGGTGGCGGCTTTCTTGACCAACATCACAACTGCAGGCGGCATCGCCACCTCGGCCAGCATCGCAGTTGGGAATACCCTGGAAGGGCTGCTGGGGGCCTATCTGGTGAACCATTTCGCAGGCGGCCTGCGCTCGTTCGAGCGTACGCGGGACGTTCTCAAATTTGTGTTCCTGGGCGCGATCCTTAGTACTCTCGTGAGCGCCACTTGCGGCGCAATCAGCCTTGTCTTCAGCGGCCTTGCCCGATGGAGCGACTCTGGAACGATTTGGCTGACGTGGTGGCTGGGAGACGCAACCGGCGATCTGATCGTAGCTCCCCTGCTGATCTTGTGGGCAACCAGCAAGATTGTTTCCTATAATAGGAAACATGTGCTGGAAGCTGGCGCGCTCGCCCTTCTGCTTCTCTTCATGGGCGAGATCGTGTTTGGCGGCTTGTTTCCCTCCTCCTTCAAGCACTATCCATTAGAGTTCTTGTGCATTCCGTGCCTCATCTGGGCGGCATTGCGGTTTGGCCAGCGAGAGGTGGCAACGGTGATCTTCCTGCTGTCAGGCATCGCCATTCGGGGCACGCTTCTTGGTTTTGGTCCATTTGTCGGCAAGACGCAAAACGAATCGTTGCTCCTGCTGCAGGCGTTTATGGGCGTGACCGCGGTGATGACGATGACGCTCGCCACCATTGTCGCGGAACGCAGACGGGCGGAGATCGACCGGGAGGAGCTGATTCTGGAACTTCAGGAAGCGCTGAGCAGAATCAAGACCCTGAGAGGCCTGCTTCCAATATGCGCGGTCTGCAAGAATATTCGCGATGACCGGGGATACTGGAACGACATTGAGAGTTATATCCGCGCGCATTCCCACGCTGACTTTACGCATGGCATCTGCCCGGCATGTGCAAAGAGATTGTATCCCGAAGAGTGGAAGAACGCCTCCTAGCCCTTACACGAACTGCACAATTTTTGTTCCGCAATTGTTGCAAGAAAAAAGGAGCATAGAGCCTAATCACTCTATGCTCCCTGGCTCCGTACCTATCTCTCTTAGGTACTTTGCCGAGACTGACCCCTAAACACGATGCAAGCGGCGAGTATCTGTATCGTGCTCTCTTTCTCTCTTTTCTAAAGCTGGTTCCACACCGAAGCGCGTGGATCGTAAGACCAGAGTTGAATGCGGCCTGCCGGGTTCACTGAAACGGCGGCCCATTTTCCCAGTGAAGATTGGAAGTAAGTTGCAAAGGCAATGTTCCCGCCCTGGGTGTTGCAAACCGCGCCTCTGGCAACCGGCGCCGGCGCACAAGGCATTCCGTGCGAGTCGAAAACCGGTGGATAGCCCAGAGTACCGCCTTTGGGAAATACTTTTCCCAGCAAGTCATTGGCGGCGGGCGCTCCGGCCTGGTCCCATAAAACATCGGAGCCAAGCTTAACCATCGGTTCCGGGGAAGCATAAGCGCTTACGGGGTTGATGTTAGTGTCTGCTGTATCTACATAAGCAATCAGATCGCAGGATGCTACGCACGAAGCGTTAAGGAACTGGATCGCAGTTGCGTTATAGGTATTGTTGGCCGCGGCTGCGAGCTGGGCTCTTTGCAGAATACCGGCATAATTTTTTGTGGCTTTTTGCAGGTGAATGCCATCCACCGCACTCTTGTACACTGGTACCGCAATCCCGGTAATCACCAGGATGATACCCAGCACAATCATCAGTTCGATTAATGAAAACCCTTTTTGCAGACGCATATCTATCTCCTCATCTCTCTCATTGCGTCGGATTGCCATGAAGCTGTCTCCATTCCTCTAATCGTTGACGAGTGCCCTTTGGAAACAAAATCGAGCCGGAAATACTGAGAGCGGCGCCACCGTTTCCTGACGTGGAGACGCCGCTCTTTACGGGTGCGGACCTACCTGGTGTAACTATTCCGCTAAAACCGCGCCTTTCTCCAGATAACCGGCTATATCCGCCTGCGAACAGCAAAACCTGGAAGCGCGCGACTTCACCGTATCTCTCCTATTACCGTTGTATTATTTTGAATCGATGGATATGTTGCCGGCCTGCAACCTTCCAACCAGGTCCGGGCTTTTTCCTGCGTGCGGAATACAGATACATTGAACCCATCGATATCGGCATAGGCTGAAAAAACCCGCGCCAGGCCATAAACGAAATCGCCGGCAGCGGTTATAGCGATGTCGCTGACCCCACTCTGAATGAGTTTCTTGACATGCCAGACAAGCTCGCGGAGTTCGCCGAATGAGAGCTCTGGTTTGACGCTTGTGAGGTCTATGAGAAGCTGCATTCCAGCTTCAAGAGAAGCTCCTGCCAGGAAGCCATCCACGGAACGAATGCAGTCCTGCAAAGTGACTGCATCAGCGACAACGACAGTGGCAACATTCGTATCTTTAAAAATTGTGTATTTCATGAACCCCATGCGATTTAAGAGTTGCGAAGCAGATTGCCCGACTAACTTCCATCCCCCCGGACGTAATGAAAATCGGAAAACCTGCTTCGCAAATCTCTTAAATTGCAACCTCCCCCAGAAAATTCTCTCTTTCAGAATCTTCAAAGTGCGGAAGATAAACATTCCGCGCAGAAATTAAATCTCCTCCCGGCGGGATTCAGCTCTCAGATTCAATGTCGTTCTGTGCCTGTTTTTCGGCCTTTTTCGTTTCCGCCGTGGAGTTCGAATTCGGTTTTAGAGCCTTGATGGCCTTGCCCAGGCTTTCGGAATTCGGCCCTGTTAACTTACTTTTCAAGTCAGAAAATGGAATCCCCAGATTGTGGGAAACGTGAATTGCAGCCACGCACTGGCCAAGGTTTTTAAATCCTGAGCAAGCCTGTTGAGGCGTTGTTCCTGCCGGCAACAGCTTCTGCAGGTTAGAAGAAAGTTTTGAATTCGGATTCGATAGTTGTTTCGGAGAAGACGTCTGCGATTGTGCCTGGCTTCCTGATTGCGTGCTATGGCTCGAGGTTGACGTCCCGGAGTGCTCCATTCCAGTATGCCCCGTACCAGAGGCTCCTCCTCCCACATGGCCACCGCCACCGGCGCCACCATGGTTGGGCAAGCTGTAGCCCAAGACTGCGCTGGCGAGCAAAACAGATACTACGCTTGCAATGCGTAACTTCATTGTTGGCTCCTTCAGGGCGACAGTAAGCGCTTTGCACTAAACAATAAGCAAGTCTGAAGCCAAGATGGAAAACTAATAGAATCAATTAGATATAGACTTTAACGTAGGTATTTGGCCTGCCGGGTGAGTTGAAAAGAAACATGTGCTGTTACGATACACCACAGGATGGCTTTGATATTTTTGTGCGAAAGATTACGGTTCAATAGCGGCTTGCATCGTTGAACACAAGTTTTGAATTTGTTGAACTCATGTTCCCGCAAGTTTATGTCTTCCTCTAGCTAGTTATTTACTTGTGTCCGCCGCCTTTGGGTATGGAAGGAGGAGTGTGTGGCTGACCGTGGGATTGATTCCCTTGTCCCATCCCTTTGCCCTGCCCATTTCCTCCGTTACCTCCATTACCCCCGTTTCCTCCATTACCCTGGGAACCGGACTTCCCTGATTGCTGGTGCATCTCTGATGTTGGCTGTGTGGGTTCGGGAGCCGAGTTTGCTCCCACGCGGCTGGAGGACCCAGCCTTAATGGAAACCGGGGCGCCAATCCCTTTCGCGTTTTCGAGTTGAACCTCGCCTTCTTCGACATCAACCTGGGTAGTTTTGCTCTTGTCCACTTCCACATAGAAGCGGGTGCCACGCACTGAAATCACGGCGCTGGGAGTGCCAATTTGGAACGGCGGCGACCCACTGATGCGCTTTTGTATCTCGGCTTTTATTTGACCGAGCAGCAACTGCAAACGCTGCCAATTTGTTGAAGAGGGCTGCGTCAAGATTAAACTTGTGTGGGGCTGTACGAGGATATCGCTGCCATCTTCCAGATGCAGCAGAACATGCCCGTCTCCAGTGTTGATCACGGTATCAGGCGGCAGGACCTGCCCGCGGGCCGGGGCCGAGGAGCCCTGCCCGGGAAGCTGCAGTTGCACCTTTTTCTCGAAATCAGCAACCGTCGCCCCCGCATAGGGAGCACTTGCAGGAGACGCGTTCTGTTGGGCGCCGACAGACACCATGCCCGCGCATAAGAAAAACATTATGCTGAAGAAAACTTGCTTGCGAATTTGACGGATTTTCATACGATTGCCTCAGAAACTATATTGGAATGAACGGGGACGATGAAACAGAAGCAGGTGCCCGAAGACGCGCTGCTGCTCACCTGCACGCGACCGCCGTGCTGCTCACAGATTCGTTTCACGAATGCGAGTCCTAATCCCCATCCGGGCTTTGAATCAGCCTGCTGTGCGACCCGGTAATAGGGCTCAAATACGCGGTCGAGGGCCTCTGCCGGGATGGCCGGGCCAGGATTCTGAACCAGGAACTCAATCTCGCTTTCCTGCATCCTCACCTGCACTTTCACCATACTTCCCTTCGGGCTGTATTTTACGGCGTTGCTCACAAGATTAAGAAGAGCGCCGGTGATGAGCGGCTCATCGCAATTCAGAAGCCTGGCCTCAGGCTCGATCTCGGCAACGATTTCGATTTGCGCCGATTGTGCCAGCGGTTGCATGATCTGCCGCACGTGATTCACCACATCGCTAACCTCCACCAGCTTCAGGCGAAGCGGGCGGGAGCCAACATCCATACGCAGCACTTCCAAGTATGCATTAATCATAGCCACAAGCCGCCTCGATTCACGAAAAATTGTTGCCGGCGCCTCCGCGCCGGAAGCCGACTGCGGATAAAGCATGAGAAGCTCTGCGAACCCCTGGATTGCAACCAGCGGGGTGCGTAACTCATGGGTCACAAATCCCAATGCCTCGGCGCGCGTCTGGTCCCTTTCATGGAGCGCGCTGGTATCTTCGGCGAGCAACAAGATCGCGTTTGACGCGGCGTGCGAAGGCCAGGGGAGGCGGACCGCACGAAACCGCCACCAGCCCTCTTTCAGCGAAAGCTCTTTTTCCTGCCAGACAGCCGAACCGCGGAACGTCTGCCAGAATTCATTGCCGATACCCAGCTCCCGCGCCAGAACTTCTGTGCCTGCGGTTACGTTCAAGGCCTGCTTTTCGCAGAATCGACTCCAGCTTGAATTGTGGAACAGAAGCCGTCCATCGAGCGCGTACACGGCGAGCGCTTCCTGCATGGTTTCGAGTAAAGTTTCGTCAAAAGCATACAGTGAAGCTAATTCATCCTGCAGTTGCCGCAAGGACTGCAATTTCCAGTGCAGGTGGGAGGGAGGAGCATCGCGGGTGGGAATGAAAATCCTGTGCGCCGAAAATTCTGTAGGTACAGGCAGCAACGCCTGCAGCTCTTTCAATCCGCGAGTAATGGCACGATCAATCACTATAAGGTTCTCTAACTGGGCAAGAGGCGCCGCCAACACAGCCATGACCAGAAAAGGACCATACGGCAATTGCAGATAAAAGACATTGAAGAGAAGATAGCCGGCGGCATACCCCACGAATAACAGCACTGACAGGTACAACAGGCCGCGGCCGCCCGGCCACCACATCACAATCCAAAGTGAAAGCATGCTGGCGCACAGCAGAAGAGAGATTTGGGCGATCATCCCTAAGCTTTGTATCTGTTTGCGGCCCAGAAACGTGTCAACAGCGTTGGCGTTCACCTCGACCCCGGGCATTGGATTTTGATCGCTCACTGGAGTAAAAAGGCGATCGCTGAGCTCCGTCGCGCCGAAACCGATGAGCACAATTTTCCCTTGCAACAGAACTCCTTTTTGCCCATCCAACAAGTCACGGGCTGAAAGAGTTATGAACGGAGGCACGGATTGCTCAGGAACAAATTGCTGGCGGTAATTGATCGTCAGATACCGGGGTTCAAAACGATCTATGTCTGCAGTTTGATAGGATGAATGGATACTTCCCGCTTCTTCCGGTCCTGCTGTTCCCAGCCTGGCAACGTTAACTAATGCAGCGGCAAAAGCGAGGCGCGGGCCTTGAGCGCTGGGTTCCGTGATTGGGATTCTTCGACATAGACCATCCGAATCGAGCACAGCTTGCACGTGTCCCAGGGCCGCTGCCGCCTGGGAAAAGCGCGGAAGCGGATCTGTCCATAAGCCGCCCTCAGTCGAGCTGGAAATCTTAGAGGGCAAGACGACATTGCGGGCTTCTTCGAGAACGGCTGTCAGAGCAGAATCGTTGGCCTCGTCTTCCTGCTCCGACAAAATAATATCCACCCCGATTGCCCTGGGATGAGACTGGCTTACAGCTCGAATTAATTGCGCCAGTTGCTTTCGCGGCCAGGGCCACCTGCCGTAATGGGCCAACGCGGAATCGTCAATCAATACCAGAGCTACATTTCCAGATGTCTTCTGGGCGCCTCGCAGCCGGAAGTAAAAGTCTTCCAGCCTGCGGCTTAGACTGATGACGGGAAAGCTCACGCTGATCAACCCCGCCAGTACCAGCAGCAGCAGATTGAGCCGCAGCCAACGCCGAAACGAAAATGTTCCACGAATTTCCGAGTTTGGCCAAATGCCCTTCATCGCCTGTTCGCCTGAAGATCAATACCCAGTCGCCGCGCCTTCTCATAGAGCGTCTTTCGTTCGATCCCTAACGCCCGAGCTGCTTTGGACTTGTTTCCCTCCGCCTCTTGCAAGACCCTGAGAATGTGCTGGCGCTCCATCTCCTGTAATGTTGGCGCAGGTCCGTTGCCGGCGACTGCGGGTGTGTGAGGCTGGCGTTTGCTTACGGCCTCGCGCTCCACATCTGCTACCCCAATTTCCCCCGAGGCGCAGAAGATCGCCAGCCTTTCGATAAAGTTTTCCAGTTCCCGAACATTGCCCGGCCACAACATGCTGCTCAAAGATTGCACAGCTTCCGACGTGATTTGAATATGTCTCTTGCTCCGTGCATTCGATCGTTTGAGAAAGTGGTGGATCAGCGGCGGTATATCTTCACGACGTTCCGCCAGCGTGGGCAGATGAATGGTGACTACGCTCAGACGATAATAGAGGTCTTCGCGAAAGGCGCCGGCCTGGATCAACGCTTCAAGGTCGCAGTTGCTGGCCGCCAGGATGCGTACGTCAATGGGGATATATTTATTGGAACCGACCCGTCGCACCTGCTGTTCCTGCACAGCACGCAGCAGATTTACCTGAAAACCTGTCTTGGTCTCGGAAATTTCATCCAGGAAGATCGTGCCTCCATGAGCAGCTTCAAAGAGTCCCGGATGATTGCTATCTGCCCCGGTGAATGCGCCTTTTTCGTATCCAAAAAGCTCGCTCTCCAGCAGGGTTTCGGAAAACGCCCCACAGTTGATGGGTATAAAAGGCTTTTGCGCTCGGGCACTATGAGCGTGGATGGCTCGGGCCACCAGTTCTTTGCCGGTCCCGCTCGCTCCTGTGATGAGGACACTGGCATTGCTGGCGGCAACACGCGCAATAGCGCGATAGACTTCCAGCATCTTTGCGCTGCGTCCTACAATCGCAGTCTCGGGAAATGGCTCTTCTGAAGCAATTTCTTCCGTCAATGACGGACGCGCACTTTGCACCCTTCGGACCAGAGCCAGCAGATCGTCGATCAGCAGCGGCTTGCTCAGATACTCCAAAGCGCCCCCACTCAGGGAGCGGGCAACCGTTTCTACGGTTGCATGTGCCGTCATGACGACACACTTGCATTGCGGCTGTATTACTTTCAACAGGTCAAGAACGTTCAAGCCATTCGCAGTTCCCAGGTAAAGGTCTACTAAAGCGAGGTCAATGCGGCTTTGGCGCAGCAGAATCTCCGCGGCTTCCAGGCTGTCTGCCAATTGGCAGTTGTAGCCCTCGACCGTCAGCACTGCATGCAAAAAGCTGCGCGTGGAATCCTCATCGTCGACCACCAGAACTGTAAATCTTTTCGACATCTGTTTCTGTTCTACCCCTATAAGAATCAGTCACGTGTATCCAGACAACCCAGTTGTGTGTCTGATTGAAACACAAGTATGGCTAAATTATGGCCCTTGTTTGAACAAATTCGACAAAAGTACCAGATATCTTAAGTACTAGTACTTTTGGTCTCTAAAGTGCTCGCTTTCCCGAACCGAGAGAATAATCTTCAAGCGAATGGCTTTTCTGTAGCTGGCAGTCTTCTTGCGCAAGGGTTTCCCCTTGCTTGCGGGATTCGCTTGTGGCCTCATTCTCGCAGCGATGAATAAAGAGCTCCACACTTTCCCAGCGACTCTATTTTTTGACGGAAATCAAGAGACAAAGCGTTTCGCCTTGGTATCAGCAAGGCTTCATAAGTATCCCCTCCTTGAACGGATTTCTGTTACTCTTGGCGTTCAAGCCCAAATCTCTTCAGAATATGAATATTCGAAAAATGCGATTTCCCTTTCTGGCGGCCCTCGCGGTTATGTTCGCGTGCGTTGCCTGCACACGCACGCCCAGCGTTCAGCATTATCAAAAAGATGGGGTGCAATTCTCGTATTACTCAAATTGGACCATCGTCAAAGACGCAGCTGTCGATGGCAAATCAGACGTGAGAGCGATTCACATTGAGGGGCCGGGTAATGCCGTAGTAAGCCTGATCTGTGTGCCTCCATCCAACGGTCAAACCCTGGAAGGGTTCGCCACCGGAGTTGCACAACGGCGTGATGCAGCCATTGAAAGCAAATTGAGTATCGGCTCATTCAAGGCTGCCGAGGTCAGTAAAGGCGCATCGGAACCCATAACGGGAACAATTGCCGGTGAAGAGCAGCAAGGTATACTGCAACAGTTCAGCATTAATGTGTTGGGAACGCAAGTGCCGCACGAGGCCAGGTTCTATGTACTGGGCCGGCAAAGATACAAGGTGATGATCATGTCGCAAGTTTCCATCGCCAGTGCGGCTGCAACTCATCCGGGTTCTGAGCTGATTCTTAGAACTCTGGACACTGACTAAGAGTTCGGCCGGCAACTACCGTGTTATTCGATCCTCCTTTCCTGCTGTAATACTTCACGTCAAGACGGCTTTGTCGTGAGTTTCTTTCCCCTAAACCGCGCAACAGAACAAAAGAGGCGCCGGGATTCGGGCGCCTCTTTCTGTAAACGCACTTTTGTGACCTCTTTAGGGGGCTGGCGGACACGGCAATGCCGAGTGAGGAAGCGAAGCCTCATTCGGAAAGCTGAACGCACCGTCGATTGCATTGGAAGTTTTTCCCATTTCGAACCACTGCAAGAGGGCCTCGGTCTGCGGATGATACGTAAATACTTCGCGCCGCTCCCGCAGCTTGATATCCACTGTGGAAACCGGCAGCACTTCGACAGGATCACCGGTCTCAAGGTTCCCCTGACAGCGGGCAATAGCGGGCACACCCGGAAACTGCCACAGCGGAGTTACGTTGTTGACGAAGGGATCGTTGAACGCTTCGGAGGTTTCGTGGGAAAGTGCAGTTACATCCTGCACTCCGCCAGGAAATATTCCCGGCGACGTCCAGCTTGCATATTGAAAGACCCAGCGTGGCTGCGGGATCGTATTCGTCTTCGCGATATAAGTGTGGAACCCGAGCACGCAGCAGGCGGCCGGCTGTCCCTGAACATTGATGGAAAACAGGAAGGTGTTGGGAAATAGAGACATGTTCAGCGCCTTGGTGCTGAAGTTGTTGGCAATAATCTCATTGGTCGCCTGACTGAAGAGGAGGTTCTGGAAGAGCATATCCAGCACAATGATGTATTGATTGCCGTTGGGCGCGGTCTTGACGAAGTAAGCCTGGACCGGCTTTATGACTCCGCCCGGGAAAACAACATTGACGAACCGTGGTATACGCATGGTTGTGCGATCCACGACCTGGTGACGCAGCTCGGTGTGCCAATCTTCCTCCATACGGTGAAAGAATTCGGCGCGCTGAACGGCATCGGCGAACTGGATGTGGCGTCCGGAAGTGTAATTGGCTTCCTCAAAATTGGGCGAGTCTTCCACCAGATCGCTGAACGTGAAGGGCACATTCATATTGACCGTCCCATCGGCGTTGAGCAGTTGCAGGGAAACCTCGTTGATTTTCGCGGGAATCACCGTCCTTCCGCCTGTGAGCGGATGGTTGCCGATCATAATGAAGGGAAACACCTTGCCCTGCGATACACCCGCCTGGCCTGCAAAAGCGCCAGCGAAGGTAGGCAGGGAGTCAATGCCATCAATGTTTCCCTCGGGGTTGGGAGTATCTGTGTCGCCTCGCCCGGCGCTGCTGGGCGCGGCGTCGCTTAGGTTTACGCTGTTATCCACGGAGCTTTCGGTTCCTGCGATTCCAGAAGTCAGGGCTTCCCTGGAGGTGGCTGCCCCCTCTGGAAATACCAGGGTGGTTCCTGAAAGATCTACCGGTTGATTGGAAATGGAGTTTAGGTCGACTGCCGGCACCTTGAGATAGTTCGTATCATAATCCCCGATTGGAAAAGCTTCGTCCAGCGGGGGGTTAGTTGCGCTCTGGGCCAAACCGCTGCCCATGACGCAAATTGAAAACAGCACAACAAAGATGCAATGGCTCGCAATTTTCATACACCTTCTCCTGCACAAGTCTGTTATTCAAACTATGGGGCCCACGTACAGTACGATTGGTTCTGAAGTTAGAGGAAACGTGAACTGCGGTTTTTTGTTTTTGGTTTGCGTCACGCAGCGAATTGGGCTTGGTTGGACGCCTGCAGTTCAGGATGTAATCTAGACGCTGATTGTTACGCCGCTGTTACCAAAACATCTTGATTCAATTAAATTTCGTCCGCGGAAGAAAGTAAGCTTCTGCTGGAATGAATCAGGTCCCCCGCCGAACAGTGCCTATGTAGAAGCAGTATTATCCGCAGCATAGAATTTTCCATACTGGCTCCTGTATCGCTTTGGAACGTGTGTGTTTCCATGCCTCCCTGAATCAGGTCATTGAAACCGCAAAAAGTTCTCCATATATATGTGTCTAAAAAGCAGAAACCTTGCACCGGAATTTTTAATTTTTTAGGATTACCAATGAAGAAAGGAAATGTTTTATTTTCAATGAGATGTGAGCTGGATTATACGATTCGAATGCTGTGTTTAACCTGGTGGTTCAACCAATGAAGCCCCGCCCGGGACAGAAAGCTTGCTAGCCGGGGGGCTATTCCTTGTTACGGTTGATGCAGACCATTACCGGCGATCATCGTCGTCGTGGTGGTCAGCCTTGTCGTTCTTAGCCTGCTCCGAGCGAAGCCGTGGGGAGGGACCCTTATGCGCTTTCAGGGGTTATAGATGGCACCATAAGTCCTCGACACAATAGGGATTCCTCTCCCCGCTTTGCGGGATCGGAATGACAAGAAATTGAGTTTTCCGGATTAAAAGCGCAATACGATTCCGCCACCAACAAACAGGTTTTGCAGATGATCCGGGAATCTTACCGCAGGCTCGAATTCAGGACGGCCCGTTAAAAATTCGCGCACTTCTGCGCGTACCCCCAGCCTCGGAATCGGTGTCTTGATATCCACTCCGCCTCCGACTTGAAAGGCCCCGGTAGTGGTGTTGCGGTGCGATATGGCGATGCCATGAGCGTCTGTCGTAACGGAATTAAAGAGAGCAACTCCTCCGCCGGCGCTGATAAAAGGCGCAATCGCGGCACCGGGCAGAAATTTGACCTTCACGGATGGCGTGATAAAAACAGAAGAAAAATCATCGGGCAAGAGCGGTGAAAAGAATATCGCTATTCCGCTCGGCAGATTCGGAAGCGGCGAAACCGGGTGTGGCCCGCGACCGGGAATCCCCAGGACTGGCAGTTCAACATACAGAGAAGCGGCATGAGCATCTATGATCCGGCGGCCATAGGCGCCTTCGAAAGCAAGCCGCGACCCGAGATGGAACCTGGTAGGAATTTGTGCACACACCGGGTTATTGATGGGACAAGTTACACCCGTTGCTATACCAGGCTCCATCACCTGTGCCGTCAGGTTGGGCGTAAAAATCCCCCCTGCCCCAATTTCGAACTCATTGTTTTGCGCAAAGGCGCAAATTGTAAGTAAAAATAATGAAGCTAAAAGAACCAATGTAGTCTTTGTCATTCTTCCCCCAAAATGATTTTCTTCGGCCCTGAATCCGCACCGATCCAAGACTCCCGGAGCTATGAGTTGTTATGCCCCTAAAAGGTAGTGTCACTTTTGATGAAAACATTGGATTTTTTTATCTTGATTGTTTTCTGTGACCTGCAAACAGTTGTCTTAAAAGGGGCGGTCCGAGCTAATTGCTCTCAACCGCCATAAGTTTCTGGGTGTGTTCCAGGATGCGCACATCTTTCCTCCTTCGTTACGGGCTTCGCTTTTACTTCGACCGAGTTATCTTTTCTTGTTACCATAGGCGCTAGCCGCCCGTAATTTTTAAAGCTATCGCGCTATCGTTGTATCATTCTGGGCGCAGATACATTTCATGGAGTGCACCTATGCGCCAACTGGCAAGTACCGCTGTTTTATTCATGCTCTTTGCAGCAGCTCCTGCGGCGATGGCACAGCAAACCACGGCTCAACCAGACAGCCTGGGCGATGCCGCCCGGCAGCAGCGGGCATTGAAGGAGAAGCAAGCCAGGACCGCAGGCAGCGACTCGAGCAACGGCGCACCGCAAGGGGCGAAGAGCCTGGCGGACTTCGCCCGGGAACAGCAGGATAAAAGCCGCAAGGAAGTCAGAACCAGCCTGGAGGATTCCAAGAAGCTCTTTGCCTCGATTGATGAACTGGCGGACTTTGCCAGCCACGACTCAGGTTACCTCAAACACACAGCCATAGCCCATCAGCTTCTGGACGAAAACCAAGTCATACACCACATGTCGGAAGCCCTATCCAGCAGCGCAGACGCCCAACGGCTGGCCAATTCAGAAGTGGTGTTGAAGAAATTTGGTTTCCTGCCGCCCGCTTTTGATCTGAAAACATTCTTGATTTCGGCGGCGCCCAAAGGTATCGGGGCCTACTATGACGACAAGACCAAGATGGTCAACCTGCTGAACTGGATTGATATTTCCGAGCAGCTCCCCATCCTGGCCCATGAGTTGACCCATGCCTTGCAGGACCAGAACTACGATTTGATGAAGTGGATGCACCGCACCCCTGGGCAGCAGCTAAGAGCGCCCAAAATGCGCGTGGACGCCGAGGATGAAGAAGAGGATGTCGCTCGCCGGGCGGTGGTCGAAGGACAGGCCGAGATCGTGCGCTTCGATTACCTGTTGAAACCGTACGAGCGCAATCTGGCCGATACTCCTCAAGTCGTGGATTTTTTGCAGGACGCCGCCACCCGCACCTACGATGACATGGTGACGGTTCACAATGCGCCCTTGTTGCTGAAAGAGACTGGAATCTTTCCCTATCGTGAAGGTTTGAATTTCGAATTGGAACTGTTGCGGACTGGCGGCAAGCAGATGGCTTTTGCCGGCGCGTTTGCCCGTCCTCCTCGCGACACCCACGAAGTGATGGAGCCTCAGGCCTATATTGCCAACCAAAAGAAAGCCTCCAGCCTGATGCCCGACCTCACAGCCCTGCTGAGCGACAGGTATGAGGCTTATGATTCGGGAATCATAGGCCAACTGGATGTCCGCACCATGGCCAAACAGTTTGGTCGCGAAGACGATGCATTTGCCCTCGCCCCCAACTGGCAGGGCGGATCCTATGTGGCGGTGAAGCGCCGCAGCACCGCGAGCGATGCGCCGATTGCAGTTGCCGCCAGCGACAAGCCAACGCAAGTTTCAACCGACAAGCCGGCCCAGAGTTCAAGCGACAAGCTGGCTCCCGCTCCAGCTTCAACCCTCAAGCCAGTTTCAACCCGCGACCTGGCTTTGTTGTATGTCTCACGCTGGAAGACGGCAGAGGCTGCGCAGCGCTTTCTCGATATCTACCAAAGCTCGCTCTCCAAACGGGTCACCGTGCTCAATACAAAAACCGCAGAGCCCGCCAGTTGCCCAGGCGACGCCCCGACCTGCGGCCCGCTTTGGGCGGTGCGTGTGACTACAGATGAGGGTCCGGTATTTCTTGAAATTTGGCCGAAAAATCTCGTCTTTATTGCGCACAGCTTCGATGATGCCACGGTAGCCCGGCTGCGCCAGGCCGTACTTTTCTATACTCCCAGTAAAGCGGCCACGTCCACGGCGGAGCTGAGTGAGCGCCTCTTCGAGCTGCCCGAGTTCCAGGCTTTTCAGGAGCGGATAGAACAAGAAATCTACATTTCAACGACGCAACTTCCGTTGAACACAAAATGAAGCGTGAGGGCTATGCCATGCTGCAAACTCGACGGACGCTTTTAGGCTTGTGCGTCGCGATGTCATTTGCGGTTTGCGCTTCTGGCCAAACGACGCACTACTCTGTATTGTGCAATTTGACGCAAACGTCGAAAGAAACCGCCGCAACGAAGAGATTTGATGTTGCCGTGCCTGGACATAAAGTTTCCGCGGTCGTTGCCAGCGTCACCGAGGGCCCCCGGCGAATCATAGTGCTGCAGGACATCAGCGGTAGTATGGGTCAACATAACGCACAAAGGATATCTTTGGAAGCTGTTAAAGACGTTGTGGAATCTTCTCCGCCAACCGATCAACTCGCCCTGGTTGATTTCAACGCTGACACTTACATCGACATTGATATGAGCAATGTGGATTTGTTTTCAAAGGCACTCAGCGACCCCAATTTGGGCGCAAAGATAAAGCCAAAAGGCAGGACTGCGCTCTTTGATTCTGTCGCAAAATCGGCCGCTTATTTGGAAAAAAGTCCACATGAAGGCGACAGTATTTTGGTCATTTCTGATGGAGACGACAATGCGAGCAAGCTCAATGCTGAAAAATTGAGGGAACGCCTGCTCGCTTCAAAAATCCGCCTTTACGTATTGATGCTTACTGGTCACAGTCAATTTCTGATGGAACAAAACAGCAGGTCAGAGTTCTTGCACCTTGTGGTTGACACTGGCGGGGCATTCCTGGGGGCTGACCCTTTGAACAAACTTTTGCTAAACCATGGAGGGTCTGGCCAGGTCATACCAGTTTATGACGCAAGCCCGACGGCGCTCGCAACGATCCGGCAGAACGTCGAAGAACTGCATAAACTTATCGAGAAAGGATACAAAATGGAATTTGATCTAGATGCTCCCCTCACGAAGAGCACGAAGTTGAATGTATCTGCACTCGATCAACACGGGAAACCGGTTGAAGGATTGCAGTTGTTCTGTCCGAAATATATCAATGAAAACTGAGCATTCGTTCACGATCGGATCTTCAGTTCGATCACCTCGCTCACGATCTTCCCTTCCTGAATCCTGAGACGGCCCACGGCGACCGGCAGCTTGAACCGCCGGGGGCCGGCGCTGCCGGGATTGAAATACAAGACTTCATCGCGCCACTCCTGCTTCGGCTGATGGGTGTGGCCTGAAATCACAGCGGCAAATCCAGCGGCTTTGGGGTTCAGATCGAGTTCGTTCAAATTGTGCAACACATAAATGCTGATGTTTCCCACTTCGAGAACGTTACTGGCGGGAATTTTTCGCGTCCAGGGCTCGCGGTCTACGTTCCCGCGCACGGTTGTCAGGGGCGCAATGGCAGCCAGTTTGGCCAGAATCGCCGCGTCGCCAATGTCGCCGGCATGAATGATGTAATCGGCGCCTTGCAGCGCCGCAATTGCTTCAGGACGCAGAAGCCCGTGCGTATCAGAGATGACAGCAATGGTCCAGGTCGTTTTGGAGTTCAAAACCATGCTTCATATATTCTGCTACCGCACCCCAGGCTTTGCATCCTGGCATGGCTGGAGCAAACTTGGGACTATATCCGGTGATCCGTGAAATCCGCGGTAAACAGTTAAAAACGGCATTGCTTCCCCGCCCTCGGGTTATATACACTCTTTGACACCGACCACCGCGTCTAATGCACACCTCACGAAGTAAAAACCAGGGAGAAAAGCGTATGCGGCATGTCACTCGTTTGAAAAATGTCACATTGAATTTGCTGTCAGGCCTGCTCGTTCTTGGTTCGTTGCCCGCAAAGGCGCAGCAGCAGCAATCTGGCGCGGTAATACAAATCAACGTCTCGCGCAATATTCAGACCGTAAACTACTGGGCGCGCGGCTCTACGAAGGTCAATTTCATTGGGACCGCTTTGCTGCCCCGCGCCGAAGGCCGCGCCACCGTCGAGAGCACCGGAGGCGCCCTGGCCATCGACGCCGAATTCAAGGGACTTGCGCCGGCTTCGACCTACGGCCCCGAATATCTCACCTACGTGTTGTGGGCGATCACGCCGGAAGGGCTGGCCAACAATCTGGGCGAGATCCAGGTGCATGACAGCAAGAGCAACCTGAAGGCCAGCACCAAGCTGCAGACCTTTGGCATGATCGTGACCGCTGAACCTTATTTCGCGGTCACTTTTCCCAGCGATCAAGTTGTGATGGAAAACTCCGCCCGTTCCGACACCAAGGGCGCGGTAGATTCAGGAAACGCCAAGTTCGAATTGCTGCAGCGCGGGCGCTACTCTGATGCCCACCTTGAGGCTTTCCAGTTCGATCCCAAAGTGCCGCTTGATCTGTACCAGGCGCGCAACGCCCTACGCATTGCCAAGTGGCAGCAGGCCGACCAGTATGCTCCGGAATCGTTCGGTAAAGCGCAAGATGCGCTGAACCGCGCCGAAGATTATCAGAAGAGAAAGCAAAAACAGGCGCTGGCCACGACCGCACGTGAGGCTGTGCAGATGGCTGAAGACGCTCGCAACATTTCGGTCAAAAGGCAGGATGAAGAACGAATCGCCAAAGAGCAGCGCGAAGCACAGGAGCGTGAAGCCGCCGCCAAGGCCGCGCAGGAAGCCGAAGCCGCCAAGCGCGCTGAGGCCGAAGCGGCTGCCGCCAAAGATGCAGCTGCCCGCGCCCAGGCAGAAGCCCAGGCCGCCAAAGACGCGCAAGCCCGCGCCGAAGCCGAAGCCGCAGCAGCCAAAGAGGCGCAGGCGCGCGCCCAGGCCGAGCAGGAGCAAAAAGCCGCCCAGGAGCGCGAGCAGCAGGCGCAGCAAGCCGCCGCGCAAGCCGAACACGAAAAGCAGGAGCTGCGCGCCAAGCTGCTCGACCAATTCAACCGCGTGCTGCCCACGCGAGATTCGCAACGGGGATTGGTGGTCAATATGGGAGACGTGCTGTTTGATATTGGCAAGGCAAACCTTCGTCCGGCGGCGCGTGAGGCGCTGGCCAGGCTCTCGGGCATCGTGCTCAATTATCCGCAGTTGAAATTGGCGGTCGAAGGGCACACCGATAACACCGGCAGTGATGAATTCAACCAGACCCTTTCGGAAAAACGCGCGGGGTCGGTCCGTGATTATCTGGTGACACAAGGCCTGACCGCAGATTCAGTCACGGCCACTGGCCTGGGGAAAACCGACCCTATCGCCGAGAACACGACTGCAGCCGGCCGGCAGAAAAACCGGCGGGTTGAAATCATCGTCTCAGGAGAGGTGATCGGCAGCCAGATCGGGGCGACGCAGTAGAGTTGATCGGCTTTTAGCGTTGGCTATGTCTGCCGGTTTGAGTAGTTGGGGGGTGGGGGGGTTACTAAGTAACCTGATTTTTTATTTAAGTTATTTATAATCAATAATATACGGATGGGTTACTAAGCAGTGTGAAGCAGTCTGCCGGGGAGGATCTGCGGCCCAAAACTGATGTTGCGGATTCTCACGAATCGCGATCAGGGGCCAACGAGTTTTCAAAGAGCTGAGGGTTTGCTACTCACGTGCGCTTGCGCCTGTCACGGCGCTCACGTGGGGAGGCCCTCCGCATTCTGAATGCGTCCGATACACTTCCAGGACAATGATGGCATAGAGTGGCTAAAAGTTTAACCATCTGATATCACTTGTGATTATTTTGGGCTAAATAGACTGCCAGTCAGATTAATAATCAGGATTCCCTTATCGAAAAACCCGTCCTAGTCTCTATGACGCTGTGGCATTTTAGGAATTACTGTGGCCGAAAGCTGACTCCAGTAATCAACCAGTTGCAGCGGCATACTATTTTCTAATTTCTAAATGGTCTGAAAGCAGAAGACCAAGAACCAATTTGTCATCCCGAGCGCAGCCGCGCTTCGCGGCGGAGTCGAGGGACCTGGGGTTTCTTCTGCGCCGCGATGATCGCGGCAAAGTCAATGGGTTTTCCCCACTCGCGGCTGAGATCATCCCATTTAGGATTCATTGCTTTAATCAGTGCTATTTTCTTTTGGCGACTCCAATTTTTGAGCTGTTTTTCACGACGTATTGCGTCGCGGACATGATGATACTGCTCAAAATAAACCAGTCGGCTCAGGTTGTAACGGGCGGTGTAGCTATTCTCGACTATTTTTTGTTTATGCTGATCTGTGCGGCCTACCACGGAGTTGGTTACACCTGTATAGAACGGACGCCTGGTTGCGTTGGTCAGGATGTAGACGTAATAGGTATGTTCTTTCATGGAGCGGAATTTTACTCCTTCACTCGGCCGAAGTCTTGGTAGCGCCGGCAAAAACCCAGGTCCCTCGACTCCGCCGCGAAGCGCGGCTCCGCTCGGGATGACAAAGTTTGTTGTTCGACCAATTTTGGGAATAGTTTAGTCTTTCTGGCGCTACAACTATATGGCTTCAGCCACAGTAATTCCTAAACCGCCTTAGCCTAAATGTTCACTTCACAATGCAACCGCCTAACAATACGTGCCGAAATCAATCCTGAATCGTTTCTAAGAGGCGAGTAATTCCCTCCAAATTGATAGCCCCTATCTAAGGGGTTGTGTCATCAATCACTTACACATTGACCTTCTTTTGTCCTCCGCTTGACCTGCGGTGCATTGCCGCTTTCGGGCCGCCGCGTCAAAGTCAACCCACGCTGCATGGAGGACTGCAATGCAAAACACAATTTCACAACGTTCTTTTCCGCAACATTCGTTCGTCGGCTCGGTCACTGAGCTTACCTCAATGAACTTTAAAGACGCCCGCCGCGTCCATACCAGCTTTTCGGCTGAAGCCGAGCGCAAGGCGCTGGTCTGGCTGGCCAACCGCATGCCTGCCAGGCTCAACTCTGACCATCTCACCGCTCTCGGCCTGATCTCGATGGCGGGAGCGGGGCTGGCCTACTGGGCGGCGCGCTGGAACAAGTGGGCCCTGCTCGGAGCCATTGCCTGCCTGGCCCTCAACTGGCTGGGTGACAGCCTCGATGGAACCCTGGCCCGGGTGCGCGAGTGCCAGCGCCCGCGTTATGGCTTCTATGCCGACCACATTTGCGACGTTTTTGCCGCGCTCTTTCTTTTGGGAGGCATGGCGCTATCGGGCTATATGACCCCGCTGGTCACGGCCGGGCTGCTGATCGGCTACTACATGCTTTCCATCGAGGTGTTTCTGGCGACCTATACCATCGGGCGTTTCCAGCTTTCGTTTTTCAAATTCGGGCCGACCGAGCTGCGCGTCGCGCTGGCCATTGGAAATCTGTTTGTTTTATTCAAACCTGTCTCGCACGTTTTTGGACACGCCTTCAGGCTCTTCGATATCGGCGGAGTGGTTGGCATGCTGGGGATGGTGGGCATCACGATCTTTACCGCCATACGCAATGGCAGGCAGCTTTACCACGAAGAACCTATTCCGGAAAGGTTGTGAGCTGCTGGACAAAAATCAAGAGCTAACCACAAAGGACACGAAGGAAGACAAAGGAACGGCAAGATAAGCCAGCTCACTTATGAAACCACCTCTACAATCAAATCAACCTAATCCGGCCTCCGGCCTCTTCATTCGCTGGATCAAGTTCAACGCCGTGGGAATGCTGGGAGTTGGGGTACAACTGGCCATGCTCACGTCGCTGACCAACACAGTGGGAGTGCATTATCTGCCTGCTACCGCCTTGGCGGTGGAAACGGCGGTGCTGCACAACTTCCTGTGGCATGAGCGCTACACCTGGCGCGACCTTACTCAATCTGCTCAAGGCGCAGGCGGGCTGCACCGACTGCTGCGCTTTCATCTGACCAATGGATTACTGTCGCTCACCGGCAATGTGCTGCTCATGCGCCTGCTGGCAGGGGTGCTGCATCTGCCGCTGATGGCAGCCAATATTCTATGCATCGTCACCTGCTCGCTGGCTAACTTCGCCATGAGCCATTCACTGGTTTTTCGCGCTCGGCCGGCTTTGTGAAGGCGAGGCGCAATCCTGCAATTGACTATTTGGATTCGCGCCGCCCTTGGTTCCCGCGCCCTGGCGGGGGCTTTCCCCAAACCGCGTTCCGGCACTAGACTATTTGTGAGTCGGCCTTCTGGTTCCCCCGCGCTCGGTCCGCATCTCATCAAATCAAGGCGTCGTGGAAATTCTCGACCTGCGCCATTTTCGCTCCTCTGATTTGCGCTCTCTTCTGGATGAAGAGTCGCGCGCGTGGTCGCGCCTGCTTTCCTGGGACTATAGCGGCTCGGCGGAGATGATCCTCCGCTACATGGATGCCCGCATCCTGCCCGGCTATGCCTGGGTGGAAAACAAGCTGGTGCAGGGATACTCGTTCTTCGTCTACGAGGGCAGCAAAGGCGTGATCGGCGACCTGTTTGTGCATCCCTCGTATTCCGGCTTGGGACAATATTCCATCGAAGAGCGCCTGCTGGGGCACGTGATTGAGACCCTGCAACAGTCGCCCGGCATCAACCGCATTGAAGCCCAGTTGCTGCTGCATGAGGCGGCGAGCATGGCGCGTCCGTTTATTGAAGAGGGATTCCGGCGCTATCCGCGGCTGTTTATGGTGCTGCCCCTGAGCCAGGGCTCAGGCAACGGCAACCACTGGAACCAGCGCCTGCCCGAGGTGGAGTTCCGCAAATGGTCTGACGAAGACTTTCAGGGCACGGCCTCGGTCATCACCACCGCTTACCGCGACCATATTGATTCCGAGATCAACGACCAATATCGCACCTCGGCAGGCTCGCTGCGCTTTTTGAACAACATCATCCGCTTTCCCGGCTGCGGGCTCTTTGATCCCGAAGCATCGCTGGTGGCGCGCAGCCGCTCAACCCGCGCCCCCCTGGGCGTGATCCTGTGTTCGCGGGTGCGCAACGATGTAGGCCACGTGACCCAGGTGTGCGTTGCCCCCGAATATCGCGGACGCGGCCTGGGCAAGGCGCTGCTCTGCATGGCGTGCGGCGAATTGCAGAAACGCAGTTGCCGCGCGCTTTCACTCACCGTGACGGAAGCCAACCTTCCCGCCGTCAACCTTTATAAGCGCATGGGCTTCGCCATTCACCGGATTTTTGATGCTTTTGTTTGGGAAGGATGAGGGGATTGGGTCATTGGGTCATCGGATCATTGGGTCATTTTGGAGAAGTTCGAAGTCAGCAGTTTGATTTGTGATTTACGATTTTCGATTTACGATTTTTGATTTTAAATCGGAAATCGTAAATCGTAAATTCGAGATTCAATGATTCAATGACCCGATGAATCAATGATTCAATTCTTCGATTCAATTCTTCAATGTTTCAGGATCCACAAAAACCAGCCGCCAACAATAACGCCAACGACAAACCACATAAAAGATTTGGCGCCATAGCGCACTTGTTCGCGCACACCTTCTTTTTGGGTGATCCCAAAAACGATGGAGGCGCAGAGCGCAAACAGAACAGCGGCGGTGAAGTGAGAGAGTTCCAGGTGTGTGTTCACGATTTTTTCCCGATGGCGATTTGGTGCGCATCTACCGCGCTGATGATGTTCAAAAGTCCGGCCACGATGATGAATTTAGTGCCATAGTCGGCGGCGGCGATGTTAATGGCGCCCTGGCCCCAATCCATGGTTCGGCCCAGCATGTAGAGGCCGCCCGAGCCGATGTCGCCCACAAAGCCGAGCATCTCGAGCACGTCTCCGGTATTGGGCGTGTAGATATGGCCCTGCATCATCAGCCCGAGAAAGAACATGACAGAAACGGAGATCAGGAGCAGCAGCCCGCGAATCCATTTTTTCTGGATCAGGTGACCGGCGCCGGGGACCAACCACCCCACCAGCGGGGCCACAATGCCCATCATGTTTATAGGATATTCCTGCGTATTGATTTTTTCCGATGCGGTGGCCATGATTGTCGAGATTAAATAAGCACGATCTCCTTTTGGATTTTTCCGGTCACTTCGGCTGAGCCGGCGCGCACCAGCATGTTCACCTCGCTGCGCACGCCAAACTCGGGCAGGTAGATTCCGGGTTCAATGGAAAAACAACTGTTGGGAATGATTTCGCGCTCGTCTTTGGTTTCGAGGTTATCCATATTAGCGCCGTTGGCATGCACGCTGGTGCCGATGGAGTGGCCGGTGCGATGCACGAAATATTCTCCGTAGCCCGCCTGCGTAATCGCGTCGCGCGTGGCCTTGTCCACTTCCCAACCGGCGAGCTTGCGCCTGGCAGCCATTGCCGATTTTACCGTCTGCACGCCGGTATCGCGAGCGTTGCGCACAATATCAAAAATCTTCGCGTGCTGCTCAGGGACGACAGAGCCGACAAAGCCGGTCCATGTAATGTCATAGTAAACCGCGTTGGGCGTGTTCTTTTTGGCCCAGATATCCAGCAGCACAAAATCCCCTTCTTTGATCTTAGCAGTACGGTCGGCGCGCGGCTCAAAGTGCGGATCGCCGCTGTGCTGGTTCACAGCGACAATGGGCGGATCTTCGGTGATCAGGTTCTCACGGCGGAAGGCTTCCATGATCCACTGCTGCATCTCATATTCGTGCGTGCCGCCGCTGCGGGCTCGCCGGCCGATCTCCTGAAAGGCAGATGCTGTAACCTGGTCCACGGCGTCGCGGGCGGCAAAGTGGCTTTGAATCTGCTCTTCCGTCCAAGCCGCCTCAAAGCGCGCCACCAGGTCGCCCGAGCTGACAATATCTTTATCGAAGCTGCGCACCAACTCGATGGTTCCCGCGTCCACCAGTCCAATGTAGGGAACCAGATTATTCGGTGAGTACTGCATGGCGATGAGTTCATAGGGCGCCAGCATGGACTTCAGCTTTTCCCAAAGCTCCGGCCAGGCAGCATATTGTTCCTTTTGTCCGGGTAGAGTATCGAGATGCCCGGCCTCGATGCGGTGCACCAGCTTGCGCGGCTCGCCTTCATCAGGAATGATGTAGAACCAGCGGCGCGTGACCATTGTATCCTCGCGCAACCCCAGAACCCTGTAGGCGATGGGATCGCGATGGTGATGGTCGTAAAACAGCCATGCGTCGAAATCGCGCTCACGCAGGGCCGACTGAATGCCCTTCAGGTCCATAGGTCAAACCTTGATTCTAAATGGAAAGCGCGCAGCGTGCCATGACTAGGGCTGGCCCTCAGCTTTTCTCAGGATTTGCGCCTTTGCACTCGGCGTCAGCTTCTCACACGCAATACGCAGGACCAGGCGTGGAGCTTTGTCTTTGATTTTCATCAGGAACGGCACTTGCGAACTGGGATTGGCTTTGCCCATCTCGCGCAGCAACCATCCCAGGCCCTTGCGAACCATGTCGTCTTTGTCTTTTAGAAGCATTTCAGCAAGACAAAATACTTCTTTGGTGTGGAGTTTGCGGCGTACCGAATGTACCAGGGCAACGCAGGCCGCGCGCCGGGACCAGCGATTGCGCGAGCGCGCCCAGACAAACACCCGGCTGATGTAGCCAGGATGCGAGACGATCATTGGACCTAGGACGCTGTGGCATAGGTCGTCACACTCATCCCAACTGGTGATGAGAGGGATCCAGCGTTCCAGGCGGCGGAATTCGGCGGCGCCCAGGAAAGATGCTTTGCCGCGCAGCAGTCGTCGGCTCTGCGGATCAAGAAGCATAACGGCAGCGTGGGCTTCTTCCCCGGTCTTTTTGGCATGAAAGAGCTTGTCGGCAACTTCGAAGAGAAGCTTCTCGCCACCGGCAGCTTCGATCTCGCGGCCCATTGCAGCGGCATAGCGCCGCAGATCAGCAGTGCGCCATCCGTGGCGCTTGACCGGCTCTTTGAAGAAGTGCTGCTGCGATCGGGCGCGATCACGGTTGCCGCCGCTACGCAAGTCCTTAACAATGCGGCGAAGAAAATGCTCTGCGGTTCTGATCCCTCTTTTTGCCATTGTCTCAGTGCTTTCCTGCCAGGCTCGGTTCTGCGATTACTTCTGTGTGACCGTCAACTTGTGGTAGCCGATGATGGCGACATCAATCCTGTCAGGCAATGAAAATTCTGAATCCATGCCCACGTTGGGATACTTCGGCTTGAGATATTCGTTAATAAAGAACTCGAGCGCCATCGGCGGAACATCGATTCCATCGATGCTGACGTTGCGCACGTGTATCTTGCCTTGGCCGTTGCTGCCTGCGGCATCAGATTCGACGCGCACATTGTGAGTGCCGCTAAACATGGACAACAAGGCATTGGAAGATGGCTCTCCGGCGCGGATCTGGTCAAAATCAACGATTGCCAGCGCGGTGAGCACTCCTGACTGGCCCTGAAAAGTGACCCGCTTCACCCCTTGCGGCAGCTTCACGCGTCCGGCGGCAAAGTAGTCGTTAAATTCTTCCTCTGTCATCACGGTTGGAGTCTGATCGGGTTGCGCTGATTTGGCATTCTCCTGGATGTGGTCCAGTTTGCGTTGCAGGCTGTCGGCCAGACGATGCTGCGAGGCGGGCTGCTGTCCCGCGATGCAAACGCAGCCCATCAGAAAAACGGCGGTAATCCAAATAGCCTTCATGGGTGGATCCAAATTTAATAATGAACAGCTCTAGGCTGCAACCTTTTCGGCGGCAGCAGGGGCTGGAGTTGGTCTTAGCGTTTTGTCGTAGATCCACAGCAGCAGCGCGGTCGCGATGCCACCAGCTGTAATCGCGCACCAAACAAGCATTGGCCGGTGCTGGACTTCACCGAAATGATGCATCAGCTTTCCGCCCAGCCAGCCGCCGATCAGCGAGCCGATGCCGATGGGCAAGAAGGCAAAACCCATATAAGTTCCCTGCTGCCCTGGCGGCGCAAGTCGCGAGATATATTCGTAGTAGCGCGGCGATTGGATAATTTCTCCGATGGCCAGAATGAACAATGACAGAACCGCAGCCCAAATCGCCGGCCGCGAGGCAATTATCAGCCACGCAAGCGACGTGATCACTGTACCTAGAATGACTGCCTGCAGTGGAGGAATTTTACGGGTGAGATAATTCGCCAACAGCGTAAACGCGATCACAGTCGCTCCATCCGTCACCAGAATGAGCTCCACTTTTGCATTCGGATTGATATAAGTCTGAATGTATCCAGGCAGGCTGATGTACTGTTGCCAAAATACGATCCAATATCCGCTGAAAAGCACCAGGAACCACATGAAGCGGCTGATGCCGGCGAGCACAAGCACGAGCAACCCAAGCCACACCCACCATGGCACGTTCAACGGATAGAACCACATCACGATGCGCAGGACCAGCGCAAGGAACAATACCGGTAAGACGAGCCGGTAATTGCCCAGCACGATGCAAAAATTCCGTGCCACTTGCGAGATCGAGGGTGGAGGCGTGTCGCCGGGCTTGCGGGGCTCGCGGAAGAAGAGAAGAACCACAAAGAACATGGCGAAGACGCTGAGCGCGGCGATTCGATAGACATTCTCGATTCCCAGGCGCTGATGCGCCCATGAGGCCAGAAAAGGGCCGGCGCCGCCGCCGATATTCACCATGGTGTAGTAAATCGAATAGCCGATCGAACGGACATTTTCTTTTGAGGCCCGGGCCGTGGTGCCCACGACGCACGGTTTCACCAGCGAAATGCCGAGCGCCGGCAGCACTAAAACAAACCCAACAAATAAGCCGAGCGGCACTGCATTGCGGACGGGCGCCAGCCAAGATGCCCCAATCGAGCCGATCAGAAAATAAGCGACCGCCAGGATGAGATATGCCATGGAAAGGGCCCGGCGGAAGCCGAGGCGGTCGGCGGCAGCTCCTCCGAAAATCGCAAGAAACCACACCATGCCGCCGAAGATTCCGGTCAACGTTCCGGTCTGCTCAGTGGAAAAATTCAGCCTCCCTTGCAGGTAGAGCGCAAGCGAAGCAAAGGCACCGTAATAGGAAAGCCGCTCGAAAATCTCGCTGATATTGGCGACCCAGAAAGGGCGCTCGAAGCCGGTCTGTATCTCGCGCAAACGCTCGGAAAGGGGCAAGAAATTCTCCTTATCTATCAACAGCACGGGCAAAGCCATCAGGAAACGTAACAAGCTACGTCTCTACGGATCATAGATTCAAATGCCGGGATTTAAATGCCGGCGAAGCTGCTCTGCCGTGATCCCGCTGATGCGAATGACTTTAAGGCGGCTGGTTGCGCCGCTGGCTATGGTAACGGAGGAGCGCGGCACTTTCAAAAGTTTTGCGAAAAATTCTATGCAGGCCTCATTCGCTCGCCCTTCGACCGGAGGAGCCTTGAGCGCCAGCTTGAGGGCATCGCCTAGCTCGCCAATGACGGCATCGTGTTTGGAGCGAGGGTGGACCTTTACAGCGAAGCTGATGCCCACATTATTTTCGTGGATGGTAAACATGTGAAGAAGTTCTCGGTTCTCAGTTCTCAGTCAGTTGTCAGTCGCCAGTTTTCGGCAATCATTTTTCATTTCCAATCCGCTCGCCGAAGATGGCCGTACCGATTCGCACGCAGGTTGAGCCTTCTTCAATCGCAACCTCGAAATCGTGCGACATGCCCATGGAAAGCGCGCTCAGCTTCAGCCCTGACGGCTTCGCGAGCTCATCGCGCAACTGCCGCAACCGGCGAAAATAAGGCCGAGCGCCTTCGGGATTTTCCGTGAAAGGAGGAATTGCCATCAGGCCGCGGATTTCAAGATGAGTGAGTTCGGCGCTCTGCTTCAGCAGATCCCGCAACTCTGGGGAATCGGGAGAGAAACCGTGCTTGGAATCTTCTGCTCCGATATTGATTTCCAGAAGCGCTTCTAATTTTTTGCCGAACGCCTGGGCGGCGGCGTTCAATCGTTGGGCCAGGCGGATGGAATCGACGGAATCAACAGCAGCGAAAAGCTCGGCGGCCTGACTGCTCTTATTCGATTGCAGGTGCCCGATCAGGCGCCAGCGCGCTTCCGAACAAGCATGCAGCGCTTCCGCCTTCCCGGTGAATTCCTGCACCCGGTTTTCGCCGAAGACCCGGACTCCAGCCTTGTAGGCTTCTATGATCCGCGCAGGCTCGACGGTTTTGGTGACTGCCATCAGCGTTACTTCTTCTGGAGAGCGGTTGACGCGGCGGGCGGCGTTGGCGATGCGCTCAAGGATGACAGCGACGTTTTGCACGATGGAAGTCATTGAAGCATTGGGTCATTGGGTGATCGAACCATTGGATCATCGCGCCATTACCCAATTACTCAATTTCTACAATGACTCAATGACCCAATGATTCAATGAATCAATCTTTCTTCCCGCCTTCCAGCGGCTTGCGGGCAAAATAATACAGTGCTGCGGCCAGCAGCACGAAGGCGGCTACGGCAACCAGATTGCCTACCAGCTCGCTGTTGGCTATGAGAGGAACCTTCAACGCCATTGAGTCGTCGTGCAGCACTTTCATGTTTTCCAGAGCTCTCACGCCAATGCCAAGCAGACCCATGACACCACCTGCAGCGATGAGTCCACTGGCGAAGAGCGACCCGGGACTCACCTCGCTTTCTGTGGGTTTTTCACCAGCACGTTTTGCGGACGATTCCACCAGCCAGCGGACCACGCCTCCCGCAAAGATGGCCAACGTTGTGCCAATCGAGAGGTAAGCGCCCACAGCAAAGGCCAGCGAACGTATGCCCAGTAATTCTACGCACACGACAAGAAAGACGCCGAGCATGACCAGGCGCCATGGCAACTTATGGGAAAGGATGCCGTTGATGACCGTGGACATCAACCGCGCCTGCGGAGCCGCTGCCCGCTCGCTGCCGATACCTTGAATCCACTGCACATCGATCTGGCCCGTTTTTGGGTTATAGAGATATTTGCCGTTATCAATCTCGGTGGAATTGATGGCGTTGAGCAGGGAGTAATTGTCGCCCTGGGCCGTGACCTTTTGCCCGTGAGCGTCTTTGTAGCTGAAGGAATCGCGATCAAACGCCGATTCTTCCACGGTCACACCAGAGGGCAGATGGTTGATATCAACCTGCTTGACGAGGGGCCGGAACTCTTCCAGATATTTGTTCATGCCGATCAATACGTAACCGACGACAAACGTGGAAACCGTCACACCGATCAGCAGTGCAAGCTGCTGTGCTTTGGGCGTGGCCCCGATCAGGTAGCCGGTCTTTAGATCTTGCGATGTATCGCCAGCATTGGAGGAGGCGATGCATACCACACCCCCAACAGCCAGCACCAGGGCCCCAAAGGCAGGAGCCGTCCAGCCAAGAGCAAGAAAGACCGCCGAGGTGGCCATCAAAGTCGCAATCGTCATTCCTGAAACGGGATTGGCAGAACTGCCAATGAGTCCGGTAATGCGCGAGGAGACCGTGACAAACAGAAATCCGAAGACCACTACAAAGACCGAGGCAACAAGATTGGCGAAGAGTGAAGTCTCAGCACCGGGAACCGGCTTGATGGTGAGAAACAGCCACATCATAATGATGAGCAGCACCGAGCCGCCCACGGTCACCGAGATAGGCAGGTCGTTTTCAGTGCGCAGATTCGACTGTGCGCTTTGTCCGGCGCCGAGCTGTTTAAAACTGGCCTTCAAGGCAGCAACGATGGTGGGAATCGTCTTCAGCAGTGTAATTAAGCCAGCGGCCGCGACGGCACCGGCGCCCATAGGTCTTACATATGCGCGCCAAAGGTCGGTGATCCCCATCTGCGCAATCGGTACGGTACCGGGGAAAATGGGTGTCGAAAGACCCGAGCCAAAGAAGTGAATGGCCGGCATCAGAACAAGCCAGGAGAAGACTCCGCCGGCAAGCAGAACTCCAGCAACCCGCGGGCCAATGATGTAACCAACGCCCAGGTATTCTGATGTGGTATCAGCCCGGATGGAGGCGCCAGGGTACGATTTGATGTCCCATTTAGGGGTTCCCGGCCATGCGGCAAAGAGGTTCTCATTCTGGAAGAGGGCGTAGAGCGCACCCAGGCCGAGTCCCCAGAAGACGCGTCCGGCGAAGCTGCCTCCCTTGTCGCCGGCGATCAGCACATCGGCACAGGCTGTGCCTTCGGGATAAGTCAGCGTCCCGTGCTCTTTTACGATGAGCTGCCTTCGCAGCGGGATCATGAAGAAAACACCAATCAATCCCCCGACCAGCGCCAGCGCAAAAATGCGAAAGGCTTCAAGCTTGAATCCCAAAAAGATCAGCGCCGGAAGCGTGAAGATCACACCGGAAGCCACAGACTGGCCGGCATTGCCTGTCGTCTGAACAATATTGTTTTCCAGAATTGTGGACTTGCCAAAAGCGCGAAGAATACTGATGGAGAGCACAGCAATGGGAATCGAGGCTGATACGGTGAGGCCGGCACGAATTCCTACGTAAACCGTCACCGCTCCAAACAGAACTCCAAATACCAGCCCAAGAGCAACGGCGCGGAAGGTGAACTCCGCCGGCGACTGGTCGGCGGGCACATAAGGTTGAAATTCAGGTGCGTTGGACTGGGATTCGGCCTGCGATTGAGTTTCTTTAGCCAAGATGGCCCTCCATGGTTAGGCTCGCGATTGTCACAGCTCTGTAAATGGCGGTTAAAGTTCCGTAAAATATTGAAGGCGGTAACGTTAGCACGCCTTGCATGCAAAAGACAACGTGCCTGCCTGAGCGATGATATACTCAGCTTAACCAACCACTCCGAATGTGGCCAGGGAGGTCAGTCTTCAGCAGTACGGGTGACCTAGCGCGAAGCGGGGTTTCTGAACCTGGGGAGGATTCTGCGCCTTTTGCGCCCTTCAGGACCGCTGCCAGGAGCCTGTTTAATACTGTCTTTCCCTCCGATTGCCGCATCTGCTCCGCCGCTTTAACTGATATTTCCCGGCTTCCGGTCTGCCGGCAATGTATTGATGCGATGCACGGCATTGAAGGCTCACTATGCTGTATTTGCGGCGAGCGTCTCTTCCAGTTCACATCGCCTGCTCCGGGCGTGGAGGGAGACGCGATAGAGTTGCAGAACACCTGCGGCATGTGCCGCCGGGCCCGGCCTCCATTTACGCGGGCGGTCGCTTATGGCAGCTACGACGCGGAATTGCGCGAACTGCTGCACCTGCTCAAATATGAAAACGTTCGGCCGGCGGCGGACCTTTTGGGGCAATTCCTGGCCGCAGCCATCCGGTCTTTGCAGCTTGATTTAAGCGAATGGAAGATTGTGCCCGTGCCGCTGCATCGCTCGCGGCGCAACCAGCGCAGATTCAACCAGACGGAGTTGATTGTGCGGGCGGCGCAGCGCCAATTCAAAGCAGCAGCCCTCAAGGTGCGGCCCGACCTGCTCGAAAGGCGCAGGCAAACATCTTCCCAAACCGGGCTGACCAATCATCAGCGCCGCGCCAACCTGCGTGGGGCGTTTGTGGCGCCGAACCCAGCAGAGCTCCGCAATCATCCAATACTGTTAGTGGATGACGTCTTTACCACCGGCACCACCGCGGCCGAATGCAGCCGCGTGCTGCTTCGGGCCGGGGCACGCAAGGTGGTGGTGGCTACGGTAGCGCGAGTTTTCAAGGGAGAGCCTGCACGGTCAGTGGGATTTTTACAGGCAAATAACATGGAAAAAGCAGCGGAGGCATAGAGTAGAAGGGTATGTCGGGCAAACTACATCATTCCGGACACATGGCGCAGCGATCAGCGGAGGCGGCGGCAATGCCGTCGCACAATGGACATGTTGTAATGCATGCTCCGGTCCTGGTCCTGAACGCGTCTTATGAGCCCATCAACGTGTGCGCGGCTCGCCGCGCCATTGTGCTGGTGCTGAAAGGCGTAGCCATGACCGAAGAAGAGAATGGTCACTTTCTGCATGCCGCCCGGCTGGCCATGCGTGTGCCTTCCGTGATTCGTCTGCTTGAGTATCGCCGCATTCCCCATCAGACGCGCGCACTCTCGCGCAAAAATATTCTGCTGCGCGACCGCAACACCTGCCAGTATTGCGGAGCCGTGCTCGCGGCCGCCGAGCTGACGCTCGATCACGTGATCCCGCGCTCACGCGGAGGTTCATCTACCTGGGAAAATCTGGTGGCCTGCTGCCATCCCTGCAACCGCAAAAAAGGAAACCGCCTGCCGCACGAGGCTGAAATGCGGCCGTTGCGCGAGCCGCGTCCGTTTAACCTGCACACCAGCCGGCACATCATGCGCTTGATGGGACACTCCGACGCCAAGTGGCGGAAGTACCTGTTCTACTAGCTTCCCAGTTTCAAAACTTTTCTTCATCCCACCCGCCGTGTAACAGCGAAGGCGCGTAAATTTACTGTCTTTTCATCCAGCTCTCATCCTCCCTTAAATGTTCGGCACTAGAAGAAACAGAGTAGAAAGTCAGGTTCCCAGTCTGTCCACAACTTCATAAGGAGAATCCCCATGTATAAGCGGAAAAAATACGCTGGTGGGTTGGCCGCGCTGTTTTTGTTGAGCTGCATTTGCGCCACCGCCCAGGTTACCTACAAACCATACATTCAATTAGGCGATGCCGGAGGCTTTGGCCGAGCCGATCAGACCGTGATTACGTGGCAGACGGGAGAAGCTTCACCCAATCCGAATGCCTACCGCGTGGAGTTTGGAGAGACGCCCTCTTTCGGTTCTTCTGTAATCCCGCATGGGCGCGTAGTTGACAATTATCTGACGGCAGATTCCACCCTGCCGGTTCCACCCACCGCGTCGGGACCTCACGTGAATTATTATGCCGTTTTGAAAGGCCTTGAGTTTGACACGACTTATTTTTATCGGGTGACCGGGCCCGGCCTCTCGCCCGGTGGATTTGTGTCACATTTCCACACGCGGAAGCGATCAGACCACTTTTCCATTCTCGTGATGGGGGATGAAGGATTCTTCCCCGCTATACCCTCCGACCCTGCTCATCTTGCCGACTTTGAGGCGCGCATCATTCATCTGATGTACAACGTCCACAATCTTTCATTTCCGGGCGAGCCGGTTTTGCCCCAACCCGACCTCGCGTTGAATACAGGCGACAACGTGTACACCCAGGGGGCCGAAGGCAGCTATCGCGATTTCTGGTTCCCGGTATGGAACAGCGATACCGATTCCAATGAGACCGGCGCACCTTTTATCCGTAGCATTCCTCTGTTCATCGTCGCCGGAAACCACGACATTGGCGGTGGAGGCGACCGCGTGAACCTGCTGGGTGGCGATGCCGCAGGCCGCTTCTCAGGCAATACCGACGGCGGAGACGCGCTGGCATATTTCAATAACTACTACTTCCCGCTCAACGGACCGCTGAACGTCGACCCCTACCAGATCTACAATGGCGATATTGCCAGCCCCACCGGATCCTTCTTTCAATTCAAGGGAATTAACTACACTTCGCCAGCTGCCGCTGAAGCGCTCAGGGCCTCCACCACAGTGGATTCCGGCCGCGGCATCAAGCGCCAGATCGATCACATGAGCAATTACTCATTCGATTACGGCAGCGCTCATTTTCTTTTCCTGGACGCGAATCCGCACCTGTTCAATGTGGTGCTCGACGGCAGACCGATTTATGCCGGCGCGGACGCCGGTTTCCCGAATTATCCCAGTGTGCTCAAGAACTGGATCATCAACGATCTCGATGCCAGCAACCAGACGTGGAAGATCGTGGTCTTCCATCAGCCGGCATTCTCTTCGGGAAATGCGACGCTGAGGAACAATCAGATGCGGAAGGTCGCCAAGATCCTGGAAGACCACGGCGTTAACATGGTCTTTAACGGACACGAGCACAACTATCAACGGACTCTTCCCTTGCGCTCGACCTCTCGCGTGGCCGATATACCTACGACCATGGCTGGACCCGCCGTCGAGGTAGATACGCAATTTGACGGCACAGATGAGACCGTACCCGATGGCGTGTTGTACCTGGTGGAAGGCGCCGGAGGAAATCGTGACTTCGACGGCGATGAAGGCGCGCCGCGAGGCTCCGGTACCGGCGTGGACCAGGAAGATTCGGCTACGGGGACCGTCACGCTGGCGGGATTCACCTTCCCTAATGGGCCTGCCTCATGGGTTGATACCAATCTCACCAACGCGGAGATGACTCCCTTCCTGCCCAACGCGGGCGCCGGCCAGAGAATCACCACCAAGTTTAAGGCCAAGGTATTCTCATTCGCCGATATCGTCGTGGATGAAAACAAGCTGACGCTGCGCCAGATCACCGAGCCGCTGCAGTCGACCTCATCGGCGACTCCCGCCAATCCCGCGCCCTTCGGCACCGACCTGAATGGCAAGCCGCTCAACGATCCTATCCCTGACACGCTGGTGGACCCGGCCACAGGCAAGGTAGTGTCGCCGCCGGCGCAAGGCACCTCCACGCTTCTGGATAAATTCACCATCAAGAAACCTGATCTGGAAGAAAGATTGAGCGTGCGCCTGTCGGCTCCGCACGCCATCGCCCCTAACCACGCCCTGATCTACACGCTGGTTCTCGATAACGACTCGCAATTTTCTCTCAACGGAGCGCAGGCTGTGCTGCATTTACCGGATGGAGTTACACTCTCGGGCTCGCCTGACAATGTCACCCAACTGGGAGGCAATGTGGTAATCACTCTGGGCCGCCTGGCGGCAGGAGAAGAGCGCACGTTGCAATTGAACACAGTCGTCGGCGACTTGCATCGGGGTGGGGTTCTTGTGACTCGGGCTACACTTCGTTCCAGCACGGCTCTGCCTGTTGAAGGTGACGAAATTCGCACCCGCATCCGGTCCCACGGTAGTCATGACGATGGTGATGATGGCGAATGAGCTGATGTCCTAGTTCCAGTTCACTTCGATGATGGGCCGGTTTGGTTCCAAACCGGCCCATTGTTATTATTGGGCCGGTCGCATGAGGTTGGCGAACTGGCTGACTCAACCCGTTGGGTTAAAGCAAGCTTGTATCTGTCTTCACACAGTAGGCACCGCGATGCTCATATACAGTTCCGCGAGTCCCTCTTTAATTTTGCATTGATGTGGAAATACTGTGTATTTTCAATAAGTTAGGGCGGGATATTCACACGCGGTATGGAAGCAGAAATGCACTATCCTTTTCAGCTAGCCTAATTTCCTTTTCTAAACTCACATCGGAGCAAGAATGGCTGAAAATGTAATGGAGCAGATTGTTGCGGAATTACGTACATCCGCGACTAAGTTCTACCCTCAATATACAGAATTGCGCAATGTGCGGATCGTGGGCCACACGCCGAAGACCGACCACTTCATTTATGACATCGTGATGGATTTCAGCGATGGCAGCGAGCGCGTAGCAGCCAAGGTGTATCGCAACAAGGGCGGAGTTGAACAGGCGCGCAGCAAAGCCAAACAGGAATCCTCAAACCTTAATATGGTCCACAAGGTCGCGCAGAAAAAGAAGCTCACAGGCGTGCCGCGGCCGCTGGGAGACTTCACCGAACTGGGGACCGTTGTTGCGGAAAAGCTGAGCGGACTGCCGCTGCAATCCATCATCATGAAGGCGGCGTTGTTGCCGGGGTTCAGCAACGGCGACGGGCTGGCCGAGGTGGCCCGGCATACGGGCGCATGGTTGCGCTCATTCCATCGCGCCACCGTCGACATGTCATCCCCTTTTGAGCCGGACCGCCTGCTGGCTGAACTGGAGCAGGTTTGCGCGCAGTGCCGCAAAGAAGGATTGGAAGAAGGCGATGTGCGCTCCATCATGACCGGAGCGAGGCATGCGCTGCATCGCGGCAAAAAAACTCTGGCCGCCTCCGCTGTGTTAAACGATTTTACTCCGTTGAATGTGATCGTAACCGAAGGGGGCGTGGGAATCAGCGAATTCTCGCGTATGAATCAGCGCGGCACATCCTTCCAGGACGTCGCCATGTTCATGGCCTCGATTGAAGCCCTGGAAAAATATCCTTTCTGCAATCGCAGCATCACCTCTGCCATCCAGAAAAATTTTCTGGAAGCTTATGGCGTTTCTGCTTCCGACCAGGCCGTGTTGCGTGTGCTCAAGATGAAAGCCCTGCTGTCTATGTTCGCCCAGGGACGCGGCATCAAGGAGAGCGCCGTGCGCAAGAAGGTAATGTGGGCAACGGTGATGAAGCGCTTCATTCAGCAGGCCGCGCAACGGTCGCTGGCGCAGCCGGAAGCCGCGCATGTGGCATAAGCAATTTAAGATTTACGATTTAAGAAGTACGATTTGCTACAGCGCCTGAAAAATTCTACATTTATCACGTTTTTAAATCGTCAGTCGAAAATCGTAATTCTTAAATCTTACTTTGCCAGCTTGTCATATACGGTGTGCGCCGCTTCAATCGTTTTTAAGACGTCAGTTTTTTGCGCCTCGTTTTTGTATTCCGTACTTGCTTTGGCGTTGTCCATGACATGGTCAACCCATGCCAGAAAATATTTTGCGTCGTCCGGCGATTTGGGTTTGGCGTTGCCCACGGTAACGTAAATCGGGTTGGTCGTGGCATAGGGATAGCTATCCAGGATGGGACCCTCTGCCTTTTCCGCCCATGCTCGCAATAAACACCATCCGCTGCGCGCGAGGTGGAGGGCGCCGATCGCGTCGCTGGCATCATGCGTGCGGTTCATGGGAACGTTAATCGCCACCTCTCCATTGCAAACAACTTCGAGATGGTCCACTGGCACGATGGAGCGCAGGGATGCTGTAAACTTCACGCTCTTAGGCGCAGGCAGCTTGAGCTCTCCGCCAATCGGCTGCCCGCCCAGCGTAAAGCGCAATAGCGGGCCGTTGGTGGCAAAGCTCCGCCCGTGTTTGAAACCGTCAAGCCAGGTTTCTATTTTGAATGGTCCGGCGGGCGTTCGGACGTAGACTCGGTCTAAGCCAACCGGTCCCCGGATTGAAGCACAGCCGGTCACAGCATCAGAACCGGCAGCAGCAGGAAGCCGAAAACCCAGGTTGAGAAGCTTGTACCAGACCGCGGCCGAAGCTTTGGCATCGGAGTCGCCCAGGACTTCGTAGTAGTCCACCTTACCAAGAGCAACGTCGATGGGAAGCTCGTTGGTAAGTTTTGCATCACTGTCTGGATCGGGAATTTGAGAGAAAGGGTGCGCATAGCCCACCAGTGCCTTGTCATTGCGGGTCCGGGCCAAGTCAGAGATGTTGGCATTTGTGGGCATTATGCTGGGCGGCCTATTTGGAAATGAGAAAAAACGCCAACTAAGCGGCGCGTTGGTATTGAGGGCGGCGAGGTCTCCCCAGAAGCTTGAGTGGAATTCTTCTCCGTAAAGGATGTGATGTCTTGCGCTCGACATCGGATCAACCTTACCCGCCATGACAGACGCTCTTGCCGGGGAAACTTCCTCTTCACTTGGCATCAGCTCATAGGCCACGCTGAGATCTTCTGCTGCCATCTGTTGGAGCAGTGTTTGCGGCGTGGAATGATATGCGCCCCCGTAGTTAATTCGGACGTGCGTATCGGCGCCGGTCCAGCGGACCGCGGGATTGTCACGTAAGCGCAGGGCGTGAAGTGTAAACGGAATTACTTTTGCCTCGTCCTCTTTTACTTCAACATCCATATTCGCGGGCAGAGTTTCCAGGCCGTGCATGACCTCTATGTGAACTTTTCCTGCCGGAACTACAATCTCTTCCGACGGCCGCAGGCGCGAAATGTTAAGGTCAAAATAATGGACTTCAAAGGGATGCTCGGCGCGGTCAAAGCTGTCATCGGCATAGATCAATGCGTGATCGGGAGCATAGGCACGCCCGTCCGCAGCGGTTACGGAGACTCTTACCGACCCGGTTCCCCCGTTCGCATCTCCGCCCTGGCCTTGCAATCGAATTGTGGCCATGGGCGCAAGAAACTTGCGGATTTTCTGCACAATCTCGCGCTGACTTCCGCCGGCGGCGTCTTGCATCCACAGAGAAATACGTCCGTTTCGATTGGAGATGAGGGCAATCGATTTTCCGTCGGGCGACCAGCGAGGGTTGAAGTCATCATATCCTTGCGATGAATGCGGCAACAGAGCCGGATCTTTGCCTTCGGGTGTTATCACACTAAGCTGATGCTCACCTCCTTCAACTGACCACTGGTAGGCTGCATACAGCACGCGCTTACCATCAGGCGACCACTCGGGCCGGGCCCTCCAGGTTGTCTTTGCGTCGTAAATTTGGCGAGAGTCTTCTTTCACAATCGGCGGCAATCTGCGGGCCATCATGCCGAAAGGGCCGCGCGGAACCGGAGGGGGCGCTTCTACCAGAACGGGTGTTGACTTCATCCGCCAAAAGCCGCCGGCGCCATCGCTGCGATTGTGATTGGAAACGAAGATAATCTCTTTGCCGTCAGGTGACCAGGCCGGGCCAATCTCATGATCGTAGGAGCTGTCGTAAGGACGCGGCCGCGTGCTGCGCCTCTCCTCCGTGAGTCTCTGCACTTCTTTCAGTTCCTGTTTGGCGGCATCAAACTGCGCCACAAAAATATGAAAGTGCTGATTGAATTGGGTAGAGACAAAGGCGATACGCGCGTCTCCGCTCTTGAAAGCAGGTGACCAGCGCGGCTCCAGGTTGACAGAGCCGTTCTTTGTCAGCGGCTTGTTTTGCCTGGTGGTGAGGTCCAGCAGCCAAAGTTCAATCGCGTCATGATCATATTTGGAATAGATGACCCATCTACCGTCGGAAGAAACGTCAGGCTGGTAGTCGTATCCTGGACCGCCGGTAAGCTGCTCCGCCGTGGTGGAATTGAGGCTTTGCCGCCACAGCGAGCCTTGCATGGAAAAGACAACAGCTTGCGAATCCGGCAACCACGCCACTGAACTGGGGCCGCTGGTCAACTGCGGCAAATACACCTCGCGGTTGTAGACGCCGTAGGTTGGGTCGATTTGCCTTAGCACAGGGAACCGCTGCGCGGACATCGGTACGACTGCTGACAAAAAACTGAGAATGAGCGCAAATCGGTAGACTGCCTTTGAATATGACAATCCGGTTTTTCCTCCACATACGCGGGCCTGAGTGCCGCCAGAAAGTAGCCATGGCCTGAGCCCAAATAAATTTACAAAACTTAGTAAGCCCCGTCGGGGGCAGGAGCGATATAGCACGACGATGCTGAAACCCGGTACAAATCGAGAACCGGCGAGCGAAAAGAAGTTTCAGGCTCCAGTTTGCTCTGCCAGTTTCCCCGGCTGCACTCGGAATGCGTTCCCGGCTCCTGCTGTGCCCGCTCCCGCATAATTTGTATCAGTTCCTTGAAATCATCTTTCTTTGTGACCAGGAAGTGTTCCTGTTCAGGAAAGTTGCCGGCATCGTAACTGGGAATCTCACGATTGAAATAAAATCCCAGGCCGTATTGAATCCCGCGCGGGAGATGAAAAACCACGACCGGCAGATTGCCGTTCGCCAGGTAGCGGGCCACAGGACGCCCCGACTGCGTAGCGTCAATCACCGGAGCTGTGATTTTCAGCAGTATGCCGGCCGCAATCACCGCAGTGAACACGGTGCTGACAAGAATCAGCCGCCATCTGCGCCAGAAAGCCAATGCAGTCATCGTGGCCGCTACAATCACGCCCGCAATCAGCGGGCTTTTCCATGAACCCGTGGATGGCATGGCATAAGGATGAAGCAAAATCTGAGGACCAAGAAAAACCACCGTTGTAACCGCCGCCACGGCCAAAGCATGCGCAACCCACAAACCGTAGTTCCGCGCCTGGGGCTCAACCCGATGTTCGAAATATAAAACCGTCAACAGGCTCCATGCCGGAATGGCGGGAAGAATGTAGCCTGGCAGCTTGGATTGCGAGAGGGAAAAAAACAAGACCGGAAGTGCCGCCCAGATGGCGAGAAATTTTTCCAGATCATCGGCGGCATCCTCTCCTTTTACAGTTGATCCTTTTGGGGAAAAAGTCCACGCAATTTTCGCCCATGCCGCAAGTGAAAATATCGTCCAGGGCAATAGTCCCAGCAGCAACACCGGAATGTAATACCAGAACGGCTCTTCATGATGGTACAGGTTAGTCCGGAAACGCGCCAGATTCTGCCGCAGGATGAATTCAGTAAAAAATTGTGGATTCCGCAATTGCACCAGCACGTACCAGGGCATGGCAACGAGGAGAAAAAGCAGAATACCTGGAACCCATAATGTCCGCAGTACGACGCGAACATCCCGGCGTAGCAGCGCAAAGCAAACAATGACCAGCCCCGCCAGCAGAGGCGCTACCGGGCCTTTGGCCAGCATGCCTGCAGCCATGAAAAGATAAAACACGAGAAGCCATCTTTTTTCCTGTGTTTGGAACCATGCCAGCCAGGCGAGCAGCCCAATGGTGAAACAGGCTGCCAGCGGCATGTCTGTGGAACCGGCCCGAGCAAAGGCGACCGTGGCCGCGCTCGAGCAGGCAATCAAGGCAGCATGAAGCTGGGCGCCGGGACGAAACCGGCGCATGAAAATATAGATGGCGGCAACCATCAAAGTGGCGAACGCTGCCACTGGAAGACGCGCGCTCCAGTCGCTCACTCCAAAAAAGCGATAGCTGAGCATCGCGCTCCAGTAGTAGAGCACGGGTTTTTCCAGCCACACGCGCCCGTAGAGCGTGGGCGACACCCAGTCATGGCGGGCAAGCATCTCGCGCGCGATCTGGGCGTAGCGGGTCTCATCGGCGCCAACGAGACCGAAGGCAGCTAACCCATAAAAGAAAAAGAATGCGCAGAAAACGCCAACCACGAGCCACTCGTGCAGCCGCGTTCTGCCTGAAGGTACGCTCATGAAGGGTGCTGGGACGAAGAGACCCGCAACAGGGCGTAGCGCAACTTTCCCAGGACAAGTTTTTCCGCAGCCGGCAGAGGGCCGTCTACGGAACATCCGCTGGCGCACTCGTGGCCTCCGCCGCCCAGTTCATCGGCAACCGCGGCCACATCTATAGCCCCTTTGCTGCGCAGGCTTACGCGGAACCTGCCCTTCTCCAGTTCGCGGAAAAATGCCGCCGCCTCGATGCCTGCGATCCCCAGCGCGTAGTTAACCAGGCCTTCGCAATCTTCTTCCGCAGCCTGGCAACGGGCCATGTCTTCACGGGTAACGTGCATCCATGCCAATAGACCATCGCGCTTCAAATTGCGCAGGGCCGCGCCCAGCAGCAGGGTCTTGGAAATTGGATTGGAAAAATAAACTGCCTGCCCAATTTTTACCGGGTCGGCCCCGCAGCGCACCAGCTCTTCCGCCAGGGCGAAGGTGCGATGGTTGGTTCCGGAAAAACGGAACGACCCAGTGTCCGTCAGAACCGCGGTGTAAAGGCAGGTTGCCATATCGGGTGTAATCTTCACGCCGGCCTTGCTGGCCAGCTCATAAATCATCTCAGCGGTGGCGCAAGCCGAAGGATCGATCCAGTTCAGGTTGGCAAAGGGGCGCCCGCTGGCATGATGATCAATATTGATGAGAAAGGGATGTTCCAACCCACGCAAACGGGTGCGCTGCAAACTTTCGCACTCAAGAATGATGGCGGCTTCGCAGCGGCCCTTGATCTCAGAAGCCTGGATCACCGCATCGGCCCGCGGCAGGCGGCGATACAACAGAGGCACGCCATCGCTCAAGATTACGTTCACCTGTTTGCCAAGGGCCTGCAGGATCTGGTAGCAGGCCAGCACAGAACCGATGGCATCGCCATCGGGACGGGCGTGCGAGGTCAGCACGAAAGACTCGTGTTCATTAATCTTCTTGATGACCTCGCCGACCATTGGCTCCTATTCCTGAATTCGCAAAACCAGTTATTCTATTTTTTCTTCTGGATGCGCTGCAACAATTGTTCAATCCGCGTCTGCCGCGCCGTCGAAGTATCGAGCTGAAAGAAAATCTCCGGAGCATGGCGCAGCCCCAGCCGCTCCACCAGCTGATGCCGGATGAAACCCCGGGCGGCATTCAGCCCCTGCAAAGTATCCTCGGCTTCCCTTTCCGTGCCTTCTGCTTCTACAAATACGCGCGCCGATTTGCCGTCAGGGGCAAGCAGCACCTCGCTCACTGTGGCCAGTCCGATGCGCGGGTCGCCCAACTCGCCCTCAATCAGGGCTCCTATCTCCTCGCGCAAAGCGTCGGCCATACGCTCACGGCGATGCTGTAGATTGCGGTTCTGCATGACTGCTGTAAGGGGGGACTTGTTCAAATAGTAGTTTACAGGCTATTTTACTGGAGTCTGGAGCGCTTGCGCGGAAAAGATTTCACGCTGGAACGCCCTGGTACTCTTGACATCCTCCGAAAATTCTTTCCTGAGAACATTATCCTGAGTACCGGATATTGAATTCTGCTTCACAAATACTCGACCCAGGTATCGGTGATATCCGCGCCGGTGGAATTGGCAATGCGAAGGGCCTCGCGCTCCACATTTTGCATCAGGCCCTCCAGATAGTCGCGCGAGCTGGAAATGCTGACCACTGCCAGTGTGGCGCGCTGCCATAGATCGGTGGCATCCATTTCGGCAACGGAGACGTTGAACTTCGCCCGCAGCCGGTCTTTCATGCTGCGCACCACCTGACGCTTGTCTTTCAACGAATGCGCGCCTTCAATGCGGATTTCGAGGGTGAGAGAGGCGATGGGCATCTTTACAAAAGACAACCGATTTCACTCTATCTCATAACTGGCGCTAATAGAGGCACTAATCGTAACTTTGCCAAGGACAAAACTGCTCTTACTGGGAGATGCCCCGTACGAAAAAGCATTGGCATTACTGCCATTCGAAAAAAACATCCCTTCGTTCAATTCAGTCACAGAATGCACGTTTCCCAAGGACACATTCAGCTGATGGGCGATTGCCATTGCTTTCTCGTGTGCGGCCTGAATTGCCAAAGCCCGGACCTCTTCCTTATATTTGCGGGTTTCCTTGACACGAAAATCTGTCGCGTCAACACGGTTTACACCTGCCCGCAATAGTGCGGTCAATAACTCTTCAAACTTACTTACGTCTGCAATCTAATGGCAATGCTTCTCCGCAATTCAAAGAACTGAACCCTCTTTCCATTATCGTTGTCGTCATACATAGGTTCAATGTTCAGTTCGCTGGTTTGAAGATCGTCTTCTGTGATTCCGAACGATTCCGCCTGCTCAATGACTTTCTTTACGATAGAATCGGTCTCGACTTTTGCTGCGCTCAAATCCCTGTTACGATTTTCGACTCCGAGTTGCAGCATTACTTCATCGGGCGCTACTTTCTGCTCTGCGGTTCCGGTCACGATGATAAGACGCGGTTTGCTTTCTTGAGCATATGCGAATAAAGAGACAAGCGCCATTCCTGTAATCAAAAACCAGCTTGAGTGTCGGTTCATAACAAATCTCCTCTCACCTAGAACGTCGTCAATTCTAAATCTTGCAGAAACGAGGATGAACATGATGCCGCACAAAGATGGGTTCAAGTGCGGATTGTCAGAAGCTTCACACCGGATGATGCACAGCCAACAACTCAGCGGACTAGGTCTCGCAGCCCGAAGATCGTGAGTACCAACGCCATCGTAAACAAAATAAATCGCCCTGCAGTACTCACGGGAGCACCGGGGGCTTTCCCCAATCGGGTTTCACGACGGAATGCCGCTATCGCGATAAGGATCCCAAAAATGATCATAAAAATACTGCCGATCAAACTGTGTTCAGGGCCTCTGAACATCGGGGACTCCTTATTGCCTGCAATGATAGCTTAGGCGAGGAAGCATGCAGCCGCAAGATTCTTCAGAGAATGCCTCGCCGGCGGCATTGACGATTGAAATATTCTCGGGATCCTTCGACTCGGGCATTCGCCCTCGCTCAGGATGACAGATGCAAACAGAGATCACGGAACATGACGGTTAAAATGGCGCAAAGTCGGTTCTAATTACGCAATCGCTTCCGCGGAAACGCGCTCGCTCACGAAGGCTTCAATAATATCGCCCACTTTGATGTCGCTGTAGTTGGCGATGCTGATGCCGCACTCCATTCCGTTGCGGACTTCAGAGGCATCGTCTTTGAAGCGCCGAAGCGAGCCGACCTTGCCGGTGAAGACGACTACGTTATCGCGCAGCAGGCGCACCTGGGCATCGCGTTTGATGATGCCGTCTTGCACGTAGCAGCCGGCGACGGTGCCCACTTTGGGAACTTTGAAAGTATCGCGCACTTCAGCCCGGCCTAGGTAGGTTTCCTTGATGACGGGCTCAAGCAGGCCAGTCATGGCTTTCTTGATCTCATCCTGCAGCTCATAGATGATGGAATGCAGGCGGATATCCACTTCTTCCTGTTCGGCCAGTTCCTGCGCCTTGCGCTCGGGGCGCACGTTGAAGCCAATGATGATGGCATTCGACGCCGAAGCCAGCAACACGTCGGTTTCGGTGATGGCGCCCACGCCGGTGTGCAGAACTTTAATTTTGACTTTCTCGTTGGAAAGTTTTGAAAGCGAATCGGCCAGCACTTCCACCGAGCCCTGCACATCGCCCTTGAGGATGATGGGCAGTTCTTTTACTCCGGCGGTCTTCAACTGCTCGGCCAGGCCTTCCAGCGACAGGCGTGAGGATTTGGCCAGAGTGGCCTCGCGCGCTTTGGCCTCGCGATATTGGGAAACCTGTTTGGCTTTGTCTCGGTCGGCAACCACGCTGAGCTGGTCGCCGGCCTGCGGCAGCCCTTCGAGCCCCAGGACTTCGACAGGTGTGGATGGCGGGGCCTGGTCTACCGCCTTGCCGCGGTCATCGAACATGGCGCGTACCTTGCCGTAGGTGTTGCCCACGATAAAAGTATCGCCATTGCGCAGCGTACCATTCTGGACTAATACGGTGGCTACAGCACCGCGTCCGCGGTCGAGCTTGGCCTCCAGCACCGCGCCGGTCGCAGGACGCTCAGGTGCCGCCTTCAACTCGCCCAGATCGGCAACCAGGCAAATCATTTCCAGAAGCAGGTTAAGATTAGTCTTCTGTTTGGCGGAAACCTCGACAAAAACGGTTTTGCCTCCCCAATCTTCCGGCACCAGGCCACGGTCGGCGAGTTGCTTCTTCGGGCGCTCAGGCAGCGCCCCTGGCTTATCAATCTTGTTGATGGCAACAATGATGGGTACATTGGCGGCGTTGGCGTGATCAATAGCCTCGAGTGTTTGTGGCATCACGCCGTCATCGGCAGCGACGACGAGCACGACAATATCGGTCACCTTGGCGCCGCGCGCGCGCATGCGGGTAAAGGCCTCGTGGCCAGGGGTGTCGAGGAACACGATCTCGCGCCCGAAGGCCGGCGAGTTGGAATCCACAATCTTCACTTTGTAGGCGCCGATATGTTGAGTAATGCCTCCGGCTTCACCGCCGGCAACATTGGTTTCACGGATGGCATCCAGCAGCGAGGTTTTGCCGTGATCAACGTGACCCATGATGGTGACCACGGGCGGACGGGCATGCCTGCGGCCGGCGTCTTCATTCTTCTCGAAGCCCGCTTCCACCATCTCTTCGGCATGCTGTTCGAAGGTGATCACGCTGGTATCGGCCCCGAACTGGCGCGACACTGCGCTCGCCAGCTCTGAATCCAGGGTCTGATTGATGGAGGCGAACACTCCTCGCGCGAGCAGCCGGGCGATAATGTCTTTAGGACGCACTTCCAGCTTTTCCGCCAGATCTTTAACACTGATGCCTTCTGTAATGGTGATGGAGCGCGTAATCGGCAACGGCTCGTTCGAAACTGCCGACATGGTCGGCGGCGGAACGAAGCCCTTCATCGGGCCTTCTTTCACACCGCGCGGAACATAGCGTTGACCGGGACGGCGCGCAGCACCGCCTGGAGGACGCCGGACGCCATCGGGCGGCGGCGGCAGGGCTGGGCCTGCTCCACCTCCAGGACGTGGGCCGGTAGGCCGCACCCCGGTGGGAGACATCCGCGTAGGATGCAGGCGGCGTTCGCCTGGACGCAAAGGTGGTTTGGCTCCCGGCGAGAAAGGCCGTGGCCGCTGAAAAATTGGCTGACCCGGAACCGGACGCCCTGGCGCCGAACGCTGCCCAATGGGCTGCCCTGGCTGCACGGTCGCGCGCGGCTGGGCAGGCGCCGAATACACTGGACGCGGTCCTGTCTGCGGAGTAATCACGCGGCGCGGAGGTGGTTGCGGAGCAGGTCTCTGCGTTGCCAGTGGAGGCGGCGTTAAACCAGACGAAGCAGGATTTGGAGTAGAAACGGGCGGCGCTGCCTGAGGCCGAGGCACGTTTGCTGCCGGCGGCGGGGTGACAGGGGTGGCCGCTTGCGAAGGCGAAACCGGCGTAGCGTGCGGCGCACTGCTCGGTGGCGCCACTTGCGGTGCTGCCTGAGTTGTCGTCTTCTCCACAACCTGCGGTCTTTCCACGAATGGAACTGCGGCTTTTGGCGCCGGCGGCTCAGCAGGCGCGGTAACCACTGGAGGCGTGGGCTTCGTTGCTACTGGAACTGCGGGCTTGGAAGGAGCAGGAGGCGCGGGCTTCACGACCGGCGCAGGAATTTCTGTCGTGGTCTTCTTGATGGCCTTTAGCACATCGCCGGGTTTAGAAATCTTAGAGAGATCGATCTTGGTCTTGATTTCATCGGCCGTAGGCCCTTTAGACCGGGACTTTTCGCCGGATGCGGCTTTTTCCAGTTCGCCCTGGAAGTGCTTGCGTACACGCTCGACCTGGTCGCCCTCGAGCGAACTCGAGTGGCTCTTCTTGTCGTCGATGCCAATGGTCGGCAGGTAGTCGAGGATCGCCTTGCTTTTGACTTCCAGTTCTCTGGCCAGATCGTTAATACGAATTTTTTCCATTCCGTCCTGTGTAGCTTCCTTTGCTTCCTTACTCTCTAATTCTTCATCCTGCTCTACAAACATTGTGAACCGCTTTCGTCTTTCGCCGTGCCCATCCGGGTTGACGCAGCCGCATTCGGCAGCGCTTCTTGCCTTGCTATCGTCTCAGGCCGGGCCGGAGAGAAGCATGTCAAAATCTGCATTGCATTTATTCTTCCGTCTTCGGTTCCGGTTCTGCTGCTTCAGATTCATCCCCCACACCGGGCTCTTCCGCATGAACTCCCGCCCCATCGGCCTCAGAACCATTTTGTCCAGTCGTAGCGTTGGCCTCCAAAGCTGGTATGGCTGCGGCTTCTTCATTCTCAGCCAGGGCTTTTTCATCCGTGACCGCTGCCTCGGCAGGTGTTTCCCCTGCTGCTGCGCCTGCCTGACCCGCTTCCAGGCTGGCAAAATAACTATTTACAGCAAGGCTGATCTTTTCAACCGTCTTCGGTCCGATGCCCGGAATAGCCTCGAGTTGCTCCGGGGTCATATCGGCCAAAGATTCCACTGTGGTCACCCCGGCGGCAACCAGCTTTTCCACCAGTCCCTCGCCCAGGTCGGGAACCTGCTCGATCGGGGTCTGCGGGGCGCTCACCAGCGAAGCCATCTGCAGCTCAACTTCTTGCCGCTTCTCTTCTTCGCTCTTGATGTCAATCTTCCATCCGAGCAGCTTGGCCGCCAAGCGGACGTTCTGCCCTTTTTTGCCAATGGCAAGTGAAAGCTGGCTGTCATCCACAATCACTTCCAGGTGCTTTTCTGACTGGTCAAGCACCGTTACCCGGCTTACCTTAGCGGGTTGAAGCGCTTTTTCGGCAAAAGTCACGGCGTCTTCGTGGTACTCGATGATGTCAATCTTTTCACCGCGCAGCTCGCGGATGATCGATTGCACGCGCATGCCCTTCATGCCAACGCAGGCGCCCACCGAATCCACGTCCTTGTCTTTGGACATGACGGCGATCTTGGTGCGCTCGCCGGCCTCGCGGGCAATCGCGCGGATCACTACGGTGCCGTCATAAATTTCGGGAACCTCGGTTTGGAACAGGTTCTGCACCAGCTCTGGCGCCGCGCGGGAGACCACCAGTCCTGGCCCTTTGCTGGCTTTTTCCACCCGGGCTATCACGACCCGAACCCGCTCGCCCACGGCGAACGACTCCAGGCGCGACTGCTCTTTGCGCGGCATACGAGCTTCGGTCTTGCCAACTTCAAAAATGACATCGGGTCCTTCAATGCGCTTTACCGTGGCGGTCACTACTTGACCGCTCTTGTCGTTGTATTCGTTGAAAACGGTGTCGCGCTCGGCTTCGCGCACCTTTTGGAAGATCACCTGCTTGGCAATCTGGGCGGAGATGCGTCCTAACCCCGAAGGACTGGAGAGCGCATGGCTGGCGCGATGGAAACGCACCTCGCCGCCGACCTCCACATTGGGGTCGCTCTTGCGGGCCTCTTCCAGGGCAATCTGTAGATTCGGATCTTCGATCTGCTCCGGCGCTTCGACCACGCTCTTGACCGCATAAACGTCAATGGCTCCGGTCTCCTTATCGAGGGCGCCGCGCAGGGTCTCCTGCGTCTTCAGATTCTTGCGTGTGGCCACAGCGATAGCATCTTCCACCGCGTTGACCACAATTTGCGGATCTATGCCCTTCTCGCGGCTCAACCCTTCGATTTGCTGATAAAGCAGACTTGCCATAATTCCTATTCCTTACGATGAATACCTTTTTGACTTGACTCTTAGCTCTTGGCTTTTAGCTCTCAAGCTTTTATGCCTCGCTGAGCCGGCTCACAAATTCGTCAATCGTACTTCCTAAATCTCCGGCACCAGGTTCGCCTTTTCCACGTTGGCAAATTCAATTTCCACCTGCTGCGCCTCGCCCGTGCCCATTTTCTTCTGCTTCTTCTTGCTCACCTGGGCGACATCGAGCGTCAGCCGCCCATTAACAAAACTTTGCAGCCTGCCCTGAAAGTGCCGGTTGTTGTTCACTGGCTCGCGTGTCATCAACTTCACCATGCTCCCGGTGAAGCGTTCGAAATCTCCCGGCTTTTGCAGCTTGCGGTCAAGCCCTGGAGAAGAAACCTCCAGCGTATACCCCGCGCCTGTTACCGCGTCCTCCACGTCGAGGATGGCGCTTACTTCGCGGCTCAGGTTGGCGCAATCGTCGTGGGTCACGCCGCCGGGTTTGTCGATTATGATGCGCAACATGCGGCCTTTGCCTCCGCCGCGCATCTCGACCTCGACCAGTTCCAGCGCCAGCGATTCCGCCACCCGCTGCGCAATCTGCTCCACCTGCTCAACGCCCGCTGCCATGGACCGCTCCGCTTTCGGCTTGGGAGCCAGAACACCTCTACAACCAGGCTAATCACTTGTTGCTGAAAGACCACCGACAAACCCGGCCAATAAAAAATGGGCTCGCGCCCACTGGTTTGTTTCGCCAATCGGGTTTTACCCGCGCCTCCGCTTGCACGCCGGGCGAGGCTTACTACACTTTGTTATGATACGCCCCTACTCACCGTACCGCAAGGGAAGCAGCCCACTAATTAATTTGGGGGGTGCCCAAAATGGACCCATACCTATCCAAGAACCTTAACCCTGCCCATACTTGTACCTGCACCAATGCAGAGCAGCGTGCGACAATAAAGGCCTTTTCCAGTGCACATGCCCTCCAGCCGTGTTAACATTCGTGGGCTGTTAGCCAGGCACTTCCCGGGTGCAAGGACAATTCACCCATGGCCTCTCTTGCCGTGCCGGCTAAGATTTTGGAGCAATCCAACGGCTACAAATGTTCGTAACCAATCATTATGGTTATAGAGTCACGGTGGGGCCCGCATTTTAACCCCCATTGCTTTCTCGTTTCGCGCAGGAAAAAACTACTTAGTTAAGGAGATTTGCATATGACGAAGTCAATCCGAGCACTGCTGGTCGGTGCAGCTCTAACCGGGTTTGTTGCCGGCACAAGCGTTTCTTTGAAGGCGCAGGACACCGGTGGCGACAAAGCCGCCACCAGCGGCAAGAAAGCAACCAAAAGCAAGAAGGAAAAACATGCCTGTAAAGGCCAGAACTCCTGTAAGGGCAAAGGTGGCTGTTCATCTGGAGACAATGGCTGCAAAGGCAAGAACTCTTGCAAGGGCAAGGGCGGCTGCTCGACTGATCCAAAGCACGCCATGCCGAAAGAAGGGTAGCGGCCAGGGTTCCACTCTTTGTTATCTGAGGAGGACCAGTTGCAACCTGGATACTGGTCCTCTACCTTTGTAATCTTTTTGTAATATTTTCTGGAGCAATCCAACGGCTACGGAATGTTCGTATCATTGATTAGGTTGTAAAGAGTCACATGGGGGTGTGTATCTCAACCCTCATTGCTTCTCGTTCATGCAGGAAAAAACTACTTAGCTAAGGAGATTTGCATATGACGAAGTCAATTCGAGCACTGCTGGTCGGTGCGGCTCTAACCGGGTTTGTTGCCGGCACAAGCGTTTCTGTGAAGGCGCAGGACACCGGTGGCGACAAAGCCGCCACCAGCGGCAAGAAAGCAACAAAAGTCAAGAAGGAAAAACACGCCTGTAAAGGCCAGAACTCCTGTAAAGGCAAGGGCGGTTGTAAAACCGGAGACAATGGCTGCAAAGGCAAGAACTCTTGCAAGGGCATGGGCGGGTGCCGTACTGATGGCAAGAAAATGACGGAAGAGCCCAAAACGGAGCAGCCGAAATAGTTGTTTTGGTCCCTTTATTTTTTCCGGGGGGCCAGTGGAAATCTGACCGCTGGTCCCTCCTGTTCTAATTCCTATCCGGAATCATAACATTTATGCCCGCAAATCCATTTAACGGCCACACTGACTATGGCGTCGGCATTGGCCTGCGAATCCCGCACTACGAGCATATCTTCGAAAAAAAACCGGTCGTGGACTGGTTCGAGATCATCTCTGAAAACTTCATGGTTGATGGCGGACGGCCCTTGTATGTTCTCGATCAGATCCTGGAAAGGTATCGCGTGGTTCAGCATGGGGTTTCCATGTACTTTGGCTCCGCCGAGCCTTTGAACCGCGAGCATCTGAAGCGTCTGAAAACTCTGGTAAAGCGCACCAAGACACCCTGGCTCACCGATCACCTGTGCTGGGGAAGCGTAGACGGGCGCTACTCACATGACCTGCTGCCCATGCCCTACACCTTTGAAGCGGCCAGGCGGACCGCGCAGAAAATCCGTGAGGTGCGCGATTTCCTGGAAGTTCCTATCGCCGTCGAAAACGTGAGCAGCTATGCCGAGTTCCATGTCTCTGAGATGACCGAATGGGAATTTCTCAATGAAGTTGTGGAAGATGCCGACTGCGGCATTCTGCTCGATGTAAATAATATCTATGTGTCATCGCAGAACCACAGTTTCAATCCTATGGATTACGTCGATAACGTTCCGCGTGAACGTGTGGCGCAGATGCATATTGCCGGGCATTCCAAGTACAGGAAATATATTCTCGATACCCATGATCATCCGGTGATTGACCCTGTGTGGGAGCTTTACGCACGAGCTATTGAACGAGTGGGTCCCACGGCAACATTACTGGAGTGGGATGACCGCATCCCGTCTTTCGAAGAAGTTCACAATGAGGCCCTCAAAGCCACGCAATACGTCCCGGCAAAGGTGCAGGTGGCCTCATGAATCTCGAGGAACTGCAGCGCGCGGTGTTCGATGTGATTCGCCAGCCTCTTACCCCGTCGGAAAAAATGCGTTCTCATACTCTTGACGGCAGGTCCACAAAAGAGATCGCGGAATCGATCATCAAACCGAATGAGCGGCTGACGTCGTCTGAGCGGCTGGAAATCTATAATCGAGTTTATTGGTTCCGCATTCTTTCCGCCCTGGCGGAAGATTTTCCCGGGCTGAGGGCCATCATCGGAGAGCGGCGGTTTGAGAAGTTGTCTGTGGCTTACCTGGCGGAGTTGCCTTCAGAATCGTTCACGCTGCGTAACCTCGGCTCCCGCCTGGAAAAATGGCTGATGAACCATCTGGAGTTTGCCCCTAAAGTTGAACGCATCGCCATGGATATGGTCCGGCTCGAGTGGGCTGACATAGAAGCATTCGATGGCCCGGAATGGCTGCCGCTCAAACAGGAGGACTTGGCCAAACTCGGCGAAGATCCGGTCTTCTTCCTGCAGCCGCATCTGAGTTTGCTTGACCTTGCTTATCCCGTGGATGAACTGCTCTTGAGTATCCGCCATAACGACGAACAGGATATCGATATCGCCAGCAACGTAGTGACGGCCCGTAATCCGCGGCATCGTGCTAAACATCTATCGCTGCCTAAACCGGAAAAGGTATATTTGGTGGTCCACCGGCAAGATCATAGTGTCTACTTCAAGAGGCTTACACCGGATGCCTTCGCTCTGCTGCGCGCGCTTCGCGAGGGCAAGCCGCTCTCGGAAGCCATCGAGGCCTCGGTCAACTGGTCGAACGAGAGTGTGGAACATGTGAGCGGGCAGCTGCATGACTGGTTTGCCAACTGGTCGTCACTGGGATGGTTTGCCCAAAAGCCCTGAACGCAATCAAATTATGAAATCGTTGATGAAATTCATTGACTCCGCCTACTCCTGGTTTCTGCGGCTGGCTAATCTGGGCCAGCATCCCTTCCTGCTCGCCATCCGTCTTTACTTTGGTTGGCAGTTCTACCAGACCGGGAGGGGCAAGCTGGCAGACATCTCTAAAGTTGTGGAGTATTTCACGAGCCTGAACATTCCTGCTCCCGCCCTTAACGCGCATTTCATCGCGTGGCTTGAAACCGTTGGCGGGATCATGCTCATGCTCGGGCTGGCCTCGCGCCTGATGGCAATACCGATGGCGATTGATATGATCGTCGCCTACGTGGTTGCCGACAACGAGGCGCTGCACTCGATCTTCTCTGACCCCGACAAATTTACCGGAGCTGCTCCTTATAATTTCCTGTTTATCTTTCTGCTGATCCTTTTCTTCGGCCCTGGATTTTTTTCATTCGATACCCTCATACGTTGGTTCCGCAAGAAGCGCGAGCTAACCTCAGCAATCAGTGGAGCTTCGGGTTGAAGTTGAAAATGGGTTGCACAGCTCCAGAAAATAAACAATGACCGGGCTGTCTTTCGCTCTGGGGAAAATACTTCACGAAAGATAGATACAATAAAAGTGTGTACCTGTTCTCACGGCATACGCTTTCTGGTCTCAGCAAACTTCACATATTTATTCCATTGCTATCGTTATTCATTTCTCCACTGAATGCTCAGCAATCCGCTTCCCAGCACGTTGTCATGGCTGTGCCAGATGGAAAGATCGATATCACGCTGCCCGATGATCCGTTGAACGTCTCGCGCCAGGACCTGCTCAACTGGGTTCAGACTGCCGCGAACGCGGTTTCGCGTTACTATGGGCGCTTTCCGGTTCCGCACCTTACCTTGCAGATTCACGCCGGCCATGGCTCCGGCATCCGCCACGGAGTTACCTTCCCGCGCGGTGGAGGGTTGATCATGATCACCGTCGGCGACCAGACCGATCTTCCCGACCTCGAAGATGATTGGACGTTGACCCACGAGATGATCCACCTGGCTTTTCCCTCGATGGCGGAAAATCATCACTGGATCGAAGAGGGGATTTCAACTTATGTTGAGCCGGTTGCGCGCGCGCAGGCAGGCAGCTTTCCCGTCGCTGAGGTGTGGAAGCAATTCATTCGCGACATGCCCAAGGGTCAGCCCGAAGCGGGCGATGAAGGACTCGACAATACGCCCACATGGGGACGAACGTATTGGGGCGGAGCTATGTTCTGCCTGCTGGCCGATGTGCAAATTCGCGAACGCACAAACAATCGCAAGGGATTACCGGACGCGCTGCGCGCCATTCTGGCTCGCGGCAACATAACCCAGGATTGGGAAATTGAAAAAGCCCTGGCCATTGGAGATGCCGCGACCGGAACCGATGTGTTGCAGAAACTCTATCAGCAAATGGGAGCCAAGCCGGACCCCGTTGATCTGAAGCAGCTTTGGCAGAAGCTTGGGGTTGAACTTACCGCCGATGGCGAGGTCCACTACGACGACAAAGCACCAGAAGCCGCCATCCGCCAGGCTATTACCGCACAAGAGAAGCAGCAATCGACTCAGAACAAAGCCAAATCATAACCGCCACGGTTGTTGTTAATAAACCATGAAAATCGGCAGGATCGCCGCAACATCTCCAGCGGGGTCACGTAAAATCATGTTCGCACGAATCGTCTTCGGTTGCTCGATACTTTTGCCTGTCTGGAGATTCCGTTTCATGGCTTATTTCTTTCGTCTGCGTTGTGCTGCAACAATCGTCTGTTTCATCTCGCTCGCCGGCATCGCGGCCCTTGCCCAACAGTCTCCACGCACTCACAAATCAGCCAAGAATTGGGGTTTTGCCGTCTCCGGAGATTCCCGTAATTGCGGCAACGTTGTCATGCCGGCCATTGCAGCAGCGGTAAAGAAAGACGGGGAGGAGTTCTACTGGCATCTGGGAGACTTCCGCGTCATCTCCAGACCTGACGAAGACTACCTTGCCGAGCCCAGCGTGAAGGCCAAACTCGACGGGAAAGCGTCTGACAAGGCCAGCTATCTCTCTGCCGCGTGGGACGACTTTCTTTCCCACCAGATTGCGCTCTTTGCTCCCGTTCCCGTTTATCTTGCGCCAGGCAACCACGAGACCGCAGCGCCCAAGACCCATGATGACCTGTTAAACAAGTTTCAAAGCTGGTTTGATAAGCCGGAACTGAAAGCGCAACGCCTTAAAGACGACCCGTCGGCAACCGCGCCCACCGCTTACTATCATTGGATCAGGAATGGCGTTGATTTCATCAGTCTTGATAATTCGTTAAATTCCGCTTACGACGAGAAGCAACTCAAATGGTTCTTCGCTCTGGTTTCGCGCGACGAAGCCGATAAGAACATCCGCACCATCGTGGTTGGCATGCACGAAGCCCTTCCCGACAGCCTCTCCGCCGGGCACAGCATGTGCAGCAGTTCGGATGGCATTACCTCCGGGCGCGCCGTATACAAAGCCCTGGTCCATGCGCAACAGACGGCGCACAAGAAAGTGTATGTGCTGGCCAGCCATTCACATTTCTATCTGGAAAACGCCTATAACACGCCTTACTGGAATGACCCAAAGAATGGCGGAGTCGTGTTGCCGGGATGGGTTGTCGGCACCGCCGGCGCGGTTCGCTACAAGCTGCCGCCCAACCTGCCGCCGGGCACTGTTGCCCATGATCACGTATATGGATATGTGACCGGCACCGTCGCAGCCGACGGCGCCATCACTTTCGCCTTCCATGAGCTAAGTGAGGACGCATTGAAGCAGGCCAAAACGGCCGACTACACAGATGATTTCATCGACCAATGTTTCAACCAGAATCCGCCGATTAAAGATATGAAGTGGTTTAACGAGGAAGATCCCTGCAAAGAGAAGCACTAAGCCGCAGGGGAATCATTTGGCGGCTACCGCTTTACCCAACGCCATGGAACTGGTCCATAAATGGTTTGGAAGAGATCGGAGACGGTGCTTCAAAGCTCGCTGACAAGCTCTATGGGGAATCCTATTGCGCGGAGCTCTCTGCTGAGCTGCGTGCCCGATTGAAATTGAATTCCGTGGATGCCAAGCTCGCGCGCACCCCTTACGTTTGCCTCGCGATCATCAATAAAGAGGGCCTGCGAGGGATGCACCTTGAGACATTCCAGGCAGTGCTGATAGATGCCCGCACCGGGTTTGATTACGCCGATCTCGGAGGAGAAGACATGACAGTCAAAATCGCTGAGCCACTGAAAGTTCTTGCGGACATGAATGACCATATCCTCGGGCATGTTTGACAGGATCGCGGTTTTGATTCCCGCCGAACGCAGGTCTTTCGCCCACTTCATCATTTCGACATTAATCGTGGACCACATCTCCACGTCCCACGCGCTCAGTGTTCCGACCTGGTTGCCGCCAATCTTCACTCCGGCATCGTGTGCCAGCTTCATCCAGTAAGCGTCCGCGGTTAAATCGCCCAGGTCATAGAGCCCGCGGTTTCGCATGTACAACTCGGGGAAATCTTTGGGACTCACCTGAAAAACACTCGCCATGCGGCCAATCGCCTCCGGTGTGGGCGGATGGCACAGAACCTCGCCGTAGTCGAAGATAACTGCGCGTATGTGCATGAGCCCGTTTGAGTCCGGTTGTGTGCTCTGGGGCATTGCCTCTCCAGTTTGAATGTTAGCTGCTACAATAGAAGTTTACCTACCCGGCGCGAGACCTGACATATGATTAATTTTCCTGTTCCCGAGGCATTGACCTTTGACGACGTATTACTTCTACCTGCCCGCTCTGAGGTAGTTCCGGCCAACGCGGACACCCGCACCCGGCTCTCGCGCAACATCACGCTGAACATCCCTCTCATCAGCGCCGCCATGGATACCGTTACCGAATCGCGTCTGGCCATCGCCATGGCGCAGCAGGGCGGGCTGGGGATTATCCACCGCAACCTTACGATTGAGCAGCAATCTAGCGAGGTAGACAAAGTAAAGCGCTCGGAGAGCGGCATGATCGTTGACCCGGTCACCATGTCGCCCGAAGCCAAAATTTCTGACGCCCTTGAGGTCATGCGCAAATTCAAAATCTCGGGCGTCCCCATTACCAAGAACAAAAAGCTGGTCGGCATTCTCACCAATCGCGACCTGCGCTTTGAGACCCGCACCGATATCCCTATCAGCAAGGTCATGACCAAGAAGGACCTCATCACAGTGCCGGTGGGCACCACGCTGGAGGAAGCGGAAAAAATCCTGCACCAGCACCGCGTGGAGAAACTTTTGGTCGTTGATGACAAGTACACGCTCAAGGGCCTGATCACTGTCAAAGACATCCAGAAAAAACTTAAATACCCTGACGCCGCCAAAGACAGCCAGGGACGCCTGCGCGTGGGCGCCGCCATCGGCGCCACCGGCGACTTCATGGAGCGCGCCCAGGAGATGCTGAAAACCAAAGTTGACGTGCTCGCCATTGACAGCGCCCACGGCCATTCCAGCCGCGTGATTGCAGCGGTGAAGGCGATCAAGTCGCGCTTCCCCGAGGTTGATCTGCTCGCCGGCAACGTAGCCACTTTCGACGGCGCCTGTGAACTGGTGCGCGCCGGCGTGGACGCGGTCAAGGTTGGCGTTGGTCCCGGCTCCATCTGCACCACCCGCATTGTCACCGGCGCCGGCGTGCCGCAGATCACTGCCATTGCCGAGGCCGCGCGCGCCTGCCGCGATGCTGAAGTTCCAGTCATCGCCGATGGCGGCATCAAATACTCCGGCGACATCACCAAGGCCATCGCCGCCGGGGCCAGCGTGGTCATGGTTGGCTCGCTTTTCGCCGGAACCGAGGAATCGCCCGGCGAGACCATTCTGTACCAGGGACGCTCGTTCAAGGCCTATCGCGGCATGGGGTCGCTCTCTGCCATGGCCGCAGGATCGAGCGAACGCTATATGCAAAGCGCCGAACCTGATTCCTCCGCCGCCCTCAACGTTGAACACGATGATGGCAACCGCCTGGGCAAAATGGTGCCGGAAGGAATCGAAGGCCGCGTGCCTTACCGCGGCACCGTGGCTGCCATGGTCTATCAGCTTGTGGGCGGATTGCGCTCGGGCATGGGCTACTGCGGATGCGCCAGCCTGGAAGAGCTGCAGAAGAAGGCGCGTTTCGTGCGCATCTCCAATGCCGGCCTGCGCGAAAGCCACGTGCACGACGTGGTCATCACCCGCGAAGCGCCGAATTACAGGCTGGAATGATTTACGATTTAAGAATTACGAATTGGTTCTGAAATCTTAAATCACCGAATCGTTAATCTAAATATTTGCCGAGTGTTCTTGACTTGAATTCTACCTACCGAAGCTTTGTCGTCTATCTGCTCCCGGCCCTTATCTGGACAGCCGTGGTTCTGCTTGCATCGAATGATGCCTTCTCCGCCGAGCACACCGGCAGCGTATTGGACATATTTCTCGGCTGGATGCAACCCGCCTCCTTCGATCTCACCCATTTCGTCATTCGCAAGCTCGCTCATCTGACCGAATACGGCATTCTGGGTTTTCTGTGGTTTCGTGCCTGGCGTGGGACGCGGGCAGGCTGGAGCATCCTATGGGCGCGGCGCGCTTTGGCATTCTGTCTTGCAGTGGCTGCCCTTGATGAGTTCCATCAGAGCTTCGTGCCCTCACGCACCAGCAGCCCGCGCGATGTGGCCATTGACTGCGTGGGAGTTCTGGTTGCGCTCACTCTTATCCGTTTACGGCGCCGTCAGAGGCCCCAAGCCGCAGCAGCCGAAGCCAGCTCAGCGTAAAGCTTGACCTGCGGCCAAGTGGGAAAACAACTAAGAATTGTTGCATCCGCGCGGCGCCGGGGCTGAAAGCCCATTTTGTTTGGCACCTCAACACGGGCCTAAAACGCCCGCTCTTCCACGGTAACGTATACGGTATTTGTGAAATCGTATGGTCCTAATTGGCTGAGTGCTGATTGCTAAGTGCTTTTTTCTAATTGCTTTTTGCAGCAATAGCATGACGGCTGCAACTACCGCCAATCCGCCTGAAAGATAAAAAGGCAGCGCCGCCCCAAAATGCTTCCACAACTCGCCGGTGATGAGACTGGAAAGCAGCGTGGCAATGCTGGTAACAAAGAAGAAGATGCCCAGGGCCCGTCCGCGCGCTTCAGGAGCAATGGTCTGCGCCACTAGAGCGCGCAGCACCGGATCGGTGAGCGAATAATAAATGCCGTAGCCGGTCATGGCTGCCCAGATCGCCGCCCGTGAAGGCGCGGCTGCAAAGGTGAGATAGACAGCGGCAAAGACGAGATACCCAACAGCAGCTACCACGGGCTTGGAAACTTTATCGCTGATCTTCCCCGCCGGCCAGGCCACCAATGTGTATACGAAATTGAATACCAGCCCCAGCAGCGGCGCGTGCGCCGTCGGGATACCAACGTTCTGCGCGCGCAGAATGAGGAACATGTCGCTGGAATTTCCCAGCGAGAACAAAGTCACCGCAGCCAGCACATAATAAAAGCTCGCAGGCAAAATGACAGGCCCTGACCTGGAGACTTGTGCGGCGCTCGCCTGGGCCATGCGTGCATCGGAGCCGTCCTCGGTTGCGCGCTCCTTGCGCGTCTCTTTGGCAAACAACAACACGACCGCAATGGTCAGGAACCCAGGCACGGCAGCAATCCAGAAGACCATGCGCATCGGCTGGTGCAGCAGGTCGAGGACCAGCAAAGCGATCAGCGGACCAAGAATCGCCCCTGCCGAGTCCATGGCCTGCAACAATCCAAATGCAGAGCCCAGCTTTGCTTTGTCCGTGGATTCGGCCAGCATCACGTCGCGCGGCGCGCCACGCAGGCCCTTGGCGGCGCGGTCGGCGAAACGGATAAACAGCACCTGCCACCAGGATTTGGCCATGGCCAGCAATGGCTTGACGATGTTCGCAACGGTGTATCCCATGACCACCAGCGGCTTGCGGCGTGGGAGACGGTCGGTGAGGCGTCCGGAAAAAAGTTTGATAAAAGAAGCGGCGCTTTCGGCGATTCCTTCAATTACTCCCAATTGCGCCGGCCCTGCCCCGAGCGTAATGAGAAACGCCGGCAAGATCCAGTAGGCCATCTCAGAGGCGGTGTCGTTCAGCAGCGAAGTAACGCCCAGGACATATACGTTGCGAGCCGTCTCTGTTTGCTGGAAGGTTTCTGTTTGCATCTGAATACCTTAGTTCTACAGGGTCAAGTAGTGGCGGGGAGGGGGTACTACTTTAAGTAGTCGATTCCAAGTTAAATCATTACGGTTCAATAGCATGCAGCGCCCCCAAGAGTAGTGTTCTGATACATGCTTCTGAGCAATTTCCACATCGATGTATCCCCCGCGCACGGGATTGAAGCCCCTCGAACTCCAAGCATACTCAATGAAAATGATAAGTGACAATTCCTTAAAGACCAAGGTTTGATATCATTGCGCATGAATTAACCGTATCGCAGCTGTCGCGGCCAAAAGAAAAACGCACCTTTACATAAGGTGCGTTTGGAAAACATAAGCGGTTGAAACCAGTTTTGGTCAGGAACGAAGACTTATTTTTCTTCTTTCTCTTTCTTCTCGTCGCCGGCGCCAGCTGCTTCGCCTTCTGCCGCGCTCTGTTCTTCCATTGCCTTTTTGGCTTCTTCGGCCTTCTTGGCGCGGGCTTCGGCGCGCTTTTCGCGCTTTTCCTGCTGGATCTTCTCCGAGCCGAGCAGCTCGATGTAAACGGTCTCGCCGCCATCGCCGCGGCGGAAGCCCTTGCGGATAATCCGCAGGCAGCCGCCTTCGCGGTCGCCGTAGCGCGGCGCAACCGTATCAAAGAGCCGGTCTACGGCTTCGCGAGTCATCAGAAAACCGGCGGCCAGCCGGCGAGCGGCCACATCGCCGCGCTTGCCCAGGGTAATCATTTTTTCCACGTGCGGGCGCATGGCTTTGGCTTTGGTGACGGTGGTTTCCAGCCGTTCCTGAAGAATGAGCGAGGTCACCAGGTTGCGCAAAAGCGCGCGGCGGTGGCTGGTGTTGCGGCCTAATTTCCATCCTGCTTTGAGATGACGCATGTTGTTTTCCTAATCTTTTAAATCAGTTTCGCAATCGAATTCGATCCCAGGGCCTAAAGAATTTTGTAGAGTACTTGAAGGGCGCCGTCCCTACGGGACTAACAGCTTTTTTCGCATACCCAGCGCTGGAAGCGCTGGGCTATAATGCGTCACCCCCTTCGGGGTTCTTCATCCTTCATGTGTCCAGAAAATTCGGCCTCACAGAATTTAAAGTAATTTAAGCACTCAGCATTCGCGCTTGGGCTGAATGCTGAGTGCTGACTGCTGAATGCTTCTTTACTCTTCATCCCCAATTTGCACCGGCACAGCCTGCTGCGCTGCCGGATTGGGAACCGCGTTGCCGTTCTCATCGATCCTCATACCCAGGCTGAGGCCCATGTTCGAGAGAATTTCTTTGATCTCGTTCAGGGACTTGCGGCCAAAGTTCTTGGTCTTGAGCATCTCGTTCTCGGTCTTCTGAACCAGCTCGCCGATGGTCTGGATATTGGCGTTCTTCAGGCAGTTGTAGCTGCGCACGGAAAGCTCAAGCTCTTCCACCGAGCGATTCAGGTTTTCATTGCGGATCTCGGGCTTGCGGTCGTCACCGGAGGTGGCGGCTTCAAGCTCTTCCTCAAAGTTGATGAAGATATTCATGTGGTCTTTGAGCAGCTTGGCAGCCAGGCCGATGGCGTCGACCGCCTTCACCGATCCGTTGGTCCAGACTTCGAGGGTAAGTTTGTCGTAATCGGTAATCTGCCCCAGACGCGCCGCTTCCACGGTGTAATTACACTTGCGCACCGGGGAGTGCACGGAATCTATGGGAATGAATCCGATTCCCAGGTCCTCTTCGAAGTTCTTGTCTGCGGAAACGTAACCACGCCCGCGCTTGAGGCGCATTTCCATCTCAATGCGCCCGCCTTCGCTGACGGTAGCGACGTACATATCTTTGTCGAGAATCTCGACGTCTCCGTCGGCTTCGATCATGCCGCTGGTTACGACTCCAGGCTGATCCACCTTAAGGTAGATTGCCTTTGGCCCTTCACCGTTCAGCTTAAACGGAATCTGCTTCAGGTTGAGGATGATATCGGTCGCGTCCTCGACCACGCCGGGAATCGATTGAAACTCGTGCAGCACGCCTTCAATCTTGACCGCGGTCACGGCTGCGCCCTCGATTGAGGAAAGCAGCACGCGGCGCAGCGCGTTGCCGATGGTGGTGCCAAATCCGCGCTCAAAGGGCTGGGCCCAGAAGCGTCCGTATTTGTCGGTTAGACTGTCGGTATCAACCGAAAGTCTCTTGGGTTTTTGAAAGCCTTTCCAAAGCATTACCTTCTCCATGTTTCATAGTCTCGGCCATTCCGCGCGGGATGCCATCTCGCCAAGGCCCTAGGCGAGTGAAAAAGCATCCAGGCTGTTCTGGCCCGAAACCGGGCCTTGCATGTTTTCGGGAATCTTCCCCCCAAAACAAATCTTAGGTTGATTGCATAAATTTTCGGATTTGTACGTGACCTCAGGGGCTAAAGCCCGAATTTCAGAGGCCTAAGCGGCACGGCTGAAGCCGTGCCCTGACATTTCTTCAAGCCCACTTTTCTTTCACAGGCTCGGAAGCCATGCCCTTCCGAAAACAATTTATGCAAGCAGTCTTATGCAACCAGTTTCTACACTTACTTCGAATACAATTCCACGATCAACTGCTCATTGATCGGGATGTTAATGTCTTCGCGTTTTGGAATCGCCAGCATGCGTCCCTTGAAGTTATCGCGATCGATTTCCAGCCATGCCGGCGCCGGCTGATGGCTGGTAAATTCCTTCGCCTGCTCCAGCATGACCAGCTTGCGGCTGTTCTCGCGAATCGTGATCTCTTCGCCAGGACTGACCTCGAAGGAGGGAATATTCACCTTCCTTCCGTTCACGGCAATGTGCCCGTGCCGCACCAGTTGGCGGGCCTGGCGGCGTGAGAGCGCGAAGCCCAGGCGCTGCACAACGGTATCCAGACGGCGCTCCAGCTGTTGCAGCAGGGCTTCGCCGGTAACACCCTTGGTGCGGGCGGCCTTTTCAAAATAGTTGCGGAACTGTTTTTCCAGCGTGAAGTACATGCGCTTGGCCTTCTGCTTCTCGCGCAGTTGCAGGCCGTAGCCCACCACTTTGGCCTTGCGGTCTTTGCCATGCTGGCCCGGGGCAAAGTTGCGCTTTTCCACCGGACACTTCTCGCTGAAGCACTTGGGACCTTTGAGGAATAATTTCATGCCTTCGCGCCGGCAAAGGCGGCATACTGGACCAGTATAACGAGCCATTTTTTCTCCTGTTTCGGGTTATGGATCGGTTTACAGGATGGCGTCCCTTCTTCCCGATCAAAAAATTGATTCATTGGGTGATCGGGTCATTGAGTCATTGAACTCTTGAACCCGTATCGGTCATTTGAATCAATCACCCGATGACTCAATGACCCAATCAAAAACTACGTCGTGCTTACACTCGTCTTCTTTTTGGCGGCCGGCATCCATTGTGTGGAATCGGCGTCACGTCGCGGATGGAGCGAACCTCGAGACCAGCTGCCCCCAGAGCACGGATGGCTGATTCGCGTCCTGACCCCGGTCCGCTCACGCGCACATCAACGCTGCGCATACCGTGGTCGCGGGCCAGGTTGGCGGCGTTCATGGCCGCCTGCTGGGCCGCGAACGGAGTGCCTTTGCGCGACCCGCGGAAGCCGAGCGAGCCTGAACTCTTCCAGGAAACCACGCGCCCTTCCAGGTCGGCAATCGTCACCAGCGTATTGTTGAACGACGCCTGTACGTAAACAATGCCGTGGGGAACGTGTTTGCGTTCCTTTTTCTTGAACTGCTTCTTCTTGCCTTTTTTATCCGGCGCCGCCGCGCCGGCGGTTGTTGCTGCTGCTGGTTTTGCCATTGTTTGTTCCCTAAAAAAGTCTGTATTCTCTAGCTCTCAACTTAATCTCAGAGCACCCCATCTTGTTTGCTCAGCTTCTAGCTCCTAGCTACTAGCTGTTTCTGGATGTGCAAGATGCGCGCATTTTCTACGCCTAAGCACAGCTAGAAGCTAATAGCTAGCGGCTATGTCTTTGCCGCTGTCTTCTTCTTGTTCGCCACGGTTCCCTTGCGCGGGCCTTTGCGGGTGCGCGCGTTGGTGTGCGTGCGCTGGCCGCGGACCGGCAGGTTGCGGCGATGGCGTCCACCGCGGTAAGAACCGATTTCGATGAGCCGCTTGATGTTCATCGAGATGTCTTTGCGCAGATCGCCCTCGACCCCGCCTTCGGCTTCAATCGTCTGGCGGATGCGGTTGACCTCGTCTTCGTTCAGGTCTTGCACTTTCTTGACCGGCTCTACTTTGGCGGTCGACAGAATGCGGTCTGACCGGGGAATGCCAATCCCATAAATGTAGGTCAGCGCGATGCGTACATGTTTGTTGCGCGGAAGATCCACGCCTGCTATGCGAGCCATGTTTTACCTCTTCAATATCGTTTCGGGCCTGACGTATTCGGCCCTGTTTAATAGTCCGGCAGAACCCTACAATTGATTCATTGGGTCATTGAGTCATTTGGTCATTGAAAGGCTTTTGCAATGATTCAATGATCCCATGAATCAATGACTCAATTCCATCATCCTTGCCGTTGTTTGTGCTTTGAGTTCTCGCAGATCACCCGCACCACCCCGCGGCGGTGGATGATCTTGCACTTATCGCAAATCTTTTTAACCGAAGCCCGTACCTTCATAATTCGTTTCCTAAAGCCTTGTAGTCTCTAAGTTCTAAACTTCTTTGAGCGATCCATCTTTCTCGCTTAGCCTCTAGCTCTCAGCCACTAGCTGTTTCTGGGCGTGTAAGATGCAAAGCATTTTCGACGCCCACAAACAGATAGAAGCTAGCGGCCAGCAGCTATTTATACCGATACACAATCCGCCCGCGGCTGAGGTCATAGGGAGAAAGCTCCACTGCAACCTTGTCGCCGGGCAGAATGCGTATGAAGTTCTTGCGCATGCGTCCGGAAACATGGGCCAACACCTGGTGTTTGTTGGTATCGAGCTCCACCCGGAACATGGCATTGGGCAGCGGCTCCAGGACCGTTGCCATCACTTCAATCGCGTCTTCTTTACTCAATAGTTTCTAGCCTTACTTTTTATTTTTAGATTCGCAGCCCGCGCTGGAACCTTAATTATGCCGTTAAAATCAGCGGGCCATTCTTGGTGACCGCCACGCTGTGTTCAAAATGAGCGCTGTAGCTGCCGTCTTCGGTAACCACCGTCCAATGATTAGGCAGCGTCTTTGTGCCCGACTTGCCGATATTCACCATGGGCTCAATCGCCAGCACCATGCCTTCCAGCAGCGTTTGCCCGTGCCCCTTGCGTCCGTAGTTCGGGACTTGCGGCTCTTCATGCAAGCGCTTGCCGATGCCGTGTCCTACGAGGTCGCGCACCACGCTGAAGCCGTTGGCTTCCACAAACTGCTGTACGGCGGCCCCAATGTGGCCCACCGTGTTCCCGATCCGGACGGCATCGATGGCATGGCGCAACGATTCCCGGGTAACATCCAGCAACTTCTGCAGCTCCGGCCTGATTTCCCCTACCGCCACCGTGACCGCGGAATCGGTGTAATAGCCATCTAGCACCACACCGCAATCAATCGAAATCTCGTCGCCCGCCTTCAGGATGCAATCTTCCGACGGGATGCCGTGCACAACCTCGTTGTTCACCGAGGTGCACAGCACGCAAGGATAATTCTGGTATCCCTTGAAAGCCGATTGCGCGCCCAGCTCCCTGATCTTCTTTTCCGCCGCCCGCTCCAGATCCATCGTGCTCACGCCCGCCGCCACCAAAGCGCTCACATGGTCGAGCACCTGGTGCAGGATATGCCCTGAGCGGCCCATCTTTTCCAGCTCCGCAGGTGACTTACAAACGATCATGCTCAACGGCCCTGAGGACCTCTGCCGTCACCTCTTCTACATTGCGGTCGCCGTCAATTTCATGCAAACGGCCGGTTTGCCGATAGTACGGCACCAGCGAAAGCGTCTGGTTTTCATATTCCTTCAGACGTTTCGAAATGACTTCTTCCGAATCATCTTTGCGGGTTATGAGCTTGCTTCCGCAAATATCGCATGTATCTGGAACACGCGGAGGTTGGAAGTAAATATTATAAATAGTTCCGTCGACAGGACACATACGGCGCCCGGTCAGACGCCGCCATAGTTGATTATACTCAACCACAATACTCACCACAACCACCGGAGGCCATTGTGCGCCTGCTGCCTGCTGTACGCTCGGCGCCAGGCCACATTTTCTTGCCAGAAAATCGTCCAACCACTGGGCCTGGGCAACGGTGCGCGGAAAGCCATCCAGAATAAACCCGCGGACACAATCCTGCTCCGCCAGCCGCGCCGCTACCATGGCGCAAACCAGGTCGTCAGGCACCAGCTGGCCGCAGTCCATCAGGACAGCGGCTTTTTTCCCCAACTCGGTGCCCCGGGCGCGGTTTTCGCGCAGAAGATCGCCGGTGGAAATCTGCGGAATGCCATAGCGGGCCACCATGGCTTTAGCCTGGGTCCCTTTGCCCGCCCCCGGAGGCCCCAGCAGGATCACAGGACCGATGTTGCGCGTCTTCAATCCCGGAACCTTCCTCAAATCCGCGGCTTCGCTGGCTTTGGTGTCCGCAGCCATTACCACAACTTGCGCCCCTTGACGCGGGTATTCCGCGAAAAGCCTTCGTAATGGCGCATGATCAACTGCGATTCAATCTGGTTGACCGTATCCATGGCGACGCCAACCACGATCAGCAACGACGTGCCGCCGAAGTAGAAGTTTACGTTCAACCCATTGAGAATCCACGCGGGAAAGTTGTCGAACCAGTGGCCGATCAACGGGGTGTGCTGCAGGTGGATGCCGCTGATCATCCACTCGGGAATCAGCGAAATAATGATCAGGTACAGGGCGCCCACCAGCGTGATGCGCGTCAGGATCTCGTTGATGTAGTCAGCGGTACGCCGGCCCGGCCTGATTCCCGGGATGAAGCCGCCATACTTGCGCATGTTGTCGGCAACATCGGTGGGATTAAAAACGATGGAAACGTAAAAGTAGGCAAAGAAGATAATGCCCAGGGCGTACAGCAGCGTGTACACGGGCTCGCCCCAGCGTAATGCATCCAGCACTCCCTTGAAATAGCGGTTGTTCTGCAGCACGGTCCCGAAGACCATTGCCGGAAAAGTCAGAATCGACGATGCAAAAATCACGGGCATCACCCCGCCGGCGTTGACCCGCAAGGGAAGGTGCTGGTACTGGCCGCCCACTACTTTTCGTCCCACAACCCGGCGGGCATATTGCACGGTGATGCGGCGCTCACTGCGTTCAACATAAACGATGAACGCCACCACCCCGACCATCAGGAGAACCAGCAGTGCGAGAGCAATCGGGGTAAAAGCGCCTCCCATGCCGCCGGTTTGCGCCTTGGCCCACAAATCGGCAACGCCGCGCGGCAGGCCGGAGACAATGCCGGCAAAAATCAGCAGAGACATGCCGTTACCCACGCCGCGCTCGGTGATCTGCTCACCCAGCCACATGATAAAGACCGAGCCCGCCGTCAGGGTCAGCATGGCCCTCAGCAAAAAGCCGGTGCCAGGATCGATGACGAGCTGAATGTCGCCATGGCTTTGCCGCATCAACTCCCAGCCGATGCCCAGCGACTGCAACGCCGAGAGCACAACGGTAAGATAACGCGTCCACTGCGTGATCTTTTTGCGTCCCAGTTCACCTTCTTTTTGCAGCTTGGCCAGCGGCTCATACACGACTGTGAGCAACTGCAGAATAATGGACGCCGTGATGTAAGGCATGATGCCCAGGGCAAAAATGGTCAGACGCTTCAGGTTGCCGCCGCTGAACAGATCAACAAAGCCCAGAAGTCCGCCGCGGTTCTGCTCAAAAATCTGCTGCAGAGCGTCGGCATTGATGCCGGGCGTGGGGATGTGCCCCCCCAGCCGGTAAACCGCCAGCATGGCCAGGGTGAACAGCACACGCTTGCGCAGGTCAGGAACGCGAAAGATATTGGTCAGCTTCTCAAACATTTACTGCAAGACCTCGGCTTTGCCGCCGGCTTTGGTGATCTTCTCCTGCGCCGACTTGGAAAACTTGTGAGCGTGAACGGTGATGGCGCTCTTCAGTTCGCCATCCCCAAGAATCTTGATGCGATCGTTCTTTCCGGCGAGGCGCGCTTTGTGCAACACCTCAGGCGTAATGGTCTTCTCGCCCAACTCTACCAAGCGATCCAGGTTCACCACCGCGAACTCTTTGCGGAAGATGTTGGTAAATCCGCGCTTGGGCAGGCGGCGGTGCAATGGCATCTGTCCGCCTTCAAAGCCGCGGATCATGCGCGAACCGGAGCGCGAACGCTGCCCTTTATGGCCGCGGGTAGAGGTCTTGCCCATGCCGCTGCCCATGCCCCGGCCTACGCGTTTGCGGTTTGCTGTTGCCCCCTTGGGAGGCCGTAATGTCGAAAGGTTCATAGCAATCTCTTAATTCTATTCTTGCAGAGACGCAGCAGGCTACGTCTGTGCACAAAATCTTCTAGGCCACGATCTTTACCAGATGCGGCACCTTCTGCACCATGCCGCGGATGGAGGGCGAATCCTCGCGCTCCACGACCTGGTTGAGCTTGGTGAAGCCCAGGCCCTTGATCACCTTCTTGTGCTTCACCGGCGCAGCAATGGCGGAACGAAACCACTGGATCTTGATTTTTCCCGGCGTCTGTTTTGACTTGGCTGCCGTCATATTAAAGCTCCTCAACCGTCTTGCCGCGCAAGGCCGCGACTTCTTTTTTGTCGCGCAACTGCTGCAGCGCATTGAAGGTCGCTTTGATCACATTGTGCGGGTTGGCGGTGCCGATGGACTTGGTGAGCACATTCTGAACGCCCACCGCCGTCATGACCGCGCGTACCGCTTTGCCGGCGATAACTCCAGTCCCTTCCGGGGCCGGTTTCAGCAGCACCATGCCGGAGCCAAAGCGTCCCAGCACCGTGTGCGGAATGGTGGTTTGGGTCAGGTTAACTCTGACCAGGTTTTTCTTGGCGGATTCCATGCCTTTGCGGATGGCCTGCGGCACTTCCTTGGCCTTGCCCGAGCCGTAGCCCACGGTGGCCGCGGAGGGATCGCCCACCACCACCAGCGCGGCGAAAGACATGTTCTTGCCGCCCTTGACCACCTTGGTCACGCGGTTAATGGCCACCACTTCATCTTTCAATTGCAGCGAACCTGCATCAATCTTCGATTTCTTTGTTGGAGCTGGCATATACACTCAATTCTTAAAATTGCAGACCGGCTTCGCGGGCTGCGTCTGCCAGGGCCTTGATGCGCCCGTGATAGATGTAGCCTCCGCGGTCGAAGACCACCTTGCTTACGCCCTTGGCTTTGGCGCGCTCGGCAATGGTCTTGCCCACTTCTTTTGCGGAAGCGACATTGCCGGTGCCCTTCCTGGGGCCCTTACCCTCTTTGGTGCTGGCGCTGACCACGGTCTTGCCCGCCATATCGTCAATCAACTGCACGTAGATGTGGTTGAGGGAGCGATACACATTCAGCCGTGGACGCTCGGATGTGCCCAGCATCTTTTCGCGGATGCGCTTGTGCACCCGCCGCCTTATCTCGTCTTTCGAAATCAGTGGAATCATAATCAGTTCTCGGTTGTCGGTTCTCAGTTCTCAGTTGTACGACATTACTTATTTAAGTCATTACAACTTGCATCAGCAGGAACCAACTTAGCTTAAATCTTTGCTGCAAAAATGCAGGTGCTTCTTTGCTAAATCGAAAATCGTACTTCGTAAATCGTAATTCTTAACTTTACTTGGCTCCGGTTTTGCCGACCTTCTTCTTCAGCTTCTCGCCTGCGTAACGCACGCCCTTATTTTTGTAAGGATCAGGCGGCCTCAGCCCGCGCATGTCGGCCGCTACCTGGCCTACCTTCTGGCGATCGATTCCGCTGACGGTCAGCCGGGTCTGCTTGGCGTCAACCGCGCACTCGATCCCGGCGGGCAGAGGCAATTCAATGGGATGCGAATAACCCAGCGTGAAAACTACCGTGTTCTTGCCCTTCAGCTCGGCGCGATAGCCAATGCCTACGATTTCCAGCTCTCTCGTCCAGCCTTTGGTCACGCCTTCTACGGCGTTGTTCACCAGGGCGCGCACCAGGCCGTGCACCGCGCCTTTGGAGTCGTCTTCGCGGGTCACATGCACGTGCCCGTCTTCCTGCTCGAGCTTTACCCCGGCGGGCAGGTGATTATCCACCTTGCCTTTGGGTCCCTGCACGGTGACTACATTGCCCTGCACCTGCACCTTGACGCCCTGGGGCACGGTTATCGGTTTTTTTCCAATTCGCGACATTGCAAAATTCCTTGATTTCCAATTAGCGTTCTTCTTGCCACAAACGCCCGACACTGCTCAGGTCTCGATTCTTGCTTGCCACTAGAAACTCGAAACTTGAAACTGCCTCACCACACTTCGCATAACAGCTCGCCGCCCACGCCCTGCTTGCGCGCCTGGCGCCCGGTCATCACGCCTTTGGGCGTGGTGAGGATGTTGATGCCCAACCCACCCAGCACGCGCGGAATCTCGTTGCGGCCCACGTACACGCGGCATCCCGGACGCGAGATACGATTGAGGTTCGTGATCGCGCTCTCGTTGTTGCTGCCGTATTTCAGGTATACGCGCAGAATCTTGTGTCCCTCTTCCTCCACCGCCTTGAAGCTGGCGATGTAGCCCTCTTCCTTGAGGATGCGGGCCAGCTCCAGTTTCAGCTTGGAGGCGGGAACATCCAATTTGGGGTGACGGGCGTGGATCGCATTGCGAACGCGCGCCAGAAAATCTGCCACCGGATCGGTTAATGCCATTGCTGTTACTCTCCTCGTCTCGCGCGTTAGCTCCGGAATGCCGGAGAACCAGCCGCGAGAAACAAACTCATCGGGTCATTTGAATCATTGGGTCATTTTGCGATTGTTCATCGCGGATCTCGGGTTCTTAAATGACTCAATCACCCGATGACCTAATGACTCAATCTCTCTTACCAGGACGACTTGGAAACACCCGGAATTTCGCCCTTCAGCGCCAGACCGCGGAAGCATAGCCGGCAGATGCCGAACTTGCGCAGATAAGCGCGCGGCCTTCCGCAGATGCTGCAGCGGTTGTGCTGCCGGGACTTAAACTTGGGTTTCCTCTGGTCCTTCACTCGTTTTGCTGTCGTTGCCATCAGTTCCTCTATTGAGTCTTTGAATCATCGGGTCATTGATTCATTGCTTTCAGATTGTTTTAGTCATTCAGCCCTTCAATGAGCCAATGACTCAATGTTTCAATGACTCATTTCTCAAGACTGCTTCAAACTCCGTTATTGCCTAAACGGCATTCCCATGTGCTTCAGCAGCGCCCGCGCCTGATTATCATCGGCGGCCGTGGTCACAATGGTGACGTTCATGCCCTTCATGCGGTCGACCTTGGCGTAGTCAATCTCCGGAAAGATCAACTGGTCGCGCAGACCGAGCGTAAAGTTGCCGCGTCCGTCAAAGCTCTTGCTGCTCACGCCGCGAAAATCGCGTACACGAGGCAGGGCCACGTTGACCAGCCGGTCAAAGAACTCGTACATGCGGTCTCCGCGCAGCGTCACCATGGCGCCAATAGGCATGCCCTCGCGCACCTTGAAGGCGGCAATGGACTTCTTGGCGCGGGTGATCACCGGCTTCTGCCCGGCGATCTGGCCCAACTCGTTCACCGACGGATCCAGCACCTTGGCGTTCTGCGTGGCCTCGCCTAATCCCATGTTCACCACGATTTTGTGCAACCGGGGCACCGCCATCGGGTTTTTGAGCTCGAATTCCTTCATCAGCGCCGGCGCTACTTCTTTCTGAAACTTTTCTTTCAGCCGCGCATTTGTCTTTTTCTCTGCCATAAACTCTGCATTCCTTTCACGGTCTCGGAGTGGTTACCGTTGCGTGAATACTTCAGTTTCAGGTTTCAAGTTTCCAGTTTCAAGCAAGAAGCAAGCTTAAGACAACTTGAAACCAGAAACTCGAAACTTGAAACTATTTGTCCAGCGTCGTTCCGCAGCGCTTGCATACGCGATACTTGCGGTCGCCCTTTTTCTCGTGCCCGATGCGCACCGGCCCGCAGGACGGGCAGACCAGCATGACATTGGAGACATGGATCTTGCTCTCCTGCTCGGCGATGCCGCCCTTGATATTGCGCTGCGGATTGGGGCGCACATGTTTCTTCACCATGCGCACATGTTCCACCAGCAGCTTGCCTTCGTCTGGAAAGACGCGCAGCACGCGGCGGGAATCTTTTTCATCCTTGCCGCGACCGGCAATCACCTTCACCATGTCGTTCTTTCGGATATCAATTCGTGTACTCATTGTCAGTTCTCTTTACTTTGTCGCTTCTAACATCCTGCCTCGTTACTGAGTACTGAGTACCGAGTACTGCTTCTTAAAGCACCTCAGGCGCCAGCGACACAATCTTCAAAAATTTCTTGTCGCGCAGCTCGCGGGCCACCGGCCCGAAGACGCGCGTGCCTACCGGCTCGCCGGCATCATTGATCAGCACGGCAGCGTTCTGGTCAAAGCGGATATAGGTGCCGTCGCGGCGGCGGTGCTCCTTGCGCGTGCGCACCACCACGGCTTTGACCACAGTTCCCTTTTTGGTCTGCCCGTCCGGTGAAGCCTCTTTTACGGCGGCGGTGATCACGTCGCCCAGATGGGCGCGCAAGCCGGTTCCGCCTCCCAGGGGCAGGATCATTTGCAGCTTGCGGGCGCCCGAGTTATCGGCCACCTCCAGCATCGTTCTCATCATCACAGACATATTTCAACTCCACGTTTCGCCTCGGGCTTCGGCTCCGAGCGACGGGCACAAGGCCCCCTGTAATTTCTCTCGGCGCCCGTAACCAGGCGCGCTCCACAATTATGCGGTGTCGCCCGGCAGCTCCGCCTGGCCCGGGGCCAGCGCCGCGCGCCGTATCACTTCCGTCAAACGCCAGCGCTTCAGCTTGGACAACGGCCGGGTCTCTTCGATGCGCACCACGTCTCCTAATCGGGCCACGTTCTTTTCATCGTGCGCATAAAACTTTTTCGACCGCGAAATCACGCGGCGATACATGGCGTGCGCCCTCTGCCGGGTCACCTCAACCACGATGGTCTTGGCCATCTTGGTGGAGACCACGTTGCCCACTTTACTGTTGCGCCGCGACACGCTCTTTGCCGGGTTCTGTTGTTCGGTCTGGTGCTCAGCCATGGCTTACTTCTTCTCCGATCTCTTTTTCGCCGCGGGTTTGCTGCCCGCGGATTTGGCCTTGCTTGCGCCACGTTTGCCGGCCGCTGCCGTTTTCGCAGCAGGTTTGGGCGTGCTCTCGGTTACTTCGGCGGCCGGCGCAGTCTCAACCGCCGCAGCCCGGGGTTGATGGACCGCAATCCCCAACTCGCGCTCCCGCAAAATTGTCTTCACGCGGGCTATGTCTTTGCGCAGGTCGCGCAGCTTCTTCAAACTTTCACTCTGGCCCATTTTCATCTGGAAGCGCAGGCGAAACAGCTGATCGCTCAGCTCCTGCTCCTGGTGCCGAAGTTCTTCCGGCGTCGTGTTTCTTAGCTTTTCTGCATGCATAAATTCTTCTTCGAAAACGTCAGGCAACTACATTTCCGTCGCCAGTTGCTTTGCAATTTGCCGCTTCTCTTAATTGGGGAGCTGGCAATTGCCGCTATTAAAGTTACCCGTGCATGGTGTCGCGCGACACCAGCTTGGTGCGCAGCGGCAGCTTGTGCGCCGCCAGCCGCATGGCCTCGGCAGCCTCGGTGGCATTCACGCCTTCCATCTCAAACAGGATCTTGCCCGGCCGCACCACCGCCACCCAGTGATCGGGCGCGCCCTTGCCTTTACCCATACGGGTTTCAGCCGGCTTTTTGGTGATGGGCTTGTCGGGAAACAGCCGGATCCAGATCTTGCCGCCGCGCTTGACGAAACGCGTCATGGCCACGCGGCTGGCCTCAATCTGCCGGTCGGTAATGTAGCCCGGCTCCAGCACCTTTAATCCGTAATCGCCAAACGACAACTCGGAGCCACGCCAGGCCTTGCCGCGCCTGCGTCCGCGCTGTTGCTTGCGGTACTTAACTTTTTTTGGCATCAACATAAATCAGTTCTCGGTTCTCAGTTCTCAGTGCCGACTCGGTTTCCGCTTTAAGCTGTACTGTTGACCAAAATCACACAATGATCCGATGAATCAATGACTCAATTTAAAAAACGCTCTTATCCACCTGCGGCTCCCGCTTTTTCTGGGGAAGAATCTCACCGCGATAAATCCAGCACTTCACCCCGATCACGCCATAGGTTGTGCGTGCTTCGGAAAAACCGTAATCAATGTCGGCGCGCAGCGTGTGCAGCGGCAATCGTCCCTGCAGATACCATTCCGAGCGCGCGATTTCGTTCCCGTTCAGCCGTCCCGAAACGCGCACTTTAATTCCTTTGCAGCCGAAGCGCAGCGCCGAATCCACCGCCTTGCGCATGGCGCGCCGGAAGCCCACGCGCTTTTCCAGTTGCAGCGCAATCGACTCGGAGACCAGTTGCGCATCCAGCTCAGGCTTGTGCACTTCGGTGATGTCGATAAACACGTCGCGCGCGGTGCGCTTCTGCAGCTCGCCCTTCAGCTTGTCGATCTCGGCCCCCTTGCGGCCGATGATGATGCCGGGGCGCGCGGTGCGGATGATGATGCGCAGCTTGTTGCCCGGGCGCTCGATCTCAATCGAGCTCACGCCCGCCGACTTCAGCTTTTCTTTCAGCTCCGCCTTCAGCTTGTAATCTTCCAGCAGCAGCTTGTTGTAGTCGCGCTCCACAAACCAGCGCGACTTCCACGGCTTGGTATAGCCGAGCCGAAACCCGTAAGGATGAACTTTTTGTCCCATTCTTTGTTCTCTTTTCAGGGGTAAATCTGACTACCCACTGTTCCAACTTGTTTATTTCGTTCAATAGCCGCTAGCCACTAGCTGTTATTGACTGTGAATGCTGCCAGCATCTTCCGTGCTTCGACACAGCTAGGAGCTAGCAGCTTCTCCAACCTATTTCTTGCTTACAGCCTTCTTCCCCGCAGTCTTGCCTTTGGCCTTCGCCTTCGGGCTGCTCTTCTCCGCTGGTTCGTCTTCTCCGACGACGGTGGCCATGGCCTCGCGCCCCTCGGCATTGCGCTCCGCCAGGGCGATCTCGATGTGCGACATGCGCCGCTGGTAGCGAAAAGCGCGGCCCTGCGGCGCCGGGCGAATACGCTTCAACCGCGGGCCGTCATTGGCAATCGCCCGCTTGACGTAGAGGTTGTCCACGTCCACGTCGATGCCCTTTTCGCTGCTGGCATAATTGGCGTTCTCCAGCGCCGAGCGCAGGACCTTCTGAATGTCGGGCGCGATTCCCTTTTTGGTAAACGCCAGCGTGTTCATGGCCTCTTCCACGCGGCGCCCCTTGATCAGGTCCAGCACCAGCCGCGCCTTCTGCGGCGAAACCCTGGTAAATTTTGCTTGCGCTGTAAATTCCATGTCTGTTCGTCCTAAATTTATGCTCGCACTCAATTCTTTCTTCTCGCGCGAACCGTATCACCTATTAGCTGCCAGCCACTAGCTTCTAGCTGTTTCGAAGCGTGGAAGACATCGGCAGCATTTCATACCCAATAACAGCTAGGAGCTAGAAGCTAGCGGCTTCTTTTACGCCTTCGCCGCCGGCGGTGGAGCCGCGCCTGCTGCCGGAGCTATGGCTCCCGGTCCGCCCGGAATTCCGGCCGGCTTGGCAACGGCTTCCGTCGCTGCCTTCATCGAGTGCCCTTTGAAGATGCGGGTATGGCTGAACTCGCCCAGCTTGTGCCCCACCATGTTCTCGGTGATGTACACCGGAATAAACTTGCGCCCATTGTGCACTGCGATCGTGTGCCCCACCATCTCCGGATGGATGGTCGAACGGCGAGACCAGGTGCGCAGCACCTTCTTCTCATTCCGCTTGTTCATGTCCTCAATCTTGTTGAGGAGATGCGTATCGGCAAACGGCCCTTTTTTTGTTGAACGTCCCATAAATTTTTCAGCTCAAATTCTTCAGAATTCTTCCCGTCATGTCTGTAGCCAGGAGCCAAAAGCTAATGGCTAAAAGCTTATTTACCGCGGCGGTTCACAATAAACTTGTCCGTCCGCTTGTTATTCCGCGTCTTGTAGCCGCGGGTCGGCTGGCCCCACGGCGTCACCGGATGGCGTCCGCCCGAGGTCTTGCCTTCGCCGCCGCCATGGGGATGGTCCACCGGATTCATGGCAACGCCGCGGTTCACCGGACGCCGTCCCAACCAACGCGTGCGTCCCGCCTTGCCGATGGAAATATTTTCGTGATCCAGGTTTCCCACCTGGCCAATCGTAGCCATGCAGCCCACCAGCACCCTGCGCGTCTCGCCCGAAGGCAGCTTGATCAGCGCCCAATCGTCTTCTTTGGCCACAAGCTGCGCCGCGCCGCCGGCCGAGCGCACCATCTGCGCGCCCTTGCCCGGCTTCAGCTCGATGTTGTGCACCGTGGTGCCGGGCGGAATGTTGCGCAACGGCAACGCGTTGCCCACCAGGATGTCGGCATCGGGCCCGCTCACAATCTTCTGCCCGACTTTCAACCCCTGCGGCTGCAGAATGTAACGTTTCTCGCCGTCCATGTAGCTGAGCAGCGCGATGCGCGCCGAGCGGTTGGGATCGTATTCGATGGAAACCACCGTCGCCGGCACTCCGGCCTTGTCGCGCTTAAAATCAATCGCGCGCAGCTTGCGCTTGTGCCCGCCGCCGCGATGCCAGAGGGTGATGTCGCCCGCGTTGCGCCGTCCGCCGGTGCGCAGCTTGATCTTGGTCAGCGGCTTGTGCGGCCGGTCGGTTGTAACGTCGTCGTTGACAACCTTCGACTGAAAGCGCAGCGACGGCGTCATCGGTCTGTATGTTTTTATCGCCATAAATCTTTTCTCGTAGAGACGTAGCTTGCTACGTCTCGTTCTTTGTTCGTTCTGCAGCTACTAGCCTCTAGCCACTAGCTGTTGCTGATCCTGAATGCTACGAACTTAAATTCCCAATTACAGCTAGAAGCTAGTAGCTCGGAGCTTTCTCACAAATTCTGTGCATACTCCGGCATCTTCTCGCCGGCTTTCAACTTCACGTACGCCTTCTTCCAATCCGGGCGGTACCCGGCGAATTTGCCCCGCCGGCGCTCCTTGCCCGGAAAAGTTGATGTACGCACACTGTGGACCTTTACTTTGAAAATCGCCTGCACCGCTTCTTTGATCTCGTTCTTGGTCGCTGCCGGGGCCACTTCAAAAACCAGGGTTGCCGTGGTCTCTTTGGCGGCCAATCCCTTTTCGGTAATCACCGGTTTACGAATAATCTGATATGCACTCTTCATCGTCGTTTCGCGTTACGCGACCTCTGCTTTCGGCTTCGATTTCGGGGCGGTCGCTTGCAGCGCGCTCTGCAGCTTCTCAAGCGCCGGCTTGGAAAACACGGCATGCTCGTAGCGCAGCAGATGATACGGATGCACCTGGCTGCTCGAAACCAACTCCACGCCATCCAGGTTGCGGGCGCTCAATTCCAGGTTGCGATTACCCTCTTTCGAGGCGGCATCCACCAGCAGCGCCGTCTTTTCCACGTTGAGCGCATCCAGCGCGGCGCGCATCTGCTTGCTCTTGGGTTCTTTCAGCTCAAAATCTTCCACCACGATCAGCTTGCCGTCGCCCAGCTTGGCCGCCAGCGCGGAACGCAATGCGCCTTGCAGCTTCTTGCGCGGAAACTGATAGTCATAGGAGCGCGGTTGCGGACCATGAACAGTACCTCCGTGCCGCCACAGCGGGGAACGGATGCTGCCCACGCGGGCGCGTCCGGTGCCCTTCTGCCGCCACAGCTTTTTGCCTGAACCTGAGACCAGTTTGCGGTTCTTGGTGGCATGCGTGCCGGCGCGCAACGAGGCGCGATAGTGCTTCACCGCTTCCCACAGCAGGTCTTCATTGACGGCGCCAAAAACTTCATCCGCCAGCTGGAATGAGCCCACCTTTTTACCGCTTAAATCGTGTACGTCAATCTTTGCCATAGTTAAGCTCTTAGCTGTTAGCCTTTAGCTCTTAGCTTTACTTTCTCGATATTCCTCTTTCGGGCAATTGCTGTCGCTTTGTTCGATCATTCTTCCAATGAAGCAATGACCCGATGACTCAATCGTCAATTCTTATTTCTTACTTTTTCCGGCTGCCGCCTTCTTGGCCGCCTTCAACGGATCAATCGTGGTAGCGCCGGCAAATCCGCGGCGCTCGCGCGGCGGCTTCAGGGCTTTATTGATGACCACGTAGCCATTCTTCGGCCCGGGCACCGCGCCCTCTACCACCAGCAGATTGTCTTCCTTATCGATTCCCAAAATGCGCAGATTGCGCACCGTGACCTTGTCCACGCCCATGTGCCCTGACATGCGCATGCCCTTGAACACACGCGAGGGAAACGCCGAAGAGCCGATGGAACCGGTGATCTGGAACATCGAGCCATGCGACTTGGGGCCGCCGCCAAAATGGTGCCGCTTGACGACACCGGTAAAACCGCGCCCCTTGCTGGTCCCGACCACGTCCACATATTTTTCGTTGTCGAAGATGTCGACCAGGATCTTGTCGCCAACCTTGACTCCGCCGCCTTCGCCATTCTCGCTCGGCGCTTTGGCGCCATCGGCTTCCACGCCGACTTCGCGAATGAACTTCACTGGGGGCAGGTTGTGCTTGGCAAAGTGTCCCTTCATGGGCTGGGTGAGCCGCGACTCTTTCACGAACTCCACCAGGCCGATCTGCACCGCCTCATAGCCTTCTTTGGCGCCGGTCTTCTTCTGCGTAATCACGCACGGACCGGCCTGCAGCACGGTGACCGGACGCACATCGCCCTTGTCATCGAACATCTGCGTCATGCCGACTTTTTTTCCTAAAATTCCGTTGACCATAATCTTTACACCAGTTTCAAGTTTCGAGTTTCAAGAGCTTCAAGTCCAAAACTGGAAACTTGAAACTACTTATGCGCCTTATCGAACGCCTTGATCTCCACATCCACACCCGCCGGCAGATCAAGCTTCATCAGCGCATCCACCGTCTGTTGCGTCGGCTCGAGGATATCGAGCAGGCGCTTGTGGGTGCGGATCTCGAACTGTTCGCGCGATTTCTTATCCACATGCGGGGAGCGCAGCACGCAATACTTGTTTTTCACCGTGGGCAGCGGAATCGGTCCAGCTACCTGGGCACCGGTGCGCCGCGCTGTTTCTACGATCTCGCCCGTGGATTGATCCAGGATGCGGTAATCGTAAGCCTTCAGTCGAATACGAATTCTTTGTCCAACCATTCTCGTCTCTCAAAGATCTTGCGGTGTCTGATACCCGCGGTTAAATTTCTTCCGTTGTTATTCCTGGTGAACTACGCCAGGATCTCGCTGATCGTCCCCGCCCCTACCGTCCTGCCGCCTTCGCGGATCGCGAACCGCAATCCCTTCTCCATCGCCACCGGCGTGATCAGCTCAATCGTCAGCGCCACGTTGTCTCCGGGCATCACCATCTCCGTCCCGCCCGGCAGCTCCGCCACTCCCGTCACGTCCGTCGTGCGGAAGTAGAACTGCGGCCGGTAGCCCTTGAAGAACGGCGTATGCCTTCCGCCTTCTTCCTTGGTCAGAACGTAAACTTCCGCCTTGAACTTGGTGTGCGGCTTGATCGAACCCGGCTTGCACAGCACCATGCCGCGCTCCACGTCTTCCTTCGCCGTGCCGCGCAGCAGCAAGCCCGCGTTGTCGCCCGCCATGCCTTCATCCAACTGC
>DATHMH010000043.1:0-274199 GCA_035487295.1 Terriglobales bacterium
GAACACGTTGTAAACAACGCCTCCCGTGCAGCTCGTACTGCTGGCCGTCCAGCTCAGGTTCACCTGATTGCTTGAAATAGCTGTCGCCCCCAGACCGCTCGGCGCCGTTGGCACCGTGCTGCAAGTGTTTACCGAGCCATAAGCGATGATGGTGTTGCCGGCCGGCACATAAACCTTGCCGTTCGCGATGGCAAGGTATTGATATGCTCCACCCGCTCCCGTGGCATCACCGGCGGACATATTGCTGTTCCAGTAGTCCGGAGCGGAAACATTCGCCGGATTCATGGCGTGCAGCTCGCTGCCTCCAAAAGCCCACAGAATGGCGTTGCCGCCGGTGGGCGTCGAGGAGATGGCCAGCGTGCCGCCGCTCGTGAATGAGGATGAATGGCACGCACCGCCGCCGAGGCTCCCGCCCGAATAGCAGTACTGCTGGATGGCGCTTCCGCTGGCCCAAATGTAGGCATACTGCGCGGAGCCGGAATTCCAGGCGATCGGGCTATGTCCAATGGTTGAATTCGCGCTGAAGGTGTTGATGGCGCCAGCAGAAAGATTGGCATCATTCACGAGATACATGGAGCCATACTTGGTCGGTCCCTGGAAGATCTTGCCTCCGGTCCCCGGCATGATCACCATGCCGCCGCCGTTCAGGTCCTGGTCACTGTTGCTATGGGTTTGCGCATTTGGCGGCAGGAAGGAGGATGTCACCGTGCCAAGCGCGGATGGGCTTAACTGCACGATGCTCATTCCGAAGTTCCCGTTACCAATCGAGCCGTTGCCCGTTTCGACGAAGATGTTCGTCCCATCATAGACGGTGCCGTCGCCGCCCCCCCAAAGTCCGCCCTGGTTCCCGCCGTTGGCGCAGGTGTCGCACCATACGCCGTTCTGGCTGAAGCCGGAGCCGTTGGTGTATTTGTAGCCGATCAGCCAGCCGTGATAGGTGCCCGAGTCCGTCATGTGGCAGAACGCCACATATATCGTGCCGTTTATATCCAACAGCGCTGCGCGGGCATTCTCCTGGCCCGAATTAAAGCCGACTCCGTTGAACGAAGGCGAGATGGTGATTGGGCTGCCGGGGAGTTCACTTCCGGCAAGCGCGTCAATCGCATGCAATCTGTTCGTATTGGTGCCGCTGTCCTTGGTCACCACGAAGAGCGCCCCATGCGGACCCAAATTGGGGTCTAACACGGGCGTCGCCGTATTGAAAGGGGCATTGGTCCCCAGACTTAATTTCCAGAGTTGCCTTCCTGTATCCGCGTCGAATGCCCAGGCGCTGGTTGCGCCCGCGTTATGGTTCTGCGAGGTCGCAACCAAAAGGATGTTGGTTGGAAAGCCGGACACGTTCACTCCGCCCAGGATCAGCGCCTGCCCCATCACGGGATCGTCGACCGACATCGTAAAGAGCTTGTGGATGGTGGAAGTCGGCGTAAGCTTGGTCTCATTGCTGTAGACTGCATCGCGCTGGGTATCGGCGTTTTGGGTCAGGACACTAACCTGCCCACGCGCAGGAAGGCTCATGAATACAAACAGAATCGCCACGAGTACCGGAACGATGGCCGAGCGGATAGCTTGCGTTATCGCGCGCACGCGCGGAGCTTGCATATGGGCATGAATCATCCACAGTGACATGTTTCCTCCTGGAAACCTTGCGCAAAGGATTGAATTATAGAAATTGGAGTTATGGGAATATCGAACAACCCAATCAAGCTTTTGCAGTCTCAATTTTCTTTCAGCAAAAATCAAGTTTAATTGGGTTGAATTAACGGCCCAGATCGTTAATTTAACCTAATTAGCCGTCTACTACTGCACTCCGTATTTGGAGTGGTGGGGCTGTGCATGTCACCCTTGCGGACGATTCTCCAAATCCTGTCTATCTGCCCATGATCCATGCCCTCTGATTTCGGCCATGAATTTCTCGCAGGCCTCGCCACACAGCAAGTTTGCGTGATACGCAAGATGTTGATCAATAATGATGTGGATAAATAATGAGAAGGGTTGGTGCCGGGAAAGGGACTTGAACCCCCATGGCCCGAAGGCCGGCGGATTTTGAGTCCGCTGCGTCTGCCAGTTCCGCCATCCCGGCTTGATTTTAAGTTAACACAAAGTGCAGTTGACTTGAAGAATAGCGCTGTGAAAATCATTTGACCGCTGCTGGCCGTGTTGTGGGCGGAATGTAAAAATTTCTCCTTCTCAATCAAGCCTATGCTTAACCAGGAGTTCAATATGCCTTGGAAGCTGAAGAAAACAAAGCTCTGCCGGATGGCAGTTCAGTTGCTTTAAGAGATGCCGTGGAGCAGACCCTCATGCCGACACAGCAGTCCCCCCAGCTTGGTAATTGGAAATTTGTTAATACCATTCAGGTTCTGGAAGACCTTGTAGATCGCGTTTTCCGGAAGCACCATTTCACAACAATCACTTCTTCCCCTTCAAACGTTCGTCTGGCAGTGGTAGAAAACTTCCCATTGAGGGAAGAACTTCTGGAAGTGGCTTGATCTGAAACCTCCGATTGTTGAGTAGCACCAAGCGTACCAAGGGTATCGTCTATATCCACATAGGCCACGATTTTTTCTGGAAGGTCATGGATTTGAGGGGAATGCGAAATTAAATTTTTCTTCTGCATTGAAGAGAACTTCGCAGTCGCAGTAACCGTGTGCGTTTCGCAGCCACGGCACCACAGGTTCGGCAGGAATGCCCTGGCTTTCGAGAAAAGCAAGTGTATGCCGCAGGGAATGATCGCATTCGGAGTCGGAAAGGTGCTCATCAACAAAATCAAACAGCGATTTCATTTGTTGCGCTGTGATCGGCAGGCTTTCACGAACGCTGCCGGCCTCAGTCGCTTTGAGCGAGCCCTTGATGGCTTTGCGCTTTTGGCGTTCTTCAAATGACGGCATCTGAACTGTACTTTAGCCCAAAGTACCCTCTCCGCCAAGTCAGGCAGTCGAGCTTTTCCGAGAGCTCAGGATGACAGCCACTCAGACCGAAGTAGTTACAAAAGGTCCGAAGGGCGGGTTTCAAAGGGTGCGAGCGTCGTCTGCAAAAGCAAAGCCCGCCTTTTGATCGGCGGGCTTTGCTTCCCTCCACAGATGCCACTCTTCCCCACTTCAGAACCTTGCGTCCTAAGGAGAGTAGCCCAAAACTTGGGTACTAAACCTGGTTACTAAATCCGGCACTTAAGTAATATTGCCAACGAATAGTCGTACTACTACTCTGATTATTTTACTTCGATTTTGTGAAAATGCATCAATGATTTAAGCAAACTTTTTGAATAGAATTTCGTTTCCGGAAAGTAAGCGATTTTGTGACCATAATGGAACAAAAGTAGTGGTTCATGCGTCCCATCCCCCTGAAAAAACCGCCTGCCAAGCCGGCCCATCTTCCTGAGGCAAAGCTTTCCTCGCGCGACCGGCTGTTGAACGCCGGAAAAGTGCTTTTTGCCAAGCACGGGTTTGAAAAGACAAGTACGGTTGAGATTGCCCGCGCCGCCGGCACCAGCGAATCGCAGTTGATGAAGCACTTTGGCAACAAAGAAGGGCTGCTGGAAGCCTTGTTCGACAAGGGCTGGACCCCGATGACCGATTCGCTGCTTTTCATCCACAAGATTCCTTCAGGGCGGGAGAAGCTGCAATGGCTGCTTGAGCTGGTGCTGGCCACCGTAGACCGCGACCAGCAGCTCAAGCACATCATGATGCTCGAAGGGCGGCGCATCCGGCGGGAGGGGTCGGTGGTCAGGGCGACCGGACCCTACATGAAAGTGGTGCAACTGGCCGACAGCATACTGGCCGAGATGCGGGCTTCAGGCGAGCTGCGCAACGACCTTTCGCTGCAGGCGGTGCGCTCCGCGCTTTTGGGGATGTTTGAATCCCTGATTCGCGACCAGGTCATGGCCGAACGTATGAATTTTCCCGCCCGCTATACGGCCGAAGACATCAAGAAGATTTTCCCGATTGTGCTCAAGGCATTCGCGCCTAAATAAAGCTTAACCACAAAGGGCACGAAGGAACACAAAGAAAATCTTTACGGCAGCGTTTGCAGCACTCCGAAGTAATCCTCATGTGGGGGCTCTTCGCCGAGCTCATAGACTTTGGCGAAGGCGATCTTGCCCTGCTTATCAACGATGAAGACGGCGCGTTCGCTGATGCCGGGCAGGGGAGGCCCCTCCCGGAAGACGCCGTAAGCTTTGGCCACGCCGCCGTGCGGATAAAAGTCGCTGACCAGCGGATAACGCAACATCCCGATTGCTTTTTCCTGCCAGGCGATGTGACTGAAGATGGAATCGATGCTGATGCCCACGACCTGGGCATTGTAACCGGCAAACTTTTCCAGGACGGAATCAAGCGCCGGCATCTGCGCGGTTCAGGTCGGGCTCCAATCCAGGGCATAGAAAGCCAGCACGACATTCTTCTTGCCACGATAGTCGCTCAGCTTAAATTTATGCCGCTCGCTCCCGGTGGCTGCTGCCAGTTCAAAATCGGGGGCGACATCTCCAACTTGTAAGGGCAAGGGACTCTCCAGAAAAATCCGGTTGATGAAGCGAACCAAAGATTATATATGGACGGCTTGTCGTTGGGCCATTGGAGGATTAGGTTATTGAGTCATTGGGTCATCGGATGATTGGGTCATTGGAAAATTTGACTAGTTGCCACCGCCAACTGGAGACGTGGCGAGCTACCGTTTCTATGGTGATGATTTGGTTGTGCCTACTTACCTTCTAATTTCCCAAACAGCTCTGCTTTATTCGCGCCAGAAGCTCGCCAACACCTGAGGGGGCGGGCGCATCGTAGCTAAACGGGGTTCCCGCGGAATTTTCAGTTTAGGAGAAAGCGCATGTTCGGAATCATCAGCCGCCCATACAACTACAGCCAGTTCACCCGTGACCAGATGACGCGCGAGATCTTACGCCGCGCCTTTGACCGTGCCCCCAAGCCAGGCGAGCGCGCTCCCGATTTCACAGCCCGCAACCTGACCGGCGATTCCATCCGGCTGAGCGATTGCCACGGCTGCAAAAACGTTGTGTTGGCCTTTGGCTCGGCGACCGACCCCATGACGGCCGGCTCGATTGGAGGCATGAACGATTTGTTCGATCGCTATCGCGACGATGACGTGGAATTCCTGTTCGTGTATGTGCGCGAGGCGCATCCGGGAGACGGGATTCCGGCGCATGAATCCATGGCAGATAAGGTCCGCGCGGCTGAGATTCTGCAGGAACAAGAGAATATAGAAATGCCCATTCTGGTGGATGATCTGCGCGGCACGATCCATCGCAAGTATGGAAGCCTGCCCAATCCGGCATTTTTAATCGACAAATCGGGCCGCATCGCCTTCCGCAGCCAGTGGGCCCAGTCCGGCGCCATCGAAGAAGCGCTGCGGCAGTTGCTCAAGATTCAGCATGACCGTGGCCTCGATCATGCGGTGGTGCTGGGCGGTGAAGATCGTTCGGTGCCAGTATCGTATCCTGTGCTTTACAGTTACCGCGCTTTGCAGCGCGGCGGGCGGCAGGCAATTCTGGATTTTGAAACGGCCATGGGATTTCCCGGAAAAATGATGGTGGCCAGCAGCCGCATCGCAGGCCCGGTCGTGGAAAATATGATGGAAAATCCAGGCAAAATCGTAGCGACGGTGGCCCTCGGCGCCGGCGTGGTAGCTGCCGCCATCTATGCGGGCCGCGCCTTGCGCCGGCGCCGGGTGGCCTCGCGCAATCCGTACGACCGCTATGTATTTGAAACTCCAAAAGCTGAGGAGCGCGGAACGACGGATTATCCGGCGGTGGGAATCTGAATAGTTCTCGGTTCTCAGTTCTCAGTTCTCAGCTAAACCCCGAGTTGGAAATTTAGACGATAATTGAGGGTCTGGCTATTCTATGTCGCCCACTCTTGATCTTCCCACTTATCGTCTTCCGTTTGGCGATTTTGAGCTTACCATTCTTTCCGATGGCACCTACTATTCCGATGGTGGCGCTATCTTTGGGATTATTCCAAAACCGCTGTGGGAAAAGAAAATGCCTGCCGACGAGCGCAACCGCATCTCGACGGGGCTGAACTCGCTGCTGATTCGCACCGGCAAGCAGAATATCCTGGTGGAAACCGGCATCGGCAACAAGCTGGGCGAGAAGCAGGCGCGCATCTACCAGCCGCAAGCCCGGCTGCTCGGGAGCATGCAAGCCGCCGGCATCAAGCCTGAGCAGATTGATATTGTCATCAACTCGCATCTGCACTTCGACCATTGCGGCTGGAACACTGTCATTAATGATGGCGTTGCGGTCCCCACCTTTCCCAATGCACGCTACTACGCTCCGGAAGGCGAATGGCAGGTGGCCAATGAACAGCGCGAGCGCGATGCGGTGAGTTACATCAGCAACAATTACGATCCGCTTATCCGCAGCGGGCAGATGCAACTGCTGCAACGGGACTGCGAGATCACGCCGGGGATTTCAGCTTGCAACTATCCCGGCCATACCCGCGCCATGATGGCCATTATGGTTGAGAGCGGCGGCAAAAAAGCCTGCTATATCTCTGACCTTATTCCTACCACCGCGCATCTCGATCTGGTCTGGGGCATGGGCTACGATCTGTTTCCGCTGGAGACGATTGAGAACAAGAAGCGATACTACCGGCAAGCCATTCCGGAAAAATGGCTGACGATTTTTACCCATGACCCGAAGATTCCCTGGGGATATTTGGGGCTCAATGAGCAGCAGAAAATAACAGTTGCCGGTTGCCAGTAGCTACCAGTAATCAACTACAAAAGCTTAACCACAAAGGGCACCAAGGCCGAGCACAAACGACACGAAGGGGAGCGTAATAAAAGCAGCATCTTCTACTCTAATATTTTACTGGCGAATGGCGCCCGGCAACTGAGAGCCTGCTTCTTCTGGCAACTGGCCGCTGGCAACCGGCAAATGGCCCGCAAAAAACTGCTCTACGTTTTCCAGAATCTCGCTGCCGCGCTTGGCGTTATGCACGGCTTTGCGCAACGTGCTGCCGCCAGGGATGCCGTGCGTGAACCATGAAGCAAACTGCTTCATCTTGCCTTCGGCGCCGGGAATATCTTCTTCCAGCAGCATCCGGAAATAAGTGTGAATCATGGCATAGCGGTCGGCATGGGTGGGCTGGTCGTAACTGCCGGTTTGCTTATATTGCTCGATCTGGCGGAAGATCCAGGGGTTGGAGGGCGCCATGCGCCCGATCATGACAGCATCGCATCTGGTCTGTGCCATCATGGCGGCTGCATCTTGCGGCGAGCGGATATCGCCGTTTCCTATTACGGGAACCTTGACGGCGTCTTTGACCGCGGCAATCCACTCCCAGCGGGCATTGCCGCTGTAGCCCTGCTCGCGCGTGCGCGCATGCAAAGCCACCGCCTGCAAACCGCAATTTTCCGCAAGCTTGGCCAGTTCTACGCAAACCAGTTGTTTTTCGTCCCACCCGGCGCGGAATTTTACGGTAAACGGAATCTTCACCGCGGCGCGAACCTTCTCGAAAATCACGCGGATGTGCGGCAGATCGCGCAGCAATCCCGAGCCGCCGTTGCACTTCACTACGCGCTTGGCGGGGCAGCCCAGGTTCAGGTCTACGAGGTCGAAGCCCAGCTCTTCCACAATTTTTGCGGCGCCGGCCAGCACCTCGGCATCGCTGCCGAACAGTTGTGCTGAGATAGGGTGCTCATCATCGTAGAAATGCAAATAACGCTTGCGCTTGGATTCGCGGCAGCGGAACAGGCCATCGGCCGAGGTGAACTCGGTCATGATGAGGCCGCATCCGCCGAGGTTCTTGATGAAGCGGCGGAAGACGGTATCGGTCACGCCAGCCATGGGGGCAAGGATCGTAGCGGGCGAGATCCGAACACTGCCGATCGAGACGGAGTCCGGCAGGCGCACCTGCGCAGGAGCCTCTTCGCGCGGCCCAGCCGGAATGTCCCAGTACTTCTTCACAGATGTTATTTTACCTTTATGCCCGGAATAGTTCAGAATAAAGGATTGGCTTTGTGGGTTTGAATCAGAATAGGAAGTTTTTGTCTCTAATCATTCATTATGCTCAAAATCCCCAAGGATCTTTTTAATGAAATTCGACATCACGGCGAAGAGACTTACCCAAATGAGTGCTGCGGCGTGCTGCTGGGGCAGATGGATTTAGACGCCAACGAGCGCCGGATCTCGCTTGCCATCCGTTGCGGCAATACTCGCACCGATTCCGCGCATAATCGCTACCATATCGATCCTAAGGAATTGATTGCGGCGCAGAAAACAGCGCGCGAGCGCGGCGAAGATATTGTGGGTTTCTATCACTCGCATCCTGATCATCCGGCGCAGTGGTCGCAGACCGACTTTGCCGAGGCCCACTGGATGGGCTGCTCCTACGTGATTACAGCCGTCGCCAAAGGCAAAGCGGAGATCACCAATTCGTTCTTGCTCGATGGAAGCACGGAAGAAGACAAGAAATTTGTAAATGAGAAGATTGAAGTTTTGTAGAGCCTTTCGGCAGGCCAAATTCTGAGGAATTGTGTGAGCAGAATGCCCCCGACACGCCGGGGCCGGCTCACACGAGCCCGCGAGACGCCGGCGCTACTCAATTTCTTGTATCCATAGGCTGGCTGAGCGCATCCTTGTTATTATTGAATGCGATTATGAAGATCCATATTCCTACTCCATTACGGCAGTATGCCGGTAAGAATTCGACGGTAGAGGTAAAAGGCGGCACCGTCGCTGAAGCTTTGGCCAACCTGACCACACAATATGGCGATTTGCGCCGCCATCTTTATACCGATGACGGCAAGTTGCGCGCCTTCGTGAATGTGTACGTGAATGACGAAGATATTCGCTATTTGCAGAAAGAAAACACGCCGACCAAAGAGGGAGATTCTATTTCAATTGTGCCCTCTATCGCCGGAGGAGCGTCAATGTTCAGGCCACGGTTGAGGTAGCTCCAGGCAGAACCGCTAGATCCTTCGCGCCAAGGGCGCTCAGGATGACAAAGTGCAGAATTTAATGCGGAACTGGGGAAGACAGTATCCGTTGAAGAAGAACAAAGCTTATGGCAACTATTCTAGAAAAACCCGTGGTCGCGAATGCGACCCCAACGTTGAACAAAGACGAGATTTTGCGCTACTCGCGCCACCTCATCATGCCCGAAGTGGGCATGGAGGGCCAGCTTAAGCTGAAAGCGGCCAAGGTGCTTTGCATCGGCGCAGGCGGTCTGGGTTCGCCGCTGATCATGTACCTCGCCGCTGCCGGCGTAGGCACGCTGGGCATCGTGGACTTTGACATCGTAGATTTCACCAACCTGCAGCGCCAGATCATCCACTCCACCGCCGACGTGGGACGCAAGAAGCTCGACTCTGCCGAGCAGACCATCCACGAGATCAACCCATTTGTAGAAGTCAAAAAATTTGAGACCCTGCTTAACAGCGAAAATGCGCTGGAACTATTCCGCGACTTTGACGTGATTGTGGATGGCACCGATAACTTCCCTACTCGCTACCTGGTCAACGACGCCTGCGTGCTCACCGGCAAGCCCAATGTTTACGGATCGATTTTCCGGTTTGAAGGCCAGGCCAGTGTGTTCGCCACCAAAGAAGGACCGTGCTACCGCTGCCTGTATCCCGAACCGCCACCGCCGGGGCTTGTGCCTTCGTGCGCTGAAGGCGGAGTCCTGGGAATTTTGCCGGGATTGGTGGGAGTCATTCAGGCCACGGAAGTGGTCAAGCTGATTCTGGGCTCGGGCGATCCGCTCATCGGACGCCTGTTGCTGGTGGACGCGCTGGGCATGAAGTTCCGCGAGCTCAAGCTGCGCAAGAACCCGGATTGCCCGGTGTGCGGCACGCATCCTACAGTGACCAAGCTGATTGATTATCAGCAATTCTGCGGCATTCGCGGTGAGGAGCAAAAAGTGAGCAACGAAGCCATTCCCCAAATCCAGCCGGAAGAGCTCAAGCGCCGGCTCGATGCCGGAGAAGACATCTTTATTCTCGATGTGCGCGAACCACACGAATACCAGATCTGCAACCTGGGCGGTTACCTGATTCCAGTCAATGATCTGCCCAAACGAGTCAATGAACTCGACTCCAGCCGCCAGATTGTCGCCCACTGCAAAATGGGTGGACGCAGCGCCAAGGCGGTTGAGTTCCTCAAGCAGGCGGGATTCAAAAATGTGTTGAATCTTGCGGGCGGGATCACGGCATGGTCAGACAAAGTTGACCCCAAGGTGCCGAAATACTGAATTTAATGGAAAAAGACGGCATCGTGGACCCCGCCGACGGCCCCAAGCCCAGGGAGATACTCAAACCCCGACTGGCTGTCACATGCGGAAGAAGCACTGCGATAAGCGCTTGGTCGTATCGGCATACACATGTCTAGCGCTGAAAAAACTTGTTTATCTGGGCCCAGTATCTCCGCACGATAAAATCAGTGCTGAGATGTCCTCCTCGCTCCAGGAGCTTGAGCTTTGCTCCTGTGCGCTGGGCAAATTGGGCTACCGGACGCCAAGGGACATACGCATCGTCTTTGGCATGAAAGATCATAACCTTTGAGGCATCGATTTCACGCATATGAAAGCTTGGGTTATAGAACCTGCCTGAATGCAGCTTCCTCCAGTTTCTGTCTGAGAGCCGGTACGCATTGCCAAATGCTTCGCGGATGTAAGCCGCGTAATTCGGGTTCGACGTCTCAGCCTTCTCGCTGCGCGTTAGAATCGACCAGTCAACCACCGGACAATTCGCAATCACCCTCTTCACTCGCGAATCAAGCGAGCAAAGCAATGCAGCCGCGCCGCCGAAGCTTCCGCCGATGATAAAAATTTCATGCGGTGCAAGCGAGAACTTGCGGCCAAATGCCATCTCCTTTATGCCCTTTGACAACTCCGAGACGACATCCAGTATGTCCTGGTGTGGAGACTTCTCCAGGAACACTCCATCGCTCTCCCACGCTCCTCTGTAACGCGGATAAAACACCCAATACCCCATTTGTGAGAGAAACTCGGCCAGCGGCTGCTTGCGCGGAATCGAAGGCATGCCATCGCACAGCATGATCACTCGCTGCTTCTTAGCGGCGCGTGCCGGAGGAAGAAATTCGGTAACAATCTGCTTCTTGAATCTCGTGCGAAACATATTCATGAAAACCATATGCACAATAAACCATGGCCAAGACGCCAAAAGAATTCAAACTCGGGGCTGACCAGATCAATTTAAGAACTCCGGCAGCAGCAAGCTACGTCTCTACACTAAATTCATTTCGTTCCTGAAGGTGCTTTATTTAAGGTAGGTTCGCTATTTATGCTCACAAACTCCATCACATGCCGCTCATAGTCTTCGGGCGCATCGCTGATGGCGCTGCCGTGGCCCACTCCTGGCACTTCCCACAAAATCACACCTGGGTTCAGTTCATGGATCATGCGCGAGTGGCGGATGGGGATATTGTCATCGGCCAGTCCGGCAATCAGCAGCACAGGAACTGAACTGTTCCGTAGCGCCGTCATGGGAGACGCTTCTTCCATGTTGACTTTGTATTTCGAGCGGGCGTAGATCATTCCAAATTCGATGATAGGACGCCCCACGGTCATGCCGAACCACGGCCCGAGGTTGAAGGGCTGGCCAATGCGGTCATAGGCAATCTCGCGGAAGCTAGCGTAAGGCGCCTCGGCGATCACTCCGCAAAAGCGCGGTTCGCTTTTTCGGGCGGCGGCTTGCAGCACGATGCCCGCACCCATGGAAACGCCGGAGCCGAAGACACAGCCGCCCTTGGGCAAACGCTCTTGCAGCCAGCTCACCCAGCGATGCACGTCGTCAGCTTCGAGTATTCCAAAAGTCGCGAGTTCGCCGCCGCTCGCGCCGTGGGCGCGCGAATCGGGCATCAGAACGTTGTAGCCGTGGCGCAGGAACAGCTCCGCCTGGCCTGACATGCCTTTGCGCGTGTCTCCCAATCCGTGCAGAACAATCACCGCGTTTCTGGTGATGGCCGAGTGCACGAAATACCAGGCGCGCAGCGTGGCTCCATCCTGGGCTTCAACCGAGACCTCCTGCGGCTGGCCTCCTAAAACCGGCTGGGTGAGCCACGGCGGAGGAGCCAGCGCCATGGAACCCGGGTGCGGCTGGCGCAGAGTGATATCCACCAGGAACTTTGCGGCACAGGCGCAAAACGCAAGGTAAAGCGCGAACAGGAACAGCGAAAATCGCAGCAGGCGTTTTTTGGAAACCCAAGGCCGGCGCACAAGGCTAGTTGATCATACGCAGGCCAGAGCTGAAAAGTTCGGGGGATTACGCCGCCTTTGCGGCGGATGCCATGGAATGCGCAGAAAAAAATGCGAGGACCTTATCCATGAACTCCTGCGGATGGGTGCGGAAGACGAGGGTATGCTCCACGCCGGGCACTACCCACAATTCCGTCTTGGGATTAATCTGGTGCAGAAGCTGGGAATGCCGCACTCCGATATGAGTATCGGCCGCACCGTGAATGAGCAAAATAGGAGTGCTGACGCCGGTGATTGCCGCCTCCGGGCTTATGCTCTCGAGGTCGAGCCCGTGCACGATGCGGCCCTCAAGAAAAGCGCCTTCAATCGCAGGACGCAGCAGTGTTTTGCCCAGCCACGGTCCGGTAGAAAACTGGTGGCTCACGCGGTCATACGCAGCCTCGCGGAAATCGGCAAACGGAGACTCGGCCACTACGGCGCAGAAGCGATGCTCGACGCGCAGCGATTGCAACACGATGGCCGCTCCCATGGATTCGCCCAGAGCAAAGACGCAGGCCGGCTTCTTGTTCGCCAGCAACCAATCCACCCAGCCGTGGACATCGCCAGCTTCGTACAATCCATAGGTGGCGATTCCGCTGCTGGCGCCGTGTCCGCGCGAATCGGGCATGAGGAGCGAGTATCCCTGCTGGAGGAACATTCCCATGTAAGGCTCCATGCCGGAGCGGCTGTCGCCCACGCCGTGCAGCAGGATTACAGCGTTTCCATTGGAATGAGCGGGCTGAACAAACCAGCCTTGCAGTTGCGTCCCGTCCTGTGCCTGGATGGAAACGTTTTGCAGTTCGCCGCCTGCGGCTTGCGCGCTCTGTTCCGCCAATTTTGTATGCCTGGAACGGACGTCGTGGCGAACTCGAAGCGGGTGCAACGAGACCTCCGCCAGCGCGATTGCGCCCAGCAGGTACAGCAACACCAGAAACACCAGCACGCGGAGGATGCGCTTTTTGAACATTATGATTCCTGCGAGAACATTATCGCAAACAGACATTCGAAGAAAAAAATATATTCTATTTCTGGAGAGGAACGGGATACGACGAGTGTTTCGTACTTGGATTGAGAGCGTCGTCCCTATGGGACTAAATCATTTCGGCAATCGGTCCCAGCGCTGAAAGCGCTGGGCTATAATGCGCCGCCCCCTTGGGGCTGGTGTGTCGTTTCATCATAGCCTTGGTGGGCTTATGAATAATCCAAGCTGTCTCGCGGTCCAGAAGCACCTACTTGATGTTGTCCACGTAGATCTGGGTCACCACGTCACGGAAGAATTTTTCCGGATTACCGATGGGCGAGTTGGCCAGCACCACCAGTTCCATGTCTTCGGGGAGGAAGTAAGCCAGGCTCTGCTCGGTGCGGCCGTTGATTTTAGCGTCGTGCCACAAGCCGTTTTTGTTATAGAGCTTTCCTGCCGGCGTGCTGATGCCCACCAAGTCGATGCCAAAGCCGTTGTCGAGCATATCCTGGGCCGCCTCGGAGGGCATGATGCTGCCTCCGCGCCGGAAGGTCCCCATAACGTCGAGCAGTTGGTCGACCGAGAGATGCCAGCCCGCTCCGCCGCTTACGCTTTCCAGGTCACCGGAATTCCAGCCGGCGGTGGTGACCGGAAACTTGTACGCCAGCACACCCCCGGTTGGATGATCCAGCGTTGCCGTGGTCACGCCTGCGGGCGCAAAGACTTTATTCTGTACATACTGCTCGTAGCCAATGATGGTGATAATGTCCCAGAGTGGGTCGTTGAGTGCAGCTGGCAGCGGCGGAGGAGCAAAGTTCGCGCCCTTGGCGATGTTGCCGTTGATCACCGGAAGCATGACCCGACATAGCCCAAAGTTCATGTTCTCGTAGTGGTAGTGACCGATGTAATCGGCCGCACTGGAGTTGGTGCTGACCCCGGCGGCAACGGCAGCCTTCATGGATTCATAGTCGGTTTGATCCGTCGAGAAGCCGCTGGTATGGGTCATCAGTTCGCGGAAGGTAATTTTGCCGATGTTGGGGCCCTTGGCCCAATAAGTGGGCAGGTAGTCAATGATCTTGGCGTCGTATGAGATTTTCTTCTCATTCAAGAGCCTGGTCGTGGCCATGGCGGTGATGAGCTTGCTGACGCTGGCCACATGCATCTGCCGGTTTAGATTCCATCCTTCGCCGCCATCCGAGGGGGTCTCTGCCCACTGCCATTCCTCGGTCCAGATGGTATGGCCGTGCTGGCGGAGCCGCATGGCATAGCCGGCTACCTCATCCTTCAAAGCGGCATGCAAGGCCTTGCCGAAGGCGTCAACATCGAGATGGTGCACCACCAGTGGGTGGCCAATCGGCCTGCTGGGCACGAATTCGATTTTGCCCTCGTCACGACCCTGGTCGCTGACCACTCCGACGATGTGCGGAGGCCGCATCACGTGGTTGCGGACACGGTTCTCATCGATATTCAGGTCCTTGACGTTCGGGGCCAGGGCGCGATGCAGGTCCTCGGCGGAAACGCGAGCTGCAGGAGCATTTGGTTTCGCGGCCTGTTCCTCCCGCTGCGCACGCAGTACAGCGGGCGCAAAGACGACGATGGCAACCCAAAGGCTAAAGAAAAAACTACGGACGAGATTCATAATCAATGTCCTTCCTTCAGAAATTATTTTGTGACATCTGGGCCCACAGGACGCGGACTTCTGCACAGCGAAAGAACCCTTCCTGCTTACTGGAATGCTTGCTTATCAGAGTAGTGGGGAACAAGCATACAACGTTTCAATTTCATTTTCTGGAATTAATTGGTGGCCGCACTGCGGATCATGAAAGATGGTTACCTCGTGCGCTTAATACACGCCTTTCTGAAAAAACCCGGAAAGCCTTCTGTTAATTTTTGGCTGGAGCGGCAACAAAACTTTACTTTCCCGTGCTGGATTCCCCTGGCTGCCGACAGGTACAATTCTCAAAAGTAAGTAACTACTTACTTATTTTGCGATGAAACGCGCGCATACAGCATAGCGCCCGACAATGCAGAAAGCGAAGAAGCCATATGCTCAATTCTTCCATTGTTCCAGCTTCGCAACAGCCTTCCCGATCCCCGGCCTGGGCCAGTCTTTGTGTTGGTTTTGGGCTAGTCTCCCTGTTTGCGCTCACTGGGTGTGCCGCTATCGAGGTTCGCATGGGGTCCAAGGTTTACCTCGATAAGATTCCCATCACTTCCATGCAGGCCAGCTTGCCTCAAGCCTCGGGTATTGCTCCGGGAGAGAAGTCCCCGCTGGTGGTGACGGTAACCGAGCCGAATGGCGGTGCATTAGTGACGGAAGGGAAAGGCCACGGAAAGATCCTGTGGAAGGACCTCAAGGCCACGGCAACTGTGGCGATGGTCAACAAGAAAGGCATTGTGTCACTTCCTGCCGATCCCAGAATCAGCGACGGGAAGTTGCCGCATGTCACGATCACGGCGCCCAGCCATCCAGGCATCCAGGCAGAGATCGACATTCCCGTGCGCTATGACTACAACTACACAGCGAATTTCTTTGGCAGCAGCGGCTCCAGCGGTCTCAACGGCACCGATGGCATAGACGGCTCGAGCGGCTCGATGGGCTCCATAGATCCTGATAATCCCTCTGCAGGCGGAGATGGCTCGAACGGAACCAATGGCTCCGATGGCCAGAATGGAGGTTCTGGAGGTGACGGGCCGCCGGTGCATATCCGGGTAGCGCTCCGGTCAGGGAGCCATCCCCTCCTGCAAGTGAGTGTATCTGCTGAGGGGCATGAGACGCTGTTCATGGTAGATCCACAGGGAGGTTCCCTGAAAGTTAGCTCTGCGGGAGGCGCCGGAGGGTCAGGAGGGAGAGGCGGCCGGGGAGGCCGAGGAGGTTCCGGTGGAATTGGAATCCCCAACGGACGAGACGGGAGCAACGGCTCCGATGGAACGAGCGGCTTCGATGGATCGTCGGGGAGAGGCGGGGCAATCTTTGTTACCTACGATCCGCAAGCCAAACCGTTCTTGAACGCGATCCGGCTCTCCAATCAGGGAGGCCCTGCCCCGGTATTTACCGAAGAACCGGTGGGCCCCCTGTGGTGAGCATGGCCGGCAGAAGCGGTCGCGAGATCAATGTTATTTGGTTTTTCGCGGATGGATCTTCAGCGAGCGGCAAGGCAAGCGTTTGGATGGCTTCCAGACATATCCATCGGCTGATGTGGCGCTCTTTAAAGACACGAGTATCGGCCGCGGAGTGCCCTCGCGATATGGATATTTCACCGTGTACTCTGTTCCCGGAAAGAACAAGGCATTCTCTTCACGGCAGGGGATACTTTGAGATTTATGAGCTTGAGCACGCACCAGGGTGCAGTTGAATTCCAATCGCCGGATCGGCAGTTTGCCGGCATTGCGAAAGGTGATAGAGATGCCGTCCACGTCACCCGTGCCGCTGACGAGGGTAACCGGGCAAGTGCCGATTGCATGCGCCAGCGAGACAAAAAAGGCAACCGCTACGGCGAGTTGACCGCCTTTCGACATGCACAAGAAAAATAGCAAATTGAGAAGTAGTCAGCAAATCAGAATTTTGGGCGATGAGTTCTTACGTTGAACGTAACAAGCCTGCGGTCAGGCTGCAGTGGTTTGGTCCATTTTCTGTAGTTCTGGTTTCTGTAATTCCGGCTGGGCAGGCGATGGAGTGCGGCCGGTCATGATCCAGAACAGGTTTTCTACACGTTGTTTGGCTTCATCCAGCGGCAGGGGAGGAATCATGGTAATGGTGGTTCCCAGCAGGAGCGCCAAGTTCTTATAAGAGCGGCGGCACTGCTGCATAAACTCAATGGGATATTCCGGTTTGCGGGCGCGAGCGGCGGCTGGATCGGCATCGAGCAGAAAGGCCACATCCGGACGGGGCACAATCATTTCGAGCAAACGCACATACCAGCGCGTCAGCCGGTTGGCCAGCGGCAGGTTGGCCCATTCATCGTAGATATAGCGGTCAACAATCAGCACCTCGGCCGAGTGCCGGGCGCCGGCCACGACCCGTGCCAGATTGAGCGCATCGACGAAATATAAGCCATGACGAAACAGGCTCAAATACCAGCGACGCACGTTCTTATCGCGCCGCTCTACGGGTTTGCCGGGCGCTCCAATGCCGCGCTCGCTTTTGTACACTTTGTGAACAAAGCTTTCCCGGTGGCTGGAAAAAACCACAACGTCATCCCAAAAGGTCAGCAGCTTGAGGCTATAACCTTGCGCGGAGAGGCGCCTGCGTAAATGTTCGATTTGCGTGCTCTTGCCGGAGCCATCGAGGCCTGAAAAACTCACCAGCAATCCGCGTGTCTTCGTCGTCGTCCTGGGATTCAAATTGCAATCCTCGCATTGGTTTCGTAGTGGAGACGTAGCAAGCTACGTCTCCACGCGGCTTCTTAGTGAATCGCAAAACTCCCGGTTTGAGAACCCGGGGGAGTGCTGGGAGACTTGCGGGAAAGCGCATAGATCGTTCCCATGGCTGCGCCCGCGGCCGCGATAGCGCCTATGCGGATCAACCAGGAGCGCATCTGCCCCTGCTTAGCAGGGGCGATTGCTGTTCCGGCGGGCTTGGAGGCAGCGCCGCCGGCAGTGCGTCCCTGCTGTGCCGCCGCAGCGCCGACTGGCTCGGAGGGTTTCTGCGGCTCAGGATTCTGCGGCAGGCTTTGCGTCTCGATCTGATTGTTCTGCTGCTGCGCCTGAGAGCTGGAATCCATCGGGGTCGCTGCCGGAGCAGTTTCCCCATTCGCGGCCGGCGCTTGCGGCTGATTCTGGTTCTCCGGTGAAACCGGCTGCAGCGGCCCTTGTGACGGATCTACGTTCACGCCATTGACTTGCGTGTTCCCATTTGTCTGCCGCGATGGGCTCTGTTGCGAAGGCTGCGTTGGGGCGTCGCCGGGTTGGGGCTGCTGGGCCTGCGCGTTGGCCGCATCCGAAGAGGGGTTGGGTGATTGCGCCTGCTGAGCGTGAATCAGCTCGGGTGCGCCACAGAGCGCGAAGGCCAGCGTGGCTGCAAGCAATTGTCTGATATTCATTGGGGAACCTCCGAAATTTTCCTTTCCTGCTTCTACTTAGAATCCAGAATGGCATTTGGGGAAATCTGTTCGTTCGAAATTTTCTCTTCCGTCACCGAAGATGCCACCCTCCAGCTTTGCAACTGGAGCAGGCGGTCCACATCTGCATCCTTACTGTGCAAATTGCTGATCCGGTTTTTGAAATAACCCCATAATGTCTTGAAGTTGGTTTGATACCAGCAGCATTGCTCCATATGGGGAGAGAAGCCACACAGCACCCGGAACTGGCGTTGCAGCAGCTTGGGGGAAGCCAGCATGGCCGCGGTGAGGCGATGGTTGCCTTCGAGGATCGTGACCGCGCGCTCTTCATCAACGCCGATCAGCAGCACCGAACTGGTATCGGCTTCCTGGCGCAGGCGGTAGCTGAGAGACTGGATCTTGGCGATAAACCCCTTCACGCTGGGGCCGAAATGATTGCTGCGGATGCGTCCCACAATGTCATGCAGATAAAAACTGCCATCGGCAATCTTTCGCCAATGGGCGCGCGGGAAAACGCGGATCTTCTCCAGGTCCTGAGCTTCTACCTGCACCAGCCACCATTCGGTGTCTGCCGGCAGTTCCCTCCACATATGTCCGCGGCGGCGGAACAGCAGGGCGCGGCGCAGGGCATTTTCCAGTTCGTCGGTCAAATCAGGCTTTAGGACCACACGTTCAAATTTCTCGCGATCATAGTGGAAGTCGGGATGATAGAACTCATTCCTGAGAAATTCGGCTATGACTCCAGCTTCCTCAATACGCTGCAGTTTTTTCATGCCTCCCTCCTCTTCCAAAATGACCAGGCGGCCTGTATCCGCATCCGCAGGAACGGCAGTGAAACCGCGATCAGCATCAACAACATCAACACCAGTTGCACCATGACCACCTGCCCGAGATCGTCATGAAACAGACAAATGCCGGCGATGATCAGCCCACTGAAGGCCAATTGCAACCACGCCGTATTGGCGATTTTTTGCGACATTTCATAGGCCATCAACACCACCGCCAGGGCATACAGCCCGGTCGCTGCCGCGTACAGGCTCAGCAGGTTCTCCAAAGGCGAATTGAAGGCGGCGCCAAAAACCATGTGCATGATGAAATGTGGAATCAAGGAAGTGATTGCGACAAAGCCGCCCGAGATCAACAGCACCACCCCCAAAGGAATGGCCACAATGGAAAAACGTTCGTCCTTTTTCTGCACGTTGGCGGTGATCGGGAACATGGCGCTTACCACCGACCACGCCGCCAGATACAGCACCCGGCCCACCAGCGCGATGGCCGCGTACAACCCCGCCTGGTGTGGGGAAAAGAAGTGCTTGACCAGCACAATATCAATGTTGTTGATCAGCACCTGGCCTATAAAAAAGACAATGGCCTGCATCCCCTCGGGGACCGAAGCAGGAATGAAGGCCCCTTGGCCAACGGGCATATCCCGAGAGCGTAATTCCGGGGTCAAGGGAGGCAGAAAATAAGCGGCCATCACCGATAATGCCAGGGCCCCAATGGCTCCCAGGACGGCGTTCCCCATGCTTGTGCGCAACAGTAATTCAATGAACATTACCGACCCGACAAACTTCACTCCCGCTTCCAGCAGAAAGTTAGAGGTAAGCCGGGGGAATGCGCATTGCCCCTGCATGGCTCCGCGCCGGACCCCGAGCGGTATGTAGAACCATATTCCCAAAGCCAGCAGAAGCAGGATGGAACGGGTTGGCAGATTCAAGTACTGGGTCAGCTCTCCGCTGTAAAACACCAGCCCCAGGGCCACAACGGAAGATACAAGCCATGCCAGTTTGTGCAAGTTGCGGACCACAATCCACTTGCCGTGCATGGATTCATTGCGGGCTACGAATTTCGCGCACACCAGTTGAAACGCCAGAGTGATGGCTGAAGTAAGCATCAGCAGCGTCATGGCAACGCTGACATGGCCAAAATTCGTAGGGCCGAGCAGCCGGGCGGTCACCATGTTGTAGGCAAAGTTCACGCCGCTGACCAGAGCTGAGCCCAGCAGCATGATCATGCTGCCGCTCAAAATCCGGACGTGGGCATGATCGCTGCGCAATGCAGAAACAACCTGCCGCCACAAGTTCCGCCTCAGGGGCGGAGCAACAGCCAGCGTTTCCGGTGCGGAAACCATCACGCAGCCTTCTCCGTGGAAGTCCCGTTGTTGCTTGCAGCCGGAGCGGGAAAGCGCAGAGTGTTGGGCAGAAAGCAACTGAAGCTGCGCGTGGCATCGGTTGAGTTGTCATACATCTCAAACAGCCGCCCCGTGCGAGTGAGCTCCAGCACCGCCGCTGCCTGGGGAGAAACCGAGGCGAGCTTCACGTCTCCATCGCGCTTCATTGCCTGGCTCACGCAATAGAGCAGCATTTCCACGCCCGCGGTATCCATTTGCCGCACATGCGAGAAATCAAAGACCACCTGCGGACGGTCGCTCTCCAAAAAGGGACGCACTTCGTTCAACAGTTTGCGCGCCTGCACCCGGTTCAACTGTTCAGGTACGCGTTTCACCACCACTGGACGGCTCTTGGTTCTATTGGTCTCCACCATACCTCCTCACGATAATCAGTTGGTTTTCGAAAGCGGCAGAAGAGGGCGCCTGTAGCCTCTCCCGTTCCGTGCGCCTTTCTTCCACCTCGGCTGCGCCCTGCAGCGCCGAGGGCAGGGTACGCATCCCAGCCACCTCATCTGCGGGCCGCGGCTGGCGCCGAGGCGCAAAAATGCCGCGAATCATTTCGATAGGCACAAACCTGGCAAAAAGAGCGGCGGTCTCCAACGCGCGGCGCGAAGCGCTGGCCGATCTCAACCCCAGCAGCTTGCGATCTGCAATTTCTACTTCGACGTTGCGCTCCAGACTCGCCAGCCGGCTGAAGCCAGCCACGGAATTTGCCAGTTCCAGAGCGGCGCCTACATAGCTGTAAGGAAGCACGCTGGAAGCTTCAACGATGGTTCCGCAATCGATTTCCGCGTGATGGCCGATGGAAGAAGCACGGGTGATGACGGCGGCAGCGCGGATTTTTGAATGCGCGCCCAGGAAGACAGGCGCAACCAGCCGCGCTCCTCGTTCGATGCGGGCGCCGTGACCCGCCCAGATGCCGGGACGAATTTCCTCTCCCGCCGGGCGCAGTTCGGTGCGGTGCAAGAGCACATCGTGGGTCAACTGCCTGAAGTCGCGGATATCGCGCATGCGATTGACCACGCCAGTAAAAAAATACTGCGCCGGCGGCTGGTGAAATTGGCTCAGCCGGTGACGAAACATGTAGGCGGCGGCGTTGCGCCGGGAGGTGCAGATCGCCACCAGATCGACGCCGCTCGATTCGTCACACAGCAAACTTACCTGCGCCGTGCGGTCCAGATGAAACTGCAGGAAGTGATCGTAGTTCACTTCCACATACGCCCCCAGACGCTGCACCAGCACCATTTCAGCGCCTGCCTGGGCAAAATCATTGAAGACGGCCTCGCATGTGCTCCAGAGATTTTCCCGATCCACCATGTGACGGCGTACGGGCTGCTGGGGAGAGCATGCGCTGTGATCGAAACTGCTGTCGCAGACAACCGCGATGTCTTCGATACCGAAGCGGCGAAGACGGCCGGTCACATGTTCCAACAGGCTCTTGCCGGCGATGTCGAGCAATGCCAGGGGCATGCCGGCAAAGCGTTCTTCTGTTGGCGCCTCAGGAGGCGCGATCATTAATATGGCCCTTACATCCATAGTTGCCATCCTGGTGACGCCGCACGGAAGAAACTGGAGCGCGATGGAATCCATGCCGGCAGGCGGCGAAAGCGTGACAGGGGTTCCAAAGCTTTGGAGCGTTGATATATGTCAAAGGAGCGCACGTACTGGCGCACCACCTGTGGCATGGTCATGCGCAAAGCGGCGGAAAAATTCTGTTCTGCCATCTCGCGCTGCAGTTGCGAGTCGCGCAGCAGGCGGAGAATTTCATCCGCCATGCTCTGCGGCCTGTTAAGGTCGCAAAAATTAATGGCCAGGTTCTCGTCTTCCGCCATGGAGCGGAAATCGGGAATATCGGAAGAAATAATAGGAACGCCGTATTGGCATGCCAGGTGGGCCACTCCGCTGGCGCCGGTGGCCGAGTGATAGGGCATGACCAGAGCGCTGGCTGTGCCAAACAGTTCGGGAATCTTTTCTTCGGCGACGTAGCCGGTAAATTCCATGTTGGGACAATCACCGTAGCGTTTCGCCATCGATTCCACGTAGCCAGCCGCCATAGGATGATCGGAGCCGGCAATCACCAGGCGCGCCTGTGGCATTTGCGGAGCCAGCCGGAAAAAAGCTTCGATCAACTGTTCCAGCCGTTTGTAAGTCCCCCATTTGCCGAAGGCGAGAATGCGGTGCTCGGGATTGCCACGCCGGCTGAAATCGGGATACTCCGGCCGCGCTGAAAAGATGCCATGCGCCCGGAAGTGCACGTTTTCTCCCCGGTATTTTTCAATCAGGGTGCGACGGTAAGCGGGCAGCAGGACCGAAACAGAATTGGCCATCAACAACAAACGGGTGGCCACGTTGCCCGCCAGGCGGTAAAGGCGGGGAAAATGCACATTGGCGTCTTCCAGATTGATGTTGTCCATGAGATGGTGCAAGGTGACGTGGGTATAGCAGCCCGCAATCCGAGTCAGCACAGGAGCGGTCAATCCGCTGAAGGCGGCTACGGGAGTATCCCCAAAAGAAGAAAACAGCAGGTTAAACCAGAGAACATCGGGCTTAAACCGCCGAACCGCCTGTAAGAGGCGGATGGGAGTGAAATGACTGTTAAAGCGCCAAACACGCTGGACGTCAAAATTCTCCAGCTCCTGTCCGTCCTGGCCGGAGTCGAGCTGGTCAGCCAGGATGATGAGGCTGCTCAAGGAATCCTGCTGCAGCTCTCGCGCGATATGGAAACCGTACTCATTCAGTCCCCGCCGGCTAGGCGGAAACGCACTTACCAAACAAATTTTCATGGGGCCCCTCTGGCACTAAAAGAGCGTCAGACGCACTACCGGTCGTAAGAACGTCTGGCCGCGGCCAGCAAAATTTAAAAACTTTTGTTGCTCGATTCCAATCGAAAACCTTAATGGGTATTCGACTGGAATTTCTCCCGTTCCATCATTCATATTGCGATGAACGGGCTTTGAATAAGAGATGTAGAATCCACCTTGCACGTTGTCATAGGTATGAAAACCTTCTCCCCGCGCTAAGGCAACCTGACCATCGAGCGACCATCTTGGGGTGGGATTGAATTCAATCTCTCCCCCCGGCCGCAACGCCTGCGCCGCTGCGAACTGGAAATCCTGCACCCGCCACGAACGGATGTATTCGCCCAGCGCCGTTACTTTCAACTTCTCTCCGAATTTACGTTGCACCCCGAGGTAGCTCGAAGTGGTAAAAAATTCACGAATCAGGGGATTGAATTGCAGGTCGCGGACGTAATATCCCGTGACCAGGGCCGTCTTCCCCCACGGACGTCCCACAATAAACTCAAGTTTTGCGCCATTGTCTTTGGAATTCAGTTTCTGTTCGGTAAACGGCCCCGACTCGTGGAAGGCAAAGCCCCGGACCGCGAGCCAATTTCCGAAGGAACTGGTATTGACATACAAAAATTCGCGAAGCAAGTTTTGGTTCATCTCGACAGCGGATTGTTGGTCAAAACTGTCGCGCCGCCATGTATATTGCACGCCAGCATCGAAGTTGATGGAGGCATTGCCCAGGCGCAAGGTGGGCGCAACGCCAAAATTCCAGGTGTAATCGTGCGTATCGCGGCGAATGATGAGGGCATCGCTGGGAATGGAGGTAACGCCGCGCGCATCGCGGATCTGGAACATGGCATGCATGGGCGGCAGACCATTTTCGTGAAAATGAAACACATTGGTCAGCATGGTCTGGGTGGAAGCTCGCGGCGTGGGCAATAATCCTGTACCCAGGGCGTTGAACAGCTTGGCATCAATCTGATAAAGCGTCGGATCGTCGAAAATAGGCTCGGTGGAAAGACCAGAGAGCAGGCTGACGTGGTCGCCCAGCCGCAGCCCTTCCGCCCCAGCGACATCTATCAATTCGGTTTCGGCGACTTCGTCGCTGTCTCCTGCCAGTTGATTGGCGCGGGCAAATGACGCCAGGGCGTGCGCGTTGTCCCCGCGATGACGATACACATTTCCCATGGCCATCGCGTAGTCGTAACTATCGGCATAATCGGCGGAATTGCCCAGGCTGGCCAACTCAGCTTCCGCCTGCCGGTCATTTCCCTGGGCGAGATAGGCATTGGCGAGTCCAACCGCTGCCGATTCGTCACTGGCCCCGGCCTGCCGCGCTTTGGCGAAATAACGTTCGGCCAGATCAAAATCCTGGGTCCCCAGAAAAATATTGGCGGCTTCAACCAGGTCGTCTGCCGTCACCGGCGAGGCCTCTCCCACGCGCGCTTCGGCAAAAGCCAAGGCAACTTGCTGGCGGGCGTCATCCCACTTGCCTTCGCGCACAAACAGCCTGGCAATCGAGAGCCGCGCTTCCACTCGATCGGCATCGGGGGCCTCAAGAGAGCGCGCGAAACGCTCCATAGCGGCATCACGGTCGCCCAGCGCCAGCAGTGCGTCGCCGGTGTCTAGCAGGATGGCGGAAGAGTTATGGTCTTCTTCCTCGGCCGCCTTGACGTAACGCATGGTCTCATCGCGCTTGCGCAGGTACGCATAGTTGTGCGCCATCTCGGCATAGACATGGGAGCGGTCTTCGAGATCGAGCCGCATCATGTCATTTAAGACCGCGATCGCCTGCGTGTAGTGCCGCATGTGGTACAACGTATCGGCCAGGGCCAGATGCAGGCTCTCGTCATCGGGGGCGTACTTTACCGCGGCGCGATATTCCTTCTCCGCGTTGACCAGGGAGCGCATCTGCCGATAAGCCGTAGCGCGCGCCAGATGTATGGCGCCCGACTCTCCCATCAACTTCTGTGCCGCGTTGGCCTGCTCAAGCGCATCTTTCCCCCGCAGCAGTTGCAGGTCGGCGAAAGAAAGCCCCAGCAGCGCAATTCCGTTATTGGGATTCAATTGCAACGCCTGATGGAAATCACCAACCGCCTGCTGCGCCTCTTGCAGATCGTTTTCCACATAACCGCGGTTGACGTAGGCTTCCACCATCTTGGGATCGCGTTCGATGGCGCGGGTATAGTCATCGGCCGCCTGGTCGAGCAGTTGCGACTGCTTGTGCACGTGCCCGGTCAACAGCGGGAAATTCGGCTCTTTGGGCAGGATGTTTTCGTAATGCGTGGTCAGGGCAAGCACGTCGTCGTAGCGGCCCAGGTCATAGAGCGCGTAGCCCAGATACACGGAAGCGTTGCGGTCTTTGGGCAGCTTCTGCAGCACCTGGTAGCCAAGCCGGGCTGATTCCTGGTATTTCCCGATATGGAACAAGTAGCGCTCACGCTCGCGCATCATGCGTGGATCGTCGTTCATCGCTCCGGTTGCCCGTTGCACCCAAACCCCTGCCAGGGCAAACTTGCGCGCCTCGATGGCGGCGTTGGTGGCGTTGGCTACGACCACCGCATTTTGTGGGGCATGCTTGTAGGCGTTTTCGTAAGCCGCATTGGCTTTATCGAAATCACCGGTGGCGGTGAACAAGTCGCCCAAAGCCAGATAGGCGACATAATCATTAGGATAGGCTGCCGCCAGCTGATTGAAGTATTGTTCGGCTAATTTGTTGTCTCCGGCATCCCGCGCCAGGTATCCCATGCCTTCCAGGGCATAACGGTTTCGCGGCTCTTTGCTCAGGACGCCGGCATACATTTTGCGCGCTTCATCTTTGCGGTCGGTTTTCCACAGCAGCGTCGCGTATTCCAGCGGAACATTGATGTTATTAGGATCGATGCTCATCGCCTGCTTCAGGTCGGCCTCGGCGCTGGCCGCATCGCCAAAAGCCGCTTCCAGCGAAGCTCGCACCCGCAGGAACTCAGCCTGTGCCGGGCCTTCGGCATGAATGCTCTTCATGGCGTCTTCGGCGATGGCGATCTGCCGCTTGGCGCTGGCCTCATCACCCGCGTCCTTATAAAGCTCGGCCAGATTCAACCGCAGGAGCACGGGAAAAAGCTCGCCTTCGGGGGGCGTACCCTGGGGAAGATGCGCCAGCGCAAAGTTGTAATCCCGGATGGCGTCTTGCGTCCGGTTTTGCAGCCGGGCTTCATTGGCACGCAGGGCATGCAGGCGGTAATGGTTTTCGTCGAGAGCGGCGGCGCGCTGCAGGAAGACGTTGGCTTGATCAAAATCGGCCAGCGCAATCTGCATCTGCGCGGCATTCAACTGCATGTTGATGTTCCCGCGCTCGGCGTTGGCGGCGCGGGCGTAGTAAGCGGCGGCTTCTTTATTATCACCGGCCAGTTCGTAGGTATAACCCAGGTCGCCGAGGATCTCAGGCGTCATGCGCGGCGCGCTCTTGAGGGTGGCAATCGAGCCGGCATAGTCGTGGTCTTCACGCTGGAAGTTGGCGACCGCGCGGAAGATCTCGATATTCTTTGGATCGCGTTTGCGTGCCCGATCCAGCATCTCTTTGGCCCGCGGCAGATCTTTCAGGCGCATATAAGCGGTTGCTATCAACAGTTCAGTATGGGCTGAAGGCTTCTTGGCTTCGCCTCGCTGCAGCAGTTCCAAACCGTGCTGAATGTCGTTGCCGCGAATGTAAAGCTCGCCCAACATCAGCAGGTCATCCATGCGGTCGGGATGCGCGCTGATCACCTCATTCAACAATTGTTTGGCCTCGTCGGTCTTGCCGGCCCGGGCATAAGTTTGGGCCAGGCCTGACATGCCGTCGGGAGACCCCGGCGTAATCTTGAGTCCATTGAAATAGGCGTCGATGGAGGTCTGATATTTTCCCGCCAGACGTGAGGTGTATCCCAGCAGAAACCACAGCTTGGCATTTTGCGGCGCCGCCTGCACCGCGCGTTCCGCATAGTTTTCCGCGGCTGCGTAGTTGCCCTTGTGTAAAGCCTGTTCCGCGGCGCGGGCAACGCGTCCCAGTTCGATGCTGTTTCCCCAGCCGATCCCTTCGGAAGAAGATTGTGGGGCAGAGGAGGAAGAAGATTTGCTTTTCCCCTTGCGCGCCTGGCCAGGGGCATTGGGACTGGATTGCGCCGGTTGATTACCGATCTCAAATGTCTGCGCTCTGAGCGCAGGAACAACTCCGGCGGCAAACACCGCTGCCAGCAGAAAAAATAAAAATCTCTTGGGAACAGTTGTAACTGTGGGATTACTCATGGTGGGGAACATGATCCGATTTGGAGTATGCGAACGCAGAAACACTCGCACGTTACGTTCCAATCGGCAACACTCCTTTCTGAAGGCAACATTTACGTCGCGGTCAACTAAAAGGCAGCAGCTCTGCCCCAACAGAGCATTCAGATGCAATCTATTGAGCGCGTGGTGCCCACTCTGAAAGTTAACTGTTGATGAACCTGCACAACTGATTTTTGGGCAAACCTGCAGCCCTCATCCGGAATCAAAACACCTGCTGGATTAATTGGGAGGATTACCTTGAGCCTCAGTTCCCCGACTCCCCGCCTCAGCGGCGTTCTTCCGCTGAGCTGGATCGTTCTTCTTGCGCTTGCTGTCCACGGCCCTTTGCTGCTGATGCAATTGCCGCTGGGCTCCTATGACGCTAATACCCACATTTTTTTTGCTTCGCACTACGCTCAGCATTGGTTTAATCCCTGGAATGAAAAGTGGTACGCGGGATTTTCACAAACTACCTACCCGCCGCTGGTCCACCAGTGGATTGCCCTTTTCTCGCACCTCATCGGCCTGACCCTTTCTTACATGCTGGTGCAACTGATTGGAATCGTGCTGCTGGTGATTGGCGTCTATCGCTTTGCCAGCCTCTGGGTGAGCGAACGCGCCGCCACCTATGCCGCCGTAGGCGCGATATTTTTGGGATCGCTGGCCATGCTGGTCTACCAGTCGGGCCAGTTGCCCACTACTTTCTCCGCGGCGCTGATCTTGAATGCGGTCCCTTATTTCTATCGCTGGCTTCGTGACACGAGTTTTTCAGCATTTCTGAAAGGTGTGGCCCTGGCCGTGGCCGCTGCCGCCGCCCACCACGTGACCTTGCTCTTCGGCACCGTGCTCTTTTTTCTGCCTGTGCTTTGGCTGGGGCTTCTGGACCGGAAAACCGAGGATGGCGAAGAACGGGCCTCTTTCCCTGGCGTGATAGCGCGCGCGGCAATCTTTGCCATGGTCGCGGGCGGTCTGGTTCTGGTAGTGCTGGCGCCTTATTGGCTCGCCCTGCGGGAAAATCCAATTACACAGATGCCTATTCCGCATGGCAGCCGCGACAACTATATTTTGAACCCCATCAGCGGCATCAACTTTTGGGTGATCCCCATGGGCGCTCTGATTCTGGCATTGCCCTGGATTTTCCTCCGCGGCGGGAGCGAGCGCCGGCTGCGTCCGTTGTTTGTGGCCTGGTATCTTACAACCTTACTGGGATTGGGAGGCACGACGCCTGTAGCGAGAGTGCTGCTGGGACGCGCCTACCAGGTGTTGACCTTCGAGCGCTTCACCTTCTGGGCCACGCTCATGGCGCTGCCGATTGTCGCGGCGCTGGCCGATGAGTTGGTGGCCCGCTATAAGATGAAGGCCGCGGTACCGTTATGGATCGCAGCCGTAGCTACTTTTTCTATGTCGGTGGCCTGGACGGTCTTCCGCCCTATCAACGGCTCGCCCTTCAAGGTGGATGAGGTCATCAACTTTCTGAATCGTGATGAGCACGCAAAGTTCCGCTATCTCACGCTGGGCTTCGGTTACAACTTCTCCAAAGTCGCAGCCGAGTCTAAGGCCGACAGCATTGATGGCGATTACAACTCCGCCCGGCTTCTGCCCGAGCTGACCGCTTATGGCTCCGGCCAGCTCTATAACTCCAAGTATTATGGCGCGGCCGGCATGGAATCGTTGCGCGCCGTGCTCAAGCACGCCAACCAATATGGATTGAAATATGTCTTCGTGCGCGACCGCTTCTACGAGCCGCTGCTGGCATTCGCCGGATGGCGGCAGGTGGAAACCTACGATAACGGGATCATAACTTTGTGGAGCAAGGAAGATGTGCCTCCAGCACACCCAGTGGAATCGCCGATGGTCCCTGCGGCGTGGCAGGGCGTGGAGTGGGGCACGCTGCCGCTGGCCAGTAGCCTGCTCGCTCTGCTGCTGGTGATCATGCTGCCGGAACGCCGCCGGCTGGCCGAGACTGTGGAGTTTCCGTCGCCGGCTGAAACTGAAACTGCCCTGCGGGAGGCCAACTGATGAGCCGCACATTCCCTGTCATCCTGATTGTTCTTGCTGTCGTGCTGGTGGCCTTTGCCACCATCAGTCCGAGCACCCTGACCTCGGCCAAATCGCCCGACCAGGCGGTACACTCGCTCTTTGAGAGAGCGAAAAGCCGCGACTGGAAGAGCGCCTTCTCCTATGTGGCGCCGATCAGCAACATCGACGAAAGCGCCTTCACCCGCGACTTGAACGGCAGCGACGGCAGCCTGCGAACCTATTCCAGCCTGCAGGATATAAACACCAAAACTTTGAAAGAGAGCGATAACGACGCCACCGTGCGCGCTGACCTGGAGTGGTCTTCCGCCGTGGGCGCATTGTATGAAACCCGCGACCTGCAGGTGGTGAAAGATGAGAACGGATGGAAGGTGGTCTGGCCGCAGGAGAAGCAGCCCAATCTTCCACCACAGGTAATTCCGGTGAACTACCTGCGCTGGGACATCGTGCATCGTGGCAACGACGAAGACTGGGGCGCGCAAAATGTGGAAGCGCCGCGGGTACGCATCATTTCCATGAATGCGATTGAGCACGATGGCGGCGTTATGGTGCTGGGAGAGATTGAGAACGAAGACACTGTACCCGGCTTTATTTCCGTGAGCGCCACTTTGCTGGGCAAAGACGGCGGCGACCTGGGCGAAGAGAGCAGCTTCGACAAGATCTCGCATACCCTGCTGCCCAAAGAGGTTTCGCCATTCCGCATCGATTTTCCCAGTGTGAAACTGGCTGACGTGAAGAGCGTGCGCATGCAGCCGAACGCTCTGCTGGTGCCGGCCTCGGCCGATCCGGTGATTGCGGTACAGCACCAGCGCATTGAGACCGACGCGCGCGGGCATCATGTCCTGAAGGGCGAACTGCTCAACGAGAGCGGCGAGACGGTCAACATTCCGCACGTGCTGGCCACCTACTATGACAACTCGGGCCGCGTGGTCTGGGTGTCTGACGGTTATGCCGAGCAGGCGCTTCTGCCGCAGACCCCGGTACCGTTCGCGGTTGATGTGCGCGACGACCTGGCCGGCAACGTCCAGAGCTACCGCGTCACGGTCAACAACTACACCCTCGACAGGCAGCAATAACCATGCGCAAAATTTGTTACATACTTCTGACCTTCGCCGTGTGCTGGTTCGCCGCTTATGTGGCACATGCCCAAACGAGAGACTTGAAAATTCCCGATCAGGTCTCAGCCGGCAAGGGATTCACGATTCCCACCTCGGGATCGGGTGATGCGACTTTTTATCTTGTGGGCCCAGGCGGCGCTAGCAAACGCGCCATCCACCTCGGCGATGAAGTCAAAGTCGCCCCGGAAGAGACCCGCACCGCCGGACGTTACATCGCCGTGTTGCGCGCGGGCGGAGAAAACACCAGCAAGACTTTTTTTGTCACGCCCGATAAGCCTGCGGCGCTGAATTTTCTGGCGCGTCCCTCGCGCGTGCCCGCGGACAAACAGGATGCCATCAGCGGGGTGGCGTTCGTCTTTGACGGCTACAAAAACCTGGTGCTGGCTCCGGCGCCGGTGAACTTTTCGCTTTCCCTCGACCAAAGCGCGCCTGCCGTACGCAGCGTTCCTACCAAAGACGGAATCGCCTGGACGCAGATGAACTCCGGACGCTCGCAGGGCGCCGCCCAATTTGTGGCCGGCCTGCCTGCGACCGATGTTGCAGTCCGGCGTGTAGTACAGCAGGTTGCCGGCGATGCCTGCGACCTGCACATGAAAGCGCAGAATACCGGCAAAGCCATCGTGGTGGAAACCGACCCCATACGTGATTGCGCGGGTAACGCGGTTCCTGACGGCACCATCGTCACCTTCACCGAAGTCGACAACCACGGCCGCAGCACTGTGGACGCGCGCGTGAAACGCGACATCGCCCGCGCCGAGCTGCCTCTCTCTGAAGATGCGACCATCTCCGCAGCTACAGGCGTTGTGCTGGGGAATGAGGTCCACATCGGGAATGGCGCGGCAGGAGGAGAACGATAATGCTCGACCAGTTTATGAATCGAATCATTCTTCCCTGCACCCGCACTCTATGGATTCTTGCCGCCAGCTTCGCGCCTTTCGTTTTGCCAGTGCTGGCTGACAACACTCCTCCGGGAGTTCAACTCTCGACCAGCCATGCCACGCCGCGCGAGGTGGAAGATACAACGCAGAAAGCCATTGTCCGCGACTACTCCGCGGCATGGAGCGCATTGACGGAGGCCCTGGTGAATAACGATACCGGAGCCCTGGATTCCGCCTTCACCGGCATCGCCCACGACCAATTCGCCGCCCGCGTGCGCGACCAGTTGAAGACCGGCCTGAGCACGCAGATCATCGACCGCGCCCATAACCTTGATGCCGTGTTTTACTCGCCGGAAGGCTCCGCCATGGAGCTGCGCGACACCGCTCAGGTTGAAATCCAGGTGATGGATGGCGGCAAGGTGATCCACTCCGAGCAAACCACGTTGCATTACGTGGTCCTGATGACCGTAGCAGAAGACCGATGGAAAGTGCGGGTACTGCAATCGGTGCCTTAAAGGCGCGCCAGATAACTTCTAAAGAGATTACTTTCTCGCGGCGATTACTCGCGGTATTCCCTGCAGATCGTTGACGGTGCGAAGCTCGCTCCAGGCCGGCAACAACTGGCGTACAGGCTCTTCGATGGAGTATCCAATTTCCATGACCAGCCAACCGCCATGGCGCAGGGCTTCATGCGCCTGCGGAATCAGCCGCTGATAAATTTCCATGCCGGTTTCCCCGCCGAAGACCGCCACTTTGGGCTCGAACTCGCGGACCTCGCGCTGGGTTTTTTCCGGCTCGGCCTCGCTTACGTAGGGCGGATTGGAAACCACAAAATCGAATTGCTCCGCGGACAGGCGCTGCATCAGGTCGGCGTGATGAAAATGGATTTGTTCGGCGAATCCCAGGCGGGCGGCATTGGCGCGGGCTATCTCCAGGGCTTCGGCAGAAATGTCTGTGGCGTGAATTTCTGCGGAGGCGAACTCGCTGGCCAATGCGATGGCGATGCAGCCGGAACCCGTGCCTACGTCAATCATTTTCAAATTTTCTTTTGCCGCTGAATTTTCTGTCAGTTCCAAAACGGTCTCGATGACGTGCTCGGTTTCCGGGCGTGGAATAAGTACTGCCGGCGAAACCAGCAGATCGAGCCCCCAGAACTCCTGGTGTCCGGTAATGTATTGCGCGGGCTTGCCGGTAGCGCGCTCGGCGATGTAGCCGGCAAAACGGCCCTCTTCGTCGGCGCTTAATTCACGCTCGGGATGGGCGTAGAGATAGGCGCGGTCGCAGCCCAGGGCGAACATCATCAGGGTTTCGGCGTTCAGACGCGGCGAGCCCACGCTGTTAGCGGTGAGATGTTCGATGGCTGAGCTGATGGCTGCTTTTAAGAGCATCGGGGAGATTTACGGTTTTTGATTTACGATTTGACAAATTAGAAGCTGGCCAAATCGTCTATCGTAACTCGTTAATCGTAAATCAATCGGCTGCGCTGGCGCCGTTTTCGCTGCCTTTGAGTTTTTCTGTCTGGTAGTGGGTGGTCAGGGCATCAATGAAGGGTTGCAGCTTGCCATCCATCACGTCGGTCAACTGGTGCATGGTCATGCCGATGCGGTGGTCGGTCACGCGGTTCTGGGGAAAGTTGTAGGTTCGGATTTTTTCGCTGCGGTCGCCGCTTCCCACCATGGCCCGGCGCTCTTTGGCCAGCGCCGCCTGCTGCTTTTCCTGCTCCATCTCATAGAGCCGGGCGCGCAGCACCCGCATGCCTTTTTCGCGGTTCTTGATCTGCGATTTTTCGTCCTGGCAGCTCACAACGGTGTTGGTGGGTATGTGGGTGATACGGACGGCGGAATAGGTAGTATTGACCGACTGGCCGCCCGGGCCTGAAGAGCAGAAGGTATCAATACGGAGGTCTTTGGCTTCAATCTTGATGTCAACTTCTTCGGCTTCGGGCAGCACGGCTACCGTAATCGCTGAAGTATGCACCCGGCCCTGCTGTTCCGTTTGGGGAACGCGCTGCACACGGTGCACGCCGCTCTCATATTTTAACTGCGAGTAAACCCGCTGGCCCTCGATGAGGGCAATCACTTCTTTCAGCCCGCCCACGCCGGATTCGGAAGTAGAAAGCACTTCTACCTTCCAGCGCTTGCCCTCGGCAAAGCGTGTATACATGCGAAAGACTTCTGCGGCAAAGAGCGTGGCTTCGTCTCCGCCGGTGCCGGCGCGAATTTCAAGCACGATATTTTTTTCGTCGTTGGGATCTTTGGGGATGAGCAGGAACTTCAGCTCTTCTTCCACGCGGGTCAACCGCTGCTCGAGGCTGGCCAGCTCTTCCTGGGCGTAGGTGCGCATCTCAGGATCGTCCTCGCCGGCAACCATGGCCTTGCTTTCGTCAATGCCGCGCTTGAGGTCTTTGAACTCGCGGAACTTTTCGACCACGGGCACAAGCTCGCTGTGCGCCTTGGCAGTCTTCTGGTATTTCGCCGAGTCGTTGATGATCTCGGGCGACGCCAGCGCCTGCGTAAGCTCGTCGTAGCGGGCCTCGATTTGTTGTAAGCGGTCAAACATTAAAAGCAGTTCTCAGTTGTCGGTTCTCAGTTCTCAGTAATGGATATCGTTCTCCCGTTAGTCACAAGAAATTCCCGGCACGCGGGGTCAAATGTTCCGACACCCGCGAATCACATGCGACCGCTAGGCTATGACGAGCTCTCCACCGCGGGTTTTTTCCAGCTCCATGGCCTCGTTCAAGGCGCGGATGGCGCACTCTACCTGGGCATCGGCCGGGGGTTGCGTGGTGATACGCTGCAGCCACATGCCGGGCCGCGTCAGCAGCAGGAAGAGGGCAGAGCCGGCGTGGCGCAAACCGCCGCCGGCGGCGCGGCGCTGCAGCTTGCCGGCAAAGCGGATCATCTCGTAAGAGAGCGCAGCAATCACCGGCAGCAGGGCAATACGGATCCCAAAACGGGCCCAGAACGTGGTCACCGGGATCACGGTATAAACCGCGATCGAGATCAACATCACGGTCATCAGGAAGCTGGTTCCGCAACGCGGATGATAGGTCGAATATTGCTGCACGTTTCCCGAGGTCAGGTCTTTGCCGTCTTCAAAGGCGAACACTGTCTTGTGCTCGGAGCCGTGATATTCGAAGACGCGGTGAATATCTTTGAAGCGCGAAATCCCCCAGATGAAAAACAGGAACAGGGCGATGCGAATGACGCCATCCACAAGGTTAAAGGCGATCTGGCCGGAGAAAACGGCAAAGTGCCGCTTGAGCTCGGTGGCTGCCACCAAGGGCACAAACTTATACATGAAGATGAAGAATGCCAGTGAAAACAGGCCGTTGACGGCGGCCATCCACCCGCTGATTTCCAGTTTCTTTCCCGGCTGCTCGCCCTCTTCTGCAGGAAGATCGAGCGCCACATTGGCGGAAAACTTCAGGGCGCGGAAGCCCAGGCTCATGGCCTGTCCCAGGGTGGCGATTCCGCGGACGAGCGGCCAGCCTACCCACTTGTGCTTCTCGGAAAGGCGGTCGAGCGGCTCGCGATGCACCACCACTTCACCCGATGGGTTGCGCACGGCAATTCCCCAGGCATGAGGCGTGCGCATCATTACACCCTCCATCACAGCCTGACCGCCAACCAGGGTCTCTTCGCCGCTTTCGAGGGCGGGGAGAAGCTGGAGCGTCATAAAAAAACGCACAAGAGTGGATAGATATTTCAGCATATACACAGATTAGATGAGACCAGGCGGTAAGATGACACAGCGATTTTGGCCCGTCTCGGCTGTATTATCGCATTTTTTATGTGAAAAGTACTCAGTACACGGGTACTCAGCATCAATATACTGGATTCAACTATGGCGAATCCGGTTATCGTTTTGGACTACGACCCCAACTGGCCGGGAGTGTTTCAGTCCCTTCGCAAGCAGATCGCAGATGCGTTAGGTGGCATGGCGGCGGCCATTGAGCACGTAGGCAGCACTGCCGTTCCCGATCTGGCAGCAAAGCCTATCATTGACATCGATGTGCTTTTGGCATCGGAGATGATGCTTCCCGCAACTATCGAGCGCCTCGCCAGCCTGGGTTATATCCATCGGGGAAACCTGGGCATCCCCGAGCGCGAGGCTTTCTATGCTCCCGCCAACGATCCTCCACATCACCTTTACGTTTGTCCACCAGGCAGCGCCGAGTTTCGACGACACATGGCGTTCCGAGATTATCTCCGCACTCACCCCAACGATGCCAAAATCTACGCCGGCCTGAAGATCGCCCTGGCCCAGCGCTTCTGCGAAGACCGGTCTGCGTACAACGCCGCAAAGACTGAGTTTGTGCTGGAACTGACCCAGCGGGCAATTGCTGCTCAGAAAAAGTGATGTATGCAGTCATTCTCTCAAACTGCGGATTCCATCGCCTGGACCAGCAAGAAACTGGAAAAAGTTTCCCTGTTGGCCGAATACCTCAGCGCAAAGCCCGTGACTGAAGCCGCTCTGGCGGCGATCTTTTTTTCGGGGCGGCCGTTCCCTGCTTACGAAGAGACCACATTGCAGGCCGGTGGGGCGCTGCTGTGGCGTCTAGCGGCGGAAATTGCCGGGGTGAGAGAAAACGAACTGAGCGACGTCTACCGGCGCCACGGCGACCTGGGAGACGCTGTGGAAGAGGTTTTTAATCCCCGTAAAAGCAAAACGGTGACGCCCGAAATTTCTGTGGCCGAACTGGCGGAATCCTTTCGCACGATCGCCGCCGCCCGCGGTCCGGCGGCGAAATCCGCAATTCTTCGTCCGCTGCTGGAGCGCGCCTCTGCCGGGGGAGCTAAATACATTATCAAGATCATCCTGGGCGACTTGCGCATTGGCTTGAAAGAAAGCCTGGTGGAAGAGGCGATTGCAAAAGCTTTTGGCGTGAATGTAAAAGATGTCCAGCGCGCCAACATGATGCTGGGCGATATCGGAGAAACCCTGCGGCTGGCGGCCGCGCACAAACTGGAAGAAGCCCGCATGCGGCTCTTTCATCCTATCGGCTTCATGCTGGCCAGTCCGGTGGAATCGGCCGAAGAAGCATTTGAAGCTTACGGCAGCGCGGTGCAATTCTCAGTTGAGGACAAGTACGACGGCATCCGCGCCCAGGCGCACATCGGCAACAAGGACGGACACCGCGCCGTGCGCATCTTCTCGCGCACTCGCGACGACGTCACCGAGAGCTTTCCCGAATTGGTACAACCTCTTGCGTCACTGCAGGGCGAACTGGTCCTCGATGGCGAGATCGTCGCCTGGGAGCCGTTGAGCGATGCCGCCGGACGCGCCATGCCCTTCTCTGAATTGCAAAAGCGGCTGGGAAGAAAGAAAGTAGCTGCTGCCCTGCTCACCAGTGTGCCGGTGGCGTACCTGGCGTTTGACATCCTGTACTGTGAAGGCGAGCTGTTGATCGATCGGCCTTTGCGCGAGCGCTACGGCCTGCTCACCTCGCGGCTGGCGCTGACGCGGAACTATGAGCAACTCGCCACTATCGATCCACAAGGCAAGCTGGCCTTTGAGCCCACGGTCACCGACAAAGACCACAAGACAGAGATCATCCGAGCGCCGTTTGTGCCGGCGGCATCGCCTGAGCAGTTGGAAGAGCTTTTTCTCAAAGCCCGCGAGCGCGGCAACGAAGGGCTGATGCTTAAAGACCTGCAATCCGCTTACACTCCCGGACGCCGCGGGCGGGCCTGGCTCAAGCTGAAGCGCGAACTGGCCACGCTCGACGTGGTGGTCACCGCCGCCGAATACGGACACGGCAAGCGTGCCGGCGTGCTCAGCGATTACACCTTCGCGGTCCGCGACGAGCAGGACGGGAACAAATTGCTGAATATCGGCAAGGCATATTCCGGCCTTACCGATGTTGAGATCGCCGAGCTGACGCGCTGGTTCCTCGAACATACAATTGTGGACGAAGGCTTCCGCCGGCAGGTGGAACCCAAGATCGTTCTCGAAGTCGCCTTCAACAACATGATGAAATCTGACCGCCATGAGAGCGGTTTTGCCTTGCGCTTTCCGCGCATCCTGCGCATCCGCAGTGACAAGCTGCCGGAAGAAATTGATACGCTGGCGGCTGCCGGCGAGATTTTTGCGCGGCAACATGAGCGAAAAAATTGATTCATTGGGTCATCGAATCATCGGGTGATTTAATGAGTATGCCGATGACTGGTGTGCGTTTCCGTCACCGAGATCACGCAGCCGTGGGCCACTTCGCACACTATGTTCTCGAGCTGGATGGTGGTGTGGTAGATGTGGAACAGCTCGCGCAGGCGGTCCTTCACCTCGTGCAGAATCAGGTCGCTGGCCGAAACCGGGATATCTGCAATGCGAATGTGGCATGACAGCGCATGGGTCTCCGATCCCAGGCTCCAGATGTGCAGGTCGTGCACGTCGAGCACGCCCTTGATCCCCTGAATAGCCTCGGTCACACGCTCTAATTCCATGCCGCGCGGAGTGCCTTCCAGCAGAATATGCAGGGTCTCGCGAATGATGCCCAGGGACGACCACAGGATCAGCGCGCCGATGCCGAACGACAACGCGGGGTCGATCCAGTATTTGCCGGTGAGCATGATTCCCCAGCCGCCGGCAATTACCGCCGAAGTTGAAAGCGTGTCGCCCAGCATGTGCAGAAAGGCGCTGCGGATATTAACGTCTTTGCCGCTGCGAAACAGCAGAAGCGTAATCGCGCCGTTCATGAGCACCCCGGCGGCGGCGGTGACCATCATCAGGCCGGAGTGCACCGGCACAGGATGCAGCAGGCGCCCGGCAGCCTCATAAAAAATATAAAACGAAAGCGCCACCAGGAAGATGGCGTTGACGAAGGCGGCAAGAACGCCGGCGCGCTGGTATCCAAAGGTCTTGGTCGAACTGGGTGGGCGGGCTTGCAGATATATCGCCAGCAGCGAGAGCAGCAGCGCCAGAAAATCAGAGACATTGTGCCCGGCTTCGGAGATGAGCGCCAGGCTGTTGCCGCGCACGCCGGCAATTGCAGTGGCCAGTATGTAGAGAAACGTCAGGAGCAACGAAACGCGCAAAATACGGACCGCGCCCTGGGGGTTGCCGGCCTGCGGAGCTGCGCCATGCACGTGCATCTTCAGGTTAATTCTACTTGAGATTCAGCTCTCATTTGCCTGGATGTCACGGGATGCCCAACAACCTAATGCTGGAAGCCAGGTTCACATTCTTGGAATTGTTTTTGACCGTAAGTGGGCGGTGTTGTGACTCCGGCAATATGGCTTTCCATAAGCTTCGATGATTCAACCACTTATCGTTGCGAAAAAAGAGAGAAGGACCTGAGTCTGGCCCTTGATTTGCAGCTATTAAAGGCGTCGTTACCCTTTTGTTTTCTCAATTTTTGCGCGCCCTTCGTCTGAGTGGAATCTTATGTCCCTTCCGCGTCAATGCGGAACAAAGTATAAGGAACGCAATTCTAACTTGGAGAACCCTCAATGAAAAATTACTTTTACACAACAGTTTTGGCACTGGCGCTGTTAACGGCTTATGCTGTCTCGCAGACAGGCTCTTATCCCTCCAGCAGCTCACCATCGAACCAGCCGCAGAGTACAATGCCTCCGGATTCATCGCAGAGCACCTCCCCTTCCGGGACCCAGAACAGTACTAGCGGCCAAACTATGCCTCAGTCCGATCAGAGCACCGCTACGGTGGATGACCAGACCCTGACGACTAAGATCCAGCAGCAACTGGCGACCAATCCCGCTTTCTCCAACGTTAACGTCACCGTGAATAGCGGAGTGGCAACGCTTGAGGGTAAGGTATCTTCGAAGCAGGATCGCAAACAGGCCAAGCAGATTGCCGAAGCGATCCCTGGCGTAAAAAGAGTGAAAGACAAGCTCACGGTTGAAAATTCGACTTCATCCAGCAGCAGCACCGCGAACCCTTCGTCGAGCTCCGCCAGCAGCAACGGAACCTCCTCAACCTCTGATGCCGGAACGAGCAGCAGCACGGCTCCGAGCACCGCGGGCAGCATCGCCGGCAACAGCCAGAGCGGCACTTCTTCCAGCGCAGGTACGACTCCGCCCAGCTCTTCCACTTCATCCGGAACTGCTTCTCAGGAGACCGGCACGGCTTCTACCAGCGGCCAGAGTTCGAACGGCAGCAGCACAAGCCAGGGCTCAGGCCAACCCGGAAACGGCTCGGCCAGCGGAATGCCCCAGAGTGACGTAAATGCTGCCGGCGCCGACAATACCACGCTGCAGAATCAGATTCAGGGCGCGCTGAAGAACGAACCCACACTGGCCAATGACGCCATCGCGGTAGTCGTGAGCGATAGTGCTGTTGACCTTTCAGGCACGGCAGGTTCGAAGAAAGAACGGCAGACGGCCAAGCGCATTGCCCAGTCTTATGCCAACAACCGCAAAGTGCAGGACCATATCACGGTCGCGGGTTCGAGCAGCAGCTCAACCGGCAATAGCACCACCTCGCCGGCCTCAACCCCGCCCGATACCACAACGCCGAATCAGAATCCCTCTAACCCAAATCAGCAGAGTCAGCCTTACCCTCACTGAGGTGGAAGATTGATCGCATCACTGGCATAAAAAGGGCGGCCATGAGCCGCCCTTTTTATTTTGCCGGTCACCCCTTAAGCAGAAAATAAGGTCTCGCTTTTTGATGGCATGGCTTTTTCGTGCCGCAACAGCTTCTCTTTCATCTCCAGCCCTCCGCCGTAGCCGCCCAGGGTGCCGGCAGACGTGATCACGCGATGGCAGGGCACCACAATCGCTATGGGGTTGTAGTGATTGGCCTGGCCTACGGCGCGAAAACTTCGCGGCGAACCGACGTCGCGGGCGATCTCGGCATAAGAGCGGGTCTTGCCGTAGGGGATTTTCAGCAGCGCCCGCCAGCAGCGCTTTTGAAATTCTGTGCCACGCAGATCAAGCGGAAGGGAGAACTCTTTTCTCTTGCCAGAGAAATATTCTTTCAGTTCGCGCACATAAGCCGCGGTCTTCTGTTCCGACTCGACCCATTCGATTTTGGAATGGGAGCGGGATGAATCGCTGCCATTAAAGCTTGGTTTGCGCAGGAATTCTCCGCCATGCAAATCGAGCAAGACCATGCCCTGTTCGGAGACACCCACGTACAACACGCCTACCGGCGAGTCGAGTTTGGAGTAGTAGAAGGTTTCCATGATTTATTCTCCAGCTTCGAGCACATTAGAGTATACGTCCGTATAGCTTGGCCTTGGGTCAGCTCCGCATTTGCCCAAACCCCTCCGACTCCGATAAAATCTAAAGGTTTGCGCATCAAGTTTTGTTCTATCTGGAGTCAGCAGTCATGGCAAGAGTATGTGAGGTCTGCGGCAAGGGTCCGCAGTTTGGAAATAACATCAGCCACGCCCACAACGTGTCGAAGCGGCGCTGGGAGGTCAACCTGCGCCCGGTAAAAGCCCGCCTCAAGAGCAGTACCGCCCCGGCCAAACGCATGCGCGTATGCACCAGTTGCCTGCGCAGCGGCAAAGTGGTCAAAGGGTAAATCAGTTGTGCTCGGGCCTCGCTTTGGCGAGGCCTTTGTGTCTCTTCTTACGCCAGCGCGATCACGTCAATTTCCACCAGAACATCTTTGGGCAGCCGGGCCACCTCCACGGTAGCGCGCGCCGGCGGTGCGGTTTTCCAGAATTTTCCGTAGACCTCATTCATGGCGGCGAACTCTGACATGTTTTTGAGGTATACAGTGGTCTTTGCTACTTTTTCCAACCCTGTTCCTGCCGCTTGCAGAATGGCTTGCAGGTTTTTGAGCACGCGCTCGGTCTGCTCGGCAATTCCGCCACTGATGACGTTCCCCGTTGCCGGATCAATGGCGACCTGTCCGGAGACAAATACCAGCCCGGCCGCCTTGATCGCCTGAGAATATGGCCCAATGGCCTGCGGCGCGTCTTTTGTGGCTATGACTTCCCGTGGGTTTGACATATTAGATTTTTATCACAAGATTTTTATCGCAACATGATGCGCAAAAAAGTGGAGGGTTGCTTTGTTAAGTTTTGTATTCGAGGCCTGAGTGTAAACCTGACTGCATCTAAACTTATTACGCCACTCATGTTATTGTGCAAAATGGAGGAACTCAGATATGAGGAATCTCATTCGGACAACCCTGCTTGCGGTGCTGTTGCTGGCTGGCGCATCAGCATTTGCTCAGGTCTCTATTGGAATCCAAATTGGCCCGCCACCGCCACCCCGTGTGGTTCGTGTTTTGCCGCCAAGACCAGCCCCGGAATACGTATGGGTAGACGGTTATTGGTATCCGGTCGGCCACCATTACAAGTGGCATGAAGGTTATTGGACTCGACCACCGTACGAGGGAGCGCGGTGGGTGGGACCTCATCATGATGGAGAGAGGTACTTTGCGGGCTATTGGGAGGGGGATCGCGGTCGGGTTGAACATGACCACCACTGGGACCGCGACCATGACCGGGATGCTAACCGCTACCGTGATCATGACGACCACGGTCATGACCACGACGATCATCACGACAACCACTAGTAACTAGTAGCGCAGTGGGGCGGTTCTTTTCAATACACCGGACAGAAACCGCCTCCAGCGCTATGTGCCTTCCGGGTCTAGAGAGAAGCCACCGAAATACTACCCGTTTTGCACGCGCTGCACGTCGCGGACACCTGGTATCTTGCGCAGGTTGGCAATGATGCGCTCCAGGTGGGCGAGGTCGGTGATATCAATCACGATGTCGATGGTGGCCTGCAGGTTTCCGGTGCGCGCGGCCATGTTCTGAATATTGGTATTGTCGTCGCTGATGACGGCGGCTATCTGTTTCAGCATGCCGAAGCGGTCATCACAGAAAATGTTGAGGCTGATGGGATAAGTGGGAACGCCGGCGGCTTCCCGGCGCGAGGGCTTGCCCCACTCTACGGCAATGCGGCGGTCGGGATCATACATCAGCGTATTCAGGTTCGAGCAGCTCCTGGCATGCACGGCCACGCCTTTGCCGCGGGTGACGTATCCTACAATTTCCTCGCCGCGAATCGGGTTACAACAGCGCGCGCGATATACCAGCAGATCGTCATGTCCCATGACCTTGATGGCCATGGAATCAGAACCACCGGAGCTGGAGCCGGTTCCAGTTCCCACTCCCAGGACGCGGCGCATCACATTGGCAAAGCCGCCCTTCTGGGCAGTTTCTTTTTCTGTGTCAGGCTCGGCCTCGGCCTCTTTGCCCGCCGGAACCAGCTTGCCCACGACGTTGCGGGCCGCATATTTTCCATAGCCGATGCCGGCCATCAGGTCGTCAGGCTTGGCGCAGCCATATTCGGAAGCCACCTTCTGGAATTCCTTTTCTCCAATGCTCTTGAGCGACAGCTTGAACCTTCGGGCTTCGCGCTCGACCAGCTTGCGTCCAATTTCGATGGCGCGCTGGCGCTGGTGCAAGTTAAGCCAGTGCTTGATCCTCTGCTTGGCCCGGGTCGAGGTCACAAAGCCCAGCCAGTCGCGGCTGGGGTGGTGGTTGGGCGCGGTGACGATTTCTACGATGTCTCCGCTGGTGAGCTTGGTGCGCAGCGGCACCATGCGTCCGTTCACCTTGGCGCCGGTGCAGGTCTCGCCCACTTCGGAGTGAATGGCATAGGCAAAATCCACCGGCGTAGCGTCACGCGGCAGCACGACTACTTTGCCCTTGGGCGTGAAGGTATAAACCTCTTCCGGATAGAGGTCGATCTTGAGATTTGAGAGGAACTCGCCCGGGTCCTGCACCTCCTGCTGCCACTCCACCACCTGACGCAGCCATGCCAGCCGCTCTTCGTCCTTGGCGCTGACCGGAGCGCCGTCTTTATATTTCCAGTGGGCGGCGATTCCCTCTTCGCACATCTTGTGCATCTCTTCGGTGCGAATCTGCAGCTCGAAGGGCGTGCCGTTTTCCGCAATTACCGTGGTATGCAGCGACTGGTAAAGGTTCGGACGCGGCATGGCGATAAAGTCTTTGATCCTGCCGGCGACCGGCCGCCACAGGCCGTGGATCGCACCCAGCGCGGTGTAACAATCTTTGACTGACTTGGTGATGATGCGGATGGCCAGGAAGTCGTAGACCTGGTCAATGGTGATGCGCTGCCGCAGCAGTTTCTGATGGATGCTGTAGTTACGCTTGATGCGGCTCTCAACCCGCGCCTCGACGCCGTTCTCCTTCAACTTTTCGCGGATCACCGCCTCGATCTGCTGCAGGAAATGCTCGCCGCTCTTGCGCCGCGACTCGACAACATCATGCACATGCTGGTAGCCAATGGGATCGGTGTAGCGGAAAGCCAAATCCTCCAGCTCGCCGCGAATCTTGCCCATACCCAGGCGATGAGCGATGGGAGCGTAGATTTCCAGCGTTTCCTGCGCGATCTTCTGCTGGCGGTCGGGAGGAAGAGCACCCAGGGTGCGCATGTTGTGCAGGCGGTCGGCCAGCTTGATGAGCACCACGCGGATGTCATCCACCATGGCTAGAATCATCTTGCGCACGTTCTCGGCCTGGCGCTCTTCTTTCGACGCAAAATCAATCTTACTGATCTTGGTCACGCCTTCGACAATGCGCGCCACCTGCGAGCCGAACTCGCGCTCAATGTCTTCAATCGTCGCCTGCGTGTCTTCAATGGAATCGTGCAGCAGCCCGGCGGCGATGGCGGTAGGGTCAAGCTTCAGCTCGGCAAGTACCGTGGCCACTTCCAGCGGATGCACCAGGTAAGGCTCGCCCGTGGCGCGCGACTGGCCTTTATGGTGTTCGAGGGAATAATCGTAGGCCTTGCGGATGATCTCCAGGTCGTCGTTAGGCCGGTTGGCGCGCACCTTCTTGAGCAGGTCGCGATATTTCGTGACCGTCAGCACGTTGGTGGCGATTTGATGCCTAAGCGTAGCCACAGGGTTCTGCGCTCCTGAAACATGAAGATAATGAAGTGACTGGGGCTCCAGCAACCCCATGCTCGGGGGGCCAGTTTGCAGGAACGTCGATTGATCTAGGGTGGCGCAAGCACGCCATAATAGATTATAGCTGGCTATGCTGCTGTTTTATTGCATTTTAGGGATTACCTGAGGCCGAAAGCTATACTCCAGCAATCAACCAGTTGCAGCGGCATACTATTTTCTAATTTCTAAATGGTCTGAAAGCAGAAGACCAAGAACCAATTTTAGGAATGGTTCGGTCTTTTCTGAGGCTACAACTACATGGCTTCGGCCACAGTAATTCCTAAACCGCCATAGCATGTTTAGGTGTGCACCGGCTCCCGGAGAACCAGCATTCGCAAGATCCACCACGCCGCCGCAGCCGCCGCCAGGTGCTTCAACGTATGTCCGCTGACCACGTGTCCGAGAGCATAAATCCGTTTGTCGGTTGCCTCAAGAATCTTCGCTAGCACATAAAACCCCACTGCCGGCATCAAATCGAAAGACCTGGTATAGCGCGGTGGAAACAGCAACATCATGAGCGGAATTCCCAATGTCGGAAAGAACTGCACATAGGCGTACAGGCGCAGATCGTCGGCCCGATGCCAATACCAGACGCTGGCTACTCCGAGAAGCAAGAGCGGCGCTAACAACATCAGGCCGGCTTTCACATCAATGCGTTCGGCGATAATCGCCGCCAACAACGACATGAAAGCCAGGGTCATGGGAAGACGGTCCCACACCAGGCGATTGTTGTCTGGCGCGAGATGGTAGTAACTCGAACCGAGGCAGGTGAGCGCCACCCCGGCGAAGAAGATCAGATAAAACCAGCGCTCGCGGGCGTCGACAAACCTGATGCGTCCGCGAACTATCAGAATCAGTCCCCAGACGCCCACCAACAGAAATGGAAGATTGGAAACCGTATCGGCGAAATTCGGGATTCCCCACAGCGAGCGCCGATCGGCAAAATGGTGGTAGGCCAGCGGTTGCGAAATAGGACGCACCATCGCCAGCCCCAGCGCACAGAGAGCGGCAACACCCAGCACGATGAGCACTCGCGTGTGAAAACGAAGTGGTAAATTCATGAAAGGGCAATCTTAGCAGGAGTTCATCATGAAAGTTCTGGCCAGCGGCATGTCGGGAACCATCGGGCAGGCGCTGCTGCCGGCGCTCGCCGCTGAAAGACACTCCGTCGTACGCCTGAAGACCGGTGTCACTCGTTCCCAAAATGAAATTGCCTGGGACCCAGGGAAGCCTTTGGATCCCTCCCAGGCCGGCGGTTTCGATGCGGTTATCCACCTTGCCGGGGAAAACATCTTCGGACGCTGGACCGAACAAAAAAAAGAGCGCATCCGCCACAGCCGCGTCTTAGGCACCAGGCACGTATGCGAAGCCCTGGCCCGCAGCGGAAGCAAACCGGGAGTGCTGATTGCGGGCTCGGCCATCGGCTATTACGGCAGCCGTGGCGATGAGACCTTGACGGAAGAAAGCGCACTGGGGACGGGCTTCTTAGCTGAAACCTGCCGCGAATGGGAGGCAGCCATCCAGCCGGCCGAGCAGGCTGGGTGGCGAGTAGTTCATCTGCGCACCGGAGTTGTGCTCAGCACCCGGGAGGGTGCGCTGAAAAAAATGCTGCCCCCGTTTCGCCTCGGATTGGGAGGCAAAATTGGCAGCGGAGGCCAGTGGCTGAGCTGGATTTCAATAGCCGATACCGTCGCCACCATTTTGCACTGCCTGAAGACCGAATCCCTCCGTGGACCGGTGAACATGGCCGCGCCCAATCCTGTGACCAATGCCGAATTTTCCCGGACTCTGGCCAAAACTCTCCATCGGCCGGCATTTGCCACGGTTCCGGCATTCGCGGTGAAATTCATCATGGGACGAGAGATGGCTGAAGAAACGGTCCTGACCAGCCAGCGGGTGACGCCTAAGAAATTGTTGGAGAGCGGGTTTCAATTCCAGCAGCCGGAGTTGAGTGGGGCGCTGAAGAGCTTGTTGCAGAAATAAGATTGTTGAACCGCGGAGGCGCGGAGACACAGAGTAGATTGGAGAATTGAGTAATCGGGTAATTGTGTAATTGACTTCACGCTCAATTACCCAATTACCAAATTACACAGTTACTCAATTTTCTTCTCTGTGTCTCCGTGCCTCCGTGGTGAGTTAATTCTTATCCGCGAAGGCTCTCGCAAAGTCCTCTACCCTTTCTCGCACGCTCTTTACATGGACGGGCAAATCTAGTTTGCTGCCAGTTTCAATAACAGGGATCAGCTTGTCGAACTCCGGGCCCGAGTGCGATCCGATGATGGCGATGCGAATGGGATGAAACAGCTCTTTCCCCTTCGTGCCTGTCTCGGTTTTTACCTCATTAATAATGGCTTTAAATCTTTCCGCGGTAATTTCGCCGCTCTCAGCCGCGATGCGATTGCTGAAACCTGCGATCACCGCCGAGGTTTTTTCTAATTTCAGAACCTCAGCATTCTCGGGATTTTCCACCGCCTTTTTGGCGTCGTGATGAAACAGCATGGCGGCGCGCTCGGGCAACTGCTCCAGACGGTCCACGTAAGGCGCCAGCAGCTCGACCACTTTCTGGAACCACGAAAACTCTGCCGTAGAGACGTAGCTTGCTGGGTCTTCCGCGGAAAGCTTTTCCGGCAGCAAACCTGCTTTCACGAAATAGGGCAGCGCCAGACGCGCAATCCGGTCGGCGGAACTCTGCTTGATGTAGTGCCGGTTCAGCCACGCCAGCTTTTCCATGTCGAAGATGGCAGGCGAGGGCGTGACCCGGCGCAGATCAAATTCTTTTATCAGCTCCTGCGGGGTAAACGTTTCGCGCGTGCCGCCGCTGGGCGCCCATCCCAGCAGCGCCAGGTAGTTCATCAGCGCCTCGGGCAGAATTCCCATATCGCGGAAGTTGGCGATAGAGGTTGCTCCGTGGCGCTTGGAGAGCCTTTCGCGGTCAGGGCCGAGAATGGTGGAAAGATGCGCAAACTCTGGCACCGCCATCCCCAGGGCTTCATACAGAGCAACCTGCTTGGGCGTGTTGGAAAGGTGGTCGTCGCCGCGGATGACGTGGGTGATCTTCATCATGGCGTCATCCACTACGACCACATAGTTGTAAACCGGGATACCGTTGGAGCGCATGATGATGGGGTCACTCACGACTTCGCTGGAAAACTCCACGTCGCCGCGCACGATGTCATGAAAGCGAATGGGGTGCTCGGGAATCTTGAGCCGGATGGCAGCCAGCTCGCCCGCAGCGCGGCGCTTTTCCGCCTCCGCCGGATCGAGCGCGAGACATTTGCCCGAATAAAGCTGCGGCTTCTGCTCGGCGATGGCGCGCTGCCGCTCGGCTTCCAATTCTTCAGTAGAGCAGAAGCAAAGATAAGCTTTGCCTTCGCGCAGCAGTTGTTCGGCGTAATCGCGGTAAATTTGCAGCCGGTCGCTCTGCCGGTACGGACCATAGGGGCCGCCACCGGGCTGAGCAGTGATGTCAGGCCCCTCATCCCAATCCAGGCCGAGCCACTTCAGGTCTTCGAAGAGCTGCGTCTCGTAGCGGGCTTCGCTGCGCTCGACGTCGGTATCTTCAATGCGCAGAATCATGGCCCCGCCCTTCTGCCGGGCGAAGAGCCAGTTGAACAGCGCCGTGCGTACGTTGCCTACGTGCAACTGGCCGGTAGGAGAAGGGGCGAATCGGACTCGGACTGTTGGTTTCGGGCTCACAAGTTGAATGTTAACAAAGTGTCTTTCGCTTGCGGATAGTAGGAGGGCACAAGGCACTCAGTCAGGACTGCATCCAGGCGGTCGCGCTTCACCATAGCTTGGGTGGTTAGAATTCTCGTCTTTCCCTTCGGCTATCTTCTCGATGATTGCGTCGGTTGTGTTTCCCTCTGTGTGTTCGTCGGGATACTGATGGATGTAGTCAAAGACATCTTCTTCTTGAACTTCTACAATCTGTCCATCGTGCAGCGTTGGCACATTGAAAGGCTCGTTTTCAAGAAGCCCCTTGATTTTGCTCCCCTTCCAACTGGTTATCTCCACCCACATCCATTCGCGACCACCATCCGGCGTGTCAAACGGCGCTTTAACCTCTATAAACTCACCCGGTTGCAGGCCCTCGTTGAAGACCTTATGCAGGTCCGATAACTTAGCTCTTTCTTTCCGGCTTTCCTCCAGCAACTCTTGGCTGTGACGTACATGGGTGACGGAATCCTCCCATCCGAAAAGGAAAGACAGCATACTTTCCTCTCTTGCGTGGATATCAGGTCCGGGATAGCTGTCAAACCTAAGCTCGATCAGACGGTTCTTTGGATCTCCGTCTTCCCATCTACCTGGTTGTACCGACAGACATGCCATACCGGTGGCGTTCGGCTTAAGTGATTTCAGTTGATCGTCACGAACCTCGCCATTCTTGATCGCTCGCAGGTCCATCTTGAACTTTCCGGGATTCCGGAAAGCGGCGCCTTCAGCCATGGATTGGCAGAAAAGATTAATCACATGTCCCACACGGCCGCTCGACGACCAGGGTGAATCCTCAACAACAACGTCGGGCAATCCCACCTTTGCCATGCCGAGCGTGATATCTCTTACGTACTCACCATTCTGATAGGCATGGATCAGCGTCTGACTTGAGATGTCAAGTGCCGCGGCTGTCGACGATGACGATGCCAGCCTCTTCCTATGCCAAGCATCAGGAGAAAAGATCTCTCGCGTCTCCTCGTCCCATATCAGCCCGCCTGTCTTTCGGGCAATCTCTTCTACCAATGAATTGGCATTTTGCAGTGCCACCCACACATTCTCCTTGGGGTGAGCAAATTCCAGAATGAACGCCTCCCTGGATTTCTGCAGAGCCCGCGCCTGCTCGCGGCTGATGCCATTTCCGAAATATTGAAGGGCTCTAAGATCGAGCGGCGCGTATACCTGCTGCACATTCTTCTGTGTGTATGCGTGAACCAGCATGAAATGCGGTTCCTTCGGAATTTCCTCAACCAGCTTTAAATCAGGGTATTTTTTGGTAAGAGTCTCGCGCAGCACGATCGCTGGATCGTGGGCGTGAACCGGCAACATGTACACGGCGTACTGAAATCGAATCGAATCAGCCATTGGCGAGCGAGCAGGAATAATGTTCCCCACCGCTTCTGGCTTCTGCTTTCTTGAGCATGCGCAGAGGAACAAGAACACGGTCAAAGCCGCCGCAATCGGGCGTACGCGAACTTTGCATCGCGGATTCACAATTTGATGGTAACAAAGGCAGTTGCCAGAAGCAGTTGCCGGTTGCCAGTTGCCAGTTCAGAGATAAGACCGGTTCACCACAGAGACACAGAGAAGAATTGTGTAATCGGGTAATTACCCAATTACCAAATTACACAATTACTCAATTCTTCTAATGACCCGATGACTCAATGACCAAATGACCCAATTCTCCGTGCCTCCGTGGTTCAAAACTCGCAACTGGCAACTGGCGGATGGCAATTGCCTTCTGAATCCTCCGGGTTGCGAAGAACATCAAATCCCTATAAAATTTAAGCTTCTCTGTGAGGTATTAAAGAAGTCATGAAAGCAGCTATTCATCCCGCCTATAACGAAGTGCGAGTGCACTGTGCCTGCGGGAACACATTTACCACTCGTTCCACCCACAAGGGTGCGATCAACCTTGAAATCTGCTCCGCCTGCCATCCTTTCTTTACCGGCAAGCAGAAGCTGGTGGATACCGCCGGCCGCGTGGAGCGCTTCCGCCGCAAGTACGCCAAGACCGGAACCGGCGGCGCCAAGCAGCAGTAAAAGATTTCTGGCAACAAAAACCTCCTCGTGTCGAGGAGGTTTTTTATTGCCTGGTTTGGTTGAATGCCGGCGCTGCTACCGCAACGCCGCCCACCATATCAACCCGATGAACAAAATCTGCATAGGCAGACGCAACCACAGCGGAGTGGCCGGCCTTCCCTTTAACAATATTTTTTCTCGCGCCGCCTTCACGTTCGCCGGAAACACTGCCAGCAAAAACAAGATCAGGCAAATTCCCGCCAGCATACGAGTCTGGGGAAGCAGGATTCCCAGCGCGCCCAGCAGTTCCAGCACGCCCGTAATATGGACCATCAAGCGGGGATTAGGAACGCTGGCCGGCATCATGCGCAGCATGTCTTCTTTGAGTTTCGTGAAGTGGCTGATTCCGGTGAAGGTGAACATCACAGCCAGCGCGTAGCGCGCGGTGTCGTGCCAGGTGGCAAATGCCTGGTAGCCAAGCGCGCCGATGCCGCGAAACAGCAGCCACGAGATGAACAGCACAATTAAAACAGCCACGATTTACCACCCTTTCGGGTAAATTCACTCTGCTGGTTCCTAAGCTGCTTTTCGGCACAGATAGTATCCGTGACCGTAAGAAAAGCAAACCATTGTGTCATGGGAATCCACGTTTCTTCGCTGGGCCCGGGCAAGTTGGTATCAAATCCTTGCTTTTTATCAAATTGCTGGCATGATCGATGCAAGGCTCTGTGCCCCACGGTCTTTGAAAACATCAAGCGGCGCCTCTCGCGGCTCCCAGAGTCAAAGGGAGACGCCCGCCCAAGTCAAAAAGGTTACTTAGTAACCCCCACCCCCCTCTCCCCAACAACCCCGAGAACAATTTTCAGCTCTCCGTTTCCCGGCCTGCCCCTCAAGCGCAGGCCCATCTGCGTTCATCCTACGGCCAAGGTTGTCCTGGTTGATCCTGATGAGGACGCGCCTTTCACCCGGTCGCGACATTAGAAGCTGGCAGCTCGAAGCTCAAACTGGCAACTGGCTGCTGGCAACTGTTCTATTCATCCCAGAATCTTTCGCTCAGGTACTTGTCCCCCGAGTCGGGGAAGATGGTCACGATCACGCCGTTTTCTTTTTTGGCAGCCACTTCGTGTGCGATTTGCAGCGCGCCCACGGCGGCCGCTCCGGCCGAGATCCCCACCAGCAGGCCCTCTTCGCGCGCCAGGCGGCGCACCATGGCGTAGGAGGCTTCGGTTGAAATGCCGATATCGCGGTCGGCCAGCGCAGGATCGTAAATTTTAGGCACGATGGCAGTGGCCATATGCTTGAGCCCTTCGAGGCCATGAAAGGGTGAATCGGGTTGCAACGAGATGCGCTGAATGCGGGGATTCAGTTCTTTCAGCTTTCGGCTGGTTCCCACGAAGGTCCCGCTGGTTCCCAGGGTAGCCACAAAATGCGTGATCTCGCCCGCCGTTTGCTGCCAGATTTCGTTGGCAGTCCCCTCGTAATGGGCCCGCCAATTGGCTTCATTGGAATACTGGTCAACATAGACGTAGCGGTCGGGTTCTTTCGCTGCCAGCTCACGCGCCTTGCGGATAGCGCCGTCTGAGCCTTCCGCGGGATCGGTCCAGACCACGTGCGCGCCATAAGCCTTCACGATTCGCTTGCGCTCTACCGAGACGTTCGAGGGCATGCAGAGCGTGACTTCGAATCCTTTGGCCGCGCCCAGCATGGCATAGGCGATGCCTGTGTTGCCGCTTGTGGAATCGAGCAGCGATTTGCCCGGCTTCAGCAATCCGCGCCGCTCCGCGTCGGCCACAATGGAAGAAGCAGCCCGGTCTTTGACCGATCCACCGGGGTTGCACCACTCGGCTTTGGCCAGAATCTGGATGCCGGAAAGGCCGCCGGCAATGCGCTCCAGGCGCAGCAGTGGGGTGTTGCCAACGCGGTTGAGCTGCCGCTCTCCGAGGAGCGCGGCGCCAGGGGTGACGCTGCTGGAAACCGTCTTAGACATGGTTCATGGCGGGTAGAACCTGATTAGTTAAGTATCTTAAGCTGCTGAAAACAACCTGCTTTACAATTCCCAGACAAATCAGATTTGCGGAAAGTGCGCCTGCTGTGCGAAAGTCTTATCCGCGGCCCAATCCTCAGTTTAGCCAAGCAAGGCAGAAACAGGCAACGTGAGCCGGCCGCAGCAGTCTATTCCAACGCCCAGAGAAACTAAAATTTGAAATAGTTGGTGAAGTTAAGAACATGGTACAGAACTATCAAGCCCGCAATTATGAAGATGCAGTCGCATGGCTGCGCGACCACGGATTCGACGTGCTGGAGCCCTCCGCCACCAGTAATCGTGTTTTCCTGAAAAAATACAGTGTCTCGGCCGCCATCGAGAAAGACCCCAAGACAGGCGCCGCAAAAGTCTTCGCCAGTCCGGGGTACCTGGTGGGCGGAGAGATCGCCAAGTTGATTGACCGCGGCTACCAGAAATTTCTCAAGACCTCCAAGACCGAAGTCCCGGCAACTGCCGACCACCTGAAAGCTATCCACGATTTCACCGAAGAGTTGAAAGAAGCTACCGGTTTGCCGAGTCTTTACAACGAATCCATCGGCACGGTCAGCGACAGCTATCACTATGACCGGGTGGAAAATCGCGACGAGCCTGAATCCGCCAGGCCCAAGCGGCCGTGGGAAAAAGCAGCGCCGGCAGCTTCCGGAAAATCTGGCTCCGGCAAAAAGAGGGCATAAACTTTTGGGAAATTCCTGATTTCGCAATTCTTGCGACAGTTCGCTTCCCTTGGCTTGCAAAGAGAGCGCCCTCGGCTAAAAGCCTTGCCAACGAAACAATACCCGTGGGAAAGTAGGCGCATGAAAAGGACCCTTGCGTTCCTGTTTGCGACGTTGTTGCTGGCAACCTGCGCTCGAGCCCAGCAGCACGAACAAGATCGTCTGAAGCATTCCGGCGAAGTTCTGGCAGAGATCCTGAACATTCCTGACAATCTTCCCAAGTCAATCCTCGATAAATCGGAGTGCGTTATTGTCATCCCTTCGGTCAAGAAGTTTGCTTTCGGTGTTGGCGGCAATTACGGACGCGGGGCCATGACCTGCCGGAGCGGCGAACACTTTACCGGTCCCTGGGGACCGCCCGCCATGGTCGCGCTGGAAGGCGCCAATATCGGCTTCCAACTGGGCGGGCAAGCCATAGATTTCGTTCTTCTGGTTGTAAACCCCAAGGGAATCGATTCAATCTTGAAAAGCAAAGTCAAGCTGGGCGCAGACATCGCCGCAGCCGCAGGCCCCAAGGGACGCGACGCCCAGGCCGCCACCGACGTGCTTATGCAGGCCGAGATTCTCACATACTCGCGCTCGCGCGGCCTTTTTGCCGGAGTCTCGCTCGATGGTTCGACACTGCGTCCGGACAACAGCGCCAGCGAAAAAATCTACGGACGCAAGATCACCGCGCGCCAAATCGTCCTGGAACATGCCATGGGCACGCCGGCGGCAGGCGGGTTGCTGGTCAGCGCGTTACAAAAGGCTTCGCCCAGAAATTTGTCGAACCCCAAGTCTCTGGCCACTCCTTGATACGACTGCGTGGATGTCTGTAAGAAGAGTTTTCCAACATTCTTCTTGGCTGAATGCTGACTGCTTTCAAATCTTCGGCGTCGCTTCCAGCAAACTGCGTGTATAAGGATGTGCGGGCCTCGAGGTCACCTGCTCGCAGCTTCCCAATTCCACAATTTTCCCTCGATGCATTACAGCAATGCGCGTAGCCAGGTAGCGCACAATGGGCATGGAGTGCGAGATGAAAAGATAAGTCAGGCCGAACTCGTGCTGCAGTTGCGCCAGCAGGTTTACGATCTGCGCGCCCACGCTGACATCGAGTGCCGAGACCGGCTCATCGCAGACAATCAGCTTGGGACGCAGCGCCAGCGCGCGGGCAATGCCGATGCGCTGCCGCTGGCCCCCGGAAAACTCGTGGGGATAGCGCCCCAAAGCGGCGCCATCCAGACCCACGGCGCGCATCAGTTCAGCGGCGCGCGACTCCAAGTCCACGCTTTCACTGTTGATCTTGTGAATGCGCAGTGGTTCGGTCACGATTTCGCGAACCCGCATGCGGGGATTGAGCGAGCCGAATGGGTCCTGAAAGATGATTTGCATGTCGCGGCGCATCCGGCGCAGGGTTGAAGCGGAGGCGCGCAGAAGGTCTTGGCCATCAAAGAAAATGCTGCCCGAAGTGGGCTCGATCAGCCGCAGAATCAGCCGCCCCAGGGTGCTTTTGCCTGAACCGGATTCGCCTACCAGCCCGAGGGTTTCCCCGGCTTCGATCTCAAGGCTGACTCCGTCAACAGCGTGGATTTCGCCTTGCTTTGCAGCTGGCCCTCGCAAAACAGTTGCGGGGCCAAAGACAGAACTACCCAGCGGATAAATCTTGGTAAGCTCACGAACTACGACCAGGGCCACAGGTAAAAGCTACAGGGTTTCCACGCTGTGTCGCAACTCAAAGTGGAGCCGCAGCAAAGCTGCGTCTCCACCAAACAGCAGTTAGTTGCTTACTTATGCCGGATGCGGGGCAGGAATACCAGGACTTTGCCGCAGAGAGCGCATCTTACGAAGAAGGAAGATGATTGCCGCAAAAGCCAGCAGCACTCGCAGGTCCGGAGTTGCGACCTGCAATAATATTTTGCGTTTGGCGCGCGCCAACTCCGCCTGGCGCAGAATTTCCGTTGTGTTGAAGACTGCAACGCTGGCCGGATTGGGCTGCGGTTCGACCATGGACCCGTTCCAGCCTGCCTGGGCGGGAACATAGGGCACGGAGGGCTGCTGCGCTTCATTCAGTAGCTGCTGCGCGCTGGGCTGAATGGGGGTGGCAGCCGCGTTCCGCGCGGCCCCTACCAGAACGCATAAGGTCACGAAAGCTGAAATTCTTACGAACTGCAAAAAAAGTAGTCTCTTACCGTTCACCACATGTTTCTCCATGCCAACAGATTGTTGGATACACCGGGCAGCAGGCAGGTGGCTTGATTCTTCGTTGCTTATCGGAAAAATTACAGGCAACCTGGAACCATGCAGCAAGTGGGTAAACTTGCGCCAGCTCGCGATTTATTGCTTATTATTCATTCCGCCCTTGTCTGATTCTGCTAAAATCAGGGCTGGTTTTCTTCCGGCATTCTCATGATTGAGCTGGCGCCCTCTATTTTATCGGCTGATTTCGCCCGCCTGGCAGAAGAAGTTCAGGCCGCATTAGCTGGAGGGGCTACGTTGTTGCATGTAGATGTAATGGACGGCCACTTTGTGCCCAACATCACCATTGGGCCACCCGTTGTCCAATCGTTGCGCAAAGTCACCGGGGTGCCTTTCGATGTGCATCTGATGATCGAAAACCCCGATGAGTATATTCCCGCATTTGCCGACGCGGGTGCGGATTGGATTTCGGTGCACCAGGAAGCCTGCGTTCATCTGCATCGCACCCTGGAACACATTGTTTCCAGGGGATTGAAGGCCGGCGTGGTCATCAATCCGGCAACCCCGGTCGAGACCTTGAGCGAGGTGCTGGAAATGGTGGATCACGTGCTCGTGATGTCGGTGAATCCCGGCTTTGGCGGGCAAAAATTCATTCCGGCTTCACTGCACAAAGTGCGCGCCCTGGCCGAAATGCGCAATGACAGGAATTTGGGATTCAGGATTGAAATTGACGGCGGCATCACTACCCAGACCATCGCAGATGCTGTGCGCGCCGGGGTGGAGATTCTGGTCGCCGGCAGCGCAGTCTTCGGCAAAGGCGAGGCCCGCGTTAACGTGGAACAACTGTTGAAAACTGCCCGCGAGGCGGTCCTCCTCAAGGTATAAATTGGAGCAGTTTCAACGCAGACAAAGCAAGTTAAAAGGCATACCGAGTTGATCTTATGGTCCGCAAAGTTTTAGTTATTTTCATACTTGCTGTCATTGCGCCGCTTTCAGCGATGGCCGGCCTGTTTCGTCACAACAAAGCGCAGAATCCGCTGGCCAACGTGGATTCCAAGCAGCCGGATAAAGTCCTTTTCGACCGCTCCATGGATTTCATGAAGCACAGCAAGTACGACCAGGCGCGTCAGACCTTGCAAGTCCTCATCAATACCTATCCGGATTCGGAATACATCGCCCGCGCCAAGCTGGCCATCGGCGATGCCTGGTATGCGGAAGGCGGCACCACCGGATTGGCCCAGGCAGAGATTGAATATAAAGATTTCATTACTTTCTTTCCCAACATGCCCGAGGCTGCCGAAGCCCAGCTCAAAGTTGCCAATATCCACTACCGGCAGATGGAAAAACCCGACCGCGACTTTACCCATGCCAAGCGGGCAGAAGAGGAATATCAGCAGCTCATCCTGCAATTTCCCGACAGCAAGCTAGTGCCCCAGGCCAAACAACGGCTGCGCGAAGTGCAGGAAGTCCTGGCGGAGAGAGAATACGGAATCGGCCGTTTTTATTACATGCGCGAATCCTATCCGGCTGCAATTGCCCGCCTGAAAACCGCGGTGGATACTTATCCCCTGTACAGCAAGGCCCCCGAGGCGCTCTATACCCTGGGCGAAATATACGAAAAACAAATTCAGCGCACCCGGGATGCCAAAGGCGTGCCGGAAACCACGAGGGCGCGGTTTATCCTGGATTCCACCAACAAGGCGGCTGAGGTCTATTCGCGGATCATATTGAACTATCCGCTGACAGAGCGCGCCGGCGATGCCAAACATCGTCTACAGGCGCTGGGACGTCCTATACCAACTCCGACGTCAGATGCCGTCGCGCAAGACAAAGCCATCGAGGCCAGCCGCAGAAAAAACGGGCGCATCGATGGGATGATGCGCAATTTTCGCCGGGCTCCTGACGTAAAGCAGGCGGCCGGCACAGGCGAACCCACCATGACACCGCCTGAGGAAACCAGTGCGGTAACGGTTATCCGGGAATCCACCAATACCCTGAATGGAACCTCAGGAAGCGCGGTTTCACTGGAAGTCCGCAATGGCGAGGCGCCAAAGAGCGAAGCTGTGCCTCACTCGGATGCGCAAAATCAGCCAGCGCCGGAAGCCGCTACACCCGCTCCCCAGGTTACGAGTCCGGCTCCCACTGCGCCTGCGACCAGTGCGCCGGAGAGTCCCGATACCGGCATCCCTGAGTTGAAGCCGATCGATTCTGCGCCAGCACAAGCTCCGGCGCCGCAGGCGGTTGACCCAGCTCCGGCAGCGACGTCCAACACGCAGAATCAGGCGGCTACGGCGCCCGCGCAGGCGGCGACCCAGGCCAGCGATGCCAAAGATAGTAGCGCCGCTTCGGCCCAGCAGAACGATTCTGCTCAGAACAATTCTCAAGACCAGACAGACAGTTCTTCCTCCAGCAAAAAAGGGAAGAAGAAAGGGCTACGGAAAATAATTCCGTTTTAAGCCGAAATCACCAGTATTTTGCCCGAAGTCCCCCCACTTCGGCAGTTTTACACGGGATAATTTGCCGGATGTTGCCGTTTAAGGTGCCGTCCTCATTGACTTACGACCTAATAAACAGTAACGTTTGACTCACGCTCCCCGCCCTTAAGGATTAATCGTGTGGCGCTGAAGATTTTATTGGCTGACGACAGCATGACTGCCCAGAACATGGGCAAGAAAATCCTCACGGAAGCAGGCTATGAAGTTGTAGCCGTTTCCAATGGGGCTGCTGCTGTTAAGAAGATTGCCGAACACAAACCCGATGTGGTCGTGCTCGACGTTTACATGCCAGGCTATACCGGCTTGGAAGTGTGCGAACGTGTGAAGAGCGCCATTGAGACCTCGAAAATTCCAGTACTCCTGACCGTCGGAAAAATGGAGCCCTTTAAACCTGAAGAGGGCGCCCGGGTCAAGGCAGATGGGGTCATCGTTAAGCCCTTCGAGGCCAGCGATCTGCTGGCGGCGGTTCAGAAGCTGGAGCAGCGGCTGAATTCCTCGAACCCCAAGGCCAAAGTAATGGTCACCCCGGCGCAGCCTCCCTCCGATGAGCTGCCGGACTATGAACGTACCCAGAAGATCAAAACGCCGGTTTTCGACGAAAAAGATGCAAGCTATCAGACGTGGAAGTCGGCAACCGATGAACATAGCGCGATAGAACAGGCCCAGGCGCCGGCCCCGCCTCTTCCCAAGATAGAGTTGCCGGAAGAAGATTTCCCGGCGGCTTCGCTCGAAGAACCCCATGCTGTCAACGTTCCCACGGAGATGCGCGCCGCTCCCGCTATGGGAATGGAGCACCTGGGCGCCGATCTTCCAAGCGAACAAACCACTACGGAGATTCTGGAGCGGAATACGGCCTTCTTGGAACGCTCTACCTCGGAAGTCAACCCTTACCAGATCATGGAAGAGGGCGCCAATGACGACTCGCCCAAATCGGGTGTAGGAAGGTTCTTCTCCAAAGCCAAGAGCTGGTTTGGCGGCGCCAGCGCCGTCGAGGGATTCGAAGAAGCTCCCGCAGGAACTGCCCCAGCCGAAGACGATGCTGAAACAGTAACGCTCTCTCCGGCGCAGGTGGAAGAAGCCTTGCAGAATATGGCTTCGCAGGCGGAAGCGCACGATGTACCTGCAGAGCACCTCGACATGCTGCACGAGCACGCGGGCCCGGCAGAGGCAGAAGGTTCGGCTCACGACTTGCACATGGAGTCTGCCGACGTCAAAGTTGAGTCGGTTCCCCACGCCGAAGTTTCCGATCTTCATCTCAGCTCGGTGGCGGCTTCGTGGGAGCCTCCGGTGCCTCCGCCGTCTTCTGCCGCAGAGGCTTCGCACACCGTCCACGAGCCGGAATTAGAGAGCATTTCTTCTTCTGAAGAGCACGTTCCCTTGGCTACTGCCGCCGATCTGGAAACCACCAGCCAGCACTCTTCTGGAGACGTGGCCGCCGGCGCCGGCAAAGATTCCATGCTGGTGACGGATGTAAGCGAGATGTCAGCCCAGTTTCCAACTCGCTTCGGAGTGGAAGGCGCAGAGCCCGTCTCCGTAGGCAATGCGGCTGATTATCCCGAGCTGTACGGCCACTCGACTAAGGCTGCTGAAGAGCACGCCGGCGCTTCCAGCATTGAAGATACCCAGGAGATTGACGCACCGGAGCTGAAGGAACAACAACCGGCATCTGGCGCCGCGGAAGATTTCGTATCCCAGGTTGCTGCCGCCATGGGTTCGGGCTGGTCCGAGAAAGCATCTCACGAGCCCCACGAAGCTGCGGTTTCAGGATGGTCGGCGGAAGAGACTCATTTAGAGCAAAACGAAATCGGCGTCTCTCTCCATGAAGAGATGCATCAGAAGATCTCTGGAAGCGTGGCGGCAACAGAACACGAGTCCGTCGCTGCCCCTGCCGCGTCTGAAAATGGCCCGGATGTGCAACTTGCGGCAGCCATGGCTGCGGCCATGGGAACAGAAATAACCCCTGCCATGACCGAGGCCGTACACCAGGCCTTTACCGGCGATGCCACCATGTCGCTGGATAAGAACACCGCCGTGATCGCAGAGATTGTTCATCGCGTAACCGAGCGCATGAAGCCTGAGTTGGTGGCCGAAATTGCCCGCGAACTGGCGTCAGAGATTAAGAAGAAAAAAGAGTAGAACGGATAAGGCTTTGCTCTCAGGCGAGCGCGTTTTCCGCACTTTACTTCATAACCAAACCCAAAGAAGAAAAATAGAGGAATTTTGGCAGATAAATTTGTACCCATGGGCGGACATTGGCGCGCCAGGAAAGAAGTTGGGATAAAGCAGGATTTTTACTTCTGCGACGACATCACGCGGTCAACGATGCGTTCCATGCTGGGGATAAATGTGCCGCCACCGCTGCTGAGAGGCTCTTCTCCCGCCAGCACCTGGTTCCAGCGCTGAAGGATAGGCTTGGGCTCGTATTGGGCGGCTTCGGTGACGCGTGCGGGCTCTGCAGAGAACATATAGACAGCCCACGTTGCAATGGCCACGTTGTCGCAAACTATCAAAAACATGTTGTATGTGGGATGCCAGCCTATTCCGAGCTGTGCGCGCAGGCTGTTTAGGATCAAATGCGCGGAAGCGCTGAAGCCCAGTCCCAAAGCAATGCCGAAGCTGTGGTGTTGCCAGGTTGTACCTAGGCGAGAGGAATACATTAATAAAAAGAGCAGCAAGCCACCTTGGATCAGAAGCACACCCCGTTCGATTGCCAAAATTGCCAAGGTTATGCGAAAGCGATGATCTGAGGCGGAGGTGACCGCCATCACAGTTGCTACTACAAGCAGAAGCGCGCCCGCCCACCGAAAAATAACCCGTGAAAAATCGCGCAAAGCAGCAAAGGGGCGGAAGGTGTTGTCAAATATTTCATAAATCGCCATAAACCCGAGCATTGCACCAATGGCCGCACACGCCCAGTAAGCATAAAAGTAGGTAAACTTATTTCCGGTCTTCAAAACAATAAAAAGAGCTAAACCGCTCAACACCTGAAAGACGGTGTAACTAAAAAAGTAAGGAAACTCCTCCCGCAACTTACGACGCATCATTATGAAAGCAATGGCGCCTTGGACTATGTTTGCAAAGATCCAAAGTGAATAATAAATCGTGGGGTTGAGCAACACGAGCTATTTTCCTTCCAGGCAGACAAACCAGTACGCCCACCGCTGAATTAAGATGCGCATCTTAACATCTCAAGCTAGCAGCTTACAAGCAAATTCTCTTCGATACTTGAGTCCTTAAACTGTTGATTTAACGCTATTAAACTACTGATTTAAACAACCAGGATCCATGGGAGCGCAGGGTGGTTGCTCTGGATTCTCCCTAGAGACGGACCTTATGCTTGCCGAAGCAGATGCTTTCACCGGCGTGCTGAGACCATAGAACAAACCGACGAGCACAAATACGGTAAGAACAACCATCAAGGCTTTTTGGGTGAAGTTTTTCATGGGGGTTTTCTCTCTCTCCAAATATTTTTTTACGAAATTTTTTGCCGTGCGTTTTGCCGGCAACTGAGTATAGAGGCCGAATGGACAAATGCTCTGCATTACATCCGACAGCCTCTTCTTTGTTTCCGAACATGTACCAACGTAACCGAGTCGGTCGCCAATTGTAATCGCGAGCAGGTTCTTGCGCCAGCGCCAAATTGTGCGAAGTTACGACACCGTCAACATGCAACTTGAATTGTGCAGCGCACGACGAGGACTCTTTTGCCAGCAACACTTCCCGCAACCGTTGCCGATAAGCAGCTAAAATGAAAACTATTTTGCGATGTCGTTTGGCCTGTCCTGAGCCTTAGACGTATTACGTACACGGTTCTTCGCGGCTCGTTCTGCGGCTCGGGCCAGGCCTGAAAAGCAGCGCCGGTTGTGGTATAATTTGCTATGAGCAAGTATCTATAAGTCACTTTAATATCAACAATTTAAGTGGAATCATGCGACTTTGCTTGCGGAACGCATAGAACCCTTTTTCTGCGCCAATAACGTTCCGCGTATATGATGGGGACCCTCAAATAATGGCTTCTGAAGAGATGGCAGTGGCAACCGCAAAAGAGCATACAAAATCGAAAAAGTCGGGCAGCGAAAACGGTCACGGGGATTACACCGCCGACTCCATCAAAGTCCTGGGCGGCATGGAAGCGGTGCGCAAACGCCCGGCCATGTACATCGGCTCAACCGGCGAGATGGGCCTGCATCACCTCGTTTATGAAGTCGTAGACAACTCCGTCGATGAAGCCCTCGCCGGCCACGCCGACAAGATTGACGTCACCATCCACATCGATAACTCCATCACCGTTGTCGACAACGGGCGCGGCATCCCAGTGGACGACATGGTGATTGACGACGAAAAACTTCCTGCGGCGCAGGTGGTTATGACCAAGCTGCACGCCGGCGGCAAGTTTGATTCTTCCACCTACAAAGTTTCCGGCGGATTGCACGGCGTAGGCGTGAGCGTGGTCAACGCGCTCAGCTACCAGTTGGACCTCGAGATCTGGCGCGATGGGCACGTGTGGGAACAGACTTACAGCAAGGGCGAGCCCACCAGCAAACTTAAGAAAACCGGCACGACAAAAAAGCGTGGGACCAAAGTGCACTTCGTTCCCGATAAAAGCATTTTCGCCACCACCGAGTACAACTTCGATACCCTGGCGCAGCGCCTGCGCGAGCTGGCTTTCCTTAACAAGGGCCTGCTCATTACGCTGACCGACGAGCGCAACACCGACTCCAAGACCGGGGCCGCCAAGAGCCATGAGTTCAAATACACCGGCGGCATCGCCGAGTTCATCAAGCACCTGAACCGCGGCAAGCAGACGCTGCACGACAAGCCTATCTACATGGAAGCCGAGCGCGACGGCGTTGCCATGGAAATCGCGCTGCAATATAACGACGGATACTCGGAAACCGTTTTCTGCTTCGCCAACAACATCAACACGGTAGACGGTGGCACGCACCTCTCCGGCTTTCGTACCGCGCTCACCCGCACCATCAACTACGCGGGACAGCAGCTCGGGCTCTTTAAAGACGTGAAAGAGAATCTTACCGGCGATGACGTGCGCGAGGGCCTGGTCGCGGTGATCAGCGTGAAGCTGTCGCAGCCGCAGTTTGAAGGGCAGACCAAGGGCAAGCTCAACTCCGACATTGCCGGTATTGTGCAGGCATTCGTGAATGAACGCCTGGGCGCATTCTTCGAGCAGAACCCTCCGGTGGCGCGCAAGATCATCAACAAGGCGATTGAAGCGGCGCGCGCGCGCGAGGCCGCGCGCAAGGCCCGCGACCTTACCCGGCGCAAAGGCGCGCTCGATGGCGGCGGCCTGCCGGGCAAGCTGGCCGACTGCTCCGAGCGCGACCCGAACCGTTGCGAATTGTTCCTGGTCGAGGGCGAATCCGCCGGCGGCACCGCCAAGCAGGGACGCGACCGGCGCTTCCAGGCCATCTTGCCGCTGAAGGGAAAAATTCTGAACGTAGAGAAGGCCCGCTACGACAAGATGCTGGGGCACGAAGAAATCCGCGCCATGATCACGGCCGTGGGAACCGGCATTGGCAAAGACGACTTTGATCCCACCAGGCTGCGCTACAGCAAGATCATCCTGATGACCGACGCCGACGTGGATGGCTCGCATATCCGCACCCTGCTGCTGACTTTCTTCTTCCGCCACATGCAGGAACTGATCAAGCGCGGGCACGTATATATTGCGCAGCCGCCGCTGTACTCCATCAAGAAAGGGAAATCGCAGCAGTACATCAAAGACGACCGCGAATTCGTAAAAGTCATGGTCAAGCGCGCCTCTGAAGGCATGGTGGTGCGCTATGGCGAGGGCGCCGCCAAGCTGGAGGGCGCTCCGCTGACCAAGTTCATGACCACTTTAAACGAATACCTGGGCTTCTTCGAAAAAGTGGATAAGCGCCTGCGCGATGCCCGGGTCACCGAGTTGCTGCCCAAGCTGGGCTTCAGCGCGCGTACCGATTTTGAGGGCGACAAGAAAACCCCGCCCAAAAAGATCGTGCAGCTCGAGAAGCAATTGAAGGGCCTGGAAAAAACCAACGGGGTGAAAGAGATCAAGCTGCAATACGACGCCGAGCACAATCTGTGGGAGGCGCACTTCACCGACGCGCAAGGCGCCGAGCGCAAGGTCAACTGGGAATTGGCGTCGACACCGGAATACCGGCAGATGATCTCCAAGTACAAGCAGATCCAGGAATTTATGGAGCCGCCGTTTGTGGTGGAAACCATTGGCCGTTCGGCAACGGCCGCGACGGAAGACGAAGGCGAGGAACTCAGCGAGACCGAACGCGAGGCCCTGGCTAAGGCCGGCATTACCGAAAAAGAAAAGAAAGCGGCCAAGCCTTCCGGCAAGAAGAAGTCTGCGGTCGAAACCGTGGAAAAGCAATCGGGACGCGAATTGTTCGATTACGTCCTCAGCCAAGGGAAGAAAGACTTTAATGTGCAACGCTACAAAGGCCTGGGCGAGATGACGGCCTCGCAGTTGTGGGAGACCACGCTCGATCCGGAAAAGCGGACGCTGCTGACCGTCAAGATGGAAGACCTGGCGGAATGCGAGACCATTTTCACCACCCTGATGGGCGAAGACGTGGAGTCACGCCGCAAGTTCATCGAAGAAAATGCGCTCGATGTAAAGAACCTGGATATCTGATCCGCCTCAAAATTCTGCGCTCCGGGCTTCTTTGAGCCGGCACATTTTTCGGATGTGCCGGCATTCAGGTCACAAACTTCCTGCAAAGCACTGAAGTTTCTTCTCATCATGGTTCAACCACTGCACCCATGAACAGGGTCTGGTTTGTTCGCGTATCGACGACTGCGAAGAAGAACGGACGATTCACAATCATGTGAAATGGCGCCGGCACAGGGCAGTTACCGCAAACGCCGCCAATGACTCCACCAGCAATCCCATAAGACTTAAGCTCGGCACCGGTTTCATCCACCTTCACTGACACGCCTTCCTGCACGCGATCGAGCTTAGCTCCCTCTAAACCAGCCATAGGAATAAAAGTTCTGAAATCGGTAAAGGGGAGCAGTATTCCCATTTTTTTGAGTACCGGCTCGGTGTCTCTTTCCTTCTTGATTTCGAAGCGAGGCAGCTCGAGATATCCATCGTGCTTAGGCAGCGGTACCAGCTCAATTTTGCGCGACCAGTTCGACGCGGCGGTTGAGGGCGCGTCCTTGCGGCGAGTTGTTATCAGCCACAGGACGCGAGCTGCCGAAGCCCTGCGATGCCAGACGGCCAGCAGTCATGCCGTTTTTGACCAGCCAATCGACTACAGCCTGTGCCCTGCGGCGGGAAAGATCGAGGTTGTAGGCGGCTGTGTTGGTGGAATCGGTATGGCCCTCAATGCTCAGGCGCAAACCTGGCTGGGATTGCATTAATGCCATCACCTGGCGCAGCGTGGGTTCAGAATCCGGCCGCAGGTTTGCGGAATCTGAATCGAAGTGGATGCCGTACAGAATAGCGCGGCCTCCCTGCTTGAGCTGCTGGCTGAGAGTGTTCCGGGTATCATCGCAGACTTTCTGCGGTCCGCTGCGGCGCGTGCCAAACCAGGCGCCCTGAAGTTCGCCTTTGGCGTACCAGACACCATTGAGAAAATCACCGCGCGAACTCAAAGTCATCAGCATGGTCCCGTTACCATTCTTCTGCCGCCACTCCGCGTTAATCGTGCGGCCGTCGCTTGAGCCGGAGATCTGGCCGTCGCCATTGTAGTAGCATCCGGTAACGTGGCTGCCATCCTGCGTGATCTGCAGTGCGCCATAGTTGGTATCGTACGCACCGCTCAGCGGCGGGCGCTGGACGGGCGCTCCCGTCGGCGAGCCGTAAGCCTCAACCTCCATGAGTTCCGTGTACTGCTTATTTCCCCAATTGGAAACCACCACCAGTTTCACCCAGCGGGCCTCGGAGCCGGCCGGCAGAGGAAATTCTTTGCGGGCGCTCTGGGTAGCTTCGAGCGTGGCAATCTTTTTATATCCGCTCTCGGAAGAAGTGCTGGAAACCCAAAGTTCGACTGCGCGCGCAGAAATTCCCGGGTAACCGGAATCCTGGGCGTTGGTGTTATCGAGCACGAGAGAATTCAAGTGGTAGGGCTGGGCGAGCTCAATGATGAACGTGTGCGGCAAGGGTTTGTTCCCGGGACTGCACCAACCTAGTGTGTTGGTACCGTCAAGGAGATTGAGCGCCATCCATTTGCCGTTATACTCACCGCTGCTGCTCAGCAACACCGCTCCTGACACCATGCCCATGATGTCGTTGCGCTGAGATGCGTTTTTGCCGGCAGATTGGGCGGCAGCGACATGGACACACAAAAGCAAACCCAGGCAGAGGCTTGTCTTCATAGGTTCTCCGTAACGTTGATGGGAGCATTGTACTACCAGGGCTTGGAAAGATTACGCCACAGACGCGCCGATCTGCCAGATTTCGATTGCGTTTGAGAACACTACATTTGAAAAACACTACAGAAGACACAAGCAGACAAGAATTTTGCCGCGTCGTGCGGGCAAGATGTCCCCAGCACGACAGCCGCGGCGACACTCTACGCTACGAGAGTGCCAGTGGGTTCGGTGGCCTCGGTCTTTACTTCGGGATCTTTGGCTGCCTGGTCTTTATCTGCAATCTGATCATCTGCAACCCGATCTTTAACTTCGGTTCCGGCTTCGTCAGGCTGGATTTGCTGTTGAACATCCTTGCTTCCGGAGGTGGAAGGCGCCCGCAGGCGGACCTTGAGCAAATCGCCTAATCTGCGAAACAGCTCGTTCCACTGAGCGGAACGTCCATCCCCGCTCTCCTCGCTTGGCACAGAATCAGCTTGTGGAATTTCCTTTTCCTGTTCCGGGAACGAGAGCTTCTGCAGCATCTGGTAATAAATATTTTGTGCCTTCCAGAGATCGACATTAAAGGGCAGCAGGCGGGCGAGTTCGACGGCGGCAACGGCCTTCTGCAGCACCATCAGAACACCCGGCTGCGACTCGACGCGCTTCATCATGCGTTCGAGGGCAATGCGCATGTCGAAGCCGAGCGCGCTGGCCTCCAACGACACCTGATCGCGGTTGGCGGCTTCGAGCAGCATGGCCACCTGCAACAGGTCCAGCTCCGGGGCCTGTAAGGCATGACGCAACTGCTGGTTGAGCACAAATTCGGCAGTGTGATGAAAGACCGAGGGCTGGGGGGTTCCCAACTCCGCTACGAAACGCATGAGCGGCGCATGCTTTTCGTAAATGCGGCGATAGCTGGCTTCCGATTCTTCGAGCGTAGTCTCCAGAATGCTTTTTACGATGGCGCGGCGCTGCTCAATGAAGAGCGACGGCAGCGAGTAGAGCGTATCGCCGAAGTGCTCGCGCAGGGCGCGAACAAGCTCGGGAAAATTCCCGCTCTGAAAATATTCTGAAAACTCCTGCAGGAGGGCGTTGAAATCAGCGGCTTGGCCGTCGGCATTGGAGCCAATTTCCCGCACGCCGGCCTGCACCTGATGATCGCCGGTGTAGAGCACGGCAAGGCGCAGGCGAGCTTCTTCGGTGGTGATTTGCGAGCGGATGTTGACTTCGCCCATGACCAGGGTCGCCGGCCCGGAGCGCAGTTTGTGGAACTCGCGAGGGTCAACGTCGTAGCAGAAGATTTTGGTCTTCCCTTCGCTGGGCAGGAACATGCAACTGAGGGCATAGTGCGCGCCCACCTTGCGCAGATCGACCACTTCGGGCTTGATCCAGCGCTTGTAGATTTCGGCGCCATTGCCCAAATCGGGCAGGTTGCTGGGGGCCTCAGACAACAGTTCCATAAAGCGTTTTTCGAGGGAAATATCGGGAAAAAGCTCCTGCCCTAATTGCAGAGCGCGGGCGGCATAGCGCATGACCTGGATGGTCTCAATACCGCTGACCTCATCGAAGAACCAGGCACAACTGGTATACATGAGCATGAGGTGGCGCTGCATTTCGAGCAATTTCAAAACGGTAATTCGCTGGGCATCGCTCAAAGGGCTGTGGGCGTGCTGCTCGAGAAAACGGTTGATGTTGGCAAGTCCGCGGCCGAGCACAACTTCTATATAGGCGTCGCGCGCGGCCCAGGGATCGTGCAGCAGGGTTGCGGCCAGTTGCTCGAAGCGCGGGGCCAGCTCGTCGCGCAGGAAGTCGAAGGCCTGGCGGAGCGGGCCGCGCCATTGCTGGCGCCAGTGCGGACGGCCGGAGTTGCATCCGCAGTCGGCCTGCCAGCGTTCGACCCCGTGGGCACAGCTCCAGGAACTTTTTTGCGCGATCTCAACCTGATGAGTTGCAGGATAGAGCTCCAGGAACTCGCCGTAGTTGGTGAGCTCGACCGAACCTTGTTTATCAGAAGCGAGGTTGGAGATGCGATTGATGGCATAAGACAGAGCCATGTCGCCGTGAGGATGATGATGGCCGTACGACTCGCCGTCCGTGGCGATGTGGACTAGCTGCGGCCAGGTACGTCCACCGGAGAGCCCGCTGAGCAGGCGCTGCACGAAATTCTCGCCATCGGAAAGCAGGCGCTCAAATGCCACGGCCTGCGAGATAGGGCCATCGTAAAAAAACACATTGATCTTGCGTCCGGAAGGAAGGACACAAAGGTAAGCGCGTGAGGGATCGATGCCAGCGTGCTGCAGCTCGGTCCAGCGGCGCCCGCCGATGCGGCGCACGCGCGCGGCCTGGCGGGGAGCGAGAATGGTATAGCGAATTCCCGCCTCGGCCAGAACTTCAAGGGTCTCGTTGTCCACGGCGGCTTCAGGCAGCCACATGCCCTCAGGGGCGCGTCCAAAGCGGTGCTCGAAGTCGCGGATGCCCCACAGCACCTGCGTCTTCTTGTCGCGGCGGTTGGCCAGCGGCAGGATCATGTGGTTGTAAGCCTGGGCGATAGCGGAGCCGTGGCTGTTGAAGCGTTCGCGGCTGGCGCGGTCAGCTTCCAGAATGCCGCGATAAGTTTCCGGCTGCTGCGATTCCAGCCAGGAGAGCAGCGTAGGGCCAAAGTTGAAGCTGATGTTGGAGTAGTTGTTGACGATGCGCTCGATGTATCCCTCAGAATCCAGAATGCGCGAGGCCGAATTGGGCGCATAACACTCGGCAGTAATGCGCTCATTCCAGTCATGAAAGGGATAGGCGGAATCCTGCACCTCCACCGCCTCAAGCCACGGGTTCTCGCGCGGCGGCTGGTAGAAGTGAGCATGAATACAGACGTAGTTCCGAGTTAGGGTAGAGGCCCCGTTGGCGGAAAGAGAGTCTTTTTCCGTCAACTGGCCAAGCGGTATTTGCATAACGATATTATCCACGGTGGCGAAGGAAGAAAAAAGGATGATTGACGATTTTCATGAACAATATTATCAACGGAAGCGGCAATGGGCGATATGCTGCCCATTGTCCCTTAATAACCTTGATATTTAGATACAAATACACAGCCGGGGATGCAAGGCAGCTCTGAAAGTGGCGGTGCTGCGACCGGGGATATAATGGCAGACTGCGGCAGCTGTCTAGAAGCTATTTGGCTCTGTTGACATCACTGAAACTATGCGTTTTTAAGAGGTGTCATCCTGATCCCGCGAAGCGGGGGAAGGACCTCCGATGGAGACTGGAATTACCCTCGGCCGTGATCGGATCGTACAGAATTTGTCCCTGACGAGTCTTAGCTGCGAGGATGTCAACAGAGCCAGATGGCTTCTATTATCTTTGTTCCCGGTGGAGTGAACGCGTGACAATGGTAGTTACCTCAGAATGTCCTATCTGCCATGGCACAGGCTGGAAGCCGGCGCCCACTGCCGAGACAGCCCCTCCCCCTCCAGGCGGAACCGTCAAACAGGCAGGAAGGGTGACCCGCTGCGATTGCGTGCTGAAAAAGAGGGCTGGGCTGCTCATGCAGCAGGCAGCTATCCCTGCCCGCTATGAGCATTGTGAGTTGCGGGAGTTTGTCACCAAATCATCGGGAGGTAATTCAACACTTGACGCCGCGTTGCTGGCGGCAGAAAGTTTTGTGAAAGAGTACCCGATAGAAACGACTGGACTACTCTTCATTGGCCCCATCGGCGTGGGCAAGACGCACCTGGCGGTCGGGATTCTGCGTGAGCTGGTGCTGCAGAAAAGCGTCCCCTGCCTGTTTTATGACTACCGCGAGCTGCTGAAGGAGATCCAGAATTCCTACAATCCCACGGTCAACACCACAGAGATGGCCATCCTGCGGCCGGTGTTTGAGGCTGAGGTCCTGGTGCTCGACGAACTCGGAGCCGTGAAGCCCACCGAGTGGGTGTGGGACACGGTCAGCCTGATCCTGAATACGCGCTATAACGACAAGCGCACCACTATCATCACCACCAACTTTCCCGACCAGCCCCCAGCCATGGCGGCCCCAGTCCGCGACCTGACCGCCCGCGACAGCGCCGCCCGCGCCCTGCGCGAAGAGACCCTCGGCGACCGCATCGGCGAACGCATGCGCTCGCGCCTGCATGAAATGTGTCACAAGGTTCTGATGGAAGGCAGCGACTTCCGGCAGAGGGTAAGGAGCAGCAGCTATCGGTAAAAGCCATTAGCAGTTGGCCCCGAGGGCGCAGCGCTTCATGCACCCGCACTCGTTGGCTCATCCCCCTGTGTATCCCGCACCGCTAAAAAGCGCTCTTCCTGAACATCAAAAACCGCTGTAAATCAATCAAAAAGTGCCCTGTGTGACACCCGGAATCATCTTGACTTTCCAGCTACTCTGGATTTGAATTGGGCTTTCCCCCTTTGTATTTTGACGATTCTCAAACACCGTCCTCTGCCCTTGGGCCACGGTGATATTCAGGAGAAAGCTCATGCTTCCATCCCGATACGGGACCCTGCGCGCGATTGTGACGTTGATCCTTTTCGCAACTGCATTCCAACTGTTCGCCCAATCGGCCTCGAAGCCGAATGCTCAGGCTGCGCCTGAGAGCACAACGACGAGCAATCCGAACATGCCTGCCTTTAAGGTGATGACGCACCCCGTAGAGCATCATCTGCAGCGCGGAAGTTCCTTCAACGGCGATGTGCGGACGCTACCGCAGATTCCGCCAGAGAAGTTCGAGCGCCCGGAGTTTGAGCAGCCGGAGATAACACCGGTGCCTTATCCGGGAACAACGGTTGTCCCTCAAGCCAGCGCCACACCCTTTGCCGCTGGGATACCCTCCTTCAGCGGGCCTGCACCCTCCCCGAGCATCGCCTTTGATGGCCTCGATTTCACCAACTGGGGGGCAGGACACCCGCCCGATACCAATGGAGACGTTGGACCGCTGGACTACGTCCAGACCATCAACACCTCAGTCGGCATTTACCGCAAGAGCGACGGCGTTCGCCTGGCGGCGTTTACCTTCAACACGCTGTTGAACGGCCACTTCGGCAATCTGTGCGATACCAACAATTTCGGTGACCCGGTCGTAGTGTATGACACCTTCGAAGATCGATGGATCATCACCGATTTCGCTTTCCAGCTCAGCGGGGGCAACGTTGTCGCCCCCCAGTTTCAATGCTTCGCTGTCTCCAAATCGGGCGACCCAGTCAGTGGTGGCTGGAACTTTTACTCCATCCAGGTAAATGGAGCTCTGGGCGACTACCCCAAATTTGGTATTTGGCCTGACGGCCTGTATATGTCAGCTAACCTCTTCGGCTTTGGTGGCGGCTCGTTCCAGAATGTCCGGGTATGGGCTTTCAACAAGGCGCAGATGTATGCAGGCGCGCCAACGGTCCAGGTGCTCTCTTTTGACGCGCCCTCGGCCGAATTTACCCTGCTTCCCAGTAATGCGCGGCTTCAAACAGGCACGCCGCCTGCGGGCAGTCCAAACTATTTCGCCGTGGTGGCACAATTTCTTAACGCAGTCAGCGTATATAAGTTCCACGTGAACTGGAACAGTGTCTCCACCTCTACATTCAGTGGCCCCTTCATCTCAACTACAGCTACAAGCTGGTCCCAGTTCACAGGTGCCAATGGCGATGTGCAGTCACCGGGCAACCTGCTTGACACGCTGTACTTCCGGCTGATGGTTCAGAACCAGTACACCAATATCAGCGGAGTCGAGTCGCTGTGGAACTCGCATACAGTAGGCGCCTCGGGCAGCACATCTGCTCAGACTGCGCCCCGCTTTTACCAGGTCAACGTGACTGGCGGAAGCGTTGCGGCCAGCGCAACCCAGGCCTTCACCTACAGTCCCGATGCTACTGTGAATCGCTATATGCCCAGTGTTGCAGTAGATCGCGCGGGAGACATGGCCATTGGGTACAGCGCGACGAACGCTGGTTTAAACCCGGCGATCCGTTATGCGGGACGCCTCGCTGGCGATCCTGTAAATTCGATCACGCAGACGGAAACTTCGCTCATCGAAGGAACCGGAACCCAAAGCGGGAACTGCGGAACTTCTGCATGTACCCGCTGGGGCGACTACAGCGCCATGACGCTTGCTCCCGACGGCTGCACTCTCTGGTATACCAACCTGTACTACCAGACAACCGGACTGGCTTTCAACACTCGCATAGGTGCATTCAGTTTTCCGAGTTGTACACCCGTATCCACCGGCACATTGCAGGGCACAGTGACGGCTTCCGGCAGCGGCAATCCTATCAGTGGCGCGACCGTGGCCCTTGGAAGCAGAACCACCACCACTGCAGTAGATGGCACTTACTCGTTCGTGGGCCTTCCTTCCGGAACTTATCCCAGTATTACGGCCAGCTTTGCTGGCTTCGTTTCCGGCTCAGCAGCGAATATTGTGGTGAGCGATGGCTTGACCACAACTCAGAACTTTTCCCTGACACTTGCACCAACCAGCGGCTGCCTCACGGATACAACCCAGGCAGACTTTCAGACCGGTGTGCCCACAAATTGCGACCTCACCAGCAGTCCAGGAGATGTCATTTTGGTGAATACCGCCAATATTGATCAGCAAAATACCACTCTTGGAAATAGCGGCGTTGGAATCACAATCACTACATGGGGCGGCCAAACGTTTACCCCTTCTGTTACCGGCCAGCTCACGCGTGCAGATATCAATTTGTTCTGCAGCGGATGCACAGGTACAACGCCTAATCTCACCCTCTCTCTTAGGGCGACGAGCGGCGGCTTGCCCACGGGTGCCGACCTCGCGTCCGCGACCGTCACGGGGTTCTCAAGCGGCGCTGCAGTCTTCTACACCGCCACCTTCGGCAGTCCTCCGACTTTGACGGCGGGAACACTGTATGCGCTTGTAATACGTCCTACTGCAAACCCTTCCGTAGGAATCTACGCGCTTACCCGGAGCGGCACCTCAACAACCGGCGCCGATGTCTACGCGGGCGGCACTCGCGTTGCCGGAGCCACCAGTGGTACGGTCTGGTCAATTCCAACAACTGGCGGCATAACAACCGACGCCGGCTTCAAGACCTACATGCAGACTGGCTTCACGTCACTGGGTACCTTCGTCTCCTCGATCAAAGATGCCAACCCGGCCAGTGGCGCAACGCCTAGTTGGAGTACGCTTTCCTGGACGGCCTCTACTCCGGCCAATACGGCGATCAAATTTCAGGCAGCAGCCAGCAATAGCATATCGGGGCCGTTCAATTTTGTTGGACCGGATGGCACAGCAGGAACTTTCTTCACCAATGGCGGGTCGCTGGCGCAATTCAACGGCAACCGGTATCTCGAATACCAGGTCTCTCTGACTACGACCGACAGCACTGTCACGCCAACGTTGAATGACGTGACGGTGTGCTTCAGTAATGCTTCAGCCTTGCCGCCGACAATCAGCAAGTCGTTTGGTGCACCCAGGATTGCGGTAACGGGCACGGCATCGCTGAGCTTTACGATTAGTAACCCGAACGCCGGAACGACATTGACCGGCATCGCATTCAGCGATACGCTGCCGGCGGGCTTGGTCATCAACACACCCAATGGCCTTAGCGGCTCATGCGGCGGTGGCACGATTACCGCCACGCAGAACACCAACGTGATCAGCCTTTCGGGAGCATCGCTTGCGGCTTCGGGATCGTGCACGTTTTCGGTAAATGTGCTTGGAACGGCTGGCGGAGACCAGAACAATACTACCGGCAATGTGACCTCAACCGAGGGCGGAACAGGCGGAACCGCGTCCGCTACCATTAACGTGATAGCCCCGCCGACGCTCAGCCTCGCATTCAATCCCACCACCATCGCGCAGAATGCGACGACTTCCCTGCAGTTCACCATTACTAATCCGGCGGCCAACACGACCGCTCTGAACGGGGTTGCCTTCACCGATAATCTGCCCACCGGGCTCACGGTTGTTACTTCCTCCTCCACAGTTTGCGGGGGAACGTTGAGCACTACCAATCCCACAACCATCCACCTCTCGGGTGCGACCGTCAACACAAACAGCCAGTGCATCTTCAGTGTGACCGTCACCGGAGCATCTGGCGGCAACTACAGCAATACGGTCTCCGGCGCCGGCTCGATTACTTCGACCACCAGCGGCATCGGAGCGACTGGGCCGGCCAGCAACACGGCCACGCTAACCGTAGTCGCGCCACCTTCGATCGCAAAAGTCTTTAACCCCAATACCATAGCCCTGAATGCGACCACTTCGCTGACCTTCACCATTACCAATCCAGCAGCCAATACGGTGGGGCTGACGGGTGTGGCGTTCACTGACACGCTACCCACAGGACTGACGGTGGCCAATTCATCGGCGACAGTATGTGGCGGGACCTTGACCACGACAGCGCCGACCGGCATCGCGCTATCGGGAGCGACCATCAACACCAACAGCCAGTGCCAGTTCTCCGTCACGGTGACAGGAGCCGCTCCGGGTCAATACACCAACACGACGGGCAACGTAACATCAACCAACGGTGGCACCGGCAATACAGCCAGCGCGAACCTGACCGTGGCTGCGCCACCTACCATCAGCAAGGCGTTTGGCGCGAGCACCATTCCGTTGAATGGCTCAACTTCGTTGAGCTTCACCATTACCAACCCCAACACCTTCAGTTCCCTAAGTGGAGTGGCCTTTACCGACAACCTGCCTGCAGGCCTGGTGGTAGCAACCACACCCAACGTGACTGGCTCCTGCGGCAGCGGCACGATCACGGCAACCGCCGGCAGCGGCGCCATCAGCTTGTCTGGTGGAACTCTGACCGCATCCACGACCGCGGGATCATCGTGTACCTTCTCAGTGAGCGTGACCGGCACAACTGCCGGGACCAAAAACAACACCACTGGGAACGTGACTTCGACCGAAGGTGGAACAGGCACAACCAGCAACACCGCTGTAGTAACGGTGGTTGCGCCGACAACGATCAGCAAGGCATTCACTGCGCTCACGATTCCGCTAAATGGCACCGCCACGCTGACCTTCACCATCACCAACCCGAACACCGCGACCACGCTGACCGGCGTCAGCTTCAGCGACACGCTGCCATCAACGACCGGCACACTGGTGGTCTCCAGCACGCCTAACGTCGTCAACACCTGCGCTGGAATAGTAACGGCAACGGCGGGAACTGGCGTTATCAGCCTTTCGGGTGGCAATGTGAACCCGAGTGCATCATGCACCCTGAGCGTAGACGTGAAAGGAACGGCGGCCGGAGACGCCAACAACACCACTGGCGCCATTACCTCCAATGAGGGCGGCACTGGCGCGACCAGCAACACAGCAACATTGAAGGTGGTAGCGCCGCCGTCGATCGCCAAGGCATTCAATCCCACGACGATTTCGCTGAACGCGACAACTACGCTGACCTTGACCGTCACCAATCCGGCAGTCAACACGGTTGCCGAGACAGGCGTGGCCTTTGCCGACACCCTGCCAACGGGCTTGGTAGTGTCAACCCCGAATGGGCTGTCGAGCACCTGCGGCGGCACGGCCACGGCGGTCGCGGGATCAACCAGCATCACCCTGACGGGCGGCAGCATTGCGGTGAACGCCTCCTGCACGGTAATCGTGACCGTGACGGGAACAGCCTTCGGCAGCTACACCAACACCACAGGGCCCGTGTCCTCGACCAACGGTGGCACCGGCAACACAGCATCGGCCGGCCTGGCCGTCGCCAATCATGCCGATATCGCGGTAACTCTGGTCCATCACCCCGATCCAGCGGCCTTTGGCGGCAATCTGGTCTTTGTGGCAACCGTGACCAATAACGGGCCAGACACGGCCAACGTAACGTTCACAGAGAACTTCGCGGGGGCGCAGTACCTGGTTTCAGCGATTCCTACACAGGGAAGCTGCAGCGCCGAACCGGTGACTTGCAGCCTGGGCAGTATGACCAACGGTCAATCCGCGACGGTCACGATTACGGTTACGCCATTACAGGGAAGAAATATTATTGGAACGGCGAAGGCGACAACCGATATCACCGATACAAATGTCAACAACAGTACGGCCAGCAGCACGGGGCGAATCAGGTTTAAGCCGTTTCATTTTTAAGCAGTCAGTTTTTAACGCAGTCAGCAATCAGCATTCAGCCAGTAGACGGTAGTTCTCCACTCGCACCGCTTGGTGCACGGTGGGAGCCCCCGGCTTTTTAAGCCGGGGGTGAAGGCTCATAGAGTTTTGGGCTTCAGCCCCGGTTCGTTATGGACAAGCGATATCACGCAGACCGCAATAGCTGCGAACCCGACGAGAAATAAGATCGATCACAGAGAAGAACTGCTCAGATGCAGCCGCCGCAAGAGCGCGGGCCCGGCGAAGACTGCTTCCGGGTGCGGGCGGCATCATATGTATCCGCCAGAACAAAGTTGTAAGCCAGGGTAATCAGTAATCCGCAGAGTCCCAGAAAAACAACCATACCAACTTATCCTTTAACACCAAATTTACCTTCTAAGTAGATGCTGGGTCCCAAGCACGAGTTGGCGGGCAGCAGATGCCCCTTTGCAGGGGAAAGATGTGCTGCTGAAGTGCGCCAATTTGAGCAGCCCGGAAAACAGTGCTGAACGCTTGCTGAATAATCACCGCTTGAGTGATCCATCGTAAAATTGGGGCGGAAGCCCTGGGAAAGCAAAGAAACCAATCACTTCCTCTCTGCCCTGAGCTTGTCGAAGGGCCAGCACGTAGCGCCGGGGTTCCCAGCAAGCCCGATTTTGGCTTGATGGGGTGGAACGAAGCGGAGCGTTCAGAAAATAATCGGGTTTGGCGGTTTTTGTCTAAACCCGATTTTCTGGACAAAGCCCTCGTGGTCTCTTTAAGCAATTAAGCACTAAAATGAAGCCGTGCTATCACGGCGAATTGAGTTCGCTCCCGAGCGCGATGCCGCTATCTTTGCCGAGCTGCCCGGCGCTCCTGCCGTCTTTATCATGCGCGGCGAGCGAGGCAGCGAGCCTTACGTCAGCAAAACCTCGGACCTTAAACGGCGGCTGACCCGGCTGCTGAGCGCCCCCGAAGAGCAGGGCAAGCGGCTCAACCTGCGGGAACGCTGCCGCACTATTGACTACACCCTGACCGGATCGGATTTTGAATCGGGATTCCTGCTGTACACCATTCTGCGGCGCGAGTTTCCCCGCAACCTTCCTCGCAACTACCGCGAGCGGCTCAAGCTGCGCTTTGCCCCGCTCATCAAACTGAACCTGGAGAATCCGTATCCGCGGGCTTACGTAACCCGCCGCATCGGAAAGTTGCATTCCACATCGCGCTACTACGGTCCCTTCGCTTCACGGGCAGGAGCGGAAAAATTCCTGAACGATGCCCTCGACTTCTTCAAAATGCGGCGCTGCGATTTTGACCTCAATCCCGACCCCGGCTTTCCCGGTTGCATGTATTCAGAAATGAAAATGTGCCTCGCGCCCTGCTTCAAAGGATGCACCGATGATGAATATCGCCACGAAGTGGCGCAGGTGCGCGATTTTTTGGAAAGCGGCGGGCAGTCGCTCGAACGCAACCTGGCGGAGCAGCGCGAGAAAGCCTCCGCCGAATTGCAGTTCGAGGCAGCGGCGGCCATCCATGGGCGCATGGAAAAGCTGTGCGGAATTCTGGGGGCAACGTCGCTGCCCGAGATTGCGCGCCCCATAGAAAAATTGAACGCCGTGATGGTGCAGCCCAGCGCCGGGAAGGGCGCGGTTTCGCTGTTCAAGATTACCCGCGGGATGATTGCCGAGCCAGTGAGCTTCGCGGTTGAAGAAAAGACGGAGGCAGCTTCGGCGGCAGGTGGTGGCGCCGTGAAAAAAGCCGCTCCACGCTCCATGGAGTCGCGCATTGCCGAGTGCCTGGCGCAGATCCCCGAAGCCCAACCGGCCTCCGCCATCGAGCTGAATGAGCATCTGGCCATCGTTAAGCGCTGGTACTACCGCAGCCGCAAGACCGGAGAAATTTTCCTGACCGATGAACGCGGCGAGTTCCCGCTGCGCCGCATTGTCCGCGGCATAGGCCGGGTGCTGCGGGGAGAGAAGGCGGAGGCGGCAGGCAGCGATGAAGCGCATCGGGCGTACTGGCTGGCGCGGACGCGGGAGGAAGAGAGTTAAACAGTACTTAGTACTCAGTGGAGATTAAGAAAAATCAGCTCCGGGCGCAACTTTTCTTGAAGGCCGGCACGAGAGAGATACCACCAACTCCAGAAGTTGTAGACAGCACAGCCAATGCAACAAAATACAGACAGCCGCTCGATACGAGCATAAGGATCGATCAGGTCCACAAGCAAAGGGCCGCACCCATAAAGAATCCATGCGGCAGAAAGGCACCTCGCAAGATGCACGGCGCTTCTCGTTTTTCTCAATAAACCGACAGCAACAAAGAATGCGCCGATGACGAATCCCAGCAACAACAAAACCGGCGTATAGCTCACCAATTCCAATAAAACAACCGATTCCCCGCGGTCATTAACGTTGCCTAACTCCCAGGGCGAGGCTGGGATTGATTCGGCAATGCACGCAACCCATATCGTTGCGAGCAGAAAAGCGGCAATGAACCATGGAATGGCAATTACCAGAATGCCTTTTGGAGTTTCGCGAAGCCATTTTCGGAGCATGGGTTCATCCTCGCTTTCGTTAGACACCAGAAGACGATCCCAAGTTCGTGTTTGGCTTGCTCCGTGGCCTTTGGTATCAGAAGGTTGTTTTCTTAGCAAAGGTGGGTGATCATTCCTTGAAGTGCGCTCGGGGCGCGAATCAGGGTAATTTGAAACAGGAGTTAACAGAAACAATGTGTCCGCACACAAAAACACTACTTCCACAAAACCAGGTAATGGTCTGCATCTTACTAGGTCTAAACGACTTAACTGCAAAATCGATTACTTAGCAATCCCCCCACCCCCACGGCTTCATTGTTGGTAGAAACTGAGAATCGAGATGACAAACTGGTCGTCGAGAAAGATTGTGAATGAAACCTTGGAGCTGCTCACGGCCGCTTGCGGAAGACTACCCGCAGGCCTTCGCGCCAGCGCTCGTCCACGCCGATCAACGTACAGTCGATTTCCGGCGAGAGATACCGCAGCAGAGTATCGGTTGCGGGATGGATGCGCAGCGCGGGAGCAATCAGCAGAAGCAGCGGCGGTTGCGAGGAGAGGCCTTTGCCGGCGAAATAGCCATTGGCTGTGAATTCGTTGCGCAGGTGGTGCCACTGCACGCGCGCCCAGTAATCGAGCCCCTGGAGCGGCAGGTGAATGTCTTCATCGGCCTTCAACTCCAGCACCGCCAGGCGTCCCTCACGGGTGCAGGTAAGCACATCAATCATGGCGCGGTCGCTGGCGGAAAATGCGGGGACCTGGGAGTAGACAAAATTGGAATCGAAGTCTGAATCGAGCGCGGCGACGTTTTTCACGATGAGCGATTCCAGCCAGCGCTCCGGAGCCATGCGCCAGAGAGCATGATTGTGGTCGGCATTGGCAAGGCGCGTTTCCAGCAACCGGCTGAGAAGCTGAGCAAAGAGTTTTTCTGTCTCGCTGCTCAGAACGGTTTCATGCGGGCCGGCGCCGAAGGCGATTTCGTGGCTGCCTGCTTTGGCCTTGGCGCGGGCGAACTCCAGGCCGTGCAGGCGAAAAGCAATTTCACTGGCAGAGATGGGCACCAGTTGCACTTTGCCGGCATGCTGCACAAAAGACAGCACCCGCTCAATGGCGGGCTGTAGCCGGTGCTTCACAGCCGCGGGATTCAGGCACTTCACCAGGTGCGTGGCGATGTTGCCGCGGTCGCGGCAGTCGAGCAGCCGAAGGCTTCGCTCGGCTTCATCGAATTCATACAGCTCGAATTTGGCCAGATCGTGATTCAGGCAGGCCAGGCGCTCACGGACAACGGCGCTCGTATCCGGAGGAAGAAACAGCTTTAATCCTTCGACAACAGTGCGGGCAGCTTCTTTGCTGCGGCAGTGCTCCAGCCACAGCAAGGCAAAGGTCAGGGCGCCGTCGATGGAGGCCTGCAGTTCCTGGGCGTTGACGCCGAAGACGGCAAAGGCGGAGCGTCCCCGGCGGAGCAGGCCGCGAGCATACACCGGGCTGAACGAGCGCTCCAAATCCATGGCCGAGGTAAGCGGAGTGGACGACAAATCGGGAAATTGTTTCTGCAAGACTTTCTGCAGCAACTTGCAGTACTGGCGGCGGCCCACGGTGCGGGCCTGCGGTGAGCGCCGGTCGCCGTGGCGCAGAATTTCAAGCCGCGAGGGCTTCGCCTGGCCGAAGCGCTGCACGGAAAGCAGCAGCGCGTCTTTCTTCACCTCGACGTCGAGAACGCGCCGGATGGTGTTACGCTCATCGGACCACAGATGCAGCAGGCATTTGCCGTGATCGGCAGAGACAAAGTAGCGGGCAAGCGAGAGGTCGAAGATCGGTTCTCCGTCTTCGAAGACGACAGCAGAGGGAGCCTCGGCCAGGAAGGCTTCGAGGTCACGCATCAGGGACTCGGGCTGCATAATACTCAGTGTTCAGTTGTCAGTATTCTGAACTCGACGGAACGTCAATGATATACAAGGGTTGGTGATTTGAGAGAAGGACTTTTATCGGTTAAGAACACCCAGGAAGGCTTTCCACGGCCCCACCTCGACCTCATATTGTTTGGCCAGGACGCGGCTGATCTGGGAAATGTGGGTCAGGTCATGGACAACCCATGTAGCGATCAGCTGCTGCAGGGTCACGACTCCAAGCTGGGGATGAGTTCCGGTGCGAGAGAAATCTAGAGGTCCTAAATTCATGCTTCGCAGCGCGGCCAGATTCTGCTCACGGAGATCCTTGAAACGAGCGAGCAGAACGTCAATAGGCTGGGTCCGACCCTCTCTGAACTGTGCGAAGCGGTCAAAGGTTTCAAAAGGCTGGCTCTCGCCGTGCTCCAGAATGATTTTTATTCTGGGAAGCCAGTCGGTAATTTCGCCATGGATAAGATGGCCGACAACGTCGTAGCAGTTCCAGGTATCGGGGCCCTCGGTGGCAAAGAGCCAGCATTCAGGAAGAACGAGAAGGAGAGAGCTGAGGAGACTGGGCGTCCTCTCCAGGATTTGCGTCGCTTCAGAGAGCTTCATCTCCATGGGTGGGAATCTCCGGTTGGGTAAGATTCTCCGCGCGCTGGATTGACGCAATTTATGTTTGGCGGGAATTCGTGAAATAATTGAATTTCAGGAAGGAATCGCGGGAGTGGCTGGGGCATCCAATCCTCATATCCTTACGAATGCGAGCAAACATGGATAACAGCAAAAAAAAGTTCTTCTTTGACCACTACGGATTGAGCGAGCGCGACCTGGAGCAATACCTGGCGGCGGCGCTCAGCGCGGGAGGCGACTACGCCGACCTGTATTTTGAATACCTGACCTCAACCTCGTTGAGCCTGGATGAATCTATGGTGAAGTCGGCGTCGCAGGGCATCTCCGCCGGCTGCGGGGTGCGGGTGATTGCCGGTGAGCGCACTGGCTATGCCTACACCGACGACCTGGCGCCAGAGAAGATCCTGCACGCGGCGCGCACGGCGGCGCTGATCGCCAGCGGACCATCGAAACAGCCTGTGGTCAACCTGAAGGAAAAGAGAAATTCCAATTTATATCCCGTACACACGCCCTCGGTGGATGCCGATGTAGCCGCCAAGCTCGCGCTGGTGATGCGGGCCGATAAGGCGGCGCGCGCCTATGATTCTCGCATCTTCCAGGTGCGGGCCAGCTATGCCGACGAGCTGCGGCGCATCCTTGTTATAGGCTCTGACGGAACCTTTGCCACCGACTTTCAGCCGCTGGCGCGCATGAACGTGCTGTGCATCGCCAAAGATGGCGACGTTCCCGCACGGGGATCGGCCGGCGGTGGCGGGCGCGTTGCCCTGGAATATTTCCAAACCGAAAAAACTCCGGAGCACTTTGCAACCGAAGCTGCGCGGCAGGCGATTGTGCAGCTTGGCGCCATCGATGCGCCGGCAGGCGAGATGGAAGTTGTACTGGGGCCAGGATGGCCGGGGGTCCTGTTGCACGAAGCCATTGGGCACGGCCTTGAGGCTGACTTCAATCGCAAGAAGACATCGGCGTTTGCGGGGCTGGAAGGCAAGAGGGTGGCCAGCGACAAATGCACCATCGTTGACAATGGCTCCATGCCTTCGCGCCGCGGCTCGATCAATGTGGATGATGAAGGCTCGCCCACGCAGAACACAGTCCTGATCGAGAACGGAATCCTGAAAAACTTTATCAGCGACAAGCTTTCCGCCCGGCTGATGGGCATTGCCGATACCGGCAATGGACGCCGGGAAAGCTATGAGCACATCCCCATGCCGCGCATGACCAACACCTACATGTTGGCAGGGCAGGATTCGCCGGAAGACATTATCAAGTCGGTGAAACGTGGAGTCTATGCCGTGAACTTTGGCGGCGGGCAGGTGGACATCACCAACGGCAAGTTCGTCTTTTCCGCCTCTGAAGCCTACATGATTGAAGACGGGCAGATCACCGCGCCGCTGCGCAATGCTACTTTGATCGGCAATGGACCGGATGTGCTAACGCGGGTCTCCATGGTGGGCAACGACCTGCAACTGGATGAAGGCATTGGCACCTGCGGTAAAGACGGCCAAAGCGTGCCGGTGGGAGTAGGAATCCCGACGCTGAAAGTCGACCGGCTGACGGTGGGTGGAACTGGGTCTTAATTTGCCATTCACCACGGAGGCACGGAGACACAGAGGAATTGAATCATCGGGTCATTTTGTCATTGAAGGTAAATGACGGATCACTAAGATCCAATGGCTCAATGATTCAATGACCCGATGATTCAATTTCTCCGCGTCTCTGCGCCTCCGCGGTTAGAAATCATTTGAAATAAAAAATTATGAAGACGGCAGAAGTACAAACGCAAGATAGAAGACAAATCGAAACCGATTTGAAGCAGCTTGCCAGCGATGTTGTGCGCCAGGCGATGCAGCGCGGCGCCAGCGCTGCCGAAGCGGTGATCAGCGAGGGCAGTGAGTTTTCTACGCTGGTGCGTCTGGGCGAGGTGGAAACGCTGAAGGAAGCCGGGGCCAAGGCGGCAGGGTTGCGCGTCTTTTTAGGACAGCGGGCGGCTTCAACCCACACCAGCGATTTATCGCGCCAAGGCATCGAGCAGATGATCAGCGGGGCGCTCACGCTGGCGCGCGTGACCTCGGAAGATCCTCATGCGGGATTGCCGGCGCCGGAGCAGCTTGGCGCAATCGGCGGCGATCTGCAACTTTATTATGACGACGTCTATTCCCTTTCCGCCGCCGGCCGCATTGACTACGCCCGCCGCGCCGAGCGCGCCGCGCTGGATTCCGATAAGCGCATCACCAACTCAGAAGGCGGCAGCTTTGATGCCGCTACCGGCAGAAAAGTGCTGGCCAATTCGCTGGGATTCGTGAACGAATACCGGCGCTCGTATTGCTCGGTGGTTGCCTCTCCTATTGCGCACAGCGATGGCACAGCGATGCAGCGCGACTACTGGTATTCAGTAGCGCGCACGCTGAAGAAGCTGGAAAGTCCTGAGTCAGTCGGCAAGACCGCGGCCCAGCGCGCGTTGCGCCGGCTGGGCGCGCGTAAAGTCTCAACTACCAAGGTCCCAATCGTCTTTGACCAGCAGACAGCAGGCGCGCTGTTGGGCGAAATTTTTGATGCGGTGAACGGCGACGCTATTTATCGCCATGCCTCGTTCCTCACCGGTAAGCTGGGCGAAAAAGTTTTTGGCAACAACGTTACGATTGTGGATGACGGAACGATGCCGGGAGGTTTTGGGAGCTCTCCGTGCGACTCGGAAGGCGTGCCCACGCGGCGCACCGTGGTGATTGAAAAGGGATTGCTGAATTCGTATCTGCTGAACACCTACACCGCGCGCAAGCTGGGACTGGCGACGACCGGAAATGCGGCGAGGGGGCTGGCGGGAACCCCAGGAATTGGACGAGGAAATTTCTTCCTGCAGCCGGGCAGTAAGGGTCCAGAAACCATTATTGGCGAAATTAAGGACGGCCTTTACGTCACCGAGTTTCTCGGCTTCGGCGTGAACATGGTCACGGGAGATTTTTCGCGCGGCGCCAGCGGCCTGTGGATCAAAGACGGCGAGTTGACATTCCCGGTCGAGGAGATCACCGTTGCCGGCAATCTCAAAGAGATGTTCAGCAACATCAGTGAGATTGGGCGTGACCTGGAATTTCGCGGTTCCGTTGCGGCGCCTACCCTGCGGATTGAAGGCATGACCGTGGCCGGAGAGTAAGGAAGCAATTGAGTCATTGATTCATCGGGTCATTGAGGAATTGCAGAATTTTGGTAGTTGTGTAATTGATCCGATGTACGAATCACAAATCCCAGATTCCAAATTACGCAATTGCCCGATTACCTAATTATCAAATTTCTCAATGACTCAATGGCTCAATTCTGCAATGCCCCAATCTCCCGATGACACAATGACCCAATTCTTCTTCTTCTAGGCGTGGGCGGAAGATGCAGAGGCTGCTGACGCCAGCTTGGCCCTTTTTTCATCCACGGCCTGGATCAAGGCAGCCCGGTTATTCTTCCACATGGCCTGAATCTCATTGCTGAATCCGGCGATAACCCAGGGCACACGGGCCGCGACCCCCTGCAGGAGTTCATCAATTTTCTTTTCTTTCATGCTGACTTCAAAGCTTTCGCCGGAGCGGCTGAACAGGAGCGCAGAATAGGTTTTGCCGGTGGGAATGAAAGAATGATAATGCCGGATGACCTTCTTGTAGGCCCACACCACATCTGGCAGCCGTGCGATCTTGAGCCCAAAGACAAAGGGCGCGAAGAGCCAGGAGCGCGTGATCACGGCAACGCCAATGGCCTGCGGGGCCTGGGTGATTTCATTTTCAATTTCCATGCTGATCATTTCAGGCTCGCCGTAGGCGCGAAGTTTTCTGATGATGGGGTGAGCGGAACGGTCAGAGGTGCGGGCGGCCCATTTTGCTAAATTCCACCCAAGCAGCAGAAGAATGGGAATGCCGATTCCCAGGGCCCAATAACCGTTATCGCGATAGTCGACGGTATCGAGCACGAACGGCAGGAACTGGCCCTTGAGGCCGGGCTCCGCTTGCTCGATCTGGCCAACGACATCAGCGCCTTCGGAGTCTTTGACCAGCGCGCCGGAAAATCCAGTCGCGACAGATGAGCCAGGGGCCTTAACCAGCAGCCAGCGCTCGCCGACCTTGAGCGCCTTATAGTCATACTTCACGCTCTCCGATTCGACTTTATTGGTGGATTCATTAATCTGTTGCTCCACATGTTGAAAGCCGGTAGGGGCCAGCCGGTCTCCCGTGACTTGGACAAAGAATTGCGGCCGCTGCTCCGGGTCTTGAATGGCCAGCAAATCTTCAGTGCTGATTGCTTTTGGGCCGCGAACAAAGTTGATGGCATAACGGTAGTTCAAAGCCACAACCGCAAGAAGAGCGGCCAGCAGGATCCCATTGACCAATACGAGATTGCGGTTCGTGCGGCGAATTTGCCGCTCGATAAAGCTGTTCTCTAAAGTGTCCATTTGCCGGTCACGCTATCACGGGTTTGAACTGGTTTCAACGGGAAAGAAAAGCTTTTAGCTTTTCCGATTGCGGCAGCAAACAGACAGATTAGGTACAATTTCGGCTGATGGCTGACGAACAACCCACTCCACAAGAAGAGCCGGTATTTAAAACTGAGCAGGGCCGCGAGAGCAACGTTGCATGGCCGGCAATCGGCATAGGATTTGTGTTTCTGGCCGTGGCTGTGGGATTGTTCATACTGGTCTCCCGCAAGCCACAAAGCCGGGCTACCGGCACGCCTTCTCCTTATGCGCCGCACATTCAACTGCAGGACGTGAAGCTCAGCCAGGCGGAAAATTTTGTGGGCGGAACGGTGACCTACATCGAAGGCCAGATGGTGAATACCGGTGATAAAACCGTAAATCAAGCGACCGTGGAGACCACATTCCAGAATTCGATGGATGAGATCGTGCAGCAGGATGAGTTGCCGCTACAGGTGCTGGACCGTGGCGGGCCTTATCCGCAGGCGGTTGACCTCCGTATTGCTGCGCTGAAGCCGCACGAGCAGCGCGAGTTCCGGCTGACCTTGAGCCACGTTTCTTCCGACTGGAACCAGCAGATTCCCAAACTGACCGTGATGAATGTGGAAACAGAATAGATTGAGTCATCGGATCATTGAGTCATTGGGTAATTTGTAATTGCGTGATTCGATAATCTCGCCTTCCCATGAGTCAAAGATGCATTTCTCAATGACCCAATGACTCGATGGCTCAATGGTCCAATCCCCCTCGTTTACAATCGAAACATGCAAGAGACAAAGCCGTTCCGCCTGACGGAGTCGGTAAAAGCTGCGGGTTGAGCGAGCAAGCTGAGTCCGGCGGCGCTGGACGCGGTGCTTGGGAAATTAGCCCGGCAACAAGACGCGAATGTGCTGGTTGGCTTCGACAAAGCCGACGACGCCGGCGTGTATCAAATTGCGCCCGATAAGGCATTGGTGCAGACGGTGGATTTTTTTACTCCGGTGGTGGATGATCCCTACACCTTCGGCCAAATTGCCGCCGTGAATGCCCTCAGCGATGTTTATGCAATGGGTGGACGTCCACTAAGCGCGCTGGCGATGGTGTGTTTTCCCGAAAAGGGAGGCTTGGAGGTTCTGGAGCGGATTCTGGCCGGCGGCCTGTCTAAGATGATGGAAGCCAATTGCACGGTGATTGGCGGCCACAGCATCCGCGATCCGGAGATCAAGTTTGGCTATGCGGTGACGGGCACGATTCATCCGCTGCGCGTGTTGACCAATTCCGGAGCCAGGCCTGGGGATGCATTGCTCTTCACGAAAGCCTTAGGCACTGGAGTTATCTCGACTGCCATCAAAAAGCAGCAAGCTGAACCGGCTTGGATTCATGCAGCGACCGCTTCGATGACAACGTTGAACCGAACCGCAGCCGAGCTAATTACGAACGGAAATTTTGAGGTCCATGCCATGACCGACGTCACCGGCTTCGGCCTGATTGGCCATGGGCGCGAAATGGCGCTGGGTAGTGGCGTGAGCCTGGAGTTTACTGCATCGAAGGTCCCGCTGCTTCCGGGTGCTTTGGAGTGTGTGCGTGCGGGGCATCTACCGGGTGGCCTGAAGGCCAACCGGGAATTTGCCGAGTGTGTGGTGGAATACGCCGGGCAGATTGATGAAGAGCGCAAGACATTGCTTTATGATCCGCAGACCGCGGGAGGATTGCTGATTTCAGTTGCAACGGCACAGGCGGCAAAGCTTAAGGATGCTTTGCAGGACAACAATGTTCTCGCGGTAGAGATTGGAAAGGTGATAGCCAAAGGGCCGAAGCCGATTATCGTGCGATGAACACAAACACTCAGTTCCCTGGCCCATGCATCCGCGGCTATGCGCGTCCACGGGTCAGCCTGCCCATTCCTTACATTGACTTTTTGCTTCCCTGAAAGTAAGGTGGAGCTCTCTTCCAGAGATTACTTTGCCTGCGCCGCTCAGACCGCTCTCAGCGATTGATTCGATAAGCCCCGCTATACAACGGGCGAAGCAGCAGTTGTTTAAACCTTTTCGTTTTTCCTTCTGGTGGCGAATGGCGGTGGTGGCGTTTTTTGCCGGTGAATTCAGCAGTTATAGTTTCAATTTCAGCGTGCCCGGCGGCAATGGAAGCGGCGGACAGACGAGCAGACATTTATTGGCTTCCGCTCCGCAGTGGGGCCCGCTCCGGAACATGTTGCCGTGGATTGCGCTGGGCGTCCTGCTGCTGGTGGTCCTGATGTTTCTATTACTTTACGTTCACAGCGTATTCCGCTTCATTCTATTTGATTCGGTATCGAGCGGGCAGTGCAGGATTCGTCAAAACTGGGGACGCCGCCAAAGCCACGGCACGCGATACTTCGTTTGGCTGATTCTTTATCAATTACTGATGCTGCTGGTGCTGGTCATTCTTATCGGGCTGCCCCTTATTGGGCTTTGGCGGGCAGGAATCTTCAGCCACGCCGGCGAGCATATTGCCCTGCTGATCTTGAGTATCTTCTTCCTGGTAGCCGTGTTTTTTGCGCTGGTTCTGGTTGCCTGGACCATCACCACAATGGTCAGAGATTTTTTAATTCCCATTATGGCCCTGGAAGATGTCTCGGTCGGGCAAGCCTGGCTGATCTATAAACCTACGCTCTTGCGGGATAAGCCCTCGGCCGCCGCCTATCTGGGGATGAAAATCGTGCTGGCCATAGCGCTGGGAATGATCGTGTTTGTTATTTCGCTGTTCTTTTTTTTCATCCTGCTCATTCCGTCGGTAATTTTGTTTGTGGCAGTTTTTGGCCTCATGGCGACGGGAAAAGCGGGCATGGTCATTGGGATTGTGCTGGCTGTGGTTGCCGGTATTATTTTGCTTGGTATCTGGTTTTTTATTGCAGGAATGCTGTCGGTTCCGATGGCGGTCTTCTTCCAATCGTATGCCCTTTATTATGCCGGCTCCCGCTATCAGCGTCTGGGGGATCTGTTGTGGCCGGCCCCGCCAGGAGAAATGCCGAATCCAAGCTGGGCGCAGCCTATGAATCCGGCACCCTAGACCGGCTGCCATCTCACGCGCTGCAACTCACATCCTACCTAAGCGCGATTTAACCTTTTAACTATTACCCGGACCCTTGATGTCGAACGCAGAAGTTGGTTCTCTCTTATTTCTCCTCTTTCTCTTTATCTCCGCAGCCCATCTTTTCGGTTATTTCTTCGAACGCCTGCGCCAGCCGCGCGTCATTGGAGAAATTCTTGCGGGCGTGGCGCTGGGACCTTCCATGGTTGGTCATCTCGCAGGTTTCGCGCATTTTTCTGTTCTTAATTTTATTCCGGCGGCCGCCAGCAAACACGCCGCTGTAATGAACTTCATTTATCAGCTTGGCTTGCTGCTCCTGATGTTTATATCCGGAAGTGAAATGCGGCGCCTGTTCATGCGCGAAGACAGGAAAGATGTATTTTGGCTGGCAGTTGTAGGCACAGGCCTTCCCTTTTTTCTGGTGCTGGCTGCCGGCCGATGGCTGCCGCTGGAGCGCCTGATGGGCCCAGCGCACCAACGCACCTCTCTGTTGCTGGTGGTAGGCATTGCGGTGGCTGTGACTTCGATCCCAGTGATCTCCCGCATTTTCTACGATTTGAAAATTCTGCATACCCGCTTTGCGCGGCTGGTGCTGGGCGTCGCTGTTATTGAAGACATCGGACTGTGGGCTGTGCTGGCAGTTGCCACCGCCCTGGCGGGAGCGGCGGTCTTGCCCCGGCAGCAGATCCTGCAACACGTGATTGCCGCGCTGGTCTATTTTATCCTTGGACTCACACTCGCCCCCGCCTTGCTTAAGCGGTTGAATCGGGCACGTTGGAATTTTCTGGCCGCGGTGTCGCCCGTTGCTTATATCGTGGCCGTGTTGTTTGCCTACGCGGCGTTGGCGGCGATCTTTGACATCAGCCTGGTCTTTGCCGCATTCCTTGCGGGCTTTGCCCTGGCCAATGATCGTCAGCATTTTTTTGAAGCGCTCGATTCGCTCCGCAAGTTTTCGTTTGCTGTCTTCATCCCGATTTACTTTGCCATTGTGGGATACAAGCTTGATTTGAGCCGGGATTTTTCATTCGTTATGTTAGGCGTTGCATTGTTTGCTGCTTGCGTGGTGAAGTTGCTCGCGGTATCTCTGGGCGCGCGACTGGCGGGATTCAAAGGATTAGACAACCTGAATCTTGCGGTGGCCACTAATGCGCGCGGAGGTCCGGGGATTGTTCTGGCCAGCGTCGCCTTTGACGCCGGAATCATCAATGCCGCGTTTTATACAACGCTGGTGTTGGTTGCGGTGCTGACTTCACAGGCAGCGGGGGCATGGCTGGAATATGTGTTACGCAAAGGGTGGCCGCTGCTTTCGGCAGAAGCACCGGCTGCGACCGAAGGGGAGCAACAAGCGCCGGTGACACTGGCGGCGTAAGCATTTGCCTGACACTACACGAAGTAGACTTTTTCCCTCTTCGGATCATCGTCCTGGCGGATGCGGTTCTTCTTCCCGTTCATCCATTCATCAGCTTTCTTCAGATCAGACTTGCTGGCGGCGCGATCGCCACACTCGATGTAGGCTTTTTCGCACCATAGCAGGCCCATGTATACCATGGCATCATCGTAAGCAGGGCGCAGTTCGAGAGCGTGCTGCAACATCTCAATGCCTTCTGTGATGTTCCCAATGTTTTTTGCCTTGAGTTCTCTGCATACGCTGGCATCTTTCATCGGCTCTTCCATCCGCTTCAGGCCCTGCATACGCGACTGATTGGCCTGACTCCAGTCAATGACGGCAATGGAATAGTAGGGTTCGGGATCAGTGGGAGCAGCTCGCATGGCTTTGTGTTCATAGTCCCGGGCCTGATCAAACTTTTTCAGCTCCAGATAGATGCCGCCTAACGCTTTCATAGCAGCCAGGTTCTCCGGGTCGCGGTTGAGCAAGTCCTGGTAATAAACGATGGACTCCTCCCAGGTTGGCTGCTGAAAGCCGCGCCGCAAGTCGGTTCGAAGGCCTTGGACTCGCATGTGCTGCTCATTCCGGACAATTGCCATTGCAATCAAAAGGAGGACAAGAATCGTAGAGATGATGAGCCGCTTGCGATGGGGGAAAAGGGCCATATTTCCTGTTAGACACCACGACGCCAAAATTGGCGCCCCAAAAAAATGCAAGTTGCGGGAACTTTTTCGTTCCTTGTGACATTAAAGGTATTAGAGCAAGAGCATTCGAGGTCTTCCATGGAGAGGCGGAAGGAGATATCCGAACGGCCATGATCAGCGATGAAGCGTTAATGCTCGATTTCCAGCGCGGATCGCAGCCCGCATTTGAAGAGTTGTTCGCGCGCTACCGCGGGCCGCTGTACGGCTTTTTCCGGCGAAGGCTGGAGAGCCGGGAGCGCGCCGAAGAACTAGCGCAGGAGACCTTTCTGGCGGTGATCCGGGCAAGCGCGCGCTATGAGCCGAGAGCGATGGTGCGAACGTATCTCTATGGCATCGCGCTGAAGCTGATTGCTATGGAACGACGCAAGCAGGGCAATGGACCAATTGTGCAGGCGGATGCGGAACCGGCGACAAGCGAAAACGCGGAGGCAGCACTGTGGATACGGCAAGCGCTGGAAAAACTTGACGCTTCCGAACGGGAGATTCTGATGCTGCGCGAATACGAGCAGCTTAGCTATACCGAGATTGCCGAACTGTTGCGGCTTCCGGTAAACACGGTGCGCTCCCGGCTGTTTCGCTCGCGCATGGCATTGAAAGCTTATTTGGAGCCGGAGGCAAAGAGCCAAAATGCGATGGCCGCGAGCGGCGCGGCAGGCGCCGCTGAGATCAAACCGATGGAGGGGGAGGGGTGAAAAAATGAACAACCATCCTGTTGAACAAGAAGAGCTGATGGCCTATCTGGAAGGCGAGCTGGCGCCCGACCAAGCAGCCACGGCTGCTGCCCATCTGGAGCATTGCCGCGAATGCCAGAATGTGGCCGGCGATCTGCAGAGCGTTTCACGCAGAATGATGGCGTGGCAGGCAGAGCCAACTGACGACTTACGGATGACACAAGCCATTGCTGCCGCGCTCGAGGAGCGTAGGCGAGCGCAGGAGAAGCCCGCGATGAGCGCAGCGCGAAGTTGGCGTGATGTGTTGCGTGTACCCCAGTTTCCGCGATGGGCTTGGGTGTCGGGTGCTGTTGTGGCCGGATTGGTTGTACTGCTGGTAGTATCGACATCGAATCTGACGCAACCGCGAATAGGCAGGTGGGTTGACGTAGCACATGACATGGCGACTGCGCCAATAACAAGCAGAGGCAGAGGAACTAGGCAAGAAGCACAAACCGCCAAAGGCCCATTTTTGAAACCCGAAGCACGAGTACAAGCGGGTCGAGTTGAAAAAGAAAGTTCTCTAACGACTCTATCGCCTGGGACAGTCGCCGATAGTAACGGCCTATTTCACGGCCTTGGCGACCGCGCACAAAATTCATTCTCAGTGGATGGGCAGCCTGCCACAGAAACAGTTGCGCAAGCTCCCATGATCGTGCGCACGGCTGGGCTCTCGCTGACCACCAAAGAATTTGATAAAGCCCGCGTTGGCATGGAAGAAATCCTGAAGCGGCACGGCGGCTACATGGGCCAGTTGGATGTGAGCGCCTCGTCAGAAAGTGGCCGCTCTCTCACTGCGACCTTACGAGTGCCTTCGGATCAACTTGACGCCACGCTGGGGGAGTTGAAAAAATTGGGGCGAGTGGAAGGCGAGTCGCAAAATGGAGAGGAAGTCACGCAACAGTACGTGGACCTGCAGGCGCGGATCACCAACGCCCAAAACACCGAAGCGCAATTGACCGATATCCTGCGCAATCGCACCGGGAAACTTTCTGACGTACTGGCAGTGGAAGAGGAGATAAGCCGCGTGCGGGGCGAGATCGAACGCATGGAGGCAGAGAGAAAGAACCTGGCGCACCAGGTGGATTTCGCCACGGTCAGCACCACCTTGACGGAAGAATACGAGAATCAGCTTCAGGCGGTGCCGGTTTCAACCTTTACCCGCATCCGCAACGCCGCAGTGGAAGGCTACACTTCGGTAACCGAAGGCGTGATCAGTGTGGTCCTGTTCCTGTTTGCTTATGGCCCCAGCATTCTTGTGCTGGGTGCGCTGGTGTTCTTTCCGGTCCGCGCCGTGTGGAGGAGATGGCGGAGAAGAATGGAAAGCAGGAAGTAAGAAATAACATGTTCGCCTACAGCTTCCCGCCAAATACCTGCTTGAGCAGGGTGGTGGTTTGGGCGGCGGGATTGTGACGGATATTCTTTTCTTCCTGGCCCAGCATGTAAAACAGGCCGTCGAGGGTTTTGCCGACGACGTAATTATCCAAGTTCAGATTTTGATTTTTGGAGAATGAGGCGGCGACAGGGTTCTGCATCATCTGGTCGTACTGGCGGATCACGCCAACGTTCTCCATCGACTTGTGGACGATGGGGGTGAAGGCGGCGGTCAATTGATCTGTGCTTGAGCGCTTGAAGTAGTCGGTGGCGGCGGTATCGCCGCCAGAGAGAATCTGGCGGGCGTCAGCAAAGGTCATTCGGGTGAGCGCATTGATGAAGATTTGCTTGGCGGCGGGAGCGGCCTGCTCGGCGGCGCGATTCATGCCGACTTCGAGCGCATCCACCTGGGAGCCCATGCCGACCATGCGCAGTCCATTGCCTACAGTACGCAACTTGTCCGGCAACAAAATCTTGATGGCTGCATTTTTTAGGAAACCGTCAGGCCTCCCGGTTGCAGCCACTGCCTTGCCTGTGCTGATTTGCAGGGCCTGCTTCAGGCCGGCGGTGATCTTGTCATTGCTGAGGCCGAGGCCGCGGCCGCTGCTATTGGTGGACTGCGTAGCCTGCTGGGCTTTCTTCAGAAGATCGTCGAGTGTAGACTGGGCGCGGCACAGGACCGACGATGCCGCAGTCATCAACAAAATTGCCAAGACACAATTCTTCATTGCTTCCTCCAGGGAACTGTCAGGAATTCTCAAACAACAGCTCGCTATAATCCGGGGGGAGTCGACTGAAAGTAATCATACAGCGAAACTGATTCTTCTCGATATAATCTAGGCCTGCTCTTCAGTGACAGGCACCTCATGATGAATCGAGCGATGGCAGCGGCGATGGTGTTGATGTTTTATTTGGCCGCCGCAGGCGCCCAACCGCCAACGGCCGTGCTGGGGGTTCTGGAAGAGGTGGTTGGAGAGTATGCAGATCAACCGAACTCTCGCGGCGTGCGCGTTGTGTTCCATAAGGATGGCAGCGAGTGGGAAGCGTTCCCCAGCGATTGCCCCGATCAAGATTGCCTGCAAAGAATTGCCTCCGAGTATCCTCCCGAAGTGAACTGGACCATTGCCTTCGATGGCAAAAACCTAGGCCAGATAACCAGCGGTAGCTCAAAATCATTTGATTCCTATTCCCGCATCGGACTGCAACAGATTACAAGCCAGGGCCCGGTTCCAACCATAGGAAAACGATCGACAGAATATGGCGGTTTCACGGGTGGCTCGGTGTATCGGCCGCTGGTGGCGAACTCGCAGCCGTATTTCAAAGATCCGGAGGGCTGGAAGCCGGCACAAATACCGGCTGCTATGGTCGCAGTGTTGCATAGGCAGTTTCGCCAGAAATATCCCAAAGTTATCAATTGCATGGCTGCAAACACTGAAAAACTCTGGCCGTACCGCGATGACGATATAAAAATTGTTAAGCACTATTCTTCCAGGAACAATTGGTCGCTGGTTGAGATGAGACTGAATGGATGCCTTGTTGGTGATGAGCGGGGAGATCCTCTTGATCAGCAGTGGTTCGTGATTGATCCAGAAAAGAAAATCACGTTTCTTGGCGACGATATGTGGCTGGTGGATGCCGGCGACTATGACAACGACGGCCAATCAGAGCTCATATTTGCCATCAACGGCTATAACCGCGGCGGATACGAGCTGTTTTACGACGAATTCAGGAAGCACGCGGTATTTGAATACAGCTATCACTGAATGTTGAATCGTGAGCTGGTTCAATATGGAAAGCCGACCAAAGTGGAACGCCTGCCTTTTCCCAATCCCCTTGCTTACCGGAATGATTTACGGCTCTTTCCCCAACTGCTGAAACGTTAGCACGCTCGAAGTCACAATCCCAGGAAGGGCGAATAGCGTAGTCCCTCCAGACCATCGGGCCTGAGGCACGCACGCGCCCATGTGTACGCCAGAAAGGAAAGGAATTCACAATGAGTGCAAATGGAAATCGTCATCAGGAAATCGTAAAGAGACTTCTTGACAGCAAAGCAGTAGATTTCACGGCCATTGGCAAAGCGGTCGCCGAACTTGGTCCATCGCTTGCGATTGCCGAGGAACCGTGGGAAGGCTTCTGCGGGACCATGCGCCGGTTTATCCACATCTATCAGATCTTCAATCCGGAAGTTCCGGTGGAAGAGTTAGGTGGACTGGCCAACGTTGCCGGACAACTGAAGTAAAAAACCTCCTACCCAACATGCGGGAGCACGGCAGACCGGCACGAAAGAGTTCACCATGAATGTCCAAAAACAGGCGTGGAACAAGGAAGATCTGGCGCGGCGTCTCTGTCATGCTCTCGATATTGGCAGGCAAACGGTGGAAGAGCTTGCCCACAAGGGATACACCGATTCGCAAGAGCCGGGCAATAATCTCAGGCCTGAAAAGTTGATTTCAGAAACCGCCTTCCTGCTGCTCGCCGCTTCTACCGCAGCGGACATCAGCGATGTCAGAAAGCGCATAAAAGCCCTGGCACAACTTTTAATTCCCCATGCTCGCAGCGAGCGCATGCTGCTGGGCATGTGCCTGCATCCCGCAATGGCATTGGATTATGCCCAGGCGCACGTATGCCTGGCGAGGCTCGGCTATCCCGATGCAAATTTCGATTTACTGCTGCGGCAAAGCATGGGCTCCCAGGCGCGACGCGGACGCGAGCGGGTACCACACCGCATGCTCGAACAGGAGTGGCTCACCGCGGTTTGGGAGAACCCCACGCCGGGATCACGCCCGTATGCGTTGCCATCCGCGTCCGGATCCGTTCTGAACCACTCGATGGATTTGCTGAACTGCAGCCGGGAAGATATTTACGCCCTTACCCACGCGCTCATGTATGTGAAGGATTTCAACATCTCGCCGCGGCGCCTGCCGCGCAGAAGAGCCGAGATCACGGCGGGAGCCACAGCCCTGCTGGCCCGCTGCCTCGACGAACAGGATTATGACACTGGCGGCGAAGTGCTGCTGGCATGGCCGCTCACGGGAAGATCGTGGAGCGCAGCTTCGGTGTTTGGCTTTCGAGTTCTAACGCAGGTTGAAGATCAAGCCGGGTTTCTTCCCGCGTCAAGCACACGGCTTGCGCGCGTGGAGAAATTGGAAGGCGAACATCGCAAACATTACCTGCTGGCGACGGCGTATCACACGATTTACGTGATGGGACTGTTGTGCGCCACGGCGCTGCAGGCGGGAAGAACTCCACCCGCGCAGATTCCAACCAACACAGCCGTGCCGGGAGGCGCCAAGATGATCTTGCGCTTTCTGGATACCGATCAACGAAGCGTTCATTGGCGCGATGAACTGGAGAAGCTCACAGAGCCCGAACGCGACGCAATTGCTGGGCTGCTGCTCAATATTGCCTTTCGCCGGAAAATCACCAGCGGCCAATTCGGCGCCCTGCGCGAGCTGCTCGAGGCGGCTCATGCTTTGGGTTTGTCAGGCATGCCGGCTGCAAGCCAGACGGCAGAGATGTTGGAGCGCCTGGCTACATTTGCGGAAATCAAGCAGACTCAGGTCGAGAAAGTTTGCAAAGCCAACGATTCGAAAGAAGTACTCAGTACTCGGTATTCAGTACTCAGTTGTAGCGAGTCGCACCAATGATGCCCTTGCTGTACGTGATGCCCTTGCTGTACGCAATTAACTCTACCCAGCTTTTTCGCGCTTTTCGATTTTTGCCCAGGTGTCTTTGAGGGCGACGGTCCGATTGAAGACTAATTTCCCGAAAGAGGAATCGGGATCTACGCAGAAATACCCCAGGCGCTCGAACTGATAGCGGCTACCGGCAGCCGCGCCCGTCAGTGATGGTTCAAGTTTGGCATTGCTCACGACTTCGAGGGAGTGGGGGTTGAGGTTGGCGGTGAAGTCCTGGCCCTCGGACACATCGCTCGGATTCTCTTTTGTAAACAGGTTTTCGTAGATCCGCACTTCGGCATCGAGGGCGTGAGCGGCTGAAACCCAGTGGATGGTAGACTTCACTTTTCGTCCATCAGGGGTATTGCCACCACGAGTCGCGGGATCGTAGGTACAGTGGACCTCGAGAACCTCGCCGGTCTTTTCATCTTTCACGACGCCGGTGCAGGTGACCAGGTAGCCGTAGCGCAGGCGAACTTCACGTCCGGGAGAAAGACGGTAGTATCCCTTGGGCGGCTCTTCGCGGAAGTCATCCTGCTCGATGTAGAGCACGCGAGAGAACGGAACCTTGCGCGTCCCCGCGCCCGGGTCCTCGGGATTGTTGACCGCATCCATTTCTTCGACTTGCCCTTGCGGGTAGTTATCAATCACGACTTTGAGAGGCCGCAAGACGGCCATGACGCGCAGGGCGCGCTTGTTCAGGTCTTCGCGAACGAAGTGCTCGAGCATAGCGAACTCAATGCTGCCATTCGTCTTGGAAAGGCCGATAGCGGCGCAGAAGTTACGGATGGCCTCAGGGGTATAGCCGCGGCGGCGGATGCCGGAAAGCGTAGGCATGCGGGGGTCGTCCCAGCCGCTCACGCGGCGCTCCTGCACCAGTTGCAGCAGCTTGCGTTTGCTCAACAAGGTATACGTCAGGTTGAGCCGGTCGAACTCGATCTGCTGCGAGGGGAAGATACCCAACTGCTCGATGAACCAGTTGTAGAGCGGGCGATGATCTTCAAACTCAAGGGTGCAAACGGAGTAGGTGATCTTCTCCAGCGAGTCGGACTGCCCGTGGGCGTAATCGTACATGGGATAAATGCACCACTTGTTGCCAGTGCGGTGATGCTCGGCGTGCAGAATGCGATACATCACCGGGTCGCGCATGTTCAGGTTGGGTGAAGCCATATTGATCTTGGCGCGCAGGGTACGCGAGCCATCGGGAAATTCGCCGGCGCGCATGCGGTCAAACAGATCGAGATTTTCTTCCACCGAACGGTTGCGGTAAGGGCTTTCTTTTCCAGGTTCGGTCAGAGTGCCGCGATATTGCCGCACCTGGTCGGCGCTGAGGTCGCAGACGTAGGCCTTGCCTGCGCGGATGAGCTGCACCGCCCACTTGTAAAGCTGGTCGAAGTAGTCGGAGGCGTAGTAAAGGTTTTCCCACTCAAAGCCGAGCCATCGGACATCTGCCATGATGGAGTCAACGTACTCGGTCTCTTCTTTTTCCGGATTGGTATCGTCAAAGCGCAGGTTGGTGCCGCCGCCAAACTCATCGGCCAGGCCAAAATCGAGGCAGATGGCTTTGGCGTGTCCGATATGAAGATATCCATTGGGCTCGGGAGGGAAACGAGTCCATACGCGACCGCCGTACTTGTTCGTCTTCAGATCGTCGAGGACAATGTCGCGAACGAAATTCGACGGGCCGGCAGCCGCTTCGGCCCCAGACGCGGCGGTTTCCACATCGGGGCTGGCGGCATTCACAGTTTTATTCTTTGGTTCCAAGGGCATAAGTGGTTCATTTACATATTACCGCGTCACCCCAGGAATGATCATCGCAGAGGCGTGAAAGTCATCTGACCCATTGATTAAACGCCGACGGCATGGCCCATACTTGGCGAACTTTTTGCGCCAACGCTCGCCACTCGCCCCGCCTTTGTTCCTCGTTATAGGTTGAGGCCAATTGAGGATATCCGTAGCGGAAGGGCATTATAACGCCGGAATAGCCCAAAAATGGCCCTCTAAGCTTAGATGCGAGGATGACTCAAGTTGACCACTCGACCATAATGGGAAGGCAATTGACCGGCTGAGTATGAAGGTCATACAATTTAATCTTCACCCACTTTCCAGCAAGGCTTTGTGGGACCCTCCTTTTCCGGCGCCCAAACTTCGCCGAGGTTGATGGAGCAGAGCGTACTCAATTCGGGCGTACTCAATTCTATCCTCCTGGTGCAGGCCACGAGCGCCCTGGTTCTGTTCCTGATATTTCACTACCTTCACGCCGAGGTTCGGGAGCGCTACTTCTTCGCCTGGCAAATCGCGTGGGGCCTGCTAACGGTTCACAGTCTGTGCCAACTACTTATTTTTAATGAGAGCGGGCGTACCGTCTTTGTTGCTTTCTGCGACAAGATGGCGATGGCGCTGATGGCGCTTTGCATTTATGTCTCGACCCGCTGGGTGCGGCAGGATTCTGCTTGGCGCAGGTCAGACGCCGTTCTGCTGATGGTTGCCGTGTCTTGGGCGTTTGCCACAGCGAAGATAGTAGAGAACGTACGGTTAGGGGGCTTACCCGGATTTGCCAATAGCCATCCCATTTTAATTTTTTTCGAAATAGACGTTGGGATTGCCCTTCTGCTGGCCTTTTCCGCCTGGCGGTTCGTGGTTTACGGCCGTGAGCGCGGGTCTTTGCCTTTCCGGATGATCGGGTTTTCCCTCTTTGTATGGGCCGGGCTGCTGCTGCTGGGGCATTCTCCGGTGGCACGGGATTGGTTTTTTGCCGAGTACGGCAAGTTTCCGGTTCTCATCCCCCAACTCCTGCTGGCCTTCGCCATGATGATGGCGCTGTACGAAAACGAACGCCGTCACATGCGAGAAAGTCTGCTGGAGTTCTCACGCCTGCAGCTTGACCACCGCCGCCTGATGAATTCCGCTGAGATTGAAGAGCCCATCGGCGATGTGCTGGAGCGGGTGCTGGAAGCGATGCACACCCAGCAGGGCGCTATTTGGATCGCGCCGGAGTGGCGGCGGGTGCTGCCCAGCGTGCAACGAAAACTGGGTGCCGAGTTCCTGAGCAAGCTGAACGATGAGGCGGCGGCAGGCTTTCTGGCAGAACGCGCGGCGGCGTGCGAGGGCCCCTGGATCAAGAAACGGCTTGGCCTGCTGCTGGAAGAAAATTCCGCCGACCCGCGCGCAGTCAAGCTATGCCACATGCTCGAAGAGCAAAGGCAGCCCGGGCTTACGGTGGTGAGCTTGCGCACGCAGGAAAACAACTTCGGCATCGTGATTTTACCGCACCACGACCGCGCCGGGTTGAGCGGCTCGCAGATTCGCCTGCTGGGGGCGGTGGTCCGTCAATTGAGCATGGCGCTGGAAAATTATGTGCTCATGCAAGAGGCCATTCGCCGCACACAGGAGTATGAACTGCTCACCGACATCGGCCAGGCGGTGAGCGCAAGGCTGGATTCCGATGAGGTGTTGCGCACGATTCAGCGCGAGTTGGGACGGCTGTTTGACACCCGCAATTTCTACATCGCATTCCAGGAAGAAGACGAAATCCGTTTTGAACTTGAGGCCGTGGATGGCGAGCTGCTGCCCAAACGTTCGCGGCGTTGCACCAATGGGATTACGGAATACATTATTGAACACGGCGAGCCTCTGCTGATCCGCTCAGAAATGGAGAAGACGCGTACGCGCCTGGGACTCATCCCCACCGGACGAAGGTCGCGCTGCCTTTGTGGCGTACCCATTTTCATGATGGGCCGGGCCGCCGGGGTGATGGCCGCCCTCAACTATGAGCGCGAGTTCGTATATGAAGAACGCGACCTTAACGTGCTGAAGACTGCCGCCGGCCAGGTGGCGGTGGCGGTAAGCAATGCCCGGCTTTTTGCGGAAGAGCAGCGGCGTTCGCGCTACCTGGAATTCCTGAACAGCGTATCGCGCTCGGCTATCTCGAGCCAGGAGCCGGAAGCCATGATGGCGGAGATTGTCGGCGAAATTGAAAAGAATTTTCACTTTGACCATATCGGCATCGGCATTCTGGCTTATGCCAGCAAGGAAATTGAGATCAAAGCCGAAGCCGGCGGCGCGGAGAAAAACCTGGGCCGGCGGATTCCCCTGGGCGTTGGCATCCTGGGACGAGTAGCGCGCAACAACGAGATGGCGCTGGTGCAGAAAGGAGGCGGAGGGCGGCTGCTGGGCATTCTTCCGGAGGCCAAATCCGTACTCTGTATTCCCATTGCCTACGGCGAGACGCTGCTGGGCGTGCTCAACGTCGAGAGCATGCGCGAAAATGCATTCGAGCAGCAAGAGGTCCTGATCTTGCGAACTCTGGCCGACCTGCTGGCCACAGCGCTGCATAACGCTTTCATATTTAAAAATATGCAGCAGCAATCCATTACCGATGGATTGACCGGCATCAAGACACGGCGGTTTTTCAATGAGGCCCTGCAGTCAGAATGGAAGCGCGCCCGGCGCTCCAAGAGGCCTTTCTCAGTTGTGCTCATCGATCTGGACAAATTCAAAAATATCAATGACACCAAGGGACACCTTGAGGGTGACCTGGTGCTGGCGCGTGTAGGAAGAATCCTGGAGCAGAAGTCGCGACAGTCAAACATCGTGGGCCGCTATGGCGGCGATGAATTCGTTGTCCTGATGCCCGAAACCAGCATCGAGCAGGCACAAATCTTATGCGAGCGCCTGCGCCTGTGGATCGCCACTGACACCATGCTCAACGAACGGCAAATAACGGGCAGCTTCGGCGTGGCCACCTTCCCGGTGCATGGAGTTTCTCCGGATGAGATTCTCCATATTGCCGATATGGGAATGTACAACTCCAAACGCGGTGGCGGCAACCGTGTTTCCACGCCGCAGGATTTTGCCGGTTCGGAGATCTTGGCCAGCAAAAACGCCGTCAGCCAGTACGTCGAATTGTTTTTGCAGCGGGAAAATATCGGCCCGGAATCGGTGGAAGAGTTGGTGGATACCATGCAGGAGTTGGCTTACGCCATCCCCGATGGCAGCGGGGTGGACGCGCTGCTGGAGGCGGTGAATGTTTTGAACCGGGCAGCCGAGTCGCGCGACGTGGCCACTGCCGGACACGGCGCGGCTGTTGCCCACTATGCGGAAATGATTGCGAATGAGATGGCGCTGCCAGAGGAAGAAATTACCGATATTCTTCGCGCCGCGCGCATTCACGATGTGGGCAAAGTGTTGGTTGCTGAATCGATTCTGAATAAAACCGACAAGCTGACCCGCGACGAGTTCCGCCAGATTCAGCAACATTCGGTGCTGGGCGCGCGCATCGCGGAACTCATCCCCGGCGGCGTGAGAGTGGCCGCGCTGGTCCGCCATCACCATGAACGCTTTGATGGCGGAGGATATCCCGACAAGCTGCGTGGCGAACATATCCCCATGGGGGCTCGCATGATTGCCGTAGCCGAAGCTTACGTGCAACAGACCAGCGAGCGTTCCTATGCGGTACGTAGAAATCCGGTGCAGGCTCTGGCAGAGCTCGAAGCCATGAGCGGAACGCAATTCGATCCCGCCGTAGTGCGGGCATTTCTGCGCAGAATGCGGAATATGAAGACGGTCGTGACGGAAGCGTAGGCCAGTACTCAGTTGTCAGTACTCGGTACTCAGTGGCGGAAGTACGATTTTGTGAAGTTTGTAGGAAGAGGGGAAATATTTTTCCCTATCCGAACAAATTTTCGATCCGAAAATCTTCTCATTCAGTGAACCCAGAGTCTAATTCTGGGGTGGCGGCATTTCCTCGCAACAAAGATTCCTTTCATGCTTTCCTCAACATTTAAATTGTGCTGCGGATGAAATTTAGAAGAACATAAGCAACCTTTTGCCGGGCTGGTAAAAATTTCGTGAAAGAGAAATTTTCGGAAGGCCGAGCCGGGCAGGAGAATGCCGATAAGTCACTGCCTTTTCAATAATTTAGTTCGGCATGATTCGTGCATTGTATTTTCATGTTAGGGCCCAGGGGCGCGCCGCTTCCCTCCCGGAGGTCATTCGATGAACGGCTCTGTCAACCACAGCTACGCTGATTACGATAGCGGTCCATATCAATTCCCCGCCTTACCGGTGTATCGCTCCGGAGAAGTTACTCAAGAAACCGGAGTTTTCACCGTGGTCCATCCCCGAGAGACGAAATCGCTCGAAGTGATAATTCTGCGCGGCACGACGCTGCCCTATTGCCCTGATTGCAATCATGCGCTTGCGTTCTGTCTGGAGCGGGCGGCTGCTTATATCCACGAGGATGCCGATTTTGTTCCGCAGAAGCGTATCCGCAGGAACCGAAAGAGGCAAAAGGCTCTGTTGCGCGATGCCGCGTGAAAGCAAGTACAATTTATGATTTTTGATTTACAAATTACGATTTGAGGTTACAGGTTTTCGATTGAGGAAGTTTATTTCATTGAGCGGATGTCTCATTTGTATTTTCTGTTCCTACTTCATATTTATATTTCTAAATCGTAAATCAAAAGTCGTAAATCCTAAGATTCTTCATTCACCCGCAGCACCGCCAAAAAAGCTTCCTGCGGAATATCTACTCGTCCTACGCGCTTCATGCGGCGCTTGCCTTCTTTTTGCTTTTCCAGCAGTTTGCGTTTGCGGCTGATGTCGCCGCCGTAGCACTTGGCGAGGACGTTTTTGCGGATGGCTGCCACGGTTTCGCGGGCGATGATCTTCCCCCCGATGGCGGCCTGGATTGCTACCTCAAACATCTGGCGTGGGATCAGTTGCCTCATCTTGGCAACCAGCGCCTTGCCGCGCTCGTAGGCGAACTCGCTGTGCACGATGAGAGAAAGAGCATCCACAGGATCGCCGGCCACGAGAATATCGAGTTTCACCATGGGTGACTCCCAATAGCCAGAGAGGTGATAGTCGAGCGAGGCATATCCGCGCGAGACGGATTTCAAACGGTCATAGAAATCGAGCACGATTTCATTCAGCGGCAGCTCGTAGGTCAGCATGACACGGGTAGAGCTGACGTATTCGAACCCTTTTTGTTTTCCGCGCTTTTCTTCGACCAGTTTGAGAATGTTGCCGACAAATTCCTCGTTGGTCAGAATGGTCGCCATGATGATGGGTTCTTCCACTTTGGCAATCTCGCTGGCGCCCGGCCAGCGCGAGGGATTATCAATTTCAACCACTTCCCCATCGGTCTTGGTGACCCGGAAGCGAACACCCGGAGCGGTGGTGATGAGAGCAAGATTGAACTCGCGCTCCAGGCGCTCCTGGATGATTTCCATGTGCAGCAGGCCAAGGAAGCCGCAGCGGAAGCCGAAGCCCAGGGCGACGGAGCTTTCCGGCTCGAAGAAAAACGAGGAATCATTCAGGCGCAACTTTTCCAGGGCCTCGCGCAGTTGCGTGTGCTCGTGCGCTTCAACCGTGTAAAGCCCGGCGAAGACCATGGGCTTAATTTCCTGGAATCCGGAGAGAGGCTCGATTGCAGGCCGGGCTTCATCTGTGATGGTATCGCCGATCTTACTATCGGCAACGTTCTTGATATTGGCGATGATGAAACCGACCTCGCCGGCGACGAGTTCATCAATCTCTACAGGTTTGGGGGTAAGTACTCCCAGAGTTTCTACGTCAAAAGTTTTTCCGTTCCACCACAGGCGAACCTTCTGTCCGCGTTTCAGCGTTCCCTGAAAGACCCGCACCAGCACAATGACTCCGCGATAAGCATCGAACCAGGAGTCGAAGATCAGCGCCTGCAGATGCGAGTTGGGCGAGCCCTTGGGCGGGGGCAGACGTTTGACAATGGCTTCCAGAACTTCGGGCACTCCGGCGCCAGTCTTGGCGGAGATCGGGATGGCCTGTGAGGCGTCGAGTCCGATGGCCTGCTCGACCATCTCTTTGGAGCGCTCGATGTCGGCGCTGGGCAGGTCAATCTTGTTGATGACGGGGATGATTTCGAGGCCGTTATTCACGGCAAGATAGGCGTTGGCCAGGGTCTGAGCCTCGACCCCCTGAGAGGCGTCTACGACCAGCAGCGCCCCTTCGCAAGAGGCCAGGGCGCGCGAGACTTCATAGGAAAAATCCACGTGGCCGGGAGTATCAATGAGGTTGAGCTGGTATTCCTGTCCATCTTTTGCCACGTACTTCATACGCACGGCGTGCGCTTTGATGGTGATGCCGCGCTCGCGTTCCAGGTCCATGGCGTCGAGCACCTGGGCCTGCATCTCACGCGCCGACAGCGCTCCCGTCAGCTCCAGGAGCCGGTCAGAGAGCGTCGATTTGCCATGATCGATATGCGCGATGATGGCAAAGTTGCGTATGTGAGCGCGATCCATGCGGGTGGGTAAATCTTGATTCTAACATCCGTGGCGTTGAGACAGGATTCCTAAGTTTCCTCAATCGCCGGTGGACGGGGCAAACGTCTTATATCGTGTATATAATTTATGAAGTCCGTGGTCTAGCTTGACCACTCCTAAAGATGTTCCGGCCTAATTTGCGGAATGCGAAATGCTCGACCGGTCCCATCGCGTGGAGTTGGCGCGGTCTTTGTTCCTGGCCGCCATCGCCGTAGCCGTGCTGATGGCCTTGCTGATGGCCGGGTATGAAGCCCTCAAACAACTTCTCTTTCCTCGTATCACAATCTGGCAATCGCATGTGGTAACCATTTGCTTCACCACGATTGTGGCAACCTTAACGGTATATTTCATCGGAAAAAGATTGATTGAGCTGAATCGGAAATTGCAGGAGGACACCAACAAGCGCGCGTGGATGAGCAAAGCCCTTGAGCAGTCGGAGACACGCTATCGTTCGCTTTTCGAGCGCAACAAGGCGGGCGTATTTCGCAGCGCCCCGGGAGGAGGCTTCATTGATTGCAACGACGCTTTTGCCCAGATGTTCGGCTATGAGCGCGAAGAGCTTCTCAAGCTGCCGCCTCATGTGCTCTACCTGGGCGGCAAGCAGGAGCGTGACTCGCGGATTGCGGACTTTCGCAAAACCGGGCAACTGAAAGATTTTGAGATCTGCTACCGTCACAAGAATGGCGGCCTGGTGTGGGCAATTCAGAATGTGTTGCTAGTCAAGGATGCAGAGGGCAACGACCTCACTGAGGGCACGGTTGTGGACATCACCGAGCGACGCCGGCTGGAAGAGATGTTGCGCCAATCGCAAAAGATGGAAGCTGTGGGCAGGCTGGCCGGGGGCATCGCGCACGACTTCAACAACCTGCTCACGGTGATCCTGGGATACAGCGGGGTCCTGCATGACCGCCTCAAGCACGACGATGAAGCCCGCGAACAAGCCAAGCGAATTACCCAGGCGGCAGACAAAGCTGCCGCTCTCACACGACAGTTGCTCGCCTTCAGCCGCATGCAACTGCTCGAGGCCAGGGTCATCAATCTTAACAACGTGGTGGTGAACCTGGACAAGATGTTGCGCCGGCTGATCGGCGAAGATATCGAGCTGATCACCAGGACAACAACGGGACTCAGGCGGGTGAAGGCCGACCCGGGACAAATCGAACAAGTAGTGATGAACCTCGTGGTCAACGCTCGTGACGCCATGCCCGAGGGCGGCACGATGACACTGGAAACTGCGAATGTTGACCTGGACGAAAACTACGCAGCGGCGCACACGGGTGTGATCCCAGGCGCTTATGTCATGCTCGCGGTGAGCGACACCGGCACAGGCATGTCGGCCGAAACACAGGCGCAGATATTCGATCCTTTTTTTACGACCAAAGAGATGGGCAGAGGTACCGGTCTCGGGCTGTCAACCGTCTATGGCATCGTGAAACAAAGCGGCGGACACATATGGGTTTACAGTGAAGTGGGCCACGGGAGCACCTTCAAGATCTATCTGCCGCAAACGCACGAAGTGGATGAACCCGCGGTGGGGGAACATCCAGTGGTCTCCCCGACGCAGGGCAGCGAAACAATCCTGCTGGTGGAAGACGACAGCCTGGTACGGGATCTGACACGTTCCATCCTCACGGCTCACGGTTACGTAGTTCTGGCTCCCACGGATGCGCAGGCCGCGCTCGCCATAGTGGAGCAAGATGCATCGAAGATCGGCTTGCTGCTCACCGACGTCATCATGCCGGGAATCAACGGCCACCAGCTCGCCTGCCAGCTGCTTGGCCGCAACCCCGAGATCAAAGTGTTATACATGTCGGGCTATACGGAGAACACAATCGGCCAGCACGGAATCCTTGAACCTGGCACTTACTTCCTGCAAAAACCATTCACGCCTCCGGCCCTCACAAACAAGGTACGCGAAATACTCGATAACACAGGGAAAGCGTCTTAGCGGCCCGTGGACTGGCAACTGCCTCTCAAGCGTTGGCCGCTTCCGACCCCAGGGGCAGGAAGTATTGCGTTCCGTGGATAGGTTCGCCCAGCCGTCGCAGTAACTCCTGCAGGTCTTCATTGCGGTCCACGAAATCAATATCGGAGGTGTTGACTACCAGCAGGTCCGAGGCGGTGTAGTGAAAGAAAAAATGCTCGTAGGCGCGGGCGACCTCTTCGATGTAGTCATCGCTGATAGCGCGCTCCCCGGGAGCATTCTTTTTGCGCAGGCGCTTCTTCAGCACCTCGGGAGACGCCTGCAGATAAATCACCAGATCGGGGGTGGGAAGCTGTTCGCGGAAAATGTGGTAGTAACGGTTATAGATTCCGAGTTCGGGGTCATTGAGGTTGATGCAGGCAAATATCTTGTCTTTTTCGAAGATATAGTCCGCCACAATGGTCTTGCGCGAGCTGGGGCCGGCTTCCAGCGCCCGCAACTGCTCATAGCGCTGAATGAGAAAGGTAAACTGCGCCTGGAAGGCGGCGCCGCGTTCGCCCTCGTAAAAAGCCGCGAGAAAAGGGTTATCTTCCGGTTCAATGACTCTCTGGGCGTTCATCCGTTCCGACAGGATGCGGGCAAGCGTGCTCTTGCCGACTCGAATAGGCCCTTCGATTGCGATGTAGCGGGGAGGCTCGAAAAGGTTCGCCATGGGTTCGACTGATTCATGGCAGAATAACCCGCCTTGCCCCGCGATGCAATTGCAGAAAGAGTAAACGTCAGATTTTTCTGAATTGACAAACGATCTAGGGAAATACCTTCCTAACGGGTTAGTCCGATGGTAACCAGCAAAATTACATTGAATTCGAGCAACTTCGTTTAGAATTAGTTTTTATGCTTGGTTGGCTTACAGGAGTAGCCGTCTTGGGCGGCGCGGGAGCCTATAGCTATGGCGCGATGGCGCCACAGTCGCAGCTCTTTGGCGCGAGCTTTGCCCGCGGAGATAATCCCCGGCAACTTGCCCTGACCTATGACGACGGCCCTAATGATTCTTGTACGTTGCGTCTGCTGGAAGTACTGGCGCGCCATGGAGTAAAGGCCACTTTCTTCCTGATCGGCCGCTATGTGCATTCACGGCCTGCCATTGCCCGCCAGATTGCCGAAGCGGGCCATGCTATTGGCAATCATACTTATTCGCATCCCAACCTGGTTTTTACCTCGCTGCAAAGACTGCGCCGCGAACTGCAGATCTGCGAACGCGTGTTGACCGAGACCATCGGGGACCACGCGCGCTTGTTCCGAGCGCCTTTTGGCGCCAAGCGTCCGGCGATGATGCGCACCGTGCACAATATGGGCTTCAAGCCCATTAAGTGGAGCGTGACCTGCTATGACTGGAAGCCGACCACGGCCGACCGGGTTGAGCAGCACGCCGTCCGGCAGATTCGTGGAGGCGATTTGATCCTGATGCATGACGGCGACCACGCCCAAATGGGCGCCGACCGCAGCCACACGGTGGAAGCAACCGAACGCCTGATTCGCCGTTATCACGACCAGGGATATGAATTCGTCACCATTCCGCAGATGATGAACAAAGACAATAAGGAAGAAACGTCCAGCATTGCGACTGAGACCCTGAAGCCCTCATAATCGCCTCTCCTGTTGCCCCCTGCCTTAGCGCACCACTATCGTTTATCATGGAAAGCCAGACCCCTGCACAATAATGGAGGATTGCATGAAACTGGGCCGTAACAAGTGCCTGCTATTTGCTGTTCTAGTTTTGGCGGTGACCGTGAAAATTGCCGGCGCGCAATCCGCTCCTTCGACCGGTCCGGCCCCGCAGAAAAAGGAGGCCCCGCCTGATACTTCGCCCACAGCCGTCATGCGGGCTTCCTTTGCCGAGCGCATCTCCGGAACATGGCGGCTGGTTTCATACCAGGAAAAATTATTGAATGGCGCTGTGGTGAATCCCTTTGGCGAAACTCCGCAGGGCATCGTTATTTTCGAGCCCGGAGGCTATGTCTCACTGCAAATCATGAAGATTCCCCGCGTGAGCTTTCCTGTCGGCTACGAACGCGCCACAGCGGAGCAGGTCAAGGCTGTGCACGAGGCCTACCTTGCCTACTACGGAAGCTGGACGGTGGATGAAACCCACGACGTGATTCTTGAAAATATCCGGGCAAGCAATCAGCCTTATCTCAACAATCAGATGACGACGCAGCAATTCGATCTCGATGGCAAGCGGCTCAACCTTCGCACCGAATTTAGCGATAACGGCGAGACACACAGCGTTCTATTTGTATGGGAGAAGATTCACTAGCGCGTGTTTTAGACAATGTTTGAGAATTGCCGTGGAAGAGCATGGCTTTCAGGGCTTGATCCCGCAAAGCGGGAGAGGAATCCCTATTGTGTCGGGAGTGTATGCTGGGCTGCCCATAAATCGGAATGACATGCACGCATAGTCTTGAAGGTCATGTTTTCCGGCAATCGTGGGTGTTTCCGCAGCCTCTTTCAGAAGTGCCTTCGGCCCGGATCTCCTCTCCTTCACGAAAAGATAGCAGTGAAACCCACTGCTACCAATGTGATAAGCGCATACCAGGCGAAGACAACCGCAATGGCGGTTGATTTCTTCACTTTGCTGACACAGGCAAAACCAATGCCGAGCAGCGCAACGATCCAAAGGGTAAATATATCGAAGGAAGAAGCCAGCGCGTACAGAGCAGGATGAGCACCCGCATCCACCAGGAACCCCGGATTGCTGGCCACCGGATTGGCGAGTATAAAGCCCTCCGGGTCAGCCCCCGCAAAAAGAGAAATAATGGCCAGCACGAGTCTGATAATTCGTGGCAGTTGTGCGTACACGACAATGGCGAGTGAAGTATTAAAGGGGACCTCCGTTCCTATGACGAAATTAAAGGTGCCCATTAAGACCGCGGCAATAATCAAGTAGCCCAACAGCGCGAGCACAGGAAAGGCAAAAGCAGCCGCTTTCGTAAACAGCACGCCGATTTCCATGCCTCGTTCCCTCCGGTCAGCGGGAAGCTGGGCGATACGTTCCTGCGCCTTAGGGTTAAGACGCATCTGGTTTTCCGTTATCTGCCTGAAACCGATCTTTTGCGCCACCACGCCAACAAATACCCAACTGGCTACCGCCAACACCAGCCAGGGAACAAACCAGGTTGCTTTGCGTTTCAAATCATAGAAGGTTTTGGAAGGTGCGATGAAAACATTGATCAGCCGCTCGCCTTCAGAGAGCGCGGATGCAGTTTCAGGAGCAGGAACGGGCATAAGATTGGGGCCTGACGCTGCCGGTGTACTCATTGGAATCTCTCCCGGTTGGAATTCTACTCCTGAGCACTGCTCCTGAATACCAAGCACAAAATATGGGACTATCCTCTCGGCATTCGCGCGCGGGCCCTAGCAGTTGCGGCCTTCGCCGGGCCTGAGCTGGAAGGCGGCTTACGCATGCCCTGCAACAGGTCACGCAGCACGACTGCGTTATTATGAGCTTCATCTTTAGCGGCGTAAACCAGGGTTATGGTGTTCTTCTCACGCGCAATCTCATAGAGCTGCTGCAAGGCCTGAGAGACGGCGGGGGCGGCCATCTCCTGCAGGTACCGCTTGCGAAAAACCGAAAAATATTCGGGACGCTCATGGAACCAGCGGCGCAGCTCGTTCGAGGGAGCAAGCTCCTTGAGCCAGAGGTCAATTCGGGCAGCGGCTTTTTTGATGCCGCGCGGCCACAGACGGTCCACCAAAACGCGCTCACCATCGCTGAGAGACGGCGGCTCATAAGCACGCTTGATCTGCACAGACATTCCAGCTTGCCTCCGGTAACGGTTTTGCAAAATCTATGTGTTCTCCAACATAATAAACATTTGCTCAGGTTTGGGAAATCCCGTCTGCGGTTCGGCAGCTTCACGCCTGGCATCTTTGCCGCCGTCATCGTATTGCTTGTATCTGTTGGATGCAATTCATCTCCTCCTGGTGGAGGGAGCCACTTGTTAACTCCGCAGGAAGAACGCGGCCGGCGCGTCTTCGAGGCGCGCTGCGCGGTCTGTCACGATGCCTACTCCAGCAACCCGCGCCAGGGCCCGGGGCTGCAGGGGATATTCCGCAAGAAATACCTGCCCAGCGGCGCTCCGGCCAACGACGACCGCGCCCGCGATGCAATTATGTTCGGCCGCGGCAATATGCCTCCATCTCAAAATGTTCTGGATGACCAGCAACTCAGCGATCTGATGGCTTATTTGCATACGTTGTAGAAAGCAGTTCTCGGTTCTCAGTTCTCGGTTCTCAGAGCCAAAACAGTTGCCAGTTGCCGGTCGCCAGAGTAGGGGCACTCAATGGTTGAACCAAATTCAAGGTTAAACCATCTGCGAAGAAGCCCAGTTTCGACGATTGTTGCAGAAACCTTTGAGAAACTCAGTGCGAAAAACTGAGAACCGAGAACTTCATTATCACCGCTGCACTCTAGTAGAATTAAACTTTATGGCCAGTGCTGTCGAACTCGTCCAGATTGACCTCTCGCCGCGTGTGCCCCGCTCCAAGCCGGAGTGGCTGAAGGCACGGGCGCCCATGGGCGAAAATTATCATGAGCTCAAGAAGTTGGCACGCGGGCTGGGACTGCATACGGTCTGTGAATCGGCGCAGTGCCCCAATATTGGCGAGTGCTGGAGCCACAAGACTGCGACTTTCATGCTGCTGGGCAACTTGTGCACGCGCCGCTGTGGCTTCTGCGCCGTGCCCAAGGGCAAGCCCCTGCCCATTGATTATGACGAACCCCGGCGCGTGGGCGAGGCAGTAAAGAGCCTCGGACTTAAATTCGCGGTTGTGACCAGCGTCAATCGCGATGATGACAACCTGGGCAGCGCCCGGGTGTTTGCAGAAACCATCCACCAGATACGGCAACAGGTGCCGGGGTGCAGCGTGGAGGTACTCATCCCGGATTTTCAGGGCATTGATGAGTGCCTCAACATCGTGCTCGACGCCAAACCCGACATTCTGAATCACAATACCGAATCTGTGCCGCGATTGTATCGCGCGGTGCGCTCCGGGGCGCGTTATGAGCGCACGCTGCAACTGCTGGACAGTGTGAAGAAATTTTCACCTAAAACCGTGAGCAAGACCGGCGTGATGGTTGGTCTGGGGGAAGAAATGGATGAATTGCTGGCGGTCTTCCACGATCTGGCTGCGCGCAAAGTGGATATCCTGACCGTAGGACAATATTTGCGTCCGTCCAAAGACCATCTGCCTATGACGCGCTATTACACCCCCAATGAATTTGCCTACCTGAAGAATGAAGCTCTTAACATGGGCTTCCGCCACGTTGAATCAGGACCTCTGGTGCGTTCCAGCTATCATGCCCATGAACAGGCGGGGTCGGTAAGCTCAGCCAGATAATTATTATTTGTGGAGATGCAGCCATGCTGCGTTTCTGCATTCAAAACAAAGGCACAGCCACGGGGCTGTGCCTTTGTTCATTACCTCAGAACAACTACCATACATGGCAAGCGTTCTCGCGCACCATGGCGTCACCCTTTTTGCAGCCAAAGGCTTGCTGGAATTCGGGCATGTTGCTGACCACACCGATTACGCGAAATTTTCCCGGTGAGTGCGGATTGGTCAGCGCCAGTTGCCGGGCCGCTTCCGGCCGCATCTTGTTGCACCAGATCTGCCCGTAGCCCAGGAAGAAACGCTGCTGGGGAGTAAATCCGTCAATCTTTTGAGGCTCTTTGCCGGCGAGCTCGTGCATCAGCGCCATGTAAGCCAGGCGCAAGCCGCCGTTGTCGGCGGTATTTTCTCCCAGCGTCAGCTTCCCGTTGAGATGGACATCATTCTTAGGATCTTTGTCGTCTTTTACGGAGACAAAGTTGCTGTACTCATCGACCAGGCACTGGGTACGCTGGTTGAAGGCTTTTTCGTCCTCCGGCGCCCACCAGTTACGCAGGTTTCCCTGCCCGTCAAATTTGTGGCCTTCATCGTCAAACCCGTGGGTGAGCTCGTGCCCAATGACCGCGCCAATGCCGCCGAAGTTAATTCCATCATCCATCGCATTGTCGTAGAACGGCGGCTGCAGAATTCCGGCCGGGAAGTTAATATTGTTCTCCTTGTCGCTGTAATAGGCATTGACTGTGGGCGGAGTCATGCCCCACTCCGTCTTGTCCAGGTCCTTGCCGATCTTTTGCAGTTCGCGGCGAAATTCAAAACTGTCGGCGCGCTGCTGGTTTCCGAGCGCATCCTCACGAACGATTTTGACTGAACTGTAGTCGCGCCAGTGCTCGGGATAGCCGATCTTGTTGGTGATGGCTGCAAGTTTTACGAGCGCTGCCTGCCTGGTGGCGTCGGTCATCCAGGATACGCTCGTGATGTCGTCTTTGAGCGCGTCTTCCAGGGCCTGGATCATTTTCAGGGTGCGCTCTTTGCCTTCTTTGCCGAAGGTCTCGCCAACGTACTCTTGTCCCAGGGCTTCACCCAATGCACCATCGGTCAAACGGGTGCAGCGCTGCCAGCGCGGTTCCTGCTCTTTCTGGCCGCCCAAAGTGCGGTTGTAAAAATTGAAATCTTCATCGCTGAACTGGCTGGGCAATAAAACAGCGTTATTGAACACCAGTCGCCAGCGCAGGTAGGTCTTCCAGTTTTCCAGCGGCTGTTCTTCAATCAGCGCCTGCATTTTTTGGATAAACTCAGGCACTGCGACGTTGAGCTCCTTGAACTCGGGCGCGCCAACTGTTTTGAAGTATTCATTCCAATGAAACGACGGGCTGAGTTTTGCCAGCTCGGCCGTAGTCATTTTGTGGTAGACATTGGCGGGCTCGCGCCGGTCTACACGTTTCATCGAGGCGGCCGCCAATGCGCTTTCGATCTCGAAGACCGTTTGTGCCTCTTTTGCCGCTACTTCGGGCTTATCGCCCAGAAGCTGGAACATGTTCTGTACGTGCTGTTTGTATTGCTCGCGTTGTTTCTGCGCCGTAGGATCGTCGTTAAAATAGTAATCGCGGTCAGGAAGACCCAGCCCGCCCTGATCGACAACCGCGATTATCTTGCTGGCATTTTTGAAATCGGCATCGGAATCAAAAAGGAAGAGAGCAAATAGATTCCCCTCCCTGAAATTGTGCAAACCCGAAATTGCTCCAAGATTGTGCAGCCGCGCAATTTCGGCCGCAAGCTGAGATTTATCTTTCAGTTGAGCAATGCTATCCAACTCCGCCTGGATCGGGGCCAGCCCCTTTTTATCGATGGCCTTCCTGTCTATACAAGCGGCGTAGTAGTCGCCAATTTCTTGCTCGATTGGGGTGCGTTTGGGGTCATTTGCAGATACTTTTTCCAGAATGCCATGCAGGATTTCCAGGTTTTGTTGGTCCAATTGGCCGAAACGTCCCCAGGTGGATTTGTCGGCAGGGATATCGTTTTCCTTCATCCACGTGCCGCACGCATATTGATAGAAATCCTGGCAGGGATTGGCGGTTGTGTCCATGGCACGGATGCTAAAGCCCAGGGAGAGATTGGGCATCTCATCCGAGGCAAATTGTTCTGAAGACTTCGGCTCTTGCGAGGCTGCCAGTGTGGCTGCCAGCATAAGGCCGAAAATTATCATTAGGCGCATAGGTGGAACTCCTCAGGAATTCAATAGATTTTAGCGGACTCAATGTCAGCGAAGGCATGGGGGAATACCTTTGAGGGTCGGAACGCAGCTAACCAGCCGCTTTGAAAGGTATTCTCATTATAGACGCCGAAAGGGGCGTATGGTTAGCGAGTTAGCCCATGATGGGCGGTCAGGATTCCAGCCTTGGAGGGTTGGCTACGCAGTGACGGCTTTCGGCTCTCTATTGTTCGTACAAGCCCAGATGAGAATTATGACCCATCCAAACATCGTCCATCCCAGGAAGAAATTGGTGACCAGGATGGCCAGGCGGTGCTTGTGGTTCCAGTGATATGCCAGCAAGGTTGGAATCCAGTAAGCCAGAAACATTAAAGCTAAAGTGATCATATGATTCCTCCTTCTCGTCTAAAGTCCTCGAAGCTTGAAACTCGAAACTGCTCTACATGCTTTCTGCCTTGCCCCGCATTTGGATGTAAACCAGGCCTATGTGCGCTCCCTTTGACTGGGGCTCGATTTCTACCATGTGCTGGCTTTGCCCCTGGCCAGCCTTCAGAGTAGTGTTTTTGTCCTCGCTATCTGAGTCGTCGCAGCTCAGCGTCAGCTTGGTGTCGTCATCTTTGCCGCTCTCTGCGTGGGACCCATTGTGGCCTGCCCCTTTGCATTGGATCACTTTTCCATAACGGGCCATATCTTTCCGGTAGAAATCGATAATCTTTTCCGGTGTGTCGTCAGATTCATATTTTGCTGCGATGACCTTCAATGCAAAGAATGGAGTAGAGATGTTGACGTTGGCGCTCGAATCGCCAGAGCCTTGCTCCGCAGGAAGCAAGCGGGCTTGGGGATAGGGAGTCAAACCGAGCTCTTTCAGGTCGATGTCTTTGCGTACTTTAAGCCCGCCCAGGGGAGTACTGATCTCCACCTTCTTTTCCTGCTTGTCGTTGTCATCGGATTTGGTAATGACCGCATTGCATCCTGCAAGCACCAGGAGCAGTGCGATGGCGCCAGCGATTAAAGACAATTTATTTTCCTTGCGCATGTTGCAACAAACCTCCTTCGACTGGGGGCACAGGCGGAGCAGCGGATGGCTTTTCAATGCCTGCTCCCCTTTGAGCAATATTGGGAATCGTGACCGGCAGGTGGCCGCGAATGGGGATCTCGCCAAACAACGCTTTTACCGCGCTGAATTCCGAGATGCTGGCGGCAGAAAAGGTGCACAGGTAAGTTTGCACTTCGGGAAATTCGGCGGCGACATATGGCGTTCCCACGGCCACCACCGCGGTGCGGGCCGCGGCATGCTCCAGGATTTGCCGCAACAGATCGGCGGGAGCATCGGTCAGGCCAATTGCATTCTGTACCGTACCCTGCACGCGCACAGCCTTGCCGGCGGTTGGAATCAAATAGACGGCAGCAACAATACTTTGGGCGTCATTTACGGCCTGCATCACCTGTGGTGTCATGGCTGCTGCAATCCTGGGGTCTACGTAAATTACATTTGCATCTGGAATGCGCGCGCGCAGCTCGCGCTCCAGGGTACGTCCTGAATCCGTTCGTATGTCGTCAGAAAATATCACGGCCAAGGTCCGCTTTCCGGCCTCCTGCTCCGGTTTATACGAAAGTGCTGCAGCAGAAGTTCCACCGGCGGGCGCAGTCTTTTTAAGAGGCAGCACCTGCCCATTGTCGCGTACCAGGGTAATGGCTGAGTCTGCCACTAGCTGTCCGAAGGCAACGTGTTCTGGGGTGGCAATGAGGTTGGGCAGGGCGTCAATATCCACCAGTCGCGCTTTGGAAAGGCCCAGTGTAGCCTTGGTGACCAATATCTTACGCACAGAATCGTTGACACGCGCCTCGGAAATTTCGCCGCTGCGCACTGCTGCCAGAAGGCCATTGTAGGCAGCATCCAGATCGGCAGGGATCAAGATCATGTCATTGCCCGCTTTGATCGCCTCGACCGCGGCGCGGGCGCTGGGATTGGCATCGTGCCCCACGAACAAACGCATGAGCGCGTTCATGTCCATGGCGTCGGGAACAACCAGCCCCTTAAAACCAAGCTGGCCTTTCAACAGATTCTCGATGACCAGGGGTGAGGTTGAAGCTACGTGTCCGGGATCGGGGTCCAGGCTTGGCACAGTGACATGCGCCACCATCACCGAGTCAACCCCGGCGGCAATAGCCTGCTCGAAGGGCGGTAACTCGATGCTCTGAAGATGCTGCATATCGCCGCCCACCCTCGCCAATTCCAGGTGCGAATCTGCTTCGGTATCGCCGTGTCCGGGAAAATGCTTGGCCGTGGTCATCATGCCGGCATCACGCGCCGCACGAATATAAGCCCCAACCATCTCCGAAACCTGCTTGGGGTCTTCGCCGAACGAGCGCGTATTAATGATGGGATTGGCGGGATTGGAATTCACGTCGGCTATAGGGAAAAGATTCCATTGCACACCGATGGCGCGGGCTTCCTGGGCGACAATCTGGGCAAAGTCTTCGACGTATTGCGGATTTCCGGTTGCGCCGAAGGCCATGGCATGGGGAAACACGGTGGCGCCATTGAGGCGGGTGGAGAGTCCGCGCTCAAAATCGGCGGCAAAGATCAGGGGCAGGCGCGACTCAGACTGCAGGTGATTGGTAAACGTGGCCGCTTCATAGGGCTGGTTCCGCAGCAGAAAGGGGCCGTCGGTGCGCACCGTCAGCAACACTCCGCCAATGTGGTAGCGGTGGATCTGGTCGCGAAGCTGCACGTAATCGGGACTGGTGACGTTCAGGAACTCGGCTCGGCCGCGCATCATGAACATCTGTCCTATTTTTTCTTCGAGGCTGAGTTTGCGCAGGGTCTTGTCGGCCCATTTTTGCGCGTCAGACGTGGTTTGAATGGGCCCAGGTTTTTGAAAATCTTTGGCGAAAGAAGGGATGGCCAGCAATAGCAGAAGAAGCAGGCGCTTATGCATGATGGCGACAATAGCAGAATTACTTCATGACGTCATCGGAGATTTTGCCTCAACGTGTGACTAAGGCGGCTTCGGGGGTGTGACTGGGGTCTTTGGGGTGTTGCAGGCGATACTCGACCAGCGAGTCAATACGGTCAATAAAAGAGGATCTCTTGGCCAGCTCGCCCTGAGCCAGCCCCTGCGCCTGATCGTGCAGCAGACGGAGGGCCTCGGTGGCATCCTGAATGCGACAGACCTGGCGGGCATACTCTTTGTTATCGCCTCCCCGCTCGGCGAGATCATCCATGTAAGTGCGCAGAATCTGGCGCAAGTGGTCTACCACCACTTTGAGTTCCGCCAGCAGGGTCATATCGAGCAGCAAGCTTACCAGCTGCAGGTGCTCCTCTTTATCCAAAGGACCGGAACCCAAAGGTTTAGAAGCCGCCATCTGGGAGATGTCCCTTTCGATGCCGCGTAACTCTTCCGTGACCCGTCGCAGGCGGAGGGTAAAGTCATCTGGATTAGGAATCGCGGCCGCGACTGGATTCATCGAAGTTGTCCTTATTCTCACTTTTGTTACAAAGTGTGATGCCATTTTCACAGGTTCGGTGCAGGAACGGGGATTACGAAAGGTCTACAACTCGGCTGTTTTTGAGATGGTTTTCCACAAGCACCAACGTATTGCTCTGCACCTGGGGATCATCCCCAAAACTATTGAACCAGTGAACATCTGGTTCGCGACGGAACCAGGTCATCTGCCGCTTAGCATAGTTGCGGTGGGCCTGCTGCGCCGCGGCCACGGCCTGCTCGTACTCCATTTCACCGCGAATGAACTGCATGGCCTGCTTGTAACCCAGCGAAGCCAGGGGCGCGGCAGTATCGCCATATTTGTTGTGCAACTGCCGGGTCTCTTCGACCAGGCCGGCGGCAAACATTCGGCGAGCACGGTCATTGATGCGCTCATAAAGAACGCTACGCTCAGGATCGAGCCCCAGGCGCAGCACGCGAAAGCCGATGAGCGGATCGCGGCCGCGCTGCCACAGGTCGCTCATGCGCTGCCGCGCCGAAAGGCACACTTCAATGGCGCGCACCAGCTTGGGAAGATCGTTGGGATGAATCTTCGCCGCTGATTCGGGATCGAGCTTTAGCAGGACGCTATGCAGGTGGGCCGCGCCTCTCTCAGCCGCCCGCTGCCGCAGCCGCTGCCGCAATTCCTCTGAACGCGGTGGGCCGGCGAAAAGGCCTTCCAGGAGGGCGCGCAGATAGAGTCCGCTCCCGCCTACGACAATGGGCAGAACGCCACGCTGGCTGATCTGGTGGAGGGCTGTACGCGCAATGCGCGAGTAATCGCCAGCGGTGAATGGTCCGATGGGCGAGACAATGTCTAGCAGGTGATGCGGAACAAGAGCACGCTCTTTCGTCGTGGGTTTGGCGGTGCCGATTTTGAAGTCACGGTAGACCGCTACTGAGTCGCAGTTGACAACTTCGCCGTGAAAGCGCGCCGCCAGTGCCAGAGAAAGCGCAGTCTTACCCGAGGCGGTCGGCCCCAGGACTACTACCAGCAAGGGCAGCGGTGGGGGCGATGGATGAATTGCCCTCTCACTCTCTGTCATCAGAAGCTTTTCCAGTGAATTGCCTTCCAGAAGCGCGCCAAGGTGAACAAGAGGATGAGCAGCACAATGAGGATCAGGCCGAGCGTATTCTGGCGTTTGGCGGCGGGCATAAAGTTAAATTCCCCTGGAGCTTGCAAGCTGATTTTACTAGCGCAGGTCGCCCTTTTGCGGATTGTAAAAGAAGTGGATACGCAATGCGAGGTATTCTCCGTGAAATTCCTGCGGAAGACGCTGGAAGGGATTGGAGCCTGTGATTCCTCCCCAGGCCGCGCGGTCGAGTGCCACATCGCCTGAAGGTGAAATCACGCGCATGCCGGCAATGGAGCCATCTTTCAGGATGGCGAACTCAATGGAGACCTTGCCCGATTTCATCAGCGGAGGACGCGCCTCTTCCGGAATCACGTTGTACCAGTTCTGGCGGATGGTCTCTAACGCGCGCGACAGATAGGGGCCGAAGTCTACCCCCATGGTGTCACTCAGGATGTCAATATCGCTGCGCAATTTTGTGGGCTGCGCCGACGGGCCCACGCCATAATCGCCGGCGCTGCCATAATTGCGGCGCTCTGCCGAGGCCCGCTCCGCCTGCTCAATCACAGACCCGGGAGAGGCGGCTGCGGCAAACGGATTATTTCTTCCGCTTCCCTGCGCGGCCATGGGCGGCTGCTCCAGCCGCGCCGTGTTGTTGTCAGGTTGTTGCTGTGGCTGCGGCTGGGATTGTTGCGCCTGGGCGGCTTGCTGATTTTGCTGCGCGGCCTGTCCAGGGGGCGGAGTCTTCACTGCGGGCGCGGAAACTGCTCCCGGAGAACCGGCGCGCCGCGCATCCTCCAGTTCGCGCAATTGCTGCAGATCGGGGTGACGCAAGGCCGCGCGCCGGTCCTGGTCAGATATTTTGTTGGTCTCCAGGGGCTTTTGTACGGGCGCGGGCGGCATTTCGAGGAAAGTAATCTGATGGTCTTGCAACATCACCGCCAATGGATTGGGTGTGGCCTGATAACGCGCCAACAACCGGGGAAGCAACAGCGCGATGATGGCTATCGCGATAGCATGGATGGTGAGGGAAATCCAGAAGGCCTCGCGCAGCTTCGAGCGCTCGAGTTGCAACTCCAAATCGTCTTCCAGCAGGGCAAACGGAGTTTTATGGAGACGATCGTCAAATGGCTGCGAACCGGGAGCCGGGAACAGCGACCCTTGCGCGCCTGAGTTGCCGTTGGCAGCGGCAGCTTCTGACTTGCGCATCTCTTCCAGCAGCGGAATTTGAATAATCGTCGGCATCTCGCGGAAATCGCAATGTTGAGGCTGTTGCTACTTAGATGCTTAAAGCCTGCACCCGTTTACTATTTTCTCATTGTTTTAGAGATTCGCGCCTCGGTAGAAATATTCTGTACAAAACTTTACATACTTATGTAAAGAGGCGTAATCACAGTTATCAAGCTTAAGAACGCTGTGAAGTCTTAAACTTGCAGACTGAGCCTTGTAACTTGGAGCCTGGAGCTGCTTTTACAGCAGCCTATCCAGATTGACATTGCGCGAGTGCTGCCGGATTACTTCCAGAATCTCAAGCGCTACGGCCAGGGCTCGGCGGCCATCATCAAGCGGAATTGCAGGAGAGCTGCGGGTTCGCACTGAATTCAGAAACGAGCACAATTCAGCGCGCAGAGGTTCTACGCGCACAACCTCAGGCCTGGCAATCTTGATTTGCGGGCTGGAAGGGTGCTCGGGCTCTTCTTCTCCCATACTGGCCAGGAGCCCCGCCAAACCGCTGGCGCCGGCGCCGTTGGACGACACCGTAAATGTCACTACATCCTGGCGGGTGTAGTCGAGCGAGATATATTGCTGCGGCTGAAAAAAGCGCAGCTTGCGCACACGCTCGGTGCTCACCCGGCTGGCGGTAAAGTTGGCCACGCAGCCGGAGTCGAATTCCATGCGGACGTTGGCGATATCCACTTTGGAAGAGAGGATGGGCAGGCCGACGGCGCGAATTTCTTTTACGCCGGACTGCACGAACGAGAGCACCACATCAATATCGTGGATCATCAGGTCGAGGACGACATCCACATCGAGCGAGCGCGGGGTAAAGACGCTCAAGCGGTGCACCTCAAAGAACATCGGCTTGGTGAGCAGGGGCAAGGTGGCGCGCACGGCAGGGTTGAAGCGCTCCAGTTGGCCGGCTTGCGCGATGCGGCCATGCTGCTGCGCGAGATGCAGCATCTCATCAGCATCTGCCAGTGTGGGGGCTATGGGCTTTTCTACCAGCACATCAACGCCGTTCTCCACCAGCTCGCGCATAACCTGCAGATGGGACTGGGTGGGCACGGCAACGGAAGCCGCCTGCGGCTTGCCGCGCTGCAGCAGCTCTGGGAGCGAGGCAAAAGCCTGGGTCCCGAACTCGGCGGCAACCTGGACGGCGCGCGCGGAATTGGAATCGACGACGCCGACAAATTCCACCGCGCTTGCTTCTTCCCGGGCCAGGTCGTGATAGACGCGAGCGTGGTTGCGCCCAAAAGCGCCTACGCCGATAACAGCCACGCGGATTTTTTCAGGATTTGCCAGTCTTCGGCTCCTTTAGTACTCAGTACTCAGTTCGGAAATGTTCTTCGACATACATTTTATTAGAGTTCTCGGTTCTCGGTTCTCAGTGTTCACGGCCAACCGGGAGAAAAACACCTGTTTCGCGTAGCGCGCCCCCCTCCCCCATTACTTAGAGTAGTCAGTGCCGCCTAAGAACAGATACAAGCTCCAAGCTACAAACCCCAAGGTTCCGTTCACAGTCTTTCGCGACGCTCAAATTTGTCATTCTTGATTCTCAGTTCTATGGAAATCAAGTCGTTGGGGGGTGGGGGTATTACTCAAAGTAGTCCTCGCAATGGCAAGCGATTGAAGTTAAATGGGATACAGGCGGGACCAATGTTGTGCAGAGTAATGAAAAGTAGGATCATGCACTCTACTCCAAGCAAGAAATGCTTACCGCGGATTTCGCTGATTACGCGCATGGCCAGAAGCGCCCACTCGCGACTCGCGCCTGTTGGTACTCTCCTGGAGCTGGTTTTTCAGGAGGGGTATCCCCCTTGCTCAGCAAGGGGCAGCACCTCGGCGGTAGACAAGAGTAGCAACTTTCGTCCTCGTCGTGCCGGGAGTACCGGCAACCGAGAGATGTCACGTCGAATTTTCAAAGAGCTTAGAGTGCAAGACCGCGTTCTGCGGTCAGCATAATAATGCCCTACAATGGCGGAAAAATAAATGAAGTGATATCAAACGCATCGAAAAAATCGAGAAGCATGCTGTAATCAGCTTATGACGTGGCCGAGGCGAGCAGATTGCAAGCCCACACGCAGGAGGAAGTCGGATGCAGCACTATAGTTCGCAAGCCTTCACAGATATTGGCAAGCCCGCCGGGGGAGCTTCAATCGCGGTCAAACTGGCAGGGAGCAACACGAATGCAACCATCTACTCAGACGATGGGATAACGGTTAAGAGCAATCCATTTGTGACAAACAACCTCGGTCAATTTGATTTTTACGCGGCTTCGGGGAAGTATGACATTACGGTCACGGGAACGCAGATTACAACGTATACCTTGTCCAACCAAGTGGTTTTTGATCCGTTTGAGGTGAGTAGCAGCGATCAGAATGGTCTAACGCCAATCAACACGTCTGGTTTAGGAGGATTTTGGGGGCTTTTCCCGGACGGTGCGCCATCAACACTCTCCGGCCAGGTATTTGCTTTGGCTGCCAATCAGGTTTATGTTTTCGCCTTCGTTTTACCGAGAGTTGTAAACGTCAATCGTGTCTCAGTAACTGTCGTCAGTGCAGTTGCAGGAGCGACGGATGTCGGAATTTACAGTGCTTCCGGCAACAGACTTGTGTACACAAATGGAGGAATCAATATGAATGTAACCGGAGTGCAGACGGTCGCTATTATCGGCGGTCCCATCATGCTGCTCCCAGGTTTCTACTATTTCGCGGAAACGACTAGCGTAGCTTCTGCTGCCATGGACGCATGGGCGATCATTACCCCCGCGTACGCCGGACCGATGAATGCCAACGGCAACCGTATTGGGACGGCAGCAAATGCTTCTTCTAATGGCATTTTGCCGCCTACACTCGGAGTAATTTCCCCTACCACCGGAATGACGCCTGTGACAGCATTCTTTGAGCGATAGAAATCCTCTTGCGAACATGGGACTTCAATGTGATGAGTTCATCGGCAAGAATGTGACCGTGCTTGTAGCCACAGCGGCGCTTCCATTGCCCGCGCCGTTGTTATTGTCGGTCAAGGTGACGGTCACGGTGTACATGCTTTTCTTCGCATAGCTGTGCGCGCCCATCACATTAAAGTTGCTTGTGCTGCCAACCTGAACTGGGCTGACTCCGGTGGTGGGGCTGCTGCCGTCGCCCCAATTGATGGTGGCAGTGAGATGCGATCCGTTCTCACTTGGATCTTGGTCCGTGAAGGTGGCCAAAACCACGGGGATGCTGGCGCGGAACATGCGAATCCTACGTCCTGCACCGGTGATGGGCTGATCATTGGTCACCGTAATGGACGGCGAGGTCGCGGTGATCGCGTTTCCTGCGTCGTTGCCGGTGATGGTGAATGTGCTGCCTGGTGCTCCGCCGGTCGCGGTAAACGAAAAGGTATGAATTCCATTGTCTAAACTCGCTCCCGAAGTGAACGTATAAGGATTGGGCGTGGGCAAGGTGACGGTGCCCGTTGTGCTCAACTGCACCGAGCCGGTGTAGGTGGTCGCGATGTTGTTGAAGTTATCGAACGCCGTAAGAGTGCCTGAGAAGGGGATGTTAAGCGTGGCGGTAAGCGGCACGTTACTCCAGGCAAACCTTTTGGCGGCGGCGGCGGTCACTGCTACCAATGCGTTTCCATTGATACCGGAGAGCGTGTCTGTGGCGCTTACAATCTGGCCGCCGGCAGTCGTCAGGGTAACGCCATTGGTGAATGTATGCACGCCGTTGTCGGCGGGAACAAATGTGTAGTCTGCTGGAACCGTAGATGAGCCGGTGGTTGTGAAGTGGACCGTGCCGGTATAGCTGGCAACTGTGGTATTCGAGGCATCTTGCGCCGTCACAGTTACGCTAAAGGGAACTCCCGCGATGGTAGCAGCAGGAGTGGTCACCTGAAAATGTGTAGCCAAAGCGATTTTGCCCCACCAAGTTGCCCATTCGTTGCTAGGTGAATTCGCATATTCCTGAATGGTCCATAGGTTCGTGTCATCTACCGGATCCACCTGGCTATAGCTGAAATCGCCCCAGCGGTTCCTGGTGTCATTGGGGTTGATGGAGGGTTTGAAATAGCTGGCCAGTCCTGCCTTGAGAATATTTTCGGATTGGAGCGTATTGGGAACATCAGTAGCGGCGCGGAAGGAATATGCCGCGCTGGCGAATATAGAAGATGAAAAAAGCGAATACCCAATCAACACATCGTTATTTTTATTGACGGCAATCGAGGGGAAGGTGCGAGAAAAAGTGCCGCTACTATCGTCAATGCGACCGAGCTGTTGTATGCTGCCGTCGGTCCCCAGTTGCCACCATTGCACCGCAGCCCGGGTGGGAGCGCCGGAAGGAAGAAAAATATGCTGAGCCGCCCACAGAGTGCCGTTGCGGTATACGAGGTTGGTGATTCGAGCGTCAAATGTATTGATTTTGTTGATAGAGCCGAGCTGGGGGGCGAAGTCCCCGATGGGGGGGACAAAGTCGTCCCACGGGTTGGGTGTGCTGATGAACGGGCCTGTGGTAAGCGTTTCTGAACCTACTGGTCCTGTGATGGTCAGCAGTTGTAAGAACCCGTTACCATTGAAATTGCCATTGAACTCCTGCAGCACATACAGAGTGGAGAGGGTGTTATCGTAAGTCACTGCCGGCGCCAGAGCAAAAGCCTGATCGGGAGGGAGTGTAAACAAGGTGAAGTTAGCTGCACCGTGGGCGTAGAGATTTGCTTTATTGAAAACGTAAGCGTTTGCCTGGGCGAAGGTGCCACTGCTGACACTAAACATGTTATAGGTAACGACGATCCAATTTTTGTTGAATCCAAGTTCAGTAAAATCAATTCCGTTGGTTCCGGTCGGGTCAGCGCGAACCATGTAGAGGTTCCAGTTGCCGGTAGGATCGTTGGTTTGGGAAACCCCAATCAAGACCTCTGAATTGGCCGATGCTAGGTTGGCCCCGGTTGCAAAGATCCAGCGTGCTCCATAGGGGTCATACACAATTTTGGGATCGCTCTCGCAAGGGTTGGTGGTGCAGGTTACGACGCTTGCCCAGAAGCTGTGTAAGGTGACCTGGCTAATTAGTCCTCCTGCGCGGTTCTGTATCTTCACTGTGCCATTGAGGGTCACCATCAGATGATTCGGCCCCACTGCACCATTGGTGTCAGGAGGAATGAACATATTGTTGTCGGGAGCAGCCTGGAAGCTCAATGCCGTTGAGGGCGACTGGGCCTGCGGGCCCGATGCGGGAACCTGCATCGGACTTTGCGCTCCGCTGGATTTTTGGGCTTGAATGATTGCGTCCAGCGGCACTACAAGCCGGGGCATCGTCTTGTTTTCGACCTCTCCAGCTTCAAAGCTTCCCAGGTTTGCTGAGAGATGCAACATTTCTTGTCTTGCCAGATCGGAAAAGTTCACGACGGCCTGCGACACGGCCACACCCGGCTTGCCTGTAATCTTTGTTTGCGCAAACACAAAACAACTACTCCACAATAAATACACTGCTGCGGAGAATGCCTTGGCGGTTCTTCCTGAGAACCATAGGTTTCCCGTATGGGCGCGAAATAACGTGGCGGGCTGGCGCATGGCCGGTTTCCTTGGAGCCGTAGGTAGACCTTTCAGCTCTTCATTTTTAAGGGGGCGAGGGAGTTAAAGATTAACCCGGATAGGCTGGCAGAGCAAGCTCTTTTAAGGGGTTTGGGCATTCCTGGGCGCCTGGCCAGGAAGACGCTACTTTGGGGCTTTCAGAGACCAGCAGGTCACGAGCCTAGGACTATAGTGGACTAAGCAATTGGGACACAGGTGGATAAGTCAAATATACGTCTAACTTTTAAGACAAGCTGTGGAGGAAAAACACATGCTCAAATGGGGTATCGTGATCACGGTCTTCTACGGGCTGATCGTCGTATGTCTTTTGGCGCCGCTGTCAGTAGTTCTCCCGGAAGGGGTTACTGATCCTCGACATATTAATTTCCCATATCTCTACAGACAATGGGTGACGTGGATTCCAATTGCGATCGCCCTGATCAGTCAGGCGCTTCTCCTGTTTTTGTCCGTAGATACGTCCTGGCGAAGGCTCAGGCCCCGGGCCCATATTTTCGTTTCCTGCTTGCTGACTGCCACATTGCTGGCCCTGTTAACGGGTGCTGCCATCCTCTGTTTATTATCCGGAGTTTCTAAAGACTATAGTGTGAACTTGCTGAATACGATTGGCCTCTACGCCGCCTTGGGTTGCTGGGTGGACATTTGGGTAGCGTGGGCAATTGTGTTTTATTTGTATGGCCGGAATTCCAGTGCGCTGATGACGCGGGCAATCTCGTGGTTGCTCAAAGGCAGCGTCCTGGAACTTCTGATCGCTGTACCAGCTCACGTCATTGTGCGCCGCCGACATGATTGTTCAGCGCCGGTGGTGACCAGCTTCGGCATAATCACCGGAATCGCGATCATGTTGATGTCTTTTGGCCCCAGCGTGCTCCTGCTTTACAAAAAGCGCCTGGACGAATACGCTACCCGCAGATCAGTAGCCAAACAGGACTTAGTCTGAACAAAACTGCAGATGAACCTGCAAGCGTGAAGGCGCTCGCACTTTCGCACGCTCGACTTCTTTCGCTTCCCTATTCCTTGAAATCTTTAGATTCCGAAGCACTGGCCGCTTCCGCCAGCGTAGACAAGATGCCCAACGCGACAGCCGGCGAGACGCAAGCGCTACCAGCTGCGCAGTTCTCGATTGACGCATCTCGGCTGTCTGGCCCCTCTGGCGTAACTTTGGCAAATCGCGTAGGCTAGATGGTTTGGATCGTCGGCTGCAAAGTTTTCTTATTCCTACCCCAGGAGGCCAGGATGGCTCACCAAGTACCCCCGCTAGCGTATGACTTCGGCGCGCTGGAGCCCCATATTGACGCGCAGACCATGCAAATCCATCACGACAAGCACCACGGTGCTTATGTCACCAACCTGAACGCCGCGCTCGAAAAGCACCCTGAGCTGGGGAGCAAGAGCGCGGAAGAGCTGATTAAAAACCTGAGCGCCGTGCCCGAGGACATCCGCACCGCGGTGCGCAACAACGCCGGCGGCCACGTGAACCACAGCATGTTCTGGCAGATCATGGCGCCCAAGGCCGGCGGGGAGCCGGCGGGCCCGCTAGCAGACGCCATCAAGCAGGCCTTTGGCAGCTTTGCCGAATTCCAGAACAAATTCAACGATGCCGGCCTGAAACGCTTCGGCAGCGGATGGGCCTGGCTGATCCGCAATGCCAGCGGCAAGCTGGAAATTACAAGCACGGCCAACCAGGATAATCCTATGATGGAGGGAAACTACCCCATCATGGGCAATGACGTTTGGGAGCACGCTTATTATTTGAAATACAAGAATGTGCGCGGCGACTACCTGAAGGCCTGGTGGAACGTGGTGAACTGGAAAGAAGTGCAGAGCCGCTTCGAGAAAAAATAACGCAAGCAGGGTTTTCGGAAAAAGGCGCGGAATGATCGCGCCTTTTTTATCTAGTCATAGGGTAGCTTTCCCAGAATCGGATTTGGGCAAACCGCAACGTAATTGCGGTTGCCTCGTTCAAAACCTACTATTTTTCTGAACACTTTGCTTCGTTGCGTGTTGGCCCTTCGAAGCTTTGCCCGAAAAATCGGGTTTGGACAAACCGCAACGCAATTGTGGTTCTCGTCGTTCAAAATCTACTATTTTTCTGAACACTTCTCCCGCTTTGCGGGATGCGTGTTGGCCTTCGGCAGAGAGGAATGATCTGTTTCTTTTGCTTTCCCAGGGCTGCGCCCTGGGCTAAATTCTGCCGCCCTATTCGGGGCTGTTACTTTGCAATGTCTGCTTTCACTTTTCCTGATTTTCGCGGGAGATCCCTCTCATGATGATTTTTGGGCAAAGCTCCGCACATTAGCAATACAGTTATTAACTATGTTTTAAATATAGAACTTTAGTAACGCAGGCAACCCTGGCAGCACTAACATGTGTCTTATGTGCCAGGTTTATTTTTTTCCTCTGGCCAAAACTCGGAAACTGAAGGGGACCATCTGTTATGCAACCCACTTTTAAGCCTGGGGATGTAGCTCCGTGCAGCGGTATTTACCAAGTGCGGCATGTGGACCATCGGCTGGAGCATAGTGTCACCATCCTGAAAGACGACCTGTTTCCCGCTTGCCGCAAGTGCGGCGATCGGGTGACCTTTCGCCTGGAGCGAATGGTGTCTGAAAGCAGGGCCGTGCACGGCAGTTTTCGCGTGGTATTAGAGGAATATTCTGTGTGGAAAGAGAATGGCGGCGGTTCCCCGCCCGCTGCGGCGTGATTTTAAAAGCAGTCAGCACTCAGCACAGCAGTCAGCGCTCAGCATTCAGCCCACAATCATTTTGGCGCATATCTCGACAACAAGCATTTCGAGCGCGGAGCGTCTCGCAGACGGAAGAGCCGTCGTCCCTACGGGACTAACATCATTTTTTTCACACCCCAGCGCTGAAGCGCTGGGCTATAACATGCCACCCCTTCGGGGTTTGTTAGCCCTTCACGCCCCCAGAAATTGAATTCCAACGCAGGACTCTTGCAGGCCCTTAATTTACAGGCTACCTGATGCCGCCCTCCGGGCTGGTGTGTCGTTTTTAATCTGCCACAATCGAGACCGCAGCAGCGTCGGCGGCCTGAATGATGGCTTCGCCATCGAGCAACAAACATTTCCCAGCGTCAATTGCCAGGCAGGTTGCGCCTGCCTGCTTCATGGTTTCGATGGTCTTCACCCCGATCACCGGCACATCAAAGCGCATATCCTGATTTGGCTTGGCCACTTTGACCACGGTCAGGGCGCGGCTGAGAGTAGATTCGGCGCTGCCCGGCTCATGCAAGCTACGCATGATCTCGCCGGCGCGCACGATGGCGGCATCCGTGCCTTCCATGGCTTCGACGGCAACACAGGCGGATTCGGCAATGACCACGGTCTGGCCAATGTCATAGTGCGCCAGGTGGCGGGCAACGGCGCGTCCGTACTCGATGTTGGCCCGCTCTTTTTCGTTCGGCGGGCGGCGGGTGAGCACCCCGGCCACGGCCAGAAGAGGCTCAAGGAAATCGGTGGATTTGAGCAGGGTGATGCCCTCATCGGCCAGCACTTTGGCCACGGCGCCGATGAGGGAATCTGTATTGCGAGTACCGAGGGAGAGCAGCAGCTTGGCCAGACGCCAATCGGGACGAATGCTGCTGAAAATCTGCTTGTGCTTGACCTGGCCCGCCATGATGGCGCGAGTTACGCCTTCGCGCTGGAAGGTTTCAATCAGCTTCGAGAGCTCGCCCAGCGAGAGCCAGTGCACCGCGGCCGCGCCGCGCTGCTCGATCTCAGGAAACGTCTCTTCTTTGATGGCGGCGACGATGACGTCGTTCCCCTGGGCGTTGGCGGCGTCGAGAATCAGCAGAGGGAATTTGCCGTTCCCTGCGATCAGGCCTAGTTTGGGGCGAGTGGACACCGATGGTTGGCTCCAAGTTCTCAGCTCTTAGGTTCAGCTACGAGTTACAAGCTGCAAGCTACAAAGGAAATCACCACTAGAATACATTGTGCGGAATGTGTGCGAGAAATGATTGTGCACTCTCGCTATCCTGTAAATCTATTTGAGCCGGTTTTTGAACGAACAGTGTTCGATTCGTGCTAAAGTTTTCCTTATGGTAGTTACGGTCAATATTCCCGATGAACTCGCAACCCAGGCTAAGGCGCGTGGTCTGTCTCTTGAAGCTTACGTCCAAGAGATTCTATCGCAGCGGTTAGCACGTCCTGCTGAAACTCGGCAGCTTCGTACCCCAGAAGAAATTCGGGCCTGGCTCGATTCATTGGCTCAATTCTCAGACAAGATTCCTCCACTTCCTGAGAGCATTTCGCGCGATTGGATTTATCAGGATCACGACTAAATGGCGCTTGCGGCGTGTCTGGTAGATACCAATATCCTGCTGCGCATGACACGGCGCTCCGATCCTCAGCATCAACTCGTAGACGCTGCGCTCGCTCAACTCGCCGGCCAAGGCACGATTCTTCACTATACGCACCAGAACATCGCTGAGCTTTGGAACGCAATGACGCGCCCCCTTGCCAGGAATGGGTTTGGGTTGACCGTTCTTGAAGCAGAGCGCGAAGTGTTGGCAATCGAGACTGGCATGATTTTTTACCCGACAACGAAGCGGTTTATCGAGAGTGGAGGAGGATTGTCCTACAGCATGGAGTATTGGGCGTTCAGGTACATGATGCCCGTTTGGTCGCAACGATGTACGTGCACGGGTTAAGCCACATACTCACGTTGAATGTGACAGATTTCAATCGCTTCAGCAGCCTCACTGCTTTGCATCCTAGCAACCTTTAGATCGGCTAGATCGGCTATTTGATGGTTCCGCGCTCTGAGGTCTCGATGAAGCGCAGCAGCAGGGCTACATCTTCTCCCTGCTTGCCTTCTTTACGAAGTTTTTCCAGAGCTTGCGAGGTGTTGAGTTTGGAATTGAGCAGCACGCGGTAGGCATGTTGAATTTGCGCGATGCGTTCTTTGCTGAAGCCGCGGCGCTCGAGGCCGATGGCATTGACTCCGTAGGCTTTAGCTTCGCGGGCGGCCGAGGTTTTGGAAAAGGGCAAAACGTCGCGGGTAACAATGGTGCCGCCGCCAATATAGGCGTGCGCGCCCACGCGCGTGAACTGGTGCACGGCAGAGAACGCGCCCACAGTAGCGCACTCTTCCACGATTGCGTGACCGGCGAGCGTGGCAGCGTTGGCCATGATTACGTGGTCGCCAATCATGCAATCGTGGGCAACGTGGGTGTAAGCCATCAGGAGGCAGTGGCTGCCGATGCGGGTCACGCCGCCTCCGCCCGCGGTGCCGCGGTTGATGGTCACATATTCGCGGATGACGTTATGATCGCCGATCTCGAGGCGCGTTTTTTCGCCTTTATATTTCAAGTCCTGAGGCTCAAAACCGATGGAAGTAAAAGGAAAGATGCGGTTATGCGCGCCGATCTTCGTGGGACCCTGCACAGAGACGTGAGAGATGAGTTCGCAATCCTCTCCCAGTTCAACCTCGGCCCCAATGACGCAGAACGGTCCGATACGGCAGGAGGCGGGAACCCTGGCAGCGGGATCAACCGCTGCACTGGCATGAATTTGGCCTGTCCGCTCCTCGGTCACGGTGCTCTGTGAGGAGCGCCTCATTGTCCCTCGGAAGCCGGCTTATCCACGACCTGGCAGGTGAGCACGGCCTCGCAGGCCCGCTTATCGCCGACGTAAGCTCCGCAACTGATCTTGCCGGCGGTGCGGCGGAAGGCGAGCACATCTACCTCAATGCGCAACTGGTCGCCGGGCACGACCGGCTTACGGAATTTGGCGCGCTCGATACCGGTGAAGACCATGATCTTATTTTCGCGGTCCTCGATTTCGGTAAGCAGCAGCAGGGCGCCGGCCTGGGCCATGGCTTCGATCACAAGCACCCCGGGCATGATGGGATAGCCGGGAAAGTGTCCTTGAAAGAACGGCTCGTTGATGGTGACGTTCTTGATCGCCACCACGCGCCGGCGGCGGTGCAATTCGACGATGCGGTCGAGCAGCAGGAAAGGGTAGCGATGCGGAATGATCCGCATGATCTGCAGCACATCGAGCGTAAGAGGGGTAGAGGTCTCGGCGGATGCGGCTTCACCAGATGTACCCTCGACGGTGGCAATCGAGTTGGGCGTATCGTCCATTTGAAGGTCGAAGCCAAAATTATAACGTAGCCCGGTTGCGTTCTGGTAGGCTACAGGGAAATACCATGCCCGCAGTCAACAAAGTGTCTGGCGCGCGCGAGCTGCTGGCCCGCATTGAACCGCACGAGCACGAGATGGTGTTGCTGGCGCAAAAACTGGTGGAAATTGAATCTCCGACGCACAACAAAAAGGCGGTAGATGCCTTGGGCCGCGCACTGGGGGAAGAATTCAGCCGAATGGGCGCCCAGATCACCTTCCACAAGCAATTAAAATTTGGCGATCATCTTCAGGCCAGCTTCAAGTCGGAAGACGCTCACAGCCCGGCGATCCTCCTGCTGGGACACATGGATACAGTGTGGGAGCTGGGTGCGCTGAAATCCATGCCATGCCGCGTGAGCGATGGCCGCGTTTGGGGGCCGGGCGTGCTCGATATGAAAGCCGGCATCGTTCAAATAGTCTTCGCCTTGCGTGCGCTGCGCGATACTTTCGGCCATCCTCCCGGCAATGTCGAGGTTTTGCTGGTGACCGATGAAGAAGTGGGCAGCGAATCGTCAAGGCCTGTTACCGAGTGGCTGGCGGAAAAATCAAGCATCGTTTTCGTCCTTGAGCCCTCCCAGGGGCTGGCGGGGGCGCTCAAGACGGCACGCAAAGGTGTGGGTAACTACACCGTTAAAGTGACAGGAAAGGCCGCACATGCGGGGATAGATTTCCGCGCGGGCACGAGCGCCATCACCGAGCTGGCTTACCAGATCGGCATCATTGAAAAATTCACCGACCTCAAACGCGGGCTTACGGTAAATCCGGGGGTGATTCGCGGGGGCACGCGCAGCAATGTAGTGGCGGCGGAGGCCGAGGTTGAAGTGGATGTTCGCATTCCCAGGCAGGCTGATGCCGGGCTGATTGAGAAAAAATTCCGCAGCTTGCGGCCGCGCAACCGCCGCTGCAAGCTGCAGGTGAGCGGGGGAATCAACCGGCCTCCAATGGAGCGCAGCAAAGAAATCGCTGCCTGGTTTATGAAGGCCCGCACACTGGCGCAGGGGATGGGATGGAAGCTGCAGGAAGCCGCAACCGGAGGCGGCTCAGACGGAAACTTTACCGCCGCACTCGGCATCCCTACGCTGGACGGCCTGGGCGCTGTGGGCGAAGGGGCCCACGCCGCGAGCGAATCTGTGCTCATTCGCGAGCTGCCACGACGGGCCGCGCTGTTGGCGGCTTTGATGACTTCGGCCTGAAACTATCGTTATTTCACCCGTGTTTCAACTGACGCCAGTGTTACAATAAAGGTTCACGGGCATGGTGTGTTCGCAAAAAGCACATTTCATCTGCCGGTGCGGAGGCTTCATGTTTGGCGGTAAATTAGGACTTCCTGAACTGATCGTGATTCTGGTGATCGCCCTGATCATCTTTGGACCCAGCAAGATTGCAGATATCGGCAAGGGATTGGGCGAAGGTATTCGCAACTTCAAGCAGGGAATGCGCGACGGCGAACAGCCCACGCAACCTACGGAAGACAAGAAATAGTTTTCGATGGAGACGTAGCAAGCTACGTCTCTACTGCAAAAGTATATTGCCTCCCACTTCCACCCTTATTACGAAGTGCCTTTCTTCAGCATCGTATGGAGCAGCGGTACGGGCAATCCCACCACGTTGAAGTAGCAGCCGACAATCCTGAAGATCCACCGAGAGGCGATTCCCTGAATGGCGTACGCCCCGGCTTTATCCATCGGTTCGCCGCTGGCCACGTAATCCCTGATTTCTTCTTCGCTTATGTCGCGCATCCAGACTTCCGTTGTCTCAGCGCGAACATCTTCGATGGGAGTTTCAAGTTTCAGGTTTCCAGTTTCAAGTTCCAGGTCCTGGGTTGCAGATTGGGACGGCGGATAAACCAGGCATATGCCGGTTATCACCCGGTGCGATCTTCCTGACAGCAGGCGCAACATTCGCGCCGCATCGGAACGATCGCGCGGCTTGCCCAGCACCTGGGAATCAACAACCACAATCGTATCCGCGCCTAAGACAATTTCTCGTGGACGCTCACGAAACACGGCCCCGGCCTTCTCCCGCGCCAGGCGCCTGGCGTAATCTTCCGGCAACTCACCAGCCAACATGCTTTCATCTACATGCGCCGGCTGCGCTACGAAGGCAATTCCCGCATTACGCAACAGCTCGCTGCGCCGCGGAGACGCAGAAGCCAGTACCAGAGATGGGGTTTTTGCGGTCATCTTTTTGGAACGTAGCTGGGCCACAATTTCCGAGTATATGCACGCGAATGATTTTGGACCCTAGGCATCAAATCTCAATTTTAAAGGCCCGCAGCTTTTCAGCCGTGGCCCTTCGGGCCGTAGAACAGAATCTGCATTTTTCCGCAGGTATTGAAACTGACCACAGCCGCTTGTCTCGTCGATAGCATAAAGTATCGCTCAAACATTTTCCTTCCCTTTTTCCTTCTGCAAAATTCTCAACAACTCGCTGAGGCTGTACACTCCGTTCGTCCGTAAGAGATGCAAGATCAGGTTCAGACTGGTGTTGAGCGAGCGCAGCCGGTCACGGGCGGCTAACTTGCACAGATAGTCATAATTAGTAATCTCGGCGCGAAAGAGAAACGGTTGCAGCTCAGCGTGCGCGATTTGCCGCTGAAGCCAACTCGCGATGTCCTGGAGCACGCAACTTTCTTCCGGCTGCGCTTGCAACGCCTTTCTGCGCAGCAGCAACGCCGCCTGCGCCTTCTCTGCTGCCGCCCGCAGTTCGGGCGTCAGCTGGCCGGCTTTGTCGCAGGGAGCGGCACCTTCCGATTTGGCTTTGGCCACGCTCACTTCGGTATTGCCGGCGAGCAGCGACCCACCAACCATCTGCGCCAACGCGATCAACTGCTTTGAGCCGCAAGCGGCGCAGTCAGGACCCGTTTCAGGAGAATACGCGTCGCTGATGAATTCACAGTTCACACACAACATGGCCCGCTTCAAGGAGATCATTTTTGTGCCTCCTTGTCCTGGCGGCTTAGGCTTGCTTCCCCGCTGCCCTTGGGGGCTATGCCTTTGGCCTGAGAACGAGCGCTCGAAGCCGCGAGCCGCACTTCACGCACGGAGTCCTGGCGGCAGTCATGCACCGGGTCGACAGCGCTGCCCGCGGCTTCGTCGCCGGCGCGGGCTTTTTCGCAGTACACAGGATGAAACGCGGCGCAATCTTCGCAATGCAGCGCGCCGCACTCGATGCAGTTTTCACCGTGCGCCTTGCACACGTTCGCCCCACATTTGGCGCAAGGCTGCCCGAGGCGGCCGCAGTCAGGCATGAAGCAAATGCGTTTTTCAATAAGGGCCACCAGGCCGGAGATGAGAGCGCCGGTATAAATGCGTCGGGTCATCGTGCACCTCCCGGCGCGCAGGCGCTTCTGCTGTGTGTGAGGCCGTGAAAGGGCTCATCGCATGACTCGAGCGAGGTGAGCAGCCATGGCAGCCCAGTGAATCTTTTTTCGCCCGAATTGGAATGGGCAAGGGATAAATGGCCCCTGTAGAGAGCTTGAACGGTCTGTAGCTTGTGGCATTTCGTCGTCACTGCACAACTCCTTGTAGCAGTGACCATCTTTGCCGCGCCCGGCCAAGTTCAAAGCCCGCGCCAACAGGTACAAGGGATTATGGAGGACTTTGGTCTGGCGACAGGCGGAGTTGGGATTTTAAGCGGAAATTGCACCCGCGACTGAAGGGTCGCGGGAAAGTATTTAGGTTCAACAATAAATTAGCGAACGCTGGCCAGCGCTCGTGCCCGCCGTTCGGGATAGAGCGGGAAAGATTCGCACAGCTCCAGCACTTGCTTGCGAACACGGGCTAGCGCGGCGGCATCTGTGCGCTGGTTGAGGGCTTCCGCAATCCAGCGGCCGACATGCTGCATCTGGTCTTCTTTCATCCCACGGGAGGTCAGCGCGGGGGTGCCCAGGCGGATGCCGCTGGGTTTGAGCGGCGGGTTGGTATCGAAGGGAATTGCGTTCTTGTTGACGGTGATGCCGGCCTGGCCTAAGGCTTTTTCGGCGTCGCTGCCCAACATCCCTTTGGAGAAGACGTCTACCAGCATCAGGTGCGTATCGGTGCCGCCCGAGATGATGCGGAAGCCTTCTTTGCCCAGTGTTTCTGCCAGAGTTTTGGCGTTAGCAATGGTCTGGCGGGCATAGTCTTTGAAGGCAGGTTGCATGGCTTCCTGAAAGCAGACTGCTTTGGCGGCGATGATGTGTACCAGCGGTCCGCCTTGAATTCCGGGGAAGACCATCTTATCAATGGCGGCGGCGAACTCGGTTTTGCTCAGGATCATTCCGGCGCGCGGGCCGCGCAGAGTCTTATGCGTGGTCGAGGTCACGATATGCGCGTGCGGAACGGGGCTGGGATGCGCACCGCCGGCGACCAATCCAGCGAAGTGGGCCATATCAACCAGGTAGAGGGCGCCGACTTTATCGGCAATCTGCCGCATGCGGGCGAAATCAATGATGCGGGCATAGGCGCTGCCGCCGCCGATGATCAGCTTAGGATGTTCACGCTCGGCGATCTGCTCGAGCTCGTTGTAATCAATTGTCTCGCTATCGCGGGTGACTCCGTAAGGGATGACCTTGTAAGTCTTGCCGGAAAAATTCAGATGATGCCCGTGGGTGAGGTGCCCGCCGTGGGCAAGGTTCAACCCCAGGATCGTGTCGCCGGGCTGCAGCACGGCATACATTGCTGCCATATTGGCCTGCGAGCCGGCGTGAGGCTGCACGTTGGCGTGCTCGGCGTCGAAGAGCTGCCTGGCGCGGTCGCGCGCGAGGTTTTCAACGATGTCGGCATATTCGCAACCGCCGTAATAGCGCTTGCCCGGATATCCCTCCGCATATTTGTTGGTAAATACCGAGCCCATGGCCTCGAGCACGGCCTCGCTGACAAAATTTTCAGAGGCGATCAGTTCCAGGCCTTCGTGCTGGCGGCGGGCCTCATCGTCGAGGGCCGCGGCAATTTGCGGATCGGTTTCAGAGAGCGGTTGCGACATCCAGTTGGACTTCATGACTACAAAATTCTAGCAGTATTCCCAATGCCTACAAAGGCAAAAGCTAACCACAAAGGACACAAAGGTGGCCGAAGGAACACGAAGAAAATCTTCGTTCGGATGAAACTTCGATCCCTCACCTCGCTTGCGGCACAAACTACATCATCAACTGCTTTTGTTTTTGCACGATGGGGTGCTGCATCTCCTGCAGGTCATTTTTCACCTGGTTGAGGCCATAGACGCAGTGCTCGAATTCCTTCGAGAGGCGCGCGAACAGGGGCGCTACCTTGGCGTATTCGAAGTGCTCGAACTTGGAGACGATGTAGTAGCTTTCTTTGCCTGCCTTCATGAAATCAATGAGGCTTTCAAGCCGTTGACGGCGCAGGCGGTGGTGGTTGAGGCTCTCAGGAAACAATCCGGTGAAGAAGAGCGTGAAATCGCCGATGTGCTTGCGCACCTGGCGCTCGCGGTCAAAGGATGGGGCTTCGCCATAGACCGGGTCAGATTCCAGCAGCATTTCGCCCACATCGTGCAAGGGCCGTCCGGAGGCATCGCGGACTTTGTAGAGTTGCTCGGCATCGCAGAATTCGCATAGCAGATTCGAGATGTAAGCATGGACCTCGGAATCCCGGATGCCCACGTCGCACGAGAAGTGATAACTGACCAACTCCTGAAACATCCTCAACAATGGATTCGATTCTGCAACCATAATGCCTACACTCCTCCCGGGACTTATGCAGTCCGTCTGCTTTGCTTAGGGGAAGCTACTTACTTTGATGGCAATGTAAGCTGGTTTGGTTATTTGACACAATAGGAAAATAGGCGCTTCCTGCATTTTGTTAGCAGTCAGCTCTGGTGAGTGCGAATCAGTGATGGAAGAAATGTACGGACCTAAATTAGATCGCTTTACTTGTTATCGGCGCTCAACCCGAATACAATTTGCGCACTTAATTTTATGCCTCGTCAAAACATAGCCAGTGGAACACGTTGGGAGCCGATCATCGGTTATTCGCGCGCGGTGCGCATTGGGAACGTCGTGCATGTTTCGGGTACGACCGGGACTGATGCCGATGGAAAAGTAGCCGGCGATGCCTACGCGCAAACCGTGCAGACGCTGAAGAACATCGAATCCGCCTTGAAAAAAGCGGGCGCCGCGCTGAAAGACGTGGTGCGCACGCGCATGTACCTTACCAACATCGCCGATTGGGAGCAGGTGGGCCGGGCGCACGGAGAATTTTTCAAAAATATCCGCCCGGCGACCGCAATGGTCGAAGTCAGCAAGCTGATTTCTCCGGAGATGGTGATCGAAATTGAGGCGGAAGCCATTATTGGCGCCGCAGACTGACGCGGCAACGAGTATTCTGTATGCGAAAAAATGGCGCTGATATTGGCAAGCGGTCCTTGCCTGTCTTGTCCGCTCTGACTGCTGTTGTAGCGCAGGAAAAAACTCCGCAAAATCCCGCCGCGATTAAAAGCGGCGGAAAGGTCTTCAAGAACGAATTGCAATAACCTTATGGCGGGATACTCGGGAACTCCGCTGATCAAAAAGCTGGGCATCAAAGAGGGCTTCAGCATCTCGATAGTGGAGACGCCGGCCGATGTGCTGCGAGAGCTGGGGATCTCGTCGAAGAAACGCACCGACAAGCGGCCGTTTGATTTTGTGCTCTTGTCTGTGAGGACGCAGGAGGAGCTCAGGACCAAGTTCCCACTTTGGGCAGCCAGGCTTGCGCCTGCGGGAATGCTCTGGATCTCATGGCCGAAGAAGAGCTCGGGCGTAGAGTCAGACTTGAACGAAAATATTGTTCGCGACATCGGGCTGGCGGCCGGGCTGGTGGATGTGAAGATCTGTGCCGTGAACGAGACTTGGTCCGGGCTGAAGTTTGTGATTCGCCTGAAGGACCGCCCGGCGAACAAAGCAAAAGTTCGCACTTAAAAATATGAATACTCCCAACCGCACGATTGCTCTGGCCCGCATCCTTACCGGCGTAATGTTTCTCTTCCTTGGCGAGTTTAAAGTCGCTTCGTCTGCCTTCGCGCATGGGGGTTTTCAAAAATATCTTCAGTCCTATATTGGCGTGGAGGCGGTCCCCTTTTACGGACGGCTGCTGGCGCGTTTTGTCATGCCGCACGCTGTCTTTTTTGCGTATACGGTGGGAGTGCTCGAGCTTGCCATCGGTGCTTCCCTGTTGCTGGGCTTATGGGTGCGTCCCCTCTCTGTTTTGGGAATGCTGTACATGCTGAACCTCACTCTGGCGACATGGCATGGCGCAGGCCAGGGACCCATGTGGCATTACGTTGCCAACCAGCTCGACCATATTCCGTTGCTGCTCCTGTTTGCCATCTTCTTTACTACCTATGCCGGAGAAATGTGGGGAATTGACGAATTGCGCGGATCGAAAAGACGGTAAGCTCCGCGTTTGGGACAATTTGTCAGGGCACGGATTTCCTTCCCTCGGATCGCGGTCTAACCCTTCCACTCCTGCAACACTCCTCCCAACGGTATAATTAAGGATTACGTCTATGGCAAAAACTCGACTGATACGCTCCACAACAGTTTTGTGCGTCCGGCGCGATGGCAAAGTAGTCATGGCTTCCGACGGACAGGTGACGCTGGGCGAGGCCGTGATCAAACACACGGCGAAGAAGATCCGCAAGCTCTACCAGGATAAAGTGCTGGCCGGCTTTGCCGGGTCCACTGCCGATGCCTTTTCGCTCTTCAGCCGCTTCGAAGCCAAGCTGGAGCAGTACCACGGCAACATGGGCCGCGCCGCGGTTGAGCTGGGCAAAGACTGGCGCACCGATAAAATTCTGCGCCATCTGGAAGCGCTGCTGCTGGTGTGCGATGCCGCCCAGACGTTTGTGATCAGCGGCGGAGGCGATGTGATTGAGCCCGATTCCGGCATTGCCGCCATCGGCAGCGGAGGCGCTTACGCCACCGCCGCCGCCCGCGCACTGTACGAAAATACCGATTTGCCGGCGCGCAAGATCGCTGAAGAGGCCATGCGCATCGCGGGCGATATTTGTATTTTCACGAACAATAGTATAACCATCGAAGAGCTGCAAGGCTGATGCCCTGCAATGGCGAGTTGACAATGAGATACGAAATATTCTCTGCACTTTACTTTCAATATTTTTCTCCGTGTCTCCGTGCCTCTCTGGTGAAATAATTCTGTAGGAGTTGTTGTGGCACTTTATCTTCCCGGAACCGCAGAAGAGCAGGAGATCGCGCTCGATGAACTTACCCCGCGCGAGATCGTTGCTGAACTTGATAAGTACGTGATCGGCCAGGCCGACGCCAAGCGCGCCGTCGCCATCGCCCTGCGCAATCGCATGCGCCGCCAGAGGCTGACGCCCGAGCTGGCCGAAGAGATTATTCCCAAGAACATCATCATGATCGGCCCTACGGGCGTGGGCAAAACCGAAATTGCCCGCCGCCTGGCCAAGCTGGCCAACTCTCCTTTTATGAAGGTTGAGGCCTCCAAGTTTACCGAGGTGGGTTATGTAGGCCGCGACGTGGAATCCATGGTCCGCGACCTGGTGGAAATCGCCATTGACATGGTGCGGCAGGAAAAACTCGAAGACGTGGCCGACAAAGCGGAGCTGAATGCCGAAGAGCGCCTGCTCGATCTGCTGCTGCCCCCGCCTGCGCCCGCTCCTTCGATGGATGGGGCTTCGAACACGAACGTACTGCCGGCCGAAAGCGATTCGCACCAGCGCACGCGCGAGAAGCTGCGGCAGCAACTACGCGAAGGCAAGCTCGATGAGCGCACGGTTGAGCTGGAGGTGCGCGAAAAGGCCTTCCCTGCCTTTGAAATCATCTCCAACCAGGGCGTGGAAGAGATGGATATCAACATCAAAGACATGCTGCCCAACATCTTCGGCCAGCGCACCAAGAAGCGCAAAATGAAGGTCAGCGAGGCGGTTGAATACCTGATCCAGGAAGAGGAACAGCGCCTGATCGATATGGACCAGGTCACGCGCGTCGCCGTCGAGCGCGTGGAGCAGTCAGGCATCATCTTTCTCGATGAGATCGACAAGATTGCCGGCCGCGAAGGCGGCCACGGGCCTGATGTTTCCCGCGAGGGCGTGCAACGCGACATTCTTCCCATTGTGGAAGGCACTACGGTCAATACCCGCTACGGCATGGTGCGCACCGACCACATTCTGTTCATCGCCGCCGGCGCGTTCCACGTCTCCAAACCCAGCGACCTCATTCCGGAATTGCAGGGCCGCTTCCCCATCCGGGTGGAGCTGCAGTCGCTCACCATGGAAGATTTTATCCGCATCCTCACCGAACCGAAGTCTTCGCTGGTCAAGCAATACACCGCCCTGCTCGAGACCGAGGGCATCAAGCTGGAATTCACCCGTGAGGCCCTCGATGAGATTGCCCACTTTGCCTTCCGCGTCAACGAGAACACGGAAAACATCGGTGCCCGCCGCCTGCACACCATTATGGAGCGCGTGCTTGACGTCATCAGCTTTGAGGCGCCCGATTTGAAGGAAAAAGAAGTTACGATTGATGCCGCTTATGTGCAAAAGATGCTCAGCGACATTGTGAAAGACCAGGACCTGTCGCGCTATATTCTCTGACCTTTTAGCTTGACTGTGGTTTGTATTCGCCGTTTAGCATCAAACCTTTTGGCCCGCATTGAACGGAAACTCCAAATCGACGGTGTTATTTGCGTTCGCCCTGGGCGTGCTGCTCTACGTGGTCTATACCTTGCGCGCCACGCTGCTGCTGCTCTGGGTGAGCGTGCTGGTGGCTGTGCTGCTTACGCCCATTGTGGACTGGATCTCGACCTGGAGCATCAAAGGACGCCACCCCGGGCCTGGCTTCAGCCTTTTGATTTTCTTTTTTTTAGTGGCGCTCTCGCTTAGCCTGTTTCTTTCGCTGGCCTTGCCGCCTATTTTGCGCGATGCGAGCGGGCTCTCGCAGCAGTTGCCAGACCATGTCCAGCGCCTGGTCAACTGGACGCACCTTCACCTGCCCATGTCCGCACGCCTCAATGAAAACGACCTCAAGCACTACGCCGAGTTGTTGATTGGCAGCGTGGGTGACCTGTTCAGGAATGTCACTAACGGGATGGTGAAGTTTGTCACCGTGATTCTGCTGGCCGCTTATTTCATTCTCGACGGCAAAGCATCGTTTGATTGGATGATCGCGCTCTTTCCCCGCGAGCAGGAGCCACGCCTGCGCGCCACGCTGGAGCGTGGCGGCAGCCGCATGCGGCGCTGGCTGGGCGGCCAGGGAGTGCTCATGCTCGCCCAGGGCGCCTCGGCAACGCTGGTCTATTGGCTGCTGCATGTTCGCTACTTCTACGTGCTCGGGGTGCTGGCGGCGATTTTTAATATCATTCCCGTTCTGGGACCCGTGCTGACGCTGATTGTCGCCGGCCTGGTGGCCGCGCTTGATGGATTTGGCAAAGTGCTGGGCGTGACCATCTTCTACCTTGTGTATCACAACATGGAGAGCGCTTTTCTCAATCCACGCATCATGAAAGCGCGCGTGCATCTGCCGGCGGTCTCGATCATCGTTGCTATTGTCATCGGCGAAGCCGTAGCCGGAATTGTGGGAGTTCTGATTGCCGTGCCCACCGCCGCGTTAATCTCAGAGATCATCCGCGAATACCTGATCAAGCCGCATACTGAACCGGACTCTGATGTGGGTTTGGCCTCTCCGTGAAAACCGTCTGCTGCCCAGCAAGCGGCCGGATGCATTTACAAGACAGGAACTCGAAGACAATCGAGCTTACTTGCAGGTAAAATACTTCTGCGTGCAATCAACGCAACCCGCGCGCCCGTAGCTCAGTTGGATAGAGCGGCTGGCTTCGAACCAGTAGGTCGGGAGTTCGAATCTCTCCGGGCGCGCCAGATTCTCTGGCTTCCGCCTCTCTTCCTTTGCATTTCGTTAAAAGGTTTTACTCCGCCTCTATCACCCGCAAGTGCATGGCCACCAAAACTCTCCTGAGAATACTAATGCTTAAGGGCCGGCACTTTCTCGCCGGCCCTTCTTCTCAACAGCGAAGGCTATTCCAGCCCATACTGGAATTGAATGATGCTTCCGTCGTTCAAACCGATCTGATAGACATACGTCGCATTGGCGGCCAGGTTTTTCGTGCTGATATTGAAGATCCACTGGCTGCCGGTCCACCGGAACACGGTGTCGGGTGGGGTTGAAATTGGCGCTTCCTGCACACTCGTCGTCGTGGTTCCGGCAATGATTGAGACGAGATAAAAGCTCGCGACCGTTCCCGGAGTCCCAACCAGGTTCCCCTGTGCGTCGCAAACGTTGAACTTGGCGGGAACCGTGCTGCCCTGGTGCCGGACAGTCGTGCCATCGGCGTTGATCGGCGGCAGAATCGTATGACCTGGACCTCCGTTGCATGCCCCCGTCGAATACAGAATCTTGAACGTAGTCGACGCGGTACTGCCGGTGTGGTTTGCGTCTCCTGCATAGGAGGCATTCGCTGTCGCCGTACCCACAACATTATTGGAGTAGGTAACAGCCACGGACTGGTTGAGTCCGCCCGCGCCCGTCACCGTTGCGGCGCACGGCGTTTGCGCCGAGCCAGTATAGGTGACACTCGCCGGACAGGTAATGATCACCATGGAAGGCGCCTGCGCAATCGTGAAGGTTGCCGAACCACTGCTCGGCGAGTGGGTGCTGTCGCCCGAGAACGAAGCGTTGGCTGTGGCGGTTCCCGCATTGACGTTATTGCTGTACGTTACCGGCACTGCCTGGTTCAACCCACCAACGCCGGTCGCCGTTGCGGTGCAAGGGGTCTGCGCCGCCCCGGTGTAGGTGACGCTTGTCGGATTGCAAGTAACAGTCGTGGTCGACGGCGCCGGGCCGATCTGGAAGTGCGCGGAACCATTGCTGGCGGTATGGTTTGTGTCTCCAGCGAAGGCCGCGCTGGCCGTTGCCGTTCCCGGGTTGATGTTATTACTGTAGCTTACGGCCAAAGGTTGGTTCAGCCCGCCAGCACCGGTTGCCACTGCTGTGCACGGCGTCTGTCCAGAACCGGTGTAGGTGACATTCGCTGGACATGTGACCGTGGTAACACTTGCCGCCTGCGTGATGGACCATGCGCCGTTCGTTACCGCCAACGAATAATCAGCCGGTATCCCGGTCGCGATTGACGCCAGCGGAACAACCGCTCCGCTGCCGGCGCTCGGCCCGACGGAAGCCGGACTATTCGAGCAGGTGACGCCAGCGTAACTGCTGGTGCATGCCGATGGCGCGTGACTCGCCCCGTCGTACACACCGCTGTAGCTGCCGCCGGTCACAGTCACCGCCAACGGCGTGATCGACCACGCTCCGTTGGCAGAGGTAATGGTGTAATCGGCCGGGATACCACTGGCAACCGCCCCGATGGGATTGATCGCTCCCGAGCCTACGTCCGGTCCCACGGAAGCTGGACTATTCGAGCAGGTGACGCCAGCGTAGCTGCTGCTGCATGCCGATGGCGCATGACTCGCCCCGTCGTACACGCCGCTGTAGCTGCCGCCGGTCACGGTCACCGCCAACGGCGTGATCGACCACGCTCCGTTGGCAGAAGTAATGGTGTAATCGGCCGGGATACCACTCGCAACCGCCGCGATGGGATTGATCGCTCCCGAGCCTACGTCCGGTCCCACGGAAGCCGGACTATTCGAGCAGGTGACGCCAGCATAACTGCTGCTGCATGCCGATGGCGCGTGACTCGCCCCGTCGTACACACCGCTGTAGCTGCCGCCGGTCACGGTCACCGCCAACGGCGTGATCGACCACGTGCCATTGTTGACCGTGACCGCATAGTTGCTGGTGCTCCCGCTTATCACGGGAGTGACGGCCGTTCCGCCCACGTCCGGACCTACCGGTCCAATTGGGTTGTTGGTGCAGGTCAGGCCGTCGAAGTTGGCGCTCACTGCGCAAGCTGACAGCGCGTGAGCCGCACCGTCATAGACGCCGCTATAACTGCCCGCCGTCACGGTCAGCTGTGCTGGCGCGATCTCGAACGTCGTGCTGTTACTACTCGGGGAATGGTCAGCGTCCCCAGCGAAGGATGCCGAGGCCGTCGCCGTCCCGGCATTGGTGTTGCCGATGTAATTCACCGTCGCAGACTGGTTCAGTCCGCCAAAGCCCGTCACCATTGCCGTGCAGGGTGTCTGGGCCGCACCGTTATAGCCGACGCTCGCCGGACACGTTACCGTCGCGGTCGATGACGCCTGGCCTATGCTGAAGGTTCTCGTAACATCGGACGCCGGGTTGTAATTGGAGTCGCCGAGTTGCGAGGCTGTGAGGCTACACGAGCCTGCGCCGGTGAGGTGTACCGTGTTGCCGCTAATCGTGCAGTTTCCAGACGCGGCAAAGCTGACGGCTAATCCCGAGGTGGCAGTCGCGTTGACGTTGAAGTCTGCGTCACCGTAAGTTGCATTCGAAAGCGCCGCAAAGTCAATGCCCTGGTCCGCTTTCGTGACCGTCACAGCCGTTGTGCAGCTTGCTGTTACGCCATGAGGGTCGGTCGCGGTTACCTTCACAATGTGTAACCCTACGGCGCCGTAGGTCTGGGTGATGCTTTCTGTAGCGGCGGTTGGAAATGCGGTGACATTATTGAATGTCTGTGCTGGCGTGACGTCCACAGCAAACGCCACATTCAGCAACTCATTATTTGGATCAAAAACATTGGCCGAAACTGTCGCTGATTGGTTGTAAGGAATATTGATGGCCGGCGAGCAAGTCGCAGTCGGCGGATTGGCCGAGACGACGATCGTCTTCGACTGCGTCACCTGCTGCAGGTTGTTGTCGGTTGCTGTATAGGTCACGACGAATGTTCCGGTTTGGCTGGTAGTCGGTGTCCAGCTAAAGGTGCTCGCCACCGGGGGCGTCAATGTAGCATTCAGATTACTCGCAGTTGCTCCCGCGGGCACCCCGCTGGCGTTGAGTGTGATCTTCGCGCCGGCGTTGCTGCTGTTGCCGGTCGCGATGAACGAAACCGGCGTTCCGGCCTGAATCGTTTGTGGCCCGACCGGGTTCAGCGTGAGCGTTGGCAACGCGCCCACGGGGTTCACGAACTTCAGGATCACATCGATGACGATGCTCGCTTTGAGCACATTCGTGGCATCGCGAGCCTCGACCACGACCTGCGTCGTCCACAACTGGTTCGCCGCGGGGAAGGGGTATCCGCAATCTCCGGTGCCATTGAATGCAGGATGGATCTGGGTGGTGTCCCAAATAACCGCGCCCGTCGTAGAGGCGATGGTTAATCCCGGCGGCTGCGTATTCGTCGTCAGCAGCCCGCTTGGACAGGAGACCGAACTCGGAGATCCCAGACTGAGTGGACCAAACTGCTCGGTGAACGTGGCCAGCCGATAGACCAGATGGACATTCGGATCGATGTCGCTTACCGCTGCGCCCAGGTTGAACGATGTCGTGTTTTGCAGCGGCACTGCGATAAACGCCGGCAGAGACGCGACCGGCGATCCGTTCACATAGGTCGGGTTGACGATTGTCCACAGATACTCAGGCTGGTCGTGGCCGATCTCGAGCGTGCTGATGCGGTTGAAATCCCAGAAGTATGCGGTAAACGGCCCGGCCGAACTGTACACATGTTGGAAAACGAAGGTTGCGGTGAACCAATCCTCGCTCGCATTCACGGAAGTCACGGTGCCAGTAGGATTGGCCGTAGTCCCGTCGCCGAAATTAAATACTGCGCTGGCGTTCTGATTAAACCCCGTGAGCGTATTGACGGTCCCCACCGGGGGACACGCTGTGCCGCCGCAGGTCCCGGGGCCGTTCGGATAGGTCCAGCGCTGCGAATATTGGAACGTGAACTCAACTGTTGTTCCGGTGGCGCCCACGTGTCTCCACGAGATCGACTCGCCGCGTAAGTGCGTGGCCATCGCGCTTGGCGCTGCGATGATCAGGAAGACCAGGAGCAGGCAGGCTCCTGCGAAGCGATGTGTTGGGGTAGCGTTTCTCATGTTGGTATGTCCCTTAGAAGGTCAGCGTCATGGAACCGGCGGAATTGGTTCGGTCGTTCACATTGCTGCCGTCAGCCGTGCCGAAACCGTTTGGCACGTCGGCAAATTCCACCGTGCCATTCGTCAAAGAAAGACGGAGTCCGATAAGCCAGGCCACTTGGCCATCAGCCTGCGTGATCGAGCCGCCCGTTACCGTGCCGCTTAATACGCCTCGCTGGATCAACTGCTCGCCGATTGCCGCATCCGGGTCTGGGAGTGAGAAGTCAGGCTGGGCGTCAGGGTTCAGCGGTACGGTATAAGAGACGTTCAACGACCACTCACCGTCGGTGACAGTGCCGTCGGGCACGGAAGAGATCGCGAGGGTCAGGACCCCTCGCAGGTCGCCGCTTGCCATCATCGTGATCACGGTCCTGCCGTGGTCATCCACGTGTTCATCGGCCAAAGCAAGGTTTATGTTGTAGGTGGCTGGCGATTGCTGCGCCCCGCTATTGGATGGCATCGCCAACATCAACGCCGCCGCGGCCACCAGGAGCGCGCATCGGCGCGCGCAAATCTTCACGTGCTTCATAAGAATTCCTCCAGGACACACGCACACTCGTGCGCCGTCGCGCTCAACTAGGTTTTTACTTGGGTCACAGGAAATTCGGGAGCAGGCTACCCTCCCTTCTTGAAAGGAACAATAGACAAAACACGACAAAATAAGACAAAACAAGACATGCCTGGCCGAGGCGTGAATTTCCAGTAAAAAAAGTCGTGCGACGTTACAGCAAGTTGTATATCCGCGCTGGGCAGTGTATAGTGAAGCGTTTTCAAAACAATTCTTGAGGTCCCGCATGACCTGTGGAGGTCTCGTGCCCGATTGCGCCAATCGTCGTCTGAATTGTTGGAAGGAAATCGCTGAATATTTTGGACGTGACGTCCGCACCATGCTGAGGTGGGAGCGGCATCGCGGATTACCCGCTCACCGGATTCCTGGCGGCGGGCGTGTCTTCGCCTACACCGCCGAGCTTGAGAAGTGGCTGCGCACCGGCAGTTGTCCAGATCAAAAAATCCATTCAGCCGGTTTTGTCAACGCAGAAGGCAGTTGCAGTTCGACCTTGGGACACAAACGCGAACCAAGTTCGCTGCGATTCGCCTGATCCAGAGATCCTGATACTCACTGCTGGGAAACAAGAATGAAAGACTCTCTTGGGCGGGAAAAACGCAGGGGGTTCTTGCGCACTTTCTTGATCTTTAACCTGCGGATTTTTGGTTAAGCGGCTCAACGCTTGTAGCGATGGTGCAGTCGTGGGTGCGCAAAAACTTCATCGCCGCTCGGTCTATTGCATTTTCACGTCTACTACGAAGCTATAGGTGTTCGTGGTTCCAGCCTTTGAATTCCAGTTGCCTTCGGCGCCAAGTAAGTACACCTGTCCATGGTCAAAGCGATAGTCGATCTTTGCCGTCGAACCGCGCGGCACATCGTAGGCGTGGGCCAGAGATTTTGGAAATCCATCCGTGGGTAGCGGGCCCATCGGATACAAATCAAAAGACGCATCCGATGCGCCATTGCCCAGAGTGATTGTGATATGGAGGGTGCCTCCGTTGGCAAACTGGCTTGCATCCAGCCTGATCGTGCGATAGTTGTGTTTCCATCTTCCCGGTGCGACCAGGGATCCTTGCCCCGCAAAATCTGACCCTGGCACCAGGTGCGCAATCGTGTCTGGAGTTGAGGAGATGTCATCGTTGCTGAACACCTTGGCGGTCGCCGCTCCCTTCTTGGGCTGTTGCTTTTTGTTGTCCCGGGCGGCATCGGCGATCGACTGGCCGTAGCCGGTGCTGCCGATCAGCAGCACGATGCACAAAGCTCCTTGAGTGACTCGCTGCATAAGACCCTCCGCAATGACTCACCAGATCCTATCTCGGTTTTGCCATCGGCCTGTAGTTACCGAGGTACTCGTACATCGGAAAAGCAGGTAAAGGGGTTTACAAGCCGGGCACGCGCGTTCTGACCGCATAGAGAGACGTATGAGTCAGGATATAGAGGGTGCTGCGGTCCTCGCCGCCAAAAACAAGATCGATCGGCCGTTCCGGAATATCGATTCTCTCCACCTGTTTTCCCCCGGGGCTGTAGACCAGCACCTGCCCGGCAGCCAGGTAGACATTACCCTCTTCGTCCTGAGTCAGGCTCTCTCCACCCTCTTCCGCGAAGAGCTTCATGTCGCCGATGGTTCCAGTGGCTGTTACATTTCCCTTGTATGTCTTCTCCTCGTGACCATCGGTCACATAGACCGGGCGCGCCGGCATAGCCTGTGCCAGGCCGGGCGCGAGCAGAATGTCGGCCTTCTTGATTCTCCTGGTTATCAGTCCCTGCACAAAATCATTCCCTGCGGGAATGAACACGCTGTGGTCCGGAGAAATATATTGCCAGGGCCGTTGCTGAGAGAGCCCCTCGATTGCCTGCACGCCCGATGCATAGAGCGCGGTCATCCCCGGGCGCTCCTGCGCCGGCTGCGGCTCAAGCATGGTTATCTGATTCGCCGGCTCTTCCGGCCGGAAGGAGTAAATCGTCCCCTTGCCGCCCCTTGAAACCACCAGAAGGTCTCCGCCCTTGTCGAATGCGAGATTGACCGGATCGAGTGGAGCGTTTCGCACCACCACCGCTTCTCCGGTCTCCGGCGACCACCTGTAGATCCGCTGCCAGCGCACGTCGACAAAATACAACTTGCCGGCCGCATCCACGGCCGCACCGGAGATATCGGAGAATCCCGTCGCAAGGCGTTTTACCTGCGCGGCCGGCTCCAGCGCCGGCGAGGGACCGCGCTGCCCGGAGCTGACAGGCGTACCCGGCACATCGAGCCATGCAAACTCTCGCGCCCGCAACTCGGCATGGTTAGTCGCATCTAAAACCGAGTTGTCGAATGGGAACTTGCCGCCACTGTAAACATGCATATTGCGAAAGCGGATGTCGCGCGACTCGGAAACGTTCACCGCATATGGGAAGGGCTGAGAAACTGCCGTCACCCTGTACGCAAAATAGTTTGCAACGGTAATATTCTTTGACCGGGATATCTCCAGCGGCAGTGCAAAAGCACTTTCAAGGCTTTCTTCCTCAGTTTGCAGCGCGACCAGATTCCAGTTCTCGACCTGGTCCAGCATGACTTCGTTGCGAACGTGATGTTCGCACGAGAGTTCATAGATGTGACCCGGCGTGGTTGTGTTTGAAATATACAGTCCGGCCTGCGCAAAGGTGCTGGGCGTCCAGATATCGGCAAAGGTGCCTCCTCCGCCATCTGCGATCCATAGGCTGGCGTATTGCTTATCCCAGTTGGGGTTGAAGCTCGGCCCGCCGGCGTATGGATTGATGCGCTCGCCGTTGGGGCCAGTGGTGCCGTGGCCTCCTATGAAGCGCACATCATCTATCAGCGAGTCCGCTCCGGCTTTCCACAGCACGCCCACGGCGCGGGGGTTGTCGTCTCCCGTGGAGATGCCGATTCCGGTTACGATGTTATGCCCGCCCTGGGGAGCTTCCAGCAGCGGACGCGGCGCTCCGGGGCCCTGGAACTCCTTCGTCCCATCCGCCAGGTCGAATTGAGTCCTGCTGGGGTGCAGTCCGATCAGCACGGTATCGGGGCGAAGCAGGATTGAGGCGCTTACCAGATAACGCCCCATAGGGACGTAAAGCGCGCGATGTTCCGCAATGGCTTTTTGTATCGCTGCCGTATCGTCGGTCACGCCGTCGCCTTTGGCTCCCAGCGACTGCAGGTTGACCCACGTATCGGCGGGCGGCAAGACGGTAATGGCATTGCCCGCAGGCGGCGGCAACTGCTTCAACGCTTCCGCGTCGAAGTTCGTCTTGATCCCCCCCACGTCGGCAGGCGCGCTCATCGTGAGCCCATGCGAGAATGCCTTAACTCTGTAGTTCTCCCCCGGCCCGGCAATTTTGCGCCCGCTCTCGCGAAGCAGGGCAAAGATGCTCACGTTCCGGCACGCGATGTTTTCGAGGTTTATCTCCGTCCGTGCATTGTTTTCATTACTGATCGTGATCGCGGGTCCGCTGATGTTCTCAAGGCGCGTGTCTTCGGCCCATAACTCATCGGCATAACCAGCGTCGATCGAGATGGCCTGCGGAACATTGCGGAATATATCGTGAACCAGCGTCAGTCCTACTTCATGCTCGCGGATCGCCGCTTCCCTCTGGCCTTCAAATGTCGAATCCAGCAGCGTGAACTGCCAACCGGGTGAAGTCTTGACGGTGATGATGCCGTATTGGCCGCCATAGAAGTGCAGATCTTCGGCCTCGTTGCCAACATCTTTGAGCGCCGCAAGTCCTGACCCGATATGGAAGTCGATATGGGCCAGGTAGCTGTGCTGTTCAACATGGAATCGGATGCACACTGCCCCCGCGTCTCCGCTGCCAATCTCGAAATCCACATTGCTCATCGCGGAATAGAATGTGCCGGCAAGCGCATCGGGTCCGGTGTTGTTGTTGGGAGGAACCGTCCCCTCCATCGCTGGAACCTCGTTGCCCGGCAGGCTCCTGCTGCTATCCTTCCCCGGCCCCGGCCCGGTAAAGAAAAACATATATCCCAACCCCTGCTGATAGCCGGGAGTATTGTCTGCCAGCACGAACACAGGACGGCTCGCTCCATAACCAATCACCCGCACCCCGCGCCACACATAAATCGTTCGCGTAACGCGATACCGCCCCGTGGGTACAAAGACGATGCCCTCGCGGTGCGTCGCTACCACCTGATCGATTGCCGACTGGATGGCAGCGCTGTCGTCCGCTTCTCCGTCTCCATGAACAGGAAAGCTGTCCTTCGTCAGATAAACGGCTTTTGCGTCCTGAAGCCGGACAGGATAAAAGGACGCTCCCCAGAGAGGTAGCGCAATTCCAAAGAGAACGATTCCTGGCAGAACACTTTTCATCGGGGGTGCCTTTCAGTATTGATTTCGCTGGAATATTATGCCGCTTGACCCCGTTTGGTCAAAAAAACTCATCCGCGTCGCGCGGAAGTCGATGACTTGGCAATCAGAATGAAGTTGCCGATAGCACACCCGCTATATCTAGCCATTCGGGAACTGGAAAAGTTCTATCAGCAAATCTAACGTATAAACTTTGCTTATCAAAAGCAGACTTACAATAACATGTTACTATAGTAATGTGGCACCTTATTGGGAATTCATCCTATAGTTTAGGTTGCGCCGAGTTGCTCAAGGCCTGAGTCTACCCCCTTAAAAAGTTCCCCTAAAGCTCCCCATTTGAAGCTCCCCCAAAGTCCAAACTGCTCCGTAACTCGTCATGTTCTTGGAGCATTCGTCTTTCGTGCTTAACCACGCGCAGCAAAACGTCGGATGACGATGTCTTGATCGCGAGGCGAAAGGCACGGCTTCATCCGGTGGTATATGAGACGGGAAGAGTGGTTGCGAAAAAGGAGCGAGACGATGTTGAGTCGCAGCGGAAGTCACTTTTCGTATTTTGCACAATTTGTTTATGCCCTGCTGGCGGTACTTTGCCTTTCGCCAGTGGCCGGTGCGACCTCGTATTTTGTGGACTGCAACGGCGGTAGCGATGGAAACCCAGGCACATCTCAATCTGCGGCGTGGCAGACGCTTGCCCCGGTCAATGCAACGCAGTTCGCTCCCGGCGACTCTATATTGTTCCTCGCCGGCTGCACCTGGACGGGTACATTGCACCCGGGCGGCAGCGGCACGAATGGAAACACGATTACCATCGACAAGTATGGGACCGGAGCCTTGCCCCACATCGATGGCGGCGGCGCCACCGAGGCCGTGTTGCTCTCCGGGCAGCAGTATTGGGACATCAATAACCTCGAGGTTTCCAACAGTGCAGCGACGGCGGGGACTCGACGCGGTGTGCTCGTGACCACCACAGGTGTTTCCAACCACATCCATCTGGTTGGGTTGAACGTCCACAACATCAGCGGCCAATTGGGCACCGATGCGACTTCGAAGAACACCGGAGGCATCGGCTTTGAATCAACCGGCGGCGCGGGCGCCAGCTTTGACGATATTCTGATCCAAAACTGCACCATTGCCCATGCCGACGACGTGGGGATCTACCTGAGCTCTGATTCCGGCACGGACCCGCGGTCGGCCAGTTGGTCGCAGGCGAAGTGGAACAATGTGGTCATGCAGGGAAACCAATTGAACGACATTGGCAAGAATGCCATCATCATTCGCGTCTCGGATACACCGCTTATCGAAAACAACGTCATCAATGGGGCCGCTACGAGGCTGCATGGAAACGCGATCTTTACGATCGGCACCCTGAACGCCGTGATCCAGTTCAATGAGGTTTATAACACCGCTCTCACCGGCTACAGCGGTCTGGAAGACTCTGCCTTCGATCCCGACAATGATTCGCTGGGCACTCTCATCCAGTACAACTACAGCCATAACAATGCCGGCGGGTTGGCCAATCCCAACATGATTCCCGGCACGGGTAACTATTCCGACGGCACCATCATCCGTTACAACGTCAGCCAGAACGATGTCAACGAGATCATCCCGTTCAGCGGCGCCGCCACCAACACGCAAATCTACAACAACACCATTTACATCGGTGCAAGTTTGTCACCTGCTATCTTCAGCGCGCACCTCTGGGGCGGCACGGGAGGCTGGGCCAACAATACGACATACTCCAACAACATCATTTACAACGCCGGGAGCGGCACGTACAGTCTGGGCTCGACGACCAACAACACCTTCAGCGCAAATCTCTTTTTTGGGAGTCATCCGGCCAGCGAACCGGCTGATCCCAAAAAGATCACCACGAACCCCCTGTTGGTGAACCCGGGCAGCGGCGGGACGGGGATGAACACACTGAACGGTTATAAGTTGCAATCCGGGTCCCCGGCAAGAGGCTCCGGTGTGGTGATCAGCAACAACGGCGGACGCGACTTCTTCGGAACGCCATTGCCTGCTGGCGCGCCGGACCGTGGTGCAGCTCAATTTATCAGCGACTACTCGCTTGCAATATCAAATTCACCTCTGACGATTTTCCCCGGCCAGACTGCCGTGTTTAACGGCACGCTTACCACCGCCAACGGTTACAACAACACAGTCAATCTGAGCTGCGGCGCCGGGCAGCCGGCCACCTGCACGCTTCTGCCTACTAGCCAGACGCCCACGTCGGGCGGGGCGGCGTTCCAGGTGAAGGCCAGCGATGTCATCGTCAACGATTACAATTTCAATGTTCAAGGTGTTGGAACAGATTCGCTTCAGACCTCGCATGCACAAGCGGTAACTTTGCATATCGTAGATTTCAACCTTACGGCTCCCTCCCCCTCGACGCTTACCACCGGTGCGAGTGTGAATCCTACAACCACGCCCGCGGCTGGCTTTCAGGTAAGCGTGAGCGGAACGTTTTCAGGAACCGTGAATCTTTCCTGCAGTGGGCTGCCGGCGGGAGCAAGCTGCAGCTTTTCGCCTTCGGCGGCACTCTCTTTCACCGGTGCAGGATCGCAACCAGTTACGGTGAGCATTACCGTGGCGGCTAATACGGCGGCGGGTGTTTACAACGGCATAACGGTCTCCGCCAATACTGCGGGCGCGCCCGCCGCCAAGTCGCAGAGCTTCACGCTGCAGGTCGTAGATTTCAGCCAGGGGAGTCCATCGCCCAATCCGGTTGCTATGACGCAATCGTCGGTTTCGCAGCCGATTCAATTCACGCTCACGCCGATTGCGGGATTCACCGGGCCAATTACTCTTTCGTGCAGCGCACTTGCCGGAGTGAGCTGCCAGTGGTCGCCCTCAAGTCCGGTTACGATTGCCGGCAGCGCGGTCACCGAGACGCTCACTGTGACCACGAACAGTGCAGCGGCCGGCTCGCCCACACTGAACATACAATCTTCAGCCATAGTGAACGGCGTGACGCTCAGCCATTCGCAACCGCTGACGCTCAACATCGTCGCCGGCACGGTGACAGATCTTTCTATCGCGAGCCTCACCTCGCAACCCGATCCCGCCGAAGCCGGAGAGCCAGTCACCATCAACGTCACGGCGCATAACACCGTTGCCAATGCCAACAATGTGGTTGTAAGTTTGACGTTTCCGCAAACCCTAATGATCGTCAGCGCCACGCTGCCGGCAGCATGCTCAGTGAACAACGGAATTGTGACCTGCACAGTGGGTGCCCTGAATGCCGGCCAAAATTCTACGCCGTTCGCGGTTCAAGTGATTCCAGTCGCCGGACGGAATCTGCCTGTGACCGCCACGGTGGGTTCAAGCTCTGTCAATGATTCCAACCTGAGTAATAACACTCAACAGGTGACCATGCACATTCGCTTCAGACCGTTTGCCCGCCGCGGATTAGTGCCCAAGCTGCCGTAATCACTGGTAACAACTGGCCTGGAGCTGATTCCAAAAGTGTGTAGTGCTGAACAATTCCGTCCCCGGTTGCCAATGCTACCCAAGCCAGGCAAAGTTCTGCATTGCTTCCAGCTTCAAAAATCGCATCTGGGCCGAGGACGACGCTGCACGTGGCCCCCTGGAACCCTACACAAAATAGTTAAAACGGTATGGAACAATCGGTGAAGCGGTTTATCGGCAGCACTGAAATCGTTAATGTACTTAGTGCGCTCGGCAATACTCTTTGTAATCTAAAGTGAAAGATATCTTCAAATCATTAAGCCTTAGCGAGATGACTCCATTACGAAAGCCGAATCCGACAGTCGTATTTTTTTTGATTGCCTTTGGCGTTCCTTGGACAGCATGGACCGCACTGGCTCTCATGCGACTCCCTAGGCCATCGCCATGGACGGTACTACTGCTTGTATCTGGGAACTTTTGCAGTATCGCAGGATTTGTTGCTGCCTATTGTGCAGCAGGAAAAAAGGGCATTCAAGATCTTCTGAACCGCTGCCTACTCTTCCGTGTGCCGATCCTCTGGTGGGGTTATGCCATTTCCTTGCCTTTGCTTGCAGGCAGCATAACTGCGGTCATTCGTAGTGCAGCGCGGGGCGAGGTTGTTACGTTTAAACCGCTGGAGATCGTTCACCAATGGTGGGTGTTGTACAACTTCATTTTCGGATTTTTTTGGGGCCCGCTGGGCGAAGAAGCCGGATGGCGTGGCTTTCTTCTGCCCCGTCTCCTGGAAAAATATTCACCGCTCACGGCCAGCCTGATCCTCGGCCTCATCTGGAGCCTTTGGCATGTACCGCTGGATTACAGAGCTTATTTTCACACCGTTGCCGGAACGGTGGGATTTACGGTACATACACTCTGCATGAGTATTCTTATGACGGTGCTTTTTATCAATACGCGGGCGAGTGTCTTGCTTCCGATGATCTTGCACTGGAGCAATAACATATCCTATGAATTTGTGAGTGTTGTTTTTCCAGGGAGCCGGGTTGCAATGGCTGATCGCGTAAGCGAGGCTGTCCTGGTTGTCCTCACACTAATTATTATTCTGGCCTTCCGAAGACAGCTCACCGACAATAGTCTTACCGTCGCTAATTTGCGAAGGGGCGCCAATATCGTCGAAGTGTCTGGAGATTACGAGAGTTCCTAAATCAGGATTCGGAGATTCTTCCTCCTGCACATAAGGCAACATCCGGGGAAGAATCTGCAGCGTATGTACAAATGCGCTCAGCAACCTTCTTGTAGACGCGCGGCTCAGGGTATAACGGCACATTGAGCTCACCATTGAGACCAGGTATTAATATCTAAGAAAAACCGTTGGCTATTTTGCCAGACTCCAAAAAATGCGCTCTCGCCTTGCAGCTCTCTTGGCCGCAAAACACGTACCCGTTACACCTGTGGTATGAAAAAAATACTGGCTGCCCAGTCACATGATTTGCGATCCGCTATTCACGTTTACGGGTGCTCTCCAAATGCGAATCCCCGCAAATCTTGGAAGGTCAGGCAAATACGCGATCCTTACTACCCTCGACTACGCGATACTTAATACCCTCAAACAAGACTCTGGCAATACGACTGCAATGTTCAATGGTTGGAAACCTGGAAAGGAGAACTGCACATGAACACGAAGAAAAATGCAACGATTGCCATTTGTCTGACGGCGATTCTGGCTTTCAGCCCGCTCGCCGGCTTTGCGCAGGCTGCCACCACGTTCAGCGGTGAAGCCGTAGCCTTGCGGGCAAATGCGCTGGGAATCTCGTTGTCACTATCAGATACTGGAGCCCTGCCGTCGAGCGGCGGGAATCTGAGTACCTCTGTAGCCAGCGTAAACGTCTTGGGCTTGGCCTCAGCTGACGCGCTGAAAAGTACCTCGTCTGGCAGTGGCACCAGCAGCCAGTCGCAATCGTCAGTTACGAACCTGAACTTGTTGGGTGGTCTGATTACCGCCGATGTCGTGAAGTCGAACTCCGGCGCCACTTGCAGCGGCAGTCAGGCCTCCGTGAATGGGAATGCCGAGCTCGTCAACTTGGTGGCCGCAGGTCAGACCATCGCCGTATCCGACCCGAACCTCGCCATCTCGTTGCCAGGGGGCATTAGCCTCATCGTCAACGAGCAGACGAGCTCGTCGGGTGGAAACACCGGATCGATCACCGTCAATGCGCTGCACGTCAAGGGACCAAGCATTGACATTGTCGTCACCTCCGCCCAGTCCGGTATCACTTGTTCGTGACAATCCGAGCGTAGGGCACCGTGTTTAGACCGTGCCCTACGCTTGCCTTTGCTACATCACTTATTTTTGCCGCAGCCGGTAGGGCGGATCCATGGCGAGATGCGGCTTAGCGGAGGCGGTCGAGGACTTATAACGTCGGAGATGTCATCCGATCCAACGAACCACTAACAACCAAAATCGTCTCCTCGGGGTGTGAAAAGACCAGAGTTCTGAAATCGTCGCTCGGGAGCCATCGTTCACAAAAACTAAAGGCGCGGCCTACTGTCATCTCTTCTGGGCTCGCCATTTCATTGTCTGGCGACGATCACAATATCAGTAGGCGCGTTGTTGCCTTCAGGAAACGGCGAACCGGAAAGCGGGGTAACCGTGCCGGTGTTTGGGTTCACGGAAAAGCCGGAAATGCTGTTATCGACTTTGTTGACCACGTAGAGCAGGGTGCCACTGGGGTCGAGCGCCAGCCCAAACGGATGCTGGCCGGTTGGCGTCTCGGCGATGGCCGTGAGAGCGCCGTTGTTGATATTGAAGGCCGACAAAGTGCCGGCTTGCACATTGGTCCAAAAGACGAATTTATCCATGGGATCGACGGTCAAGCGCAGCGGATTATGATGGCAAGAAGATGTACAGCTTGAACCTGGAGCGGGCAAGGCCGATACCGGGGTCAGCGAGCCGCTCAAAGCATTGATGCTGAAAGGCACCACGGCCTCAGCCATGTGGTCTCCTACGAAAAGAAACTTACCGTCTGTAGCCATGCCGATGGGCGAGGTAATCCCCACGGGATTGGAGGTCGCGGCGGGCGAGCCCATTTGAGTCAACGATCCGGTCGTCGAATCTATGGCGAACGCCGAAATTGTGTTGCCGGTCCCGACCGTAGCGTTGGCGCTGCTGACAAACAGGAATGCGCCGTTCGGGCTCACGGTGACGCCAAACGGATTGCTGACGCCGCTGAACGGCGATCCTGGGACCTGGGCAAGCGCGCCGCTGCTGCTGTTGATGCTAAAAACAGAAACACTATTGCTGTCTTGATTCGCTACAAAGAGAAACCTGCCCATGGAATCCACCGCCACTCCAAGCGGCGTCGCTCCGGTTGCAAAGGGAGAGCCGGAAACCCGGGCAAGCATTCCGCTGCTGGTATTCACCGCGAAGGCGGAAATGTTATTGGAGCTCTGGTTGGTCACAAAAAGAAACTTGTGCAGGTTATCGAATGCCATGAATTCAGCGCCCGCCCCTGATGGGAACGGCGAACCTGAAACCTGCGACAGCGCTCCCGAGTTGCTCATGGCGAACGCGGATACTGTGCCAGACCCGGTGTTGCTGACAAAAGCGAAACTTATGGGTTGAGCCATCGGAGCCTGCATCATGGAGTTGTTGTGCGTCCCGCCGCATCCGTTGAGCGCAATCAAGGCCAGGATCAACGTAAGGAGGAAGAACAGAATCCATCGCTGAGCCGGCTCGGCAGCTCTTGGATCATATTGGCTTGTGGTCATGACAGTCGTCTCCTTGGTGATCTCGGGGATCACCGGAAAAAGCGCAAATATCCGCTGAGAGGGAGCTGCACTGGAAAGCAGCCTTTTGGACAGAGACAGACTTAACCACTCTGATGCAGAACCTGTGCTCTCAGGTGCATGTAGGAGTACGATTTTTCGTCTTGTTGGCCTCTGGAAAAATAGCCGAATGCGCCCATTTGTGGCCGAATCCTGCTCGAGCAAAATGCATCCGTCAAAGCGCGTATAAGCGGTCAAAGCAGGCCAGATCGAATCTATAATCTAATCATGCGCCCTCCGCGCAGATGGTTCCGGGTCTTCACTCTTTGCCTCTTGCTTTTGGCAGTTGGCTGTTCTGCATTCTCGCAGGTTGCTCAAGCTCCTCAACAAGAGCCGGATCTAACCAGGAAAATCGATCTGCCCATACAACAGTGGCTCTCCGAGGGGGGACGGACCGAGATTCCCTGGAGGGTTTCCGTCAGCAGGCCCTTGCTGACGTTTCAGTTGAAAAACCTGGTCAGGGTTATGGCTGAAATCGATGCCAATGTTTTACAGAGGCAAAGCATTCAGCACGATCTCCATTTCATCGTCAAAGTGGCGCCCGAACACGGCGAATGGGCTGATAGAGAAAGCTACAGCCATATTCGCATTGACAAGAGGCTTGACTCGCATGGTGAATTGCAGATGCTGGCAGATTTTTATGCGCAGCCCGGGGCTTACATCGTCGCCATCATTGCCTACGACGCGACTACAGGGCAAAGAAATCTTTCTTTCGGCCGCGTCCAGGTGGAGGGCTCCGGACGAGACCGATTTTCAGAGTTTCTTAGCGGGCTGCCCAAAATTGAGTTTCTGCCCCCGCCTGACAACACTGCGCCCCTGGGAGACGAGCAGGTCTTGCTGCCTCTGAGGACGCAACGCTCGATCCAGCTCGATTTGATTGTTGATCTCAGCACCCAGGAAGAAATAGAAGGAGATTCTCGCTTTTATCCCTACCCTGGGCCCGCAGGCAGCGACAGCAGGGCTTCGCGAAGCAGCAAAATGGCGGCGGCAGAAACTAATGAACAGGCTCTGCTGCTGCAGATTGCCAGCATGTTGGCGGCCATTGACCTTCAACCGGGCTGCACGCAGGTGAGCGCGCTCGACGCGCTCCGCCGCCGCACGGTGCTTCCTCCGACCGTGGCGAACCAGGTGGATTGGCTGAATTTGAGGCATGCAATTCTTTCGCCCGATAAAGCCATGGTGAGCGTCGCAGACCTGAAAGGCAAGCGGGAAACTGCCAGGTTTTTCGCCGAACAGGTTGAGCAACGAATGGCGCAACCGCCGGCATGCAAGCTGAGTTCTGCAAATCCGCTGCATGTGGTTGCCATCGTCTCGCGTGGAATTAACTTTCCTTCCGGGAGCGAGAAGCCCCGAATCCCGCCCGGATGCAACTGCAAATTTTTTTATCTCCAGGAAACCGGCCGGTTCATTGGCGGTGGCGACGATCTGAAAAGCATGCTCAAACCACTCTCCCCCACCCTGCTGCAGTTCAGCGATCCGGAGAACTTTCGCGAAAAATTTCTCGAATTCACCCAGACGGTTGCCAGGCTGCCGTAGCTCTCCAGCAGGTTGCTGAAAAAGGCCCTGCGTGGGGCAGGCAGACTTGTTTTAAGACACGATCCCGCTCAGCGGGATCGTGCCGTTAAGTCGCTGGAAAATAACGATTCCTTGCGGCCGCAGGCATGCGCGTAGGCCGTCACTGCAATGCGGCCGTCGGTATTTTAGGATGGCTGTTTATCTGGATTTCCGCGGTCGATCATGTCATACTCATAGATGAGCCGTAGTCCATGGTTCAGGGCTGCCAGTGCGCCCAAGAAAGCCCGTCGGCGGCGCCCGCATGGATTTCCGCCAGGTATTGACTTAAGTTCGCTCCCTCCTGAGCCTCGAGCGCCGGGTTGTTTTCCGGCGCTCTTTTTTAAATTCTTAGGCTTCCATTCTGATTGGAGCTGTCTCGAGCCCTCCTGAGCTTGTCAAAGGGGACCCCAAAAAATATTTTGATTGCCCATGCCGATGGCAAGGCATTGCCTGAAGAATCCTGCTGAAATACTTTGAAGCTGCTTTCTCCTCACACTTTTCCCAACGCCTTGTCCAGATCGGCAATCAGGTCGTCCACATGCTCGATGCCGGCAGAAAGCCGCAACAGGTTCTCCGGCGTGCCGAAGTTCGGCGGCTCGACCGAGGCGCGATGCTCAATGGTGCTTTCCGTCCCTCCCAGGCTGCTGGCCCGCCGGATAAGACCAAGCCCCTGAGTGGCGCGCAGGGCCTGCTCGCGGCCTCCGCGGACCAGAAAGGAAAGCAGGCCGCCGAATTGCTTCATCTGTTTTTTGGCGATGTCGTGGCCGGGGTGCGTCTCGAGTCCGGGATAAAGAGATTTTTCTACCGCGCGATGCGTTGCCAAAAATTTGGCAATGGCAAGAGCATTTTCCGATTGCGTGCGCACGCGCAGGCTCATGGTGCGAATGCCGCGATGCAAGAGCCAGCAATCGAAGGGCGAAGGCACCGCCCCGGCGACGGCCTGAATCATGCGGATCTTCTGGAAGAAGGCATCTTCCTCGCGGCTCACAATGGCCCCGCCCAGCACATCGCTGTGTCCGCAGAGATATTTGGTTGTGGAATGCATCACCACGTCGGCGCCCAGGTCAAAGCAGCGCTGCAGGATGGGCGTCCCCACGGTGTTGTCGCAAACCAGCCGCGCGCCCGCGGAATGGGCCAGCCTGGCCACTTCAGCAATGTCGCTCACCCGCATCTTCGGATTCGAAGGCGTTTCCAGCCAGATGAGTTTAGTAGTCGGCCTGATCTCGCCGCTCACCGCAGCCAGGTCGCTGGTATTGACCAAGCTGCATTCCAACCCCCAGGGCTTCATTACTTCCTGCAGCAGTTTGGTGGTTCCATAAAAGCCTTCCGTAGCAATCACATGGTCGCCCGGCGCCAGCGCCTGAAATACGGCAAGCGTCGCCGCCGAGCCGGAGGCAAAGGCTGCCGCCGCTTTGCCGCCTTCCAACTCGACCAGCGCCTGCTCCAGCGCCCGCCGATTGGGATTGGAGGCGCGCGTATAGACGTACCCATGCTTATAACTGCCGTCTTCAGCGCGTTCGAAGATAGTAGAGAGGCTGATCGCAGGAACGATAGGCTCGTTTTCGTTCGGGTTCAGGCTGTGGCCGGCGTGTACAGTCAAGGTCTCAATCTTCATGGTAGCTTCCACAAGCTACTAACCTACAGGAGGGCTTGGTTCGTGGCAATTCATTGGAAGTTCGATTTACGATTTTCGATTTAAGAAGGACATGAACCATGCCTGCCTTTCAAATCGTCAATCGTAAATCGAACTTCGTCAATTCCCGATACAACCACATCTCTGCGGCACGCTTCCATTCTAAGAAGCTGAAGAGGTAATTCCATGTTCTCTAAATCATTCAAGTTCGCCGGTCTCATCTTGCTTGTAGCCACTGCATTGTTCACCGTCACTTGTAGCCAGCAAAAGGCCGACGACCCCCGCGACCAGCTACGCAAAGGCGCGGCCACAGCCACCGAAGAGATCAAGAAAGACAGCACCGCCATAGCGCAGGGCGTGAAAGAAGGCTGGAACCGCGACAAGAAGAACCTGGTGAACATCAATTCCGCCGGCAAAACCGAGCTTCTGAACCTTCCTGGCGTTACGCAACGCAATGCGGACGCCATCATAAAAGCCCGGCCCTACCAGGACACACACGATCTGGTAACCAAAGGTATTCTGTCGGAAAACGAATACGGGAGAATTGCGGACAGCATTAGTGTGAACTAGCCGGCGCCGTAGATTGTGAAGATAGCGGCGTCTGTCGCCCAGCTTGCAAAGCGAGGCCGGGCGCCCGCCAACACTGTGGATAAGAACAAAAGCAGTTCAATTTAAGCTTCATGAGCTCGATTGTCGAGTATGGAAGCGTGATCTTTCGATCAGTTCGGAGTTCGGGGAAAGCAGTTGTTTTTAAATGACCCAATGACCCGATGAATCAATGACACAATCCGCGCAAATCCGCGTGATCCGCGGTGGGCTTTTCTTTACTTCGATTTCTCGCTCGTGATCGCCTGCTCCAGGGTCTCCACGCGATAGCCGGCGTCTTCGGCGGCGAGCATGCGGACTTTGATCTGCTTCTGCACAGAGATCAATTTTTCGACGTCCGGTGGTTGGATCGCGGCGATCTCCAGCAGGGTGCGCAGGTTCATCCACCATAGCAGGCGCTCGAACTGCTCTTTGACCAGGTAGCTCACATCTTCATATTTGTGGATGCCCACAACCCAGGCCACATCAGGATCGTGCAGCCAGTTGAAGGGTGCAATTGCCAGCGAGCTGTGCGCAAACGATGCGCGCAGCCGCGCGGCCGCCCGCCAGCGCTCGTCGTCCACCAGGCCGGCGGCGGCGAAGCCGGCTCCCAGCGGATCGCGCAGCCGCAGCGCGTCAAACAGTCTGGCTGAGGCGGATTCGTGTTCTGCGGGATTCTGCAGATGGCCAAGCGCGTCTACGGAGCACCAGGCTAGCATCGTGCTCCAAATGGCGATGGCCTGCGGGCGCTCGCTCTCGCCAACCGGCAGGACGGCGCGGGCCTCGGCAGGCCAGGGCGGAAGCTCGTCAGGGTCCTCGTCCTGGTCTTGCAGCGTCGCCAGCCGCAAAGCCGCGCCCAGTTGCTCAATAAAAACCTGCTCGGCGGCCTCCTGGTCTCCACTCCATTTTTCATCCGGCATCAGGCCGGCAGGTTTCCCCGAGCCGCTGGCAACATAGCGCCTGGTTTCGGCCAGGAACAATCCGGTACGATGCCGGGCGGTTTCGAGAACAGACAAAATCCGCGCCTTGTTTGCCGTGCTTTCGGGTTTGGCCACGCAATCGGCCAGCGCCTCAGCCAGCGCGGGATCAACCACGGCGCGCAGTGCATCGTGCACCGGCTTGAGCTGCAGCTCGCGCAGGGCGTCTTCCAGGCTGGCGACGCCGCGTCCGGCCAGCGTGTCGCACAGCAGCCCCCAGGGATGCGTGCCATCGTCGCGCAAATCGCGCCACTCCAGAAACACGTGGCACTGATACGCCTGCAGCTCAACACACAACCCGCGTTCGGCCAGGTCGCGGGCGCGCTGCAGGTAGGCCAGCCCGGTAAGCGCGTCGCGGTAGGTCACAAACATGGAAGGATCGTTGGAGAGCCGGAACGAATCGCCCAGCGTGCGCTGCCGCAGGCGATTGCCATGCGACTTTTCCGCATAGGCGCAGGAGACGCGGATCCAGCCGCGAGTCTGAGCGTAACGGTTGTGATAAACCACCAGCACGCGCTCATCGCCTTCGCGGTTGGAATAGGCAAAGACATTCTCGTTGACGTGGCCGTCGTCAGTATAAAAGTCATAGAGCAGGAATTCGTGTACTTCGGCGAAAAGATGGCGGCGATGTAGCAGGGGCATGATCTCGCGCTCGTGCCGCGCCACCAGCCAGGAATCGGGCTGCTCGTCGTAGTATGCGCGGCGGTATTCCATGCCATAGCGTTCGGTATATCCCTCAATCTGGCCGTGGCCGAACATCGGGAGCCCGGGTAGAGTCACCATCATGGTGCAGATGCCGAAGTATTTGTCGCCTTTCCCGAATTGGTCTACCGCGGTGCGCTCGTCGGGGTTATTCATGAAATTGACGTAGCGTTTCAGTACCTCAGGATCAAAAGTCAGCGTGTTCTTGATCACGGTGCGATAGTTGGCGTTCTCTTCATCGCGCAGCATGTTCATGAAGGCGCTGTTATAAACGCGGTGCATGCCCAGGGTGCGGACAAAGTAGCCCTCCATGAACCAGAAGGCCTCGGCCAGCAGCAGAGTATCGGGAACTTCGGCGGCGACGCGGTCTACAACCTCTCGCCAGAACTCCACCGGCATGGCGGCATCAAAAGCCGCTTTGGTGAGACCATGCTCGGCGCGCGAAGGGATGGCGCCGCCGCTTCCCGGTTCGGGAAACCACAGGCGCTGGTAATGGCGCTTGGCCAGTGTCATTGCGGCATCGAAGCGGATGATGGGAAACATCCGCGCCACGTGCAGAATGGTCTGGATCACCGCCTCGCGGACTTCCGGGTTCAGGTAGTTCAACTGCGCCGTATCGTTCCAGGGAAAGCTGGTGCCGTCGTTGCCGTGGTAGATGTAGCGCGTGTCGCCCGTCCAGCGGTCGCGGCGCTGAAAGACCACGGCGGCGTCGGTGCGATTGAAGTAGTGGTCGTCAATCTTGATCTCCACGCGTCCATCGCTCGACAGGTCAGGCCCATGAAAGCTGTAGGAAGGATAGGGGCTATAGGGCAGCGATAAAAACCAATCCGGATGCTCGATCACCCAGCGCGAATCAATGCCCATATGATTGGGCACCATGTCGCTGGCCAGGCGTATACCGCGCGCGCCGGCGCGATTGCGCAAGTTGATGTAGGCCGCTTCGCCCCCCAGGTCTTCGGCAATGGCGTAGTCGCGCAACGAATACGCTGAAGCCACCGCCTCGGCGTTGCCGCAGAGCTGCTTGATGCGCTGCGAAGCCCGGCTGCGCTCCCAGACTCCGATGAGCCATAGGCCGTTGAATCCGCGGCGGGCCAGCAGGTCGAGCTCTTCATCGGGAATCTGGTCCAGCTTATGCACGTTGCGCTGGTAGGCTTTGGAAATCTGGTCCAGCCAGACATAAGCGCTCTTGGCCATCATCACCGTGCGCGGCATCCAGTGCTGGTCTGGACTGAAGCGTTCATATTCATATTCGGCGCCTCGAAACTGCAGGATCGCCGCCGCGCTGGAATCGCCCGTGGTCAATCCGCCGCCGAAGTGGTGATGGTCGGCAGGATGGAAGCGCATCCAGATCGCCATCTCTTCTTCTTTCAGCACATCGAGGGCGATCAGCATTTTCTGCATAAAGTCGCCCAGCAGATCGGCCCACGTATCGCGGATATAGGCCAACTGCCCTTCCAGGGAATCGGGCGAGGCCAGCGCCGGCGCACGCAGCATATCCACTAGGTTCTGGTTCTCCGGCCCAAAGCGCGGGCGGGTCTCAAAATAATCGCGCAGCGCCGCCGCAATTCGCGGATACGCGCTCTTTGCGCCCAGTTCTTTGTCGTCGAACAGTTCCTTGAATTTTTTGAACGCCGGATTCGCGTTGGCCAGCCACAGCATCATCAGCTCTTCCAGCGCCACCGCGCGATGGGATACGCCCGCGGTGGAAGCAGCCAGCCACTCGGCCGCCTTTTGTTGGCCGCGATAAACGCTGGCGACGGGAAAATGCTCAGCAAAGGCCAGCAGCGTCTTCTCCAGTGGTTCCTCGCCAAGCCGCGCGCCGAACCAGGCCAACGCATCCACCATGGCCTTGGGATCGCGTTGCTGGCGGTAAAGAGCAGCGACGGCATGCAGCGCTTCATCAATCAGGCCCATGGCGTTCAGCGCTCCCGGATGAACCGCACGCTCAGGGTGGCGCTCAACATCCCGCGCCAGGTTCATGCGATGAGCAAACTCGCGGCTCGCCTTCAGGTTGGCGAAGACCACGTTGCCGGTCAGCGTGAACAGAACGTCGTCAAACTGGTACTGCTCACGCGCCGCGCGCGAAACATGAAATTCGAAGCTGAGGCTGTTTTCCATCTGCTAGCTAATATTACCAATCTATCGCTGTTTTAGATTCCGTTTAGACGGCGCAGGCCTGCTGCAGCTGAGCGCCGGACCGTTTTAGAATTGCTTCTGGGCCGCCTGGGTCTATGATGAGGACGCCACGGTCGCTGGCGGCCCAGAGCTGGATAATTTGCCCGGAAACATCATAGAGCCCGGCTTCGCGGGAAGGATCAATGAACAGCACACTGCCAATCCGCAATCTTGTGTCTATCAATGAGCTGGTTTCCGGCTTGCGTGAATTTCCCGCATCCAGCTTCGAAGAGACTCCCGAGATTCAGGCCTTCCTGCGCGAGCATCCCGTGGATCCCGCGACGATCGATCGCTTCCTGTGCTGGAACAAGCAGCGCTACACTCGCAATCTGGTCGCCAAGACTGAGCTTTTCGAGTTAGTCGCCATTTGCTGGGAGGTAGGACAGCAATCTTCCATTCATAATCACGATGAGCAGAACTGCTGGATGGCGGCAGCCAGCGGTCGTTTGCTCGTGCAAAACTATCGCACCTTGTTTGAAGACATCCAGGCGGGCCGGTGCGACATTGAGCCCAGCGATTTGCTTGAAATGAGCTTCGGAAATCCGGTTGCGGTCAACCCACAGGAGCCGGTGCACAAAGTCTTCAATCCGCCGCAATTCGGGGAACGTGCCGTGAGCCTGCACGTCTACTCGCGCCCCTTCGACCATTGCGTGGTTTACTCGGAAGAACAGCATACCTGCGGCATAATCAAACTGGCGTACACCACCCAATTTGGCAAAGCTGTGTCGTAGAAACTGTGCCGTAGAGACGTAGCTTGCCACGTCTCCAAATTTTGCTTCCGTGAGTATTTCAGAACCAGCGATAGGGTGAGAAGCTCAAGGCTAAGAGCTAACGACTAAGAGCTTCTTTCACCGGGTTGCCGAGCTCGGCTGATTGGGTTGTTGTCCCTGGGGTTGCTGCTCCGCGGCGCCCCTGCCGATAGGCAGGTCGGCAAGCCCGCCCATGATGCCGCGCTCGTTGTCGTTGAACATGCTCTTGAAGCGGTCAGAGTTGAGCACGCGCTGGCGCTCCTGCGGGTCCATATTGCGCAGGTGGCGCAACGCTGTCTGCATCATCTTTTGCCGGTCGGGGGGAACATCTTTCAGCTTATCCTGTAATCCACGCGCCTGTTGCTTCTGCTCAGGGGTTAGTTTGTCCCACTCCTGCATCCGCTTAATGACGCGGTCTTTCTGCTCCGGCGGCAGGTTATTGAACTCCGCCAGTCTTTTCTGCAATTCCTGTTTCCGTTCCAGCGGCAGCTTTTGGAATGCAGGATCGTTGTTAAGCGCTCTCTGCTGCTCTGCCGGCGTCAAATTCTTGAGTTGGTTGAGCCCTTCTCCCAGACGAGGACGTTGCGGCTCGCCAGCATGCGAAACTTTATTGTCGCCGGCATTCGGATGCGGAGTTTCCACCGTTTGTGGATGCTCCGGTTTGCTGGCATCTATTTTTGGGGAATTCGGTCCAGGTGGATTGGGAATTCGCGGCGCATCGTTACGCGGCGCATTCTTCTTGTTGTGGGGCTTGCCAGCGGGCTGGGCACAGACAAACGCACCTGCCAGCATCAGGATTGCCAGCATTTGCGAAATGGCCCTGCTGCGAATCACGATAACTTATGGGTTCCAATCCTGTTGCTGTGTTTGCTGTTGCTGATCCTGCTGGGGCTCATCGTCATACAGCAAGTCAAAATTCTTATAAACTTCCCCGTTCTTGTCGAGGGCCTGCAGATCAGAAACCGCCGGGCTGGCATTGGCTTCCTGCTGCGGCGGCCAGTTTTGATACCAAATCACGCCCACGGCGATGGCAAAAGAGAGCGTCGCCGCCATCACCGGCTGCCAGCGCACATGCATCCAGGCAAAGAGACTGCGGCGTTGTGGCAGGGCTTTTTCTTCCCGCAGCCGAGCCTGCAAGCGCACATCAAAATATTGCGAGGGCTCGGGCGCGCTCCATTCACCGAGCAGGGCCATCGTCTGGCGCAACGATTTCAACTCCGCCGCGCAAGAGGCGCACTCCTCCACATGCCGTCTGGCAGACTCAGGCGCCGGCGCACCGGGCGTCACCAGATCGAACAGTTGCTCGCGCACATCTTTACAATTCATACTTCCCCCTACAGCAGCCCCTTCAGTTTCTCGCGCAGCGTTTCGTAGGCGCGAAACAGCAGCGACTTGGTCGCCGACTCGCTCATCTTCAGCACCGCGGAAATCTCGCGATAATCCATCTCCTGGTATTTGTGCATGATCACGGCCATCCGCTGCCTTTCCGGCAGGGCCTCGACCTGCTTTCGAATCTGCGCCATGCGCTCGCGCCGGAGCAGCTCTTCTTCAATCGTACAATGGCTGTCGGCCACGTCAACCGAGCGGCCGCTTTCCTCATCGGGCTCATCCAGGCTGACGCTGACCTCGGTGCGTTCACTTTTCGTATCGCGCAAATGATTCAGCGCCAGGTTGGTCGCAATCCGGTACAACCAGGTGCTGAACTTTGCCTCGGCTGCATAACTCTCGCGCGAGCGGTACACCCGCAGAAAAACCTCTTGCGCCAATTCTTCGGCTACCGCCTGGTTCCGCGCCATGCGGTACATAAAGCCCACCATCGAGCGGCGGAACTTCTGTACCAGGTAATCGAAGGCGCTATCGTCACCCGCCTTCACCCGCAGCATAATTTCCGAGTCGGAAAGCTCGGCAGCCGCCGCCTGCGCCAGCGCCCCATCAACGGGAGCCGCTCCATATGCCGGGACCCGCAATCCGGCAAAGCCCACCTGCTTCAGCGCAACGCTGCTCACACCCTCATTAACCCCGTCCGCACCGGAAAGTTGCGCCGAATCATGGGGTTCGGCTGAAGTTGAAGGCCCAGACTTACCTGCCACCGGAGGCCGCGAATCGGAACCAGAAGACATAGGACCACTCGGAATTTTAGTACATATGACGAAAATACGGAATTTGGAAGATAAGTATCTTTACAAATGACATTTGCCGCCAAAACACCAGGGATGCAGACATGGCTGGGTGTCTTATTGCAATGTAAGGTCCTCCACTTACCTGCGCTTTTAAAACCGGCCCAGAACCATGTTTTTTGAAATAGTGTCACAACTTGACGCACCTGGAGAGATGCAACGGCTGTCGCTGAGCATCTGCTGAGGAAGCAGCAGGCCACAATGTACTCACAGCTCGCTGCGGGAAAGAAGGCCTGGAAGTGTTTCACCGTTTTCCTCATGTTGATGGCAGTTGTATCCATGCCGAACTTAAGGACATTCGATTTGCACATGTTGCCGCCCGGGTCAAGGAGGCGCAGAAAAACCTGAGCGTGGTTGCTGTTAGCCTGAGCGAGGGAGCGGGGAAGCCAAGCGATGGAACCGGCCGCGTTATATCGTCCCACGACCCAGGGCCTGACTGGAGTTGGTGGAAGAATTTGGTGTACGGTCGCACCTTAGGGCGGAACAGGAACTCAGATGAGCAACCAATATTCACAGCTTATCGTCGCGCAGGGAACTCAGGATTGGTGTAGGATGTTTTGCCAGCAAGTTTATCGGCTTGAGGTTTACATTGGCAAAGCCTGCTAAAAAATTACCATTGCCATATTTCCGGCCGGGCGAAGCGATTTCAATCACCGGAATCTACCGCGTCTTCCATGCTCAACATCGCGTGAGCCATGAGGTCACCCTGCTCGCCGGAGAAGTTTTCCCGCGCTGCGCCAAATGCAACAGCGATGTACGTTTTGAGCTGATAACCCAGGCATTGCATGCCAAAGCGGATTCCGACTTCCGCATCCGGCTCTTTGAAGTTCCTCATCCTCAAGAAGAAAGCCCTGCAGAAGAAAGCGAAGAGCAAAAGACGAAGTAGTAGTTCGCCAATACAGTCTTAATCCACTTGATCCCCTTGGAGCAGCCTGGAGCTGAAAGCTGACTAGTGCGGCTTGGGCGTGCGCAACTGCACCAGCACAGGCGATGGCCCGCTGCCAAAGTTGAAATCGCCATTGTAGAGCGCGGTGAGCTGGTGGCTGCCAATGGTCCATTGGTTGGTTGTCATGGTGGCAACGGCCGTTGTCGCGTTCACTGGTGTCAGGTTCACGGTGCCTAGGGTATTGGCGCCATCCTTAAACGTCACCGTTCCCGTAGGCGGGCCTCCCGTGATCGAAACCGTTGCTGTAAGCGTGACTGTTTGTTTAAATGCAGCCGGATTCGGATGCGAAGTCAGAGTTACCGTAGGTACCGGCAGCGAGTTCACAACCTGGGTCAGAACTGCCGATGTGCTGGCTTGAAAATTGGTGTCAGCGCTGTAAGTCGCCGTAATGTCGTGACTGCCTACCGCCAGGGACGAAACTAAGACCGTGGCCACGCCGCTGCCGTTGAGCGTTCCCGAACCAATGATCGTTCTTGTAGTTGTATCGAATAAGGTAACGCTTCCTGTTGGAACGCCACTGGACTGTGGGCTGACCGTCGCCGTGAAGGTAACCGAGTGTCCCAACAGTGACGGATTCGGCGATGAAGCCAGGGCGGTTGTCGTGGTCGCCTGGTTCACCACCTGCGAGATTGAGGATGATGGGCTGCCCGTGAGATTGGCATCGCCGTTATAGACAGCGGAGATGGAATGGCTGCCCAGCGTCAGCGTTGTGGTGAGGAATGTGGCCACCCCGCCTCCGTTCAGCGTACCACTTCCCAGCGTGGTCACTCCATCGATGAAGGTAACTGTGCCGGTCGGAGTTCCGCTTCCGAAGACTTCAGCCACCGTTGCCGTAAAGGTCACCGAGCTTCCGTAAGCAGACGGCGTTCCCGAAGTGCCGACAACCGTGGTCGTCGTTCCCTGGCTCACGTTTTGCGAAATAGCGCTGGAGGTGCTACCGCTGAAACTCGCGTCGCCATTGTAGGTGGCCGTGATGTTGTGGGAGCCCGCGCCCAGCAACGCCGTAGAAAAAGGCGCATGTCCGCTGCCGTTTACCACTCCCGAGCCCAGCGAAGTAGCGCCATCAAAGAAGGTAACGGTGCCTGTAGGCGTTCCCACGCCGGTGGTCACCGCCACCGTCGCTGTGAACGTCACTGAATTTCCAAAAACCGAAGGCGTGCCCGACGTGACGACACTGGTAGTGGTTGTCCCCTTGTTCACATTCTGATTAATCGGCCCCGACGTGCTGCCGCTAAAGTCAGTGTCGCTGTTGTATGTGGCCTTGATGGTATGGCTGCCCACGGCCAGCGACGCGGTTGAGAATGTGGCTTGGCCGCTGCTCACCAGGCCCGAGCCCAGCAGATTGGCGCCGTCGAAGAAAGAAACTGTACCGGTAGGGGTTCCAATGCCGGTTGCCACCGCGACCGTAGCGGTAAAGGTCACGGAGTTTCCGAAGATGGAAGGCGTGCCCGAGGTGCCCACGCCAGTCGTGGTTGTCCCCTGGTTCACGGTTTGCGTCAACGCCGGCGACGTGCTGCCGTTGAAATCAGCGTCGCCGCCATAAACCACCGTGATGCTGTGAGCGCCCACCGCCAGCGACGCAGTAGAGAACGTGGCCGCGCCGCCGCTCAATGTGCCGGAGCCCAACACTGAAATCCCATCCATGAAAGTCACCGTGCCTGTGGGTGTTCCCGCGCCCGGTGCACTTGCAGCCACCGTGGCGGTGAACGTCACTGAGACGCCGAAGACGGAGGGGCTGGCTGAGCTTACTACCACCGAAGCCGTATTCGCTGTGTTCACCACCTGATTCAACGTGGCCGAGGAGCAGGCGGCGAACGTAGTGTTGCCGGGATAGCTCACCGTGATGGGGTGCGTGCCTATCGTAAATATAGAGTCGGTCACGAGGGATTGTCCGGAGCCGTTCAGGTTGATGGTGGCCAGGTTCGAGGCTCCATCGAGGTACGTCACCTGCGGCGGGCTGAAAGGAGTGCCGCTGCCCGAAGCGACCGTCGCTGTTAAGCCCACCGGCTGGCCAAAGACGGAAGGATTCGCATTGGAATTAACCGTACAATTGGTTCCTGCCGGGCAATCGGTCTGGATGTTCAGATTCCAGCTGGCAATGGTTCCAATATCCCCACCAGCATCATCCATCACATATAAACTCCAGGTTCCGTTAGGATCAATGCCATTAAAAGTGGAGGCAAAAGTTGCTGTTCCCAGGGGCTGCGGCTGCGGATACGGTGGCGACGGAGGTGGATTCATTCCCGATAGAGGAAAGTTATCCGTAGGGGCAACGGCAGTAGGCTTATATATACCAGCCACAAAATTAGCTGAGGGCACTACGGTTGCGCCGATATCGTCAAGCGTAAAGGTTACGTTGCTTTCTCCGGGATTTGGGCCGCCAGTATCTGCCATGATTACCATCTTGCGTTGGCCGCCTGGGCTGACCAGCAGCATCCCGACATCGTGCGGGAATGTGTGACTGAAGCCATTCAGCGTTACAGATACATTGGTAACATTGCCGGGCAGACCTGACGCTGTGACTTGCGAAGGATACGGTGTGGCAGCCGAGACATCATTAATCGTAATAGCTCCGCCGGGAAATGACTGCTGCGGCGTGATGGTGAGGCTCCAACCGGCCAGCGAGCCACTGTCGGCCGCAAAGAACAGCGAGTTTTGATACAGCAGATACAGGTTCCAGGTTCCATTGGCATCAGTCCCATTAAATACGGTGCCAAATGTTGCAGTCCCATCGCTTGCAGCCAGTTGGGCTGCCGTGTAGGGACCGGCAGGGGCCGGAGCCTGGAAAGCCACCGGGAAGAAGCCCTGCAAATAGCTTGCAGGCCTGTAGGTTCCCGAAGTGAGAGGAAGGGCGTATTGCGGCAGTGGCGAAACCGCCGCATCGTCCATCGTCACAGTCACCCCACTGATCCCGCCGCTGCCGCCGCCGGTATTGCACTGGCCAACCAGGGACATCGGAACAATAAACTGGCCGTGCGGACCTTGCAGCAAGATCGCCACGGCTGCAGGACAGGCAGTGACTGACAGTCCATTCAGGGTCAGCGTCAGCTTGCCGATGGTTCCGGTCATGCCCGAGACTGTGAGCGGCGAAGGGTAAGCAGCCGTGGTGGCTATTCCCAAGTGTCCCGTCGTACTAAAGTTAATCGCCGTGTTGTTCGAAAAACTCTTTGGAGCGGCAGGGCAGGGCGGTTTTACGGTGACGTTGGCGCTGCCGTGGATGGAATTGCTAACGGTGTCGGTCGCGGTCACGCTCTGCGTGCCCACTGTATTCAGGGTCACGCCGAATATGCCTAATCCATTGGAGAGGGTCGAATTGGCCGGTAGTGCGGCGCCTCCATCCGAGCTGGAAAATTGGACTGTGCCGGCATAACTTGGAGTCTTGTTGTTAAACTGGTCGCGCGCCGTCACCGTAATGCTGAACTGCAAGCCCACGCTCGCGCTCGGTGGGGCGCTCACACCGAGGTTAGTGGTCGGGCCCGGATTCACAACCGTCGAGCCAAAGCCGGTAATAGCGCCGTTCAAGGTATCGGTGGCAGTAATGGACTGATTGATGGTCGTCCGCAAGATAACACCGCTAAAAGTGCGCACCCCGCTTACAAGTGTGTTGTTGGCCGGCAGAGTAGCGTTTAAATCCGAGCTGGTAAAGTGCACCGTGCCGCCGTAACCCGGGGTGGTGTTGTTATAAGGATCTTTCGCTGTAACGGTAATGCTGAAGGCTGTGCCCGCGTTGACTGGCGACGGTACGCTCACCAAAAAAGTTGATGTCGCCGCCGGGCTTACGTTAATAAAAAATGGACCGCTGGAACTGACTCCACCGCCATTCGCAGTAAGGCTCTGGGAGCCCGCTGTCTTCAAGGTTATGCTGAAGACGCGCTGACCGCTAAAAAGCGTGCCGCTGGGCAGGACCGCCTGGCCATCGCTGCTGCTGAAAGAAACCGTGCCCCCGTAGCCGGTGGCAACATTCCCAAACTGGTCGTACGCTGTCACCGTTACGTTGAACGGCGTTCCCGCCGTCGCGCTCCCTGGCACACCGGTCATCACCAGGTGGGTTGCTGCCGCCGGATTGACAGTGATTGTCCCTGTCATATTGTTGCTGATGCAGTGTGGACTGCAGAAATAACTGTAGGTGCCCACGGCGGTGAACTGATGCGTGAAGGTGCCGCTGTTGATATGTAGAGGTGAGCTGTACGATCCGTCTGAGTTGCAGCTTGCGCCCGAGATTACATCGTGGCCGGCCCCGTTAGCCGCTGACCATGTCCAGGTCACGGTTTGTCCCGCAGTAATGCTGAGCGAATTCGGTGAGAAGCTGAAATCAACTACCGTCACACTCTGCCCCACTGCCATCACCGGTAGCAGGCACAACACTACACACAGCGCGATTGTGGCCTTTACATACCCTGGAATCAAAGAGTGTCCTGCAGATTGCTGCTTCGCCGCGTGCCACGTCGCCGGCAAGTCCAAAAAGGGACAGATGCCATTACGGGCCAGTCCATATCTCTGCAGCAACCGCAATGATCCTGCAACGGCAGTCATAAGCCTCTATCTTCTTTTCTTGAGTAAGCCCTGTGGTGAACAATGTCTGGGGAGGGCATCAGTGTATCCCCTTACCTGCCGGCATACAAGAAAAAATGCCTTAACAAAAATGGGAAAACCATGGCCCGTGCGGTCTTCAATGAATCGGGTTGTGTAAGGTTTAGTTAATACAATAATGTTAACGAAAGTCCAAGGCAGCAACTGGGCGGGCCGCCACTGCCGGCGAATTTTTCTCGCTCCCCGATTGCAGTTGAATGGAATCACACTCCATACATCGTGGCCGGGCAGACAATTTCGTTACAGAGAAAGTTCCCCCGGCGCAGCAAATCCGCGCGATCCGCGTTATCCGCGGTAAGGTTTAGCTGGAAGCCTGAAACTCGAAACTTTTGTTAGAATCAAAAAGTTATCTTCATCGTACCGCATCTGTCTGTGGGCGCTTAACTCAGCGGTAGAGTGCCATCTTCACACGGTGGAAGTCATAGGTTCGAATCCTATAGCGCCCACCATCGAACCTACTGAATTTGCGGTGTGAGCATCCGTGGCTCTTTCGTCTTGGGGAGCAACTCGTCACCATTGGTCACCATTTGAGAAAGTTTTTCCACGGACTCCCGCTGATGCGCGAGGATCGGCAGGGTGTAAATTTCGAGGGTTGTGGACATCTGCGCGTCCTGGCTGCGCTTGCGCGTCCTTCAGAAAACCGACCGCGCGCTGTAGCAGCGTCGCGTGGGTCCGGCGAAGGGTATGCCAGCTCAGCCAGGGTGCGCAGATCTTCCGCCCGGCAGGCTTGAGATGCCTTAGCAGGAGATTGGTGTCGTTTTGAACAGATTCAGTCGAGTCTTCCAACACACTGAATCGCGTCCCGGCCCGCACGAAGCCATGCAGATCGGGTTGCAAGAAAGCCCGAGTTGCACGTTCTACACATGGCTGCAATTTGTGTCCTTAGATGAAGTCGTCACAAATTGCTTTCTTGCCTAATACCATACTTCCGAGGCGATCCATGTGTACATCTTTGCGAACTGTTCTCGCTCTCTTTCTTCTACTCCTGCTGGTATGCGGATTAACTCCGGCCTTCTGCCTCGATCAAGACATTCAGGTCGAAGATATCGCATTCCTGGACGAACTGCATGGATGGGTTTCTGTCGGTGAGCCAAAACCGGTTCTCTATCACACTTCAAATGGAGGGACTACTTGGACTCAGGTTTCTCTGAATTTGGCTCTACGTTGCGTTCATTTTCTCGATTCCCATACAGGCATCGCCCTGCATGTCGAATCCGAATCAACAACGGCCATCTATCGCACTGTAGACGGAGGCCGAAGCTGGAGGAAAATGACATCAATTGAACTGCCGAATCGAACACATCTGGTCGATATTGGAGCCACGAGCCTTGCAAATGTGTTCGTCGTAGGTGAGGGATCTGGCGGGCTTGGCTATTTCGCTCAGATTCAGGGCAAGGATGCAACGGTTCAGGTTCGAAACGACTTGCCTGCAGACTTTACTCGACAATCGAATGCTTTGGCGGTCTTCGGTGACGGCGCACAGCACGTCTGGATTGTCGGAAAGGAACTGATCTTGCATTCGGCTAATAACGGTAAAACATGGGAAAACCAATATGTAAACACCTCACCACGGATGGATATGGCAATTTCGGGTTACGCCCTACCGGGCGGGCATGCCTGGATTGCAGCGGCTGATTTTGATGTGTATCGAACTGACGATTATGGCAAGCACTGGGACCGCACTTTGACAACAACGGATCACACGAATTTTTCGAGTATTTCATTTTCTAGTCTCGAGAGGGGATGCGCGATTGGCGACTCGCCTTGGGTTTACTGTACCGGGGACGGTGGGCAGACATGGTCCAAGACAAAAGCGTTTCCCTATTATCCAGAGGAATCAGCTACTAGATCGAAGATCTTTCTATTTCCCTCCGCCAACGGTTGGGCAACCATCAACGGAGGGCTGTACAAAACGGTGGATGGAGGCCAAAGCTTCCGAGAGGTATTGACAGCTACGTTGCCAGCATCGTCGAACATTCCTGGCGAGTTCCAGGCTCTGAGGACAAGCATCAACGCTCCGACGGAGCTTGCCTACGATGATCGGGGGTTCTTGTATATCGTTGAATCGCTACAAAGACGGGTTCTCAGGCTCGACCTCGAACGCGCATCCATCAAAATACTCGCACAGCCGCCTGACAGCGATGAGGATGATGATGACATTGAACATGCCGATCCGAACGCCATTGCCACCGACCAACGCGGAAGTGTATTCATAGGTGACTTCAACGGACGTCTTCGGAAGCTCGACGTCGCGTCGGGCGAGATAACGGACCTTCTTCCTAAGGAAACGCTTGCTGTTCCCAAGTCTATGGCCACGGATGCGTCGGGAACCCTGTTGATCGCGGATGGGCATGACGCCCCATTTTGGTGGTCTCCACAGCTGGGTCTTCAACCTGTGCGGGTAAGGGGCGCCGAGCAGTCCTCTGAAAATAGACCGCAAGATCCCAAGGCAAGCCCTCGATTTTCGAGCGGGGTTGCTGTCGATCAGAAAGGCGACATTTTTGTCGCAGATTACACACATTGCCGAATCTACAGGATCTACAACGAGACTCAGATTCTGACAACTATCGCAGGCACGGGTGTGTGTAATTCTTATGGAGATGGGGGACCGGCTGTTGCCGCAGCTTTGAATTATCCAAGCTCAATCGCCGTCGACAATAAAGGGAACCTATTTTTCGCGGAAGGTGGGACCGGTCGAGTCCGTAGGATCGACAAATCCGGCATAATCACCACGTACGCAGGGACAGGAGTAAAGGGCTTTAGTGGCGACGGAGGCCCTGCAACGGAAGCCATGCTAGACAACCCCTCTGGCCTCGCTATAGATCCAGTCGGCAATCTCTACATCGCTGACTTCGTGAACAATCGTATTCGGAGAGTGGACGCGGTGAGCCACATCATCACAACGGTTGCTGGTAACGGAAAGCCTAGAAGACTTGACCGCGTGATGTGAAGTTGATCGCACAATGCTGTCTGCGGAAAAACTTAACAATGAGTAAGCGGTCGATTTTGACCGTCTAGACAAGAGGACAGAAGCATGCTCAGCCGTCTGGTTAAAGAATAGTTTTTTCAGCCAACGAACCCAAGCATTGCTTTCGTGCCTTTTCAGGAACTTCCTGATTTGGTTTTCATAAAGGGGTTTGCTTTGCCGATGTAACGCGATTAAACACATGCTACGGCAAAAATCACTCGATTGGACTTACGAGGAGCCGCTAAGGGTGAACTTTCAATCCGGGCAGCCTATTAATTCATAAGAGCAAACACTCAGCGCCTGCACCTTGAAGCCATGCCGGCCTCTACTATATTCTTTTCGCTAATGCCGCTCTGCATCTGTTCGGCTGGGAAGATCACAATCAAATGAGGGTCCTATGAAGAGACGTGAGTTCTTGAGGCACACCGGCTCGATGTGCGCCGGCCTGGCGCTTTCGAAAGCAGTTCCCTTATTTGCAGACACGCCGGCATCCGGCGGCTGGCGGACCTTTGAAGTCACCACGCATGTTGAAGTCTTGAAACCATCCGGTGTGACTCATATATGGGTTCCGGCAGCTCTTATCCGGAACACATCGTTTCAGAAGACGCTCGGCAACAAATTCGTTGCCCCTGGCGGCACAGCAAGACTCACCGGGGCCAGGCAGGATTCATTGGGCATCGTGACGGCTACCTACCCGGAACGCGTCAAGCCGGCCCTGACCCTGACTAGCCGCGTGTCGGTCAGGAATTACGGTGTTGATCTCTCCACGCCCTTCCATGAAACCCACGCGTCGCGCTCAGAGCTCGAGTACTGCCTCCGGCCCAGCAAGTACATACCGACAGATGGAATCGTAAAAGCGACCGCTGACAAGGCTGTAAAAGGCGCCGGCACCGATTTCGAAAAAGCCCGCGCCATCTACGAGTGGATTGTCGAGAATACTTTCCGCGATCCGAAAGTCCGCGGCTGCGGGCGCGGTGACATTCGCTTCATGCTCGAGTCCGGCGATCTGGGGGGCAAGTGTGCCGATCTCAACGCGCTCTACGTCGGGCTGGCTCGCGCCGCCGGTCTCCCTGCCCGCGACGTCTACGGCCTTCGCATCAATAAGTCCGATTTGGGATACAAGAGTTTGGGATTGGCCACTGATAAAGCTACGAAAGCGCAGCACTGTCGCGCTGAAGTTTATCTCAATCAACATGGCTGGGTTCCGGTCGATCCTGCTGACGTTCGCAAGGTCGTTCTGGAAGAGCCCCCGGGCAACTTGAAACTCGACGACGCGATGGTGTCGAAAGCCCGGACCCGGCTGTTCGGATCCTGGGAAATGAATTGGATGGGCTATAACTACGCCCATGATGTCGCGCTGCCCGGCTCGACTGGACAGTCGCTCGTCTACTTCATGTATCCGCAGGCCGAAACCGCAGAGGGCCGTGTCGATCCGTTCGATCCAGATAACTTCAGGTACGAGATCACGGCAAAGGAAGTGACTTAAACGTTCACGGAGCTCGGCTCGGCGGCTACGGTGAACCTATTGCTTACACACTTATTCTGATTGGCCATCCCTCGGGTTATAGGCGTTTAACCTGGAGCGGCACACGTGATATCACACCCTTTAGTTTTTCAAATTATGCGTCATCATGGTTATAGCCGCATTCAAGAATGCCGGGCTTCAGTTTTTGAGATCTTTGAAAACTCGCGAGAAACAGTCCGGGTTGCGGGTTCGCAGCCACGCCGGGAGCTGGCGGCTTTGTTTACCGAAAAGATAACAGAATGAAATTTGAGCCGAAGCAAAGAGTAGCCCTCAGCCACACCTGTTCATTACTCCCCGAGGTCCCTGGATGTCATTGATGATTGGCAGCTTAACACTGCGCCGACTACTCAATGTAATGGGGGGTGGGGGTATTGTCAGATCGATAACACGCGCTGCGCAGACAGACGGCAAAGACGCGGAGTCAATCAACTCCGCGTCGCCAGGTCAAACACACCAAGGTCAGCAGCGCGGCATTGCCGCCCTCCGCTAAGTGCAGGTCAGTGTGGCGGTGCCAGTGACGGTCGCCGCGGTGTTATTCACACCCGTGCCCACCGTGATCTGGACATTGGCCGGCGCCGAGGCGGTGATGGTTACCGTTCCCGGAATCTTGCAGGTCGCCAGTCCAAGACTGGTAATCGATACCACCGCTATATTCGATGACGACCAGCTCACGCCGTCGCCTACCGTCAGCAACCGGCTCTTGCCGTTGCTGAAGTTGCCGGTTGCGCTGAAACCTGTTTGGCCTTGCGAACTGCTCGGGGCAGTCGCGCTCGCTGGAGTCACTGTAATACTGGTGATGGTCGGGTGGCCGGCGCCACATCCCATCAACAAGACCGAAGCTGTTATTAAAGAGAGAAGAACAAACCGCAGTTTTTCCATAAAAATTTAGAGGGCGCGAACCAGTCCGGGGTTGCCGGATACAGCATGCAGCTCGGCGCGTGAAATTCTTCCAGGAAGCAAGTGCTCGCGACTGAGCAGTTAAGGTTGGGGGGCGGGAATCGTTGGCCAGCCGGGACCGTCTGCCCAGGCTCTGGTTACTAAAGTAACCTATTGTTTCGTCCCGGAATGTGGGATAGTAAGGGTAACTTGAAGCTGGCAGGGAGCTTAAGGCCCCCTTGCGAAATCAACAGCCGGTTGGGAGGCCGCACCGTTCTCCCTTGAGTGGGCTGATTATTGATAAGTAACCCAGAATTGATTTACACCCCCTCAACATAAACATATCCCCCGGAAAGTAATCCCCGAGAACGCACGGAGGTACCCATGTTCACGCAACGTTTTGCTCCGTTTACAGTATTTTGCGCCATCGTATTGGTGGCACCGTCTGTGTTCTGTCAGAACCTGACTACAAATATAATCTCTGAGAGTCCCAAACCGGCAGCTCCGGTGCAGAGCGCTTCAATAACAACGGCGCCGGTTCAGCCGCCAGATTTCCACCCGGACTACGGAGTAATCAGCGGCAACCATTATGTAAACAGCTATTTCGGATTCTCCTATCGCTATCCAGAGGGCTGGAACGGTAACGCGATACAATCTTCTGCCGCCAGCCAGATGTACGCCATGTTTACCGCGAATCCGGTGGGTTCCAGCGGTACAGATATGCGCTACATCAGCATTAATGCCGATTCCCTGGGGAAGAACGTGGTTCCCAAAGATTTTATTAAGGCCTCGCTCGATGCCTTTGCCGGTCCCACGGGCGCCTTTAACGTGCTGCACGCGGATAAGCATTACACTTTTGCAGGCAAAGATTTTTACCGGATTGATCTGACGTCCAAACCGGCGCCGGGAAGTCCGGCGATTTACCAGACGCAGGTTTTTGCCTTTCTCGCCAACTATGCGGTCACGTTTTCCTTCATGGCGGGGAATGCGAACGATATCGAGACCATGATTCATAGTATGGAGTCGCTCGATTTTTCCGCGCCCGATCATTCGGCAACAGCGCCGGTGCGCGCGGCGACAGTGGTAACTAACCCTCAAGCCAGATAAGTGCGGGTTGCAGCGAAAAAACCCCTCGGAAGGCTTTTGTGAATGCCATGAAGAGGCTCAGGTTTTTAATTTCGCTTTCGATGCAAGAAAATCATTATCAGAAGCTGCACGCGGCGGCGGCGCAGGCAACGGCCCTGCGCCTGGGCGTGGACGTGGAAATCCTGTATGCGCGCGGGGATGCGATTACGCAGTGCGAACAACTGCTGCAGGTGATTCATTCTTCGAAAGAGACGCGGCCCGAGGGCATCATATGCGCGCCGGTGGGCACAACCCTGATCCAGATTGCGCGGCAGGCGGCGGCGGCCGGCGTTGGATGGGCGGTGCTCAACCGCGAGGTCGAATACATTCCGGAGTTGCGCGGCGGGCAGGCGGCGCCTGTTTTTTCCGTCAGCGTTGACCAGGCTGAGATCGGGCGAATCCAGGGACGGCAGATCGGAGCGCTGCTTCCCGAAGGCGGATTGGTTCTCTATCTTCTGGGCCCCAGCGGCAATTCAACCGCCGAGCAGCGCTTAACCTGGATGCAGACGGTCAAACCCAGCAACGTTCAGGTGAGAACCCTGATTGGCGATTGGAGCCAGCACAGCGCGCATAAAGCTGTAAGCCGGTGGCTTCAACTCCGAACTTCACACACCACTCCGGTGAACCTCATTGCCGCGCAAAATGACGATATGGCCCTGGGTGCGCGGCGGGCATTTGAAGAACACACCAGCGGTGACCATCGGAAGCGATGGGGCAGGCTGCCTTATATCGGCTGCGATTGCTGTCCTGCAGCGGGACAAGACTGGGTCCGCAGGGGATTGCTTACCTCCTCGGTCGTCCTCCCGCCAACCGCGGGCATTGCTCTTGAGACGATGGTGCACGCAATTCAAACCAGGTCGAAGGCGCCCGAACATACCATTGTTCCTCCAGTTTCCTATCCCGCGCTCGAAAAGCTGGCGCCAGCAGCCTTACAAAAAGCTACGGTTCCAGAACTGATTTGAAGTTTTGGTTTGAATATCTGAAGACAAGTTGTAAGCCTTTCTCATCAGACGCCGCCTCTCCGCTTGCACCAGCCCGGATGCAACCGGCGGCAGACTGAGCACATCTCACCTTCGCAGCCACAAATATTCACAATTGAACCGGAGACCTGCATCCGAGCATTCGACAAAATCAAATGGCCCTTGCTGGTGATGGCGTTCGCCTTCTTGCTGGCGATCCCGGCCGCAGCACAGTCGGCGAACCCAATTCCCAATATTCCAGCCGCGGCCGGCAACGTCTCTACCCCAACTGTCTCAAACCCGGCGCCTTCGGGCGCGGACCTTCCCAATGCGCAGGCGATCATCGCCTTCCTCAATCAGGCCATTGACTGGCACCGCCACATAGTCGTGGAAGAGCAGCTTGCAACCGACCCGACCGACACCCTCTATCTCAATGATGACCGCCAGAACTCCCAGCAGATTTTACAGCTCTCCTTTGATTTTGCCCGTGCTGCAGCGCAATTGCTGGCCGGCAAAGGGCAGGCGAACACGGAACAAATGCAGGACGAGCCGGAAAAATATCAATCGCTCTACCGGGCGGCGGCCGATGCCGACAACGAGGTACGGGAAACCCAGGCCGAACTGGAATCGGATCGGCAGAAGCTGGCGGCCGCCCGCGGCAGCAGCCGCAAGAAATTGCAATCCACCGTTGACGAGTTGCAAAGCGAGCTCAATCTTGCCCAGAGCCGCAACCAGATGCTGCATGACATGTTGCAGTTTGTAAGCGGCGCCGCCGGTGCGGGAGGCAATCTGCTGGCGCAGATTGATCAGCTCCAGCGTTCCGTTCCTGAACTGCAATCGGACATAACCAAGACCCAGCCGGCAGCAAGTGCTCCTGCAACCGATCAGGCCGCGCTGCGCCGCAGCCAGCCGTCGGGCATTCTCGATCTGACGGAGGAGCTTTTCGCGCTGCATCACAAGGTCACCACCCTCGATCAAAGCATGCAGTTGACCGACGCTCTGGCGCAATCTGCGCAGAGGCTCCGCACGCCGTTTCTCTCAAACCTGACCACGATCGCACAGCGCGGAGAGCAACTGGCCAAGCAAGCCGATAGCAGCGATCCTGCCCAGCTCGAGCAGCTCAAAGGCCAGTTGAATGCGCTCACCGCCAGCTTCAAACAAATTTCCGCCGCCCTGCTGCCCCTGAGCAAACAGGCGGTGCTGTTCAATGTCTATAAGAGCAATCTCAGCCGCTGGCGCAACAACGTTAAGAGCGAATATTCGGCTGACCTTAAAAGGCTCATTTTCAGGGCGGTGCTGTTTGGAATCGTTGTCGCCGTGGTGGTGGCCCTTTCGGAAGCCTGGCGGCGGGCGACATTCCGCTATGTGCACGATTTGCGCCGGCGCTACCAATTTCTGCTTTTGCGCCGCTTCGTTCTCTGGTTCGCCATTGCCATCACCATAGCCTTTGCCCTGGCCACCGAAGTCGGGTCGCTCGCCACCTTTGCCGGCCTGATCACCGCGGGAATTGCTGTGGCGTTGCAAAACGTGATCCTGGCTGTTGTCGGCTACTTTTTCCTGATTGGGAAATACGGCGTGCGTGTGGGCGACCGCGTGCAAATCTCGGGCGTCACCGGCGACGTGATTGATATTGGCCTGATCCGCCTTCATCTCATGGAGGTGGGAGGCAGTTGGGGAGACCGCCAGTTAACCGGCAGGATTGTGGTGTTCTCCAACGCCGTCGTCTTTCAACCCAACGCCAGCTTCTACCGGCAGATTCCCGGGACCAACTTCGTCTGGCACCAGGTCTCGCTTACGCTGGCCCCGGGCAGCAACTACCATCTGGCGAAGCAACGCCTTTCTGAGGCCGTGGAGTCGGTGTACGGCAGCTATCGCGACAAGATCGAAAGACAGCATGAGCAAATGCAGCGGACCCTGAGTGTTGTCGTGGCCGCTCCGCAGCCCCAGAGCCAGCTCCGCATGACCCAAAACGGAATCGAGGTCGTGGTTCGCTATCCCATCGAACTGGAAAGCGCGACGGCAATCGATGACCAGATGATGCGAGAGCTGCTGGATGCGATTGCGCGAACTCCCGAATTGAAATTAGCCGGCTCGGGAATCCCTAATATAGAACCTGCCAGTGAAGAACATAAGGCCGCCTGAGCCGGCGAGAGAAAAATAGCCTCGCATTTCGAACCGCTCTTGGTTTATGGGCCTCTTCATGTTAAACCTATGCATCCAACCAAAAGAACTGAAGATTCCCCCTGATTTTCAAGATTAACCAAGGACTAACCATGCAAAGGATTCTGCGAATACTAATTTTGACATTGGCTGCCGCCAGCATGTCTACCCTGTCACTCAAGGCACAGGATACCCAGGGCGCAAAACAGGACATGAAAGATGCCGGGACATCCACCAAAAACGCTGCTAAGAAGACCGGCCAGGCGATAAAGAAAACAACCAAAAAGGGAACGCATAAAGTCGCCAGGAAAACCAGCCAGGCCGCCGGCGATGTGGAGAACAAGACCCGGTAACGGCCAAGCCTTATGCGACAGCTACAACGCAACCGTTTCAGACGGCATCTGCTGCTTGGAGAGGTGCCGGCTTAATCTTATGAATCGAACCACAAACCCAGTCTCGCCAAAAGAAAACGGACATCGAAGTTACGACCAGACCGACTGTCTTCTCTGCCCGGGCGAGCCGGTGTTGCAATCGGGCATCTACGAAATCTGCCATGAAGACGAACCCAGGGTAAATGCCTTGCTGGTGCGTGACAGCATCTTCCCCTTCTGCCGGCGCTGCGGCGAGCAGGTGCGTTACAGACTGGTCACGGCGGCGCCCCACATCTCCGAAGACTCTGATTTTGTCGAGGATACCTCCGGCTCAGACAACCCGCCGTTTCCTCTGGCATCTTCCACAGTGTCCCCTATACAACTTGGATTCGCTCATGGCTTCCGCTACTCCCAAGACGACGTACAAGCCCGGAGAGAAGATACCTAAAGCCGGTATTTATCGCGCGGTTCACGAGAATCACAGAGAACCGCACGAGGTGATTTTTAAAAAAGAAAAAGTCTTTCCAGCCTGCAAGCAATGTGCCAGCGGTGTCAGGTTTGAACTGCTGTCCAGCGTGGAGGGGAACCCCTGAACCCTGCCTGACCTTGGGAATTCACCCGAACGGATGCTGGACAACACACCTCGTTCCCAAATAGCTGCCGGCTAAAAGCCGGAACAGCAGCAGCTCCCGATTGTCTGCAGCAACCCTGCATTCAAGGCACCCCTCCCAAGGCAATCGCCATCATATTCCCCGATAAGTTTGCCCAAGAGAGGTTATTATGCTTCAACATAGATTATTGACATTAGGCGCAGTTCTGGCTTTATTGTGCTCACCGCTTCTGGCCCAGTCCGTGGTTGGATCCGGGAGCCAAATTCAGGTCCGCACAGACCAGGCAATTCAAGCCAATTCGAGTGCGGTTGGAAAAACATTTACCGCAACCGTGAGCCAGGATGTGCAAGACCAAAATGGGAACGTTGCCATACCCAAGGGTTCTCCAGCCCAGGTGGCGGTCACCAAAGGCAGTAAAGCAAACGAAGTCACCCTTGGCTTGCGTTCGGTCACCGTTAACGGCCATCGTTACCTTCTAAATACCAACAAGACCACGCAGCAGGGCGGGAAATCTGGGCTTGGCGTGAACAAGCGCACAGGGGAATACGTAGGCGGCGGCGCGCTGGCCGGAACCCTGATCGGAGCCATTGCGGGTGGCGGCAAAGGAGCTGCTATCGGAGCCCTCGCTGGTGGCGCCGCCGGCGCCGGCACTCAAGTCTTGACCAGAGGCTCTCAAGTAAAAGTCCCGGCAGAGACCCAGTTGCAGTTCCAGACCAATCAGGATCTGCAAATTGCTCCGGCATCGGCCTCATCGCATACGCGGCGCACTTTGCCGGCAAACAATAATTCATCGCAACCCCAATCGACGCAGTAATGAATTTGGTTTGTGGATAGCGGCAATAGGAAGGTTGTAAATTTGGCTTTGATTGCGGAATAGTCCTGGCAAAAAATACAGATTTTGTAGCACAGCCGTCCCCGGCTGTGCTTTTTTTGTCCCCAACCCCTGGCTGAACTCATCAGCCGATAGGGTTTTTGCTGCGTTGAAATTATTAGAGCCGTGTTAACAAAAGATAAAATCTCTGTGAAAGGAACTGCGGTGGTAGTGTGTTGAACGCCGATTGGATTGTAGAATGTCTTACCCATGAAAATGAATATTTGGGTCGATGGGCAGAGCGGTCCCCTCAGGTGAAATGTAAAAATGCGAATCGCAGTTGCGAAAGCCTTTATCACAATCCTGCCGTTGATCTGGGCAATTTCTGCCGGCGCCCAGAGTACCCCAGCTTCAGCGCCGGGCGAACCGGCCCCTCGACGTAACCTGATACTTTTTATTGCCGACGGATTGCGGCACGACGCCGTGAATGCCGACGTTGCACCCACCATGTTCGCTTTGCGCCGTCGCGGAGTTGACTTCGTCAACAGCCATGCTCTGTATCCCACATTTACTACTCCCAATGCTTCCGCTCTTGCCACCGGGCATGGACTCGGAGACACCGGCGATTTTGGCAACACTTTATACACGGGACACTCCATCTCGCGGGATACGTCCGCCGGAACTCTTACGCCATTCATCGAGAACGACTTTTTTCTTGCCAAACTAAATGACTACTATGATGGCAACTATCTGGGGGAGCCGACCCTGGCGGATTTGGCGCGCGCCAACGGCTACGCAGTCGCGGTTGTCGGCAAGCTGGGGCCTGCTGCAATTCAGGATATCTCTGAGATCGCGGCCGTCAACGGCGAATTTCAGCCTGCGCTGGCAACCATCATTGACGATGCCACTGGCCCGCAAGGTATCCCATTGGCAGCAGATGTAAAAGCTGAGATGAAGGCCTCTGGACTGAGCGCCACTGCGCCTGATCGCAGCAACGGCCAGCAGGAACCGGGCTCGCGCGGCAACAACGGACGCCCCGGAACCCTGGTTGCGAATTTCAATCAGCAGCAGTATTTGGCGAACACCGTCACCCAGGCTGTCTTGCCCGCTTTCCGAAAGCAGTTCAAGCCGTTCTTCCTTGTGTTCTGGTCGCGCGATCCCGATGGCACGCAACACAATCAGGGAGACAGCCTCGATCAACTGTATCCCGGCATCAACGGCCCCACGTCGCGCACCGCAATTCGCAACGCCGACAACGACCTCTGGCAGATTGTTGATTACCTGAGAGCGAATGACCTCGACGGCAACACAGACATCATCATGGTTGCCGATCATGGCTTTTCGACCATCAGCAAGCGGGAGATATCCCGCATTGGCGCTGCTACCAAAAGCTACGCCGCCAGCAAGACTTATGTAGACGTCAAAGGAGGATATTTACCATCCGGGTTTCTGTCGATTGACCTGGCGCACGCCTTAAAGAAGCCGCTTTATGATCCGGATGCGCCTTCCTTCACCACTGAAACCGGCAACTTCTATCAGCGCATTGACACCGAGGACCCCAAGTTTGCGCAGCACCCCTCTTTTGGGAATGGCGTAATCGGAGGAAGCGGCAGGGCACCGGGTGAAACCGAGCCCACCGACGGGGAAATTATCGTCGCTGCCAATGGCGGCTCCGACATTATTTATCTGCCACAGGAAAGCAATGACAAGATCGAAACCAATAAACAATTGGCGCAAAGCATCTGCTCATTTCTGCTGCAACAGGATTACGTGGATGGCATCTTCGTGCGCGACGACCTGGGCGATCTTCCCGGCGCGCTGCCGCTCAGCGCCATCGGTCTGATGGGCGCAACCAAATTGCCCAAGCCGGCGATCGTGGTGAGTTTCAAAAACTTTTTCCTGGGCCAGAATGCTTTGCTCACCCGGGTAGAAATTTCCGACTCTTCGCTTCAGGAAGGACAAGGCATGCATGGCAGCCTGAGCCGTGCCGATACCTTCAACAACATGGCGGCCTTCGGGCCCGACTTCAAGCAGGAGTACGCAGACCGAGCGCCCGCCAGCAACGCTGATATTGCCGTAACCATCGCCGCCATCATGAAATGGAAATTTCCCGATGGCAATGGCAAGCTGCGGGGACGCGTGTTGAGTGAAGCCCTCAAAGACGGCCCGGAGACTGTAGCATTCGACCCGCCGGCCGCAAAAATTTCGCAGCCCGGCGGCAACGGCCTGGGAACCGTCTTGCATTACCAGGTGCTCGGCGAACATGTCTACTATGACGACGCCTGCCTGGTGAATACCGCCGACAACAAACAGGCCGAGTGCAAATAATGTGTTTAAGTGTGCTTCTGCACCTGATGCAGGACAAAGCTCAGCGATTTCAGCCGTTGCATTAGAACCTAAAAATATATGTCATCATCTTTCAAACTTCTCGCTTTTGCGCTGAGCCTGTCCGTTGCTACGCTCGCCATTAGCCAGGAAAAACCCAACGAACAGTTCGACTGTCCATTCAGCCCCGATCAATTCACAAAAATCCAAAATGATGCTCAACTGAATAATCCGCAGGCGCAAACCATTCTGGCCTCATGCTACGAGTTGGGACGCAACGTAGCGCCTGACGGCAAACAAGCAATCCGCTGGTACACTCGCGCGGCGGAGTTAGGATACGCGCCGGCCGAGTACGAATTGGGCCGCACCTACCTCTATGGGCGCGGCATCCCGGCCGACTACCAACAGGCACTGTTGTGGGAGAAGAAAGCCGCCGAGCAAGGTATCCGCGAAGCGCAGCGCGATCTGGCCTACATGTATGAAAGGGGCTTTGGCGTGGAACAAAACCCCGCAGAAGCTGCCCGCTGGAACCGCAAAGCGGCAGAACAAGGCGAGCCGGCGGCGCAGCTCCATTTGGCAGAGGCGCTCGACAGCAGCAGCGAGAATCGGACTGAATCCCTGAGCTGGTATCTGAAAGCTGCGCGGCAGAACCGCACCGGCGCCCAGCTGCGGCTGGCGCAGATGTATGCGCGTGGTGAGGGTGCTCCGCAAAATTTTCCGGAGGCCGTGCAGTGGTACAAAAAAGCTGCTGAAGGTGGCGAGGCCCAGGCAATGTATGAGTTGGGCAAACTTTACCAGGCAGGCGATCACGTGCCCCGCAACACCGAAGCGGCTTTTATCTGGTTCCAGCTTGGCGCCCGCTTCGGGTCGGCGGAGAGCCGCACAGAAGCATCGAAGTTGGAATCTGCGTTAACCAAGAAGCAGAAAAGTGACGCAGAGTCGCACATCAGCAATTGGATCAGCCATCACTCAGGCGCGCAAAAAGAAGAAGACGAAGAAGAAAAAAAGGGGCGCTAAGGCCCCTTTTCTTTGGCTTGGAGTTCAACTCAGAACCAGCCGCCTATCACGTTCGGGTTCAAACCTGCTTCACTGCACGCGCGTGCGGCCGCAGCGCGATGGGTTGCCGCGTCATCATTGTATGGCACGACAACGTAGCGGACTTCGCCGGCCTCAACATTCACCACGTTGTGATAAGCCAGATAATCTGTGCCGGCTTTGTTGCCGCCAATCGAAGAGCTTACCCCGGGAGCCAGATAAATCACGTAAAGCGTATTGGCCCCGGGCTTGGGTATGGCGTTGGTTTGCAGCAGGTCCACCAACTTGTGCTGGATGGCGAGATCGTTGACCGTCGTGGCGCTGAGATCGCTGAAATCGTTCAAGCCTGGAGCGGCGCGTAAAGTTTTGATCGCGTGGCTTTGTAGTTCGCCAGATGCGGAAGCGTTGCCGGCCAGCACGTCGGCGAGCGCGGTCTGGCGGGTGCGCGCGTCACTCTCTGCCCATCCTTTGCCCCAGAAGATGGGTACCTGCTGAACGGCTTTCATCGCCGCCCCGCCATGGTTCTTTTTAGGGAGACTGCTGGCCGCGCCCGGTTCTTGTTTGGGGACAATCTGGACCTGGTCGCCATCATCGCCAAAAATGAAACCCGGTTGAGCAGGCCGGTCCAGCGTCTGGCCCGACTGTTGAGCCATCAGCAATTGAGCTGTGCAGCTTGCCAGCAGAAGAAGATAAATTGCAAATTTCCTCATCGGTTTTCTCCCTGTCATCTCCACGTTATTGTGTCACCTTGAGCGAAACATCATCTACTACAAACGAAGTTTGCAGCATACTGTCTTCCGTGCCATTCATATAGATCTGAATCGTTTGGCCTTTGAAAGAGCTGAGATCGAAGGTCCGCTGCTGGTACCCGCTCGCTGCATTCAAATTGGAGTAGGTAGCCAGTGTCGACAACACCGTTCCCGAAGAATTGCGCACCTGGACATTCAATGTATCGAAGGCAGTGGTAGTGCTGGTTTCAGCCGTATCGATATGCAGCCAGAAGGTCAGGGTTGCCGCCGTTGCATTAGCGGGAATTGTGACTGTCTGCACAATTGTATCGGTATGCGTGGTCCCGTAACCGTCGAGCCATGCGTCCCAACTGCCCGTGTGGGGCGGTTCACTGCTGGAGTTGTTGACGACTCCGGCAGTAACGGTCCAAGGCGCCGGATTCGATGAGCCGTTCTCGAAGCCGCCATTGCCAATCAATTCGGTCGTGGTGCCACCGGAGTTGGAAACGGTAACGGTTACCGTAGACGAAGTTCCAACATTCCCGGCCGCGTCGAACGCCTTGGAAACGATGGTGTGCGATCCGTTAGCGACCGACGTTGTGTTCCAGTTGAAGGAAAGCGAGGTGGCGTTTGTGTTCGAGGCAGCCACCGCGCCGTCGATCAGGATCTGTATTTGTGTCACGCCCACATTGTCGGATGCGGTAGCGGTAGTAGCGACCGTTCCCGATACGGTAGCGCCGTTGGCCGGAGCGGTAATGGATGTGGTTGGAGGTGTAGTATCGCCGCCCGGAGTTGTCACGTTTAATGCGAAATCATCCACCACAAATGAGGTCTGCAAGGTGAAGTCCTCCTGGCCCTGCAGGAAAATCTGGATGGTCTGGCCTTTGAACGAACTCAAGTCAAACGTCTTCTGTTGATAGCCGCTGGCGTGATTCAGGTTGGAATAAGTTGCCAGCGTCGAGAGCACTGTGCCCGAGGTATTGCGCACCTGTACGGTCAATTTGTCATAAGCCGTGCTGGTGGTGGTTTCGGCTGTGTCAACGTGCAGCCAGAAGCTTAATGAAGCCGCCGTAGCATTGGATGCGATGCTGACTTGTTGCATCAGCGTATCGGTCGTAGTTGAGCCATGACCATCGAGCCAGGCGTCCCATGTGCCGGAATGCGGTGGCTCGGTGCTGCCGCTGTTGATCACCCGGTTCGGCGAAGCGGTCGTAGTCACAGTCCAGGGCGCGGGGTTGGAGGACCCATTTTCAAACCCGGGGTTGCCGAGAACTTGCGTTGTCCCGCCTCCGCTTGAAGCCGTAACGGTCAGAGACACAGTCGTGGTGTGGGTTACGCCTCCGCCGCTCGCGGTCACAGTTACGCTTACCGTGCCAGTCGTGGCTGTGCCGCTGGCAGTGAATGTAAGCGTCGAACTCCCACTCCCAGGAGCAGCAATCGAAGTCGGATTGAAGCTGGTGGTCACGCCTGAAGGCAGACCCGATGCGGAAAGTGAGATCGCAGAATTGAAGCCGCCGCTGATCGTCGTCGAAACCGTGCTCGTACCCGAGCTGCCTTGTACAACCGAGACGCTCGTCGGCGATGCGCTTACTGCAAAGTCCGGCGTCGCCGCGGAGGTCACGGTCAGCGAGATGGTTGTAGTATGAGTCACCCCGCCCCCGGTAGCGGTTACCGTGACACTGACAGTGCCAGTAGTGGCTGTGCTGCTGGCAGTGAATGTGAGTGTTGAACTTCCGCTGCCAGGAGCCGCAATTGAAGTGGGATTGAAGCTGGCGGCCACGCCCGCAGGCAAACCGGAGGCCGACAACGACAGGGCAGAGTTGAAGCCGCCGCTGACCGTCGTCGAAATCGTGCTTGTACCCGAGCTGCCTTGCACAACCGAGACGCTGGTGGGCGAGGCGCTTACCGTAAAGTCCGGCGTCGCCGCAGCAGTGATGGTAAGAGCCACGACGGTTGTGTGTGTCACACTTCCACCGCTTGCCGTAATGGTTACGTTCACTGTGCCGGTTGTCGCCGTGCTGCTGGCGGTAAATGTAACTGTCGAGCTCCCACTGCCAGGGGCAGCAATGGAAGCCGGGCTAAAGCTGGCAGTCACGCCCGCAGGCAAGCCGGAAGCCGACAGTGACACGGCAGAATTGAAGCCGCCACTGACCGTCGTCGAGATTGTGCTGCTTCCCGATGTGCCTTGCGTAACGCTCAGTGAAGCCGGCGAGGCCGTGACCGTGAAGTCAGGCGTTGCCTGCTTCCACACGTCCGAGATTGGCGTGGCAGTGGCGGCGCTGCCCACGTGCGTCAGACCGTACAAATCCTCAAGCGTGCGCAGCACGTTGAAGTGATTGATGGTCTCAGAGAACTGCCCTTGCTTCACCATTGGACCAACGAAGATGGTCGCAATCTGGTTGTTGCTGGAGTTGTCGTCTTCATCCCAGGTCACGATCAGCAGGCTGTTGTGGGTGTTGGCAAACTGAACATAACTATCAATGTGCTGTTGCAGCCAGGTATCGCCCTGCGCGATGGTTCCGTCATGCATATCGTCATTGAGGTTCGGGATGACGAAAGAGAGCGTCGGCAGCGTCGAGAAATCCGTGGGGAAGCTGGTGAACGGCTGATTGGCTGTGGTGGCAACGTTGGTGAAATTGATCCAGGGAGAGTGCTTGCGCGCATAGGCCCCGGAAGTACAGACCGTTGAACCAGCAGAGGGCAGGTCTTCCGAGAAGCCGGTGAAAGATTGTCCCGCCGTCGTCAGCTCGCTGCCCAGGCTCTCGGTCGAAAACGTATGCGGGCAGGAATCATCGGTAACGCCCTGATTCGACCCCGAAAATAAATCCAGGTAATTGGGCTGGCTGGGATGCTCAACGGCAAACGATTGCGTAAACAGAGCACCCTGCTGCGCGAGACTGTTGATATAAGGGGCGGAAGAAGAGCCGATGATGTTGGAGAACGAGTGGTTCTCCTCCATAACAACCACTACGTGATCGGGCGGAACTATTCCCAACACGTTCGTTTGTGGGATTGTGAGGACGACGGTGGTGGTATGAGTAACCCCGCCACCGCTGGCAGTCACGGTTACATTCGACGTCCCAATGGTTGCCGTGTTGCTGGCGGTAAATGTGAGTGTTGAGTTGCCACTGCCCGGCGCGGCAATGGAAGCCGGAGCGAAGCTGGCAGTAACGCCCGTAGGCAAGCCCGAAGCCGAAAGTGACACAGCGGAATTAAATCCGCCGCTGACCGTTGCTGAAATGGTCGTGTTGCCCGAACTGCCCTGAGTAACCGACAGGCTGGCTGGCGATGCAGTCACCGTGAAGTTGGGCGACGCGGCAGCACTGATGGTGAGAGCCACAGTCGTGGTATGGGTAACACCACCTCCGCTTGCGGTTATGGTTACGGTGGCCGTGCCCGTTGTTGCCGTGCTGTTGGCGGAAAACGTCAGCGTAGAATTTCCATTGCCCGGGGCCGCGATAGAAGCTGGACTGAAGCTGGCAGTCACTCCAGAGGGCAGGCCCGAGGTGGATAATAAAATTGCCGAATTGAACCCGCCGCTGCTCGCGGTTGAGATGGTGGTGCTGCCTGAGCTGCCCTGAGTCACAGACAAGTTTGTAGGAGAGGCGCTCACAGTGTAATCCGGCGTTCCCGTGCCCGGATTAAAAATAATATCCAGCACCGGGTGTAATTCAATCTGATTGGGTGCCGCGCCGGTTTGCCCGTGGGGAAAATCGAACATTCCTACACCGTGGATTCGCACAGGAATGTTTGCGGTTTGAAAGCTTGTGGTCGCGGTAAATTTGGCGTCAAATTCGGAGCGGGCGTTTTGGATGCCGGCAAAAAATGGGCTGCCGGAGCCCACGCACGAAGGCGACGGGATCTCCGTAATCATGGTATTGCCGGAAGCATCCTGCACGACAAGGTGGTAATCGGAGTCGCTTTCCAGTTTGTATAAGGTCAGAGTGCCATCAATGACCCACTCTGTAGTCTCGGCCGGAGCGACACGATTGTTCGCTGGAATCGGATTGGGCGTGGCGAATGCCCGCAGATTGGCTATCGTGGTGCTGGTTGGCGAATTCAGGTTCACCGAGCCTGCATCGGGGTCTGTGCCGGTCTTTACCGACCAGCGTTCAACCCCGCACTGGGCCAGGACTTGAGAAGGAACCAGGGCAAGCATCAGAAGTGCTACAAACGTGAAAAGCGCGAATCTGCGTGGAAACATCAAACCCTCCGGAGAAACTAGCTGAGATTTGATTCGAATGCGACAATGCCAACCAGGACTTCTATGCAGCAACTAAGTCGTGAAGTACGATCTACTATCAAGACTCGTAGACAATAGCAGTGGAATGTTAACGGAAAATGAATTTAAATATTAATCTTTGGTGAATTTGCAATCACCGATGGGTCACCGGCTTTAGTAACCAAATTTGGCCGCTTCGTTTGCAAATCTGCCACTATTCCCATTTCGGGATAGAGGCGGGGTTTGCCGCAAATATTGGGCAGCTATGATAAAGCATCGTGGTATTCACGCCGTCGTTCTTGCGCTCATGCTTTTCCGGGTGTTCGCGCCGGCCTCCGCCGCCCAACCGCAAAACCCGGCAGCAGGCGGCCAAGCGGAAAACCCATCGTCTTCACAGGCGCAGGAGGAACAGCGGCATCCGCCTCAGGCCAAAAGCAAGCAGGAATACAGCGACTATACCGCCACCTACGCTCTAAAGGGCGGGGCCATTGTGGAAAAAGCGGCGGACGAGTTCGCGCTTAAGTATCCCGCCAGCGAGTTGCGGCCCTATCTTTATTCCAAAGCCATGCACGAATATCAGAATGAGGGTGATCGCGGCAAGATGCTGGCCATGGGAGAAAAAGTGTTGGACCTTGACCCCGAGGACCCCGTTGCCCTGGTGCTCACCGCCACGGTGCTTGCAGATACCCTCGCCGACGTTGACCTGGACCGCGACCAGAAAATCGCCGAGATCAAAAATAACGCCACCCGCGCTCTCGAGACCATGGACGCCACTTTTATCGCGCCGCCTGGGACTACCCACGCGCAAACAGTGGCCTATAAGACAAAGTTGCGCGGCCTGGCGCACGCCGCCCTGGGCATCATGGAACTGAAGACCGAAGATTATTTTGCCGCTGAAGAAGAGCTGCAAGCCGCGGCTGACTTGAACAAGACAGCGCCCGATCCTTATGTCTGGTACAACCTTGCGCTGGCTCAGGACAACCTGCAGAGATATTACAAGGCCCTGTCTTCGATTAACCAGGCCTTGCAGCATATTGCGGGGCATCCTGAGCTGGAGCAGTTGGCCCAGGCCGAACGGGAAAAGCTCCTCAAGCTCACGGCACCGCCGACGCCTGCGAAGCCGGCGAACAAGAAGCCGACTGACAAGCAGAAGCCCTAGCAGTAGCTGTTAAAGCAAGGCTCTCAAGTAGTTGTCTGACCTCCGCTCGCGACAGCATATCGGCGAAAATTGCGAATCCATGTTCGTCTATATGTTTGCGCCAATTCATTCCTTCAATTCTTTCCCTGACCTCATCTTCCACACCATCTGCCGCAGCATTCCCAGCCAGAGTTCGGCGTCGCTGGCGGGCAGGTTGAGATGGCGAATCAGGCGACGAACCTTTTCTTCAGTTGAAGCTCCAGGCTGCGGCTTCAGGTAGCCGCTGGCGCACAGCGCATCGAGCAGCATGGCGGTAATCCGCTCAAGCTGGCCCGCCGCGGCCGAATCGTTTTTCTGAAGCCGCTCTGTGGCTCGTAATTGTTTTGGCAATCCTTTTTTCCGGGCTCCACGCGCGAGTTCATAAAGGCAGACTGCCACGGCCTGCCCAAGATTCATGGAGCTGTGTTCGTCGTGTGTCGGTATGCGCACCAACCAGTGGCAGTAGCTGAGGTCGTGGTTTGAGAGACCGCGCTTTTCCGAGCCAAACAAAAGCGCGACGCGGCCCGAGGCGAGCTTGCGTATCAGGCGCGCGCCCTCTTCCAACCCTCGCAGCGGGTGTTGCAGCTCGCGATGACGGGCCGTGGTGGTTCCAACCACCAGCGCGCAGTCGGCCACAGCTTCGGCCAGGCTCGTGTATTCCGAGGCGCTCTTCAGCAGCGCCGAGGCGCCCACAGCCGAGCGCGCCTCGCGAAATGCCGCTTCGTACGGGTTCACCACCCGCAGATGGCGAAAACCAAAATTGCTCATGGCGCGCGCTGCCGCGCCAATGTTAAGCGGATTGCGCGTGGAGACTAGCACAACGCGCAGGCGGTCATGTTCACCGGGTACGGGCAAGAGTGCTTATTTTACGACATGGATTTCAACCTCGGAATTTAACCTGGCAAATCTACAGCGCTCGTCCCGCCGCTGCGCCCGAGGCCCAGGCCCACTGGAAGTTGAAGCCGCCCAGGTGGCCGGTGACATCCACCACTTCGCCGATGAAAAACAGGCCGGGAATTTTTTGGCTCTCCATTGTCTTGGCCGACAACTCATCGGTGTCTATTCCGCCCGCGGTCACCTCGGCCTTGGCATAGCCTTCCGTATCCGTGGGGGTAAGGCTCCATTGGTGTGCCTGTTGTTCAAGTTGTGCAATTGCCTGATTGTTCCACGCCGCGGGTGCGTGCAGATCGAGCCAGCGTGTCGCCAGCCGATGGGGCAGTGCCTGCTGAAAGGCCGCCCGCGCCACGCTGAGATTTCTCACCTTGGCTTCGCGAATCGCCGCCGTAACCTCGCGCTCCGGCGCGAGATCAATGCAGATGGGCTCGCCCGCGCTCCAGTATGAAGAAACCTGCAGGACCGCTGGTCCACTCAGTCCCTTGTGAGTGATTAACATCTTCTCCCGGAAGCTGCGATGGTTGCTAGCAGCTATCACCTCTGCCGATATCCCGGCAAGATCGCAATAACGGCTGCGGTCTTCCGCGTTCAGAACCAGCGGCACGAGTCCCGGCCTGGTGGGAACGATCTTCAACCCGAATTGGCGGGCCAGATCGTAACCGAACGAGGTGGCCCCGATTTTGGGAATCGAAAGCCCTCCGGTTGCGACCACCAGGGTTGCGGAGCGGAATTCGGCGGCTTCGGTCCGAACCACAAATTCACTCGTGCGTTGGACCTCGCGGATTCTGCTGTTGAGAAATATTTGTACTCCCGCCTGCCCGCACTCGGCTTCCAGCATGTTGGTAACATCGTGGGCTGTGCGGTCGCAGAAGAGCTGGCCAAGGGTCTTTTCATGATAAGGAATGCGGTGCTTTTCGATCAGTGCAATGAAATCCGATGGCGTATACCGCGCCAATGCCGATTTCGCGAAATGCGGATTGGCACAGATGAAATTTTCCGGCTGGCAATAGATATTCGTGAAATTGCAGCGGCCGCCGCCGGAGATAAGTATCTTCTTGCCAATGCGGTCGGCGTGCTCCAACACGGCAACGCGCCGCCCGCGCTTGCCGGCCTCGAGCGCGCACATGAGTCCGGCTGCGCCCGCGCCGGCTATTACAGCATCAAATTTGCGGATCAAAGCTGGTACCTGATTTTACGATCAAGTCTTCGACCACAGAGGCCGTAGCCAATAGCTTACAGTCGGAGCTCAAGTCTCCAAAATTCTAATATGCAGCAGACGCGGCGACTTTGATAGTTTCCATGCCTGCGGCCCATATACCAAATGCTATATCCTTAATAAATGCCGATTGCTGCCCGCCCATCTCGTGATCGCGAGCTGGTGCAAATCGTGGATTCCGCGCTGGCCGATGCTGTGCAGCGAAGCGGCGACTGGCTGGTTTGCCGTCCCGGATGCACCCAGTGTTGTGTGGGTCCATTCCCGATTAACCAGCTCGATGCCGTGCGGTTGCAACAGGGATTTGCCCATCTTGAACAACGCGCCCCCGAGCGCGCCGCCCGAATCCGCGAACGCGCCCGCCAATCTGTGGCGCGGCTCTCGGCGCAATTTCCCGGTGATCTGACGACAGGCATATTGCACGAAGACGAAGAGGCTGAGCGGAAGTTTTTTGAATTCGCCGATGGCGAGCCTTGCCCGGTGCTCGATCCCCAGACCGGGACCTGTGAGCTGTACGAATCTCGTCCCATGACCTGCCGTGTCTTCGGACCGCCGGTGCGCTCCGAAGGTGGTCTGGGTGTTTGCGAACTCTGCTTTCACGGAGCTACCAACCAGCAAATTGCCGCCTGCGAGATGCACCCCGATCCTAGCGGCCTGGAATCTACTCTGGTGAAAGAAGCGGAGACCGCGACGGGCATGCGCGGTGACACCATCGTGGCCTTCTGTTTAGCATCGTGAGTTGTTCTGCACCTTTCAACCCCAACCTGAAACGAAATCGCTCTCTTCTGCACTATCCAGGCAGGAGAATCAATTCAACATGGATGAAGGCACCCAATCGCGGAGGGAAGGGATTGCTCTGGGTTTAAGCCCGCAACCGCCTCAGACAGAATGGCCGCACAGACCGGAGGCGGAAGAGGCCATCCGGGCGCTGCGCGCGGAGATCATGGATGCATATGGATTGTGCCGGCCTCTCTCCGAGATGCAGGGTCGAGTTGAGCGGCACAATCGCTGATAGCGCCGATCATTTCTTTTCGAAGCCTGGGAAAATCTGATCTGCCGGAATGCGAGTTCCATTACGGGAAGGCCCCAAAATGGGCCCGTACATGGCAGGGAATACCGCAGCAGTTCCAAACAGTGACTTTGCGCCGGCGCTTACACACTAGCGCATGGAAGCAAAATCCGGATCGTCAAAAATGGGCGGCGCTCCCTTAATGAGCAGGTAATCCACGCGATCGGCGCACATGCGGCAGGTCGGAAAGATCTCGCCGGCAACAAACCGTTGCATCTCCTGGTCTGATCGCCCTGGATTCGGATGCGCCGTGTAGTGAACCACTCTGTAGAGTCCGGATGTCTTCACAGATTCGCCTGGGTGATAAATTGTATGAGGCATAAAACTCGCTTTCTGCCCCTGGCGTCCAAGTATTTAGCAGCTCCTCAATGTGACGTTGAAATCATGATTAACTCCAGTCGAGCACGCAAGCGCAAGCGTCAACTTACGCCGAAGCCGGCGGCCATAAGAAGCCGTCAGCAAATACGATTCGCAGCAACCCCAGGCCCGCGATGAGGGCCCCAGGCTGATTCCGCTTTCGCCGGCAAAGCAAGCCCATCCATCTCAAAGCTTCCTCGACCTGGCGGCTGCGAAAAACTCCGCGATTACCGGAAACATAAGTCCTGCCATCACGCTTGAATTGTCATTCCGATCCCGCAAAGCGGGAGCGGAATCGCTATTGTGTCAAGAATGTATGCAGGCTGCCCATAATTCAGAACTGGGCCAGGCTGGTTCCGGGGTGAAAATTATGCGACCCCGCCAGCAACGTGTGGATGGCAGTTTCAATCTAAGTCTGGTAACACTTCCTCTGGCCAATTCGACGATAGCGGCTAACCTATGAAAAAAGCACCCGACTACGAGCGCATCTCTCACGCTCTGCAGCGAGGGGAAGACTCGCTGACGGAAGAGGAGGCGTGGATCCAGCGCTATCTCGACCTTGCAGACATATCCTTGCAGGCCAAGCCGCCATTCCTGGTCAAGAATCTCCGGGAACCGAACCCCCGGTCAGATGATTTGTTAGAAACTGCGCGCAAGAATATTGAGCACGCCAGGAACCTGCGAAACAGTTTTTAGGGCTTCCCGGCGCCTGGTCGAATGCGCGCGGCCTTGGCTGTTGAAGTTTCTTGCGGCGGCTTGAGCTTTTACCGGGTTTTAGGTTATGCTTACGACCCACAATGGAGAGGGATATCCGCAATACATCCTCTGTTTATTTAGTCAAACGTAGTTTGGTTCGTCTACTTTTGTGAATCTTCAATTGCAGAGTTTTCGCCACCTTCCCCCCCCAATATCCCTCTCCAAATGGCCCTGCTGCAATCTGAGAATTAAATTGATTAGAGTTTTAGCCCCGGGCTCTTTGCGGGGTAGTACGCGACCATCCATGGCCTCTCTGAAATATCTCAGAACCTGCCGGCGTCAATCCACGATTGCACTTCGGCTTCGACGGAGAACGGTTTGGAAGTATCTGCTTTGAAGCGAGCCTCCAGGGTGTAGGCATTGCGTTCCAGTGGGATGCCTTCGTAGCCCCCTGCAGAGAGAAATCCCGTGACGTATCGCGAAGCAAAGGCGTGCACTCCCAGCTTCTGATACTGCACCACATGCACCAGCTCGTGAAACCGGGTCTGCTCGCTGATGGCGCCGTACGAAACGATGAGATCAACAAAGGTTACAGCCGCCATCTCTGCGAAGTCAGGCAGCACCTCCCGGCTGAACCCCATGCTCTTCAGCTCTCCGTAGAAAAGCGGATTGCTGATGCGGCGGTCCGGCATGAGTTCGACGAAACGGGCAGCCTCCAGGACCGATGCGGGGAAAAAAGAGCGCAGCGATTCAATTTGAACCGTTGTCATCGGCGCGCTCTCAAGCAGGTACTTCCATCGCTGCTGGGCAATAAAGTCAACGACAGCAGCGGTGATCGCTTCAATCTGAGCGGCGGAGAGCGTGGGCAGGTTCATCCGCGAGTAGATTACATCATGAAGTTATCGCGGGCAGTGGAAGTTGCAGGTGGTATCTGCAAAGCAAACGGCAACTTATTTCTTGCCCTTGGTTTCTTCTTTTAATTCTGCCGTCAATCCCATGAGAAAGCCGAGCACCGCGCCCCAAAGAGCGCCACTTAGGATTTCTCCAATATGCCATTTTGCATGAAAACCGGCCAGCACTCCACCCGGCACTGCGAGCCCAATTCCCCACGTATATTTTTTCATTGAACTATGTTCAGCCTACACCAGTTTCGCAGCTCCGGGCGCACTTTTGTCGACACAGCCAGGAATGAGTCACCATTCAATTCTCGAAGTTTACCGGCTCAACCCGACCCAGTTTGCCTGTAATTCCCAAATTGAAACTAGTATTAAGATTGCGTAAAAAGAAACGATTTCTCTCCAGCTTCCACTATAATTCCGGTATTCCACTGCGGCGATTTTCTCAGGAAGCCGCAACAGGCCCCAAAACCAAACCCACCAGCAAGGAGGCCGACATGACCCGACAGCTGTTCACAAGAATTGTAATGTGCGCATGCGCCATTGCAGCGTGCACTGGCAGCGCAGAAGCCACTGTCTCATTCAACATGGCGTCGTACTTATCCGGGCACTTCGACATGAGGGGAATTACAGTCGGAGACTTCAACGGCGACGGCGTTCCCGATCTGGTCGTAGTGAACTCAGAGACAAATGAGTTCCTATACTGGCAGGGTAACGGCGATGGCACGTTTGGGCCTTTCGTTACCACCAGCATGGCGGGTGCGACCAGCCTCTTGCCTGAAGCTATTGTCGCAGCCGATTTCAATGGCGACGGCAAGCTCGATATCGCGATCAGCCATCCATACCTTAGTCCAACGATGGCGTTCGGAGGCAACGTGATCACCGTACACCTGGGAGACGGCGCGGGCCACTTCGGCGATGGCATCATCATTACCACGGGAACAACGCCTACGAGCCTTGCCATCGGAGATTTCAACGGCGATGGCATCCCCGATCTGGCCGTGGGCGCATTGGGGGACCGAGCAGTCTGGATTCACCTGGGCAATGGAGACGGAACATTCAGGGATCCCACCCAATTTCCTGCGAATACCTTGAGTGGCGGTACGGCGATGGATATCGCTACGGCCGATGTCAATAACGACGGACATCTGGATGTGGTTGCTGAAGACAGCGGGCAGGTGATCACACTACTGGGCGATGGCGTTGGAGGATTTACTCCCTTACCCGCTGTCAACGTGCGAAGCGAATTCGCTCAGATCGCCCTCGGAGACATCAACGGCGATGGCAAGATTGACCTCGTGGCGGCATCTTCCGAATTCGACTCGACAGATATCGACGTTTTTCTCGGAGTCGGCGACGGCACCTTCGCCTTCCAGCAAGAGAAACATGTGAGCGGCCCGGGATCAGCGATTACGATGGCGGACTTTGATACTGACGGCACTTTGGATCTGGCTTTGGGGCGTAGCGTTCTTGTAACCCAGCAAGACTTCATCTCGGTATTCACCGGTGACGGAATGGGAAATTTTCCCGCAGAATTCGATTTTGGGTTTGTTGGGGATACCATTCCTTCGTACCGCATGGTGGCCGGAGACTTTAACCGTGACGGTCGCCCCGACCTGGCCATCACTGGGGGACCTCCGAGAGAATTCATCACTGTCCTGATCAACACTTCGCCTCGGGGCTGCGACGACAGCCTCGATCTCACCTACAACGGCGGCACTCTCAATCTGAGCTTCACGTTAAAGAGCGCTCAGCCGGCAATCTGGAGCACGTGGCTGGCGTTTCCGAATAACGTTATCAATTTGTGGTCGCTTCCGGTACCGCGCGTAGTGCCTGCGGTGAACTTCAATGTGCCGATACCCGGATTTCCCATGATAGGAAACGTCGGAGTTCTAACGACCTTAAGTAATTCCACTTTCGGCTTGGTTTGTGCCGATTTTCAGATCGTGGATACCGGCGGCGTAGGCGCCACGCCGCAGCAACTTAAAGACCAGATCATGAAGAATGGAATTATAGGTTCGCTGCCCTAGAAGCAAAAAGCCGCCGGCTCGCCGCGCTTTGCCGGTGCGAGTGTCTTTCAAAACGGAAATGTCCAAAGTTCTAGCAGGAGGCAAAATGACGCTACGGTTATTCAGAAACATCGTAATTTATGCTTGCGCCATCGTCGCATACACCGGCAGCGCAGCCGCTACGGTTTCATTCACAACTACAACGAGCTTTCTACCTTCTTCCGGCAATCTCGCTCCCGATCTGAGAGGAATCGTCGCCGCCGACTTCAACGGCGACGGCATTCATGATCTGGTCATGGTAGACCGGACGGCAAAGGTATTCATGTACTTTCAGGGCAGGGGTGATGGCACGTTTCTCGATCCTGTTTCCATGAGTACTGGGGTAACGAGTCTGCCTCCCGATGCCATTGTGGCAGCAGATTTCAACGGTGACGGTAAGTTGGATATCGCGGTGACTCTCTCAACAGAGGATTCGGGTATTCTGGCTCCCTTCGTGGGCGACCAGGTTGAGTTGTTCCTGGGAGATGGAGCCGGTCACTTCAGCGCCGGCCCGGTTATTACCGATACAGGAACAGGCGCCGACAGCCTCGCCAGTGGCGACTTCAATGGCGACGGCATCCCTGACCTGGCGGTAGGCGCATCGGGAGACCAGGCGGTGTGGATATATCGGGGAAACGGAGACGGGACATTCAATCCCCCAAGCCGATTTCCCATTGCTACTCTGGGCAGAACTACTCTGGAAGTGGCCGCAGCAGATATAAATCACGATGGTCACATAGATATTGTTGCCGTGGGCTCCGGGACAATGACCACGCTCCTGGGCGATGGAATGGGAGGATTTACCATTACCGCGCCGATGGCCACGACGGGGGCCGGATTCCCCCAAATAGCGCTCGCAGATGTCAATGAAGATGGCAACCTGGATGCCGTGGTCGTGTCCCGCTCAACAGGAGATTCCATCTTTGTTGACATATTTTTCGGAACAGGAGCAGGGAGTTTCTCACTCGCGCGCACACTGCCATTGACGGGCAAATTTCCAGGGGCTGTCGCACTCGCGCTCGCAGATTTCGACAGCGACAGGCACGTTGATATCGCTGTGGGCCGGGATGGAATCATCTCGATATTGACCGGTGACGGAGCAGGGAACTTTCCGGCTCAATATGACTTCGCCGGAAACAATGAGAACCTGCAGGCCCGACGCATGGTGGCGGCGGACTTCAATCGCGATGGCCGCCCCGACCTGATAGCCACTTCCGGCCCTGAAATCTCATTGCTGATAAACACGTCTCCCCCAAGTTGTACTGACACCGTTGACCTCACCTACAGCGCCGGCACACTCAACCTGGGCTTTACCTTGATGAGCCCTCAGCCGGCCATCTGGAGTACGTGGCTCGCTTCTCAGAATAGCGTGGTCAATCTGTGGCTGGCGCCCATTCCAGCGGTGACGCCGGCAGTTTCCTTGAATGTACCCATACCGGGATTTCCCATGATAGGAAATGTTGGTGTTCTGACGGTCTTGAACAACCAGGATTCCGGCATGGTCTGTTTCGATTGGAAGACAGTAGATACCTGCGGCGTGGGCGCCACGCCGCAGGAGCTAAGAAATCAGATCATCAAGAATGGGATTATGGATTCTCTGCCTTAGGCTTGGCATTTACGTCCAGAAATCAGCCTGCCTGACGCAGCGATGAGACTGAATGTGAAGAGGTAAGAGGTTCGCGGTTTGTTGGGCCTTGCATGTAGCCATCTTCTTCGCCGGGAATATTCGGCTCGAACAGAACCATGATGAGCCGATAGGCAGTAATAGGAATCACGCTTACGGCGCAGCCCACCGCACCAACTACGAACATTGCTTCCAGCACGCGAATAAGATAGATGACAATGGTCTGCAAAGCGTGCGGAATATATCGCGGAAGCAAAGCGGAAAAAACTATCTCTTGGTATAGTACGACCGCTCGGGCGTGGGACCTATACCAAGGTATAGGCGACACCATGATTCCTCTACAAATTACGGCGTCCCTGATGCAATGAGCGCCTTTACCTTCGCCAGCAATTGGGCTTCGCTGGTTCCATAGATAAACTCCGTTCTGGGATCGGGGAGCGGTGTCGGAAGAGCATCTTTGTTCTGGTTTGTCTCTGTGATTGCCGGCACGGTCTTGGTGTTATCGAGTGGAGTTACCTGCGCCCCTTCCAGGCGGTATCCGGTGATAAGAAAGAAATCTTTTTCGTCCGGCCGGTATTGCAGAAAGAAAAGATATCGCTTCCCCACCCAGGGCAAGCTCTGATTGGCCACGCCCCGGCTGAGGGTTACTCCGGAGGCAAATCGTATTTCCCCGCCCTGCCGTTCAACATCAATACTGTTGCCCGTGTGCAGCGGGAAATCTTTCGGCGCTTTCAGGTTTTGTTCCACCAACACTTTGAATTCCGAATAAATAACGGTGCGGTCGCTGGAAAGATATGCATGCTGCGCCACGATCGAGCCCACGATGATGGCATCGCTGTTGTTCGCCGGCAACCCCGGGAGCGCGGTCTGATCGCTGGAAGCCGTTTCCACGACCAAGTAGCTATCGTCATCCAGTGGCGGCGTGCCGGGCGGGGAGTTATAGCGGTCGCTTCTTTTCTTGCGCAGCGCATCGGTGGTATTGGCACTGGCATCGTCATGTGAGGTCACGCTCGCCGCAGACGTTTGCGGGTTCTTCGGCAAAGTTGGCGCATTACTTTGAGCATGGGCGGGGTGAAACGCGGTCATCCCTGGAACAAAGCATAAGGCAAGAACGTTGCGTATGTATGGCTTGATTCTCACCGCTTTTCTCCTCCTCGCATTTTCTGGACGATACCTGATCGTAGGTCGCGTCCTTCAGATCGCGCAGTTTACAATAGTACATCGGGACAACATGGTAGACGCCATCTTATGGGACAACGACGGCGTACTCGTCGACACTGAAGGACTCTTCTTCCAGAGCACCCGCGAAACGCTCGCCAAGGCCGGCGTGGAGCTGACGCTGGAGCAATTTTTGGACCTCTCCATGCGCCAGGGGCGCAGCACCTTCGACCTGGTTGCCAAATGCGGATGGAACGCTGACCGCATCGCCGCCCTCAAGCGAGAGCGGGATGTCGCCTACGCCGATGTCCTGCGGAACCATACCCGCATTATGGCAGGAGTTCCCGAAGCGCTGGGCGCATTGCAGGGCCGGGCGCGCATGGCGGTTGTAACCAGCTCGCAGCGCGAACACTTTGACGTAATGCACGCAGCCACCCGCCTGACCGGGTTCTTTGAATTTGTCCTGGCGCGGGAAGATTTTAACCGCACCAAACCTCATCCTGAGCCCTATCTGCTCGCATTGCGCCGGTTGGGCCTGGTGCCCGAGCGCTGCATAGCCATCGAAGATTCCGAGCGGGGCTTGGCTGCTGCCACGGCTGCCGGCCTACGCTGCCTGGTGATTCCCAACGAGATCACTCGCGGCTGCAATTTCAAGGGGGCCACCGCTGTGCTGCAGAGCGCCGCCCAGGTGCCCGCAACTGTAGAAACTTTATAACCCCGCATCGCTTTCAATTGCAGTTACTTAGCTCCGCTTTCCAAATCATCAAAAAGGCAGTATATCTGCTGGTTATTGACCTCATCGATAACAAATTTCAATTCAGGAATTGTTTCATTTCAGGAATTCTTGAAAAATCTGCGAGGAATTACATTAGTAACTTGGCAAGTTATCGTTATAAAGTGATACTCAATATTCAGGTGTAGCAATATTTTTCACCTCCTCAAGCCTCCCTGGGGATAGGTGTGAATATTCCACCTTACCCGACTTCTCTGGAGGCGTTCAGGCCATGACCAGTAAGATCCTTGTGGCGGATGACGACGAGGCAAATCGCGAACTCTTAAAAGAAATGTTGCGGATGGAAGGGCTGGAAGTTATCACAGCCCCTGATGGAAGACGCGCGCTTGAAGAAGTTGTGCGCTCCAGGCCCGATCTTGTTCTCTCTGACGTGGCCATGCCCTACATCGACGGCTTTGAGGTGTGTCGCCAGATCAAGAAAGACCCGGAGAGGCGGTTGACTCCCGTAGTCCTGATCACCGGGCTGTCAGCGGTCGAGGACCGGGTACGCGGAATCAAGGCCGGCGCCGATGACTTTCTGAGCAAACCATTTGAGCGTATTGAACTCCTTGCCAGGGTGCACTCGCTCCTCAACCTGAAGGCTTACACCGATGAGCTGGAGCGGGCCGAGTCGGTGGTCTTCACTCTGGCGCGCAGCATCGAAGCCAAAGATCCGTATACCCATGGACACTGCGAGCGCCTGGCGGAGTGTTCCGCCCGCCTGGGCGAGCGCATTGGGCTCGATGAGGAACACATCATAGCGTTGCGCCGGGCCGGCGTGGTGCACGATATTGGCAAGGTAGCGATTCCCGATAACATCCTGCTCAAGCCTGCCAAGCTGACCGAACACGAATGGCAGCTCATGCGTGAGCATCCGATTACCGGGGAAAAAATATGCAGTCCTCTAAAATCATTCCGGTTGGTATTACCTATCATTCGCCACCATCATGAAAAGCTGAATGGAACGGGCTATCCCGACGGGCTGAAAGGCGACACAATCCCGATGACCGCCCGCGTCCTCCAGATTGTTGACGTTTACGATGCCCTGACCACTGAGCGTCCTTATAAAAAAGCTTTGTCTCCCGCAGAAGCGTTCACCACAATGGAAGATGAAGTGAAGCGGGGCTGGTGGGACCGCGATTTGTTCCAGCAATTTCAGAGTGAGATCAGGCTTCCCAGTCGGGAAGCAAGTGTAACCCGGAATGCGAGTGCGAGTGCATGTGCATGATGGGTCATCATGACTTCAACCCCCAGCACACTAGCCAAGGATAAAACTCCAGCCGAACCCATCGAACGAAGAGCCGCCCTGGGCCTGAGCGTGGCGGGCGCAGTAGTTCTTCTGCTCGCTTTCTTTTCCTACCGCAACGTACGCGCTTTTATTGAAGCCGGCCAGTGGGTGGCGCACACGCACGAGGTCCTGACCGAACTGGAAGACGTGATCGCCAACATCGTGGACGCCGAGGCCAGCCGCGGCCGTTACGTCATTACCGGCGATGATTCCTACGCCAACGCCTATCAGACCAGCCGTGCGCAAACCAGCCAGAAACTGCAACGCGTCAAGCAGTTGACCTCCGATAATTCCCTCCAGCAAAAACGGCTTGTATCGTTGGAAATTGCGGTCAACGAGGGCCTGGATATCCTCGATCGAAGCGTTGCCCTGAGAAAACAGACCAGTACTGCGGTCGCACAACAGATAGATCTGGCCACCGAGGGACAGGCGGACATGCGCAAAATTCGGCAGATGATCGCCGAAATGCAAGGTGAGGAGCGCTCCTTGCTGGAAAAACGGCAGACGGCGTTGGTCGCCAGCCAGCGGGAAACTACGGCAACCTTTGCCGCTATCGTGGTCGTGGTTTTCTTGCTCTTGCTGTTGGTCTACTACACACTGCATCGTGACATAAGGGGTCGAATCCGCGCCCAGGCGGCGCTGCGGGAAAGCGAAGAGCGCTTTCGGCAGATGGCGGAAAATATTCCTGACATCTTCTGGATTCGCGACATCGAAACCGGAATCTTCATCTATGTCAGCCCGGCATACGAGAAGATCACAGGACATAGCTGCGAGAGGCTCTACAAAGAACAGCAGTCATGGGCAGAGTTTATTCATCCTGAGGATCGTGAGCGCATGCTCCAGATCACTGAGACCCAGAAGACCCATTTCCGCCAGGACTATCGCATCATTCGCCCCAATGGCGAAATTCGCTGGTTTGCGGCCCGGGCCTTTCCTGTCTGCGATGAGCATGGGAATGTCTACCGCGAGGTAGGATTGGCCCGCGACATCACCGAACGTATGCAAACGCAAGCGGAATTGCGCGAAAGCGAAGAACGCTACCGCAAACTGTTCGACTTTGCTCCCTATCCCATTTGGATCTACGACCGCGAGACTCTCCGCTTTATAGCGGTGAATAATGCCGCGGTTGTCAACTATGGATATTCGCGGCAGGAATTCCTCGCCATGACCATCAAAGACATCCGCCCGCAAGAGGATGTTCCAGCGCTGCTTGAGAGAGTTGCTTCTCTTTCCAACGGAGACCACGCGTTTGGCGCCTGGCGGCATTGGAAAAAAGACGGAAGCATCATCGACGTGGAGGTCACGTCCTATTCAATCAACTTTGCCGGCCGGCCCGCGGATTATGTGATGGCAGTTGATATTACAGAACGCAAACGGGCTGAGGAAGAAAGACAGCGCCACCTGGCACAGATTGAACAGCAGAACCGCGAACTGGAGCTGCGCCGCCTGGAAGCTGAGCGCGCCACGCGGTTAAAAAGCTCATTTCTTGCCAGCATGAGCCATGAATTACGCACTCCATTGAGCGCTATCATCGGCTTCTCTGAGTTGCTGGAAGAAAAGACGGCCGGCGATCTCAATGACAAACAGCAGCGCTATGTCGAGCACGTGTGCAAGGCGGCCAAGCATCTTTTAGACCTGATCAATGACATTCTCGATCTTTCCAAGATCGAAGCCGGCCAGCTTGAGTTGCAATCGGAAGACTTCGTGTTGGCCGAGGCCATGCCTGAGGTCCTTTCCACGATTACTCCTCTCGCCATAAGGAAACAAATTGATGTGGAAAGCGCCGTAGGTGATGAGTTTGTTCTGTATGCCGACCGCATACGCTTCAAGCAGGTTTTTTATAACCTGGCCAGCAATGCCGTAAAGTTCACTCCACCCAGGGGCAAGATACGCATCGCGGCGGCACAGGAGGCGGATTTCATACGTATTTCTGTCGCCGATACCGGGGTGGGGATTTCGCCGGAACATCAAAAGCTGATCTTTGATGAGTTCCGCCAGGTCGATGTGACCACCAAAGGAGTCAAGGAAGGCACCGGCCTGGGCCTGGCGATCACTCGCCGAATCGTCGAGCGGCACGGAGGCAAAATCTGGGTAGAGAGCGCGCCCGGCAAGGGTAGCTGCTTCAGCTTCACCCTGCCATCTGGAAAATTTGCCTCAGTGGCGAAGCAAAGGATTGCCGCTTCTTCCCGTTCTGGGCGTGAAAAATCCATGGTTCTGGTGATTGATGACGAACCGGCGGCGCGCGAGTTGCTGGTCAATTTTCTCGAGCCCGAGGGCTACCAGATTGTGACCGCGAATTCAGGCCAGGCCGGAATCACGGCGGCCAAGCAGTTGCGCCCCGACGCCATCACTCTCGATATGCTCATGCCCGGCAAGAATGGCTGGGAGACGCTCTCCCAGCTCAAGCAGGATCCGGAAACAGCCGACATTCCTATCATTATTGTCTCCGTCGTGGATGAGAAAAAGGCGGGGTTTGCCCTGGGCGCTGCCGAATACCTGGTAAAACCAATCGCCAAAGAGGTCCTGGTTTCGAAGATCGAAAAACACATAGGGCCGCCCGCGCCCGCAGGGACGAAAATTCTAGTGGTAGAGGATGAAGCCGCAACCCTGGGCGTCCTGGAGCAGATGCTGCGTTCCGTCGGATACGATCCTGTACTGGCAACCAACGGCAAACAGGCGGTGGAAAAACTTTCCCAGTCTCCTGTGCGGGCCGTTCTCCTGGATTTGATCATGCCGGAGATGAACGGCTTTGAAGTCATACAAAGGGTAAAAGAAAATGCCGCCTGGGCGGCAATTCCCATCTTTGTGCTGACCGCCAAAGATTTGAACTATCAGGAAATCGAGCTGCTGACCGAGCAGACCCATGCCTTTTTTAGAAAAGGTGTCCCCTGGAAAGAAAGCCTGCTGGCGGAAGTCCGCAAGGCTGTGACTGCGGGCAACAAGACACCTTCGGGTGCGGCATGAAACGCATTCTGGTTGTGGAAGATGATGCTGCTCTGCGCGAGATGATTCACGACACTCTCGAGGTGCTTGGATATGAAGTGGACCTCGCCGAAAATGGAGAGCAGGTTTTGCCGCGGCTTGCCGGGAACCTTCCCGATCTGGTCCTGCTCGATATCCAGATCCCGGTTTTCGACGGCTTCTCGGTACTGAAGCGGATTCGCCAGACCCCGCAACTCGCAGCTCTCAAAGTTGTGGCGCTGTCGGCGTTCGCCATGCGCGGTGACGACCAGAAAGCGCTGGCCGCTGGTTTCGATGCTTACCTGACCAAGCCTATTGCCATCGCCGATCTCCGCAAAAAAGTTCAACAGATGCTGAACGATTCGTAAGCCGCAGCCGAAAATCTGGAGAGATTCTTCAGCCTACGACAAGTAACTGGTAATAAACTCCCGGATAAATTGTTTATCCTTGGGGGCGATATTTGTAAACTGGATTCCCGTGCGCCCGCTCTTCTCATCCACCCAGACGACCGTGCCCGGCAGGCTGCTGGTTGAAGTTTGCGCAGGCAGGCGCAATACCAGCAACAACGTCGTTCCCGGAGCGCCCAGGTCGCCGGCTTCAATCAGCATGCCTCCCTCGCTGATGTTGACGGTTGTGCCCTTCACAACTTTGGCCCCAATCTCGCACCTGGCGTCGGTCTCAAATGGGATCCGAATGTAGCGCCGCTGGTTGTCAAACATGATGCCGCGGGCAATTTTGAACAGCTTCGCCAGTTTGGCCCGGTCAATGGGCTTTTGCAGAAAGAAGGTGCCTCCCACGGCAAAGGCCTGCGCCATGACCTTGGGATCGTCGTTTCCAGTAACAACAATGATCGGCGTGGAACGGTTGGAGGGAGACTGCCGGATTTTGCCGGCCAGTTGAAGACCGTTGAGTTTGGGCATTTGCAGATCAAGGAAAATGCCGTCGAATCTCTCACGGTCCACCAGCCCCGCAGCCTCCTGGCTATCGTTCAAAGTGCGGACTTCGGCCTCAAAACTCGCCAGCACCTGGGCCATCAACTCAAGCATTAACGGATCGTCTTCCACAACAAGTATCTTCAGCGGCATATGGGCGTTCCTGATTGTAGCGCCTAAAGCGAAGCCAGCAAAGGATTACAGTCTTCCGCCGGTGGCTCAATTTGGAATTATTAGAGCTTGTTTCAAAAATAGGGTTATGTCAGGGCTCGAATTTTATCCGAGCCGCAACCCTCCCTGCAAATGCCTGGCTTCAGCCCTGAGGCCGTCCTTCCATCAGTCCACGAAGCTATTTTTGAAACACGCCGTAGAAACAAGACTTCACAGTCTTGCTTCTTCCATAGCGCATCTCTTTTAATATTATCCTGACTTCAACGCTTGCGGCGGCGGCACAATCGTCGCCGTTTTATGTAACGCTTCCCATTTTCTCTGCACCATTTCCTATATAGACCCGCGCCGCGGGAACAACATCAGGCTGATTGCGGGCCAGCACGAATGGCGCTGCGCTTCGGCAGCTAAAATACAAGGGAGACCAGATGTCAGACAAGAGCGGGAAAAATAACCGCGGAGAAAACGCGAGAGTTACAAATCCAGAAAAGCTTGCACCTGGAGAATATTTTGTGCGCCTGGGTCTGGCCAATCCGTACGCAAAGCGCAAGCACGATGCCGCCAGCGAAAACCTTGCGCCTGAAACAGGCCCCGCTTTCTCCTGCAGAAGCAAACCGCGCCTGGCAAGATTGGCCCGGCTGCTGCCGTTTCTGTAGGCGAGGCGGCGCCGGTCAGTCTCAGTCATAACCTCAATTAGGACCCTCCCCAGGCGACCGCAGACAAGTTATTGCAAAAAAAAGCCCCGCACGGATGCGGGGCTTAAGTTCAGGGTGTTTTTGCGCTTATTGCCGGAAGGGCTTGAAGCGCACTTTGATGGTATCGCTTGCCGTATTGTTTGCGGGATTCGAGTCGTTGGTGTTGCTGGACTCAGCAGCAATTCCCGTCAGGGTGCGTACATCACTGAAAAGCGGCCGCATATCGACGGTGAATACTGCATTTGCACCTGCGGCAAGCACCGGGATGTCGCACTGGATTGCATTGCCATTAGGAGTGCAGCTATCTCCGCCCGGTGCAGTTACGTTGTCGAGTTCAATCGGACCGGCAACGGTGCTCAGGTTAAGCGCGACATGGGCCGGATTGGTGGCATCGTGATTGGTCACCGTTATTGTGAATCTTATCTTGCCCCCAATCGCGATGACCGGGTTATTAGGCGAGTGCGTGACTACAACCCCGATATCAGCCGTCAAGGTCGCGGTGCCGTTTACCACTTGCGTTACAACGTTTGAGGTGCTGCCGGTAAAGTTCGAACTTCCGCCATATACGGCTGTGATCGAGTGGCTGCCGATAGCGAGAGCATTGGTGGTGAAAGTTGCGGTTCCGGCCGAAAGCACGTTGGTTCCCAGGGTTGTGCTTCCATCTTTGAAGGTTACTGTGCCCGTGGGCGTGCCCGCTCCAGGTGGAACCGCTGTCACGGTAGCGGTGAATGTAACTGACTGGCTGAAGTTCGAAGGGTTGACGCTTGAAACCAATGCAGTCGTGGCGCCGGCCTGGTTGACTGTTTGAGTTGGCAGAGATCCGGTGCTGGCTGAAAACCCACTGTTGGGGAGGTAAACCGCGCTAATGTTATGCGTGCCTGCACCCAGTGTCGCCGTCGTGAGCGCGGCGGTACCGCTGCTCAAAGTGACCGGTGCGCCCAAGTTGTTCGTTCCATCCTGGAATTGCACGCTCCCGGTGGGCGTTCCCGCGCCGCCCACCTGGCTCACATTTGCCGTAAAGGTGACAGACTGGCCAAAGATCGAAGGATTCAGTGAAGATAACACCGCTGTCGCCGTGGGAAGCGGTGCCGTCGCGATTTCCCAGAGTCCGCGGCCGTGGGTGGCGACGCGCAGCACGCGGTTCGGACTTTGGATGGCAATATCGAAGCACGCAACCCGTGGAAGGCCCGTGCCATAAGGGTTCCAGCTTGCGCCGCCATTGCTGGAGTAATACACGCCAATATCGGTGGCCGCATATAAGGCACTGGAGCTGAGAGGATCAACCACGATGGAATTGACCGGAACGTCGGGGATGCCGCTTCCCGATGCCGTCCACGTGGGAGGGGCGCCGTTGAGGTTGGTGGTCTTCCACACATGCTGGCCGGCTGTCAGGCCATAGTTATCCAGGGTTACATAAGCCGTATTCTTGTTGTTGGGGTCAATCATTGCGCGCGCAACATACGCTCTTGGAATGGAACCCGTGATCTCGGTCAACGTTGATGAGCCGGTGGTGGTGGCAAACACCTGGCCGTCTGCAAGACCTGCGATACGGTAATTGTCATCCTGTGGCGAGATGGCGATGCTGCTGATGGGAACCCCGTTCACAATCGGCGCCTGGCTGACCACGGTATTGTTATTTCCTGAATCGATCGAGCGATACAGGCGATCGGTGCCGAAGTAAACGGTATTCGGGGTTCCTGGACCTCGCGCCAGCGGCGCATAGAACAAAACTGTATCAGAGCACGTAATCCCATTCGCAGGGGCGCCGCTGCAGCCGGAAAACCCCCAATTGCCCTCCGTGGCATTGGCCACGCCCGTCACCATCGCGTAGCCGAGGAGTGGCTGTAACGCATTCGATGAGTTTAAGTTGAAGTAAGTGTGGTACATAGTGACATTGGTCGTATCGGGAGCATTCTGGTCAATCAGCGAATAGCCGCCGTCGCCGAAATCGGCGCGGAACCAGCTTGCATCCGGCTTCCTGAATTCTGTGCCGTTGTCCTGGGTGCCGCCAATCATGAATTCGCGGTCCGAGGGATGCAGCGCCAGGCTTTGAAATTGCGTGGCCTTGAACCCGGCCGTGTTACGGCTGGTCCAGGTGTTGCCCCCGTCGGCCGAGCGCCATATGCCTCCATCGTTGCCTTCGTACATGACCGTAAAATCAGAGGGAGCATAGACAATCGCATGGGTGTCGGCGTGCAACGTGGCATTGGGCGTGGTGAATGAACTGCCGTTATTGATAGTTTTCTTCAGGCTTGAAACTCCTGGATTCGCGCTTCCCGCCGCGCCCCCCAGGAAGAATGTGTTCGCATCATCCGGTTTAATGGTGACTGGCGCATCGTAAAAGCACTGTCCGCCGCAATATCCGCTAGCGGCGGGAATGGGTGTGCTCCAGCTAACGCCGCCGTCAGTGGATTCTCGCACCGTGCCATTGGACTCGTCTGTTCCCAACAATGCAGTCACAACCGAACCCACTTTGTTGATGTCTAATTTTCCATTGATGATTGTGCCGGAAATGGAGAGTCTGTTGGTAAAAGTTACCGTCGTGGGGTCTGACGCCATAGCGTTGGTTGTGCGGTATACGCCGCCATCGCCCTTGCCGGTCGTGTCAATTACATAGGCCAGCATGTTGTTAGTATTACCCGGCTCAAAAACGATATCGCTGATGAGAGTATTGCCGTTGGGGCCAGGGCCCGTTACTCCTCCCAAACGTGCAAATGTGACGGTGTTGGCCGCAGCCAAGGCATTCATAGAACGATAGATGCCACGCGAAGGCAGTGGAACATGAACGGTACTAGCTAAGCCGCTAAATCCACTGGCAGAGGCCACAAAAATGTTGTTGGCGTTGGCCGGGTCTACAAGAATCTTGCTGATCGAACGTCCGGTAAGGATGTCGTTGCTTGAGCCATCCAGGTTCAGAGGCCCAGTTACCACGGGTGACGTATCGGCGTTATCAATCCTGTAAACGCCAACCCCGAAAAAGCTGTCCAGTGCCAGGTTGGCCTCGCCGGTTCCCACAAAAACCGTCGAAGGCTGCGACGGGGCGATAGCAATGGCGCCGATGGAAAGAGACAGTGCGCCGTCCAGCAAAGGTGTCCAGGTTGCGCCGCCATCCAGGGAACGAAACACTCCGCCCCCGGCTGCGCCCACATAAATAATGTTGGGATTCGTAGGATGCACCGCAATCGCCGAGACCCGTCCGCTGACCGCGACCTCGGTAGGCGAGGTCTGCCCGTTAGGAATGGGAGAAGGGCCAAGCTCGATCCATGTTGTAGCACTCGGCGGCGCAAACGGAGCAATGCCTCCACCCGCCCCCGGCACAGCTGCCGATTCGCCTCGTATCCCATAGATCTGCCGCTCCTGCCGCTCCATGTTTCGGATCGCATTCATGCGTAGCTTGGGATCGGGAGGGTTCTTCAGATCAATTCCGCGGATGCGGGCAATATATGCCTCTCGCAACCTGAGATAGGTCCCCCGATCGATCTTCCCGCCAAGCGTCGCAGGCATATCGGGATCGTCACTTTCATCTTCCTGCACCGTCGTTTGCGTACTAGCCGGCGTCGCAGATGCCTTCTCACCGGCTCGCTGCCGGTTTGCCTGCGAGCCCTTCGACGCGCTCTTGTTACCCGAGCCCGAGACCGAAGAAGCGCTTTGCGGCACGGCAGGCAATGCAAAAAGAAAAAGGCTAAGGATGAGAAAACGAATGAGTTGGGAAAAGCGTATTTTGCGCGAATACCGCGCAACTGGGAAACCGTACATGCAGTCCTCCGGACGCCCGATATTCGACCTGCTTTGTGTCGTGAGCGTGAGTGGTTTAAGGGAGTTGGTATTCACATTGAAATTCAGAGTGGCGGGAAAGTCAAGATTACCGAAGGAACAACAATTGGGCAGTTTGACAAGCAGGTTTTTCTAGCCGGGTTAGGCGTCCGTGGTCGCGTATTGAATCAGCCGTGCACACTTCTCTTGTTGTGTAGGTTCGGCGTCGAGACCTCCTACCCATCCTTCAAGGAAGTCACGCGCAATGAACACTTCCAGGAAATATTTCAGCCCAAGGGTTTGAGCTTCGGTTGGCAGACCTCCGGTATCCGGCTCGGGCGCGATTATCGCTTGAGACTCCGCTGTCCAAGGCTCGGCGGCATATATCGTGCTACCTTCTTCAAAAGAGCCTAAATCGCGGATTGCTTCAAGTAGAGTCATTTTTTCCCCAGATAGCATAGCCACCTAGACCATCGGGATGCAATATGTCCCAGAGAGTGCTTCCGGACGTGTACTGCGCGCACGGCAACCAGTTGTAACACTCCCGGGGTTTCCGCATGATGCCAAGTCCAACCAGCAGGCGAATTGCGAGGAGCAAGTCAGGGGAGCTTGAAGACTGCGCTTGGGCCAATGAACAAACAAGAACAAATACGAGGCGCTATTTTAGTATCTTCATGTGAATCCTGTAAGCCAATCAGAGTATCTTGACATCAAAAACAGAAAAATCTTCTTGTTCCCAAAAAAATGCGGAAACTCTTGCCCATACACAACTGTATGACAGAAAACTGAAAAAACTTTCATGTGATATCAACTCTTGAAAGTTGAGGCCATGATCCTAAAGATTGGTCCAAGGCTGCACCTGGAACGCCCTGGCGGCTATTTTTTGCAAAACTGAGCGCTGTCCAGTGCGAACCAAGAGCGAGGGCGCAGTGGCTTTACCGCGAAAGCTCTTGGAGATGTAAGGCTGGGCTCTTGGTTAAGCGCTGTCCCGCGTCGACCCAAAAGCGAGGATGGATAACAACCAAACCGTCCTCGCCTGCGGAAAACTTGCCATGACACTACTTCCGCCCTCCGGTTTTCGCCTTCTATGTATGGGGAGGGGCAGGCCAAAGTCACTACTTTTTCACTCGATCTGTGTTTCAATGGGGGAGGAGAGCTATCTCTTGTGTAAATTATCTGTCATCTTTTTTCTGGTCTTCTTATGTATAGGGTTCTCGGCCAAAGCTAATCCTGGCCCGCAGACGCCGGCGAACGGGGCCACGAGCGCCGCCTCCTCTCCGGAGCAGGGGCAGCCCGCCAATCAAAGTCAGAATAAAGACCAGGGCCAAAATCAGAGTAAAGACCAAAGCGCTCCCGCGGGGCAAGCGCCGGCTGGCTCCTCTCCGACGCCAGCAACGCCATCTCAAACTCCGGCTCCGGCATCGCCGCCGGCCCCCGGGGCGCAAGGGGCAGATGTGAAATCCGTGTTGCCTACCACCACCTACCAGTCGGGCACCGTTGTTGAGGTGCATACCCGCCTGGTGATGATTGATGTCATCGCCACCGACGATCACGGCCACGCCGTCACCGACCTGCAGGCCAAAGATTTCAACCTGTTCGAAGATGGCAAGCCGCAGAAGGTTCGCGCCTTTGGATTTCAGCATCCCACGCCGCCCGATCCTGCGCTGAAGTTGCCGGTCCTGCCGCCCAACGTCTTTACCAATCTTCCCCTGTTTCCGCCCAGCAGCGCCATGAATGTGATCCTGCTCGATGTGCTGAATACTTCGCTCACCGATCAGGCCTATGCCCGCCAGAAGCTGCTGCACTATCTCGACAACATGCCTGCCAACGAACCCACAGCGGTTTACATTATGGGAAACGAGCTGCGCATGGTGCACGATTTCACCACCGACCACGCCGCGCTCAAAGAGGCCGTCGAGAAAACCAGTCTTGAATCAACCCTGCTGGCTGAAAGTCCGGAAGATGACCTGCCATCTTCGGCAAGTTTGGCGGGGGGAGGGGCCCCCGGAGCAGGCAACGCGCAACGTGAAGTGGAGCAGACCCCCAGAAGAATGCGGATCGATAAAAGCCTGTTGGCCCTGCAGGCGGTTGCCCATGCGCTCGCCGGTTTTGAAGGAAGAAAAAATCTTATCTGGATTTCTGCGGCCTTTCCGCTGACCATCAACCCCAACATCTCGCTGGAAGACGATGCCGAAGTGAACTTTGACGAGTTTGAAAATCACGGACAGAAGGTGGCCAAGACGGCACAGATCCTGACCGATTCGCAGGTGGCAATTTATCCGATCGATCCGCGCGGCCTCGCTACCTTCAGCACTTTCAGCGCCGCCAACCGCGGCCCCAGCGGCCGGAATCCCGCTGCATTTGGAAATTCTCTGCGGCGCGATTCGAACCGGCTTTCCGCCGCGCATGACACCATGAACCTGCTGGCTGAAAACACCGGCGGCAAGGCCTACTACAATCGCAACGATATCGATAAGGCCATCTACGATGGCGTCACCGACGGCTCAACGTACTACCTGCTGGGTTATTATCCCGACAATAAAACCTGGGATGGCAAGTTCCGGAAGATACAGATCAAGGTAGAGCGCGGAGGCGTGAAGCTGTGCTATCGCCTGGGATACTATGCCGCCGACCCGCAACCGGCTGAGATCAAGCCCAACCTCAAGCAGCGTGACCGCGACCTCGGTGAGGCTTTGCGTCTGGGCGCCCCGATTTCGACTTCGCTGTTCTTTGAAGTTGCCGTAATGCCGTCCTCGCCCAAGGACCAGAACAAGGTCACAATCAGCTACGCCGTCTCTCCTCATTCCCTGCAGATCAAACGTGGCGACGATGGGCTGGAGCACGCCGACCTGGAGTGTGTGGTGCAGGTCTACAACGAAAAAGGCAAGCCAGTGAACTCTGCGCTTTCGACCGCGCAGGCCGCCATGAAGCCTGAAACTTACCAGAAGGTCCTGAAGTCGGGCTTCCCCTGCCAGAACCAGCTCGAACTGCAGCCTGGAAGCTACCAGCTTCGCTTTGCGGTTCGCGACGCCCACACCGGGCTTATCGGAACATCCGACGGCAAGGTCACCGTGTCCGCCGTCGCCGCTGAAGCCAAACCAGCGGAAACCTGGAAGACTCCGTAACTTCCCGGTTCCGGCCGCAATGCACGGATGCTCAAGATTACTTACAGCGCTTTTGTCTTCCCGATATATATTTAGAGGTCAACCGCCAACAGGAATGGCGCGCAGACTGAAAGGGCGGATGGAAGAGCTTGACACGAAATAGTCGGAACGGGACCCCGGCTTATCAGCGAATCCAGGGAGCAATTCGGGAACGCATCGAAGCCGGCAAACTTAAGCCGGGCGATGCCGTGGAGTCGGAACGAGAGTTGGCGAAGATCCACCGCGTAAGCCTTATGACCGCGCGCCATGCGCTGAACGAGCTTCAAAAAGAGGGCTTGGTCGAGCGCCGCCGCGGTTCCGGCACCTTTGTTGCGCCGCCCAAAATTCACTTCAACAAGCTGACCAGCCTGAGCGAGGAGATGGCAAGCCGCGGTCTGTTCGCGCGTTCGAAGGTTCTGTGCTTAAACGTCATTGACAACGGCAACGACATTGCCGCGCGCCTCTCGTTGCCTGCCAACACCCGGTTGCTGGTGGTGGAAAGAGTACGGCAGGCAGCCAATGAACCCTTTGCGCTGGAAACATGCTATCTGCCCGCTGACGCTTTCGGGAGCGTGACTCGCGCGTCATTGGAGCGCGGATCGTTGTTCGCTCTTCTGGAGCACGATCATGGAATTGAATTGGCCCACGCGGATGAAGAGGTGGATGCCACGGCCGCCGATGCCCGTCCGGCTGAGCTTCTCGGAGTGCCGCGCGGCTCCCCGCTGCTCAGGATCAGCCAAGTCATCTATTCTACCCAGGGCAAAGCGGTCCTCTATGTATTGGGCCTCTATCGCTCCGATCGCCACACGCTGCGCATTCGCAGGTTCCGATAATTTCCGCAAAGCAGCATTGCGGATGGGCAGCACCGGACATCCAAATCATTGAAGTCCGTCGTTCATATTTTGTGAATTTCCCAAATCAGGCCCTTACTTCTTCGAGAAAGCTGTAAATTTTTATTGCCATCTGGACTGGACTCCTGCCATATTTTGTCCAAAACCTGGATCAGGTTCCCAAACTTGTAATCGTTTATTTCTGGAAAATACCTCGACTTCTTCTAAACAGCTGATAAACCGCTAGTTACAGCAAGCCAGAGTTTGGCCGCTCACGTGCCTCAATCCGTGTAGCATTCCCAGAAATTGAGGAGATGACGTTATGCAAGCAAAAGTGCTACTGATTGATGATTCCAGGTTCCTTCGGGCCGCATTAGAAAAGACCCTTTCGGGAAACGGATTTGAAGTGCAAGTGGCCAAAGACAGCGAAGAGGGGCTGCGTTTAGCGGAGCAAGAGGGGGACTTTGATATCATCCTGCTCGACTTGTTCCTGCCCAAAACGACAGGGCAAGAGGTATTAAAACGCCTCAAGCAGAACCCTGCGACGGCTGGAATCCCGGTGCTGGTGCTGAGCGGGACTACCTACTGCCTGCCAAAAGCAACCTTGGATCTGATGGCAGTCGTGGCCAGCATGGAAGAATTGCTGGAAACTGGAGCATCGCCCAATGCGCAACTCAGCCCAGTTGGGAAATAGCCACACAGGTTGGAAGTCATTCCATGTTACTAAAGGGAAGACCTGGAAGCTGCACCTTAGGCCATCCTCAGACTGCCCTTTCGTACCGTGACTTGGGTCCCATGACTAGGTTTCGGGAGTATAGTAACGCTATCCCCTCTGATCGTGGACTAGCGGATTTAGAGCGGCTCCCCTACAAGTTGGTTTACACCTTTCTAACCAACTTCACCTCAAGATCCAGCTCTTTAAATTAGGAAGGGAACATGAATCAATTACGGTATTTGCGAACCATTCTCCTGGGATTGTTGCTGGCCGCCTCGTCTTTGCACGGACAAGAACCAGAATCCCACCCCGATACCGGCATCATTTACGGACAGCAGTATGTAAACAGCTATTTTGGCTTTTCTTACCGCTTTCCCGCAGGATGGTCGGGCAATGCGGCGCGGCTCACTATGGCGAGCCAGATCTATCCGCTGTTTACCGCCAACCCCACAGGTGGCGGGAATGGAAATTTTATCGCCATTCAAGCAGAACATTTGCGAGCTAGAGACAACATCAAAACTGGCAAGGATTTTTTGGAGATGTCGGTCAGCATGTTGACGGGCGGTTCCAGCGGATTTGAAGCTCTCCCTGGAAACAAACATTATGTCTTCGGAGGCAAAGAGTTCGACCGGGTCGATCTCAGATCCCAGGTGACTCCCGGCGGCATGATGGTTCGTCAAGCGCTGGTTTGCACCGTGCTACGCGATTACGCTGTGACCTTTCAATTTAAGGCCGCGAACGATACTGAGTTGGAAGATCTTGTGGGAACAATGTTACCGCTCAGCTTTCTCGATTCCGGCCAGCCTTCTGCGCCGGCAACTGCAAACGTGGTAGCGGCGCGAGTTGCAACTCAGCCGGCAGCAGTGGTTCCCGCCCCCGCGATTTCCGCACCTGTAGCAACGACTGTTGTTTCATCTCGCGTACAGACTCAGAGCCCAGCGACACCTGCTGCGACGATACCGGTGCATACTGCTCCCGCTGCTGCAGTACAGCCAGCACTCCAAATGAACTCAGCCCCCGTAGCAACCAAGACCGTAAACACAACAGCTACATCTACAGCCGGAGCAGCACCTTCAGCACTCATCAAGATGACGCCTCCCGCCCACACGTTAGTAGGAGAAACCCTGCCGCCGACTGAGCCACTGGAACCTGCGAGTCAGCCGCTGGTCAAAGCCGAACCGAAGCAGGATGTCACCACCAAGACTGCCGTCATACAAGCGGTGATGCCAGCCCCATCGGCGGAGTTAAGTCCCGTCGCGGTAAATACAGCTACTCAACCCGCAGTCCCGCTCCAGAAACCTGTGGAAGCACCAGCCAACAAGACCACACAAGCCGTGGCTAATAAGGTTCCTGTGATTTCGCCAGCCCTAAAAACGGAGATCACACGGGTTCAAGTCCCAGCAGCGACGCTGGAAAGCTATGTTACTCGCAAGGTGCCAGCAGCGTATCCGTACACAGCCCGACAGGCGAGAATCGAAGGGTTGGTTGTGCTCAGCATTGTTGTCGACGAGAAGGGCGACGTGCAAGAAGTCAAAGCAATCAGCGGGCCCGCAGTGCTGGCCAGAAGCGCGGAAGATGCTTTGCGGCACTGGCGGTTCAATCCGATTATCGTGGATGGCAAACCTACGAAGATCGAGAGCCGGGTCAGTATGGACTTCGAGCTGCCGCACTAGTCTAGAAACGGCTCCAAGCTCTCAGCTCCAAGGGAAAGCTAATCGCAGAGACGCTAGGGAGGCAAAGAGTTTCATTTGTGAATAGGGAGCAGGTTTTTTCATTTCCGATGAATTCTTTTCACCGGCTACAATCCAGCTTTTAACAAAAGTGATATCAAAAGATTTACTCTCAAATCGACTCGTGAGATAACTGATCTCAGGTTGAGGGTCACTCCACATGCGATGACGATCGTGGCCGGGCCACCGGCTGCGGTCGTTCTAAGCTGATCCTTATCCTCGCGAGTTTGTAGTCAGTCCCGCGAGCGCTCTCCCCGGAGGAACAGGAGCACTTTCTCTCGGTCGCTTCCAGCCAGGAGCGCTGGCGTCTTATTTATTGCTATGGACTGATCGTGCTTAACACCACCTCATCGAGTTATGAGATGCGCGGATTACGTATGAGCGACGTTAGCCGTGGGGATGCAATGATTTATGTTCGTTGGGGCAAGAATAAGTACCGTGTGCGCAGCGTTCCTTTGCTTGAAGATGGCCAGTGGGCTATCACTCAGCTTATTGAACGTGCTCGTGCTCTGGGCTCACGCGATCCGCAGCATTATTTATTCCCCATGCGCCTGGCCACAAATATGTGGGACCCGACTCGGTCAGTGAGCGATTGGGGCCTGGTAAAACCCTGGAACGAAGTACGCGAGGCCGCCGGCTTGCCTTGGTTCCAGATCAACGCCTTACGCCACACCGCGCTTACCCGCTATGCTGAGGCCGGCACGCCGGTCGAGATTATGAAATGCTATGCTGGCCATATTAGCGATAAGATGACTCGTCACTACATGCAGATTGGTGAGATGGCCAAGCGTCGTTACGCGATTGCGGCGCAGAAAAACGCAGCACAGAAAAGACCACCCAGATCCGGAGTAGCACCTATCTGGGCGCAAACTGCCTGGAACCTGGAAAAACCATAAACTGACTATTTTCTTGGACCCTATTTGACGAGGTAATCCTCTTACGCTTTTGATTTTAGTCTCTCAAATTATCTGGTTCCTCATGAGAACCGGCCTTTGTGTCTTACGTTGGGTAGACAAAACTTTTAGAGATGCTAGCCGCGCAACCAGGAATTTTGCTTGACAAATCTTAATCTGCACGAGTAAGGTATGCACACTGTGCAGCGGAATCTGACTGACTTTGTTCAGTAGAATCCAAGCCGCACAGCAAATCTTAGTGATCGTCCTTGCGGCCCGACAAAGACCGCAGTACAAGGGTAGTTGTCGCCAGACCAAAGTCCTCATAATCCCTTGCTCCTGAATTACCCATAATCTAGGCCACCTGCGGTGCCCAAGCTGCTTCTAAGTCCTCAGGAAACAGCGGAATTGGAGCCGTAGTGGTGCGAGTCTCGCGTCGAAATATGGATATGGCGGTTTTCGGTTGTATTGTGTTTACTTGCATTCCGAGGGCTTTTGCTGCTGCGGGGGCTCCGGCTCAGGATGTAGACACTATCGTCTCGCGCATGGAGCAGGCACAAATTGTCAGCCGAACCCAGCAGCAACCTTATGTTGTCACCCGAAATTATCAATTCTTCAGCAACGACTTACAAAAACCAAACTCCGAGGTAGCGGTAAAGGTTGAATTTCAACCGCCATCTACCAAGAATTTCACGATTCAAAAGACCCATGGCAGCGGTCAAGGAGAGAAGATTGTACGTCAGGTTCTGGAGCACGAGAAAACCGCAGCTCAGGACGAAAGCTCGCACGAAATCTCCCGCAGAAATTACGATTTCAAATTGCTTCGCACCGATCAGTACCAGGGACAACCATGCTTCGTCTTACAACTCATTCCCAAGCGGCTGGACAAAACTATGATTCGCGGTGAGGCCTGGGTGGATACCGCTACCTACCTGATCCATCGCATTGATGGAGAGCTGGCCAAGAGTCCTTCCTGGTGGGTCAAAGACGTGCATGTCACCTTGGACTATGGCACCGTGGCCGGCATGTGGCTGCAAACAACGATGCTCGCAATCGCACACGTGCGCCTTTTCGGACAACACGTTCTCCAGTCACAGGACGTGGATTGCTTTACTGCGAACTCGGCTCAAACAGCGATCCGCACACACAGATCGTTCGGCGGAGTAGCTGCCCAAATTGGACTACACCCTTGACCAGGTCCTAAGCTGCTTTCAATCCATCTGGATAACATACAGGTCTGAACTCGGTGCAAAAATTGAAGCCCTCCGACTTCATGCCTGAAGCAGGAGGGCCCATGAAGCGACTGAACCTGTAAGCCGAATTCTGTTGCCCGGACCGATGTCCGAACACGACGATCATTCCTCTAGACGGCGCATTGCTGCACACGCTCATCAGCGACCTACCCGGAAGTTCTGGCGCGCCGAGCCGGCTCGCTCCACCGCAAGCGGCAGATCCTTCCCTATTTGGTCTTGCTCCGTGTGGGGTTTGCCCTGCCCTCAACATTACTGCTGAGGCGGTGCGCTCTTACCGCACCTTTTCACCCTTGCCTCGTAAAAGGCGGTATATTTTCTGTGGCACTGGGCCGTGACCACGGCTTGAACCGTGGCCCCCAGGCGTTACCTGGCACACTGCTCTTTAGAGTTCGGACTTTCCTCTCTCTCCAGGGAACAGCCCGGCAATTGCCGGCGTAAACCCAGGGACAGCGATCGTCCGGTTCAGTTACTATCTTAACTATTATATTGGATGAATCACCTTCGGGAACGCTGCATTTACGCAGAGTGGCTCGATTACAAACTCCTATGCACGTGACTGCCAGCCACCGTCCTTATAAATATGTCAAAAATTAAAGTGTTTCAATAAGGTTCACTCACATTTTAGAACCCATCGCCGCTTCCAACGCATCTCTAAGAATTGCATTCAGCAATGGGTGGCATTCTTGATATGATGGCCAATTGGCCATCAGCTCGAAGGTCTTGCATTCTTTACAAAGAATTTTATTGATGCTTTCTTTCCTGCTTCATTACTGGTATGAGCTTGTACCGCTTGTCCCTACGCTGGCGGGCGTAGGGTATCAGGTCCTGGTGTTTGTGGCCGTTTGGCAATTCTCTCGATTGCGCGCCAATGGCACACCCAGCTCTAATGAATTCACACCACCGGTTTCCCTCTTGAAGCCCGTGAAGGGATACGATCCAGGCGCCTACGAAAGCTTCCGCAGTCATTGTGTTCAGGATTATCCCGAGTATGAAATCGTCTTTGGCCTGAGCCGTACGGATGACGATGCTGCGCCTCTGATCGAGCAGCTTCGCCGTGAGTTTCCCCACATAGAAATCAGGGTGGTCGTCTGCTCGCAGCTTCTGGGGATGAACCCCAAAGTCGCTAAGGTGATGCAATTAGCTCCGGCTGCGCGTTACGAGCACCTGGTGATTAACGACGGCGATATCAGGGTTGAAAAGGATTACCTGCGACACCTGATGCGTCCTTTTAAGTCGAAAGAGGTGGGACTGGTGACCTGCCTTTACAGTGCCTCGGCAGACAAATCACTTTGCTCACGCCTGGAAGCACTTTGCCTCAGCACCGATTTTGCAGCCGGAGTGCTGGCATCCCGCACCCTGGAGGGCGGGTTGCACTTCGGGTTTGGGGCCACTCTGGCGCTGCCCCGCACCATTCTCCAGAATGTTGGGGACCTGGAGTCCCTGGTGAATTATCTTTCCGACGATTACGAATTAGGGTGCCGCATCTCGCATGCCGGATTCAAGGTGGAACTTGCTGATCAAAGTGTACAAACCTACCTGCCACCCTACACTTGGAGCGAATTTTTCACGCATCAGATGCGGCTTATGCGGGGAGTTCGCGACTCGCGCCCCTGGGGATACCTGGGTTCGACCATTACTTACGTCATTCCTTGGGCCATGATTACCGCGCTCATCGCGGGAGGGGCTCCGTGGTCTCTCCTGCTGCTGGCTATTGCCTGTGGGCTGCGTTTTTCTTCAGCCACTCTGGTGGCCGCCGGTGTATTGCGAGACCGGCAGATATGGCGCGATCTGTGGCTGCTCCCTTTGCGCGACTGGGCAGCCGCGATCATGTGGGTTGCAAGCTTTGCCGGGCACACTGTCATCTGGCGGGACCACGAATATATTCTGCAAGACGGCAAATTATTGTCCAAGGCCCCTGCTGCCGGCGACTCCCAGCCTCCCGTCTCTTTCTCCAGCCCGAAGCAATAAAAAACTCTTCTTACAACTTACAACAGCGGAACTCTAAAGAATTTTCTTCCCAAAAGCGGAGATTGCCAGCTCAACCGCCAGGTCGGCGGTCTGGTTATGTTCGTCGATCACGGGATTGACTTCCACAATTTCGAAACTCAGCATACGGGCGTGGTCGGCGATGATCTCCATGGCAAGATGGGCTTCGCGGTAGGTGGCGCCCCCGCGCACCGGAGTACCCACGCCGGGCGCGTCTTCGGGATCAATCCAATCCATGTCGAGAGAAACGTGATAGCCAGCGGTATCGCGTCCGGCCAGACGCAAGGCTTCTTCCATCACAGAGCGCATGCCGCGCTCATCAATATCACGCATGGTAAAAACTTCGATTCCCGCTTTGCGAATGTTCTCTTTCTCCGCCGCGTCAATGTCACGTGCTCCCACCAGCACGCAGTTTTCCGGCGCGACTTTAGGTGAAAAATTAAAGATATCGGCCAGCTCGGGAGGTCCTAGCCCCACAAGAGCAGCCAGCGGCATGCCGTGTACATTCCCAGTAGGGGAAGTGTCGGGCGTGTTCATGTCCGCATGGGCGTCAACCCAGATGAGCCCGATCTTTTCATTTTTGCGGCGTTCAAACTCCGCCACACCCGCCACCGTTCCGGCAGCAACCGAGTGGTCGCCGCCCAGCACCAGAGGAATCTTGCCGGCTTCCAAGGTCTTCACGATCAGTTCGGCGTGCTTGGTGCAGGTTTCAGTGATTTCTTTCAGGTATTTCGCGTTGGCCTGGCCTTCTTTTTTCTGCTCGGCAATGGCCACCGGAATATTGCCGCCATCCTCGACGTCGTGGCCGAGCGCTTCGAGGCGCGCTTCCAGTCCGGCAACCCGGACGGCGGAGGGACCCATATCCACACCGCGGCGCGACTGGCCCAGGTCCAGGGGCACTCCGATCACACGGATCTTCTTGCCATGGTGGTTCTTCGCGCTCCTGGCTGCCTTGGCTGCAACTTCCGGTTTCTTCTCGATGACTGCGCTCTCAACCATATAAGAATCTTCGCCTTTCCGACTCTTCCAATATTGTAAGTAGTCGGGGGTGGGGTATTACTTAAGGGCAATATCTGAGCGAGCCCGTCATGGGTAGATACGGTTTAAGGTTCGCGCGAACGGTATGGTCTCGCGCACGTGCTCAAGACCGCAGATCCAGGCCACGGCGCGCTCGATGCCCATGCCAAAACCTCCATGAGGAACGCCGCCATATTTGCGCAGATCGAGATACCACTTGAAAGCCTCTTCCGGCAGGCCATGTTCGTGAATGCGCTTTACCAATTGTTCGTAAGAGCCGATGCGCTGGGAGCCACCGATAATCTCGCCGTATCCCTCGGGTGCCAGCACGTCCACGCACAGCGCCAACTCCAGACGCTGCGGGTCGGGCTCCATATAAAACGCCTTCACCTTCGTAGGGTAGCGATGCACCATCACCGGCTTTTCGAACCTCGATGACAGATACGTCTCATCGGGCGAGCCGAAGTCGCCGCCCCACTCGAATTTGTTTTCTACTTTGCCTTCCGCGTGGCCCTCGTGCAGCATCTTGACCGCTTCGTCATAGGTGATGCGGGGGAAGGGCGCGGTAATTTTTTCCAGCTTGCTGACATCGCGCCCGATGGTCTCAAGCTCCGGCCGGCGCTTTTCCAGGCAGCGCTGCACGATGAAGCTGATGAAGCCTTCGGCCAGATCCATGATGTCGTCGAGGGTGGCATAGGCGACTTCGGGCTCGACCATCCAGAACTCGGTAAGATGACGCCGCGTCTTCGATTTTTCCGCGCGGAACGTTGGCCCGAACGAATAAACCTTGCCCAATGCCATTGCCGTCGCTTCGATATAAAGCTGGCCGGATTGCGTCAAGAAGGCCTGCTCATCGAAATAATTGACCGGAAACAGCGTGGTGGTTCCTTCGCAGGCAGCTGGGGTCAAAATTGGAGGATCAGTCAGCGTAAAACCGCGCTCATCGAAGAAGTCGCGCGCTGCTTTGATGATTTCGGCACGCACGCGCAGAATAGCCGCCTGGCGCGGAGAGCGCACCCAGAGATGGCGGTTTTCCATCAGGAACTCGATGCCGTGCTCTTTCGGTGAAATAGGATAAGGATCGCCTTCAGGGACGCGCTGCACAACTTCCACGCTGCTGACATCGAGCTCGTAACCGCCGGGGGCGCGCTTATCGGCCCGCACCTTGCCTTGCACGATGACGCTCGACTCCTGGGTAAGATTCTTAACGGTATCAAACATCTCAGCAGGAACAGCGCTCTTAGGGATGACGCCCTGCACATTACCGGTGCCGTCGCGAAAGATGGGGAACAAAAGCTTGCCGCTCTCGCGCAAGTTGTAGAGCCAGCCGCGCAAGGTGACGCCCTGGCCTTCGTGCTGGCCGAGTTCTCGAATCGTGGTGATGGGGTAATCCATAGTTTAGCTTCTAGCCGTAGCTATTTTGCTTGATTTCAGGATTGCAGTTTGTGCAGGTTAAGCCACCCTCGTTCTCCAATTCTCTCAAATGGCCAAATGCTAATTGCCAAGCACTAAATGCTCTTTACTGTTGCCTGCTTCTCTAGAAAAGTAAATGCACTGGAAACTTTGCTGTTGATGTCACCCTGGTTTTCGCCATCGATCTCGAGCAGCAAAGGGGCGCCGTGCTGCGCTGAGCGCAGCAGCGAGATGCATTCGCTCCAATCGATCTTGCCCTCGCCTGGCCAGAGATGCGAATCCTGAATGCCGGCATTGTCGTGCAAGTGTGTGGAATAGATATTGTGTTTCATCACGTCGAACGCCTGCAAGACTGTACTCATAATGTGGGCGTGTCCAGCGTCGAAGCAAAAACCCACGTCACCCAGGTGCGCCGTGCTGATAAACTCCACCAGCTTCTCGGGAGTGGAGAGTTCATTGGGAATATTTTCCAGCAGCACCTTCACTCCCAGCGGCTTGGCGAAGGCGCGCAGATGCTCCACCGAGGTCATGGCGGCATCAAACTTGCGCTCATCGAAGACTTCGTTGCTGTTGCCCAGATGCTGCACCAGAAAGCGGAATGGCATGTGCTCGGCGCATTCCAGGGCGCGCTTGATTTCGTCCATGGCCTCAATCTGGCGCTTGCGGTCAGTCTCAACAATGTTAATAGGCTCCATAGCACCGCGCCCCCACTCTTCTTCGTCGTAGAACATGGGAGAATGCAGCGAGTGCAGTTTAACCTCACTGCTCTTGAACCAGGTGGTGAGCTCGCGCACGTGGGCGCGGTCGTGATAGTTGAAGTGCGCGCGCGCGCAGAAAACTTCAATGGCCTCGGCACCGGCGCGCGCCAGCCCATCAAGCAGCCCAGGATGCAGCCGCTGCCGCACATAGACGTAAGTAGACGCTGCGCGAACCATCAGTAGCCGGCCGCCTTTCCTTCGTTGCGAGCATCGCTCGCCCCCAGCCGCTCTCCCGTTTTGGGATCAACCATAATACACTCGCCGTCGCTCCAGGCCTCGCTGAAGGTAATCTTGTGTCCGCGCTGTTCCAGCAGACGGATCGTGTCCTTGGAGAATCCTGTTCTTTCCATGCGAATTTCATCGGGCAGCCATTGGTGGTGAAAGCGCGGCGCATTCACCGCCTCCTGGATACTTAAATCGTAGTCGATCACACCCATCAAGATGTTGGCAACCGTGGATATGATGCGCCCGCCGCCCGGCGATCCTAAAATGAGAAAGGGCTTATTGTCTTTGACCACGATGGTCGGAGTCATGGAAGAGAGCGGCCGCTTATTCCCGCCAATCGCGTTTGCCTCGCTTTGAACCAGGCCGTAAGCGTTGGGCGCGCCCGGCTTGGAGCTGAAGTCATCCATCTCATCGTTGAGCAGAAAACCCAGGCCCTCGGCGGTCACGCGCGAACCAAAAAGATCGTTGAGTGTGGTGGTTACCGCAACCGCGTTTCCCGCCGCGTCAATCACGGAATAGTGTGTCGTATTGTCGGAATCATGCCCGCCTACGGCAGCTCCAGATTGAAGCGTTGAGACCCGGTCCAACTGGTTGAATGCACTTACCGGACGCTTCAATTCGGTGCTCACGCTGGCGCGGTTGCCATTGATGGTGTCGCGCCAGGCGTCGGCATATTTTTTGTCGAGCAGTTGCGCTACTGGAATTTTTGCAAAGTCGGGATCGCCCAGGAACTCGGCGCGGTCCATGTATGCGCGCCGGAAGGCTTCAACCGTCCAGTGAATGGAATCTGCCGAGCGATTTCCCATGCTGCTGAGCGGGACTGCCTCCAGAATATTCAGCGTCTCAAGCAACACGATCCCGCCGGAAGAGGGTGGCGGCGCGCTGATGATCTCATATCCGCGATAGTTACCGCGCAACACTGTGCGTTCTTTCACGTCGTAGTTGGCCAGGTCTTCCACGGTCATCAGACCACCGCCCTTTTGCACCGCTGCAGCCAGCTCATGCGCCAGGGCGCCACGATAAAAATCATCGGGATCTTTGGCAATGCGCTCCAGGGTCCGCGCCAGCTCAGGCTGGCGGAAAATATCGCCGTACTCGTAACGCGCGCCCTGCCGTTGCGGATTGCTGAGAAAGACTTCTTTCGATGCAGGAAACTGAGCCAGAAAATCGTCGTCGTTGAAGTCACGAGCTTCGCTATAGCTGAGCTCAAAGCCTTCCCGCGCCAGTTTGATGGCAGGCGCCATCACTACAGCGAGCGGCAGCTTGCCCCACGTCTTTTGCGCGTAGACCATGCCCTTGACCGAACCGGGAACGGCGATGGCTTTGTATCCAATCAGGCTGGTGTGCTCGCTCACGTTGCCATACGCATCCAGAAACATGTCATGCGTGGCGGCGGCGGGAGCTTTTTCGCGGTAATCGAGAAAGTGGGTTGTGCCATCGGCCATGCGGATAAGCATGAAGCCGCCTCCGCCAATGTTCCCCGCCTGAGGATGCGTGACCGCCAGCGCGAATCCAGTGGCCACGGCAGCATCGATGGCGTTGCCGCCGCGCTTCATCATCTCCACGCCGGCTTCTGAGGCCAGTCGGTTCACGCTCACTACCATCGCGCTGTGGGCATGCACCGCGTGAGCAATGGGGTGGGCGGCGGCTCCCCATAGGGCTGCGTGAGAAATCCCGAGCACAGCCCAAAACAGGACAATGATCGCTTTCAGGAACTTGCGTTTGTAGTCGGAAATCATGCGAATCGCTGGGTCGGGGGTGAAGGCAACTTGCGCCTTTAAGACCACAGATGACCCTTTGAGGCTAGCGTAACGGAAGGCAGAGAGTCAAATGGTAATAAAGCTCTCAGTACTCAGTTTCGGAATGTTCTTCAAAGAATTAGGGAAGTTGACGAACGGAGGATTGGATCAGAGAACAATACTGGATCGGATTGCTTCCCATATTATTCCCGGGCTCTTACCGCGAAGGACGCAACGGATGCGAAGCACCCCACTCTTTCAGGGGGCTGAAGTCGTAGTGGAGCGCATCACGGCACGAGTAAATAAACTCGTGCCGATAGATGTCTTCTCGAATCCGTGCTGTTCACGTCAGCTTCGCCTGCAGTTTTCTGGGCAGCTTGGCACGAACCATCTCATAGGAATTGCGGATCAGCCCCTTAAACTCACGGGCATCGAGAGCGTCGTGGCGCTGCACGCTCACCCATTTCGCGCGGGCAAGGTAGGGGGCAGGAATAATTCCATCAATTTCCGTCAGCTCGGCGAATTTCTCCGGATCGCACTTGAAGGCAATATGATGCGGCGGGTTCAGATCGGCAATTACAAATATCTTCCCGGCGATCTTGAAGACCAGGTGATCTTCCCACTGCACGCTTTCGGTAACGTGTGGAAACGATAGGCAGTAGCGGCGGATGGCTTCAATGTTCATGGAGAAGCACTCAGCATTCAGCACTCAGCATTCAGCCAATCAAACTTGCAGTTGCAACACAAAGACACAGAAGCAGGGGGAATTTGATATTGGTCACCGCAAAATCGGGTAATTGTGTAATTTCGTAATCGGGTAATTGATAATTCAAAAAGCCGAAATTCAATAATGGCTCAATCGCACAATGGTTCAATTCCGGGCTGAATGTCGATCGCTTCTCGGCTGCACCACTGAGAACTGAGAACCGGGAACTGAGAACTACTTCTCTCACGCCTGCTCGTGCCGCTGCTCGCTGAGGGCGACATCGGCTTCCATCTTGCGTTTGCCGCGATAGAACGTGAGGTGCACGGTGTCGCCGGCGCGGTGCCGGTTCATTACGTGCGCCATATCCTGCTGGTCCTGAATATTCTCGCCGTCAATGGCGACGATCAAATCTCCGCCCAGCATGATCTGCATGTTGCCCAGGTAGGCGCGCTCGGTGCCGCCGCGCAATCCGGCGCGCTCGGCGGCGCTGCCGGGCGCAACCTGCAAGATCAGCACACCGTAATCGGACGCCAGGCCCATCTGGTCGGCCAGTTCAGGGCCAATGGGCAGCGTCACCACGCCCAGCGATGGCCGGCGCACCGTGCCGATCGTAATAAGGTCATTGAGCACGGCCTTGGCGGCGTTGATGGGAATGGCGAACCCCAGGCCGGCGCTCTGCCCGGCTTCGCTGAAGATGAATGTGTTCATGCCGATCACTTCGCCGCGCGAGTTGAGCAAGGGCCCGCCGGAGTTGCCGGGATTGATGGCGGCATCGGTCTGGATAGCTTCATCAATGTAGTTGCCGTTGGGGCCGCGCACCGGACGAATTGAGCTGATGATGCCGCGCGTCATCGTTCCCGCCAGGCCGAAAGGATTCCCGATGGCGTAAACCTTCTGTCCCACGGCCAGGCGCTTGGAATCGCCCAGCGTTGCGGGGTCAAGCGCCGTATCGCCGTGAATCTGAATGACCGCCAGGTCATTCACCGGATCGGTGCCTACCACCTGGGCGCGATATTTTTTCTTGTCGGAGGTAGTCACCTCGATTCCACGGTTGGCATCGGCAACCACGTGATAGTTGGTGAGGATGTGGCCCTGGCGATCGATAATGAAGCCCGACCCCTGGCCCTCTTGCGGCACTTCGCCATAAAAAAAATCAAATTGCACCGTGCGCGACGTGATGTTCACCACCGACGGCAAAACTTTTTTGTAGACGTTGATGTTGGTCTGCTCTTCGGAATCGAAGCTCTGCGGCTCGGCCGCTTCGGTAATCTCCACATGCGCCGGCCGGGTGACGATTTCTTCCAGCGGCCCGGCGGAACCAAAATCGCCGGCGTGATGATGAGTCGTAAAGTAGTAAAAACCGCCAACAAACAAGGCGGCCAAAGCGGTTATCCGTAAAGAATTTTTCATACTCTCAGAATTCATGAAGCTTATGATTCTTTGACCTCTGCGCTGAGGTTCCAGCTTTTTAAAGCCGCAAACAGCTCCCCTACTTTTTTCTCCAGCTCAGCCAGGGCGCCGGCGTTCTCGATTACGAAATCCGCGGCCTTGATTTTTGCCGCATCTGGAAGCTGTGCCGCCATCCGCCGCTCGACTTCAGTGCGCGCTTCCTCCATTCCCAGTTTGGCGCGCGCGGCGAAGCGCTGCACGCGCTGCTCCGGAGTGCAGGTCACGACCACGATCTTGTCAAAGCGGTCGTGCAGGCCGGCTTCAAGAATCAGCGCCGCCTCGATCACGACGATGGAATCGGGCTCATGGACCTCGGTTTCATCCATCCATCTGGTCTCGCGCTCAATCACCGCCGGGTGCACAAGCCGGTTCAACTCGTGTACCCTGCCCCCGCCAAAGGCCTTTTCCGCCAGCTTTCGCCGGTTAATGCTGCCATCCTTTTCTACAATGTCTTCGCCAAAATGCTTCACCACTTCGGCATACACCGGCTCGCCGGGCTGCATCAGGTCGCGCGCGATCTGGTCGGCATAATTCACGTGCGCGCCGTGGCTGGCGAGCATAAGCGCAACCGTGGTTTTGCCGCAGGCCAGTCCTCCGGTCAATCCAACGCGTAGCATGTCAGCGCGCCTCCACCATCTGCAGCTTCCCTTGCCCGCGCCGCAGCTTCATTGCCTTGACGGTATTCGCCATCAGCATGGCAATGGTCAGCGGCCCTACCCCGCCGGGCACCGGCGTCAACGCCCCAGCGACTTCCGCAACTTGAGGATGAACATCACCCACCAGGGTTGAGCCTTTCTCGGCAAACTGGCGTTCGCGCTGCGCATTGCGCTGGAAGAATTTTTCAAAATCGCTTTTTTCGGTGACACGGTTGATGCCCACGTCAATCACGGCAGCGCCAGGTTTTACGAAATCGGGAGTAATAAAACCGGGCCGTCCGATGGCAGCAACCAGAATATCCGCCGTGCGGCATACCCCGGGCAGATCGCGTGTCTTGGAATGGCCAACGGTCACGGTTGCATTCTGGTTGAGCAGCAGCATGGCCACAGGCTTCCCCACAATGTCGCTGCGGCCCACGACTACCGCGTTCTGCCCCTCGATGGCAATCCCGCTGCGCTTCAGTATCTCGATGCATCCCGCCGGAGTGCACGGCACCAGCCCCGGACGCTTGGTCGATAAATTCCCCACATTCACCGGATGGAACCCATCCACGTCTTTTTCCGGCGAAACCGCCAGCAGAACTTTTTTTTCGTCCACATGCGGCGGCAGTGGCAGTTGAATCAGGATGCCGTCAATCTCGTCGCGCCGGTTCAAGTCATCCACCATTTGCAGCAACTCTTCGGTGGTGACAGAATCGGGCGGAGTGAGCTTCTCGCTGTAGATGCCCATCTCTTCGCAGGTCTTGACTTTGCTGCGGACATAAATCTCAGATGCCGGATTATGACCCACCAGTATCACAGCCAGCCCCGGGCGCATCCCCGCCTCTGCCAGACGGCGCACTTCTTCCTGAACCTCAGCCTTGATAGCTGCACCAATTTTGTTGCCGTCCAGTATTTTTGCGGACATATATATTTAAGTATAAAACCTAAGAAGCCGTCTGGCGCAATCGTTGCTCTCAGGCCGACTGCCGTTCCAGCCCGAACGCTCCCATTTGGGTTGCTCGCTCATCGTCGGATGTTTATGGGCTGAGTGCTGAGTGCTAGGTCTTCCCCGCCAACTCCACAGCCCGCAGCAGCGCCTGGGCCTTATTCGCGCATTCTTCGAATTCCTTTTCAGGAACGGAGTCGGCAACAATTCCCGCGCCGGCCTGCACGTAGGCGCGTTTCCCTTCGACCAGCATGGTGCGGATGGCGATGCAGGAATCGAGGTTCCCGGCAAAGTCCGCGTAGAGGATAGACCCGCCGTAGATGCCTCTGCGCACCGGCTCCAGCTCTTCGATGATCTGCATGGCGCGCACCTTGGGAGCGCCGCTCAGCGTGCCCGCGGGGAAGCAGGCGGCGAAGGCATCGAGGGCATCCAGTTCAGGACGCAGCCTGCCTTCAATGGCGGAAACCAGATGCATCACGTGAGAGTAACGCTCCACGAACATGAGCTTGCTCACCTGCACGGAGCCATACTGGCTCACGCGGCCAATATCGTTGCGTCCCAGGTCAACCAGCATGACGTGCTCGGCGCGCTCTTTTTCGTCGGCCAGCAGCTTGGCTTCGAGCCTCTGGTCTTCGGCTTCGTCGGCGCCGCGCGGCAGCGTTCCCGCAATGGGACGATAGCTCAGCTTGTCGCCCTGGACTTTCACCAGCATCTCGGGCGATGAGCCCAACACAGTCCGCTCACCCATGCGCAGAAAGTACATATAAGGTGATGGATTCACGGCCCGCAAGGCGCGGTACACGTCAAAAGGCTCGGCGGCAAGATTGAATTCCTGGCGGTTGGAGAGCACCACTTGGAAGATATCGCCGGCGGCGATGTATTCCTTGGCCCGCACAATGTTGCTCATGTACTGTTCGCGCGTCAGCATGGTGCGCGACGCCGGTTTCGCTGACGACGCCTTCTTTTTCTTCAGATGACGAGCGGGGATCCCCTTTGCCAGCTTCTTTTCGATGGCGGCAATGTCTTGCGCGGCGCGATCATAGGCTTGCTTCAACGATCCCTTGCGGACGTCGGCCGCAGCGATGATGTGGATCTGGTGGCGCACGTGGTCGAAGGCCAGCAGGCGATCGAAGAACATAAAAGCCGCATCGGGGACCTTGAGATCCGATTTGGCCAGCGCCGGAATCGGCTCCAGCAGCCGCACGGTATCGTAGGCGACGAATCCGACGGCGCCGGCGATGAATGGAGGCAATCCGTTGATGTGCGCCGGTTTGTGCTCGTGCAACAGCTCGCGCAAGATTTGAAAGACGGTGCCCTGCCGCTTCTCAGTCTTCTTGCCGCGCGTGATCTCGATCCCTTTCGCCCCGGTGCGCAACACCATATAAGGACGCGCCCCCAGGAACGTATAGCGCCCCACCTTCTCGCCACCCTCCACCGATTCCAGCAAAATTGCATTGGGCTCATCGGCGGCAAAACTCAGAAAGGCGGACACCGGCGTCAGCAAGTCGGCGTGCACCGACTTCACCACCGGAACCAGGGTGGCCTCTTGCGCGAGCCGTTGAAACTCTTTGAAGTCTGGGGTCAGCATGCGAATTCTTGATTATAAAGGGCGGAGAACAGTTGCTGGTTGCCAGTTGTCGGACTTCGGTAAAAACCTAGCCGCAGATGGATGCAGATAAACGCTGATTCAGAAAGCAGTTCTCAGTCCCTCGCCAAAATCTATGAGAAAAACTGGCAGTTGGCCGCTGGCAACTGTTTTTTCGTGTCACCACTCCCACACCCGCCGATTCCCTGACACAAAAACCGATCCTAGCTTAATCACTAACTCTTTCATTTTCATAAACTTAAGCTTAGGCCGTTGACCTGCATTTTCTTTCTGGCGTAAGCGTGGTTCTGGAGACGGCGATGAAGATGAGCGGCGAATTTCAGAGGTTTCAGGCGGCGGTTAGCGAAAATCGGCTCCGCATTCTTAAAGATCATTGGCTGCCTTTAGTGGCGTTTGTGGCGTTAACTCTCCCCCTGGCTTTTGTTGAGCCCAAGCCCCCGCTGCCGGCGAATTCCAATACCGTTCCCACTGTCGCGAGCCCTGCCCCACTACCGGCGCCGGCGAATACGCCGGCGCTCCCGCCGCAAACGGCGGCAAAGCCCCAGGCGAGGCCAAAACATACCGCGGAAGCACACAAAAGTCCTCACCGCATTTTGATCAGCATTCCTGACCGCAAGCTGACGCTGCTGGAAGACGGCAAGGTGAAGAAAATTTATCCGGTAGCGGTAGGTGCAGACATCAGTCCCAGCCCTGCGGGCGAGTTCCACATCGCGCAAAAGATCGTAGCTCCCAATTACAGCCACAACGGCAAGGTGATCGCGGCGGGCAAAGGCAACCCTCTCGGCAGCCGCTGGATGGGCCTCGACATCGGGCACTACGGAATTCACGGCACCAACATGCCGAAATCCATCGGCCATGCCGCCTCGCACGGATGCATTCGCATGGGCAAGCACGATGTCGAGGAGTTCTTCGCATTGGCCAGCGTGGGAGACGTGGTGGAAATCCACGACCAACGCACCGAGGAGATGACGCAGATATTCAGAACGGGAACGGCAGCGGTAGCCTCGCAGCCTGCAAGTACCAATGAAGTAGCCCAGGCTGAACAGCCAAAGCTGGCCGGCAGCGGGCAGTAAGCAGAATCAAAAACGAATTAATTCTTAAAAAACTCAAGGAGAAAAACAATGGCAAGCACACTGATGGGAATCATAACCGGGATGGCGTTGTCGCTGGGCGCCGCAATCTTAATGGAACGGATGCTCTTTCGCGGACTGCTGAAGCTGATGTTCGCCGGTCCGCGCTTCGTTCGGCGCACGCTGGAACCGGGACGCGGCGATCTGGAAGCGATGCGGAAAGCGGGAATGTAGGAAACAGCTCCAAGCTGCAAGCTACAAGCTCTCAGGGAATAAAGCTGGCTGATGCAGGCAGAGACGCGGCCCACAGCGCACAGTCCGAGGAAGTTGAGAGTCGGAATGACTGGAAAGAACTGCAACAAATCAGCGTTGATCAGCGTTCATCTGCGGCGCTTTTTCTGAGAACTGAGAACTTCTGTAAGTAAACGTTGTACCTAGGGGAAAAAACATGTTGGCGCTCAAATATTTACTCATGACCATTAGCTTCGGGCTTTTCGCCGTCGCTCTCGCTTTAACCGCTTTTGATTTTTCACTTTTGTTTCAATACCGCCGTTTACTGGCCAAGGGCAGTACGGAGAACCTGCCAATCCCGCGGCCGGTGCGCTGGGCATGGGCGGCAAAGTTATGTGCCGTGGCCTTGCTGCCCATGCTCATTGCGCAAGGCATTGTGGTGATCCCCAGCGGTATGGCGGGCGTGCGTGTCAGCCAGGTTTCCGGGCCGCAACCGGGCACTCTTTACCCGGGCGCCCATTTCGTCAAGCCGCTGCTCGAAGATGTAGTGCTCTATGACACCCGCCAACAGATTTTTACGGCCGGCGGCGAGGAAGAAGAGAACACCGAAGAGCAGGCTGCAACCCCGGCGAAGAGCGTCAAAGCGAAAAGGAACGGCATCCTCACGGTTCAAGCGCGCGAAGGATTGCCCATTGGCATCGCGACCACGGTTCGCTATCGCCTCGATGCCAACCGGCTGGTCTTCATCCACAACAACCTGCCGCGCAACATTGAAGATGAACTGGTGCCCTCGGTTGTGGCCAGCACCTTCCGCGACCTGATTCCCAATTACACCGTGCGCGAGGTCTTTGCGGTCAAGCGCGAAGAAATCCGCCGTCTGGCCTCTGACGAGATCACCAAAAAGCTTGGTGAGGATGGAATCGTAGTAAACGAAGTCATGTTGCGCGATATCCAGCTTCCGCCGGAATATTCGCAAGGCCTGCAAGGCCTGTTGCTCAAAGAGCAGGAGGCCGAGCGCATGGGCGTGGAAACTGAGATCCAGGCCAAGCAGGTGAAGATTGCCGAGTTGCAGGCGGAGGCGTCAAAGGTTCAAGAGGTTAAGCGCGCCGAAGGCGACGCGGGAGTGCGTGTATTGCAAGCCAAGGCCGAGGCTGATGCCATGCAATACACGCTACCGCTGAAGCAAAAACAGATTGAAGAGAGCCGTCTGGAAGCCGAAGCGCGCAAAGAAGCCACCATCAAGAACGCTGAAGCTGCCGCCGAAGCCAAAGTGATAGACAGCAAGGCGGAGACCGAGCGCCGCAAGCTGCTGGCCGATGCGGAAGCCAATCGCATCCGCGTAGTAGCGGCGGCCGACTCCGAGCGTCTGAAGAGCGAGGCGGTGGCGCTCCGGCAGAACCCGCTGCTCATCAACAAGATCATGGCAGAGCGGCTCTCCGACAAGATCCAGATCATGATGGTGCCGATGGACGGCAAGTTCTTCCTGGGCGACCTGCTGCACGGGACCCCTGGCGGCGGCGCAATGACCTCTCAGTCAGCGCCGGCGCCGGACGACCCGGCGGACGATTCCGCCACTAACACCGCAAGCCGCTGATCGCCCAAGTGGAGGTGCCTGGCTAATCCAAACGGATGACTCCCCTCGCCGTGGTGGGGTCATCCGTGGCCGGGTTTTCTGCCGCAATGTACGAGGGAGCAACATGCTATGATGCGCTCGTTGACCCCGGCAACCACATGTCAGGGCACGATCCCACTCAGCGGGATCGTGCCAAAAACGCACAGAAGCAAATGGGCTTTAGTCCCTGCGCTTGCTTGCGCCCTCGCGCTTCTTTTGCTTCCACAATTACGTGCCCAATCCATTCCCACAAATTGGACCGAAGCCGCCCGCGAACTGGCGCGCCAGATCAGCGAAAAAGCCGGATCGCCTTCCAGCATTTCTCTGACTATAAAAAATTCTTCCTCGCTGGTAAACGCTGACGTCGCCGAGATTCGCCACACGGTTGAAACGCAATTAAGCTCCTCGGGAATGCGAATCGTAAAGCCCGATCAATCGGTTGCCGATATACAGCTTACGCTCTCGCAAAATGTGCAGGGCTGGCTTTGGGTGGCAGAGATCCACCACGGCGCCACCAGTGACGCGGCCCTGGTTCCCGTTTTTACTCGACAGGCGCCGCCGCTTCCCGGCGTCTCCAGCACGATTACGCTGCATAAGACTTTTCTTTGGGCACAGCCCGATGCCACCCCGGTGCTGGATGTGGCCGTACTTGGCGGAGGTTCCAATCCCAACGCGTTGCTGGTGCTCGATTCTTCCATGGTCTCTCTTTACCATGCGCAGCAGTCGCACTGGGAGCTGGAGCAGTCACAGCCCATTGCGCGCTCCAAGCCCTGGCCCCGCGACCTGCGCGGACGCCTCATGCTGGGCCATGACCGCAAATTTGAAGCCTACTTGCCGGGGATGAAATGCAGCGGCTCCGCCGATTCAGGCTTGACCATGGAATGCCACAATGCCGACGATCCCTGGCCGCTGGGGAATAATAATGATGGTCCGAAGGCTTTCTTTGGCGCGCGGAATTTTTTTACTGGGGTCATGACCTCAGGGATTGCCAGCCCAGGCCCTTTCTTTTCCGCGGCCGTGGCGCAGCCAGACTCCAAAGAGTGGTTCTTCCTTCAGACCAGCAACCAGTTGCATTTCGGCGCGAGTGCCTCGCCCGGCATCAATGGTTGGGGGAGCAATGTTGCCGCCATCAAATCCAACTGCGGACGAAGCTGGCAACTCCTGACAACGGGCGCAGGCGACTACACACAATCTGATTCCGTCCAGGCAACTGAAGTCGAGGCCAGCGCCATTACGCCCGCAGGAGCGCCGGTAGATTTCCCCGGCCCGGTAACTGCTCTGTGGCCCGCAAGTGACGGCAACAGCGCCATTGCGATATCCAAGAACCTGGGCACTGGAAAATATGAAGCGTTCAGTCTTTCTATTACTTGCCGCTAGCCTCTTGCTGGTAGGCCCCGGCCATGCGGCCACCCGGCCGCATTATGGCGGAACTTTGCGCATTGAGTTGCGCGCGCCTTTGGCTTCCCTCGACCCGGCTGAGACGGAGGCTTCTTCTGCAGCGCAATCGGCACAGGAACATATTGCTGCTTTGATCTTCGATCCCCTGGTCAGGCTTGATGAAAAGGGCGCCGCACAACCGGCCTTAGCGCTCACCTGGCAGCATGCGCCTGACTTCAGGAGTTGGCAATTCACATTGCGCTCATATATTAAGTTTCATGATGGAACCCCGTTCAATGCAGCCAAAGCGGTGGAATCTTTGCTGAAAATCGCGAATCCTCACTGGCGGGTGCGTGCGGAGGGCAATGATTCACTGATGTTTGAATCTGATTCGCCGCTGCCCAATTTGCCGGCAGAGCTTGCGCAAATGCGTTACGCCATCGCGCACGGCTCCGGCAATGCAATCAGCGGCACCGGGCCTTTTCAGGTGACCTCGTGGCAGCCCGGCAAGCAACTTGTGCTGAAAGCCAATGACGATTACTGGGACGCGCGCCCGTATGTAGATTCCATCGAGATCGCCCTCGGCCGCTCTCTGCACGACCAGATGGTTGACCTGGAACTGGGCCGGGCCGACGTAATTGAGGTAGGCCCCGACCAGGCGCGCAGCGCGGCCCAGGAGGGCAAGCGCGTAGTAACGTCATCGCCGAACGAAGTCTTTGCCCTGCTCTTCAATCCTCAGAAAGCCATGGTTCAAGATGAGCGCCTGCGCGAAACCATTGCCGGCGCGCTTGATCGTGTTGCCATTAATAATGTCTTGCTGCAAAAAGAAGGCGAGCCCTCGGGCGCCCTGCTGCCGCAGTGGATCAGTGGATATGCATTCTTGTTTCCTGCGGCCCACAATCTGGAGCACGCCCTGCAGTTGCGCGGTGAGATCATGGTTCCCGCAACGCTCGTGCTTGAGTATGATTTCTCTGATCCTCTGGCCAAGGCCATAGCGGAACGGGTCGCCGTGAATGCGCGGGACGCGCGAATTAATATGCAGGCATTGGGAGAAAACCTGGGTGCACGCGGCGGCAGCGCTGATCTTCAACTTGTGCGCGTTCGTTTTGCCTCGCTGGACGCAGCTACTGCCCTCAGCAACGTCGCTGCAACTCTTTCACCGGCCGACGCGTCGCAAGGGCGCGCCGCAGGCACGGTCGCCGAAGTTTACCGCGCGGAAAGCGCCATGTTGAATGGATTCCAAATAGTTCCCATCGCCCAGGTTCCCGAAGCCTGGGGGCTGAGTGGCCGGGTCAAGAACTGGATGCAACCCCGCCCCGGCGGCTGGAGCGCCGCTGACGTCTGGCTCGATGTTTCTTCCGGCCCTGATTCTCGTGTGGAAGGCCGCCCGTGAGTTTGCGGGTCAGGCTGGTTGCGCTGTTCACCATCACGATCGCACTTACGGTGTTTCTGGTGGCTGCGCTGGTCTCTTCGAGTACGACCCGTGCTTACGAGCGTATTGATGAAGCCCTCACCGAGGCGTTGGTCAATCAGTTTCGCCAGGAGTTCTCCAAGCGCGGCACTGAAATAAATCAACGGGTGACGGCCATCGCCGATTCTGACGACATGAAACTCCGCCTGGCCGTGGACCTGGCCCGCTCCGCGCCCGATTACTCTTCCTTCGTGCAAGAGGCCGATCATCTGAACGCCGGCCGGCTCGGTCTGCTGGAATTGACCGCGCAGGATGGCACGATTATCTCCTCCGTGCAGTGGCCGGCGCGTTTTGGGTACAAGGAAGAGTGGCTGGCGCAGGCCCCGCCCTCGGAGTGGAAGGCGCAACCTTTTTTTCTTCAACAAATCGAACTGCCCGACGGCGATGCCCTGGCAATTATTACCGTGCGTCCGGTGGATGTCGCCGACAAGATTTTCTACCTCGCTGGAGGCGAGCGCCTGGACCGTGAGTTCATGACATCGTTGCCCTTGCCTCGCGGGCTGGACGCGTGGCTGTATCGTCCTCCGCCGGCAGCCACAACCTCGGCGACGATGCTGACCAGTCAGGGCGCCGCCTCATGGGATGAAAACGACCCGCACTGGACACAGCTCAACCACTTCATATCTGAAGTCCAGAAGCAGCGCGGCGAATTGCACGACACCATCGAGTGGCAGGATTCCTCCGGCGCTTCTGTAACGCAAACAGTTTATGGGATTCCACTTCTGGGCAGAAACAACGAGGTTCTGGGCGTACTGCTGGTCAGCAGCTCACGCGCGGAACTGTTGCATCTCACACGCCGCATTCGGTGGGTGGCAGCGGCCGTCGCCGGCGGGGGGATTCTGTTTGGCATCCTGCTCAGTCTGTGGCTGGCGGCACGGGTGACGCGCCCGGTAGAACGGCTCGCGGTGGCCGCCGATGAAGTTGCCGCCGGCAACCTGGGCGCGCAGGTGGATGATTCCGCGCACGACGAAATCGGGCGTCTGGCCTATGCCTTCAATCGCATGACCCGCGAACTGCTCGAGCAGCGCGAGCGCCTGCTGCAGAGCGAGCGCGTCGCCGCCTGGCGCGAACTGGCGAGGCGGCTGGCCCATGAATTGAAGAACCCCCTGTTCCCCCTGCAAATCACCGTAGAAAATATGCTGCGCGCCAAAGAGAGCAGTCCAGAGCAATTTGAAGAGGTATTTCGCGAAGGCGCAGAGACTCTGCTGACCGAAGTCGCCAATCTGAAGACAATTATTGGACGCTTCAGTGATTTTTCCAAAATGCCCGCGCCGCAATTGCAGGCAATATCGGTGAATGAAGCGGTCAGGAAAGCGGTGAAAGTCTACGAGCCGCAGTTTTGCTCCAAAGGGCGTCCCCTGATCACCCCGCGCTGGGAGTTGGACGCCTCGCTCGATAGCGAAAAGATTGAAGCCGACCCTGATCTGCTGCACCGCGCCCTCTCCAATTTAATCCTGAATGCGCTTGATGCCATCCAGGAGCACGGAACCCTGACCCTGTGCACGCGCAACCTGGGCGCAACCGTGCAGATTGAAGTAGCAGATTCCGGCGTCGGACTCACCGAAGAAGAATGCCAACGCCTGTTCACGCCCTACTACACCAGCAAGCAATATGGCACCGGCCTGGGACTGGCCATCGTGCAGTCGGTCGTGAGCGACCATCATGGCAAAATATGGGTCAACAGCACCCCCGGGAAAGGCACGACTTTTGTGATGGAATTGCCCAGGCATCCGGCTTTACTCTAAGGGTTCCCAGCCAAACCATTAAGCTAAGGTCTATATGAAAGCGCGACTGTTAATCATCGATGACGATCCCAACACCCTGGCTTCTCTCGCCCGGGCCTTCCGGCTCGCAGGGCACGAAGCAGCGGTCTGTGACAGCGCCACACGCGCGCTGGAAATGCTCAAGACAGAAGAATTCGACCTGATTTTTTCAGACGTGGTTATGCCGGGAAAAGACGGACTGACATTTTTGGAGGAATTCAAATCCCTGGGCATGGTCACTCCGGTGGTCATGATGTCTGGCCAGGCGCATATCGCTATGGCGGTCCGCGCCACGCGGCTGGGCGCCATTGATTTTCTGGAAAAGCCAATTTCGTCAGACAAGCTCCTTCTTACCGTCGAAAACACATTGCGGCTTAAGCGCCTGGAGGAAGAAAATCGCCAGCTCCGGCAGAAGCTGGGCAAGCACGAAATGGTGTTTGCCAGCGACTCCATGAAACGCATTCTGGCACAAATTGAGCGCGTGGCTGCCACTGAGACCCGGGTTTGCATCCTCGGCGAAAGCGGCACTGGCAAGGAACTGGTCGCGCGCACCCTGCATGCCCGCAGCCAGCGCAGCAAAGGTCCACTGATTACGTTGAATTGCGCGGCCGTTCCGGTTGAGCTGGTGGAAAGCGAATTATTCGGCCATGAAAAAGGCGCCTTTACCGGAGCGGCTGGGCGCCATATCGGCAAATTTGAGCAGGCGCAAGGCGGCACACTGTTTCTCGACGAGATTGGAGACATGCCCGCAGCCATGCAGGCGAAGCTGCTGCGCGTGCTGGAAGAAGGCGAGATTGAGCGAGTGGGCGGCGGAGCGCCGGTCAAGGTTGATGTCCGGGTGGTTGTGGCCACCCACCGTAATCTGGAAAACCTGGTGCGCGAAGGCAAATTCCGCCAGGACCTCTACCACCGCATCTTCGTCTTTCCGGTGGTCCTGCCGCCCTTGCGTGAACGTCGTGAAGACATTCCTCTGCTGGTTGAGCACTTCAGCCGTCAACTGGCTGAGCAAAACGGCTGGAAGCCTGTGAACTTCTCCCCTGAGGCCCTTCGTGCCCTGCAACTTTACAATTGGCCGGGCAATATCCGCGAGCTGCGTAATGCGGTTGAGCGCATCCTGCTTTTTGCCACTGGTGATTCGGTGGATATCGCAGCGGTTCACATGGCGCTTCCGCAGACCACACCAGCCAGCCAGGCTTCCGACCCCCTTGCCACGCCTGTCGGCGGGCTGGCCGAACGGGTTGAAGCCTACGAGCGAGAGCAGGTGCTGGCGGAACTCAAGCGCCAGCAATTTCACATCACCAATACGGCCAAGGCCCTGGGCCTGGAACGCAGCCATTTGTATAAGAAATGCCAGCAACTGGGCATTGACTTGAGCACGGCAAAGAAGGGAACCGAGACTGAATCGGTTTAAGGGCGTGCTGGGAACGCATAAAGTACTTGAAAAAGAGCTTAAATTGCTTCATGATGCAGGTCTCCCTACACCGTCCTATAACCCTCGGCAATTATGGTGGTCGACAAACAAAAACTGAAGATTGAAGGCCTCAAGTTTGGCCGGGTGTTGCAGTCTGTCTTCCGGCTGGCTTCTATGTTTACGGTTGACCACCGTGCCGTCGATAGCGGAGTTCGTCAGAGTTATGAAGCCTTGAATGCGCTGGTGAAGCAGGTGCAGCAATTTACCTTCGGCTTTATCGATCATCGTGTATTGCTCAACAATATCCTTACCCCTGACCGAACCCTGCGCAACCTGGAGAGTGAGTTTTCCAAACGCGGCATAGGAGCGGTTACCTTCCCTGCCGGCATTACCCTGGGAGGATTTCGCCGATTTTTGGGCGTGATTTGCGATACTCCGGAAAATATTGAGGCCAATGGCGGTATCCGCCGCTATTACGAGCGTAATAAGGTCGAAGGTGTGCGGCTCATTGCCGGCGTCAAGGGAGCCAGCAGCATGGAAGAGACGGTGCTGGAGGGTGATCCTGAATCTCTGCTGGCCGCGCAACGGCTTGCCATGGAGTCACAACCCACTCTGGGCTTAGATATGCTGATGGAGGCCGTGGGAATGGGTGGCGGCATGGACGATGCCGACCATCGGCGCGGAGGAGGGTTCGCGGCGGCCGGAGGATTTGCCGAGGGAGGTACAGACCTTGGTACAGGGGCAGGGACTGGCGTCGAAAATGGCGGCAACGACCGGGGTGAAAATTCGCCGGCCTCCAGAACAGTTGTGGGTGGCCCCGGCGGCACTCCGTTTTCTGCAGGCTCCCAAAGCGGGGGAGTTGGGCCTTCCGGTGCTGACTTGGCGTCTGAGGGAGATGCTCCGTTTCCTGGAATCAAGGCCATAGGAGTTAATCCAGGTGTCAATATTGACTACACTGCTGCCGAGGTTGGAAGCGGCGGATCTGGGCTGGGAACCGGGAATTCCGAAAACACTGCTGCTACAGGCAAAGACAGCTCACAGGGGGCACCTTACGGCGGCGCGGCACGAACAGCTCCCGGACTAGGGTTCGCACGTGTCGCTTCTTCCGCTATTGCCAGCGACCCCAACCAGGTTTTTGACATCGCACAAAAAGCGTTGGTCCGCTCATTCTCCAACTCAGCCGCCGATCCGGCGCAGGCGCTTACGGCGCTCGCCCACATGCTTGAAGAATTCAATCCCGAGGTTTTATTACCCGCCCTTTCCTCGGAAAAACGCACCGCTCTGAAGGGAAAGCCGGCCCGCGAGATCGCCGCCGACTTCATGGAAGATGTGGCCGCGCAATGGGCCACCAATCGCCTCTCTTCGGTGTCGCAGCAGGAAGATACGGCCATGACCGAAGCCGAGGTCATCCGTGTGCTGCAGCGCAGCCTTGACGCCACGCTAACCGTCGAGCGCATGTTGAACAAGCTTTCCGGGTTATTCGAAAAAGCCAATCTGCCTCCGGAATACTACACGCGCATTCAACAAGAGCTGCGCTGGATGGAACTCACCGACGAAGAGAAATTCAAGCAGCTCATGGGGCAACATCGCTACTCCGCGGCCGAGTTCAAGCGGCTGGCTATTCACGTAAAGAATACGATCCGCCGCGGCGAGCTGCTGGAAGCAACTGAGCTGGTGGAGCATTATTTCGCCATCCTCGATCTGAGTCCGCACGAGCTGCAGGTGGTAGAGCTGGCCCGGGCGCCGGAACTGCTGCAGTCTGTCGCGCGCATGCAAACCAAGGAATTCATGCAAAGGGTGTCAGAACGCCTGGCCATCCCTCTGTTCGATGAAGCTTTCCGCGGCTGGTATCACACTCATTTGGCCAATTGCCTGGCGACCGCGGCACATTGCATGGCGCCCTATGAAGATTTCGATGGAATCTACCAGATTGCCCAGAATCTGGAGAAATCGCGCCTGCGTAATCAGCAATTGCACAAAGATTGCTGTGGAGAGGCGCTGGGAAATCTGCTGGGGCCGCGCAGCATCGAACGGCTGGTGGAGCTGTACTCGCTGCGGCGCTATGGACAGCGCATGGTTGTTTCCATCCTCAGGCTGATGGGCCGGCTGGGCGCCGAGAAAATTTTTCTGCGCCTGGAAGAAGAAAAAGTCGCCTCCAACCGGCTGGCGCTGATTCGTCTGATCGGCCAGATGGGTACTGTGGCCCACGAAGTGGCGCGCGGCAAGCTGCGCGACGAGCGCTGGTACGTGGTGCGCAATGCCTGCCTGGTGCTCAACGAAACCCATGACCCTGAAATCATCCGGGACCTGCGTGATACTCTCCGCCACACCGATGAACGCGTGCAGGAAGCCGCCTTCCAGGTCATCCTCAAGAGCAAGGCTGTCGGACGCGCCGCCGCCCTGGCAGATGCGTTGCCTCAACTGAAACCTCATGTGCTGGAAGAGGTGTTGAAGGAGCTTCGTTTTATGAAGTCTCCCGAGTGTGTGCCCGGGCTGGAGGTGTTCATCGCTCAGCAGGAGGAAAAGCTGCGGGAAAAAGAGGAGGCCATGCGCGCTCTGGCGGCAATTTCCGGAGAGGACGCCGCTGATGCCATGGGCCGCATCCTGAAGAATGCCGATATTCCACCAACCATTCGCCGCATCGCGATCAAGACGCTCAGCAAGAGCGATCTGCCCGTCGCCTATCAGGCGCTGGCCGAGGTCGCCAGCCGCGTCCCCCATGACCCCATGGCGCGGGAAGCACAGGCCGCGCTGGAAATCGAATAGTAGCCGGTTGCCAGTTGCTAGTTTTGATCTCCCGAAGGCTGAAGCCCATCACATTCTGAATGACTTTAAGGCAACCCTTCGCCTTCGCTCAGGCCAGGCTCATAAATCCTTGCCCTGACACGATTTTGAACACTGGCAACTGGCAACTGGCAACTGCTTTGTTACACTTGTGGCAGACATGAGCGTCATCGATGAAGTCCTGGAAGCCAACGAGATTTACTCCCGCACCCACGAATTGCGCGCATTGACTCCGCGTCCGGCGCGCAAGCTCGCCGTCCTCACCTGCATGGATACCCGGCTTTCGATTCGCACCCTGGGATTGAAGACCGGAGACGCGCATATTATCCGCAACGCCGGCGGCATCGTGACCGACGACAGCCTGCGCTCGCTGGTGATATCGCATCACCTGCTGGGCACAGAGGAAATCATGGTCATCAACCATACCGATTGTGGATTGATGCTGACCAACGAGCACGACCTGCGCACAAGAATCCAGAACCGCACCGGGACCGCGGCGGTTGCTCCGGCGTTCTTCTACGCCTTCCAGAACATCGAAGAAAACGTGCAGCATCAACTGCAGAAACTGCGCACTCACCCCTGGATTCCCAGGGAGGTCACGATTCGCGGATTTGTTTATGACGTGAGCACCGGACGATTGCGTGAAATCACCAGCGGCGGCAAAGCTTGAGCGAGGCTGCCACGCTGACAACCGCTGGAAGCAAAAACGGCTCACAACCACTACAATAGTTGTACGCACGCGCTCGAATACATGGGCCTGTAGCTCAGCGGTAGAGCAGGAGACTCATAATCTCTTGGTCGCAGGTTCGAATCCTGCCGGGCCCACCAAAAACTGCCAAGCTCCAGGCTCTCAGCTCCAAGGTTTCGGGCCCATACCTCTCTCCAGGGCTACTCTTTTAATTTTGCTGTTCTTTTATCGCTTGAATTTTGCCGGCCTTGATCGCGGCTCTTAACTGCGCGTGGTCGCGGCTGGTCTGGTCGGCGTAGGAAAAAGCGAATTTCGCGATGGCTTTATCCATTTTGTCGCTGGCGCCAAGATATCCAGCCAGGGCTGCCGGACTCCCCGTGCGAGAGTGCCCTTTGGCCATCAGTTCGCCACATACACGGGCGTAATCGCGCAATCCCTGGCCTTTCAGCTCTTCCATCTCGATGCTTGCCTTATGGTCGCGAAGCTGGCGTACCAGGTAGTCGCGGCCTTCGATGGCTGTCCATCCCAGGAGCGGGTCGCATTGCGTCTGCAGGCGGCGTTGCCCTTCCACCACGCGGCGGCCTTCATTCAGAAAATTTTCGATTTCTTTCACGTAATTCGCATAGGCGGAGGGCGGCTCCTCTTTTATTTGCAGGAATAGAGGATCTTTGAGGCTGTTTCCCAGCAGGAGCACGACGAAGTCGCGGGTTCCTACGCTGCCTGTCCCCACAACTTTGAAGGCAACATCCACCGGAGAATAGCGGTCGAGCAGGATTTGGCGCTCCGCGGGAAGAGTTTCACGGTAGCTTCCAAGTGCCGCCAGCACCTGCCGCACTACGCGCCTGGGCACATGGCTCAGCAAGGGCTTGGACTCGATGAAGGCCGGCAGCTTGTTTTTGCCCGGCCGTGTGAGTTTTTCCAGGGTCTCAAGAGGCGTTGCCCGCCGCGCCTTCTGCAAGACCCCTGCGATGGGCGCCAGGCGCAGATGACGCAAGACTTGAAAACGCTCAAGCTCGGTGAACGGCATATTAGAAAACTTTGATACAAAGGCGCGATACGACTGCATCAACAAATAAACTGCCTCTTTGCAGCACTCCTCGGAACTGCCGGCCTCTCGCCCGGCGAGCACCAGGCTTGCGGCCAAACGTTTTACGTCCCACTCCCAGGGCGCCCGGATGGTTTCATCGAAGTCGTTGACATCGAAAATCAACTCGCCGTCGGGAGCGGCGTAGGCCCCGAGATTGCGGACGTGAGCATCACCGCAGATCTGGGTAATCAATCCGCTGCTGGGCAAGGTGGCCAGATCCGCGGCCATCAAGGGCACTGCCCCGCGAAAAAATCCAAAAGGCGAGGCCGCCATGCGCCCCATCTTAATGGGCACAAGGCGGGGAACGCGCCCGCGATTAGCCGCCATGATTAATTCAATCGGATCAAAGCGCCGGCGTTTGCCGCTCCACTCCCCATGCGCCGGACGGCTGACGACATCGCGGCGGCTCCGGCCATAACGCCGCATTTCATCCACATCGGGAACTTTCCTGCTAAGTGACTTTAAAGGGTGGTCCATGCGCGCGTCGGGCGAAATTACCAGGCTCCAGTAAGGAATTGCCTACCGGCCATTTTAACGATGAATTCACACAGTTTTAATTTTCTTTTTGTTTTGAATCGTTACTCTGGAGTTAATTTGGTTAACTTCATGCTGTTGACTCCGGGCTGTGATGCTGCAACGGCATCACAGCCGAATTTTTTTCATTCAAGGGGTCCAATACTGCTGAGGGGCCGGGAACAAGGGAAATTGGAGATGAAAATCCCGTGAATTGCAATGGGGAATTTATGCGGGCAGGTTTGACACCTTTTGTCTGGGATTGTTATAGTCGAAGGGTCTTGCAATGGGGTTCCTCAGTGCAAGACTCCGGCCGCTGGGAATCCACTAGCACGCTCGAAACAGGCACATCACCCTGCAGAAGCACTTACCAGCCGTCGTTTCGATTTCTGATTCCAGGGAGTACCGGTCTCTGGAAAGGCAGAAGGCAGCATGAGTTTTGTAGATTACGCATCCGAAGAGACTCCATCCCGCACAACCGAAGCCGCGCCCCATCCGCAAGCGGCGGAGCGCCATACGAGTGCGGCTGATGCCAATCAAGAGTCAATAAGCGACAGCACGCAAAGTGGAAATCCCGCGACCGAAAGCGATCATCATTCTGAGAACCTCCGGCACTCTGGCGGCCAGCAACCCTCCAGCGTTTCCGGTCACAAACAAGAAACCCACATGGAAGATTTCGCAACCGTACTCGAGAATTTCGAAGCAGCCCAAACCGAAGCCATGGCCGCGATGGAGAACAAAGTCCTCGCCGGCACTGTGCTCAAACTGACCTCCACCTACCTTGTCGTTGATATTGGCGGCAAGTCCGAAGGCATGGTGCCCATCGCAGAGGTGCTTGACCATGAGGGCAACCCCAAGTTCAAGCCCAGCGACGAGATCACCGTCATGGTGGAACATGGAGAAACCGAAGAGGGATATCCCAAGCTCTCGCACATAAAGGCCCAGCGCCAACAGTCCCTGGAGGCGATCGAAAAGGCCTATAACGACAAATCCACGATCAAAGGGCGGATTGTCGAGCGAGTCAAAGGCGGGCTCTCGGTGGATCTGAACGGGGCTGTAGCATTTCTTCCCGGCTCGCAGGTCGACGTGAAACCTGCGCACAACCTCGACGCCATGAAAGGGCAGGAGATCGAGGTACGCATCATCAAGCTGAACCGCAAGCGCGGCAATATTGTGGTTTCGCGCAAGGCCATCCTCGATGAAATTGTGGCCGAGCAGCGCAACAAAACCCTGGAAAAGCTCTATGAAGGCGCAGACCTGACCGGCTCAGTGAAGAACCTGACCGACTACGGCGCTTTTGTGGACTTGGGCGGCATTGACGGCTTGTTGCATATTACAGATATGTCCTGGGGCCGCCTGACGCACCCGCGCGACCTGGTGCACGTTGGCGATGAGATCCATGTGAAGGTCTTGAAATTCGACAAAGACAAGCAGCGCGTGTCATTGGGCTTCAAACAGCTCACGCCTGACCCGTGGCTGGATGCCGCCGAGCGCTATCCCGTGGGCGCGCATGTGAAGGGCCGCGTGATCAGCGTAACCGATTACGGCGCATTCGTGGAGTTGGAACAGGGTATCGAAGGGTTGATCCACGTCAGCGAGATGAGCTGGTCCAAGCGCATGAAGCACCCCTCGAAGATCGTCAAGATCAACGATCAGGTTGAGACCGTAGTGCTGAACGTGAATCCCACCGAGCGGCGTATCTCGCTCGGCCTCAAGCAGCTTGAAAGCAATCCCTGGGACACTCTCCACGAGAAATATCCCACCGGGATGGTGGTCGAAGGCAAAGTCCGCAACCTCACTGAGTTTGGCGCCTTTGTGGAAGTTGAAGAAGGTATCGACGGCCTGGTTCACGTAAGCAACATGAGCTGGACCAAGCGGGTGAAACATCCTTCCGAAGTTTTGAAGAAAGGCGAGAAAGTGCGCGCCGTGGTGCTTGCCATTGAACCTGAGCACCGGCGCCTTTCCCTCGGCCTCAAACAATTGCAGCCGGACGCATGGCAGAGCTTCTTCGATACCCACAAGATCGGCGACGTGGTGCATGGCAAGGTATTGCGCACCGCCCAATTCGGCGCTTTTGTGCAGATCTCAGAAGGCGTAGAAGCCCTGTGCCATAATTCAGAGGCGGTGGATGAGCACGGCTCGTCCATCAAGCTGGAACCCGGGATCGAGCACGATTTCAAGATCGTAAAAATGAACCCCGAGGAAAAGAAAGTCGGGTTGAGCTTGCGCGGAATCGGTGAAGAAGCCAGCCGGGCTGATGTGGAAGCTTACAAGCAGCCGGTTTCCAGCTCCGGAGCAACCACCACGCTGGGCGAGATCATGTCGCTCAAGCGCGCCAGCAACGACCAGAACTAACGGCCAGAACTAAAGTTTTCCAGCCTCATACAAGCCGCAGATTTAGTCTGCGGCTTTTGTGTCTTTCCTGAGCTTTAGTTCTTAGCTTCTGTCGCTAGAGCTCAAGAACTAAGAGCTAATAGCTACTTCTTTTGATTATCCGTCTTTTGACTGTCGTCAGTCTTCTGATTTTGTTCAGTCTTCTGGGCCCGGTCCGTCTTCTGATTTTGATCGTTCTTCTGACTCTGATCAATGTGCAAATTAAGCGTGGCCTTTTCGCGCGAATCGAATGCGCTCAGCGTCTTAGTCGGGCTTTTGCTTCCATTCAATCCTGCGTAGAGTTCGTAATCCTGGTTGGGCGCCAGGCCGCTAAACTGGTATTTTCCGCTATCCGTTGTGATGGAAGTCTTCACATTTTGAGTTTTGGTGTTTTTCAGGTAGACAACGGCGCGTGCCACAGGATTATCGCTCTGGTCCAAAACCACGCCCGTGACCGAGCGCACAGCCGGGCCCGTCTTTTGGACTTCAGGGGCCAGGGTGCCCGTGTTCTGGCCTCCGCCAATGCCGAATTGGAAGCCATAGGCGAGAGCACCCGCCAATAGCAAAGTCAAAAGCGCGACGCGTTGTTTTGCGTTGAGCATAATGTGCCTCCTTACGGCTGCGCCCGGTTCCGGCGCAAGCCGATTATACGTCCGGGCCTTTTTCCTGCGTCAATGATCGATGGCTGCTACTCCGTTAGATGCAGGCCAACATCCTCACGTTCATCGTTTTGAATATGAACCTTAGCCTCGGGCGGCGGAGCGCCTTTGCGTGTCTTCACATCGGCCCACACAATATAATCGGCTTCGCCCGCCGGCACGCGCTGGGCGAATTCGCCGCGATGGTCGGAGGTAAGCTCCCATTTGGCTTTTTTCTCGTTAGCGGGACGAATTTTTACTCTCACGCCATAGGCACTGTGGTTATCGGGCCCATAGACCGTGCCAAAGATCAGCGCATAAGGCTTTTCTTTGACAGACTTCCAGGCGAACGCCCGGACAGGACGCAATGCCAGGATGGCCGCAGCCAGAACCAGCAGCGCAACCGGCAACCACAAGCCTGTCGCCGCGGATTTAATATTCTTCTTCCTCTTCTTCATCCTCGTCTTCGTCATCTTCGTCTTTTTCTTCAGCAACCCGGTTCAGTTCGAGTGGATTGATCGTGACCACCTCAAAATCAGTGCCACACTCGCCGCAGGAGATGATGTCGCCTTCATCTACTTCGTCTTCAGCAATGTCGAGGTCGGTTTCGCATTCAGGACACAGCACCATTTCTCTTTTTCCTCATTCTTTCTTTCGAAGTCCTTATATTTATTATTAGAATCTTATGTGTGCTAACGTCAAGAGGGCTGGGATGACCATTCAATTAATAAGGAACTTGCTATGATTAGCAAGCGAATTTTTCTCCTGACTGCCTGTCTGATGGGGTTATCCGCCGGGGCGGTTGCCGAAGGGCAAGCCGCTCTAAAAGCCTCCCAGGCCGCTCCCAGGCCCTCTCACAAGGCCAGGGCCAAAAGCGCAAGGCTGGCCGCCTCTACCGGCATGCAAGCCGATGCGGTGATTGCCAAAGCCCTGAAAAGCATCTCGGCCACCCAGATTCAACATACTATTGAGACGCTGGTGGCCTTCGGCAATCGCAGTACGCTCTCTTCCGCCCAGCCAGCTGCCGGCGGTCACGGCATTACCGCGGCCCGCGACTGGATCAAAAACGAGTTCGACAGCTACGCGAAAGATTGCGGCGGATGCCTCGACGTTCAGTTGGATACCTTTACTCAGCCTGTTTCCGAGCGGGTTCCGCAGCCGACGGAACTATCCAACGTTTATGCCGTTTTGCGCGGAACCGATCCGGAGAGTGCAGGGCGCATTGTGCTGGTGACCGGCCACTATGATTCCCGCAACAGCGATCCGCTGAACGCGACCGAGTTGGCCCCCGGCGCCAACGACGACGGCAGCGGCGTGGCCATCTCCCTGGAGTGCGCGCGCGTACTGAGCCAACTCAAGTTTCCCGCGACCATTATTTTTCTGACCGTGGCCGGAGAAGAACAAGGGCTCTACGGCAGCAAACATTTTGCCCAGATGGCGCGGCAAAAGGGCTGGCAGATTGAAGCAGTCTTGAATAACGACATTGTGGGAGGCGACAAGAGCCCCGAGCAGAATCCCAGGACCGTGCGCGTATTTTCAGAGGGTATTCCCGTAGCAGCCACCGAGGCGGAGCTGCGCCAGATTCGAAACCAGGGTAGCGAGAACGATTCGCCTTCGCGCGAGTTGGCGCGCTACATCGCCGAGGTTGGAAACGCATATCTGTCGGACTACTCGTTTGCCCCGACCCTCATCTACCGCCGCGACCGCTATTTGCGCGGCGGCGACCACACCTCGTTCAATGAAGAAGGATTTGCCGCCATCCGGTTCACCGAATGGCGCGAAGATTTTCACCATCAGCACCAGAACGTGCGCGTGGAAAATGGCATCGAATATGGAGACTTGCCAAAGTTTGTAGATTTCGACTACGTGGCCAATGTAGCGCGGCTGAACGCTGCCGCGCTGGCATCGCTGGCCTCCGCCCCGGCGCCGCCGCAAAATGTGAAGATCCAGACTAAAGAATTAGATAATAATACGGCCTTGGATTGGACCCCTTCCGCCCGGGACGTCACCGACGAAATCCTGTGGCGGGCCACCGACGCGAACCGCTGGAGCAGGGCGCCCAAAACACAGGTGAAACTTACGATGAACATGGAATCGGGGAAAAACGCGCGCCGCCTTGCAAACGTCGAGATGTCGAAGGACAATGTAATCTTTGCCGTGCGCGCTGTGGATGCCCAGGGACATAAGAGCTTGCCTGTTGTGCCCACGCCGGAAAGATAAGTTATGCCTCCGAAGAGACAATATCGGCCTCCCAGCACCACCGGTGGAATGACGCTCTCTTTTCCTCCGTTTACCAAGGGGGTCATGTGGCTGCTTGCCATTAATTTGGGCGGTTTTTTACTGCTGAGACTCTTTAGCCTTTCGCAACCAACAATGTGGATCGTAGACGGCGTAATCAAAATGTTCGCCTTGCAGCCCCATGCTGCGCTCCATGGAGCTGTATGGCAGGTTGTAACTTATGCCTTCATTCATTTCGATACTCTAAACATAATTTTTGTCCTTCTGGGTATTTGGTTCATTGGATCTTTCCTGGAATCGGCATGGGGAACACAGCGTTTTCTGATTTTTTACCTCGCGTGCGCCGCTGGGGGCGGGGTAGGGTCCATGGCGCTAGCCTACGCTCTCGGAGTTGCATCTGATGCTCATCTGATATTTGCTGGAGCCAATGGCGCCATTTTGGGGATGTTAGTAGCCATTGGAGTCTTATGGGCGGATCTTGAATTCATGATGATTCCATTTCCGTTCATGATCAAAGCGAAGTATATGGTCGCGGTTGCCATTGTCGTAGATTTGGTTTATTCGTTTCGCGAAGGCGGACTCGTTTACCTGGGTGAGTTCGGAGGACTCATTTACGCACTGTTTTACGTCAAGCTTATGATGCGGAATCCGAGGCGGCAATACGCTCCCGGCGTCTATCCCGGCCGCGGGCTTTCCGACCGGATTTACGAGCCGCAGCCTGTGAAGAAACCCTCTTTACTCGCCCGCTGGCGCGATTCCTACTACCGCTGGAAGCGCCGCCGCGCCGCCCGCAAGTTCGAAGTCTACATGCGCAAGCACGACCGTCAGGTTTACTTTGACGAGCACGGCAACTACATTGACCCTGAATCGGCCGAAGGCCGCCGCCGCGAAGAAGATGAGAGCAAGAAGCCGTGGATCAACTGAAAAATTCTTGTAATTTCCCGAAATAGGAAGTTTTTAAAACCTCCGGCTATTGATACCTGCGGGCCCTTCAAAACTCTTTATCTATCGTTTCCCACTGGCAACTGGGAGCTGGCAACTGCTTTTCACTTTCTTCTGCGCTCGGCCGCCACATGAATGCGAGCCGGTTTGCGGCGGTCTTTTTTGCGCGGGCGATGGAACTCCTGGGCATCGCTGGCGCCGGCTACGTGCAGGCGCATGAAGTTGGTTGAGCCGGAAAATCGCTGGGTTCCGGCTACAACTCCCATAACGTCTCCGGGAACGACCGCCTTGCTCTGCAGCAGCTCTCGTTCGGCAAAGAGCACCATGTCTTCCGCCGATGGAATCTTGCCGCAGGCCACCGGATAAACGCCCCAGTACATATTCAGGCGATTGCACACCCGGGCCACGTGAGAGAAGCCGTAAATCAGGCATTTGGGGCGGTATTTGGAGATGAGGCGGGCGGTGTTGCCTGATTCGGTGTAAACCGAGATAGCGCGCATATCCAGGTCGAGCGCGGCATGGGCCACCGATTCGCAAATGGTTTCTGCGATCGAGAGCTGATGGGTATCGTGCCGGCGGCGCATGACCGCTTCGCCCATGTTGTTTTCGGCCTCAAGCACAATGCGCGACATGATGGCCACCGCCTCCCGCGGATACTTGCCGCTGGCGGTCTCCGCCGAGAGCATCACGGCGTCTGTACCATCGAAGATGGCGTTGGCCACGTCGCTGGCTTCGGCGCGCGTAGGCCGCGGATTTTCAATCATCGATTCCAGCATTTGCGTAGCCGTGATCACCGGCTTGCGCCACGCCAGCGCGCGCCTGATAATGTGCTTCTGGATGACCGGCACCTTTTCCGGAGGCATCTCCACCCCCAGATCGCCGCGCGCCACCATGACGCCTTCGGCCACGTCGAAAATTTCTTCCAGGTGCTCGATGGCCTGCGGCTTTTCCAGCTTGGCAATCACCGGCATATCGGAGTTGTGCAGCGCCAGTTGGCGCTTCACCGCCCGCACATCATCGGCCGTGCGGACGAACGACACCGCGACCACATCCACGCCGTGCTTGATGCCGAAGGCCAGGTCCTGCTCGTCTTTTTCCGTGAGCGAGGGCACGCTAAGCACGCGGCCGGGCAGATTGATTCCCTGATGTTCGCCCAGCAGGCCGCCATTGATGACCTCGCACTCCACGTCGTCTCCATGAATGCTCTTGACATGCAGCTCGATGAGCCCATCGCAAAGCAGGATGCGCGCGCCCGGCTCGACATCCTGAGCCAGGGTCTGGAAGGTGGTGGAAATCAGCGAAGCAGTTCCCATCACGTCGCGCGGCGTAATCACCAGCTTTGACCCGGCTTTGAGCGCGACCGGAGTGCGGTGTTTCAGCCGTCCGGTGCGGATCTTGGGCCCCTGCAGGTCCTGCAGGATGCAGATGCTGCGGCCTTCCTTTTCAGCCACGCGGCGCAACAACTCGATGCGCTTGGCATGGTCCGGATAGGTGCCGTGCGAGAAATTCAGGCGGGCGATATCCATGCCCATACGCATCAGGTCGCGCAGCGCCGATTCGGAGCTGCTGGCGGGGCCGATAGTACACACAATTTTGGCGCGACGCTTGCTATCGCGTACCGGGGAAACGGCTTCTTGCTCTGCCGTTTCATCCATTTCCTTAACATCGGGCGAGGGAACTGTCATCAAATTCATTCCTTTATAGTTTATCTGTTTTCTTCAATGAGGCTGAACCGTGGGCTCAGAGGGCTTAACCTCTGCCGCAGCCGCCGGAACCGCCGGCACAGTGCGCGGGTATATGAGGGCGTTGAATTCCGCGCCCATCAAGACGATTAAAGAGACTATATAAAGCCAGACCAGCAGCGCAATGGCTACACCCAGGGGCCCGTAGATCTGGTTATAGTCGGCAAAATTGATCACATACCAGCCAAACAGCTCGGTTGCCGCCAGCCAAAGCACCGTGGACAGCGCCGCGCCCGGCAAGACACGGTACCAGGGCTGCCAGCGGGGCAATCCAAAATGATAAATCAGCGCCAATACGGCAACGCTGGTCAGCATGGAAAGCCCCCAGCGCAGCAGCAATGAAAGAATGACAATCATTGGCGTAAACTCGCGGCTGCTGTGCAGAATGCTCCAATTCTCCATCTGGCTGCCAAAGGCTGCCGAGAGGGTAGCCATGGTCATGGGAATGAAAGATGCCAGCACGAGAAGGAACGCAATCCAGCGCTCTTTGAGCGGATGCCAGCAATGCTGCATGCGATAGGCCCGCACGAAACCATCCATCCATGAGACCACCACTCCCGAGGCGGCAAAGAGCATGATGGCTCCGGCGGAAATCACCGTGCTGAGCGGCCGGGCCTGGGGATTTTCAAAATATGCGCGCACCGCGTCCTTGGTGCCCGGAGGCACAATCGCATTCAGCGCAGCCGCGATCTCCTGAACGATCTCAATCGTCTGGTGCGACACCGCCAGAACGGCCGCCACTACCATCAGCGTAGGAAACAGCGTCAGGATGGAGTAGTAGGCCGCCGCCCGCGCGGAGGTAAACACATCATGCTCAAACCCTCGCCATAACGCGAGGCGAAAGAGCCGCAGGAACCTTAGCATAAGCAGTTAAGAGTATGAGAAACGGCCCTAAGCTGCAAGTTGCGAAGGAAACAGAAGGCCCAACCGCGGAGGCGTGGAGAAAACCTGTTTCGCCGCGGATTTACACAAAATGTTTTTTGGTTTGGGCTGGGATTGAGGAGTGAGTACCCACCCCCCCTTGCTCAGCTAGGGTCCCTCTATTAAGCCTTTTATATTCAATAACATGCGGCGCATAAAAAATATGCCGCAAGGGTTCGTATTGGCTATCTTCAAGCCTTGCGGCGCCGAAAAATCGATGAGGAACACTTTGCCAGAGGACACCGGCGTATCGAGTTGTCAAGGAACAATTCTGAACAGCACTGAGCTATGCGTTTTCGAGGCAAGAAACCTGAAACACACCTCGAGGCCTATGATGGCACGAAGTGGGCACAGGATTAACCATGTGATATCACCCACAAAGAAAGTTGAGTTTTTTGGCGATTCGCACTTTCAGAATCGTCGCAACCTGCGCGAGTCCTTCTGAAAATGCCTTGACACGACCTGTCAACCCAAGCATTCTTGGGGGCTTTCGACTCGGGCATTTGTCCTCCCACCCCATCCCTCGGCTCAAGATGACAGGTGCAAAAGGGAATTGAGCAAAAACGCGGGCCCTTGCAAGCCCGCGTTTTGGCTAATGTTGAGTGCTGACTGCTGACTGCTATTCCGCCGCCAGCTCTTCGGTTTCGCCTTCCTGGCGCATGAGTTCGAGCTGGCGCTCGGCCTCCTGGTAGGCTTGTGAGACCTCTTCCTGCACCTTCGCGGCGGCCTCTTCCAGCTCCGGCGCCAGGCGCACGTTGCGGTAGTACTCCATACCGGTTCCGGCAGGAATGAGGCGGCCGACGATGACGTTCTCTTTCAGCCCGCGCAGGTGGTCCACCGCTCCGTTGATCGAGGCTTCGGTCAGCACGCGCGTGGTCTCCTGGAACGATGCCGCGGAGATGAACGAATCGGTCGAGAGCGAGGCCTTGGTGATACCCAACAGCAGCGGACGCCCCGTTGCCGGTTTGCCGCCGTTCACGATGACGCGCTCGTTTTCCTCGCGGAAGTGGAACTTGTCAATCTGCTGCTCCAGCAGGAAGGTGGTGTCGCCTACGTCTTCGACCTTCACCCAGCGCATCATCTGGCGAACGATGACTTCAATGTGCTTGTCGCTGATGTTGACGCCCTGCAGGCGGTAGACCTCCTGGATTTCGTTCACCAGGTAGGCCTGCAGCTCTTTCTCTCCCAGCACGGCAAGAATGTCGTGCGGGTTGAGCGGACCATCCATCAGGGGCTCACCAGCTTTTACCCGCTCGCTCTCCTGCACGTTGATGTGTACGCCACGCGGTACGGAGTACTCTTTTTCCGTCCCGGTGTCGCTGATGACGAAGATCTTGCGCTGTCCTTTGGCCACCTCGCCGAACTTCACGGTGCCATCGATCTCGCTGATGACCGCCGTCTCGCGCGGCTTGCGGGCTTCGAACAGCTCGACCACGCGCGGCAGACCGCCGGTGATGTCCTTGGTCTTGGTGGTTTCACGCGGAATCTTGGCCAGCACGTCGCCAGGATGCACGGTGTCGCCGTCACCGATCATAAGGTGAGCCCGCGACGGCATGAGATAACGGCGCGTGCTCTTGCCCTTGATGAGGATCGCCGGCTGGCGCTTCTCATCGGGCGACTCGGTGACCACGTGGCGCGAAAGTCCGGTGACTTCGTCCACTTCTTCGTGCAGCGTCAAGCCTTCCTGCAAGTCTTTGTACTGCACTTGCCCGCCGATTTCGGTCAGAATGGCGAAGGTGTAGGGGTCCCACTCGACCAGGGCCTGCCCCAGTTGGACCTGCGCGCCATCTTCCACCTTCAGCTTGGCGCCGTAGACTACGGCGTAGCGTTCTTTTTCGCGGCCCTTTTCGTCGAGGACCGTGATGGAGCCGGCGCGGTTCATTACCACCAGGTCGCCCGTCTTCGATCTGACGGTCTGCAATCCGACAAAGCGCGCCATGCCGGCGTTTTTCGCTTCGAGCCGCGACTGCTCCGAGACTCGCGATGCGGTCCCGCCGATGTGGAAGGTGCGCATGGTGAGCTGCGTTCCCGGCTCGCCGATGGATTGCGCCGCAATCACGCCTACGGCCTCGCCCAGCTCGACCAGCCGTCCGGAAGCAAGGTTGCGTCCATAGCAGCTTACGCAGACGCCGCGCTTGGATTCGCAGGTCAACACCGAGCGGATCTTCACGCGCTCGATGCCGGCGGACTGAATGGCCGAGGCCAGCTCCTCGTTGATGTCCTGATTGATATCAACGATGACGTTGCCTTCGTAGTCTTTGATCTTCTCCAGCGAGACGCGGCCGATAATGCGATCGCGCAGCGGCTCGATGATGTCGCCGGCTTCAACGATGGAGCCGACGTAAATGCCATCCAGCGTTCCGCAGTCGTTCTCGCTGATGATCACGTCCTGGGCCACGTCAACCAGGCGGCGGGTCAGGTAGCCGGAGTCGGCGGTCTTGAGCGCCGTATCGGCCAGTCCTTTGCGCGCGCCGTGGGTTGAGATGAAGTACTGCAACACCGTCAACCCCTCGCGGAAGTTGGCCGTGATGGGCGTCTCGATGATTTCGCCCGACGGCTTGGCCATGAGACCGCGCATGCCGGAGAGCTGGCGGATCTGCTGTTTCGATCCGCGAGCGCCGGAGTCGGCCATAACGTAAATCGGGTTCAGGTTGCCGGCTTTATCCTGCTGCTTCATGGCATCGAACATTTCGTCGGCAACTTTTTCCGTAATCTTCGACCAGATTTCCACGACCTTGTTGTAGCGCTCGCCGAAGGTGATGGCGCCGTCAAGATATTGCTGCTGCACGTTGATGACTTCTTTTTCCGCGCGGCTGACCAGCGTCGCCTTATCGTCGGGAATGACCATGTCGTCAATACCGATGGAAAGACCCGCCTTGGTGGCAGAGCGGAAGCCAAGCTGCTTCACCTGGTCGAGCATCTTGACCGTGATCTCCAGGCCAAAGCGCAGATAGCAATAGTTCACAAGCTGCCCGATACCCTTCTTCTTGAGCAGACCGTTGATAAACGGCATGGCATCGGGAAGCTCATCGTTCAGGATCACACGGCCCACGGTGGTGTTCAGCAACTGGCGCTCCACCTTCTTAGGTTCGGTGTGCAATACATCCTGATCGTCATAGGCGGCAGTAAGGTCAATGACCTCGCCGCTGTAACGCAGCCGGATGGGGGTAAGCGTCTCCACCTCGCCGGCTTCGAGCGCAAGCAGCACTTCGTCAATGTTGGCGAAGGCGCGGCCGTCACCCTTGGCGCCTTTGCGCTCCTTGGTCAGGTAGTAAATTCCCAGCACCATGTCTTGCGTAGGCACGGTAATAGGCTGGCCTGAGGCCGGCGACAGAATGTTGTGCGATGAAAGCATCAACACGCTGGCTTCCACCTGCGCCTCGGGCGAAAGCGGGATGTGCACAGCCATCTGGTCGCCGTCGAAATCGGCGTTAAAGGCGGTGCAAACCAGCGGATGAATCTTGATGGCTTTGCCTTCCACCAGCACCGGCTCAAAGGCCTGGATGCCCAGGCGGTGCAGGGTGGGAGCGCGATTCAGCAGCACCGGATGGTCTTTGATGACCTCTTCCAGGATGTCCCATACGATGGGCTCCTGCTGTTCTACCATCTCTTTGGCTTGCTTGATGGTGGTGCACTGCCCGGTCTGCTCCAGCCGGTGATAGATAAACGGTTTAAACAGCTCAAGCGCCATCTTCTTGGGCAGGCCGCACTGGTGCAGCTTGAGCTCGGGACCGACCACGATGACCGAACGGCCGGAGTAGTCCACGCGCTTGCCCAGCAGGTTCTGGCGGAAGCGTCCCTGCTTGCCTTTGAGCGTATCGCTGAGCGACTTGAGCGGACGGTTATTGGCCCCGCGCAGCACGCGGCCACGGCGGCCGTTATCGAACAGCGCGTCTACCGCTTCCTGCAGCATGCGCTTTTCGTTGCGCACAATGACCTCAGGCGCGTGCAGGTCCATCAGCTTCTTCAACCGGTTGTTGCGGTTGATGACGCGGCGATACAGATCGTTCAGATCAGAAGTCGCAAAGCGGCCGCCATCGAGCGGCACCAGGGGACGCAGCTCGGGCGGGATGACCGGAATTACATCCAGGATCATCCACTGCGGCTTGTTGCCGCTTCTGCGGAACGCTTCGACAACCTTGAGCCGCTTGGCATACTTAAGGCGCTTCTGCAGCGAGCTTTCATGCTTCATTTTCTCGCGCAGCTCCAGCGACATCTCATCCACATTGACGCGCTTAAGTAATTCTTTGATAGCTTCGGCGCCCATCATGGCTTTGAAGCCGGTGGCGCGATACTGCTGGTCGAGCTCGCGGAAGTGTTGCTCGTCTTTGATGACCTCGTATTCCTTCACCGGAGCATCGCCAGGATCGACGACCACGTAGGCTTCGAAATACAGAATGGATTCCAGCTCGCGCAGCGAGATATCCAGGATGTGGCCGATGCGCGAGGGCAGTCCTTTGAAAAACCACACGTGCGAGCAGGGCGAAGCCAGCTCAATGTGGCCCAGGCGTTCGCGCCGAACTTTCGAGAGCGTGACTTCAACGCCGCACTTGTCGCAGATGACGCCGCGGTGCTTCATGCGCTTGTATTTGCCGCACAGGCACTCCCAGTCGGCGACCGGGCCAAAGATGCGGGCGCAGAACAGGCCGTCGCGCTCCGGCTTGAAGGTGCGGTAATTGATGGTCTCAGGCTTGGTGACCTCACCATGCGACCAGCTCCGGATTTTTTCCGGAGACGCCAGGCTGATGCGGATCGCGTCAAAATCGCTGACTGGGTTGCTGAGATCGAATGGGCTCGAACGATACAAGGGATTCCTCCATGGGGTGTTTGCGTCCACCACAAACGGCCTCCGGATCGGTTGCCAGAGCCGGGCGGTGAATGCCCGGCTCTCCGATTAATTTTTTCTTTCGCCTTGTCCGGAAGCAATTCAGGCGAAAGAACGAATCTTGATCTGCGTTTATCCGCGTTCATCCGCGGCGAAAAACTGCTCTTAATCCGCTGCGGCGGCCACGACCTGCTTCTTGCCGCCTTCCACTTTGATCAATTCAACGTCAAGGCAAAGCGATTGCAGCTCGCGCACCAGAACGTTGAACGATTCCGGTACGCCGGGCTCGATGGCAGCTTCGCCTTTCACGATGGCCTCGTAGATCTTGGTGCGGCCATAAACGTCGTCAGACTTTGCCGTCAGCAGCTCCTGCAGGATGTAAGCCGCGCCGTAAGCTTCGAGCGCCCAGACTTCCATCTCTCCGAAGCGCTGTCCGCCGAACTGCGCCTTGCCGCCCAGCGGCTGCTGCGTAATCAGCGAGTACGGACCGATGCTGCGGGCGTGGATCTTGTCATCCACCAGGTGCGAGAGCTTGAGCATGTAGATGTAACCCACTGTTACCGGCTGCTCGAACTTCTCGCCGGTCATGCCGTCGAACAGATCCACCTTGCCTGAGGTCGGCAGGCCGGCCTCTGACAGCAGCGACTTGATCTCGGTTTCGCGGGCGCCGTCAAACACCGGTGAGCCGAAATAAACACCTTTCTCGAAGGTTTCGGCCACGCGCATCAGGGCTTCGTCATCCAGCTCCGTGATGGTCTCCACGAAGGCGCTGTCTTTGAAGACCTTCTTCAGCTCGCGGCGCACGTCTTCCACCTTGATCTTGGTGCGGTCCAGAAGCTCGGAAACGCGCCGGCCAAGCTCGTGACCCGCCCAGCCCAGGTGAGTTTCAAGAATCTGGCCCACGTTCATACGGCTGGGCACGCCCAGAGGATTGAGCACAATCTCGACCGGCGTTCCGTCGGCCAGATAGGGCATATCTTCTTCCGGCAGAATGCGCGCAATCACGCCCTTGTTGCCGTGGCGGCCGGCCATCTTGTCGCCGACGCTGAGCTTGCGCTTCATGGCGATGTAGACCTTCACCAGCTTGATTACGCCGGGAGGCAGCTCATCGCCTTTCTGCAGTTTTTCCACTTTCTCTTTGACGATCTTGCGCAGAACATCGATCTGGCGCGAGGTCATCTCTTCAATTTCATCGATCTGCTCGTTGACGCGCGGGTCTTTGTCGGCGTACTTGATGCGTTTCAGGTTGCGCGTCGAAATGCGCTCGATGGTCTCGCGGTCAAGAACCACGCCTTTGGTCAGAAGGCGCTTGTTGGTCTTCTCATCGTGCAGGTCGGCCTCGACTTTTTTATCGCCCAGCAGGGATTCCAGGCGCTTGAGGCGCTCGTCGGTGAGAATTCGGATCTCGTCGGCGAGGTTCTTCTCCAGGCGCTCCACCTGCGTGGCCTCGATCTGTTTGGCGCGCTCGTCCTTTTCCTGTCCCTTGCGCGAGAAGATCTTTACATCAACCACCGTGCCCTCGATGCCCGGAGGGCAGGTGAGAGACGCATCGCGCACATCGCCGGCTTTTTCGCCGAAGATGGCGCGCAGCAGTTTCTCTTCCGGCGTGAGCTGGGTTTCGCCCTTGGGCGTAACCTTGCCCACCAGGATGTCTCCCGGCTTCACGCTGGCGCCAATGCGGATGACGCCGCTTTCGTCAAGATCGCGCAGCGACGACTCGCTGACGTTGGGAATGTCGCGCGTGACCTCTTCCGGCCCCAGCTTGGTGTCGCGCGCCTCGATTTCGAACTCTTCGATGTGAATCGAGGTGTAGTAATCCTCTTTCACCATCTTTTCCGAAATCAGGATGGCGTCTTCAAAGTTGTAGCCGCGCCAGGGCATGAAGGCCACCAGCACGTTGCGGCCCAGGGCCAGCTCGCCCTGGTCGGTGCAGGGACCATCGGCGATTACCTGCCCCTTCAGCACGCGGTCGCCCTTGCGGACAATCGGCTTCTGGTTGATGCAGGTGTTCTGGTTAGAGCGCTTGAATTTGGTCAGCGCATAAATATCGCTGCCCACCTCGCGCGAGAGCTGCGTAGGATGGTGCTCGCCTTCCACGCGCACGATGACGCGCTCGGAATCCACCGAATCCACGATTCCATTGCGGCGGGCCAGGACAACCGCGCCGGAGTCGCGCGCGGTAACTCCTTCCATTCCCGTTCCCACAATGGGAGCCTCGGCACGCAGCAGGGGGACCGACTGGCGCTGCATGTTCGCGCCCATGAGCGCGCGGTTGGCGTCGTCGTGCTCCAGGAACGGGACCAGGGAAGCCGCCACGGAAACCAGTTGCTTGGGGCTGACGTCGATGAAATCAACCTCGTCGCGGCTCACCAGCACAAAGTTACCCGCCTTGCGGGCGTTCACCAGTTCGCTGGTAATGCGGCCCTTATCATCCAACTCTACGTTGGCCTGCGCGATGACGTGGCGGTCTTCTTCCCAGGCAGAGAGATAGAAGGAATGCGGCTCGTTTTCGATCTGGCGCTTGCGGCGCTCTTTCAAATCCGCATTGGCTTTTTCTACTTCGTGTTTTTCGATCACATCGCCCACGCGGTAGTCGCTGTCGCCGCCGTTGACAACGGTCACGAAGTCGAGCACGCGCCCGGCCTTGACCTTGCGGTAAGGCGACTCGATGAAGCCGTAGTCGTTGATGCGGGCATAGCAGCTCAACGAAGAAATGAGCCCGATGTTCGGACCTTCCGGCGTTTCGATAGGACAAATGCGTCCGTAGTGCGTGGGATGCACGTCGCGCACTTCGAACCCGGCGCGCTCGCGCGAGAGGCCGCCCGGTCCAAGGGCTGAGAGACGGCGCTTGTGCGTGATCTCCGACAACGGATTAGTCTGGTCCATGAACTGCGAGAGCTGCGAAGAGCCGAAGAACTCGCGGATCGCAGCCATCACCGGCTTGGCGTTCACCAGGTCGTGCGGCATGGCGGTTGACATTTCCTGGTAGACCGACATCTTTTCCTTGATGGCGCGCTCCATGCGCACCAGTCCGATGCGGAACTGGTTTTCCATCAGCTCGCCCACGGCGCGCACGCGGCGGTTGCCGAGGTGATCAATGTCATCCACTAGTCCGACATTCTTGCGCAGCTTCAGCAGGTAACGGATCGTTCCGTAGAAATCTTCCGGCTCCAGCGTACGGTTATCGAGGCTGGAGGCATCGGCCTTCTCGAACAACTTGATGTTGAACTTCAGCCGGCCCACGCGCGAGAAGTCATACTTGCGCGGATCGAAAAACATTCCGTGGAACAGCGCGGTCGCGGTATCCAAAGTCGGCGGATCGCCGGGACGCAGCTTGCGGTAAATCTCAATCAGCGCTTCCTGCGGCGTCTTCACCGAGTCGCGGCGCAGCGTGGTGCTGATTACCGTGCCCACATCATCGCGCTCGGGGAAGAAGACTTGGATCTCAACCACGCCCGCTTCGGCAATCTTGCCAAGCTTGTCGGTGGTGATCTCCGTATTGGCCTCTAGCAGAACTTCGCCGGTATTGGTGTCCACGATGTCGGCGGCGGCAAATGCGCCTTCCAGATCGCCCACATCGATTTCAATTTCTGAAATCTTTGCCTTCTGGATTTCCTTGAAGAGGGCGGTATTCACCTTGCGGCCCGAGTGCGCAATCTCTTCTCCGTTCTTGTTGACGATGCGGTGCGTAAGCTTCATTCCCACCAGGCTGGTGGGCTTATCCACGCCGGGCTCGAGTGTCCAATAAAGCTTTTTGTTCTTCAGCGCAATGCGGTCGACGGTGTAAAACGTCTTCAGAATATCTTCGTCGGAGCGCAGGCCGAGAGCGCGCAGGAAGATCGTTCCCAGGAACTTGCGCTTGCGGTCGATGCGCACATAAAGAATGTTCTTCTGGTCGTACTCAAACTCCACCCACGAGCCGCGGTAGGGAATGATCTTGCCCAGGAAGTAGGTGCGGTTGGCAGCGGTCTCAAAGAAGACGCCGGGCGAGCGGTGCAACTGGCTCACGATGACGCGCTCGGTTCCGTTGATGATGAATGTCCCGTTCTGGGTCATCAGCGGCACGTCGCCGAAAAACACTTCCTGCTCTTTGATGTCGCGGATGCTGCGGTTCCCGGTCTCGGCGTCTTTGTCGAAAATCGTGAGCCGGATCGTGACCTTGAGCGGCGCCGAATAGGTCATGCCGCGCTCTTCGCACTCGTTGACGTCATACTTCAATTGCAGGCCGACCGGGTCGCCGCACTTGGTGCAGAAGTCGGGCGTGTTGGCGTTGTAGGTGCCGCAATTGCTGCACAGCACCTCGCCGGCGTGAAACGGATCGGTAATAACCGTATTGCCGCAATTACGGCAGGTGGTGCGCAGGTGATGGAGCCCTTTGAGGTGGCCGCATTTGCACTCCCAGTTGCCGATGGCGTAGTCCACGAAGTCGAGCTGCGAGACATTGCGGAAATCCATAATGGGAAACACCGAAGTGAACACGGATTGCAGTCCGGTCTCCTGGCGCTCGCTGGGCAGCCGGTCCATTTGTAGAAAACGCTCGTACGAGCGCTTCTGGACTTCAATCAGATTTGGAATCTGAATGGTCGCTGGAATTTTGGAAAAATCTAAACGATTGCGAGAGGCAATATTCTTGATCGGCATTGGTAATAAATCCTTGTCAACTCAGGCGAAAACCCGAGTCACTTTAAAGACCGCGAACCACCCTCGGGCGTCGCGGTGAAAACCCACAGGTCGTTGCAGCGCGTTTGGACTTAAAAATGCAGCAACGCTCGCGGAGACGTATTTCCCCGCAAGCGCCACATGATGCACTTGGCTCCAAGTCGAGATTTATTTGTTAACGCGCAGTTTGAAACCAGTCGGTTGAGAGGACGTCCCACCCTGGTCAGCAGGCCGTCGTAAATTTATTGTAACAGAATTCCCAAAGCTGCGTACGCTGCAAATGCCGCCCAAAGCGTCAAATTGAGCCATCGGAGTAACCTCCCGATGGCCCACGATTTGGACATTTACTTCACTTCGACGGTTGCGCCGGCTTCGGCAAACTTCTTCTTGATGGTCTCAGCCTCTTCCTTGCTGACACCTTCTTTAACGGTCTTGGGCGCGCCATCAACCAGGTCTTTGGCTTCTTTCAATCCCAGGCTGGTGACCTCGCGTACCGCCTTGATAACATTGATCTTATTAGCTCCGGTACTCGTCAGAACGACGCTGAATTCGGTCTTTTCCTCAACCGCCGCTGCCCCGCCCGGGGCCGCGCCGCCGCCGGCCACTACGACCGGGGCCGCTGCCGCTGCCGAGACGCCTAGACGCTCTTCCAGCTTCTTGACGAGCTGGGCCGCGTCGAGCAGGCTCAACCCTACGATTTGTTCTTCCAGTTGCTGTAAATCAGCCATGTTGTTTCTCCCAAAATTTGAATTTGTGCTGATGAGCCCTTCCGTTCTCTCGGCTTCCGTTGCGCCCAGACCGCGCGCCGTAGAACTTTATTGACTCTGAACCCGTTGCCAGAACAGCGCACCACCCGCCCTGACGAAATTTTCTGCTTTGAAAGGGCACGGCTTCAGCCGTGCCGTCAAACGCTTCCCAAATCGGGGCTTTAGCCCCTGAGGAAACGCCCTATGCTTCCTTAAACTTCTTCTTTTCCACGCCCTGGTTCAGCACTACAGCTACATCGCGGCCTACGGCATTCATGACCGTAACCAGGCGTTGCGCCGGAGCGTTGATGAGGAACAGGAGCTTGGAGTAAATCTCTTCCTTCGCCGGCATGCTGGCCAGCGCTTCGATTTCCTTGATGGAAATGGCGCGGCCTTCGACAACGCCGGCTTTGAAGGTAAATTCCGGGTTGTCCTTGGCATACTTGGTCAGCGCCTTGGCCAGCGCCACCGGATCGCCTTCAGTGGTTGCTACCGAGGTCACGCCGTTGAGGTTCTTCAGGCCCTCCTCGATTGCGGTGCCCTTGGCGGCGCGTGTAGCCAGCGTATTCTTGACCACGCGGTAGCGGCCGCCCGCCGAGCGCACCGATTTGCGCAGCTCAAAATCCTGCGCCACCGTCAGCTTGGCAAAGCTGCCTACAATGGCGCTTTTGACCTTCTTAAAGTCGGCGCCCATTTTTTCGACTTGCTCAATCTTTTTTGCTTTGGTTACGGCCATCTTCTTTTCCTCAGCGCCTTATGCGCTTCAAAAATCTGTTTACCGAACTTGATCAGCCAACCTCTAGGCCTTGGCTGCTGCTTCCACCGCCGAAATATCGATCAGGATGCCCGGACCCATGGTGGAAGAAAGCGTCACACCTTTAATGTATTTGCCCTTGGCTGCCGCGGGCTTCGCCTTGATCACGCTGGTCAGCACCACGGTGGCGTTCTCCACCAGCTTGTCGGGCGTGAAAGATATCTTGCCCACGGGCACATGCACCAGCGCGGTCTTGTCGGTGCGGAACTCGACCTTACCGGCCTTGATTTCGGTCACAGCCTTGGCCACGTCATTGGTTACGGTGCCGGTTTTGGGGTTGGGCATCAGGCCGCGCGGCCCCAGCACTTTACCCAGCTTGCCCACAGACTTCATCATGTCGGGCGTGGCGATGACGGCGTCAAAGTCGCTCCAGTTTTCTTTCTGGATCTTCTCCACCATGTCTTCGCCGCCCACAAAGTCAGCGCCTGCGTTGCGCGCGTCCTGAAATTTGTCTGCTCCCACGATGGCCAGCACTTTTTTGGATTTACCCAAACCATGCGGCAGCACTACCGTGCCGCGCACCATCTGGTCGGCATGCTTGGGGTCTACCCCAAGACGCATTGTGACTTCCACAGTCTCGTCAAATTTCGCGTATTTGACCTTCTGCAGGAGAGGCACCGCTTCGTTCAGCGCATAAGAGCGCCTCTCGATCGCGGTACGTGCTTTGGTAATATTTTTCCCTGATTTACGCATTTGTTTTCGACCTTCCGTCTTCCACCGCTCATTCACCGTTACGAATGGCCGTGGTATTTAAAAATCAAGCAACTACATCAATTCCCATGGAGCGCGCTGTTCCCTTCACGCTCTTGATCGCCGCATCGAGAGAAGCGGCGTTCAGGTCGGGCAGCTTCTGCTTGGCAATGTCGGCAATCTGCTTTTCGGTGACCTTGCCGACTTTGTCCTTGTTGGGGACGCCTGACCCTTTGGCGATTCCGGCGGCGCGCTTGAGCAAGATCGAAGCCGGCGGCGTCTTGGTGATAAAGGTAAACGAGCGGTCGCTATAGACCGAGATCACCACTGGGATAATCAGCCCGTCGAGCTCTTTCGCCGAAGTCTTTGCATTGAACTGCTTGCAAAACTCCATGATGTTGACCTGCGCCTGTCCCAGCGCGGGACCAACCGGCGGCGCCGGCGTTGCCTTGCCTGCCGCGATTTGCAACTTCACTTGTCCTGTAACCTTCTTAACCGCCATAAGTCCTGATCCTTAAATTATTTTTCGTAGAGACGAGATTTGCTGCGTCTCTCTTCTCTAAATGCCCTATGCGACTTTCTCTACCTGCCCGAACTCAAGTTCCACCGGCGTAGCGCGGCCAAAAATCGTGACCATGACCTTCAAGGTCTCGCGGTCTTCATTCACTTCATCTACCACGCCGTTAAAGTTCGCAAACGGGCCTTCGGTGATGCGCACCGATTCATTTTTCTCGAACTTGACCCTGAGCTTGGGCTTATCTTTGCCGGTCGAGACCCGGTAAACGATCTGGTTGACCTCATCCGGGCTGAGCGGCGCCGGATGCTGCGCGTTTCCCAAAAAGCCGGTCACGCGGGGCGTGGACTTGATCAGGTGCCACACGTTGTCATCCAGGTCCATCTCCACCAGAACGTAGCCGGGATAAAACATCTGCTCGCTGGTATATTTTTTCCCGCCACGCATCTGGGTGACGGTCTCGGTGGGAATCACCACCTTGCCGATTTTTTCCTGCAAACCAAATGCCTGTACGCGCGATTCCAGCGACTCTTTCACCTTGCGCTCGAACCCGGAGTAGGTGTGGATGATGTACCACCTGAAGTTCGGATTGCTTGGCGGCAACTGTTCTGGCGCAGATGCGCCCGCGCCCTGTTGCTCGGCATCTTTCGCGTTCGATTTGGTTTCTTCGCTCATGTCAGTGCTTTGCAAAATAGTCGAATACATAATTCACGCCGTGCCCCAGCAGGTAGTCCACGATGGCGAAGTACGCGCCGAATATGGCCACCGTGACAATCACGACGATCGTGGTGGCGCGAACTTCTTTGGGGGATGGACGAGAGACATGCCTCATCTCATTGCGCACATCGCTCAAAAAACTGCGGGTGCGCATGGGGAACGACTTCAGTTTCGCCCCAATGCCCTCGCCTTCATAATTTGCCGCTATTGCCGACTTCGCCATGCGAATCCTACTTTTCTTTGTGGACCCAGCCGCCTCCGGCCGTGTCTGTTAATAAATTCTGGCAGGGGCGGAGGGATTCGAACCCCCAAGTCCGGTTTTGGAGACCGGCAGTTTAGCCGTTGAGCTTACGCCCCTCCGTGAATTGATTCATTGGGTGATTTGGTCATTGAGTGATTGCTTCAAGTTTTCTTCAATGACCCAATGATTCAATGACCCAATGGCTCAATCCTACTTCACTTCTTTATGCGGCGTGTGCTTCCGGCACTTGCGACAGAACTTGCTGAATTCCAGACGCTCGGTCGTGGTCTTCTTGTTCTTGGTCGTCGAGTAATTCCGGTCCTTACACTCGCCACATTGCAATGTAACAATTTCACGCATAACCGCTCTCTTCTTGACTCGTCCCCGAGGGGACTTATCCTAAAAATTCTTGCCGGCCCGTAAGAACCTTGCTCTCCGGCTTTTCCCGATCCGTGTAATCCGCGCAATCCGCAGTAAGCTTTTGCTTCTTGTTTACGCCAGGATCTCGCTGATCGTCCCCGCCCCTACCGTCCTGCCGCCTTCGCGGATGGCGAACCGCAATCCCTTCTCCATCGCCACCGGCGTGATCAGCTCAATCGTCAGCGCCACGTTGTCCCCGGGCATCACCATCTCCGTCCCGCCCGGCAGCTCCGCCACTCCCGTCACGTCCGTCGTCCGGAAGTAGAACTGCGGCCGGTAGCCCTTGAAGAATGGCGTATGCCTTCCGCCTTCTTCCTTGGTCAATACGTAAACTTCCGCCTTGAACTTGGTGTGCGGCTTGATCGAACCCGGCTTGCACAGCACCATGCCGCGCTCCACGTCTTCCTTCGCCGTGCCGCGCAGCAGCAAGCCCGCGTTGTCGCCCGCCATGCCTTCATCCAACTGC
>DATHMH010000044.1:0-400491 GCA_035487295.1 Terriglobales bacterium
CAAATCGCGCCTGAATCTAAAAGGGCGCTGGCACAAGCTGCGTTCCCATTGGGCAATAAGCCGCCGTACTTTGGCAATCTCTTCGCGGCTGCACTGCTTCTTTTGCACTGGCAAAACGTTATTGCCGGCGCGCAACTGAACTTTAGTACGCTGAATCACATCCCAAGCATGCCGCTGGCAATGTTCATGCTGCTCGTGGTGAACGAAAATGAGCTCATAACGCACCACGTACCAAATGCCGTCGAGAATGCGATAGGCCCGTTTTTCATCAATCCAAAATCCCTCGACCGTCCGGTGTTGCAGACTCTGTCTTCGCCGCTCGGCCGTGCTGGTTCGCCGGGCATAAGACAACAGGCCGGTACGAGAATGAACGTAAAACCCCTCTACCCATGGAGACCAATACCGCGATGCATGACTGGTCTTTATCCGGCCCTTCTCATCTTCAAAGCAATGCTGCTGCACCATCCGGTCCAGATGCTGAAAAACGTGGCGTCCGGTGACTTTGCGAACATCAAGGCCCCGGCGCAGCTCGCTATACACCTCGTTCCAAGGCCGCCCAAGGCTTTTTCGCAAAAACCCTTTCACCGGATTCAGAACATCTGTGAATCCTTTGGGAGAAACATATTGGCGGCGACGGGCCGAAGAAACACGTTTTGGCTCATCTTCGTAGTCGCAACCGGCGATGTAGGGCAAACGCTTTCCCCACTTCCGGCTGGAATCGCCTGAGCCATAGCGCTCACGCTCCACCACAATTTTGTGCATATCTGATCGCATACAAACTTAATTTCATTTCTAAGAAGCACCTCGCGCTTCGGCTGTAATTTTTGTTTCGCCGGGGAACAAGCGAATAGAGTCTCGACTCGGGCGATTGCTCCACCAGGTACCTTGTACTTCGGGGCTACGCCCCCGTCCCTGGCGAGTCCTCTCCCGGCAGCTTCTCAGGCTGCGCGTCGTTCTTGGGAGAGAAGTAACTCTCTTCTACGCCACCGGCAATAATTAATTCTTGCGAAGCGTTCAGCTTCGGCTGCAGTTTTTGTTCAAGCCGGGGAACGAGCGAAAGAGACTTGACTGACAAGGTCTCCCTCGCCAATCCAGAAGTAACTCTTTTCTTCACCACCGGCAAAAATGTTTTTACGGCAGAACTTTCAGGTTTCCATAGCGTTTTTTCTCTAAGAGGCGCGTACGTACCTCGGCTGATGGTTGATCTTTATATCGGCCGGGGAACAAGCGACAAAGGCACGTTTAGGTGCTTCTACCACTGAGCTACACGGCCATAAAATGCCGCGGCAGGAATCGAACCTGCGACCACCCGCTTATCAGGCGAAGTATCCCTCGTCTACGCCACCGGCCAAAACTTACGTTCACGGTCTGACACTTACCTTCCGGCATCAACGATCCGGCAAAAGCTGATCAGGGAACAGGTGAAAACGGCGTTGGGGGAGTTGAACCCCCGCTGCGGTTAAGCAGTTCTGGCTGAGAGAAGTATCCGTTCTCTACGCCACTGACCGGCTTTTGCGGCAGGTTAGCTGGGGGAAAAGATGGCTACGGGCTTAGTCGAGTAATAGTCGAAGGAACCGTGGCCTGCGCCACCCAGCGAACTTTGGTTATGGATCGTTTTAGCGGAAGATTCGTGCGTTTATTGCCACGAATACGGGAACGACGTCCGCAGGCGATCCACAGCGGTAATACCGCCGGACCTAAGTAACGAATTGTGTTTGCGTGACGTCATAATAAAAATTCCCTTATTGGGAGGACTGTAGAATGCCACAGGCGCGGGATTTTTGCAAGAGAAAACAGCCGACGGAGAAAAATTGCGATCGAAAAGCAGATGCAAAGCAGTGAATGGCCATTCATCATGCAGCAACAATTTAATTTGCTTAGAGAACGCAAGAAATCTTTTACAGTACAGGCTTGACATACTATGTTATAGGTATAACATATATTGAATGCCTGTATCGCATAAACGCGAGACGCCCTGGCTCTTACTGGTCTTCAGTCTTCCCCTTAAGCAAGCCAGCCAGCGCGTGGAAGTCTGGCGCAAGCTGCAGCGCTATGGCGGACTTCAACTCGGCAGCTCAGGTTACGTGCTTCCTCACACCCCTGCTAATCTGGAGCACTTTGAGTGGTTGGCGGCGTTCATCCGCAAATACAAAGGACAGGCTTCGGTCTTGGAAGTCCAATCCATTGACGACATGCCCTCGGAAAAGCTGACAAAACTGTTTAATGAGGCCCGCGCGCGTGATTATGAACTTCTCATGCGGGTGTTGAAGAAGCTGGGCTCCAAGTCGGGGGCTTTGACTTCCAGGCGGCTGACGCGTGTGCGCCAGCGCTTTCAGGAGATCATAGCCATTGATTTTTTTAACAGCCCCCTGCGCAGCCGCGTAGAGAATCTTCTGGCGAGAGCAACCGAAACAGAAAGTGAAGAGGTCCGTGCAAAACGAGGCAAGCGCTCAAGCAAGGAATATATGGGCCGCATCTGGATGACGCGCCACCGGCCTGGCATTGACCGCGTTTCTTCCGCCTGGTTGATCAAGACCTTCATTGATCCCAAGGCGAAGTTTATTTTTGGCAGCGATCCCGCCGCGCAACCCGAAGCCATTCCCTTTGACATGTTCCACGCCGAGGGCTTTGGCCATCGCGGGAATGACTGCACCTTTGAAACGCTGGTCAAAGAATTCGGCATCGCCGATCCCAAGGCGGTCGCTATCAGCCAGATGATTCACGACGCCGATCTGGGAGATGAAAAATTCGCGCGAACCGAAGGCACCGGCCTCGACCGGGTGCTCATCGGATGGGCGCAGCAGGGAATTTCTGACGATGAGATTCTGCATCGTGGCATGCAACTGATTGAAGGGCTTTATCACGCATTGAGTTAAATATTTTTATCCCCGGCGCAGAACAAATGCGCCTAAAAAATCAAATATCAAAGCGGAGACCGTCATGACCAACCGGCTATTCACATTAAAACGGCGCAGTAACTTCACAACGATCAACCTAACCAAAATGGGAATCACCTGCCTTCTACTGCTTGCTTGTACGCTTGGCTTATCGGCCCAAAGCCAAAATAAAGAAGCCAAACCCGACGCCGCGGAAGATCCGCAATGGAAGGCTGTCGAAGAGACCCTGGGCAGGCCGGGGCAGGTTCAACCGGATGGTGTGCTCAAGTTTGGGATGCCACGCCGCGACCTGAAAGTTTCTGTGGCCGGAGTCGAGGTCAAGCCGGGGTTCGCGCTTGGCTCCTGGGCTGCGTTTAAGAAATCAGGAAGCGACGCTATGGTCATGGGCGACCTGGTGCTGGTGGAAAACGAAGTTGCTCCCGTGATGGCGAAGCTTCAGGCAGAGGGCCTTGAGATCACCGCGCTGCACAATCACCTGCTGGGCGAGACCCCGCGAATCATGTATATGCACATTGGCGGACACGGCGATGCGGTGAAGCTGGCGGAAAGCTTGAAGGACGTCCTGGCGCTCACCGGGACTCCCCCGCCGGCGCCTAGCGCCACGAGTGCGCCCGCTGCAGAAATTGGCATTGACACTAAGAAGCTCGGCGAAATCATTGGCCGCGCCGGAAAGGTGAATGGGGGAATCCTGCAATTCGCCGTGCCACGGGCCGAACATATTACGCAGGGCGACATGATAATTCCGAACTCTATGGGCATCAGCACGGCTATCAACTTCCAGCCGACGGGTGACGGACGGGCCGCAATCACTGGCGACTTCGTTCTTCTGGGGAAAGAAGTCAATCCTGTAATTAAGGCGCTGCGCGAAAACGGCATCGCTGTCACGGCAGTGCATAACCACATGCTGATGGAGGAGCCGCGCCTGTTCTTCATGCATTTTTGGGCGAATGACGACGCGCTCAAGCTGGCCAAAGGATTGCGCGCCGCCCTTGATCAAACCAATTCGGCCAAGCCTTAATAAAGCAGGAGGTCAGGAATGCCGAAGAAAATCTTGCTGATCAGCAGCTCTACCGTGTATGGCCGGGGATATCTCGATCATGTAGAAGAAGAGATCCGTGGATTTCTGGGAGACGTGAAAGAAGTTTTGTTTGTTCCCTTCGCACAGCATGATCTGAATGCTTATGAGGCAACGGCACAAAAGCGATTTCAGAGGATGGGTTATCAACTCAAATCCGTTCACCATTACGATGACATGCCCGAGGCTGCCAATTCAGCACGGGCAATTTTTATTGGCGGCGGTAATACATTTCGCTTGTTGAAAGGTCTGTACGATGCTCGCATTCTGAATCAAATCCACGAGCGCGTGGAAGCCGGCGTTCCTTACATCGGCTCCAGCGCGGGTTCCATCGTGGCTTGTCCTACTCTCAAGACCACCAAGGACATGCCAGTGGTACAGCCACCTTCGTTCGATGCTCTGCGGCTGGTTGATTTCCAAATCAGCCCGCACTATCTCGATCCTGACCCTGCTTCCACTCACATGGGCGAGACCCAAGAGGAGCGAATCAACCAGTTCCTCGAAGAGAACGACAGGGCGGTCATTGGCCTGCGGGAGGGTACGCTGCTGCGGATCGAAAATGGGGGAATCCTGCTGAAGGGCTCCACGCGGGCCCGCATTTTCCGGCGCGGACATGCGCCGGTTGAAAAAGAGCCTGGGCTGCGGCTCGACGAGCTTCTTCATGCACAAAACTGATACGAGCGCAGGCAGCTTGTTGCTGGACCGCCGCGAGATCGCGGGTTTGTTGACTCTGGAGACGTGTATTGCCGCTGTGGAGCGCGCCTTTCTCTTGTACGGGCAAGGCGCCACCTCGCCGCCCGGAATTTTAGGAATTCATGCCAGCGATGGCGGATTTCACATTAAAGCCGGGCTGTTGAAAACCAACAAAAGTTATTTTGCCGCAAAGCTGAATGCAAACTTCGTGGAGAATACCAGGCGCTTTGGATTGCCCCTGATCCAGGGGTTGATTCTGCTGTGCGATGGCGAGAACGGATATCCGCTTGCCGTCATGGATTCAACCGAGATCACGATAAAACGGACCGGGGCTGCTACGGCTATCGCAGCAAAATATCTTGCGCGGCCCGACTCCAAAGTTGCGACCATTTGCGGATGCGGCAATCAGGGCCGGGTTCAGCTCCGGGCAATCAAAACCGTTCTCCCCATCGAGCAGTCCTTTGCTTTTGATGCAGACCGCACGCACGCCATGACTTTTGCAGCAGAGCTTTCTTCTGAGCTGCAAATACGGATTCAACCGACCGACGACCTGCCCTCAGCCCTCAAGCGCAGCGACGTTTGCGTGACTTGCACTCCGGCAAAGCGCTACCTGATTCAATCGCAGGATGTGCCGGCAGGAATGTTTATTGCGGGCGTAGGCGCCGATAATCCTGAAAAACAGGAACTCGACCCCGCGCTCATGGCTTCGAGCAAAGTTGTTGCCGACGTTCTTGAACAATGCGCCACCATTGGCGACCTGCATCATGCTTTGGAGAAAGGACTGCTACAAAAAACTCAAGTCCATGCAGAGCTGGGAGAGATTGTTGCCGGCAAAAAGCCCGGCCGTACGTCGCGCGAAGAGATCACAATCTTCGACAGCACGGGCATGGCCTTGCAGGATGTCGCCGCCGCCATCGAAGTCTATGAAAAAGCTTTGCAGACCGGGACCGGCGTCAGAAAAAATTTCCTGAATTGAATTGAACTCAAGAGAGGCAACCGATAAACCCAATGGAGCGCACCGATTCAACCGCTGAGCGCTGCAGCCTATGGGAGCTGGTTGCATATTTTCTCCGCCTGGGAACGCTTGGTTTTGGAGGACCGATTGCGCTCGCGGGCTCCATGCAGCGCGATCTGGTGGAAGAGCGCAAGTGGATTGATAAGCAGGATTACATCGAAGGACTCGCCTTCTCGCAGCTTGCCCCCGGCCCATTGGCGGCCCAACTGGCAATTTATCTGGGATACATCCGTGCTGGAATTTTGGGGGCCACACTGGTCGGCGTTTCGTTTGTTCTGCCTTCGTTTCTCATGGTCCTCGGCTTGTCGGCAGCTTACGTGAAATATGGCGGCCTGCCATGGATGCAAGCCCTCTTTTATGGAATCGGCGCTGCAGTGATTGGAATTATTGCCCGCTCCGCCACAAAGCTTGCCAAGACCACTTTGGGAAAAGACAAGTTGTTGTGGGTGATTGCCGCTGTCCTGGCAATATCCACCGCGGTCACACAGCGTGAGATCATCTGGCTCTTTTTTGCCGGTGGCGCGGTTGCGTTGCTGGTAAAAGCTTTTCCCAGGAAATTGCCCAGTGCTTCGGCCGCTTCCGGCAAGGTATTTGCATTGCTGGGGATTTTTCCGGCTGCGGCAAAATCATGGGAGGTACTGTTGTTCTTCGCCAAGGCCGGATTTTTTGTCTTCGGCAGCGGGCTCGCGATTGTGCCCTTTCTTCACGGAGGCGTGGTGCAAGACCATCACTGGCTGAATGAACGCCAATTTATTGATGCGGTGGCCATCGCCATGATCACGCCCGGTCCGGTGGTGATCACGGTGGCGTTCATTGGCTTTCTGGTGGGAGGGATTTACGGAGCTGTCGCCGCCGCGGTTGGCGTCTTTCTTCCCGTGTACCTGATGGTGATCGTAGTGGCACCCTATTACAGGCGTTATTCCAAGAATCCGCATCTCAACGCATTTGTTCGCGGAGTAACGGCTGCAGCAGTGGGTGCAATCGCAGGCGCAGTTTTCGTTCTGGGCCGGCACGCAATTCATGATGTGCCGACCTCGCTGATTGCACTACTGTCGTTGTCTGTACTTTGGCGGTGGAGGGTACCAGAGCCCGCAATCATCGTAGCAGCGGGTATTGCCGGGCTCATTTTTTACAAAGGATGACTTTTATCGAATTGCTTTAGGCTTTAAGGTCAGGTGTCGACTTATTTTCTGCTTCAGTCGCCGCCTTGGGGGTGGGATTAGGATTGTCTTTCATTCCCTCTTTAAAATTGCGGATGCCGTCGCCCAATCCTTTGCCGATATCAGCCAATTTACCCGGACCGAACACCAACAGCGCAATAATGAGCACCACGATAAGGTGCATTGGTTGTAATAGACCCTCAAACATTCTTTTTCTCCATTCAATTCGTGTTAATAATGAATTGAAGTTGCCCCCTTGAATTCGCTATTAACCGCTCTTTGTTCAAACACAACTTTACCACAAAAGACTCGCAGCCATAAGGCCCGCTATGTTACTGAGGTCACACGGATTAACAGCCCGTCGGTGACCTAAAAATCACGCCAGCGGCCGCCGATTCGCGATATTATCGGGCTTAGGCCCATGAAATACTGCGACACCTGCCATAGCACCTATCCCACGGACTTCGCCACCTGCCCGAAGGACCAGACCGTACTGCGCACAATCACCGACCTGGCGCCCGGGATGGTGTTGCGGGGAAAGTACCGCGTTGAAGAAAAGATCGGCGAAGGCGGCATGGCCTCGGTGTACCGCGCCTCGCATGTGCATTTCAACGAAGAGCTGGCCATCAAGGTGGTAAGCAGCGCACTCAGCGGGAACCAGGATTTCCTTGACCGTTTCAAGCGCGAGGCGGTGATCACGCGCAAGCTGCGGCATCCCAATGCTGTGCGGTTGGATGATTTCGACATCACCGAAGATGGGCGTCCGTTTATCGCAATGGAGTACGTGCGCGGCAAATCGCTGCGTACCGTGTTGCAGGAAAAGGGCAATCTTCCTATTCCGCGAGCATTTAATATTGCGCGCCAGGTCGCGCTCGCGCTGGGAGCGGCGCATCATTTGGGCATCGTGCATCGCGACATCAAACCGGATAACGTGCTGCTGGTGCCGCAAACTGACGGCACCGATCTGGTGAAAGTCCTGGATTTTGGCATCGCCAAGGTGACGGGTGAACAATTGCAATCCGGGCCGGGATACAAACCGACCTCCACCGGCATGGTGCTGGGCACGCCGCACTATCTTTCACCGGAGCAGGCGCGCGGCAAAAAAAGCGACCAGATTGATGGACGCGCCGATCTCTACGCCCTCGGCGTGATGCTCTACGAGATGGTGACCGGCGAGCTGCCGTTCAAATCTGATACTGCCATCGAGATGCTGCTGCATCACATCCAGACAGCGCCGGTGCCAACGCACGTGCTCAAACCGGAGATGAATATTCCCGAACCGGTATCAGCGCTGATCATGAAGGCCTTGGAGAAGGACCCGGCCAACCGTTTTGCGACCGGCGAAATCATGGCGCAGGCGCTCAGCGATCCACGTGTTGCTGTTCAGATGGAAGCTCCGCAGCGAACTCCTGCAGGCGGCACGGTGGGTGCCTTCACTACCGCGGCGATGGCAGCAGCCACGGCAAGTACCCAACCGGCGGCAGGTGCACAGCCGGTCGGAACCGCAGGCGCGGCTCGAGCAACCGCCCTTGCGACGCCACCGGCAACGGCGTCCATTGACTCCGAAACTCGGGTGCTGGGATCGTTCACCGTGCAGATGCCGTCGAACGTGGGAGCAAGTCCTGTTGCCGCCGCGGCTCCAGCGGCAAGCGCTCCTGCAATTACTCCTACAAAAAAGAAGAGCAAGCGCTGGCTGGTTTGGTCGGGAGCTGCGGTGGCGGTGCTCGGGTTGCTGATCTGGGGAGGATGGGAGCTGGCCAACCGCAACAGCCCAGCGCAACCGATTGACGACCAATCCACACCTGCAGCGTCCGACGCCACCTCTACGTCGAGCACCCCCGCAACGGGGTCGTCACGCCGCTCCCGCGGACACAAGAGTGAAGCCGGCAAAGAACCGTCTTCAGGACGAGGCACACCCCAGAATTCACCGGCTACAAATCAAGCCGCACAGCAAGCGCGGGCGCAGCAACTGGTCAATAGCGGTAATTTGAAACTGGCGCGAAAAGATTTTGCCGGAGCGCAGTCAGACTTCCAACAGGCGCTGGCGCTCGATCCTAATAACCAAGCGGCGCAGCGCGGGCTGCAAGTTGCCCAAGCCGGCGCCTTGGCCACAGGCCTTGGCTCCATCTTCCGCCATTAGTCTGACGCCTAACGTACGCTTATCACTTTCCCACTTTGAAAACGAGGATTTCAGCTGGGTCATCTCCGCGCCGGGGCACTCCCAGGTAGAAACTGTTCAATGGGTCTGAAAAAGTCGAGGTTCGTGCGCCCGCGATGGTGGAAATGCGTCCGAGCAATTGATAGTGATTGCCATCCCGTTGCTCGATGACATCAATAAAGCCCTCGCCACAGGAGACGTAAATGCGCTTATGCGTGGGATCGTAAAAAAGATCGTCGGTATCGCTGTTCATGGCAACTTCCGCCACTGGCTTGCCGGTCGTGGTATCGAACACTATCAACTCTGCCGGTTGGCGGGCGCCAACGAACAGGCGATGATGGGCCTCGTCCAGCGCTATAGGAGTGTTTCCTTGAACGTCTTCGAGTGGCCAGGCATCCAGAAGAGTTCGCTTTTCACGGTCGATCACCGCGATTTGTTTCAAGCTGGGCATATTGGCAAAAATTCGCTTGCCCTTTTGCTCCACGGCAATTCCCTGTGGCTTGGCGGGTAAAGAAATCTTTCCCAGCAGTTTTCCTTCTGGAATAGCGATGACGGCGATGCCGGTTTTTTCAGCAGTCATGCAGCCTACGTAAAGCTGTTTAGCGCGAGCATCGTATTGCAGCTCATCAAGATTGCTCTCGAGATTAATGCTGGTAATCAGGTCAAAAGTCTTACCGTCGTAAATGTAGAGGCTTTGCCCGCGAGGGACATAGAGTTGATTGAATTCAGGAGAATATCGCGCCGCTGCAGGCTTTTCTCCCTCCAGGCTGCGCCACGGCTTGCCAGATTTCAGATCAATAATTTCCAGCGTTTTGTTGGTGGGGGCTGCCGCGAAAAGCCGCTCGTGCTCGGCATCCACCGACATGTGGTTAAACCCTCCCACAATTTTGGGCAGAAGAATTGTCTGCGCGGGCGTCAAAGAACCGGATTCCTGCGCAGACGCCGGCGAAAGAAAACAACATAAGATGACGGCCAGAAGCAGAAGCGTATTAGTTTTCATGAAGAGCCTCGTAGATGATTTCCGCGATGTTGGCGTGTGTGAGCTACTACTGTGTTACCTCGTACACTCTGATGGAGGCGGCATTTTCTCCCTCACGCCGGACGGCAAGAAACAGACGGCCTGATTCGGGAACAAAAAGACTGGTGCGCGCACCTTTTACTGTTTCAATCTGGGCAATTTTGCTGTAATGATCGGGATCTTGCTGCTGATATACGAAAATCTCTCCCTCGCCGCCCGAAGCATAAATTCGTTTGCGCTTGGCGTCATAAAACAGATCGTCTGAGTCGCCGACCGTCGGAAGTTTTGCCACAACCGCCCCTGACTTTGTATCCAGCACCAGCAGCACAGCGGGCCTGCGGCACACGATGAAGAGCCGATTATCTGCTTCATCGAGGGCCATGGGAAAGTTCGATGCAGCGTCGTCGGTCGCCCAGCTTGCCAGGATCGCGGACTTGCCACGGTCAACGACGGCAACTTTTTTCGAATTGGGCAGGTTTACTAAGATGCGGGAACCGCTTTTCTCAAGCTGAAACGACTCGGGATGAGCATCTAGCTTTATATCCGCTACCTTGTTCCCTTCAATATCAAAAGCCGCGAGCCCGCCGCTGCCGTATCCCACGTAGATGCGTTGTGCAGCGGCGTCGCTGCGGATGTTATCGGCGTCATCCCCCAACGCAATCGAGCGCAGCGACTGAAACGTTTGCGCATCAAAGATTCGCACCGTGCCGTCGGCCCCGTTGGCTATCCATAGGCGCTTCTTCTCCGGCTCGTAGAGAACGCCTTGCGGCTCTGCCAGTCCGTTGATGGTTCGCACGACCTTGCCGCTTTTGATATCCACAACCTCTACCGTGTTGTTGCCCAGCGCAGCGACCAAGAGGCGCTGGTTTTCCACGTCGAAAGCAAGATGGTCAATGCGTCCTACTACGTTCGGCAGTGGAATTGTCTTCTCCAGCCGCAGAGACGTTTGCGCGCGCGCAATTGCAGCCAAAGCAATCAAGGTAATAATTCCATTGAGACGAACCGCTTTCCTTCGCAACATTGCTTTTCTCCTTCCTTTAGACCTTAGATTGTGATGATGAAATTACGCTGAATAAATCCCAGATCTTTCTAATTTTTGGCTTCTTTGGGAAAGTCTTTTTGCTCGAGTGCCGTGGCCTGGGTGAGCACGGTCGGCAGGTCGCGGCGTACAGCCGCCGCATCTTTTCCCAATTCGGTCTCGACCTGTTGGCGTGAGGTCGTAGCGGTTTGGAGTTCAGGAGATGGCGGGCCAGAATGGAGCAGCTCTTCCGATTTCAACAGGCAGGCGTAGGCCAGACGGGTGAGATGATGTTCACGCAGAAACTGGCCGTAGTTGAACCAGTCTTTGGCAAGATCGTGTTGATCGCCACCTGGGGCGGTATCAAGAACAATCGCTTGCTGATAGGAGTGCGCTGCTTCGGCCAGTTGTCCGGCCTTGGCTTGCAGTTCGGCGGCGGAGGCATAGGCCTGGCTTTCCAAAGTGGGCTCGTGGGCCTGCTCTGCAATGCGGACGGCCGACCCATAATTCATAAGCGCGAGATTGGTGTGGCGCAACTCTGCATTGAGATCGCCGAATTTCAGCAACACTGAAACCAATGCCTTGGGCTCGGGCCGCTGTTCGGGATGAGCCAGCACTTGTCTTAAGTATTCCTCGTAATACGCGGAAGCCAGATCAGGCGACTTTTTCCGCTCAGCCTCGGCTAAAAAGATATAAAGGTTGATTCGGGCCGGGTCCACCTTGAGCGCCTGCTGCCAGCTCGTGATGGCTTCGTCTTCGTGTCCTAACTGGCTGGCCAGCATCCCCAGGTTCATCAGCGCATCGGCATCGCGGGGAAAGAGCGCAACTACTTGCTGATATTGTGCATAGGCTTCCTCGTAGCGCCCATGCTCGATCAGGATGCGGCCCAGCTCGTCCTGGAGCCCGGGTTGATGCGGATTTACAGTGATGGCTTTGCGCAGCGCAGCCACTGCAGCCTGCCAGTCACCGGCCACCACCTCGCCGCTGGCAATGCGGGCTTGCGCGGCAGTATCGTAAGGATCGAGCCGGAGAGCGCGCCCCAGATTAGAAATCTCATTGCCATTGAAGCTGAGGCTGTAGCGAACTACTTCGACTCCTCCCCAGATCAAGAGGAGCGCCATGGCAGCAATACGCAGCGCGCGCGCACCCGGCGTGCTTCCCCGCAGCCAGCGTGTAGCTCCGCCTAAAACTGAATCTTCATCTTCACCCTGGCCGCTCTGACGCTCGCGCGTGTTGAGCAGCAGAGCTGCAATGCGCCCATCGCGCAGCTTCCAGATGGCGCCATCCAGTATGAAATGATGGATATTCACCAGAGCGGTGAAAATCATCAGGCTGGTGGTGATGTCGTAACGGAAGATGTAACTCACCAGCCACGGACCGGGAATAAAGAGTGCAATCCCGCCGGCGACGAGCGTGGCGAAATATTTCCACATGCTCCAGTCGCGTTGGCCGCCTTCCAACGTTTTGGCTTCGCGCCTGGCGTAATAACTGGTCACCCATAAATACTGCGTCGAGTGCATGATCGCCAGCACCCCGCCGCTGTAGAGGGTTTGTGGGCGCTTCCACCCGTAGCTGAATTCCAGGATGTGGGGCATAACAAACCACAGGATCTGGGTGGAAAAAAGTGTCAACGGGGCCAGCATGGCACGTACGCTTGTTTGGCGGATCAGCCAGTAAAAAGCGAAGCCACCGAGCCCAGCAAAAATAACTCCACATGCCATCCTGCTCCAGTAGCTGATCTGCGCCGGAATTCCCAGTGAAAGCACCAGAGAAGCCTGGGAGGGGCCAGTATGAAAGCTGATCAACAGCATCAGATACGAAATCAGAAATGCGCCATAAAGTGCGCGCCGCTCCGCCGTGGTAGGGTTGGCCCCGTTGCGGCGGGCAAACATCATCAGCAAACCGTAGTTCTGGCCGGAATAGTGCCACGGGCTCCAGTTGATATAGATTGTGAAAACCCAGGGCAGCAAATTGAATGAAGCATGCGTCAGGATCGCGGTCAAGATCAGCAGCGCGGTGATGTGGACCGTGAAGATGCGGTATTTGGAAAAATCTTCGCGCGTGCCGTAGGCACGGTAGATAGTAGCCATGAAATGCGGATAGTTGAACAACAGGGCGAGCGCGTAGAAGACAATGGCCAGATTCAAAGTGCTGGATTGCGACAACAGATAGGTAACCAGCAACAGCGGCGCCGACCAGGCCCCGCAACCGACAATAAGATCAAGCGCAGGAGCGTAAAGCCAGCTCCCCCATGAGCTGCCGGATGAAACTGTTGGCACGGCCGCCTCACCGCTCGCTTTGAACTGCGCTTTTGCCATGAGCTTACATCAGTGCGATGTGAGAGGGAATGTATCGCGCTTCGAGAAGCAATGCAAGACAGCGCTTTGATAACTTCAAGGAACTAATTCGCCGGCTTTTTATTTTAGCCCCGAGTCCTGGCGGCCCATACCCATCTTTTGCCAGGTCTGCCCCTGATAACGGTTGAATTCATCCTTGGCACGCATGAATTCCTGGCGGCGGGCGTTCAGGTTGTCAATCTTGGAGTTGAATTCCAGCAATTCCGAATGATCGGTGACCACTAAATGGCCATCGCGCAGCTCGAAATCAGCATGGTGCAGCCCGGCGTAGTTGTAGACATCATCCATGGCCTCGATCCAGGCTTTCTCCGTGGAGGTGGCCCGCTGCCGTTCAGGCATGCCTCTAGCCACGCCTTCATCGAACCCCTTCAGAATGTTATGGCGTTCCCATGATGAAACATCGTCGAACTGATGCCGAAAGTTATCCATGACCTGTTGCAGTCTCTGTTCTTGTTGCGCGTCGAGGTCATAGGCGGCATGCAATTGCCTGAGCCCTTCGGCGGCCAAGGTGGGATCGGCAAACGACTCTGCAGAGGTGAGCCTGCTGGTCTCGCTGATATCCAGCTTGTCTACCGATGCCTGGTATTCCTTGTTGAGCTGTATGAGATTGCGAAAGAAGTCGCGCATCTTCGTATCGGTAGAGTCTTCCCCGAAGAACGGCTTCTTCACGGGCTGAAGTCCAGCGGCTTCGCGCATCAGGCGGGCAACCTTCTGGTCTGTAGTCTCGAAGCTCTGGGCAAAGCCCACAACAAAGCCTATGAGAATCGGGACCAATACCAATACGGCCACAATCACGAGCACAATCTTCAGCGGACTGCTGGGTTTCTTCTGCGGCACTGCGCCAATTTGTGGCAGCCCAGGGTTCATCATGGGATTTTGCGGCTGCATAGGAGAGACAAACACGGCCTGGGGCACCGCCGGCAGCGGACGCCCGCAGGAGGTGCAAAATCTGGCAGTGTCTCCGTTTTGCTTTCCGCAACTGGGGCAAAACATAGAATGTCCTCGTTTGTTTTGGCTGGATTGTACCTCAGAGGCAGGCGGAGAACAGTGAATTTTTGACGACAAATGAAGCTGCGGAAAAAGAATCGAATTAAACCGAAGCAGCCTGCTGATGCCGCCGCGCTTGGATTTCGATATAGACGTTAATCAGCGAAACGGCTGCAGGCGTGACTCCGGGGATGCGTGAGGCCTGGGCCAGCGTGCGGGGACGCACGCGCTGCAGTTTTTCGTTCATCTCGCGGGAGAGGCCACTGACCGCCTTGTAATCGAACCAGTCGGGGATAGTGCGTTGCTCCGCTTTCTTGAGGCGCTCAATGGCGCGCTCTTGCTGCTGCAAGTAGCCGGCGTACTTGATGGTGGTCTCCACCGTCTTGAGTTCGTTGCGCACCGCTGAGGGCAATGCCCCTTCGCCACGAATGTAGTCCGCAGCCCGCGCATCAATCTGCGTGATGGTCTCAGGAATCAGCTTGCCCAGAACAGGCATGAGCAGTTCGATGGTGACCTCGGGGCGCTTGAGGAGCTGGGCGAGAGATGAACCGACAGCGCTATTCAAGTTCTCGGTTCTCAGTTCCCGATACTCAGCACACATCTCACTCGTAAATTTTGTCTTATCCAGCAACTCGGTGACCTGCTGCAGTCTCTCCTGCTTCGCAAGATAATCGGCCCAGGCCTGGTCGTTGATCAGGCCCACGCGGCGGCCGTGAGGCGTGAGGCGCTGGTCAGCGTTGTCAATGCGCAGATGCAGGCGGAACTCGGCGCGCGAGGTGAACATGCGATAGGGTTCGTTGGTCCCCTTACTGATCAAGTCATCAATCAGGATGGCGGTGTAGGCCTCAGTGCGATCCAGAATCAGCGGCGTCTCGGCTTTGATCTTGAGCGCAGCATTAATGCCGGCCATCAATCCTTGGCATGCGGCCTCTTCGTAGCCTGAAGTCCCGTTGATCTGGCCGGCGAGGAAAAGTCTTTCAATCTTTTTTGTCTCCAGCGTACGCTCAAGCTCCGTGGGATCAATGCTGTCGTACTCGATGGCATAACCGGGGCGCAGCATCTCTGCGGCTTCGAGTCCCGGAATGGACTTGATCATGGCAAGCTGCACGTCAACCGGCATGGAGGTTGACATGCCATTGACGTAGATCTCATGCGTGTTCAACCCTTCGGGCTCGAGAAAGAGTTGGTGCTGCAGCTTATCGGGAAACTTGACGATCTTGTCTTCAATGCTCGGGCAGTAGCGCGGGCCAATGGACTTGATCTGGCCCGAGTACATCGGCGAGCGATGGACGTTCTCCGCGATAATACGGTGCGTCTCCGGTGTGGTGAACGCGATGTAGCAAGGCACCTGCCGCTGCTTGATGTCTTTGGTGCGGAAGCTGAAAGGCGTAGGGTCGGCATCGCCCGGCTGCATCTCAAAGCGCGCCCAGTCAATGCTGCGTCCATCGAGGCGCGGAGGCGTGCCGGTCTTGAGGCGGCATCCGCGCAAGCCCAGCAGCTTGAGCGATTCGCCCAGCAGTTGCGATGGCGGCTCACCCGAACGCCCCGCGGGATAAGTTTGCTCGCCGCAGTGAATCAATCCGTTGAGAAATGTTCCCGTAGTGATGACCACGGCCTGCGCGCCGACGGTGCGTCCGTCGCGCAGCTTGATGCCGAGTGCGCGCTTCGCGCGCGAGTGCTCAGTACTCAGTACTCGGTACTCAGAGGAATCTTCTTTGGCTGAATGCTGACTGCTGAGTGCTGAGTGCTCATCTGTGTCTTCTACAATCAGATCGGCCACTTCCGCCTGCTTGATCTTCAAATTGGGTTGCGACTCCAGCACTTCGCGCATCTTGAGCCGGTAGGCCTGCTTGTCGCACTGTGCCCGCGGAGACCACACCGCCGGGCCGCGCGAGGTATTCAGCAGCCGGAACTGGATGCCGACCGCATCGGTGACCTCGCCCATGATCCCGCCCAAGGCATCAACTTCGCGGACGAGGTGTCCCTTGGCAATGCCGCCCACAGCAGGATTGCACGACATCTGCGCGATCAGGTCCACGTTGAGCGTGTAGAGCGCGGTCTTCAGCCCCATACGGGCAGCGGCTATAGCGGCCTCGCATCCGGCGTGTCCTGCACCGACCACGACTACATCGAATTGTTCCGTAAATTGCATTAACCTTTATTATTCTAACAAGCCTGCAAAGCCCGCAGAGAATGTGAACGGCTGGAAGGGCTTGTGAAGCCGCTGTGATTCCCATATATTTGAAGCTTTAGAGGAAAGGACTTTTACCGTGCACAATTTCTGGCAGGAACTCAACGCCCGCATCGCAAAATACGATCTACTGTGCCATCCTTTTTATCAGGCCTGGACGATGGGCAAGCTTACGCACGACGACCTGCGCGCCTACGCCGCTGATTATTACCATCATGTAGCGGCATTCCCCGAATACCTGATGGCCTTTGAAGGCCGCTGGAGCTCTGCCAATCAAGACAGTGTCACACGGGAGATGATGGAGGCCGTTTCCCAGAACCGCGCCGATGAAGAAGGCGCCGGCTCGCCCGACGGACGCTCCCACGCCGAGCTTTGGCTCGACTTTGCCGAGGGCATGGGGGCAGAGCGTGATGCAGTCCGGTGGCATAAGCCGGTCGCGGAGGTCCGCGAGCTGATTGCTGGTTTTGAAAAGATCGCTGAAGAAGGCACTCCGGCAGAGGCCCTGGCTGCGTTCTATGCCTACGAATCGCAGGTTCCGCGCGTGGCTAAAGAAAAGGCCGCCGGGCTGCGCCAGCGTTACGGCGCCGATGCCAGGACCTGTAACTATTTCACCTTGCACACCACGGCTGACGTGCACCACGCCCAGATGTGGCGCGATCTTTTGGAAAAGCAAATCAGCACGACCGGTGATGAAGCTGCCGCCAAGGCTCTGGACGCGGCTGAAAAAACTGCGCAGGCCTTGTGGCGCGCGCTCGATGGCATTGAACGCGAGCGCATGGCGCGGGCGGCGTAGTTATTGTTGCCTCATCAGCCGCAACAACAGCAACAACTTTAATTCATACCAGAAGCACAGATAATCAAGAGGCGCAGAGAAAAATTCCTTTTCCTTCTCTGTGCCTCTGTGTCTCTGTGGTTAAATTAATCTCATGGCCAAACCAGTTCCTACGGGTGCACGCGGCGAAGCACGCGAAACCGTTGATTTTAAGCACACGCTGACATCACACCACGAAATGCTTCCGCCCATTTATTCCACGCCCGACATGATTCGTCTGATGGAAACCGCCGCCTTCCACGCCCTGCAGCCTTTTTGCGAAGAGGGCGAGCTCACCGTGGGCACGCACATCAACATCGAGCACCGAGCCGCCAGCGGCATCGGCGCGCAGATCACGGCCGAGGCGGTGGTGGAATCCTTCGATGGACGCTTTTATACATTGCGGGTCAACGCCCGCGACGAAAACAAGGAAGTTGGCCGCGGCACCGTGGGGCGGGCGGTTATCAATGTCAGCCAGTTTCTGGAAAAACTAAAAAAATAAAAGACGCGGATGCCGCCGCATTGAGGATTTAGTTGGGTGCGTAAAACTTTCAATCCTGCGGGATTTCTTCCACTATGGATTCACCGCTGGAGTTGTCGCCGCATGTCCAGCGCCATTTTTCATGCATACGATAACGGCCGTCAGGCATGACTTCCGGAACAGAGTGGCATTCGCCGGTCATGAACTCACCCGCCTGGTTCAGATGTTGGTAGCGCATATCGAGCGAACCATCAGGATTGACCTTGGCCAGCAGGTTCCCCAGCAAGATTTTGCCTCCGCCGTAGGCGGCCCATACTACATCTTGCTGCTGATGATAGTGAAAGTGGGTTTCAGCGCCTGCCTCGCCGTTTCCTGAGTTGCTGACCGAACGAAAAACCCGGCCGTCATAGTTGAATTGCATGTTGTTAAGGATACCCGATGCCCGCAGGAGTTTTCCGGCAGGCACAGCTAAGCTCTGCTATCCATCCCCCCTCAGGCGTTCACCCGATAGTGCATGTACGAACGGCACGTCTAGAATCCCCAAAGTTAATTCCCTCGTGAGGCGCTTTCGTGTAGATTAGACATCTTCTCTGGCCGCGCTTGCTGTTTAATCCAGAGCACATCGCAGGAGGGTAGAACCAGGAGTTATGCACGCTGTTGTTGTCGTCATGATGTTCGCTAACATCGCTATGCCGGGTGTGAGCCCCACGCCCACGCATAAGCCCGGACACCTGGTCACCCATCATCGCCACCTTCGCCACATCGTGTATCACTCGCCCATCAAGGGATCCCATGAATCTCTGGTGCGTCAAAACCAGAAGGCAGATGAAGCTGAACTGGAGCGGATCCAGGACGACGCTCAACTGGAAGAATTGACGCGCAACCAGGAGCTGGTCAGCCTGCCCCTGGGCCGCTCTCTGACAGTGGATCCCAAGCTGCCGGAAGACCGCCGCTATTGCCGTCCCTGGGCGCGGACTTTTCTAAAAGATTTTTCCAAGGCCTACTACGAGGAGTTTAAGGCTCCGCTGCAGGTCAATTCGGCAGTACGCACGGCAGAGGTGCAGAAAAAACTGCGCCGTCATAACCGTAACGCCGCCCTCGCTACCGCAGCCGATCCTGAAGATGGCGATATCGTTTCTCCACACCTGACCGGCGCTGCCCTTGATATCGCCAAGCGCGGCATGACCCGCAAACAGCGCACCTGGGTCCAGAATTATTTGTTGAAGCTCCAAAACAGCGGCCTGATTGACGCGGAAGAAGAGTTCCGCCAGCCGGTATTTCACATCAGCGTCTACCGCGATTACGATCCACTCTCTCAGCCCGTGGCTGCGCGCCCGGAAGCAGAAGCACCCTTGCCGCAAACCGTGGAATAGCCCCGCCAACGCGCCCGCTACAAAATTAGAATCTCCTCACCTGATAATCTAATCTTCTAGACAAACATGCATGTAGACCATGGTGGTTTGCTTTTTTTGGCGGCGATTGTTGCCGGCGCATTGAACTCCGTCGCCGGGGGCGGCGGTTTTATTGCTTTCCCTGCGCTCATCTTTACCGGCATGCTGCCCATCAATGCCAACGCCACCAACACGGTTGCGTTGTGGCCGGGAACCATGGCCTCCGTGGGCGCATATCGACGGGAGTTGGAAGGGCGCGAAAAATGGAAGATGCTGACACCCCTGTTTATTGTGAGCATCCTCGGTTCCATCGTCGGGGCCAAGCTTCTTCTCCGCACACCCCAAGCCACATTTATGCGCCTAGTGCCCTGGTTGCTGCTCTCAGCTACGTTGCTGTTCGCCGTCGGCGGACCGCTGAGCGCCTGGGTGCGCCGGCGCGCCGAGCTTCATGCCCATGCTTCGCGTGCAGCGTTGATTGCGGTCACGCTTCTGCAACTGCTGGTTGCCGTCTATATCGGCTACTTCGGTGCGGGAGCGGGAATCCTGATGCTGGCTCTGTTTGCTGTGATGGGCATTGAAAATATTCATACCATGAATGCGTTCAAGACTTTGCTGGCCAGCCTGGCCAACGCTGTTGCCATTGTGACCTTTGTTCACGCGCGGGCGGTGGTGTGGCCGCAGGCCATCCTGATGACCATAGGCGCGGCGCTGGGCGGATACGGCGGGGCCTGGTACGCGCAGAAATTGGACCAAAAGATTGTGCGCTATCTTGTGATCGTTATCGGGATAGGGATGACAACATATTTTTTCTTGAGGAAATAAAACACCCAACGTTATAGGAGGTCCGCAATGGGAAACCAGAAAGTCAATCTCACGGAGAAGTTCAGCCGCTTTACCGACTACTGCAATCCCCGGATTGTGGGCGAGGTCAACGACTGCTATGTGAAAGTGGTGAAACTGAAAGGCGAATTCATGTGGCACCATCACGAAAACGAGGACGAGCTGTTTTTAGTGGTGAAGGGTCGGTTGCTGATGAAGCTGCGCGACGGCGATGTCACCATTGAGGAAGGCGAGTTCTTCATCGTGCCCCGCGGGGTTGAGCACTGTCCGGTGGCGGAGCTGGAGACGCATATCGTCCTCATTGAACCCAGGGAGACCCTCAACACCGGAAACCTGCGCAACGAGCGCACCGTGGCGGAGCTGGAGAGAATTTAACTGCCATCCACGCGCTGCGATTACTTCTTGCGGTGAAAATCAAACCGGCCGGTCGCTATCTTTCCGTTGTCCAGGTAGGACCATTCTTCGATGTGATGGTCGGCATCGATGATGATGAACTTCACGTGGTCCATGTGGGGTGCATCGGGAGTGGCGAGATTGGTCGCGTCTTTAAATTCAAAGAGAATCACGTTGGGATCGCTGCCCGCAACGGCGCGAAACCGGGGCTGGTTGTGCGTGGAGCAGTAATGCGTGGCCAAAAAATCGCTGTTATCCATGTGAAACAGGGTGACCATCTCGTCCGCTGTGCCCGGGTTAAGATCACTCAGCAGCGCCGAACCGTCGGAAACGAGCTTGAAACTGGTGCTCGTTGGTATCTCTTTGCCTCCCTCAAGCGCCTTGCCCTTCCACTCTCCTACCAGCGACTTCATCTTGTCGAACGCGGGACTGGGATGCGCCGCAGACGCAGCTTCCTGCGCGCTCGTGCAAACAACCAGAATGATTGTTGTCAATAAGGTGGTTAGAAGTTTCATAATGTCCTCCAGTTTAAGGCTTCGTTTTGAAGAATGCAGCAATAAACAGTAACCCGAACAGCAGATCGGCGCCGCCGAATGTTATCAAGTCCCCCGCACGCACCCGCCCTTGCAGGTAGATTGTGATGGCGGCGATCACATAGCCGAACTTTTCCAACACCGAGGGAATCATCATAGGCCGGAGGCGCACCGGATCGGTAGCGATGACGAAAAACGCGAACTGCCAGGCCAGCCCCAGGCTCACAAACCCGTAGTAGAACAAGGGATGCGTGATGGGTGGCGGATCCTGGCGGCCGATCAGGTCGAAGATAAAAAATAGTGGCGTGATTACCAGCACGCCCCATATGCCTGCAATCCAGAAAACAATCTTCGCGAATTTCATTGAGATCCTCTCATGGGTGGAAAGCAAGTTTTCAATGTCTGGCGTAGAACCTTAGCATGGCCACGTCTCACGGGAATATCCAACGACAACCGAGAACTGCATTTCAGCGCCGGCTGGCTAATCCTAACCGAATTCCCAGACCGATAAAAATACTGCCGGTGAACCAGCGCTGCAGACGGGCGGCGCGGGGGCTCTGGCGCAGGCGGTTGCCGATGTGTCCGGCGAAAAAGGCGACACCGATGTTCACCAGCGTTCCGCCGACATCGAAGATTAATCCCAAGACGGCAATCTGAAAGACCACTGAGCCGCGGGCGGCATTCACAAATTGGGGCAGGAAGGCCACGAAGAACATAGCGACCTTGGGGTTGAGAATGTTGGTGATGACGCCCTGGGTGAAGATGCGGCTCAGACTGGTTGGGGGAGGGCTGGCGCCCGGGGAGAGTTCGTTTTGCGTGTCTTTGTTTAGCAACATGCGCGCGCCGAGATACAGCAGATATGCTGCTCCGGCATAGCGGATCACGTTGTAGGCGGTGGCCGAGGCTTCAAGCAACGCGGCCAATCCGAGAGCGGCGGCGGTGATGTGCACCAGGCATCCGGCAAAGATGCCGAGGGCGGAGACCACTCCGGCCTTGCGACCCTGTCCCAGGCTGCGGCCGAGGACATAGAGCATGTCAGGGCCTGGGGCAAAATTCAGGGCCAAGGCGGCAACAAGAAAAGCCAGAAACGCAGCATGATCAGGCATGGGATTCAGATGAGATGAACGCAGTTTTAGACTCGCAAAATTAGTAAATAATTAAAACGAGGCCGATCTGGCTTGCACACGCCGCAGCACCGCAGGATCGCCTTCATATTTCAGTCCGGCTGCGCGCGCGTTCTCAAGATCGAGTTTTCCCAATAGAAGATGGAGAACAAGTTGAGGAGTTCCGGTAAGCACAGCATCAGGTTTCTGGGCCGGACCTGGACGAGTGTGTATAGCGCCTCCAATCGCCTCAATCGTCAGGGATTCATCGCCAACACGCAGCTCAATCGTGATCGGGCGACGCTCAGGTGCCTGGTCAACGAGGTGGAATTTCAAAGGCAGCGTGAGCCAATGGATGTGAAACGCATCCTTGCGGCCGGACTTGGCCAGCAGCGGAGCGCCCCAACGTGCCAGCTGTCGCACGACCGCTTCAAGCTCTTTGCCACGGCCGGTGAGATGAAACAAAGTAGTGGCAACAGGAGGAGGCGCGTACTCATGGTAGACGATGCCTGCCTGCTCAAGCTCGCGTAAGCGGTCAGCCAGTAGATTCGTGGCAATCCCAGGCAAGCCGTTGCGCAGGTCGGTATAACGGCAGGAGCCGAGAATCAACAACTCGCGTACGATCAGCAGGGTCCAACGGTCCCCAATCACGTCCAATGCTTTTGCCAACGCGCAGTATTGCTCATAAGAGCGCATAGTCGCATCATATTCCAGCAAGTAAATAAAGTCTATTAACAACTTGACTATGTAAAGGTAGTAGTTTAAAAAGACAACTTAAGATGTTGAATGAGGGTTGAATATGAAACCAGCCATATTTCTGCGGATCGCCGCAGCTTTGGCTCTGCTTGAAGCTGCAGGTCATACGTTTCTTTTTGTGTCTTACACTCCGAGCCACGGCCCCGAAGAAATTGCCGTAGTGGAGGCGATGAAGTCACATGCTTTCAAGCTGGGCGGTGTGGCTCCGCACAGCTATTGGGAGCTGTATTTCGGCTACGGTCTGTTTACCACTGTAAGCTGTCTTATCGAAGTCGGTGTGCTGTGGCAGCTCGCATCGCTGGTCAAGACCGCTCCTGCGCAGGTCAGGTCTATGGCGGCGATCTTCTTTGCTGGCGAAGCTGGATACACCTTCCTGATCTGGAGGTATTTTTCTTTTCCCATTCCGCTGGCTTCGCACATCAGTATCGCTCTGTGCCTGGTTATTGTATTTCTAACAGCAGGGCAGAGCTCACCTGCCGAGGAACGGAGAAAGTCGTCATGATGAGACCGGCAAGAATCCCTCTCATGATGAAGCGACGCTCAGGAAGAAAACATAGGTTAAATTTTTAGACTGCGCGTATGATTTTTGGTTTGAAGGGTCATTGAGTCATGAAACCAAAGCAGGCAGGAGTGAAACCGGCGGCAAGAACGAAACCCACAATTGATGGCGAGGAACATTTGCAACGGGTGCAGCGAATTTGCGCCACCCTGCCCGAGACTGCGGAAAAAATCTCACACGGCGAGCCCACGTTCTTCACCAAAAAGAAAGTTTATGCAATGTTCGCCAACAACCACCACAACGACGGCCACATTGCTGTATGGATCGCCGCGCCTCCGGGCCTGCAGGCGATGTTGGTCAAAACAGCGCCGGAGAAGTTCTTCAGGCCGCCGTATGTGGGTGTGAAAGGATGGATCGGCATCGAGCTGGGCGCGATCAGCGATGAAGAATTGTCCCTGCACCTGGTGGAAGCCTGGCGGCTGATTGCAGAAGGGCAGAAACCACGGCGGGCAAAATCGCGACGGAAGTAGCTGTTGTCCTGAAGCGGGCTGAGCTTACAACCGAGGATTTGCTCGCGCAGTGCAAGGTTGTTGAAAGCGGCGAAATATCGCGATAGCATTGCAGATTATGCGAGTCGTAACCCCTAAAGGAATCGCAATCCGAGGCAGCACTTAGATCTGATCGGAGATCGCGCTGTATGGCAAGCGCGTTCATATTGATCTGGGAAGCGGAGATGGTCGCGGTCCGTACCGTTGGGCATCCCGTGAGCCTGACCGTTTATTCATTGCGTCCGACGCGAACCCCTCTCTGCTTCTGGAAACAGCCTGGAAGGCAGGACGCAAACCTGCGCGCGGCGGAATCTCGAATCTCATCTGCATTGCCGAGCCGCTGGATGTGCTCGCGGCAGAGTTGGGAGCAGTGGCAGACCGGGTTACCGTGATCTTGCCGTGGGGAAGCTTGCTGAGGTCAGTCGCAGCACTGGATATTGATTCGCTTCGCTCTATCGCAGGTCTTCGTTCTATCGCAGATCTCTGTCTCCCGGACGCCACCATTGAAATCGTCTTCTCTTATGACAGGGAGCGTGATGCGCGCGAGAGCGCCCCGCTGGGTTTGTCAGTTTTGGATGAACGGCATATCCTGACAACACTGCCGCGTCTTTACGAACGAGCCGGACTCCCCATTGTGCTTGTGGAAAGAGTCCCACAGAAGGAACTGGCTGCTTACGAGACCACATGGGCGAAGCGGCTGGCCTTTGGCCCGTCGCGTGAAGTGTGGTGGATTCGAGCAAAGCACGTCGGCAAACCCGGGCGAGAGCAGCGACAAGATCAGTAAATTCTGCAAAATAAATGCAGGCGAAGAAAACATAGAATCGTGTAACTGCGTAGTCGGCTTCCCGGAGGCTCTGTGTACCTGCTGATTGGCTCGATTGCATCGTTTCTGCCGCAACGCTATCGCTCTGCCATATCCGTGAGTGTGCCTGCGGCGGCAATTTCGGGTGCGGCCCAGCTTCTCTTCTGCCTGGGCGCGCTCATGTACCGCTATTTCAGCTTCACCCACCAGCGCTTGTTTGCGGATACCAACGTGATGCTGAAGGCTGCTGAAAGAGGTGGCGAGGGCGTGGTCATGGGCTCTGGTCTTTTACTGCTCGTGGAATATCTGATTCAGCCTCTGACCATTATCCTGTGCTATTTTGCCTTCGAAGGGGTGGTGCGCCTGGTGGCCGCAGTCATCACGGATGAGGTCGTTCCAACTCTGCCTCTGTATCTTGTGCTTCTATTGCAGCAGCAGCGGGATCGCATTCGTCATGAGGGTGCATTGGGCGAGAGGATCATCGACGAAGTCCGCTTTGTGGAATCTTCCACGTGCAGTTTGCGGATCGCATCCTGCAGGCCGAAAGAGGGATGGAACAAACTGATCACCGTCGCCTATCAGGACGAATTGTATGAAGTTGCCGCCGCCCAAGAAGGACATCCGCCGCGGCCCTTCGTTTACCTGTTGCGCAAGAAGCCCGACCACAAGGTCATCCGCGGAATCCATCACTACGATCCCGAGGAGGCGCTGCCCGATGTTCACCGTCAGGAAAATGAAACTACCGGCTAAAAATCCAGGATCTTCCCGGATGTCCAGAAACCGCGCTGCTACTTGATGTTATCCACGTAGATCTGGGTCACCACGTCGCGGAAGAATTTCTCCGGATTACCGATGGGTGAGTTGGCCAGTACCACGAGTTCCATGTCTTCGGGCAGGAAGTAGGCCAGGCTCTGCTCGGTGCGGCCGTCGACGTCAGCATCGTGCCACAAGCCGTTCTTGTTATAGAGCTTTCCGGCGGGCGTGCTAACGCCGACCAGGTCAATGCCAAAGCCGTTGTCCAACATAGTCTGGGCAGCGGCGGGCGACATGATGCTGCCTCCGCGCCGGAAGGTCCCCATTACGTCAAGCAGTTGATCAACCGAAAGATGCCAGCCGGCTCCGCCGCTCACGCTTTCCAGGCTGCCGGAATTCCAGCCTGCGGTCGTGACCGGAAACTTGTAGGCAAGCACGCCTGCGGCAGGATGATCGAGCGTGGCCGTAGTCACGCCCGCGGGCGCAAAGACCTTATTCTGCTCATACTGGTTGTAGCCGGCGATGGTGATAGCGTCCCAAATCTGGTCGTTGAGGGCCAACGGCAGCGGCGGGGGAGCAAAGTTGACACCCTCGGCGATGTTGCCGTTGATCACTGGAATCATGACCCGGCATAGCCCAAAGTTCATGTTCTCATAGTGGTAATGACCGACGTAATCAGCCGCACTGGAGTTGGTACTGACCCCGGCGGCGACGGCGGCCTTCATGGACTCAAAGTCGGTTTGATCGGTGTGGAAGCCGCTGGTATGTGTCATCAGGTTGCGGAAGGTGATCTTGCCAATGTTAGGGCCCTTAGCCCAATAAGCAGGCAGATAGTCAACGATCTTGGCGTCGTACGAGATGTTCTTCTCGTTCAAGAGCTTGGTCATGGCTATGGCAGTGATGAGCTTGCTGACGCTGGCCACGTGCATCTGCCGGTCTGGATTCCAGCCCTCGCCGCCGTCTGGGGGCGTCTCTGCCCACTGCCACTCCAGGGTCCAGATGGTATGGCCGTGCTGGCGGAGCCGCATGGCATAGCCGGCTACCTCGTCTTTCAAAGCGGCATGCAAGGCTTTGCCGAAGGCGTCAACGTCGAGATGGTGCGCTGCGAGCGGACCGACAATCGGCCTTCGGGGCACGAACTCAATCTTGCCCTCATCTCGCCCGTGATCACTGACCACTCCGATGATGTGCGGAGGCCGCATCACGTGGTTGCGGACACGGTTCTCATCAATGGCCAGATCCTTGACGTTCGGGGCCAGGGCACGATGCAGGTCTTCGGGGGAAACGCGAGCTGCAGGAGCGTTCGGTTTCGCAGCCTGGGCCTCTCGCTGCGCGCGCAGTACGGCCGGCGTGAAGACCGTGGCTGCAACTAACAGGCTAAAGAAAAAACTACGGACGAGATTCATAATCAACGTCCCTCCTTCAGAATTTGTTTTTGTGACAAGGGCCCACAGAATGCAGACTTCTCCCAAGCGAAAAGAACCTTCCTGCTCACTGGAATACTTGCTTATCAGAAGAGTAGTGGAGAACGAGCATATAACGTTTCAGTTTCATTTTCGGAAATTAATTTTGTAGTCGCAAGGCGGAAATGCAAAGGACCACTAATGGAGATGCTGCGGCTGGATAAAGTCGCCATTGCACGCCGAATTCCACACCGCGAAGCGCACCCATTTCTTGCCCGCGACGTCGAAGGGGATGCTGAATTTCTTCGTGCCGAAGGATGCCAAGTCCGTGGTGGAAAGAACCTGAGTGTGGGACGGCCTTCCCGTCTCCCCAAACCAGTTCAGCGAATTCCAATGGGAAGGTCTGCTCTGCTCCAGCGCTACTTATTCCTGCTCGGGTCGTCTTGAGGATTGACGTAATTAAACTGCAAGGGTGCGGTCCCGTGGACCTGCACTACGACCTCGCTGCCGGCCATCGCGTAGTGGTGCATGTCGGGATCGAGAAAGGCAAAGCTGCCGGCCAGGAAGGCGGTCATCTTGTTCTTGTCAAAGGTGTCTCCCATCCCAACTTTAAAAGTTCCGGAGATTACCGTGACGTTTTCCCGTTGCGGATGCCAGTGGGGTGCGATGCGGTATCCAGCAGGCATCTTCAAACGCACGGTGTAGTCACCGCTGGAGGCACCCGGGTTACCTTCGAGCACAGCGAGCTGCGCCCCGGCGGGGACGAATGGCGGCGCAGGACCCCACGGAATGGTGGCTGGGGTGAATGCGTTTTTTTCGTGAGAGCTGGACTGTGCAGCAGTGGTAAGGAGCTGACCCGCGCAGCACAGTAATGCAATCAGTGCGAGTACAAGGTAAAGGTTTCGTTTCATGTTTTGCCTCCGTCGTTGGATGTTGTCCGGATGTTGCTCGGGAGAATCATCCCTTAATCAAAGAGCCATTGCAATGAAGACCAGATAAACTTTGTATATCTTTCGCATATCGTCGCAAGTTACTGAATCTTAGTGGATAATGCCAGGACGAGAGCTTATGCGGGGTTCAAAACAAGCCATTGGCGAAGTGGAACTTGACCTGGGGCGCTACGAACTTCGCCGCTTTGGACGACGAGTAAAGCTCGAGAAAAAGCCCATGGAATTGCTGATTTTCCTGGTGGGGCGGCGCGAGCAGATGGTGTCACGCGAAGACATCGTCAAGAAACTCTGGCGCTCGGACCTGTTTATTGATACCGACAGGAACGTCAACAACATTGTGCGAAAAATTCGGACGGCCCTGGGTGACGATTCGGCCAAACCGCGCTTTGTTGAAACTGTAGTTGGGAAAGGGTACCGATTCATCGGCCCGGTGCGCGTGATTGATGCCCAATATGTCCGCTCTGATCCCGGCCAAGCTTCTGCGCGCGCGGTCAGGCCAGAGAGTCCGAGCGCGTGGGGCGAACGCTCGTCACTGGCTGTGTTGCCGCTGTTACTTCTAGGGAAGGCCACGGACGACCACGGACTGTGCCTGGGGTTTGCAGATGCACTGGTCTCTCGTCTTGGAAATCTGCAAGGTGTGGACGTGCTACCAACCTCGGCGGTATTGAGCGTGCCTCCTGAAACAACGGCTTCGGAAATCGCCTCACGCCTGGGCATCCGTTTTGTCGTCCATGGCGCCATTCAGGTATCAAAAGGGGAATGGCGTCTCTCCCTGGAGATGTTTGACACAAATTTGCAGGGGGCCTGCTTCACAAAGAAATGCGCTCTCGACATGAAACGCCTCTCCGGGCTCGAGAGCGAGATCGCGAAGCAGATCGCGGGCGCATTGAACCGGCCGCTGAGTCCTGCGACGCTGCAGCAACGTCCACGGTATAGCAAGGACCCGCTGGCTTATGCGGAATTCATGCGGGGCTACCGGCTTAGCGCCTCGGGCGATCCGGTCATGATGGAGAAAGCCACTCATCACCTGACGAACGCTGTGACGCGAGACCCTGCTTTTGCCCTCGGCCACGCCACCCTTTCGTTGGCGTGCACGACCCGCCATTTCGAATCGGATCCAGCCAGCGTGTGGCTGGAAAAGGCTGAATTCCACTGCCGGCGTGCGCTTGCAATAGACCCGGACCTGCCCGAAGGACACGTGGCCCGCGCTTTTCTGCTCTGGGGACCATCGAAAAACTTCCAGCATGTGGAAGCGATTGCCGACCTCAAACGCGCGCTCGCGCTGCAGAACAATCTGCCGCATGCTTACAACCGTCTGGGCACCATCCTGGCACATATCGGGCTGCTCGATCACGCTCGCGAAATGTACGAAAGAGGACGGCCGTTCCATCCAAAAAAGGCAGTAAGTCCGAGTATCGTGCAAGTCTATGTCTGGAGCAGGGAATACGAACTGGCGCGCAAAGAGATTCAAGCCTGGCGGTCGGAAAGTCCAGGTAACAAGTACGCAATCTATTTTGCTCCGCAGCCGGCCATGATGACGGGGGATTGGAAAGAGGCGGAGGGTCTGCTCAATGAAGCGCTGCAACTCGTGCCTGAGGAGCCGCTCATCACCAGCTTGCAGGGCGTCTTTTACGCATTGACGGGAAGAGGCGAACAGGCGCAGGACTGCATGACCAGGGCTTGTGCAAGTCCAAAATCATTTGGGCACGCGCACCATACCTATTATCAGATCGCCTGCATCCTCGCCCTGGCAGGGCGGCGCGAAACTGCCTTCGAGTGGCTGGAGCGAAGTGTCAGCACCGGATTCGCGTGTTGGCCTTTTTTCCTGAAAGACCCTTGCCTGCAGAACTTGCGTGGTCTTGCTGAGTTTGAAGTCCTGGTGAGTTCTTTGCAGGCCAAGTTTCCTGACCATCTGGGATTGCTGTAGTTTGGTGATCCACTGCCCGGCAATGATCGGAAAAAGGTTATGGCGCCTCAAAGTCCGCGCTGGTAGCGGACTTCATTGACCGTTACACCCCATACCGAGTCTGTTCGGCGCAGGCCATCGGGTACCCACTGATCGATTCGATAAAAACGCTCCGCACGAACGTTGCCCGCCAAGACCCACAGCAGCGCATTTCGAAATCCGAGTTCGAAAAGACGGACACGAGCGGCCGACACAAGAGCCATGCCAAGACCCCGGCCCCACTGTTCGGGATCCACATAGAGCGCACACAGTTCTCCATGGTCCGGCAGATCCGGTTCGTGCGCTGGAGCCGTGGTGGCAAACCCACGGATCAACCCTTCTTCGATCGCCACCATCGTCCGCGGCTTTAGAGGGTCAAGGGTCGCGAAATCATATTTTTGTGCTCGATCTTCGGGACGAAGTTGATCGAGGTAGTCATCAGGAAGGAGCGTCCGGTAGGCCGCCTGCCATGACCGGACGTGCACACGAGCCACGGCGATTGCATCTTCTGGTTCGGCTGGCCGGAGCAGCATGCCCAAGTATGGCATGAATACCATGTTCGAAGCTCCCAGCTCCGACCCGAGGACTGCGCCTGAATCCCTCCTAGTCAGCTAATGTTTACCAATGATCTATGACCTCAGCGGAGCGAAGGACCCGCCTTTCGACCGGATCGGCGCGATTCCATTGTGAGGCTAAAGGATTCAGCAACTCAGGAATTGCTTTCGCTATTTGCCATATACAATCGGCTGTCGAAGCGCCCATCTTCAAAAAACCGTTGAAACCGTGAGATGTCGCCATTTCTCGGCCTCGCTCGCACGCGCAGCTTCCGCCTGTTGCACCCGCTTTTCTGCATCCACACCGAGGATCAGCCGCACTGGAACCTCGTCGTTATTTGCCAGTTGCACAATTACATCCGCGATCTTCCGCGGATCGCCTTCCGAATGCCCTTCGAGGCTTCGCAATACCTTGAGCATCGAACCGACCGAGGCCTCGTAGTCTGGCAGCAGATCCGGCGCATTCTGGCGGGCGCGCCGGGCCCAGTTGGTTCGGATGCCGCCCGGTTCCAACGTGCAGACCCTCACTCCGAATGGCGCGACTTCCATCGCCAGAGTATCGCTGAAACCACCCACGGCCCACTTGGCCGCGTGATAAGGCGTATTGCCCGGAACCGCGAGGCGACCACCGACGGAAGACACCTGAAAGATGTGACCGCTCTTCTGCTTGCGCATCACTGGCACGGCGGCGCGGGTTGTGTACACCACGCCATAAAAGCATGTGTCCATGACAGCCTGGAAGTCCTCTGCACTCATCTGCTCGAACGGCGCAAACTGCCCATACCCGGCATTGTTGACCAGCACGTCCAGCCGCCCGAAGGTATCCACCGCCAACTGCACGGCTGCCTTGGCCGCGGCCTCATCACGTACTTCCAGCGTCACGGGCTTCACCCGCTCGCCGTACTGCGCCACCAGAGGTGCCAGTTCCTCCGTTCGACGCGCTCCAGCTACGACGCTGTCGCCTGCAGCCAGCGCCGCCTCGGCGATATCCCGCCCCAACCCGTTTCCGCTTCCTGTAATCAGCCAAACCTTCGCCATTGCAATATCCTCCTCTGCATAAGATGATAAAATAACTGATTGGATGCTCATTTATTTGGTTTAAGAACACCAGCTACGTATATACTATTGAGTCTACACTCAGTTATAGAGGAGCTCAGTGGCTCGTCCCAAGAGCGAAGACAAGCGAAATGCGATCCTCGACGCCGCGACCCGCGTATTTGCGGAGCGCGGTCTCACCGCTGCCCCAACCTCAGAGATATCAAAACAGGCCGGCGTCGCCGAGGGAACTCTGTTTACCTACTTCAAGACCAAGGATGATTTGATCAATGCCCTTTACCGGGAGATCAAGTTAGAACTCGCAGACGCGATGATGTCAGGTTTTCCGCGCAAGAAGAGTGTTCGCGCCCGGTTGCGGCATGTGTGGGACGGCTACATGAATTGGGGGGTGACTAATCGTGAGAAACGCAGGGTCCTGGCCCAATTGCAGGTTTCGGGAATGCTTTCGAAAGAATCGATCGAAGCGGGAAGCGCGCCCTTCGTCGAAATGCAGAACGCGACTCGCAACGCGATTGAGCGACACATTCTGCGCGCGGACCTTCCGATTGAGTTGATTTCGAAGACGATGGCGGCTTTGGCGGAAGCCACCATGGACCTGATTGTGTTAAGACCAGCTATGGCAAAGAAGTATCGCGACGGTGGATTTGAGATCTATTGGGCGGGGATCGCACGGAAGTAATTCTTTTGCATCTAGTTAATTGAGTGAGTAATCAAATTATTAAAGGAGCACGATTATGAAATACAAATTGCTTGGCAAGAGGGACTAGGGCGACGGTTTCAGTCAGGATCTTGATGCAGGCGATAATCAGGCCGGCGTTTGAGCTTTCCCATGAGGCAGCGCCACTGTCCTCTGCCGTGGTAGAGTTTGAAAATCTGCCGGCTGCGCTCGGAGAGAAACTGGAGCGTCTGAACCCGGGCACAAGTGAAGCGTCCAGCCAAGCGGGGCGGTGGCGTTGTTCTGGAGCGTCCACTCGGGGAGATCCTTTGGATCTTCCACTTTGACCTCATCCCTCATCGCGGGCAGCTTTACGACGTATCTCCGTCCGATGGGTGCCCAGGTGACTTCCGTGTACGGAAGGTCTGGAGGCGGCGCGGCTCACTGAACGATTGCGGCGATTGCGCAATCGAAAAGCAACGAAATTCAACCAAGCATCATTTAACCAAGCATCAAGGAGAGAGAAATGAAACTCACGGGAAACACAATCTTCATTACGGGCGGCGGTTCCGGCATCGGTCGGGGATTGGCAGAAACACTGCACAAACTCGGCAATAAAGTCATCATTTCAGGCCGACGCAAGAGCCATCTCGACGCAACAACCCAGGCGAATCCGGGCATTCAATCTATTGAACTGAATATCGAAGATCCAGCGAGCATCGCGACGGTAGCGCAGAAGCTGACGGCGGAATATCCGGCGCTCAATGTGCTGATTAACAACGCAGGCGTCATGCAGATCGATGATGCCGCAAGCGCAATTGACGATGGCTTGCTGGTATCGACCGTCACGACCAATCTTCTTGGCCCCATTCGACTGACCTCGGCGCTGATCGGGCATTTGAAGAAGCAAAAGACAGCAGCCGTGATCTACAACACTTCTGTCCTCGGCTTCGTGCCGCTGGCGCTTTCCTCGGTCTATTCGTCCACCAAGGCTGCACTTCATTCCTACGTTCTCTCACAGCGGTACAAACTCAAGGACTCTTCTGTGAGCGTTCTGGAGATTGCTCCGCCGTGGGTCCAGACGGACATGCTCGGCAGCAACAATGAACCCCGCGCGATGCCTCTTGCAGAATTCATCGCCGAGACCGTCAAGGTGCTTGGCACGGATGCGCAGGAGATTCTCGTAGAACGGGCAAAGCCGCTTCGCAACAACGTGGGGCCGAATGAAGGCGCATTCGTAACGCAATTTAATGACGCGATGCTGCAACCACAGGTATAGCCAGGTTCTTTGTGTTGTGCCGCAGAACCGTCGATCATCATTCGCATGAAGGAAGGAGTTCTTGTCGAGCACTGGGATGTCATTCAGGACGAAGCCACCAGGGAACAGTCCGAGAGCGGAAATCCCATGTTTGGTGCATCGTTTCCGCGGTACGCGTAATACCGGTCACCCGGGTAGGTTGTCACTCGCCCGCAATCGGCGGAACGCGCCAATGGAGATTACAGCTCCCGCAAGCGAATTTCCCGCGTCAGCGAGACCTCGCCCGATCCATTAAGCGGTAAGTAGCTATTACCCTCGCTGCTTCTTAACCTTCGGGCGCGTCTCTGAATCTTGTGGTTTCTTCACTTTCGGCGTAAGCATGTCCAGCCTGCGCCCCTTCTGTGAATCGCTAATCAGCGTTGCCAGTCGACGTTGACGGGTCTCTTCTTGTTTAGCGCTCACGACCCAAAAACTGGATGTCCGTTGGTACCAGGGAGCCTGTGCCCGGAAGAATTCCCAGGCCCGGGGGTTAGCTTTGAACTGCCTCTCGTAAGCGAGAGGTAATTTTTTCGGCCGTGACTCGAAAGAATACTTACCGGAGTCGCTGGTGCGTCGCTCGAACGCTTTCACCCCCGAAGGCGCCATTCGGCCAAGCTTTGCCAGCTCACCCACCCGCCTGATGTTGACTGCGCTCCAGTAGCTCTTCGGCTTTCGTGGAGTGAAGCGCTGTTTGTATGTTGTCGGGTTGATGCTCTTGCGCACTCCATCGATCCATCCGAAACACAGACATTCGTCCAACGCCTCACGGTAAGTGATACTTTTCTTGTCTGTGCGTTTGTTGTAAAGACCCAACCACAGCTCCGGGACACGGTCGTGATTTGTCTTGAGCCATTCTCGGAATTCGGCAGACGAGCTGAAGATCTTGATTTGCATGGTTCCCTCGCAACGGCACAGAAGGGATAGGATACTTGATCTCTTAGACGAGAGGAACGAACGCTGCGGCAGATGCGCATTTAGATCTTAGAGTATTTCGCCCAACCGCCGGATGCCCTCTTGAATTTCCTTCTCGTTCATCCGCGCGTAGCCGAGCATGAGCCCGGTCCGCGAGGGCCGGGTCAGGAAGTACCCGGATATTCCGTAAATGCCAACTCCCCGCGATGCCGCCTTTTCGATAACGGCGTTTTCCGAGATGTGCTTCCTGGGCCACAGCACGACGTGAGCTCCAGCACCGTCGCCGGTCACCTCGACACGGTCGCCCAAATACTTGTGGATGGCGTCGAGCAGCGCTGCGCGATGCGCGGTGTTTCTGCGGCGAACGCGACGTAAATGGCGCTCGTACATTCCGCTGGTGATGAACTCGGCAAGAGTTTGTTGCTCCAGTGTGGCGGTATGCCGATCGCACAGCCATTTGGCCGCTGTGAACGCGGGAACCAACGATTTGGGTGCAATCAGGTAGCCGATGCGGAGTGCCGAAAAGACCGTGCGCGAGAAGGTCCCGATGTAGATGACGCGGCCTTCTCTATCCAGACCCTGCAAAGACTCCAGCGGTTGTCCCTGGTAGTGGAATTCACCATCGTAGTCGTCCTCAACGATCACCGCGTCTTTGCTCCTGGCCCATGCGAGGAGCGCCAGGCGGCGAGTGAGCGGAAGAATCGCGCCAGTGGGAAAGTGATGCGAAGGGGTTACGAACGCTATGCGGGCATTCTGGGGCAGCTTGGCGGGATTCAGGCCGTCGCGATCGACCGGCACCGGCTGTAAGCGAGCTCCAGCAGCGCGAAGGACTTCCCAGGTGCCCTGATACTGCGGATTCTCAATGGCGACTGGATCGCCGCGTTCTATCAATACCCGCGCAATGAGGTCCAATGCCTGCTGCGAGCCGTTAACGACAATCACTTGCGACGGATCGCAGATCACCGCGCGCGACCGCTGCAGGTGAATGGAAATGGCCTCGCGCAAGGCAAAGATCCCAGCCGCCGCGCCATAGTCAAGCTCACGAACCGGGGCTTTCCGCGCCTGCCGCAGCAGGATGCGCCGCCACATCTCGAAAGGAAACGTTGCCACGTCGCTCCGTCCGTACGCAAAATCGTAGGGGAGCGGAATCGGGCGCCGGCCCGGAAAATCCACAGTTGCCGCAACATCGGCGGCGGCAGACCCATAGCGCGAGAGCCGTAGCCTGGCAGACTTTTCCAGTTTCTTGGGCCTGCTGCCGCCCAATCCTGCGGATACATAAGTTCCTGAGCCGCCCCGGCTGCCTGCGAAACCTTCTGCCAGCAACAGCTCGTAGGCCAGCAATACGACTGTCCGCGAAATTCCGAGTTGCTCAGCCAGGTCCCGCGTTGAGGGGAGCCGGTCACCGGCGCGCAAGCTGCCCGACAGAATGCTTTGCCGCAATCCGCGGTAGACCTGGCGGAAGAGCGGTTCACCTTGCTTCGAAAGTGGTATTACAAATGACACGGAAAGTGGACCTTTATAAATACCACAGGCTCAGGCATAGTTGAAATGTTTCTGACGGATCTGCGTCGCTCGCTGAGGACCGTGGCGAAGCGGTCGGCTTAAACAGGATAGGCAGACAAATTAAAGGAGGCAGTAATGAACGCGCTCAAACATATTCGGACATATCTCCTGGTGTGCAGCCTGGTTGTCATCTTGCAGCCCCTTCAAGGAATCGCACAGCAGAATTCAGACGCAGCGACAACAGGACCTCTACAACATGATGGGCAACACGATTTTGACTTCGAGATTGGCACCTGGAAAATTCACCTGAAGCGCCTCGATGGTCGCTTAGTCGGCTCCAAGACCTGGGTCGAATTTGACGGTACCTCCGTCACCCGCAAGGTTTGGGATGGCCGCGCGAACCTGGAAGAGTTCGAAACCGATAGCCCGGCTGGTGGTCACATCGAAGGTATGACCCTGCGTCTCTACGATCCCCAAACCCACCAGTGGAGCCTCTATTGGGCCACCAGCAAGAGCGGTGCCATAGGTGCGCCCACGATCGGCGAATTCAAGAATGGACGCGGCGAGTTTTTCGATACTGAACCATCTGGCCCTAATGGCAGATCCATCCTGGTTCGATTTATTTGGTCGGAGATCACCCCGAATTCGGCCCACTTTGAGCAGTCTTTCTCCGATGATGGTGGCAAGACCTGGGAAGTCAACTGGATCACGGATCAGACACGGGTGAAAGATGAAGCTGTCAAAGCGCACTGAACTCCGCCGCATCCCCGAGAGAGGATCGCACGACTGGGCAACGATTAACCAAATTCTGGACGCGGGATTTCTCGCTAGCGTCGGATTTTGCGTGGATGGCCAGCCGTTTGTCATTCCAACGCTATATGGCCGGGATGGAGAAAGACTTTATCTGCACGGTTCAGCCGCCAGTCGCATGCTACGGGAACTTGAAACCGGTATCCTGGCTTGCGTAACGGTGACTCTCGTGGATGGATTGGTCTTATCGCGGTCTGCCTTCGATCACTCCATGAACTACCGCTCCGTGGTTGCATTTGGAAGGGCGCGGAGGGTCGCAGATCCGGAGCAGAAGATCAAATCTTTGCGCGCCATCTCTGAACATCTCATCGCCGGCCGGTGGGAAGATGTCCGTGCACCCAGCGAGAAGGAGTTGAAGGCGACAACCGTGCTTGAATTCTCGATCGAGGAGGCTTCATCCAAGGTACGAAGTGGACCGCCGCAGGACGACGAGAGCGACTATGGGTTGCCGGTATGGGCCGGGGTATTACCGCTTGAGATGAAATCCCGGCCGCCCATACCAGACGACAGATTAATCAAAGGTGTCACCGTTCCGGAATATGTCCGGCGCTATGACGCTCGGCTCAAGGGTGGAGCCGGCCATTCGTCCAATGGCTAGTTTAAGCCGCCGATGGATCGCCGGATCCTGATTATTGCCATCGAGCAATCGCACGTTTCATGGGTTCTGGTGATTATACCCAGAGTACACGAACACCCAGTGGCCAAGAACAGGGGCTGAGTAACCCTTGTTCTAGAGAATGTTTCCTCGCGGAACATTTTGTTCTCGGGAACATTTGTCTACGGGAATTCTGATTATTTTTGGCTCCTGAGGACTGCTAACAGTGGTATCACCGTGATATCAAACCCGTAATTCCTTAGGAACTTTATGTCAATATTGTCCTTCAGGTGTGTTTAGAGCACGCCGGGGTTTTTGACCTCTTAGGTCCTTGAAAATTCGCAAAAGCAGTAGTCGCTTTGATCACTACTCCAACCGCTATCTGAACCTCTTTATGTTCTTGAATTGTAGTGACTTATCAGCACCTGAACTACTCGAAGTAATGGGGGGTGGGGGAGTAATACTTGGTGGGTACGGACCGGGCACATGGCTGACAGATTAGAGACCGATTACGCCGCCGATGGATCGTTGGGCGTGCTGGGGTCGGCGGGGACGGCGGTATCGCTGTCGGTTGTGGGATGGGCGCGCGAGTCCGCTATGATCCGGCGGGCGTCATCGGCCTGCTCTTCCCGCACCAGGACCACGGCGCCGCCTACGCCGGAGAGAACGTCCGGGGCCTCGCGCCAGATGATGGTGGATTCTATGCCCGCACTTTCCAGCAGGCCGGAGACGACCATGGCTTCTGATTCCTGCGTGGTGGCAAAGACCTCAACCAGGTTCTCGTTGGGCTCTCCGTGGTTTTCATTTTCCATGGTTCTCTCCCGCAATCTGTGTGCCCACCATGATACAGCGCAAAGTTTCCCTGGAATCACAAGAAATTAATTTTCTTTGAAATAGGAATAAAACATAAGGGGGAACAAAATTTGGCGCGGCGGGGTCTACCGCGTCCCTGCTTTACTACGCTCGCAAGGCTCTGGCGGCGCGCTGACAGCGCAGAACCGCAAAATTTCCTATAGCGCTGCAATAAAGCGTTGTATTATGCCCAAAGCAGAGACCAAAATCCCTTCGATCAGGAGAGCAACGCATGAGGCGCTGTTTTTTTGCGGTTGTAGTGAGCCTGGCATTGATCATCACAAGCTGTTCCAAAAGTTCAGACAACGGAGGCGGCCTGCTGAGCAAGGCCGAATCTGCGCTGACACCATCGGACCCCTGGACAGAATTTGCGCTCATGAGTGCGGCCCGGCTTAAGGCCACAAGCTGGCGCTCCAAGATGCTGATGAACCAGGCAGGGCAACCTATCGAAATGGACAGCGAAGTCATGTGTCCGGATAAGCAGCACACCAAGATGACCCAGGGCGGCAAGGTGACGATGGAAAGTTACAACATCGGCGGCACCATGTACTTGAACGCGGGTGGCCGCATGATGAAGGTGCCCAGCCACATGTCAGCAGCAGCGTTACAGTGCCCGGGAGCGGATTCGGGTTCAGCTTCGTCGGCGCCGTCTTCCAAGATATCGCTGGGCTCGTTGCCCAGCATGAAAGACTTGTCTACGGGTTTGCAGGAGATGGAAAAGTACAAACAGAATGTGACCATCACAAAAGGCGGAGTTTCCACGGTGGAAGGTTCGCTCTGCCAGGAGTGGAACATCGTCTATAACGATCCCCAAACCAAGCAGGGTTACAACTCCAATTATTGTGTAGGAGTAGCCGACCATCTGCCGCGGCGTATGATCGTGGATAGCGGCGCAAAAGGGAAGATCGAAATGACCTACTGGGATTGGAACAGCAACATCAGCATTAATCCGCCTACGTCGTAGGGTATAGGGAGAGTGAAACGTTGAGATAGCAAAACCAGGCTCTTAGTTTGTTTTGACTATGGGCCCTTAGATTTGAAGTGAAGAGTGGCGGAGTCCTTAGGGCGATGCCGCGCATCTAAACAAAGCAATCTCCCCCGCAAGAAGCACGCATTACAGTTTTTGGGGCCATAACTATGAATATTCCGGAGCGGCAAGCCACGAACCCGGGTTCGGAAAGTTCGACAGCAGAAACCGATCCCACCCATCAAACTTCAAACCAGGAAGAAACCGAAGACGAAAACCGGCGCATCCGCCGCCTGCAGATCATGATGAACATGGTCATGGCGGTGATCGCGCAGGAAGAAATGTCGCTGGAAGAAGCTTCGGAGATGGTGGCCAATGCCAAACGCGCCGCGCTCGCCATGTTCCCCGACAAAGAGCTGGCCTACGACCTGATCTACAAGCCGCGCCTGCAACGGTTGCTGCGCGAACGCTTCCGGCTGCAATAGTCTAACCACAAAGGACACAAAGGTTGCACCAAGGAAACTAAAACAATCACCTTGGTTCTTCCTTTGTGCCCTTTGTGGTTAATCTCTTACTTTTCTGCTTCGTGCGCGAGTTCTGAGAATGGCTTGCGCAACAGGAAGTAGATCAAGACAGCGACAGCAATCCCGGCCGCTAAAGCGACAAATTTAAGCTGCGGGTGCTCATGGAAAAGTTCGGGGAGTTTCTCAACAATGGCTGGACCGAAAGAAACCACCAGTTTGGCCAGAATGAGCCAGCGAATGAACCTTCCCAGAAAGATGGCCAGCAAGAAGTCGCGGACCTTCATCTTGAGCGCTCCTGCGGCAAAGACGAACAGCTTGAACGGAGTCGGCGGAGGGAGCATGGAGGGAATCATGAGAGCAATGAATTGCTGGCTCTCAAAGCGGTCGCGGATGGCATCAAACCTGGCTTGCGAGACGCGCTTACGCAACGCAACTTCACCGCCCTTGCGCCCTATGACGTAAACCAGCAGGCTGCCTACAGCCGAACCGACCGCCGCCATCGCGGGATACAACAGATACAACGACGCGAACCAGTGCAGCGATATCGGCTGCACTCCGCTGGCTTCGAGCCAACGTAGCGTAGCGTAGATGTAACCCGCGATAATCAGGTCAAGCGGGAGGCCGAGCGAGCTCGAATCTACCACGGCAATGGCGAATGCGCCCCACGGACCCAGCGGAGCAAGCACCTTCAGAAGGAAGGCAGTATATTTTTTCAGGAAGTTTTTCAAACTTTACAGTGCGGCCTTTTCTGTTGTTGTGAATCTTCAATTGTACGCGAAGAAGACGCCAGAGCGCCGTCAGAATGACGCGGGGCTTCAGAATGGAACTTCAGAATGGGACAGGCTATGCCTACTTGCGCCTTTATCTTTAGTTGCGCGAATCTTTAACTCCGCGCAGCCTTCGGAGAGGTCGGGTGAACCCTGCGCCAAACCCGCCGGAGCTGGCGTGCGGATGCGAAGCCGGAGCGCTCGGCGACGCGCTCCATATCGAGCTGTGTGTTGCCAAGAAGTTCGCGGGCAAGGGCCACGCGTAAGCGGTTTCTGTAATCTGTCAGGCTGATGCCTGCATGTTCTTTGAATAGACGTGAGAGATGGCGGCTGCTGGAGCCCGCGATTCGGGCAAGCGACTTGATGGTCAGAGGCTTTGTGGGATCGGAAGTTATGGCGTCCTGAACGCGGTGCACCGCCGGATGAACGTGGTTACGTGCCTCAAGCCACGGCGATAGTTGAGGATCGGTCCCGCTGCGGCGCAGGTAGACCACCAGGTAGCGAGCTATCGCAACCGCACAGGTGTCACCGATAATCCGCCGGACCAGATACAACATGAGATCTATTCCGGCAGTAACGCCGGCGCTGGTGAAGCGCTCGCCATCCTCGACATAAATCCGGTTCTCCAGCACCTTTGCCTTGGGAGCGAGCTTAGCGAGATCGGAACAACAGCTATGGTGGGTGGTGCAGGCGTATCCATTGAGAAGCCCGGCGCGCCCAGCCAGAAGCGCACCCGAGCAGATACAAACGAGTTTATGGCTTGGCTGAACCACAGCTTTCAGCCAAGCGACAATCGCTGCTTCATCGCCACGGTCGTTATCCGTTGCTTTGAACTGCGGGCTGGCGCTCATAACCTCACCCACATCGCCTGCGACCACGACCATCGCGTCGCCGGGCAAGGATCGTGGCAGCGGTTCGATTCCAGTCAAAGCAATGCCGATCGAGGTCAGCACCGACTCAGCCGGCCCGACATAGTGCACGTCAAAGCGTATCGCTGGCTGCACACGGTTGGCGACGCGCAACACTTCCAACGGACCTGCTAGGTCGAGCAGCAAAGTCTGCGGCGGAAGCACCACGTAAACCGGAATGCGACGAAGGTCCTGATGGTCCGTCAAAGGCCATTCCTAAAAATAGAGCAGTCTTTTCCGCAAATCTTTTTTCCGAAAAATCAGGCGGCGACTCTCATCGCAGCCCCGGCGAGGGCTTGCTCAACGGTCACAATGCGAGCGAAGCGATCTTCCAGCACGAGTTCGGTCCGGGCTTTGATCTCTTCCGGGCTCCACAACTTTCCCTGGCGGTCGGTCATTGCGAAGGTGAGCGTAGCCTCGGTGACATAATCAACTTCATAGCCGCTGTCGGATGCATGGCGCGTCGTGGTTTCACAGCACTGCTCGGTGCGGATGCCGGAGACGATGAGCCGCCGGATACCTCGCTGTACGAGCCAGACATCAAGTCCAGAGCCAATGAGCGCACTATGACTGCGCTTGTGGAAAATGGCATCGGGCTGGATGGCAATTCCTGCAAAGGTCTTCACATGACCGGATGCCAGCGAAAAAGCGCCCGCTTCCTCGACGTGGAAGACCTGTACTGCAGGAATACCACCGGCCTTGACGCCGTTGATCAGGGCTTGTAGACGGTCAACGAAAAAAGGGACATCGCGATCGCTCCAATAGGGGCGATGACGGAAAGATTCTTGCGCATCAACGACGAGAAGCGCTGTATCAGATTTGGACATGGAATGCTCTCCTCTTCAAAAATGAAATATTTCGTTCCAGCACTGATAGTAGGCTATGAATAGCAGCTAAACAAGACATGTAGCGGTCGAAAAGCGGACAGAAAAGGACATTCCCAAAAGACATCGCGGTAACCCAAAACAGCCCACACTGGCATTGCGTAAGTTGTGGGCTGTCCGAGGTCGCGTTTACTTCAAGCGCCGCAGCGACATCGGTTCGCCGCGGGCCTGCTCATTCAATCCATTTTGGAGAAAAAAGTCCTGGAGCTGAGCTGATGTCCCCGTAATTATGGGGTGGTCTTCCAACTGGTAATAGGTGAGTGACTTGCTCTGCTTCACCTTCTCCTGAACCCACTTCGAATCGAGGAATTGAATTTTGAGCCCGTTTTCCAGGTTGCTGATATACACGAAGGCGTGGCCAGGAATGGTGAAAGGCCCTGCATCTGAGCTAACGGGAGTCACATCAAGAATCTTCTGCCCGCCGATCTGCACCAGCCGTGCGTCCACACGGTATTTATCGTTATTTTTTGTGTCGATCCAGAGAATGTCATAGTTGTGTTTGTCGCCCTCTCGCACCGAGATGAGTACGCTGTTGCTGCCGTCTAAATCGCTCCAGGTGCCAATCAGAGCGGGATCAAAGGTAGTGTTGCTGTCCGTGGCGAGAGGCGCCACAGAGAGCAGGTCACCGCAGGCGGTAGTGAACAGGCTCGCCGCCAAGATGGGTATAAGCCACAAAGTACGCTTGGAAAATAGAGTAAACATGGAAAATCTCCTTTTACAGAAGGCGCTGCGAACCCAGAAAGCTGGCAATCAGGAACTACGCATCTTAACAGACCACGTTAGTGTTAGTTTGTCTGGTGATCTTTCTTTTCAGGAGCCAGCCAAGAAAGGTTTTGTAAAGCTCAAGCTTCCGGCCCGTCGACCATTTTGAAACTACTTTGGATTTTCCCGATTTCTACTGTGATGCATAAGGTTCAAAAAGGTCCTGTAATTCAAACAACTATTAAATTTTGTAAAGGCTTCATAGGACCGTGCCACTTCCTATAAACTTATCTGGATCTTTCTGATCATGACCCTCTGAAGTTTAACTTTAAAGAGAGGTCTCCTTGCGTACGGTCGTAAGTCTTTATTGTTGCATCGTACTCGGTTCTCTATTCGCCAACGCTCAAAGTGAGAGCCAGCGATTCTCTGTCCCCAATACACCGGCCTTAACTCAGTCTGCCGCCGCGCCAGCGCCGACCGTGCAACGCGTGCTGGTCAAACTGCGTGCCCTTCTGGCACAGGCGATGGAAGAGGCGCTCCCATTGCAGAGCATGGCATTGTCGCAGGGCGTAGCGAAAAGTGGACCGATCAATACGTTTCTCGGCCGGTACTCGGCGCGAACGCTTACACCGTTGTATCCCAATTTGGTACGGATAAAGAAGCAGCAGGGACTATCAGACTTCCAGATCGCCACGGGAATCCAGCAGAAATTTGCAAAGAGAGGCAGCCGTTTCCAGGGGACTTTCCAGCCGCCGGAGATTTCGCGAACTTATGTCCTCGAACTGGATTCGGCCTCGGGCAGAGACCCTCAGCAGATTCTGAAAGAGCTCAACGCAGATCCCGAAGTTGAGTTCGCCGAGCCAGAGCACATCTATACCACAAACCAACTGCCGAACGATCCTTACCTCAGTAGCACCGGCACCTGGGGACAAACGTATCAGGACCTCTGGGGACTGTATAAGATCAACGCGCCGACGGCCTGGAACACCACGCTTGGCGACGGAGTGATTGTCGCTGTGGTGGATACTGGAATTGACTATAACCATCCCGACATCGCCGCTAACATATGGATTAACAAAGGCGAGATTCCCAACAATGGCATTGATGACGACCACAACGGATACATTGATGACGTGCGCGGCTGGGATTTTACCAGTAACACCAACGACCCCATTGATCACTTCGGCCATGGCACACACGTAGCTGGCACGATCGCAGCCGTGGGCAACAACGGCATTGGAGTCATCGGCATTGCCTGGCACGCGCAGGTCATGGCGGTGAAGGGATTGAGCGACTTCGGTTTCGGCGACGATACGACGCTGGCGCCGGCAATCACTTATGCGGCCAACAACGGCGCGGATGTCATTAATGCATCCTGGGGAGGGCAGGGCAGCTCGCAAACTATCGAGGACGCAATTAAATATGCCTACAGCCTTGGGGTAATCTTTGTGGCGGCGGCAGGAAATTCCAGCCAGGACGCCCTCAATTTCTTCCCAGCCAATTCGCCGGAAGCCATAACCGTATCGGCTTCTGACTCGTCCGATGCCCTTGCGTACTTTTCCAACTTTGGCAGCAAGGTTGACGTTGCTGCTCCGGGCGTGGATATCCTCTCGCTGCAGGCAGCCGGTACCAACCTCGGTCCGGTTGTTAGCTCTGGTTACTGCCGGCTCAGCGGCACCAGCATGGCGACGCCGCATGTCTCGGGCACGGCAGCACTTGTTCTGTCGCAGAACCCGACTTACTCAAATGAAGATGTCCGGCAGGCAATTCGCGCATCAGCGACGGATATTGGCCCTCCCGGTTGGGATACCAGCTTCGGATATGGACGCGTCAACGCCGCCGCAGCGCTTACGCTTCCAGATGTGCTGCAGGTCCACATCACCTCTCCTGCGGCCGGAACGCACGTAAACAGTCCAGTCACAATTTCCGGCTCTGCAACCGGAAGCAATTTCGACCACTACGTCCTTGATTATGGTGTTGGGCTTACACCGAGCACTTGGACCGTGTTGCAGACCAGCACCACTCCGGTTGTGAGTGGAGTGCTGGGCACCTTCGATCCCAGCGTTCTGCCCGATGGCACGTATACGATCCGGTTGACAGCCTTCGACAAATCGAACATTGCGTTTGCCGACCGCATCGCGTTAGTTGTGCAGTATGCGGTAATCACGACGCCCGTTCCCCCGGATGTTCCGGTCAAGGCGGTCGAATTCAAACCCGGTGTGGTCGTACAAATTGTGGGTACCGCCACGGGCGCTACCTTCAAGGATTTCAGCCTGCAGTGGGCGGAAGGAATCAACCCTTCCAGTGGCTGGAGTTCGACTGGCATGACGCTTGTGGGTACAGGCTCCGCTCCAATAACCAACGGGCTGCTGGGTACCTGGGATACCTCTGGCATTGCGAAAGCCGATTACTACACCATTCGGTTGATGGTTGACGATTCCGGTAATGGTAACCCGTTCACTAATACTGTCCAGACCCTGGTCTACCTGGAGCCGGACTTACTCTCGCAGAACTGGCCGCAGTTGCTTGCCGGTGGACCACACTTTCAGTCCGGGTTTGTGCCGGTGACCGATGCTGCCGGAAATATTCGCCTTGGAGTTTTGTCACCCCCTACCTTTTTTGGATCGGCACCTGAATTTCTCTCATTTACTCCCGATGGCTCCTCGGTAAATGTGACACCACTTTTGTCAGCGGCCTACACGAATCCTGCGGCAGGAGATATGGATGGGAATCCTGGCGAAGAGGCCGTTTTCCCTGACAAAGATGGAATACACATTCTACGGTCTGACGGTACCTCGTCTACCTTGCAATCTGGATCGTTGATCGTGGATTTCCTCAGCAACCAGGTCGTGCTCGAAGATGTTGAGGGACATTCTCAATTGGACGCAGTGGTCCTCGGCAACGATTTACTTGATCCTAGCCTCGCTCATCTTTTTGCCTGGCGCCGCGATGGTTCGCTGCTGAATGCCAACTTTCCCATCTCTATTCCCGACAGTAATTACGAATTGCGGGTTATTCCCTCAACCCCGCGTACCCTGGTGGCAGACATCAATGGGGATGGGTACAAAGAATTCCTGGTTCTGGAGGGGGTTTCACCTTCGACTTTTGCGCTCGGCCTTTTCGCCCATTATGGCACGCCCTCGGGATGGGCTGCTCCTGTTATGAGCGGTGTTCCGGTTGCAATAGCCCTGGCCGACCTTGACCATAATGGCAAGCTGGAAACCATTCTGATCCAGTACCCGGGAAGCGGTTCGGACGGAATCTTGCATGTGTTCCAGCCCGATGGAACAGAGCGGCAAGGATGGCCACACGTTCTGACTTACGGCTTCAATTCTGGCAGCATCGCCGTGGGTGATCTGGACCGCAATGGCTCCGAAGAAATTGTTGTTTCTACTTCTTTCTATATCTACGTATTCAAAGCTGACGGCAGTCCTTTCTCCAATGGGTGGCCGCTGTATACCGGAAGTCAGTTCGGAAAGGCCGTGCTGGCCGACGTGGATGGAGACGGATATCCGGAAATCCTTGTCACCGAAAGTGTTGCGGCCATTGCCCCCAACGGATTGCTGGCGGCACCAGTAGACGCTTCTCTTACAGGCGAAGCCGCTCTAAGAACGAACTTAGAGACTCAAATCAATGCTGATAGCAGAGTACGGTACGTGAGGACCGAAGCTGGAAGTGTATCTTCGACGGGAACTTTATATTTAACGCCCAGGTTACTGGCCTTGCACCGTAAGGGCAATATCGCGGTACGGTCCTGGAAAATGTTAGGCGCGGCCGGAAATCAGCCCTACTACGATGCCACCATCACCACGGGAGATTTCAACCACGACGGCATCACCGATATCGCGTTGACCTACTTCACCATCTCCGGAGGCGGCCTCGGCGGATTTCTTTCACAGGGAGTGGCCATGGTGCTTTCTACCGGAACGCCTTATAACCCTGCGGTCAATGATTGGCCGATGCTCAATCATGATCCCCGCAACACGGCCCTGTTGCGCCGTTCTCTCTCAAGCAATGTCGCTCTAAGCGCTGACACAAATCTTTCGGTGTATGGTCAGGCGGTGACGCTCCAGGCTATTGTCTCTGCGGGCAAGGGCACTCCAGTAGGATGGGTTGATTTTAAGGATGGGACCACGATCCTTGGCGGAGGGCCCGTCAGCAATGGCATCGCCAGCTTCACCACCACATTGCTTTCGGCGGGATCGCACACGCTGGTTGCCAGCTACTCGGGGGGTGCGAATTTTCTGCCTAGTAGTTCTGCAGGTTTCACTTTGACGGTCAATAAGGCGCCGCTGACCGTAACTGCCAACAACAAGACAAGACTTTTTGGAAGGGGCAACCCGACTCTCGATGGCGTGGTTATCGGCATTCAGAATGGCGACAACGTTTATGGTGTCTATACCACGACCGCAACCCACCTGAGTCCCATTGGTACCTATGTTATTCAGGCTGCAGTTGCCAGCGGCGGCTTGCACACCTTGGACAATTACTCATTCACTCTCTATAACGGCACGCTGACGGTGGCTGATAGGGCCATAACTATTCAATCCTTTACGACTGGCCACTTGCGTTTTCAGCATATTGCTCTCATGGCCACGGTCGGTGGGATAGGAATGACGCCCACCGGCACGGTTACTTTTAAAGATGGCGGAAACGCCTTAACAGGCGGTACCGGTTCCCTCAACAGTGGCAGCTTTACTTTGGATGTCAGTCAGCTCAGCTTAGGCAAGCACACGATCACAGTTGATTACAGCGGAGATGGCAACTATGGCGCGATGACCTCTGATGCGTTCAACTTCTATCGTTCTCCAAAACCTCACTGAGGGGGGAAGATCATATTGGGATCAGGGCTTCTAAGTCCTTATAAAATGACAGGTAATCTTTCAGCATCACTAAGTCTCACATTGACATCTAATGTTTACGATGTATGCTTACATCGTATACACACGTGAAACAAGTCATCCGAAATCGAAGAAAGATTCGCGTTGCGCGGGCGCGCACCACCACGACCTTGCGCGACGTGATCCGCAACACCGCCCGAGAGCTTTTTGCCCGGGCGGGATATGAGAGCGTCTCTCTGCGCCGCATCGGGACCGAGGTGGGCTGTTCGCCCATGGCCATGTACCGGCACTATGCCAGCAAAGAAGACCTGCTGGTGTCCATTTGCGAGGAAACTTTTGAGCAGATGATCCAGACGATTGATCGCGAAGCCGGCAGGCCAGGTACACCGTTGGAGAGACTGCGGGCCTGCGTCAGCACTGTAATTGACTTTCATTTGGGCCATCCCAACCATTTCAAAGTTACGTTTATGACTGAGATTCCTCCTGGCCCAGCGGCTCAGCGAAAGGTGGCCATGGGCCAGCGGGTGCTGGACCGGCTGCGCGCAGGAGTCCGCGAGTGCGCCGAGGCCAAAGGCCTGGATATTGACATAGAACGAGCGACCCAGATGCTTCGCATTGGTATGCACGGATATGTATCGCTCCAGATCATAACCCGCAAAGCGTGCCCCATGGGCGACACCGAACAGCTCAAGCACGAGCTTATTGCCACCCTGACCAGGCAATTCGAATAACATTTTTATTTTGCATCGCTGCGTACATCGTACACATCTATTTGCACTATGAGTTTACGCCGTAAGCAGGAGCGCCAATGAGCACCCAGGCCATAGCTGGACCGGCTTCTTCCCCGGTTGCCCTCCCCTACAGCCGGCAAGCGGCAATCAACCCCTGGCTGATCGCCATCACCGTTACGCTTGCGACGTTCATGGAGCTGCTCGATACCAGCATCGCCAACGTTGCCCTCCCTCATATCGCCGGCGGTCTGGCCGTAAGCTACGACGAGAGCACCTGGGTGCTGACCAGCTACCTGGTGGCCAATGCAGTTGTTCTTCCCCTGAGCGCCTGGCTGAGCCGGGTGTTTGGCCGCAAGAACTATTACATGGCCTGCGTGGTCATGTTCACCATCAGCTCTTTTCTGTGCGGTCTTGCTCCCAATCTTGGTCTGCTGATCTTCTTTCGCATACTGCAGGGTGTGGGCGGAGGTGGCCTCGCGCCGGTGGAGCAAGCCATACTGGTTGATACTTTTCCTCCGGCAAAGAGAGCAGGGGCATTCGCGCTCTACAGCATGGCGATTGTTACGGCGCCGGTGATCGGTCCGCCATTGGGCGGCTGGATCACCGATCACTTTACTTGGCGCTGGGTCTTCTTTATCAACGTCCCGATTGGCATTTTGAGCCTGTTGTTGACCAGCCGGTTGGTCTCTGATCCCCCACAGTTTATTGAGGAGGCCAAAGCGGCCAGGCAGAGCGGCAAGCTGAGAATTGATTACGTTGGAATCAGCCTGATCGCGCTGGGATTCGGCGCGCTGGAGATCGTTCTCGACAAGGGACAGCGGGAAGACTGGCTCGAGAGCCACTTTATCGTCACTTTTCTCACGGTCGCCATTCTTTCTTTGGTTTTCGCTGGCATCTGGGAGTGGCGGCATCCCGACCCGGTGGTGGAGATTAAACTTTTTAAAGAGCGCAATTTCGCTCTATCCAACATTTTTTATTTCCTCTTTGGATTCGGGATTTTCGGCAGTACCGTATTGATACCGCAAATGCTGCAAGCCCTCTTCGGCTACAGCGCCACCGATGCCGGACTGGTGCTGGGCCCGGGCGCGTTCGTGATTGTGGCGCTTGCTCCCGTGGTAGTCAAAATCCTGCCCAAGGTTGATCCCCGCAAAATGATCGGTCTGGCATTTTTCATCGTTGCACTGGCAATGTGGCACTTCGCCTCACTTGACCTCGGGACTGACTACGCCAGCTACGCATGGGCGCGGGCCTTCCAGGGTTTGGGGTTGGCATTTCTTTTTATCCCTGTGAGCCAGCTTGTCTACTCCTATCTTCCCGCCGGGAAGAACAACAAGGCTTCCAGCATTACAAACCTGTTTCGCAATTTAGGCGGCAGCTTCGGAGTGGCGTTTGTGACCACGATGCTCGAACGCCGTACACAATTTCATCACAGCATTCTGGCGCAGCACCTCACACCCTCCGACGCGGGATTTCAACAGACGCTCGACTCCATCACGCAGTACATGATTGCCCGGGGAAGCAGCGCAGCCGATGCCGCGCAGCGGGCGTACGGTGTGATCTCCGCAACGGCAGAAAAGAACGCCGCCATGCTCGGGTTCCTCGATTGCTTCTGGCTTTTGGGGTTCGTCTCGTTAGTCGGGCTGGTGCTGTCATTCACCATCAAGAAATTCGGCAGCAGCGGAGCGGCGGGCGGTCACTGAAGATTGGATTTTATGGAAATGTCATACAGAAAACGAAGCTTCATTCTGATTTTAATCATCGTGGGTTTGATGGTTGGCCAGCCGCGGATGGCGTGGCCGCAGCAATCCGGGTCAGCGTTCGAGTTGGGCAGCATCGCTACGCCGCGCACCATCAATCCTGCGGGCAACAGCAACACGCCCAGTTCGCTCGCCGGGCAGCAGCAGAATCCATTCCTGGGCAGCGTGCCTACAGGGCAGGCTACGGCAAATCCGATTGATCTTTCTTTGCAAGAGGCCGTCGGCCGCGGGCTGCGCTTCAACCTTGGAGTCATTGAGAATCAGGCCTCGCTGAATCAGGCACATGCCCAGAGATTGCGCGCGTTGTCATCCATGCTGCCGAATGTGGGCGCGCTGGTGCGGCAGAACCTCGACGAGCTGAACCGGGTTGCGATTGGATTGAAAATACCGGGCATCCCGGCTTCAACCGGGCAGTTCAGCTACCAGGAGAGCTACGTCACGTTCTCTGAAAACGGATTGAACGTCGAAACCACTTACCGGCTGCGCGCAGCCCAGCGAAGCGCTGACGCGGATAGATATTCTCTTGAAGACGCACGCGACGTGGTGGCACTTGTCGTAGGTACAGCCTATTTGCAGGTCATCGCCAGCCAGTCACGATTAGATACAGCGCAGGCCCAGCTAGAAGTGGCACGCACCCTGGAAGAGCAGACCACGAACCAGGTGCATTCCGGTCTTTCTCCGGAAATTGACGGCTTTCGCGCGACCGTGCAGCAGCAGACGAATGAGCAGCGTGTCACTGTAGCCAAAGCCAACCTGGAGAAAGACAAGCTCACGCTGGCGCGCCTGATTGGCCTGCCCTCGGGACAGCAATTCAAGATCACGAGCAGTGCTCCTTATCAGACATGGAGCGGGCCGGAGTTGGCTGCAGCACTCGAACAAGCCAAGCAGGGCCGGGCCGACCTGAAGAGCGCGCAAGTATCGGCGCAGGCAGCCAGCCTGCAGAAGAGGGCCGCCCAATTCGAACGCTTGCCGGCACTTTCGGTGAATGGCTACTACGGCGCCATCGGAACCACATTGGGACACTCCGATCAGACCTACACCGTGGCGGCAACACTCTCGCTTCCCATTTTTACAGGAGGCCGAATCCGCGCGGATGTAAAGGACAGCTCCGCGCAATTCGATCGCAAGCAATCGGAGTATCTGGACCTCACCGGGCGCGTGGACTATGAAGTGCGCAACGCTTTCACGGACCTCACCGCAGCCGACAGCGCCGTGCACGTTGCCGAAAGCAACCAGCAACTCGCGCAGAAGACCCTGGAACAGGCGCGTGACCGCTTTGCGAACGGCGTGACCAACAATCTGGAAGTTGTAGAAGCACAACAAGACGTGGCGGCTGCGAATGAGAACTACATCGCCAGCCTCTTCGCTCATAACCTTGCCAAGCTCGCATTGCTGCGGGCCCTGGGCACAGCGCAGCATGACATGAACCGATATTTGGGGGGTAAATAACATGGCACAACAGACCATCGAGACCTATCCGGCAACCGGGAACACCGATCATCTTCCGAACCGCAAACCGGTTGAGATTCCACATCGTGAACCTCATTCTGTGATTCACGAAGAGAAGCTGCCGCAAGCACCTCTGACGCCGCGGCAAAAAATCGTGGAAGCAGTTAAACGGCGTCCGGCAATTTTCGCCCTCGCACTGGTCGCCGTGGTGGCCCTTGTTCTGGGATCGTGGCTCTACTTCAGCTCTTATGAAGAGACCGACGACGCCCAGGTGGATGGACACCTCGATCCCATCAGCGCGCGCATCAGCGGCACAGTCGTGAGTGTGAACCCCTCGGTAGAAGACAATCACTTTGTCGCAGCCGGTACGGTGCTGGCGGAAATTGATCCGGCGGATTACCAGGCCGAGGTGGATCGCGCTCGTGCTGAATATCAACGCTTGCAGGCCAGCGCATCGGCAGCACAACAGGATATCACCGTGACCTCTTCCGGCAGTGCAGGAAGACTGAACCTCTCGCAAGCGGCCGTGCATGAGGCCCAGGATTCCATCGCCTCTGAGCGGGCGGCACTCGATGCGGCCCAGGCGCGCCTGGCCCAGGCCGAAGCCGGTTATTCCCGGGCAGAAGCGGACCGCCAGCGTTATGAGCGGCTCCTCGCGAAGCACGAAATATCGCAGTCTGAGTATGACCGCATTGCTACCGAATCCTCCACAGACCGCGAAGCTGTCAACGCAGCCAGGGCGGAGCTGGTGGCGGCCCAAATACGGGTGACCCAGGCCGAGAGCCGTCTGGCAGAGCGCAAGGCAGATGTGCTGGTTGCAGGCTCGGCGCCCGAGCAAGTCAAATCGTCCATCGCCAAGGCTGCGGCGGCCGTCTCAGAAGCTGATCGTGCTCGCGCCCAACTCACCACAGCAGAGTTAAACCTGAGCTACTCCAAAATCATTGCTCCGGTAAGCGGAATCATCGGCCGCAAAGTGGTCGAGGTCGGCCAACGGGTGCAACCCGGCCAGCAATTGCTCGACATTATTCCCGTGGATGACGTCTGGGTGACGGCAAATTTCAAGGAGACCCAGCTCAAGAAGATGCGCCCCGGCCAGCCGGTCACGATTCATCTCGACTCCTATGATCGCGACTATCACGGCCAGTTGGATGCCATCGGCGGCGCCACTGGTTCACGCTTCAGCTTGCTTCCACCTGAAAATGCCACCGGAAACTATGTGAAAGTAGTGCAGCGCATTCCGGTAAGAATCTTGCTCTCGCCGGGAGAGGATTCCGATCATTTACTTCGACCGGGAATGTCGGTCGAGGCACACGTAAAACTGCATTGAGCCGCTCTGCAAACAGAGAGGAGAAAAACATGGCTGAGAAAAAGGTAGCTTTAGTGACGGGAGTTTCATCCGGAATCGGACGTGCAATCGCAAGCCTGCTGTCAGAGCGAGGCTTCCAGGTCTTCGGAACCATGCGGAGGCCGAGCGAGGCCGACCGATGGCCGGGAAACGTAGGCCCGATTCGCCTCGATGTCCGTGATGAGGGGTCGGTGCGTTCCAGTCTGCGGACAGTGCTCGATCAAGCCGGACGAATTGACGCGCTGGTCAACAACGCCGGCTACACATTGGTCGGGTCTCTAGAAGAGACCAGCATTGAAGAAGCCCGGGAACTTTTCGATACGAATTTCTTCGGCGTCCTGCGAATGAGCCAGGCCGTTCTGCCCTTCATGCGCGAGCAAAAGTACGGACGCATTGTGAACATAGGCTCGGTGCTGGGATTCCTGCCCGCGCCATATCAGGGAATTTATGCCGCGAGCAAACATGCTCTCGAGGGTTACTCGGAATCGCTGGACCATGAAGTAAGGCAATTTGGGATTCGCGTATCCGTGATCGAGCCCGGATTCATGCGAACCAATATCAGCCAGAATGGCCGTCTGGCCGGTCAGTCTCTCGCCGCTTATGCCAGCCAGCGCAACGGCGTTCTTGATGTGCTGCGAGAAAATATCGCAAAAGGCGAGGACCCCGCGAGAGTAGCGTCGGTTGTCTTGGAGGCGCTCACGAGCCGCTCTCCCAAACTGCGATATCCGGCAGGGCAGCAGGCAAAACTTCTAAGCGTTTTGAAGAGACTCGCTCCGCGAAAGCTGATGGATAGGGGCGTTCGCAAAGAGTTCGGCCTGTTGGGCAAGAGCGCCGCAATGCTCCCACAGGAAGAAGCACAGTAGAGAATTTGCCGGTGCCGTTTGTCCAACCAAATATCAATTCGGTTGGTCGTCACCATGGCTGGTGTTGCCCTGCAGCAACTCCAGGGCGTGGGGCAGCAATTCGATAACGGCTTGCAGTGATTCCACTGCAGCCTTGGGACTTCCGGGAAGATTAATCACCAACGAAGTTCCACAGATGCCGCAGACCCCACGGCTCAGAGCGGCGAGGGGAGTCTTCTTCGCACCTTCGCTGCGCATGCGTTCGGCGATGCCCTCCACCAATCGAGTGCAGACCGCGCGGGTAGCTTCAGGAGTCACATCGCGCACGGCAATGCCGGTGCCACCAGTGGTAATCACTAAGGGAGTAGAGGCTGTAAGCCGGCGAAGCGCGGCCTCGATGACTTTTTGCTCATCGGGAACGATCTCGATTTTTTCTACAACGAAGTGATTTTGTTGCAGGAGCTCTTTTACAGCGGGGCCGGAAAGATCTGAGCGTGTGCCGGCAGAGGCGGAGTCACTTACGGTCAGGACGGCAGCTTTCAAGCTTCCACGTTGTCCTTGTTGGTTTCATCTACCAGGCGCAGGCCTTCCATGAGCAGTCCCTGGGTAGAGCGAGTGATGGTCTGCTCAGTGCTCGAGCCGGTGAAATCAATAAGAAAGTTACCGGTCTGCCAGGTCAGGACCTTATATACAGCCTCATCGCCCTTCAGGTTGCCGCACGTGGCATGGTTGATCTGGCCTTCGCTGAAGTACATATCGCAGCGGTCGTTATTGCTGGTGATAGCGAGAGAGCAACTCTTGCGGCCCATTTCCAGCGATTGCAGCAGGTCGAGGCAGCTCATCTGCACCAGATTGCCGCGAACCGTGCTCTCGCCGGCGGCTTCGCGAGTGAGCTTTTCCAGCGCAATCTTATCAATGGTCTTCTTGATGTGCGCGATGGCCTCTTTCAGGAAGAAAGGTTTCTCTACGAATTCCTCGACTGCATCCTGCAGGATTTTGAGTTTCTCGCTGATGTCGTTCTTGCTGGCCAGCAGAATAATGGGGATGCGGGCGGTGTTGGCGCGGCCCTTGAGCTTTTCCATGAGCTGGCGCCCGTTCATGCTGGGCATGTCGTAGTCGCTGATAATCAGGTCAGGCGGATCATCAATGGCTTTGAGCAAGGCGTCGGCCCCGTCAGTGCCGGTGACCACGGGCGTGGTCAGCTCTGCCAAGTCGCGCCGCAGCATCTCCAAGATCATTGGATTGTCGTCAACAAGCAGAATTTTGACATTGGCCGGCATGAGGCTACTTCTTTACTCGCTTATTCACAATTGTCGCTGGGCCTGGTCGGCGATACTCACCACTCTTCCCCCCTGACTTACGCTGCAAAACGACCTCACGGATTTCCATACTCTTATCCAAGGCCTTGCACATGTCATAGATGGTAAGAGCAGCAACACTCGCTGCGACCAGCACTTCCATCTCGACGCCAGTGGGGGCCGTCGTGGCGGCGGTGGAGACGATTGAGACGCCATTTTCGCACAGGTGCACCCGGACATCAACGTGAGAAAGCGGCAGGCTATGGCACAATGGGATCAGCTCTGCCGTGCGCTTGGCCGCGCTGATGCCCGCAATCCGGGCAATTTCAAAGGGATCGCCCTTGGGATTCTTCGGCAGCGCCTTGATTACTTCCGGGGACATAACCACTAAGGCACTAGCCTCAGCTTCGCGGCGGCTGGCCGGCTTGGCGGAAATATCCACCATGGCCGCCCGGCCACGGGCGTCGAAATGCGACAGCTTGCTCATGGTTCGTAACCTCTAGGTTAACACTGTTTTTAACGGCTTTATGGGCAAAGAAGGACCCTTATGAAGTAATCCGGCGGCGAAGCAGTACCTCTACCATCTCACCGGCTGGGAGTGTCTCTCTGTCCGGTGGCACCACCACATAACAGTTTGCCTGGGCGGTCGCCACTATGTCGCCCGACCCCAGCCAGCGAACTGTCTCAACCTGCAAACCGCTCAAAAATCCGGGTAAGAACCGGGTCAGGCCGGTTTTGGTCGTGATCTCCGATTTAAGCCGGGCTTGTAACGGCCGCCATAGCGCCGGAGGTGTCCCGCCTAGAGCATCAATCATTGGCTTGGCGAAAAGCTCGAAGGTCACCATAGTAGAAACAGGATTGCCCGGCAATCCGAAGAAATAATGGACTGTCTGGCCGGGAGGGGAGCTAACACGCCCAAATACGATTGGCTTACCAGGTTGAATCCGTGCGCCGGTAAACAGGAACTCGGCCCCAAACTCGGTAAGCGCCTGTTCCACCAGATCATACTTTCCCATAGAAACGCCGCCGCTCAGCAGCAGCAACTCGGATTCCAGTCCTTTCTGCACCAATCCGCGCAGAGCGGAAATATTGTCGGCTGCAATGGGGAACTGCACCGCCTCGCCTCCGGCGGCTGCCACCTGTGCAGCCAGAGAATAGCTGTTGGAATTGCGGATCTGGTGTGCCTGTGGCATGGCGTTGATCTCTACAATCTCATCCCCGGTAGAAAGAATCGCGATCCGCGGCCGCCCATAGACTTCGACCTGCGTCCTGCCAACACTGGCGGCTACGGCGATGGCTGCGTGGTCAATACGGTGTCCGGGAGCGAGCAGCACAGCCCCCTTTCTGGCTTCACTTCCGGCTGCAACGATATTTTCACCGGCCTTGACCGCTCGCCGTACCAGAATTTCATTCCCTTGGCGAGACGTATGCTCCACCATCACCACCGCATATTCGCTGCCCGCCGGCGCCGGAGCGCCGGTCATGATCTCAAGCGCCTCACCCGCTTTTAATACACCGCCATATGGCGAAGCGCCGGCTTTGGTCTCACCCACGACTCGCAACCGGAGGGGAGCAGCGTCGCTCGCTCCCAGCACGTCCGCTGCTCTGACAGCAAATCCGTCACGGGTGGCACGGTTGAAAGGCGGAAAGTCGCGGTCCGCGGCGATCTCTTCGGCCAGAACACGCCCGGCGCTGTTGAGCAGCCCCGCCTTTTCCGTCGAGGGCCTGCGTGTGCGCAGCAGGCCATGACCGGCTTCTTCAACTACCCTGCGTGCCTCTTCAAAGGAAAGTACGCGCTCGTTATGTGTAGCATGAGCCATTGCAGTTCACAGTTCTCAGTTGGTAGACACCAGTAGACACCAATTGTTCTCGCCGTGGATTCGCGTTCGGAGGCCGCTCACTCCCAGAACAAAGAATGCCAAAAAGAAAGGCGGCCAAACGGCCGCCTCATAGAAACTCAAAGCCCCTTACTTTTTAGCCGGCGGCGTAGCTTTGGCCTTTTTATAGGTCGTACTTACTGTCGCCCCAAAGCCTTCAATCAGTCCCTTGGCCTCTTCCACGTGCTTGCCCTCGGGGTCTAGCTCCAGGTATTTGTTAAATGCCTCAACGGTTCCTGGGGCTGGCATTATCTTGCCGCTTTTATCAATCGTGGCCTGCGAGGTCAGATTGATGCCCTTCTGATAATAGGCCTCGGCATAGTCGGGCTTGGCCTCAATGGCTTTGTCAAAGGCGGCATTAGCGTCGTCAATGTCTTTCTGTTTTGTGTTGGAATCCGTTTCTTTCGTGGCCTGGTTGGTCAAAGTAGCGCCGGCATTGAAGTAATACATGGAAGCATTCGGCGGGTCGTCCTGCGCCGCGGTGGTGTATTCATCCAGCGCTTCTTTGGGTTGTCCCGTCTTGGCATAAGCCTGGCCCAGGTTGTTGTGATATTTGCCCAGCGTGGCCTTGCTATCGGCAACTGCGGCGCCTTTCTTGTTGTCCGTAGGCGCTGGGGCTTTCTCCGCCAGGTCAATGGCCTTCTTGTAAGACTCAATGGCCTTCTGGAAGTGCGGCGTAGCATCGTCTTTGCTGGTGGCGGTAGAGCCCGCGCCCAGTTCGGCGTCTCCCAAATGCGCCCAGATCACGTCGTGTGTAGTGTCAATGGCAATGGCATCGTTCATGATCTGCACTGCCTGCTGCCAGTTTCCGGCTTGTTCGGCGGTGTGGGCATCGGTCAGCATTTTATTGAGCGTGTTGATCTTTGCATTTTCCTTGACCTGTTCCGCGGCTTTCTTCTGGAATTCCGGATTCTTCTGCGCCTCGCGCATTTCTTTTTGCAGATCGAATTCCAGGTTGGTGCCTTGTTCGCTCGACGTCACCGGGACGTCTTTGTAGATGTGGATCACCTTGCCGTCTTCCACCATGCTGATGGTATATTTTCCCTGCGGGATGGCGATGCTGGTGAATTCGCCTTTATTGTCGGTTTGCAGGGAGGATTTCTTCCCGGTCTCCTGGCTGAGGAATTCTATGGTGAGGCCGACCATGGGCTTGCCATCAGTGTCGGTACACTTGCCATGCACCCGGGCCAGCGTTTGGGACCAACCGGCGGCCGCGGCGAGCAAGAGCACAGTAGTTGTGGCGAATATCGCTATCAGTTTTTTGTTCATTTCAGTTTCCTGTTGTATGGATTCCTTCTGCTTCTAAACTTTTTTGCGGGTCCGGCTGCGGCTCATATGCAATCGCATCAGCCGTTCCGGCCTGCTCAAAGGCGCGCAGGCGAAGAACGCAGCTATCGCAAACTCCACAGGCGCGGTCGTGGCGGCTGTAGCAGGACCAGGTCAACTCGAGGGGCGCACCCAATTTTAACCCAAGACGCACAATTTCCGATTTGCGCAACTGAATCAAAGGTGTTACAACCTCAATCGCGCCTTCCTTAGTGCCGGTGCGGATCACCTCGTTGTAGGCCTGGTAATACGCCGGACGGCAATCCGGATATCCCGAACTATCCTGCTCCACGGCCCCGATATAAATCTTCCGCGCGCCTAAGACTTCGGCCCAGCTCACCGCCGCCGCCAGAAAATGCGCGTTGCGGAAGGGCACATATGTTATCGGAATGCCAGGGCCGATCTCTCCCGATTCTGGAACGGCAATGCTGCTATCCGTAAGCGCCGACCCCCCAATAGCCGGCAAAACTTCATTACGCAGTGCCATACGCCGGCCGATTCCCAGCCGCTCGCAGACCGCTAAAAAGCTCTGCTTTTCGCGCTGCTCCGTGCGCTGTCCGTAACTCATGTGCAGCGCCGCTACCGCTTCCGCGCCGTAATCATGCACAGCCTGCGCGGCGCAAACGCACGAATCCATTCCACCACTCAACAGAATTACGGCTTGCACCGGCTGCATATTCATGGAAATGGACTAATCGTTTAGATGAACTCAACGGCGGAATAGCTGCCCTTTATTCCTGCTCCCACAAATCTCTACCAACTTATTTTAATAGACGAAACCGCAACTCGTGCCATTTTTTCGGGTTGGTACTCATATAAAAGTCCACCATCAAAACCCCATTGCGTTCTGGATGCCAGAAGCTTACTTCACCAGATATTCCGAACCAGATATTCCGAGAGTCCGGAGAGCTCTTTTCCCAACAAGCGGAGTCGATAATGGCATCAAACACTGTGGCAGATTTCCGCGAGACATCGCCGTCGTACCATGCCACCTGTTTTGGGCCTTTGAACCATCGCCAGGGTTTGTCGCCAGATACACCGTTCCAGTTGGTCCAATCTCTTCCACTTGTAGACTTAAAAGTTTCGGATAATTCGAGATCTAAAAGATCGGCAAGCTCTGGATGGGGCTCAACCTCCCGCGTTACGCGATAGCCTACTTGAAGATTGGCGGAGGGAAGATTTTGCCGCGGGGAACTCTCATATTCTTGCACTGCGAAAATGCTCAGACACTCCTGCTCCCAAACGGTGCAGATCCTGAAATCTGGCTTGTCACCTTCTATTTTTTTCCAACGTATGCCCGAAGGCAGGGAATAACGGAGAGAATTCACGCTAATCGAAGGCAGATCGCTTGCACCGGCACACTTGGGAAGTTGTTTTTTGCTTTCGGGAACAAGAACCAGTGAGAGTGGTTTGTCCTTGTCTGCTAACTTTACCGCTGAAGGGGTATAACCCTTTTTTTCGACGAATAGCACATCTTCCCCCCTGGTCGTAAATCCCCCCGACTGGTCCGTGAGTGCGAACGTAGGATATTGCCCATCATTCGGACCTCCTGAAACCTGAGATCTGACCTCAACCGCTTTAAGTGGCCTGCCCTGTGGATCACGCACCGTGCCATGAACTGGAAGCCACGACACCGTTTTCACAATGAAGCTATCTGACTCCAGCGTAATCTGTTGGCCTGGCTCCAGCTTCACCTCTTGAGCGATTGCTTTTGTATTGCAAAAGCAGAGGAAAACAGCGGCAAGGACGCGGATCGTAAGATTGTTCATAACCATCCTTTAGATTAATTCATCAATGCGGAGTCTTTCTTCAGTCACGAAGCACCTCTTTCCAAGAACGGGCAGCTAGGAAAAACTTGCAGGTTATTTCCGACTGAGGCGCTTGGAAATTCTCCATCAAACCCCTTTTGTCTCCGGCTGCCAGATGAATTTGTGCAGCTGCAGCCCCAGGCGGACGTTTAACCCATCCGCCAGGATCCACTCGGCCAGTTCGCGCGGGTCAACCAGGCAATGCGAGCTGTCGCGGGCGCCGCGCGCGTCCTTGCGAAACGCAGGAGAAAAAATAACGCCGCCGGCAAGCGACACGAGCCCGTGCTGCCGCGTAAAATCCCGGGCAAATTCGTAGTCTGCGCGGTCGCTCAGCACGAATTTAATCTCATCGCGCTTGCCGATCGCCTGCAAATTAGAGAGATTAAACGTATCGCCCTCGCCCGAGTGCGAGCACTTCACATCCACAATCTTGTGGACTTCAGAGGGGACGTTCGCCAAGGGCCGTTCGCCGCTGGTTTCCAGCAGCACCGTATAGCCCAGGCCAACCAGCTCCTGCATTAGCGGCGCCGCCTCGCGCTCCTGCAGCATGGGCTCGCCGCCGGTGATCTCCACCATTTTCACTGGCGCCAGTCGCTGCACCTCAGCCAGAACCTCCGTCATGCTCATCTTCTTCCCGCCGGTAAACGTATATTCGCTGTCGCACCACACGCAGCGCAGGTTGCATCCGGTAAGCCGCACAAAGATGCACGGCAATCCCGCAAAAGAGGATTCGCCCTGAATCGAAGAATAAATCTCAGTGATCTGCATGGTGGACCAGGAATTTTCGTAGAGACGTAGCGTTGCTACGTCTCTTTTCATTCTATAGATCTACTGCAGGGGAAAAGCGAAGCATAATGGCCCAGCACCGCGCTACTCAAAATACGTGGCCGTGGTAGTGTCGGTCTCCCACACCTGGACGTCTTTAATGCGCACCCGTCCCTGCGTGCTCTGCTCGAGCCGCAACTTCGTCTCATCGTAAAAATACTTGGCCAGATTTTCCGCCGAAGGGTTGGTCTGCTTGAACGGCTCAAGGTCGTTGAGATACTGGTGATCGAGCCGGTCAATGATCTGGTTCATGGCAGACTTGAGGTCTTTAAAATCCCACAGCAGCCCGATGCCGTCAAGCTGCTGGCCGGTGACCGTAATGCGGACTTTGTAATTATGTCCGTGCGGGTTCTCACACTTGCCCCGGTACCCGCGCAGGGCGTGTCCGGCGGCAAAGCTCTCTTCCACGCTCACTTCAAACATGCAGCTTCCGTCTCGCTTCCTTCGACTCTATATTGTAACGCTCTGAAATGCCCTATTTCTTTGCCGGCTTCTTGCTCTCTTTCTTGCTTTCCGCCTTGCTCTCGCTTTTGGATTCGGCTTTCGACTCCGCCTTGCTCTCCCCCGCCTCGTCCTTTGTCGCAGCTTCGGCTTCGCCACTACCGTCGGCTTTTTCTTTTTCCTGGCCTTTGCCCGAAGAGGCAGATGGTTTTTTGGCGTAATCGGTCACATACCAGCCTGACCCTTTGAACTGCACCGCCGGCGCAGAGAGCACCTGCTCGACCGCGCCTCCGCACTCCGGACACTTCTTCACCGGCGCATCAGAAAACTTCTGGATGCGCTCAAAGCGATGCCCGCATTTCTTGCACAAATATTCGTAGAGAGGCATTACCGCTGTTCCCTTTGACTCCAAAGATTGCCTGAATGATTCAGAGCTTCTATTTTATCAATTTTACTCAGGACCTCTGAAGAAGACAGAGGGAACAGGCCTGCGAAGCTTGTGTGGCACAGCGCGGCCAGCCGCAAGCTAAAGACTATATCTCATCCTGCGCCGTCATCCTGATCCTGCGAAGCGGGAGAAGGACCTCCGATGGCGCTGGGCGCCACCCACGGCTGAAATCGGACTTTCGCTTGGATCTTTCCCTCGCCCTGATGGAATCGAGAGGATGGCCGATTGAAAGCCAGAGAGCTCCGGCGTGCATACCAACAGCAACCCCGAAGGGCTCCACTGAAAAAAGCATCATACCGACATCAAAAGCCGAGCCATGATCCGCGTGAAGCTTCTCTTTTTCCCCTCTCGCTTTTGTTAGACTTATCCGTCGCACGACTAGCCTGACTAAATTATGTCTGCCTCTAACTCTCTCTTCATACGCGCCTGTAAGCAACTCCCGGTAGAGGCAACGCCCATCTGGCTGATGCGCCAGGCCGGGCGCTATATGGCTGAATATCGCGCCGTGCGCAGGCATCATTCGCTGCTTGAGATCTGCAAAAATCCGGCACTGGCGGCTGAGGTAACGATTACCGCCGCGGAAAAGCTTGGTGTAGACGCTGCCATCATCTTTGCCGACCTGCTGCTGCCGCTTGAGGTCATGGGGCTCGATTTTGAATTTACTGCCGGCGAAGGTCCGGTGATCGAACAGCCTTTGCGCAGTGCTGAGGCCATCGAGGACCTGCGCACCGACTGCGCCTCCGACCTCTACTATGTTGCCGAAGCCGTGCGCATGGCGGCCATGCACTTCGGACGGCGCGTTCCGGTCATCGGGTTCTGTGGCGCGCCTTTCACTCTGGCCAGCTACATGATCGAGGGTGGCGGCTCGCGCCACTACATCCATACCAAAAAGATGATGTATTCCGAACCCGCCGCCTGGGGTGAACTCATGCGCAAGCTGGTGGTGGTGCTGAGTGAATACGCCGCCGAGCAGGTGCAGGCTGGCGCCGCCGCGCTCCAGGTCTTTGACAGTTGGGTTGGCTGCCTCTCACTGCAGGACTACCGCCAATTCGTTCTGCCCGAGACCAAGGCGCTTATCCAGAAGCTGCGCGGCACCGGCGTGCCGGTGATATATTTCGGCACTGACACCGCGACTCTGCTCGAAGCCATGCATGAGACCGGGGCCGACGTCATCGGACTCGACTGGCGCATCCCATTGGACGAAGGCTGGCAGAAGCTGGACCACGGCTGCGCCGTGCAGGGCAATTTAGATCCGGTCACGCTCTTTGCCGATTGGAAGACCGTGCGCGCCGCCGCCGAAGACGTTCTGCGCCGCGCCGCCGGCCGCCCCGGACACATCTTCAACCTCGGCCACGGCATTCTGCCCGAGACCCCAGTAGAAAACGTGAAGGCGCTGGTGGATTTTGTGCATGAATATAGAACGGCAAAAACAGCCGCAGATGTACGCAAATGAACGCAGATCAACATTAGTATTTACCACAAGTATTTACCGCAGAGACATGGAGACACAGAGAAAAACAAAGCAAACTACAAAGGCCTGGAAGGAATTTAGTCACAGGTCAACTCAAGACGAGCTTTTGCCTATCTGCGTTCATCAGCGCAAATCTGCGGCTGAAGTTTCTAGCTTTTGAATTTCTCCGTGCCTTCGTAGTGAATAAGTATAAGGAAACACGTAATGCCTGAAAAAGAAGCCGTCCTCCTGCTCGCTCACGGCAGCCCCGAGAAACCAGAGGACGTGCCCGCCTTTTTGCGCAACATCACCAGCGGACGCCCCATTTCGCCTGAGACCATGAAAGAAGTCGAGCACCGCTACGGATTGATCGGCAGCTCGCCGCTGCTCAAGCACACCCGCGCCCAGGCCGAGGGCCTCCGCCGTGAGACCGGACTGCCCGTTTATATCGGCATGCGCAACTGGCATCCTTACATCCCCGCAGCCGTTGAGCAGATGCTCGCCGATGGCATAACCCGCGCCGCCGCCATCTGCCTCGCGCCCCACAACTCGCGCACCAGCGTGGGTTTGTATAAGCGCAGCGCCTTCGCCGAAGCCGGCGGCAAGATCAAGCTGGAATTCGTGGAGTCGTGGCACGATCATCCTCTGCTCATCCAGGCCTTTTCCGAAAAGCTTGCGCCTGCCTGGAAGCAAATGTGCGAGCGCGCCCAAACCAAAGTCCCCGTCGTCTTTACCGCGCACAGCGTCCCCCGGCGCACCATTGAGGCCGGCGATCCCTACGAGGCCCAGGCCAAAGAGACCGCCGCCCTGGTCGCCGCGCAGCTTCCTGAAATCAAGCAATGGAAGTTTGCCTTCCAGAGCCAGGGCATGTCAGGCGGCGAGTGGATCGGCCCTACGGTAGAAGAGACCATCTTGCAATTGAAAGCCGCCGGTCATCGCGCTGTGCTTGTGCAGCCCATCGGTTTTGTCTGCGACCATGTAGAGGTGCTCTACGACATTGATATCGGCTTCAAACAGTTCGCCCGCGAGCAGGGGATGGAACTCGACCGCACCGAATCCCTGAACGATTCGTCTACCTTCGCTGCCGCCCTCGCCGCCCTGACCCGCAAGGCGCTGGCACAAACAGAATTGAGCCACGGATGACCATGGATCGGCAGAGATAAAATCAAAAACAGCCGCAGATTTACGCAGATAAACGCAGATAAAATAAATCTTTAGTCATTGAGAAACACAAATTGAGAAACACGAATAGGCCGATCAAAAGCTAATCGCAGAAAGTGTTTGGTAACATCGAAAAAGATCAGCGTCAATCTGCGTTCATCTGCGGCTTGTTTTTGGTTTTAAAGCCGTGTTCATCCGTGTAAATCAGTGGTCAAATAAACAATCATGAGGAAGGTTGCCATCATCGGCGGCGGCATCTCAGGCTTGAGCGCGGCCTACTACCTTGAGAAGGCCCGCCGCAACGGAGCGCCGCTCGAATGGCGGCTCTTTGAGCAAAGCCCGCGTTTGGGCGGCATCGTGGGCAGCGAATATCTCAATGGCTGTGTGATTGAGACCGGCGCTGATTCTTTCCTCTCGGAAAAGCCCTGGGCCTTTGATCTCTGCCGCGAGCTCGGCCTTGAAGATCAGCTCATCGGCTCGAACGATGCCGCGCGCAAGACATTTATTCTGCTGCATGGCAAGCTCGTTCCTCTGCCTGAAGGGCTGCAATTTATTGTCCCGGTGTCCCTAGAGAGCGTCATGCGCTCCGAGCTGTTCTCCGAAGAAACCAGGCGCCTCATCGCCGCCGAAGTAAACCTGCCGCCACGCAGGAATGAGGGCGATGAGAGCGTGGCTGCATTCGTAGCGCGCCATTTTGGGGACGAAGTCGTAGATCGCCTGGCCGGTCCCATGCTGGCCGGCGTCTACGGGGGCGACATCGCGAAGCTCAGCATGCGTACCATCATGCCGCGTTTCCTGAAGATGGAAGAAGAGCACGGCAGCCTGATCCGCGCCCTGCAGGCTTCCGCCGGCAAAAAAAGCCCGCGCCCGATTTTTACCAGCCTGAAGAACGGCATGCAGCAGTTGCTGGATGCCATTGCCGCCCGTCTCGACCCCAATACAATTCTTACCCAGCGCGTTATCACTGCTGTAGTCAAGTCCCAAAATGGGAAAATAACCCGATGGAAACTGCAGGGCATAGGGTTTACGGAAGAGTTCGATGCCCTTATCCTGGCCATCCCGGCGTACGCGTCCGCTCACCTGCTGCAGAGCTGCTGCCCCGAGCTGGTGCGGGAGTTGGGAAAAATTCCTTACAGCTCTTCCGTGATCGTCACTCTGGCATTCCCGAAAAGGGAATTTGATAAGCACGACGTTCATCCTGAGGGTTTTGGGTTTCTTGTTCCTGCCTCCGAAAAGAGCCGCCTGCTGGCCTGTACCTTTGTGGGGAATAAATTCCAGCACCGCCAGGCAGACGGCCTTGTGTTGCTGCGCGGTGTCCTGGGCGGCGCGCATGACGAGGCCGCGCTTGCCCTTTCCGATGCGGAAGCCGTCGCGATTGTGCAGCGCGAAGTTGCCGAGATCTTGGGGATCAACAACGGGATTCACAGCCAGCCCGTCTTTACCCGTGTATTCCGCTGGCCGCGCTCCATGCCGCAGTATGAGGTCGGGCACCTGGAGCGCGTCGCCTGCATTGAGCATCTCCGCAAAAATGTGCCCGGCGTCTACCTCATCGGCAACGCCTATCGAGGGGTGGGCGTACCCGATTGCATCCGCGAAGGCCGCGACGCTGCAGAAAAGATTTTAGCCGCGTTCCCTAGTAACTAAATGTGTTCCTTAAGGAACACATTTTATCTGAGACGAAGCCCACTTCTTTAATTAGATGTCCTATATAACGTGGCTCTTATATAACACCGCAATATATGGGACTGGAGTTCAACTTTAAAGATTCAATCAGCGTGATCCGCGAAAATCCGCGGTAAGCCTTCCTCGGTTTGCCGGGCGATTGCAGCGCAGAGTAAACTCGATGGCCATGAAACGCACATACGCTTTCGCACTTGCTCTTGTATTCGTTATATTCGCTTTCGGCCGCCCGGCCTTTGCCCAGGATTGGGCCAAGGCGACGCTGGAGAAATCTCCCCGCCATCAGGAGTGGGTTGAGATCAAGCACGATAACCGCACGGTGCACGCTTTTATTGTTTATCCCGAGGTTAAGAAGAAGGCGCCGGCGGTGATTGTGATCCATGAGATTTTCGGCCTTACGGACTGGGTGCGCAGCGTAGCCGACAAGCTTGCCGCCAACGGATACATCGCCATTGCTCCCGACCTGCTCTCCGGCTATGGGCCTGGCGGCAAAGGCACTGAAGGTTTTGCGAGCACGCAGGACAGCATGAAAGCTATCTCCGGGCTCGACCCCGACACCATCACCGCAGACCTGAACGCGGTTGCCGACTATGTGAAGAAGCTTCCTTCAGCCAATGGCAAACTCGCGGTTACCGGCTTCTGCTGGGGAGGCGGGCAGTCGTTCCGCTTCGCGACCAATCGTCCGGATCTGAAAGCGGCGTTTGTGTTCTATGGAGTGCCTCCCAAAGATGTCACCAGCATCACCGCTCCGGTCTATGGATTCTATGCCGGTAATGACAATCGCATCGGCGCTACCCTGCCCGACACGGTCGCGGCCATGAAGAAGGCCGGCAAGAAATATGATCCGGTGACCTATGACGGCGCAGGCCACGGCTTCATGCGCGCCGGCGAGGATCCGGGCGATACCAATCCAGCCAACAAAAAAGCCCATGACGATGCCTGGAAGCGCTGGTTGTTGTTGCTACAGAAGATGTAGAGCATTTGCCAGCTTCCAGTCGAGTGCATGGCGGACCAGGTTACCAGTAAAAGCATTCATGACAGAAACCAGATCAACCGCAGGTTAACGTATCTGACCTCCATGGTGACATGGTCAAAGATCACGTCTACGATCTGGCCAGGCAGCTAAAATTTTGCAATTCAGGAAGCCGGCGATGATTCCCTGGCTGACAAGGAGCGCCCGCAAAACCTTGCCGTACAGAACAAGGTTTTGCGGGAGGGACTGACGACTGATGCAGCTTAGAACCGGAAATTGATGCCGGCGCGGCCAATATTGGTAGTGAGATTGGCGTGATGGGTCCAGACGTTGGTGGGGAACGGAATCGGCGGACTGAAAGCAGTCAGATTGGTGCTTGTATTCGTCACGCCGCCAAAATCAGCGTGAAGGTATTCGCCCTTCACGGACCAATGGTGTGTAAGGCGGAATTCTGCGCCGCCGCCCGCGATCCAGCCGGTCTTATTTTTATTCACGCCGCCATTTTCCGCGGCGGTCGCAAAGGTGTCAGCGAACTGCGCCTTGTAGCTGAGATCGGTTACGGCGAGGCCGCCGGTGCCATACAGCATGACGCGTCCGAAGGCCACACCCAGGCGAGGCCGGGCTGTGAACAACCAATCCGTCCTGATGGACTGTGTAACTGTAAACCCAGTGGTGATGCAGCAGGGGTAAATCCCCGATTTCATCGTGGATTGGCTCAACTGCATATGGCCAAAATCAACCTCAGCCCCAAGGACGAAATGGCTGATTTGAAAGTTGAAGCCGGCTTGGCCGCCGCCAACAGCACTGGCGGGATTGAGCGTCTGTGCGCCAGCGATGGCAATCGCCCCCGGACTGGTCATGGCGAAATAGCCGGTTGGACTGAAAATTGTGGTTGTCTTCGCGTGGGAAGTGCCAGAGGCGCCTCCTAAATTTGCACCGACATAAAAGCCGGTGAAATTGGACTGCGCGAAGCCTATTGCAACAAAAGCAAACAACATTGCAGAAATCACCGCCAAAGATCTATACATTCTCATCAGGTTCCACCTTTTTTATATGGAGTATTCTTACTTTAAAGCTGTGGGCGCACTTCTAGCCACAAACAGCAGCGCCATTTGTCGGGGAGCCATCAGTCTATCTCGTTATGCAGTATTTCTCCACAAAATAGCACTGTATGCAGCCCGAAGCTTGTATTCCCCAAATGCTGCACTTCAGCGCAGGTCGAGCAAACACTCACCGGGACGGCTGTTAATGTGACAGATCGTTTTCTACGCCTGTTATAAGCAGTAGTGTTGTCGGCAATTCATTCGTTACACGTATCAGCGATGGATGGCTTAGGAATTTTACCGGCACAAAGGCAGAAACTCTTAGGCAGTAGGGGAATGGCTGGGGAGAGCTTGCTCGCGCATGAAGTCCCTGCCTTTGCGTTCCTTTCCCAAAAGAACAACAGTCGCGAGCAGCAGGATGTTAGCCAGCTCGAATCCGCCGAGGGCCCATTGATATCCCACGTGCTGATAGAGATGATGCTCGATGGTGTTCACCGGGGAAGCAAGAAGGATGCCGAGCTGGTAAGCCAGGCCAGGGACCAGGCCGCGGGCGGAGTCAGGCGCAAGCTCGTTGATGTGCGCAGGAATGATGCCCCAGGCGCCCTGCACTCCAACTTGCATGAGGAAGGCCCCCAGCGCCAGCCTGTAGACGCCGGAAGAAAAGGCCCACAGCGGTATCACTGCGAGCGAGAGCCCAAGAGAAGCCGCCATGCTGTAGCGGCGTCCGAGGCGCTCGGAGAGATGCCCGAAGGTAACCGATCCCAGAATCGCCCCCACGTTGTAGAACATGGCAATATACGAAACCGTGCTGGCGGCAAATTTGTGCTCAATTTTCAGAAAGTCCGGATAGAGATCTTGCGTGCCATGGGAGAGAAACACCATCAGCGTCATGAGCAGCACCAGGTAGACAAAACTCTTCCAATGTCCGGCGACCGTGCGCAAGATTGCGCCGACGCTATGCGCACGATGCTGCTGCCAGGCCTGCGATTCGGGCACTTTCATGCGAATGTATAAGGCCAAAAGCGCGGGAGCGCCGCCCACCCAGAACATGGCACGCCATCCCCAGTGCGGCAAGACCAACAGGGCTGCTGTTGCCGCCAGCAAGTTCCCCAGCGAGTATCCGCTTTGCACGATGCCTGAAAAGATTCCACGCCAGCGCGGAGGTGCGCTCTCCATTGCCAGTGAAGAGCCAACGCCCCACTCGCCGCCCATGCCGATGCCGAAGAGAATGCGCAGAATTAGAAACGTCGGATAGTTCGTAGCGAATCCGCACAGCACTTCAATCACCGCGAAGTAAATCACGTTGGCCATGAGCGGCAGGCGGCGCCCGTAGCGGTCAGCCAGCAGGCCAAACAACAGCGCTCCCAGCGGACGCATAGCCAGCGTGGCGCCCACGGTAGCGATGATGGCGCCTTTCTGCACGTGGAATTGTGCCGCCAGCTTGTCGAAGAGAAAAGTAACGATAAAGAAATCAAAGGCGTCGAGGGTCCAGCCTAGGAAGCCGGCTGCGACAGCGTGTCCGGAGCGGGGCGGGTCAGGCATGCAGAGTTGATTGAACTACTTCTGCTTTTCCTTGTACGTGGTGTCAACTTTAGCGCCAATGAAATCGAGCATCTGCTTAACATCCTGTACGTGTCCGCCGTCAGGAGCCAGTTCCAGATATTTTTTCAGCGCCTCAGTCGTTCCGGCAGGCGCGGTAAGTTGCCCCTTGGCATCAGTCGTGCTCTCCGCTATCAGAACTGAACCTTTAATAAAGTAGGCGTCGGCTTTCGTAGGATCGGCGGCAATCGCTTTGTCGCAGGCTGCGAGCGCCTCCTCGGAGTGGCCCATGTTGTATTGGGTCGCGCAGAGATTGAAATAAGCGACGCCCGGGTTGGGCGACATCTCCGCCGCCTTACTAAACGCGGCAATCGCCTGCTCGTTCTTGTGCAACTTGAGATAACTATTGCCTTCCGAGGTCAGCATCTGAGAGACGGCAATTTTGGTCTTGGCCGGGTCGGCGTTGGGCGCAGCTTCGCTCTGGGCCGCAGTTATAGTTTTCTCGTATGTGGCCAGGGCTTCGTCGTATTTTCCCTGGTTGAGCTGCGTATCTGCCAGCGACTTCTGATACTCCCAGCGATTCGGATCCAGTGCAATCAACTCGCCGAGAATGTTTTCCGCATCCTGCCAGTTCTTGTCATGCTGGGCGGCCAGGTATTTGGCAATCAACGCGTTCTCGGTCTCAAGCTGTTGGTTTTTTTGTTTGAGGGCCTCGATTTGCTTTGCAGAGAGGGTTTGCTTCTGAGTACCCTGGGCAAGATCAATAACCAGGCGGTGGCTCTCCGTACTCGGGTTTACTGCCGCCGTCTTTTTGAAAAGACTCTGACCATCGGGGCCCAGGATCTCAATCTGGTAGTTGCCATAAGGTACGCTGAACTGGACAAATTCACCGTTCTTGTCGGTCTTCACCTTGAAGCTCTTATCGGTAGACAGATTGAGGTAGACAATTTGCGCGTCCGCCAGGGGCTTGCCCGCCTTGTCTACGACCTTGCCGCTGATCTGCGCCGTCTGGCACCAGGCTGGCGCACCGCCGATCGCGGCCAGCAGAAGCGCCAGCGCCAAGAAGATTCGGGGTTTCAAGCGAAAAACGGAAAGAGCACGTCTCAAAGAGATGTTCATATCAGGGTAGCGCACAATTTATCACGTTTTCGCCGAAGCAGATCACGCACTCCATGGATTCAAAACCGGCACTTGCGTATTTATAAAGTCGCTTACGTTGCGTGACACGATGGTTAGATTATGGTGAAGCGCGGTCGCTGCCAACAAGCCATCAATGGCAGATAGAGCTCTACCCTGACGCTTGGCGGCAGCAGCAAGCAATCCCCAGCGGTCAGCCACGGCCGCATCAATCGGCAGGATTCTCCCGGAGAAGCGAGCTTGCAGCTCCAGTTCCAGCCAGGTTTCCAGATGAGTCCGCCGTTTGCCCTGCGGCAGTCCTGCCAGGCCTTTTCGAATCTCTCCCAGCGTGAGGACGCTCAAATAGAGCAAGGCTTCATCCGCCGCTTCCATCCACTCCAAAACCCGCGGCTCAGACTTGACACGGACGACTTCAGAAATACAATTCGTGTCGAGCAAGAAACCGCTCATAGCTCAATATCGCGGCCCGCGTCTTTCTCCCGCTCCAGGTCAAGCTCGACGCCGACGAGCGGCGATTCCTGAAAAAACTGCACAAGATTTTTTGGCTGATGAGACTTACCCACAAGCTGCTGATATTGCTCGTCTGAAATCATTACAACTCCTTCTTTGCCCTGACGCGTGATATGTTGCGGTCCCTCGGTTCGGGCCCGCCGGAACAATTCACTAAACCGGGCTTTCGCAGTTTGAATCTGCCAGGAATCTCCGGCCACTTTCAGGCTATTTACCTTGGCAGGCCTGACTCCGCGATTGGTTTTTTTAAGAATTTTGGCCATATCCTTTCGTAATAACTAGTCTGACTAGTTAGATAATACAATTCGAAATCTATTCGATCAAGCGGTCGCCGTTACCTCAGATCGACCCTGCTATTCAGGATTCCGGGGTTCCCCGCAATTTTGTTTTTGTGAAGACTTCATTGCAAATCGCGATTATGTCTCCGGCCTCGCAATTGCCCAGCCGGGTTTCAATGTGTTACCGTTGCCCCACTGGATAAAAATGATTTATTTATAGTCGGGTTCCTCAACCTTAACGCATGCAAACGCCGCTTCCCTTCGCCTGGAAAGCTGCGTTGGAACAGGAAGAAGACATGATACTGATTCTCGTCGTCGTGCTGGTCGTCATCTTGATTGTGCTGGCCATGATCTACAACGGGCTGGTGCAGTTGCGGGTACGCTCGGAATCTGCCTGGTCAGACATTGACGTGCAGCTCAAGCGCCGTCACGACCTGATTCCCAACCTGGTGGAGACGGTGAAGGGTTACGCCGCGCACGAAAAGAGCACTTTCGAAGACGTTGCCAAATACCGCTCGGCGGCCATGTCTGCCACCTCCACCGCCGACCGCGCCCAGGCCGAAGGACAGCTCACCCAGGCGCTGAGAGGGCTGCTGGCCGTGGCGGAAGCCTATCCGCAGTTGCAGGCTTCAGACCAATTCAAGAACCTGCAGCAACAGCTCAGCGGGCTGGAAGATGACATCCAGAATTCGCGACGCTATTACAATGCCGTGGTGCGCGACCTCAATACCAGGATCGCCTCTTTCCCCACCAATATTCTGGCAGGAATGTTTGGCTTCTCGCCTAAACAGTTCTTCGAGGCCCCGGCATCGGATCGGGAAAACGTGCAGGTCAAGTTCACGTAGCGTTGTGGAAGATTCCAGCCACGGATGAACACGGATAACACAGATTGAAAACTACCGCGGAGGCGCGGAGACGCGGAGGTGTGAAATTGAAATCGAAAAACTGGTTCGTCTTTCGAGTTCTGTTCTTTCCGTTCTTGCTTCTGTTCTTCGCGCTACCGGCACAGGCGCGCAGTTGGAATATCTCCGACTTTTCTTCCTCCATTCTGATTGAAGAAAACGGCACCTCGGTCATTACCGAGCGCATCACCTGCGTCTTCGTCGGACAGTATCACGGGATCTATCGCCGCATTCCCATCGAGTATCCTGGCCCCAACGGCTCCAATTACACGCTCTTCCTTGACGTGTTGAAAGTAGAAGACGAAGACGGGAACAAGCTCGAGACCAAGATCACAACCACCGGCGAATATCGCCAGCTTCAGATCTTTATTCCCAACGCGGAAGACACGAAGAAACAGGTCGCCATCACCTATCGCGTGCTCAACGCCATCCGCTATTTTGATGACTACGACGAATTTTATTGGAACGTGACCGGCAACGACTGGCCGGTCCCGATTGACCACGCCAGCGCGGTAATCACCCTGCCTCCGAAAGCCGCCGACAGCGGGCTGCGGGCGCAGGCATTCACCGGCATCTATGGTTCAAAGGCGCAGGAGGCAACAGCCCAGATCGATGGTCAAAGGATTTCGTTCGAGACTACCAACCCCCTGCCCATGCGCGGCGGGCTGACGGTTGATATCTCCATCCCAAAGGGCATTATCAGCCAGCCTGGCTTTTTTACCAAAGTGGGATGGTTCCTCAAGAGCAATCCCATCATCTTCCTGCCCATCTTTGCCTTCGTGGTGATGTACAGCCTGTGGTATTGGAAGGGGCGCGACCCCAATCCAGGCATTTCTGTTGCTCCCATGTACGAGCCGCCAAAAGGGATGAGCCCTGCCGAAGCTGGAACCATGATTGGCGACAGCGTTCATCCTCGCGATATTACCTCAACCATTGTCGACCTCGCTGTGCGCGGATATCTCAAGATAGAAGAGGTCGATGAGAAGCACCTGCTGATGAGCAGCAAAGATTACATCTTCCACCTGCTCAAGCCCAGGGACCAATGGCAGGAGCTGACCCCGCACGAGCTGCTGATGCTGACCAAGATCTTTGAAGACGGAGACGATGTCAAACTCTCCTCTTTGAAATATGAGTTCTACCAGGTGCTTCCCAAGATCAAGCACAACATCATGGCAGCGCTCGATGAAAAGGGAATGTACAGCCTCGATCCCGGCATGGCCGCCGCGTACAGCATTGTGGGCGTGCTGGTGATCGCCGCTCCCTTCATACTGCTGCAGGTCACGGGCATGGCCAACTTCTTTCTCTCTCCTGTGCCGGCGGTCGTAGCCATTGCGCTGGCGCTGGTGATCGTGTTCATCTTTTTCCGCATCATGCCCGCCAAGTCCATGCTAGGTGCGCGCACCACGGTAGGGATACGCGGTTTCCAGGAGTTCATGGCCCGGGTCGATGGCGACCGCCTGCGCACCATGCCTCCCAATACCTTTGAAAAATTCTTGGCCTTCGCCATGGCGCTGGGCGTGGAAGAGCATTGGGCCAAGGCTTTCTCCGGAATTCTGCAACAGCCGCCCTCCTGGTACCAGGGAACTTATTATGGCAACAACATGTTTAACACCATGATGTTCACCCACAGCCTGCGCTCCATGTCTGACACGGCCAGCCAGACCTTTGTCGCCGCTCCCCGGTCAAGCTCCAGTGGCTCCGGATTCGGCGGCGGTGGCGGCGGTGGAGGCTTCTCCGGCGGCGGATTCGGCGGCGGCGGTGGAGACGCGTTTTAGTGCTCCGGAGCTGCCGGAAATAGAGCCAGCTCGAGAAAATTCCTGCAAACATTCGGCGCATGGCTTACATCCTATGTAATGTTCCTCTGTAGAAGAGCAGGAGTGCGCCTATGCCAGATCCACTTCACAATTCGGGAGATATTCCCCGCTTCGATCCTTACCCTGTAGAAAAAATTGCTTCAGAAGGCGGCGTGGCAGAGTTCGCGCCTATCGGGCTAAGTCCGGCCCATGAGCTTCCTGCCTACACCGTGGAGAACCGCGTGAACCCGGCTTTAAATCAGACCGCGGAGAAGATTGGCACACTTCTCGGAACCGCGGTAAGAATCGTCAAAAGCATGCCGCAGCAGTTGCAGGGTGTGCCGCGGAATGTTTCTTACCTGAGCGAGCGCCTGCGGGAAAAAAGCGGAGAGCTGCGCGAAGACGCCTCCGAAGCGGCCCACGAGTTGCGGCAGAATGCCGAGGCGAGATTGCAGCAGGCGCGGGAGCTGGCCAGGCAATACGCTTATGAGAAACCCTTTCACGTCATCGCCAGCATAGCCGGCCTCGCCTTCTGTGTAGGCGTTGCGCTGAGAATCTGGAGGTCGAGCCTTGAATAGCCCATTCAAAACAAGCGAAGTAAACGGAAAATCGCTGGCAGCCGTCGTGGCTGAACTCAAAAATGACGTAGGTCAGTTTCTCCAGACCCGCTACCAAATGCTGGTGGCGGAAATGAAAGAAAAAGCGCAAAACCTGAAGGTGGCCTTGCCATGGATGCTGGTGACTGTGCTGCTGGCGGGCGTTGCCTTCCTGCTGCTCACCGGCGCGGCGGTGGTCCTGGTCGCCATCGCCGTGGGCGTAGGCTGGTCACTGCTGATTGTCGGTGTGGCTTATCTCATTCTGGCTTCTATCTCGGCGTGGGTGGTGTACGGAGAACTCAAGAATCAGGGGATCGCCCCGGTACGTACCCTGCATGTTCTTCAGGAAGACAAAGTGTGGCTGCAAAAAGAAGCGAGGTCGGCATGACAAACTCAAATCTTCCCATAAGCATTCTGGAATCGCAGGCCGAGGCGCAGCGCCAAAAATTGCACCATGATGTTATGGAGTTGCGCTCCAGCGTGCGCGAGACGCTCGATGCCAAGAAACTGGCCCGCCAGTATCTCTGGTCGGCAAGCGGCGCAGCGGCAGTTGTGGGATTGCTGCTGGGATACGGACTGACCGGGATCTTCACGCGAGACTGAGACAACTGCTTACCGCAGATTTCACGGATTTACGCGGATTAACTTGGTTTTTTCTCAATCACGCGCGTAGGGATTCCTCCAAAAACGTAAAAGAGCCTCTGCATACGCGTCCTCAGCGATTAATTAAAAATCCGCGCAATCCGCGGTAAGCAGTTTCCGTTTTATTTTTGCAGGGTTTCTTCAATCTGGATCGCCGGACCTTTTTCCACGGTCAGGGTCTTGTGCAAAGATTTGTATCCCGGCAAGCGCAAGGTAATTTCATATTCTCCCGGCGGAAGCGCGAGTTTGGTGGGCGTAGTCTTGGAATAGACTGCGCCGTTGATCGCGATCTCCGCCCCGCGCGGAGCGGTATGGATTTCAACGTTGACCTTATCGCCGCCGGCCCCGAAGAAGCGCGCTATAGGATTGGTATGTGTTTCTTTTGCCTTCACCAGATCGAGCGGCTTCAGCGTAGGAGCAAAGTTGTAAGGCTGGCCTTCCTGCAAATCCACGTTTGTGGTGGCTTCCTGGAAGCCGGGTTTGCGCAGGGCGATGCTGTGCGCGCCGCGCGGCAGCACAATCTGCGCGGGTGTAACCTTGGCAATTTCCCGGTCATCAATAATGATGGCCGCGCCCGGAGGGTCGCTGCTGATAGAAGCTATAGCAGTTGAGTTGATTGCTTTCAGCGAGACGCGCAAAAAATTCGGACGTCCGGCATCTACGGCTACGACGTGAGTTTCACCCGCATAACCATTCTTGCTGAAAATGACGGTGTGGGGTCCGGGGGAAATGGCGGTTGCGGTAAATGGCGTTCGCCAGTCAGGCTGGGCCACGCCATCGATCTTCACCTCGGCGCCATCGGGCTCAGAGCTCAACACCAGCTCTCCCAGGTTCATCATGGCGGAAGTATGAGCAGGACGCACGCTGGGAGTAGGAGCAGGAGCGTGACGCCGTTTCTGCCATGGGCTTGGTTCTATCGGCTCCTCCGCCGATACCGGCGAAGCCGGGGAAGAAGTTTCAGGCGTCGGATTCGCAATGCTCTCAGGCGGAAGTGTAGTCGGCGCTTCTTCCGTCGTGGTTGTATTCTGCTGCTGCAGCATGCGTTCCATCTCGGCCTTGGCGTGCTCATATTTGATATAGCCAATGGTCCCAGACACCACCACGATAACTGCCGCCAGGATGGTGGCCACCGCCGGCAGCAAGGGAATGGATTTCTGCGCCACCAGCGGTTTTTTCGTCGGAGCCCGGCTCACCACCGCTCTGACGCCGGCGGGAGCGCCGTTCCGGGCTCGCACTACCGGGGCAGGGGTTTTCACCGTGGGCGTGTAGGCGGATTGTTGCGGGAAGTTGAAAACTGCCTCTGGAATGGATTTAGGAGTATCTTCCGGCTCGGGAAGGGTCTCGTAATTTTCCAGGGCATGCACCAGGTCAGCGCCCATCTGAAAGCGATCTTGCGGAGTCTTGGCCAGCGCTTTCAGGATCACGCGGTTGAGTCCAGGATGAATCTCAGGGTCCAGTTCGTGCGGCGGGATCGGTTCTTCATTCACGATCTTATAGATGATGGTCGTAATGTTGTCCCCGCCAAAGGGCTTTTCCCCGGTGACCATCTCGTAGAGGATCACGCCGAAGCTGAACAGATCTGACCGGCCGTCGAGCAGTTTGCCTTTCACCTGTTCGGGTGACATGTAGTTGGGTGTGCCCAGCACTTCGCCCGTCGAGGTCATGCTGCCGCCGGCTTTGGCGATGCCGAAATCCATGATCTTCACTACGCCGCTGGGAAGAATCATGATGTTGGCCGGCTTGACATCGCGATGCACCACGCGTTGCGCCGAGGCCGCATCCAATCCCGCGCAAATCTGGCGCGAAAGATCGAGCACCCGCTCCATGGTGAGCGCGTGCTCCTGCAACATGAGCTGATACAGGGTCTTGCCTTCGATGTATTCCATGGCCATGTAAAACAGGCCATTGATCTCGCCGGCGTCGTAGATGGTAACAATGTTGGGATGGTTGAGCACGCCCGCCAGCCGAGCCTCATTGCGGAAGCGGGCCAGCAACTCTGAACTCTCCGGGCCCTGCACGTCCAGGCGCATGGTCTTGAGCGCAACCGTACGGCCAATAGTAGGGTCTGTGGCTTTGTACACTACGCCCATCGCGCCCTTGCCCAGTTGGCCTACAATTTCATAACGCCCGATTTTTTCCAGAGCCATTCCTGTGCTCATTTGGCATACCAGCGGCTTGCCGTCAACCCTGCGCGGGTTGCAGCAACAAAAGAGGAGGCTTCAAGACACCTACCTTAAAACGATACCTACCTCAAAAGGGGGGAGACCAACGTACTCTGCTCACTAGATTACACCAAAAATGCCCAATTTTTAGAGGAGTGTTTGCTCTTCAGGTACGCAAACTTCTGCCTTGACAAGACGCAAGTTGCAGGGAAATAAAGAGTTACCGCCGTGACAGCACCGGAAACTGGAACTGGGCTTCGTAAAATGACTTTGTGTCAGAGAAAATAGCTCCTGTATCAGGGCACGATCCCGCTCAGCAAGATTGTGCCGTTTTGAGCCCATAAATGCGGGCTTTTCAGCCGCTGAGAGTTGAATTTTGGGGACGAAAACATTGGAGATTAATTTCTCCGCCGCCTTTTACTCCGCGCCTCCGCGGTTAACTTGTGCCATCTTGGAACTTAGAACCGCGAGCTTGGAGCTGTTTCGCCTGCTGCCACTGCCTGTAAGCCTCGCTCTTGGAGACGCCCCGCTCTTTGGCGACCAGCTTGAGCGCGTCTTTTTCTTCCAGCTTCTGTTCGCGCATAAGCTCGGCCATTCGCTGGCCCAATGTTTGAGTTGGAGAGGCGGCGATTTCCACCCCGTCAACCGCTTTGCCGATCAGCAGCGTAATCTCGCCGCGAACTTCTCTCTTCTGGAGCTGTTGCAAAACTTCATTGGCACTCCCGCGCAGGAATTCCTCATGCAGCTTGGTGATCTCTCGCGCGACTACCACCGGACGCAAGGGGCCCAGCACTTCCACAACATCCTGCAAGGTTTCGGCCAGGCGATGGGGCGCTTCATAAAAGACCTCAGTCTCTGACGAAGCCCCGATTTCTTCGAGCGCGCGGCGGCGCTGCCCCTGCTTGGCCGGCAGGAAGCCATGAAAGCGGAAAGAATCTGTAGGCAATCCGCTGGCGGCCAGTGAGGCTACCAGCGCCGAAGCTCCCGGAACGGGAATTACAGGAATGCCATGTTTAAGGGCCTGCAACACGACGCGGTATCCGGGGTCTGAAATTCCCGGCATGCCGGCATCAGAGACGATAGCGATGGCGCGTCCCTGCTGCGCCTGTTCCACCAGCTCGCGCGCTCGCGCAGCCTCATTGTGTTCGTGATAACTGATGGTCGAGGTCGTGATGCCAAAATGGTTCAGCAGCTTTTGCGTCTGCCGCGTGTCTTCACAGGCAATCAGGCTGGCTTCTTTAAGAATGCGCAGGGCGCGCAGGGTAATATCTTCCAGGTTGCCGATAGGAGTGGCCACCAGGTAAATCGCGCCGGAATTTTTTGGTTCATCGGCCACAGCTGAGTACGTCATCACAAATCATACTCGACAGCCCGTCCTGCAACGAATGTGCGGAACAATCAAGGACTCAGCATTTGATACATATTCCTTTGTGTCCTTTGTGGTTAAAGATTTGCCTGGGCTGTTCTAACTGAGTACTGCCCTCAAGGTTGGTCCGGATCGGTCTTGGGAGCATGCGGTGTAAACTTCCTGACGATAAATTCCTGAACAATATTGACCACCGCAGTTGAGCCCAACCTGATCAGCGCGTTTTCGAAGGTCAAAGCCACTCCACGATCTGTCTTTGGATAGTAAAGATTTGAGAGGCCGCCTGAGGCCAGGTCCCCAAGCATGCCCGAGTAGTTTGGCTGCCACTGTTGGTTGTCGCCCTTGCAGATGACTGCATTAGAGATGGCATACCAGATTCGCGATTTCTTACTGCCGGTTCCCTTGTAGAAATAACGCGGATCCTGTTTCAACAGCGATGGCAGTATGGCGCTGCCGATGAACGTGCCTGTCACCGAGTCAGCATAAGACGCGCCGAAGCGCTTGGCATAACCCTGCGCGCCTTGCCCGTATCCGCGGAGACGGCCATCGGCCTGCTCAATTCCGGCCTCCGCTCCCGTCAGCGCGAAGTTCACTGGATCAATGGTCGTCCTCCAGGCCAACTCGAACTTTTGCTTTGGGTTGAGAGGAACTGCGTCGGGAATGTAGCTGACATAGAAGTTAGGAACGAACCCAAGCACGCGTTGTTTTTCCTGCACCTTGATCTGTTCTTCTGCTATTTCGGCCTGGGAGCCTGCCACCTGTACCTCAGTGTGGACAGCGGGAACCAACACGTTTCGCGGGGCAATGTAGGCCTCCCCGGAGTGCAGAATTCCAGAGGACGTTTGTGTCACGAAGCCCGCCGCCGTGATTCGGATCTGGAAAGCGCCGGGAACGACGTCGGCAAAAGAGAATTGCCCATCGCCGCCCGATAGCACCTCCTGGTTCAGTGATTGATCCGTGCGCGAAAGTGTCACCCGGGCTCCAACCACAACAGCTCCCGTCTCATCGACCACGGTTCCGCTGATGCGCCCTGCCTGTTGCTGATCCGCCGTCTGCTGATTGGCCGGAGTCCCCGTTTCCGGCGCTTGTACCGCAGGGGGCTGCGGCGACGGAGGCTGATCTTGAGCCTGAACCAGAGATGAAAGGCAGCAAGACAGCACACCAAGGCTGAACCAGACTAAGCTTCCAAGGCCAAAGACCGAACCCTGGGTATTTCGCTTGCGAGAACCTTTTTTTGCCGAATTCACAATGTTGTTATTTTATAGCAAAACCCAAACCGCAAACTTGTGTGGCACAGCCGTCCCACGGCTCTCTTATGATTTTGAAACTGGCAACTGGGAGCGGCAACTGCACTTGGGAGCGGGCAGCTGCTCCTAGGCTAAGTTCCACGAAAGGTGTAATATGGCCACTACGACCCCCTAATTTCACAGGCTAATTATAGATTCGGATGAACGCGTCTATATTAGAACTCGCCATGACACTCGAACCAGACTCGCAGGAAAGCGTACACGATCTGCTCCCGCAGGATGATGCTCCTGCCGAAGCGGTTGCACCATCGCCAGGAACGGAGCGGCCGGCTGGGCAGGGCACGCTGCCGGCCGTCCAGACCCCAAACCTCTCTGAGGTCTACGCACAAGCTGGGGTTCGTGTGCCGGCGCATGGGTTCACAATCCTGAAGATTGCAGAGATGCTGAGCAGCGTGCACATTCGAGAGCTTCCCCCTGACGCCAAGCGAGCGGCGGTTTTGCTGACGCTCGAAGCCAGCAATATACAAGTGAATGAGGTGACCGAAGACGCCGCGCGGCGCGAGCGCGTGCTGAATGACTACGAAGCACGCCAGCTCCAGATATTCCAAAATTACAAGACTGGAAAGGCGCAGCAGAGCCAGGAAGCCCAGGCGGAAATCGAGCGCCTGATCGAACAGCTTCGCTTGCTGCTTCAGGCTAATGAGAAAGAAGTCGCCAGCGAAAAAAATCGTCTGGACGAGTGGCGTACCCGAAAACGCGAGGAAGAGCGGAAAATTCGCACGGCTGCGTCCTTATTTGCCCCAACACTTGCCCAGCAACCCGCAAACGACACAATCACAATACCTCAGGTTCCGCAGCCCGATGCGCCGGCGGCAGCCTCCGCAGGCAATCGTTCTCCAGCCGCGAGTCCATCCACAGATAATAGCGCCGGAAAATCGTCTACGCGCCCATCTCTTTGGAAGAGGTAGACAACGGCTGCACTGGCGAAGCTGGTGAGGCTACAGTGGGACAAGCCGCAATCAAAGACTATATCTGTTCATGCACTGTCATCCTGATCCCGGGAAGCGGGAGAAGGACCTCCGATGGCACTGGGCACCACCCACGGCTGAAATCGGACTTTCGCTTGGATCTTTCCCTCGCGCTGATGGAATCGAGTTGATGACCGATTGAAAACCAGGGAGTGTTTCTATGTGAGCTACCCCTTGAAAATCATCGCAAAAGCTTTTGTCTTTGCTGGCAACCGGGCAACCGGGGGCTGGCAACTGCTGGTCTAGTGTGAGACCTCATGCTGCTTCACCTGGTAATCGGCAAAAGTGAGCTCCATCTGGTTGGCCGTTCCGTCGTACACCGAGTCCAGGTTCACTTTTTGTGGCAGTTGCAGCCCATTCACATCCAGATAATTAAATTGGGCATTGATGTGTGTAGTGCCTGGTCCTGACTTAGGTTCATAATTCCCCTCATAGCTGGAAAGAACCAATCCTTGCCGTGTCTTGGCCAAGGTTGGCTTGATGGAGCTGGTAAAAGTGCTGGTGCGGACTGTTATTTCGGTGATGACAAGCTCTTTGGTCATCATTGTCGTGATGTCGCTCTCGCCCTCTTTGTACGAGATGCGATATTCGTCGGCGGTCTCTTCCAGTTTGTAGTCGCTCTCGACCTCTGGGAAGGGAGATGTCAGCATAAATACAGACCAGGTGGTAAACAAGCCGGAGACCGCCTGCGCCATGCCGCCATAAATCTGGTTGAAACCATCTGCAACCTGCTGGTTCGGGGGATCAACATCGGTTTTATGCGAGACTTCGACATTTCCATTGGCATCGAGAGTCATCGTGAAGTGGATGCCATTCAACAGTTTCAAGCTGGCCTCCGCGCTCGATGGATCAGCCTTGATCTGGTCCTTTAAAGTAAGACTCCAATTGGGCGTAATGCTGGATTCATACGAAACCAGGCCCAACCCTCGCAGGCTGTAATAACTATCGCGAGCCCGCCGCAGGACTACTTTTCGGTTTCTATCGGCCTTATCTTTGTCGCTTTGATCGGCGCCCATGGCATACGGCAGGGCCAGAATCCATAGGCTGCAACAGATAAGAGCTACCGGCCACAGCTTGAACCGTGTTGGTGTTTTCAACTCCGCCTCCTGGCGAACTTCGTCTCTCTGGCTTTTACCACGAAAGGAGGTTTTTCAGTGACTTAAAATTTTCACCAACAATAATTTGCGCTGAGCAGGTGAGATAGGCTGGCAGAGCCCGTTTCAAAATAGGCTTTGTGTCAGGGCACGGATTCATCCGTGCCGCAGACATGCGCCTATCCCGCAACGCGGGAGGAGCGCACAGAATAAACGTTTTTCCGCACTTCAGCTTCCACTTCCCAGCCGTTTTGGAAGCCGGAACTCATAGCCGCGTTCCTGGTTGGCCTTTATGGTTTTATCGAGATCGAGGTCAGCGAGCAGGATTTTGTGTGTGTCATTGCCGCCGGCAATGTTATACAACGTGTCGCCCACAATGGCGTAGTTGCCTATCTCGAGTTGATGACCGTCGCGGAATACCAGAATCGTAGTTGGCTGGGGGTCGCCGGCAGAAGATCTTTCTCCATGATCAGTCGTTGGATCAGCATTGGCCGTCTGGCTGGCCGGCGAAATGCTGTGCTGGTAAGACTTAATCGGCGGAGCCGTGTATCCGGGGCGGTTTTCAAAGATAGTCGGTGCCGGAGCTTCTGGAGCAGCCTGCTCTGTTGGTTGTTGCTGTTGCTGGTCGCTGTAGTTCGTGGTGTCGTCCGGCGGATACGCATACGGGTAATAGACATACTGCCCGGCCGAGCAGCCCTCGGGGATCATGCAGCGGAAATGACGATCACGGTCATGGTCGTGATCATGATCGCGGCGAGATGGTTCGGCTTTGAAAATTGGCCGGTTGAAGTTCGTAGCCGTCGATGAGGTAGATGCCGCCGGAATGCCATTCGAGCCAGTCGACGGGATTGGAGAGCTCATATTGCTCCGGCTGTTGTCTGATCTTTGGTGATCGCTTGAACCGCCACTATAAATCCTGCTCTGTGCAAACGCTGCTGAACCTGCAATCGTCAGGATTGCCAGGCCGGTAAACAAATTCGTGGACCGCATAAAAGACCTCCCAATATGTCATGCCTTCCAGGTAAGGGTCTTCTTACAAAATCGTTCTCTACAGTCGGCCAGTTGCAGGCGCTGTATTTTAGTTTCCCTGCTGTGGCAGCCGGAACTCGTAGCCGCGATCTTCGTTGACCTTGGCTGTCTTATCGAGGTCCAGGTCGGCCAGCAGGATCTTGTGCGTCTTATAGTTGCCTGCCAGGTTGTAGAGCGTGTCACCCACGATGGCGTAGTTCCCGATCTCAAGCTGGTGCCCGTCCCTGAAGACCAGGATTGTAGTTGGCTCGGGTTCGCTGGGCGCGTTATCGTCTGCCTGGCTCGCCGCCGGCTGGCTGGGAGCGGTGGAATTATCGTTCTGAGCGGGCGGCGCCACACTGGGCTGATAGGCGGGCTGATAGGCCTTAACCGGTGGCAGTTGGTATCCTGGGCGGTTTTCAAAAGCCGTCGGCGCAGGCGCCTCGGGCTCTGCCGGCTGCTCGCTCGCTTGCGGCTGCTCCTGATCGCCGTAATCCACCGCGTCAGAGGGGGGGTAGTAGTACGGATAATACACCGGCACTCCCACCGGCACGGCTACAACACGGTGATGGCGATGGAAGTCGCGGTCTGAACCGTTCGCCCTGAAAATTGGCCGGTTGTTAAAGTTAAAGTTGTTGAAGCGTATATTTGGCGGCACCGTAATGGAGGTTGCGCTGGGCGGAATGCCGGGCGCCAAATTGTTAGGTGTGATCGAAGTCGCCGAGGCAGGGATACCGTTAAATACCACGTCTCCATGATGGTCGCCGCCCCATCCTCTGCCCTGCGCATTAGCTATCGAAACTGTTACCGCCAGGATTGCCAGCCCGGGGAAAAAGCTCGTCCGCCGCATAGAAGCCTCCGTGTACATCGTGCTCTTGACTTCGGGCCTGTACAATTATTTTAGATGTACCACGGGACAAAAAGTACATAAATATTTGTAAGTGGATACTTACTATCCTTGGGCCCTGCCAGGACCCGCACTACTATTCCTGGAGTACCTGGTGCACCAGGTGGACTGCGATTGACCCTTCTCCCACCGCCGACGCCACCCGCTTGACGTTCCCCGCGCGGACGTCCCCCACCGCAAACACCCCCGGCAAGCTGGTTTCAAACAACAATGGCGGCCGCGTGAGCGGCCAGTGGGCGGCCGCCAGATCTTCGGGCTGCACGTCAAGCCCGGTCTTGACGAATCCCTTGTCGTCCGTGGCCACGCAGCCATTGAGCCAGCCGGTATTCGGGGTTGCTCCCGTCATCAGAAACAGATGCTGGAGCTCGTGAGCTTCCACCTCGCCCGTCTGGTTATTGCGCCAGCACATGCGTTCTAGCTGATCGCCGCCATCGAGGGCGGTGACCTCGGTGTGGGTTCGTAACTCGATGGCTGGATTTTCCTCGATGCGGCGAATCAGGTACCTGGACATCGTCTCCGCCAGGCCGTCTCCTCTTACCAGTATGTAGACCCGCTTGGCCTTCTGCGCCAGGAACACCGCCGCCTGCCCGGCCGAGTTGCCCCCGCCAACCACCACCACCTCGTCGTCTTCACACAACTGGGCTTCGATGAACGTGGCTCCGTAGTACACGCCGTTTCCTTCAAAGCGCGCCAGGTTTGCCAGCGGAAGCCTGCGATATTGGGCCCCCATCGCCATGATGACGGTGCGGGCCGCCAGCCGCGTTCCACCTTCAATCTCAACCATGTAAGGCTTGCGGTCGCATAGCAGTCGCGTGGCAGCGCGGGAGATGAGCACCTGGGCGCCGAACTTCTGGGCCTGCGTGTTAGCGCGTCCGGCCAATTCCTGGCCTGAAATTCCCAGGGGAAACCCAAGATAGTTTTCGATTTTCGAGCTTGAGCCCGCCTGGCCTCCGGGAGCGTTGGTTTCCAGCACGAGCACATCAAGACCCTCGGAGGCGGCATAGACAGCGGCGGCGAGCCCTGCCGGACCGGCGCCCAGCACGATCACATCGCGCACCTGGGTCTCGTCAATGGCTTGGTTGAAGCCCAGGCAGTCTGCCACCTGCTGGTTGCTGGGGTTGCGCAGCGCTGTTTTTCCACGGCAGATAAGGACTGGAATCTCCTCCACCGTCACCTGAAAGCGATCGAGGAACTCCTGCGCACTGGCATCGCGCTCAAGGTCAATATAAGAGTAAGGATGACCGTTGCGCATCAGGAACTCCTTGATGCGCAGCGTGCCCGCGGAATGGCTCGACCCCAGCAGAATCACGTCGCCCAGCCCGCGGGTAATCAGTTCGACCCGCCGCATGATGAAGGCGCGCATAAAGATGTCGCTGAGTTCGCTATCGGTCTGCACCAGCTTTTGCAGGTTGTCGCGGTCAACCTCGATGACCTCTCCAGCCTCGCCCATGCGGGCGCGCACCACACTGTTGCGGCCTGAAAGCATATGGACATCGCCGGCGAACTGGCCGGCTTCGTGAACAACAATGAGCTCGCCTCCCGGGGGCCGCAGGATCTCCAGCGTGCCGCTGATCACCAGAAAGAAGCGCCGGGTCTGCTCGCCTTGCTCCAGCAGAATCTCGCCACTCTTGACGAAGCGTCTTTTTCCGTGCGCGGCGACGCGGGCAATTTGCGCGGGGGTGAGCCTGGGAAACATCTGCTCCCGCCGCTCCGGCGGAATGGATGCCGACTCGGGGATCACGGGGATCATGGTGCTCATGAGAGTTGTCCTTCCGAAAAGTTCTCGCTGCAAGCACTTCCGCTTGTTTTTTTGGCTAGAGCTTGTTTCAAGAAAAAGTTTTGTGTCAGGGCACGACTTCAGTCGTGCCGCTTAGGCCCTGAAAAATGCGGGCTTTAGCCCCTGAGGTCGAAACGTTCGAACCGAAAGATATTTTTGAAACACGCTCTAACCTTTGTTAATTGTTGTTCCGGCTGCGCGCCGCGGGAAGTGAGCCACCGGAGCGGCGCTATTACTTGGGTAGTTCGCCTGGTTCTATCTCGTCCACATAGCACCACATCCAGCGCTCTCCCGGCTCGATGGAGCGCACCAGCGGATGCCTAACGCTGCGGAAATGTTTGGTCGCGTGTTTGTTCTTCGATGAATCGCAGCAGCCCACGTGGCCACAGCTCAGGCACAGGCGCAGGTGTACCCAGCTATCGCCGGTCTTGATGCAGTCTTCGCACACGTGTTTGCTGGTATGGGTGAATTTTATCTGGTCAAGATGTGTGCATTGCGCTGCCATGCGGCCTCCTGTCTTACCTTGCCGGTAAGCACTGCTGTGGCATCAAAAAATCATACGCCTTTCTGGACTTTTCTTGAACTATTCGATGCCGCCGGGCCAGATTTGGATTCGCCAAGGTGCGTCATGGAGCGTCAGCTATCTAGCGCAACCAAAAAGCCAAAACAAATTGCGTAGCAACCACCGCAAAAAGCACGCCTTGCGTCGCGACTCGATACTTTGATTCCAGCAGGTCCGCCGCGATTCCGCCCACAAAGACAAAGGCAAACGGCGCCATCCAAATCACGGGCGAGGTCCCGGGAAATTGCAGCAGGCCAAGCAGAGCCATGACCAGCAGCAGAGTCCAGTTGCCAAAATAGCGGGTTCGCTTCCAGCCAAGAAAAATGGCCAGCGCCGCAGACATGAGGGCTGCCGTGGGCAGGTTGCCAAGCCGGAACCAGGGCGCAAATATGCCGCCTTGGGGAATGGCGGGCCGAAGTGATTGTCCAACTTGCGAAAGCGAACTCAGCAATGACTTGTTCCATCCGTAGCAACCCCATAAAAAAACGCTCGCGATCGCCAGCGCCATAGCCAGAACGGCAATCGCGGCCGGCTTTCGGTCGGTCGGAGAGAGATACAGCATAAAAAAAACTGCCAGAACAGCTCCCAGCAGAGCCGCGCCCAGGTGGGCGGCGGCGGTGAACCCGAACGCCAGCCCCAGCAGGACAATGCGCGGCGGCCATCGCCGCGGCGGCGAGTAAAGCGTGTGCCCTACGCCGATGGCGGTGTATACGATTCCAAACAGCCCCCAGGCGGCAATGATTTCCGCGTTCACCGTCGAGCTGAAGCCGATCACCAGCGGAGAAAAACAGAACAGGGCCAGCGCCACGTATCCGCCTTCATTGTTGAAGAGCCGGCGCGAGACCCACCACAACGCTCCGCCCAGCCACAGGCCGAAAATAAGAAACGGCAGGCGATAGAGCGCGGGCAAAAAACTGAGAAGCCGCGCAGCCTGAGCCTGAGGCCGCCGTCCCCCATCCGGCAACGGATCGAACGAGGGTCCAAAGATTCGCGTGACCCGGTACATCAGGATCGAATCCGTAACCGGATCGTTTCGCAGCTCCGGTTTAATGGAGTCGCTGATCTCGACGCTGCGATTAAGGGCCTGTATCTCCTGGAGCGAAAGTGGATTTCTGTAAGCAGCCAGCGCCGCCTCCAGTGCCAGCGCCAGCAGCAAAAGCCCGCCAAAAACCTGCGGACGCCTGATCTCCATTCCGAAAAAGGTCACACAAGAGTTATATAGAAGGTTGGCCGGAGAGTCTAAGATCGCAGGCTTTGTGCCGTAAGGACGCTGAAAATAACAATTCCTTGCTGCCGCAGGCACGCGCGCAGCCGGGTGAGCTTTTGATGAGCGCTGTCCCGGGCGAAGCAAAAGCGAGGGCGAAGCAGGCCTTGGGAAAACTCAGCCATGCTCAAGCTTTCTCTGTGTCTGCGTGGTGAGAAATTGCCGCTAAGCTAGACGGGCGCCATCAGCGCGATGCGGTCCCAGGGATCTATCACAATGCCTTTATCCAGAATTCGGTCAAGAATGTCGATGAATTTCGGGCTGGCATGCAGGCACCCGGGAGGCAGCGCCGGCTGCGTCCCGCGCGCCGCGCCAACCCGAACCCGCAAGCCGACGATCACTGCCACCTCAAATCGCAAATAGGTCTGAATCGAAGCCGCCATGATCGGGGTGGCAATCTTTCGCAAATCGATCCCGGCGGGCTGAAGCCGCCCCCACGCGTCCAGCACGATGCCGTTATCCAAAAGCCGCTCCAGGATATCGGCCAGGCTGGCGTGATTAGGTTCGATTCTCAATCCTGCGGTCCCAAAATCCAAATACATGCTGCCCAGAGTTGGTGGTTGAAGGCGCTTTTCCATCCTGGTCGACGGCACAGAAAGCGATTGGCGCAGAAGGCGCAGATTCAAACATCATGCGGAGGGTCGCAAAGATACTGCAATAACTTCTTATACAAAGTCTATCACCGAAAACAGATCGTCTGTGGACGCCACGCGGACTTTTTCGCTAAGAGCTGAAAAGCTCCAATAGGTATCGCTTCGTTGGTCCAACCAATGCAGAAATTATCGGGGAACCGTTCATAAGTCTGTCATCCTGAGATTCTCGAACATCTGCTTTTAGATTTTGCTAGGCGGCCTGCCCCACTCGTGCGTCAAGCGCGTGTGGGGATTTTCTTTTTCTTCTCACTCAGCTTGGCGGAAAGATGGCCCCAACCGAGAGCGTGGAGCTGTTTTCAAATTTGTCATTCTGAGCCGCAGGCGAAGAATCCCGAGGATGTTTTACAACGCGCTAGGGACCGGCAACTATGCTTTCATTTTTTCGTTCCGGAGACTGGGAGGGGGGTGGGGTATTACTCGAGTAGTCTGTCGGGGGATGAGCGAGATTATCCCTTGGCTTGGAGCCGCGAGCTTGGAGCTTTTTTTGAGGGGGGTGGGGGTTACTAAGTAACCTTTTTGGCCTGGGCGAAAGTATCCCTTCGCCTCTGTGAGACTGTAATTGCGTCGATTTTTCAAAGAGCCGTCGGGCAAAAGCGCCCAAATCAATCATGCCAGCAATTTTGCAGAATGCAACAGTTTGATATCACTTCGTTCGCAGAGAGGCCTTTTTCTGTGTCTCCGGTCTCTCTGTGCTGGATCTGTTTAGAAACTCGGAGCTGTCTTTGAAAGCCCCGCCCTAACAGAGTTAGGGGACGGGGCACCCTCAAACTCGTGCCCTGATACATGTCTCGTAGTGGCTGGCGGCCGAGATTTTTCAGAGAATGCCTTGCAGCGGCATGGGCGAGCGAAGCACCCTCGGGATTCTTCGCCCTCTGGGCTCAGAATGACAAACTTAAAACAGTTGCCAGTTTGGCTAAGCGGTTAAAAAGCTAAGAGCTAACGGCTAGGAGCCAAAAGCTAAGGGCCGCTTTTCCCCATCGGCACCCCATCCAGCGACTTCAGCCTCCCCACCGGATAGCGGTCCATATACTCATCCCACCAGGGCGAGTGCTGGTAGAAAAAGTTCAGGCGGGCATCAGGACTGGCGGCGAACCTTGGGTCGTTGGCCACTTTGTTTTCGAATTCCTGTTTCAATTTGGGATCTTTGGCCATCATGTCGCGGGCCAGTTTTTCGAGCACATAGCCTTCGCCGTATTCTTTTTGTTCGAAGATGGCGTCGAAAAATCCCCAGTTTACGGCGGAGTCGGGCCCGTCGGGTTCGAGGAAGTGGATGGCCACTTTGGCGGCGCGCTGGTCGAGCGGTACAACAACCGAGCCTGCGGGAAACTCAAGTTTTTCCTGCACGCTTCTGCAGATGGATTGGCTGCGCGTGCCGGCTTCTCCTCCTCCTGTTCCGCCGGTCACTGGAATGCGCCCTTCAAAGGGATGCTCCTGCCAGCTTGCCGTGCAGCGATAGGTTTCAACTTCACCCGTCCAGGGCGCGGTCGTACGCTCGAGCCGCAGGCCGTGCGCCTGCAAGACATCAATGACCTCGGTCCAGGGCGCGGGAACGATGTAGGCAATTGGCGGGGCAACCGTGATCACGGGCTTGAGCGTGGTCTGGCGCGGGACGTCAAATTCCATCGGCTCGTGGCTATATTCGATGCGCATGGCGCCCGAGACTTCGCTCAGGCTGCGGGCGTATTTGTATCCCAGGAAGTGAAAGGGCTGGGTCTCGCCCGTGGGCACAAGCTGCAGGGGAAAAGCCGCGCTGGAGTCAAAGTGTTTTCCGGCGGCAACCGTGGCGGCGTCGGCGGCGCGGTTCAGGGCGGTGAGTTTGCCGGCATCGCGGTTGATGGCCTCCAGCAGCGCGCGCAGAATTTCGTAATTGCCGGTCACGCGCGTCTTGTAGTCCTTGAGCATATGGAGCTCGACCAGCATGCCCGGGCGGTTCTGCAGGATCATGTAGCCGGTGGAAAAGCGCGGCGTGTCTTGCGTGGTCGTGATTCCCTTTGTGGGATCGGTGTCGTCGGCCAGATTAATGTAAGGCGCAACTTTGTGTCCGGCGGCGGTCACGGATTGATCAAGGTAAGGCGCGAGCGTATCCCGCTGCCAGGCCGCCAGCGCCGGATCAACATCCGGCCCGGTATCAAGATTGTAGGTCACATCGTATTGATAGTCGGCGCCGTCGGTCACGTGGTCGTCCACAAAAAAATCGGGCAGCCATTTGTTCCACAATTTCAGGAAGGCGCGGGTCTCGGGCGCATCGGCTTTCAGGTAATCGCGATTCAGGTTGAGGTTCTGCGCCTGCGTGCGCCAGCCCATCTGTTCCGGGCCGTTCTGGTTGATGCGGTTGTAAGGGCCAAAGCGCTCGTGGCCGTCGGCATTGTAAATTGGGATGATGAGCACCACAGCGCGGTCGAGCAGCGCCGCTTTGCTCTTGTTGATCACCATGTCGCGCAACAGCGCCAGGCAGGAATCTTTGCCATCCATCTCGCCGGCGTGGATGGCATTCTGGATCAGCACAATCGGGCGATTCGCCTGATGCAGCGCCGCCGGATCGAAGACCCCGTCTTTGGAGACAGTGACCACAACCAGATCGCGGCCCTCACCGGTCTTGCCGAAGGTTTCAACTTTAACCTGCTTGGGCGCGGCCGCGGCCACGCGATGGATATACGCCATGGTTTCGTCGTAGCGTGGCGTAGTGCGGTAGTCGGAAATTTCAGTGGGCGTGCGCCAGTCGGCGGCGGCAGGAGTGTTTTTTTGCGCGAATAGCGGGATACAAAATAAGGAGCAGGTTATGAGAATCAGCGCGTTTTTCATTGGAAGCTCGACAGTTTGATAGATATAAAAATGTTGTGCCCTTGGTTAGCGTAAGAACGCAACGGCTTCAGCGTCGTCCCTACGGGACTTCGATTATTTCTTGCTGCCCACCCAGCGCTGAAGCGCTGGGTGGTAATGCTCCACCCCTTCGGGGTTGTTCCGCCTTCACGTCTTTAAACTTAAATTTGCCTACAAACAATAAAGCCGGGATTTCCTAAGACTCGTCAGTACGGACAAATCTCGGCGTTACTTCTTGACCTTCTTCTTTTTCGCTCGCCCCTTGGCAATCAGCAGCACGGTCACATGCGCAATGGCGGCGTTGTCTGTTCCCATGCCTTCAGGAGTTTTGGCTTTGATGCCCACGGCCCCGGGTTTGATTCGCAATAGTTCAGCGACCCGCGCCTGGATTCGGGCGGCATGTGGGCCGATCTTGGGCTCGGCCAAGATGAGCGTCGAATCCACGTTGGCGATGGAGTAGCCGGCGCGCGCGACTTGCTTGAGCGCTTCTTCCAGGAAGATGGCCGATTTTGCGCCTTTCCATTTTGGATCGGAAGGCGGAAAGTAGCTGCCAATATCGCCCGCGGCCACCGCGCCCAGCAACGCGTCGGTAAGCGCGTGCAGCAATACGTCACCATCGGAGTGTCCGGCAAGTCCCTTGTCGTGCGGCAACTCGACGCCGCCGATCATCAGGGGAATGCCGGGTTTAAATTCATGCGAGTCCCACCCATAACCAATTCTCATCATAAAGGTTAAAAACTTACCGCGGATTTCACGGATTAACGCGGATTTTTCTTATTTGTGTTTTCCAAAATAAATCTTCGAAATTCGGCTTTTGGACCAAAGTTCAGCAATAGTCCCACTTCGAACCGTGTGGCGCGCAAATAATGCAAGATTTGACCTTCTGTAGAACTATCAATGTGCTTGAGCGCCTTAAGCTCCAGAAGAACGCGGTCTTCAACTGTAATATCAGCTCGAAAATCTCCAACGATCTGCCCCCGAAAAGACACTGGCACCGGATGTTCAACTTCGATCTTTAAGCCGATTTCAGCCAGAGCAATTGCCATGGATCGCTTATAGACTGATTCCAGAAATCCTGGCCCAAGTTCGTTATACACATCATAAAATGCACCGATGATCTTCTCAGTAAGATCACCATGCTGAAGCGTCGCTTTGGGAGCACTGCCCATAAAGCTGAATACTCAAATAGCCACCCAATTAATCCGCGAAAATCCGTGAAATCCGCGGTAAGTTTTTATTTCTTTGCCAGATAAAACTCCGCCAGTTCCATGTCTGCCGGCGTGGTGATCTTGATATTGCGGGCCGAGCCCATGACTACGGTGACTTCGTGTCCGGAGCGCTCGACCAGTGAGGCTTCGTCGGTGCCGATGAAGCCATCGGCCGCGGCCTCGTCGAATGCCTTGCGGCCGATTTTGTAGAGAAAGCCCTGCGGGGTCTGCGCCATCACCACCTGCTCACGCGGGATGGTAAGGGTAATCACGGCGGAATCGGCCTTGCGCTCAACCTTCTTGATGGTATCCACCGCCGGAACTCCAGCGATGGCCGCGCCCGATTTCTTGACCTCGGCGATGACCGCCTGAATAGTCTCGACCTCCACAAACGGACGCACCGCATCATGCACCAGCACAATGTCGTCGTCTTTGGCCGCGATGGCTTGCAACGCGTTGGCAACCGATTCCTGGCGATGCTCGCCGCCTTCGACCACCTGCACCGGTTTTTTCAGCCCCTCGCGCTGCAACAGATTACGGAATGATTCCATCTCATTTTTCCGCAGGGCAACCCAGATTTCGCTGACCTGGTTGCAGGCGGCAAACTTGCGCAGAGTATGAACCAGGACGGGAACGCCGCCCAGTTCGGCAAATTGCTTCGATGGCCTCGGGCCCTTTTTTGCCCCGGCGCTCATGCGGGTTCCAAGGCCAGCCGCCGGAATGATGACGAAAACTTTCATGAAATTAACTAGAAAGTATAACAGTGCGATTCCCGACTTAAAGCTTAGAGACTGGGGCCGGGTTCGTAGTACGATTCGATAGCTGGTCTTATATGAAACCTGGCCTGATGACCGAACACCGCGCACTCGGGACGGACTATCTGTTTGTCTACGGAACCCTGAAGCCGGAGGCCGCCCCAGTGGAGGTTGCCGGAGTCATGCGTCAATTGAAACGCGTGGGGAGCGGAACGATTCGCGGATTTCTGTACGATTTGGGCGAATACCCCGGCGCGCGGCTCGACGCCAATGGCGGTGAGATCAAGGGAGAGATTTTCGAATTCGATGACCCAGCCATACTGAAACCTATTGATGCCTATGAAGAATATGACCCCGAGGCTCCCGGCAAGAGTCTTTTCGTGCGCCGACGGTGTCACGTTCAGCTTAAAGAGGGAAATCTGTTCAGTTGGGTATATGAATACAATCGCCAGACGCCTACTTCGCAGCGGATAGATACTTGGATTCCAGCCAAGAAGCTCTAATCTGACGAAAATATGCGATGGCAAATCGGCTGTGCCTTGGTGAATACCGTCATGAATCCGCGTAATCAGCGAAATCCGCGGTGGGCAGTTTCTTCCTTGGAGCTTGCAGCTGAGAGCTTGGAGCTGCCTCTACTCTATTGGGCGCTCGGCAACCACCGGCTGTGTTGTCCGATGGTTGGCGTCGGGTGTGCGCACGGCGTCGGGCGGGCGGGGGGTTGCGCTGGCGTGGCCTGGGCGCTCGTCGAATTTCCCAAAGATCATCTTTCCAGCAGTGGTTTGCAGCACCGACGTGACTGAGATATCCACTGTTTTGCCGATCATCTTGCGGGCGTTATCCACTACCACCATTGTGCCATCATCCAGGTAGGCGACGCCCTGGTTGTATTCCTTGCCTTCTTTCAAAATAAAGACCTTCATGCCCTCGCCGGGCAGAACGATAGGTTTGAGCGCGTTGGCCAGCTCGTTGATGTTGAGCACGTCCACGCCCTGGAGTTGGGCCACTTTGTTCAGGTTAAAGTCGTTGGTGATGATTTTGGCCTCGTAGAGCTTGGCGAGCTCGATGAGTTTAAGGTCAACTTCGCGTACGGCGGGGAAATCGTCTTCGACAATCTGCACCGTGATGGAAGCCATCTTCTGGATGCGCTGCATGATGTCGAGCCCGCGCCGCCCGCGGTTCCGTTTGAGCGGATCGGCCGAGTCGGCCACCAGTTGCAGCTCACGCAAGACGAACTGCGGCAGCACCAGGATCCCATCCAGAAAACCGGTCTCGGCAATGTCGGCAATGCGGCCGTCAATGATGACGCTGGTATCCAGTATCTTATAAATCTTCTTGCCCATTTTTTCGCCGCCGAAGATGCCCCCGAGCGCCGAAAGGTTGAGCAAGTCGCCCTTGTTGGCGCCTACGATGAGGCCCACATAGGCCATGAGGAGCAAAACCAGCAGCTCTAAGAAATGCTGGGTGGGGCTGGGAGCCAGGCTTTCGCGTATGACCAGGCTGAAAAGATAAGCCCCGAAGATGCCCAGGATGCTGCCGATGACGGCGCCGATCAGCCGCTTGAGGCTGACGGCGCGCAGGCGCATCTCGAAGACCAGAATAGCCAACCCGATCGCTACGGCGATACCGGCAGAAGAGTAAGGACTATTCAATCCGAAGGGGCGCAGGAACCAGCCTGCGGCACCCATGATGATTATGAAAGCAGCACGAATAAGTAACAGATCCACGCAGGACCCCCTTGCCAACCCGGTGCTTGCAACCTTGAGAGGCTCCGGGAACCTTTAAGCGCGAAGCCTTTATAAAATCTTATAAATAACGCTTCGCCTCCCGCCGCTCTCCCGGCGGGAATACTTCTAATATGTCAGCCGCAGTATAACCTACAGTCCGAGGCGCGAATACAACCGATGTTGTAGTACCGGCGATGTCATGGGGCAACCCCATCCGGGGAACCGGTTCACTTGAAAAGTTGAAAACCATCGAGTTTCAAGATGGAATTTTGAGGGCTGGAGTTATCTAACAAGTAAATAAAAGACGTGGCTTTATTGTTGACTAAAATGCAAACCCATTGCATCTTGAGTATGAAGATTTTGAGCAGCGCCACTCGGACTTCAACCCAGCCTCAAATCAGGCTCCGAGGGCAAGGCTTGCGCTGCCAGCAAGATAGGCCGAAAGGGAGATGAGCGGCCTTATCCCCAAACCTGGGGCTAAATCCGGCGCAAATTCTCGGGGGAGAACGCGCCGGTTTTTGTTTTTAGGCAGAAAAGGCCAACCGCGGATTTCACGGATTTTCGCGGATCAAGTAAATAGCTGGTCCTGCGATACGCCGGGACAAGTTGTCAATTCTCCAATTAAATCGGCCAAAGGCTATTTTAAAAATCCTCTGCGTACCTCAGCGCCCTCTGCGGTGATCACTAAATCCGCGAAAATCCGTGAAATCCGCGGTGAGCAGTGTCTTCCCTTGGAGCTGAGAGCTGGCAGCTTGGAGCTGTCTTTTACCTCACGATGCGCATGCGGTCCCAATCGTAGGTGAATTTTTTTCCGCAATCGAGGCAGACCACATAGTGGCTGGCTGGGGCACCGACGCTATCCCATGAAGACTGGCCGGAACGGCTGGGGGAGTTGGAAGACGCCGTGAAGGGCTGCGAGGTCTTCTTGTGGCTGCAGGAGACAGAGAGCAATTGGAGGATTTTTTCTACCATGACTTACCTGATTCCATAACAAGCAAAAAGAGCGTTCCCAGTCGAAACCAAGAACCTTTGCAGAGGCACGGCCTGGAACCCCAGCCCGGGGACACAGCCATGCCGCACCTCTGCCGTTCACTACACTTAAGGACTCCGCATCCCGCCGAACGGGATTGTTTCGTCGACCTACCGATCAGCGATCTCCATCCGCTCAACCGCTCGCCGCGCTTTAGGCGGTGGCGGTGGCGGCGGCAGCAGCTTCGGTGCTGACCGAGGCAGGGTCAATCTTTCCCTGACGCTCAGCGCCGTTGGCCTTCTGGTTGGGTTTCTGGATATCAATGCCGCCCTTGAAGTAGGCGCCGTCTTCGATGCTGATGCGCTGGGCAACCACGTCGCCGATCAGGGAGCCTTCATTGCGGATATCCACGCGGTCGCTGGCGCTGAGGTTTCCCCTCACCTTGCCGATCACCACAACCTCGCGGGCGGTGATGTTGGCGGAGACCACGCCATTACGGCCCACGGTAACCCGGTTGCCGGTAAGATTGATGGAGCCTTCCACCCGGCCATCAATATAGAGAGACTCAGAACCGGTGACCTCGCCTTTGATGACCAGCGATTTTCCAATGGTCGCCTGTTCGGTGGTGGACATCAGGGCGTTGCGGGGGGCGGCAACCGGGGTGGGCTCGGAAGTCGCGAGCACGTTATTGCTGGTGGCGCTGGTTGTTTGGGGGGTGGCGGCGGTGACGGGTTTTTCAGATCCAGGAGTTTTTGTCTCCGGAGTGCTGGGCTGATTCGTTGGCTTCCACATGGTGTTCAATTCCTTTCGGCTAGTGCTGGGGGAGAATACTTTTGTCGGAGGCATGTACCGTGCCAAACAGGAATCTGCATTTCGAAATTCAGAGAAGCTGAATTGATGCGCCTTTGCTGATTGCCGAATGGCATTGGTCAATGCCGGTGACAGTTGCTGCGATGTAAATATTCCTACCGCGCGGGCATTTCTTATATTAGAGAAAGACCCTAGAGTTGCTAACCATTCGCGCTTACTATGGTGTTAAGAAGAAAGTAGCAGAGCATTCAACAATCAGCACTCAGCAGTCAGCATTCAGCAGTCAGCATTCAGCCCCGGAACAGTTTGGACGAAACGACATTGGCAGTTAGCACTTGGCACTTAGCATTTAGCCAGCAACGTTTCTTCGAAAGGGATGGGAAGCATCCTAAAGCACGTTGGTTTGATTCCTAGCAGGCTCTTTTACTGGCAAGCTCGAAACTGTTCAGGGGCCAAATGCTAAGTGCCAAGTGCTAAAGCTCAAGGACGTATTTTGGACAACTCTACCATTCTGCAAAAGATCGAACGCCAGCCGAAAAGAACCGCCGGCTACAAGCAGCTAGTGCGCGAGCTGGGCATTCGGGGTAATGAGCGGCGTGAGCTGGCGCAGCGGCTGCGCGCGATGGTCCGCAAGGGCGAACTGCTGGAGCTGGAGCGCGACCGCTTTACCCTGCCCGAAGCTGCCGCCGGCAAGAACCTGGTCGCCGGCCGGCTGACTATGCACCGCGACGGCTTCGGCTTCGTGCAGCCGGAAGATGAGGCCCTGCGGCAGAAGATTGATGGCGACATCTTCATCCCGCCGCATGCCATGGCCAACGCCATGCACGGCGACCGCGTGCTGGTGGAGATGGCCTCTCGCGACGGCGGCGGTCGCGGCGATGGCCGAAGCCCCGGCTTTCGCGGTCGCCCCGATAACGGGCGCCCGGGTGGTGGGCGCTTCGGTGGGCGCCCCGGCGCCGGGGAGCGGGTGGAAGGAAGGGTCATCCGCATCCTTAGCCGCGAGCACGCCACGGTGGTGGGGATTTTCCATTATGGGAACCGGCACAACATCGTTGTTCCCATGGACGACAAGATCACCCACGAAATTGTGATTCCACGCGGCATGGAATATCCCGAACCGGCCCCTGAGTCAGCCCAAGACGGGCAGCAGCCGGCACACAAGCCGGCCAAGGCGGCGGTTCATCGTGTGCTGGGCGGCGAGGCGCGGCGAACGAAAACCTATGACGACCTGGAAGGCGTGATCGTTGACGTGGAAATCACAGACTGGCCCACGGCAACGCAGAACCCACGGGGCCGTGTGGTCGAGATCCTGGGACGGGAAGACGACTTTGGCGTGGATGTGGAGATCATCATCCGCAAGTACCACCTGCCGCACCGCTTTCCGCCGGATGTAATCGCCGAGGCGCAGGATATCCCTAATGTCATCCCCGCCGGCGAGTTGAAGCTGCGGCGCGACTTTCGCCAGCTTCCCATCGTCACCATTGACGGCGAAACCGCCCGCGACTTTGACGACGCCGTGACGGCCCGCCGCCTGCCCAACGGCCACTTTGAGCTGCAGGTGCACATTGCCGATGTGGCCCATTATGTGGAGCCTGAAACCCCACTCGATTCCGAGGCCAAGCTGCGCGGGACTTCGGTTTACTTCCCTGATCGCGCTGTCCCCATGCTTCCGGTTGAGCTTTCGACTGACATCTGCAGCCTGCGACCCAAGCTCGACCGGCTGGTGATGAGCTGCATCATGGAAATTGATCGCCAGGGCGAGGTACTGAGCTATGAGCTGATGCAAGGTGTGATCCGCTCGGCCGAGCGCATGACCTATACCGATGTGAGCCTGATCCTCGAGGGCGATGCCAAGTTGCGGCAGCGCTATGCGCCGCTGGTCCCAACGTTTGAGCTGATGGGCGAGCTGGCGCAGATATTAAATCGCAAGCGGGTGCGGCGCGGCTCGATAGATTTTGACCTGCCCGAGCCGGTGATCGAGTTCGACGAGCAGGGGCTGATGAAGGGTGTGACCCGCTCCGAGCGCAACGATGCCCACCGGTTGATTGAAGAGTTCATGCTGGCCGCCAACGAGAGCGTGGCCTCGTACCTCGAACAGCAGGGGGTGCCGGCGATCTACCGTATCCACGAAAAACCGGACCCGAAGAAAGTCTTTGACTTTGAGACCATCGCCGCCAGGTTTGGATACTCATTGGGCGTGGGAGCGTTGCCCATCCAGCGGGTGCAGCTCAAAGCCGATAAGCGCGCCCGGCATGGCAGCGGAAAAAATGCGCGGGAGATTGAGATTCCGGAAGAGGTCCACATCACGCCGCGCATGTACCAGAAGCTGACGCAGAAGATCGCAGGCAAGCCGGAAGAGCGCATCCTGGCTTTCTTAATGCTGCGCTCGCTCAAGCAGGCGCGCTACTCCGAGAAAAACGAAGGCCACTTCGCGTTGGCCGCCCCAACCTATACGCACTTTACGTCGCCGATCAGAAGGTATCCGGACCTGCTGGTGCACCGCATCCTGAAAGCTGTTTTGGAAGAAGCAGGCGAAGGCCGGGGCACGCCGGCGCACAGCGAGGCTCCGTCGCCATGGTCGAAGCGTGACCGTTCGCAGGATGCCAAGCGGCCCAAGCCGGGGGACTCGGCGCGCCACGGCGCGGAGTCGAGCGCCAGTCATCGAAAGAGCATAGCCAATCGCCAAATACAGGCGCCCTACACCGAAGAAGAGCTGCACTACCTGGCTGAAATCAGCAGCCAATCCGAACGCCGCGCCGACGACGCCGAACGCGAGCTGATGGAGTGGAAAAAGATCAAGTTCATGCAAGACCGCATCGGCGACGACTTCGATGCCCTGATCGTCAGCGTGACCAAGTTCGGCCTGTTCGTCGAACTGGAAGACATGTTCATCGAAGGCCTGGTGCCCCTCGACAGCCTCACCGGAGACCGCTTCACCTACCGCGAAAATACCCGCGAGATTATCGGCGAGCGCACCCGGAAGAAATATTCCCTGGGCGACCGGGTGAAAGTCATTCTCGACAGGATTGATCGTGTGCAGCGAAAGCTGCAGTTCGCGCTGGTGGAGGAAGAAAGAGTCAAACCACAAAGGGCACGAAGGTAGGGGTCTTAAGACTTGCTGTGGGTGCCCCGTTCATTTTCGCCGCCGGATGGTGGTGCCACACGCCGGCGGAGCAATCTCACCTACCGCCGGCGCCAGCGGCGGTGGCTACACGATCTGTGCCACATAATCTAATGAGACAATAAATTCAAGTCGCAGCCATGCTTTCGGTTGAAAATCTTAATGTCTTTTTTCGAGGTACGGACGGCAGAGAACTGGCCGTCGTGCGCGATGTTTCTTTCTCGCTGCAAGCGGGCGAGGTGCTCGGACTGGTGGGGGAATCGGGTTCGGGCAAATCCGTTACCAGCCTGGCGATCATGCGCCTGCTGCCGCCGCAGGCCAAGATAGAAGGAAGCATCTTTTTTCAGAGCGAAGTTCATAGCGAATTTCAGAGCGGCGAATTGCCGCATAAGGGATTTGCGAAACAGGACCTTCTTCAGATTTCGTGCGAAGACATGCGGCGGCTGCGGGGCACCGAGATTTCCATGATCTTCCAGGAGCCCATGACCGCGCTCAACCCCATGATGCGGGTGGGCGACCAGATTGCCGAGGCGGTCTTGGCGCATGCAAAAGTATCAAAAAAACAGGCCTATGCGCAGGCGGTCGAGGCGCTGAATGATGTTGCGATCAACGATGCGGAGCGGCGGGCGCGCGACTATCCCCACCAGCTCTCAGGAGGCATGCGGCAGCGGGTGATGATTGCCATGGCGATTGTGAACCATCCACGGCTGCTGATTGCCGATGAGCCCACCACCGCGCTCGATGTCACCGTGCAGGCGCAGGTGCTGGAGCTGCTGGCCGAACTGCGGCGCAAATTCGGGCTGGCCATGCTGTTCATCTCGCACGACCTGGCGGTGGTGGCCAACGTGGCCGACCGGGTGGCGGTAATGTATGGCGGCAGCATCGTCGAGATGGGGCGGGCGGAGGCAATTTTTCGGAAGGCGATCCATCCGTATACAGTAGGGTTGCTTCATGCCGTGCCTACGCTGCACTCGAAGCGAGACCAACCGCTTGAGACCATCGAGGGTACGGTGCCGTCTCACCAGAGTTTTCCCCCGGGATGCGCTTTTGAGCCGCGCTGCGAGATACGGGTTCCTGAGTGCCAGACCAAGTTGCCGCCGTTGCTTGAGGCCGAGCCGGGACATTGGGCGAGGTGTCCGGTGAAGATGCAGTACTCAGTACCCGGTCCTCAGTACTCAGTTAAAGGCTAGATACCTTCAGAAGTACGGGCAGGATGCTCATTGATGACGTAGCTACGGGAGGGGGAAATGCTTCCTACAGAGCGGCCACAAATTGATATACTCAAAAGCCCCCCGTCTCGGCCAGACTTTTTGAGATAAACTTCAAGAGACTTAGTAATCGAGAGCTGCTTGCGAATTTTGTTTCTCACCGACATTCATGCCAACCTAGAAGGCATGGAGGCATGTGTTGCCAGCGTAACGAACCATGACATGGTCGTGAACCTCGGCGATATCGTGGGGTACGGCGCCTCGCCCAATGAGGTGAGCGACCGCTCGCGAGAGTTGTGCCACGTCTTCGTGCGCGGCAACCACGACAAGGCCTGCACGGGCCTGGCCGGGATTGACGATTTTAATCCGATCGCCGGCATGGCGGCCATCTGGACACAGCAGACCCTCACCTCGGAAAACCTGGAGTGGCTGCGCGCCCTGCCTCAGGGGCCAATTGAGCTGGAAAATATCTGGCCGGAGGATAACGGCCTGGCGCCGCCGGTGAGAGTGCAGTGCGTACACGGCTCTCCGCTGGACGAAGATGAATACATTATCGTAATGCGCGACGCCTACCAGCCCCTGCTCGCCACCGACGCAGCTATTACCTTCTTCGGGCATACCCATATCCAGGGCGGCTTTTGTAATCATGGAGAAGAATGGGAGACGCTGCGCCCGGTCTACCGCAGCAAACGCGACATGGAATCGTGCGACCTGGCCATCATGCCGGGAGCGAAGTACCTCATCAATCCGGGTTCGGCGGGGCAGCCGCGCGACGGCGACTGGCGCGCCGCCTGCGCCCTGCTCGATACCACCGAAAGCCGCATCACGTTTTATCGCGTGCCCTACGATGTGAAAAAAGCGCAGGAGCGGATCTTTTCGGCGAAATTGCCCGACCGGCTGGCGCTGAGGTTGAGTGAGGGAAGATAAAAGCGGTTTCAAGTTTCCAGTTTCGAGCGATGCAATTAAGATTGAAATCTCATGGCCCTTCCTCGCAAAACTACTTCTCAATCGGCACTTTTTAACAGCAGTGAATCTTCTTCCAATTCTTCGGGCAAATCCAGCGTGCCTTTGGTCACGGTAAGCATCGATGGCGGGGCGCGGGGGAATCCGGGGCCGTCGGGCTACGGAGCAATATTCAAAGACGCGGCTGGGAAGAAGATCGCCGAGCTAAGCCGCTACCTGGGAATCCAGACGAACAATTACGCGGAGTACTCCGGGCTGATTGCCGCGCTGGAATTTGCCGTGAGCCACGATCACAAGGCCCTCAAGGTATTCAGCGATTCCGAGCTTCTGGTCAGGCAGATCACCGGCGTGTACAAGGTCAGAAGCCCGGAGTTGCGCGAACTGTACGACAAAGCGCGCGCCCTGATACGCAAGCTGGAATCGTTCCGCATTGAGCATGTGCGGCGCGAGTTCAACCGTGAGGCCGACCGGTTAGCCAACCAGGCCATGGATGAGGGACGGTAAGAAGCACTCAGCATTCAGCTGTCAGCACTCAGCCCCTGAAGCTCTTTGCGCCTCTGGTCTGCAAGACCGGCCTTTTGAAGAGCGGCACGCACGTGTTTCCATTGACTGCCTGGGGTAAGATTGTCGCGCATGGATTCACCAACCACCACAAGCTTCGATGCAAGCTCCAGCCTTGCAGAATCTGGGGCCACGCGAAAATTCGATGAATCAGACGACGTAGCTTTCCTCGTAATGGTGGCAACCGCCACGGTCATCGTGCATGTGTTGACGGGGAGCCGCTACGGATTTCATCGCGACGAGCTGGCCACACTCGACGATGCGCGTCACCTGGCGTGGGGATACGTGGCTTATCCGCCGGTCACCCCGTTTTTTGGCCGCCTGGTGCTCACACTTTTCGGCACGACCCTGGTTGGCTTCCGCTTCTTCGCCGCGCTGGCACAAGCCGCAGCCGTTGTGCTGACCGGCCTGATGGCGCGCGAACTGGGCGGGAAACGAGGAGCGCAGCTGTCGGCGGCAACCGCGGCCGTTCCGTTCTGCCTGGCCGGCGGCGCGCTGATGCAGTATGTTTCGTTCGACTACTGGTGTTGGGTGCTGGCTGCCTACTTTGTGCTTCGCCTGTTGAAGAGCGATGATCCGCGCTGGTGGGTTGCCATCGGCGGCGCCATCGGGCTGGGGATGATGACCAAGTACACCATGGGCATCTTCGCAGTTGGCATCGTCGCCGGGGTGCTGCTCACTGATGCGCGCCGCTACCTGAAAAGCAAGTGGCTATGGCTTGGCGTGGCCGCATCATTGGTGATTTTTTTGCCCAACTTTATCTGGCAGGCGCAGCATCATTTCATCTCACTGGACTTTTTGCGCCAGATTCACGCGCGCGACGTCAACATTGGGCGGACAAAAAACTTTCTTCCCGACCAGTTGAAGATCACGCTGCTCGCCGCCCCGCTTTGGATAGCCGGCCTGTACTTCTACCTGTTTTCACCGCAGGGCAAGCGCTTTCGCATGCTGGGCTGGATGTATGTTATCCCGCTGCTGCTGTTTGTGGTCCTCAAGGGCCGCGGTTACTATCTGGCAGCGGCATATCCCATGCTCTATGCCGCAGGCAGCGTCTGGAGTGAACAGTGGCTGGCATCGTTGCGTGCCCGGCAGGCGGTTGTGGTGCGGGTGGTGGCATGGGCTGCCCTGGCAATCAATATCCTGGTTTTCGCGGCGTTGTTCCTGCCGCTCGCCCCGGTTAATTCCAGATGGTGGGAAGTTGCCGTCAAGACCAACAGCGATTTGCCGGAGGAAGTCGGCTGGCCGGAGCTGGTAGTGACGGTGGCGCGGATTCGCGATTCACTACCCGCGGCAGACCGAGCGCGAATGGGAATCCTGGCCGGCAATTACGGTGAGGCGGGAGCGATCAATCTCTATGGTGGGCGCTTCGGATTGCCGCAGGCCATCAGCGGCATCAATTCTTTTTGGCAGCGCGGCTACGGCGACCCCGCTCCCCAGACGCTGATCGTGCTCGGCATCTCACCGCGTTTTCTGCAGCGTAACTTCTCAGCCTGCCAGCTCGCGGGCCACGCCTGGAACCGCTATGGCGTGGAGAACGAAGAGACGCGCGATCATCCGGATATCTACGTCTGCCGCGGCCTGCGCCAGAGCTGGCCCGATTTCTGGAAGAATTTTCACTACTACGGATAAGCAAGCGATCCGCAAAGCTGTGAATTGCTTTGAGGTACAATGGCGCGCATGAAAACCCGTCTGCTACGCTCATTCACAGGATTGATGCTTATGACGGCTGCCATTTCGGGAATCTCCCAGGAGATACAGAAGCTCGATCCCGCTCTCGATCAGATTGTACCCGCGAAAGCGACACTAGAGCGTGTGGCCACCGGCTTCGACAAGTGGACCGAAGGTCCGGCCTGGACGCGCGAAGGCAGCCTGATGTTCGCAGAAATCCCAGCGAACAATATCGTCAAGTTGGTTCCCGGCCAGGGTGCAACTGTGTTCATGCATCCGAGTGGGTACAAGGGAACGGAGCCATATAATGGACCGGAGCCCGGCTCCAATGGCATGACCCTCGATGCCAAGGGAAGGCTCACAGTTGCGGGACACGCGGGCCGCACCGTCTGGCGGCTGGAGTCGCTCGATCCCAAGGCGCAAGCCACCGTGCTGGCCGATTCCTACCAGGGCAAGAAGCTTAGCAGCCCCAACGATCTTGTGTACAAGTCCGACGGCTCGCTGTACTTCACCGATCCGCCGTACGGCCTGCGCTCGCATGATGACACCGACCCTGCAAAGGAACTCCAGGTCAATGGCGTGTATCGCATCCCGAATGCGCTGCAGCAGAAACCGGGCGCGCCGCCCGATCGCGACAAACTGCAGCTTGTGATCGGCGATCTCGCCCGGCCCAACGGCATTGCGTTTTCTCCCGACGAAAAATATTTGTACATTGCCGAATCGGGCAAGAAGGTCTGGCTGCGCTATCGCGTGCAGCCGGATGGATCGGTCACCGGGGGCGCGCTCTTTTTCGATCCGTTTGCCGACAAGACAACCGATCCTAAAGCCCTTGGCGCGCCCGATGGCATCCGAGTGGATAAAAAAGGAAACCTCTACGGCTCCGGCCCCGGCGGTGTCTGGATCATTTCCCCGGATGGGAAACACCTCGGGACCGTCAAGGTGCCCGAGCGTGTAGCCAACGTGGCCTGGGGCGACAAAGACGCCAGGACGCTCTACATCACTGCCAGCACCAGCATCTACCGCATCAGACTGAAAATTCCCGGAGTGAGGAACTGAGTTTTCGGGAACTTCGGCGGCTTAAACATGCACTACAACTTTATCCACCTCGGAGTGGGTTTGCTGAGTCTGACGGCGGGGTTTGCCAGCCCGAGAACATAATAAATCTCTCACCCGTAATTAGCGCCGAGTGGCGTGTTCGATACTCATGGTTTTCCTGACGGCGGCAGCAAAATATTTTCCAGCAGCGGCACCGGCAGCGGCCCCTGATCCAAAGCCGCATTGTGAAATTCCATCAAGTTAAAGTCCTTGCCCCTGGCGGCTTCATATTTATGGCGCAGCTCCCACCATTCGTTAATACCAACGTAATAAGTCGGCAACTGGGTTGACTTCAGCTTGGCGCGCTGCAGTTTGCCCTCGGCCTCAGCGCGGGTCTGGAAGGCCGAGTTCATCATCAGGTCCAGGGTTTCGCCATCGGTCATATTCATGGTATGCATGCGGATATCGAGGATGGCATTGGCCAGCACGCGCAGCCTGATTTTCTTCATGCTAAGCACAAAGCGGGGATCGTGGTTGAGGAAACCTTCATCCATCATCACCTGGGCAACGTACTCCGCCCAGCCCTCGATGTAAGCGCCATTTCCCAATACGGCGCGCAGCAGGCGGCGCTCTTTGGGCTCCACGCTGTTAGCGTGCTCGAATTGGATGTAGTGTCCGGGCAGGGCTTCATGGATGCTGAGCCACTTGAGCACCCAGTTGTTGTACTCGCGCAGCTTCGATTCCGCCTTCTCCGGTGGCGTGTTGGGATCGATGGGCGTGACCCAGTACTCGGCCTCAGCCTCGGGTTCAAGCGGCGGCGCAGCTTGAAACCCCGCAACCGAATACACGCCGCGCATGAAGACCGGGGTGGGAATCACTTTCAGGTTCTCGCGCTCGCTGAGCGAAACAATTTTCTTCTCGCGGATAAACTGGATGATGCCGGCAAGGTCCTGCTTCACGTGATCGATAAGCTGGCCGGGTTGCACGTGGTCATCGGCAATTTTGGCCAGGACCTCGCTGATGATCTTGTTTTCGCGCTCGCGGGCAGCCAGCTCGGCGTAGTCGCCGCTCCCCGGATACATTTGCGCATGCAGCGGCAGCGCGATCTCGAGCATCTGTGCGCGCACATTCTTCATTTCATTTTCGGCGCTGGCCAGCACCTGCTCGGGAGTGATGTCGGTCTCCATTACATACTTGAATTTGGCGTCGTAGAATTCCTTGCCCAGCCGCCAGCTCCGTGGGTTTGGCCGCTTGGCTAAATCCTGTTGCAGCCATCGGGAAAAATCTTTCAGCTCGGCAACCGTTGCAGGCGCGAGTTTCTGGTATTTCGCCCCGAGCTCGGCATTGTTCCCGATCTGTTCCTTGATATCGCTCTCGATCAGGTCAATGTTTCCGTCATTTTCTTCCACCGCAACTTTCACGTAAATTGGGTCGGCGTCTGCCAGCATGGCTTTGGCCTGCTGCACCAGGCGTGGAATCTGTTCCATGCGCGCGAGCACGTGGCCCAGGCGGATTTCTTTGGAGGCGTAATTCTGGGTGAGCGGCAGGAAAAGCGCATTGCCGATCAGCTCGACATAAACCGTAGGATCGTGCTGGTAAGCGTGGATTTGATTCAATTCCAGAAGATTGAGCGCAATCTGGTCGTCAATGAGCTGCCAGTCTGCGGCATCCTGGGTGGAGACACGGGTGCGCTTGCAGCCTTGCCAGGCGGAATAGAATTCCTTGCGGTGTTCGATCACGGTGGGGCTGAAATCATCGAGCTGCGCGTCGAGTTCCACGGTCTGTTGCGTGAGCGGGTCGGTGTGCTTGTGATATCCGGCCTGGGAGGCGTTGACCGGCGAAAGCGCCAGCCACTGGCGCATAAAATCGTCGCTGCGGCAGGAGACGGTCTGCGGTTCGCTATGGTTTGATTTTACCTTGCGGGTCTTTTGTTTTGAGTTCGTTTGCGCGGCCGCGACCATGCATAGCATCATAGCCAGAAAAAACAGCTTCATTATTGGCTCCTGAAGGCAAGAAAAGAGTATAAATCGCTTAACAGCTTAATACTTGATCTAGGGAAGCGGCATGCCATCCTCGAAGTTATCCAAACCGATGCTTTGCTCCTTCTGCCATAAATCTCACGAAATGGTGGCAAAGCTCATCTCTTCGCCCCCCGAGGGGCCTAGATCTTATATTTGCGACGAGTGTGTTCGCGTATGCAATTCAATATTGCATGACGACGCTGTGGACAAAGCACACTTCGATCTTCCGGGGATCGCCAAATCATCGAAGCCAATGCGGTGCTCCTTCTGCTGTAAATCACATGAAGCTGTGGCAAAGCTCATCTCTTCACCCAGCCGCCGTCCCAAAGCCTATATTTGCAACGAATGTGTCAACGTATGCAATTCAATATTGCATGACGGCGCCGTAAACAAAACACAGCCCGAGGCTGGAACCGTTCTCAGAACCCCTCTTGAGGAGGTCACGCTTCCACGCTATGCGACCATTGACAGGATACGGCAGACTGAGGCCAAGGCACGCGGTAAATTACGGGAACAGCAACTGGGGCAAGAAGCTTTCAGCACCCGCAAGGTCATCCTCGGTGTCAGCATCAGCCTCGATGGATACATCGCGCGCCCCAATGGCGCCATAGACTTCCTCTTCATGCCCAAGGACTACTCGATGGGCGCTTTCTTGGCCGCCATTGACATTGCCGTCATGGGCCGCAAGACCTTCGATGCTGCCCTCAAAATGGGAGGAGGGTCTTTCAGAAGCCCCGTCAAGGGCCATATCTTCTATGTCTTTTCCCGCAATGCGCCTTCGGGAGAACGCGACAGCGTAATCTTTACCAATCAATCCCCGGCTGAGTTTACTGGTGAGCTACGCAAGCACCCTGGCAAAAATATATGGCTCATGGGCGGCGGCGAGCTCGCCCGCGACTTCCTGAAAGCCGACTTGGTCGACGAAATCCATCTCGGCGTTGTGCCGGTGCTGCTGGGCGAAGGTATCCCGCTTTTCCCAGGTGGCTTTCCTCAACGCGACTTCTCATTGATTGAAAACAAGAGTTATTCAAAGGGCATGATCGCGCTCAAATATGAACGTTCTGTTCAAAAAGCAAACTAGAAACTTGAACATCGCCGCTCCGCGCTAGACTGAACTGTAAAAACAGTAAAAGCGCAGGCGGTGATAAATCATGCTGCATCTTTTGAAAAGGCATCCGTTCCCGGTCGAGGCGTTCTTTCGGCATTCGCTGGTTCTGACTTATGCCTTCCCGCAACAGTTGCTTCGGCCCCTGCTGCCGCCGGAATTGGCGCTCGACACCTACAAGAATTTCGGCTTCCTGGCTATCGCGCTGGTACAAACCGAGAATTTACGGCCAGCGTTTGTGCCAGTTGCGCTGGGGCAAAACTTCTTCCTTTCCGGGTATCGCATCTTCACGCGAATGGCGACCGCTTCGAATTCCATACGCGGGCTGAGAATTCTGCGCTCTGACACAGATAAACGGCTGATGGTAATTTCGGGAAACCTTCTGACTCATTACGCATATCAACATTGCCAGGTTTCATTTCAGGAAAACTCGGGCGAGCTGCGGGCGCGAATTACGACTCCGAATGCCTATGCCGACCTGGACGTCTGCGCCGATATCGCACATCGTCCAGCGCCGCTGCCGGAGGGAACTCCCTTTGACAATGAGAAAGATGCCAGAAAATTTGCCGGCCCGCTGCCCTACACATTCGATTACGAGAAGGAAACCGGCGCCATCATCCTGATTCGAGGCGTACGCCAGAACTGGAACCCGCAGCCGGTACGGGTCAATGTAAACAAGTGCACCTTCTTCAAGCAGAGTCCGTTTTGCGAAGCGATTCCAATATTAGCCAACGCATTCTATCTACACGATGTGCCTTATTGCTGGGAGCGGGGCGTCCGAAGAAAGGTCGAGGTGCCATGAACGGTCTGATCCAACCCGAAACGATGCCGAAGGCTCGCGGCCGATACGACGGTGCCCTGGAGATCATCAGCTACAATCGCGGCTTCTATCTATGGACACTGATCGGAATCTCAGTCGGATTCGCAATCGCGATCTTCTTGCCGCGAGTCTTGGGCGTCGCGGTTGCCGGAGCGCTCGTCATGGCGTTCGCCTGGATCGCGGCCTCCATCGTGGTATCGCACTATGTCTATGACCGTTCCTCGGTCTACGACTTCCGCTGGATGCACGATCGCCTTCCCCGCCAGCCGCGCAGATGGCTGAACATCCACAGTGGGCTCGATCAAAGCACCGGCATCCTGAAATCCATCTTTCCAGGCAGCGACGGAGAGGCGCTCGATATCTTCGATGCAAGCGAAATGACAGAGCCCTCGATCGCCCGGGCCCGCGCCCTTTCCGCCGGCAAACATGAAGCCAGGCAGGCCGATTTTCGCCATCTCCCGCTGCCGGATTCTTCCCGCGATGTCCTGTTCCTCATCTTTTCAGCGCACGAGATTCGGCGCCGCGATTCACGGGCACAGTTTTTTCGGGAACTGGCGCGCGTCCTGGCTGCGAACGGAACCGTGGTCCTGATGGAACATCTGCGCGACACGGCAAATTTTCTGGCCTTTGGACCCGGTTGTCTTCATTTCTATGCACGGCATGAATGGTTGCGTGCTGCCGCCGCCGCACACTTGGCTGTGCAGCAGGAAATGCCAATTACACCCTTTGTCCGCGTTTTTATCATGGAGAAAAAACATGACTCTTGAATTGAACCTGCGAATCGTTGGGGCGATGCTGATTACGCTCGGCCTCGCACATGGCGCCTATGGCAAGCGCTTCAACTGGAAGACAGATCTGGCGAAGCTGTCGTTGTTGAACCGCCAGATATTTATTGTCCATTGTTTTTTCATCAGTCTGACGCTGGTGTTGATGGGCGGCATTACATTGTTCTACACGGGCGCATTGCTTGAGCCCACGGGGCTCAGCCGCGTGGGGCTCATGGCCGTGATTGTCTTCTGGCTCTGCCGGCTGTTCATCCAGTTTTTCGTTTATGATCCGGCCCTGTGGCGGGGCAACAAATTCAACACCCGAATGCACGTGCTCTTCTCGGCCATCTGGGTCTATGTGGTGCTTACATATTTTTTCGCGGCGAAACACGTTTGGCAGTGAAAACGAGGGGCCTGAGAATGGAGTTATAATCTTCGGGTCAGCGTTGCACGGAGGCCGTCATGCTGGTTCGCCTGCCTATACTTTTGTCGTTCGTTCTTCTTATTGTTTCCCTCGCGGTTGCCCAGGAGAAGAGCAAAAACAACCAGAATCAGAACGCCGACAAGAAAAAGATCTTGCTGCCGTCAGATATTCTTCAAGCCCGCACGGTCCTGGTTTTGGTGGATCCCGACGCAGGCACTTCCATGACCGATCCCAGGGCGAATCGAACTGCCCAGGAGGACGTGGAGAAGGCACTCCTGCATTGGGGTCGGTTCACCCCGGTGATGGAAGCCCAGACCGCTGACCTGGTGATCACGGTTCGCAAGGGCAACGGAAAGATGGTTAATCCAACCGTGGGCGGCATCCCGCCTAATGATCGCCCCGTGATTCTGGAAGGCGATAACAGCGTCATACGCATTGGCGGACAGAAGGGACATCCGGCGGATACGACAGAGCCCCGCGTGGGAGAGAGCACCGGTCCTACCCCGCGCACGGAGGTCGGCCAGGTGGAAGATGTATTCGAAGTGTATCGAGGTGGAGTAGGTTCTTCACTGGATAGTGCCCCGCTATGGCGCTACATAGCCAAAGGCGCGCTTCGTCCGCCCAGTGTTCCCGCCGTGGAAGCGTTCCGCAAAGCCGTCGAAGAAGCCGAGCAACAACAGAAGGCAAAACCTTAGTGCGTTGTCTTTAATACTGGTCTGTCATCCTGACTATCCAGTTTTTTGTCTATGATTCAGCGTCGTGGCGTAGGAACCGGTTTAATACCTGGGCACTACTGCTTTGTGGCAAAGCATGTATGGTAGTGAGCTATGGCAACTTTTTATCGGCCTGCAGGGATTAATTTTCGCAGCGCTGAAGAATTGCCTGCCTCTGTATTGTCGAAAATGTTGTGTCAGACGGTAAGCTTCCTACAGAGCGTTGAACCCTACATCAAGTTGCAAAGGTATCACGACTGGTGGGAGCACGACGGTTGTCATTTCCACAAAGACCAGATTGATTTTCACGAACTCTTTCAAATCGTGGGTCGCCAAGAGATTTGCTGCAGGCCATGACGACCGATGACAATGTATTCATTGGCATTGCCCCGAATGATAATTCTTGGTATTTACGCTTTTATCTAAATTGGGATGAAGAGGGATTTAACCTCATCGGCAGATTCGACATCACGTTGCCGGCAGAGTTGGCCGAGCGATTTAGAAAAGACATGACAGAACCGCAGGCTATTGAACTTACAGAAGAAGATGCCCAGACTTACTACGAATCAATAACCTGACTGAAAGACCATCACATGATCTACGTTTTATGGCAATTCCGCGCCAAGCCGGAAAAAATCGAACAATTCGAGCGTGATTATGGCCCTGAGGGCGTATGGGCGAAACTGTTCGGGCGTTCGCCGCACTACGAGCGCACGGTCTTGTTGCGTGACCCCGCAGGGCAAGCGAACTACATTGTCATTGACATCTGGCAAGATGAATTGTCGTATCAGGCTTTCAAGAAAGAGTTCCACGAGGAGTACCAGAGAATCGACCGGGAATGCGAGGCTCTTACTCTGGAAGAAACACCGCTGGGAATTTTTGATACAGTTCTCGGCCCTTTGTTGTCAGCAATTGCACGGGAACCGAAGAAATAGACAAAGCTAAGAAGCTTTTCTTTGTCTGGTTATTTTTCTCCGTGCCTCCGTGGTGAATTCGCTTTTAGTGCACGACTACGAGCTACTCTGCCGTATACACCGTGACCGCACACTCTTTTTCATCATTCCACAGCGCCAGCCGCCAATTTTTACCCGGGGTCCATTGCCGCTGTGAGGGCACGAACTCCGCCAGTACCTGGATTCCCGGTTCCGTCGCCGGAACCTGCATCAAAATGGAATGCTCGCCGCGCAACTCGGCCCTGCAACTTCTTTCGCCCGTCAACACATAGCGCTTCCGCAAGTCAATCAGGGCACGATACCAGCGCAGCATATCATTGGCATCGTTGGCCATCTCCCAATGCAATCTGGAGAGCTGGAAAGTGGCTTCGTCTTGCGGATCGGGAACATCAATGCCGGCGAAATCCTGAAATTCCTTTTTGCGGCCTTCGCTGACGGCGCGCGCCAGGGTGGGATCGCCGTAGCTGGTGAAATAAAGAAACGGAGCAGGCTCGTCGTATTCTTCGCCCATGAACAGCAGCGGAGTATGGGGCGCGAGCAGCATTAATGCCGCTGCAACTTTTCGCAGGCCGATGGGGACGATTTGGCTCAAGCGCTCGCCCCGGGCACGATTGCCAACCTGATCGTGGTTCTGCAGGCAGATGACATGCGACTCCATGGGTAACCCCGCGGATGAAGTTCCACGAGCTTTCTTCCAATAGTTAAAAAATTCTCCCTGAAAGACAAAACCGTCATTGAGTGCTCGCACAATTTGCCTCAGATCGCCGAAGTCCTGGTAGTAGCGCTGGCGCTCGCCGGTAAGCGAGGCATGAACCGAGTGGTGAAAATCGTCGCTCCACTGGGCATCGAGTCCGTAGCCGCCTTTTGCCGGTGGGCGTATCAGACGCGCTTCATTTTCATTGGTCTCGGCAATCACGCACACCGTGCGGCCGAGCTGGCGGGCGAGGGACTGCACCTCATCCTGCATTTCGGCCAGGATGTGCCGCTCGGAATTGTCATGAATGGTCTCGATGGCGTCGAGGCGCAGGCCATCGAGGTGGTATTCGCGAATCCAGTAAAGCGCATTTTCCACGAAGTACCGGCGAACGTGCTCGCTGCCTTCGCTGTCGTAGTTGATGGCCTCGCCCCACGGCGTCTGGTGGCGCGATGTGAAGTAAGGCCCAAACATTCGCAGGTAATTGCCTTCGTGGCCGACGTGGTTGTAGACCACATCCAGAACCACAGCGAGGCCAATTTGATGCGCAGCGCTGACCAGGCGCTTGAGCCCCTGCGGCCCGCCATAGCTGGCCTGCACGGCATAAGGCGAGACGCCGTCATATCCCCAGTTGCGCCCTCCGGGAAATGCGGCCACCGGCATCAGTTCAATTACTGTGATCCCCAGTTCGTACTTCAGGTACTGCAGGCGCTCGATCACGCCATCGAATGTGCCTTGCGGCGTGAAGGTGCCGACGTGCAGCTCGTAAATAATGTAATCAGACAGCGGCAGCCCGCGCCAGGAATCGTCGCTCCACGAAAAATCTGCAGGATCAACGATCTCGGTGGGGCCGTGCACTCCTTCGGGCAGAAGGCGCGAGACCGGGTCTGGAACCGGCTGGTGGCCGTCCGGAAGATAAAAATACCGGTCGCCCGCATGCGCAGGAGCCGTCAACGAAAAAAAGCCGTCCGCTTCGCGCGTCATGGCATGCTCGGCCCCGCCAACCAGGCGCAATTTCATCTGCCCGGCGCGAGGCGCCCAGACACGAAAATTACAGGTGCCATTTGCCAGCAGCGAAGCGCCATTCATACCAGAGAGTGTAATTTGGGTAGCCAGTGTCACGTACATGAGACGAAAGAAGCCCGGCGAAAAGATGCTTTCATGGAAGCATAATCTTAAGGTTAGCCGCGCCTTAGGTCATTTTAATTTTCACCGTGCTTTTTGTTTCGGCGTCACCGATTGAATTCGTCATCCTGATCCCGCGAAGCGGGAGAACGATCCCGAGAATGTTTCATTGCCCATGCCGCTTGTCAGGCTTTCTCTCGAAGCTCTTCCTGGTTGCCCTTTGCGTCCGAAATTAAACGACTTCCACATTTAGCTTCTGGAGAGCCCGCCGAAGGAATCTTGCGTTTCTTGTTGGGGCAACCCTGCTTTATCAGGTACATAAAAACTAAAGTTGTCTAAAAGGCGGAAGCCTCACTGCACTGCCGCTTCGTTCAGCACAATGTGGTCCTTTCCCGGCAGAATCTCGCGCAACGCCCACTCGATGCGGGAAACAGAGTCTTCGATGACTTGGACATCATCCGGGGTGTAGCGGGCATATTTGATCGCCTGCAGGGCATTACGCACGTGATGATTCATCAGCGCAATCGTCTGCAATCGCTCCGCCAGGTAGCGGCGCCGGCGGCGGTCGTCAATGTAGAGCAACACGCCCACAAGCACGCCGCCCGCAAAATCGTCCCAAATGCTCTGCCATCCCGTGATCCCGAACTGAAGCGAAAGCTGATAAACCCCGACCAGAAGGAGGAAGACGATTGCCCCTCCCAGGACCGGCCGGCCCGCCACCATAAATAATTTTATTATCGGATTCATGATTGACTCACAATGCAAAGACGCTGGAATGCGCCGCGCGGCAGAACAGCTTCTACCCTGAATAATATGGAATTATATTCATCGCTGTTCCGTTGTTTCTCAACGCCTCCAGCATCTTTGCCACAACTCGATTTCATCGCGTCACCCGCGATACAATCCGTGCAGCATGAATTTGCGGTCTTCTATTTTATTATTTTTTTCGACTATTTGCCTTGCCTCCAATCTTCTCGCCAGAATCGGGGCCGCTGGCTCCTCGCTGGCGTCCCCAGATGCGGCCTATACAAAGTCGTTTGAGCAATGGAAGGCAAAGCGTATTGCAAGTCTCAAGCAAAACTGGCTGCCGCTGGCGGGCTTGTTCTGGCTTTCCCCCGGCGTGAACTCCTTCGGCTCCGCTCCCGGCAACGCCGTGGTCTTTCCCAAAGGGCCGGCGCACGCCGACGAGTTTGATCTTGAAGGAAACCAGGTCACCGTCAAACTGCTGCCCCAGGCCCACGCCACGATCGGCGGCAAGCCTGTAGCCACGGCAAAGCTCGAGCCCGACACTGCGGACCATGAGACTGTGGTTGCCATGCGGAGCCTGCGCTTTCACGTCATTGTGCGTGGAACTCGCGTGGGCATCCGTCTGAAAGATGTCGATAGTCCGGCGGCGCGCGATTTTCGTGGCCTCAACTTTTTCCCGTTGGACCTGAACTACCGCGTGACCGCCCACTGGGAGCCCAGCGACAGCAACAAGACCATCGATATTCCAGACATACTCGGAGACGTCACCCACCAGCGCCTCACCGGGACTGTAGTTTTCAAACTGAATGGACAAGAGCTTCGCCTCAGCGATCTGAGCGACGATCCCTCAAAAGGTTTGTTTATTGTCTTTAATGATCCGACCTCAAAGACAGATACTTACCCTGGCGGCCGCATGCTCGACACCGATCCGCCGGTCAATGGGAGCGTGGTGCTCGATTTCAACCGCGCCTACAACCCGCCCTGCGTGGTGACGACCTATGCCACCTGTCCGCTGGCGCCCAAAGAGAACCGGTTAAGTATGCCTATTCCCGCAGGAGAAAAATTCGACCGCGCCGCGCACGGCCATCCGTGAGGGTTCCAGCAAATTCCGGCCACTTGGAGCTGAGAGCTGCGAGCTTGAAGCTGTCTTACCCTACGACCCACAGATTCTCCGCAAACGGCCACTGCTGGTCAATCCACTGTGCGTCTGGAGTGAAACCAGTATTCACCGCGATCTGCGAAAGTTCGCCGGCAATGAACTTATGCGACGATTCCGTCCATATCGTTTCACCTTGCTCGAATGAAACGCGGCACTCCGCTCCCGGAATGCTGACAACCTGGCTGGCCAGCGAACGCAAATGCATTTCAATGCGATGTTCGCCGGCGCACCATCGCGCCTCATGGCAAAACCTGTTCAGGTTGAAGTTTGCTCCCAGCTCGCGGTTGATTCGTGCGAGCAGGTTCAGGTTGAACGCCGCCGTCACGCCCGGGGGATCATCATAGGCATCGAGCAACTGCTGCACCGGTTTCAGCAAATCTGTTCCCAGCAACAGAGCATCTCCTGTATGAAGATAGCTTCTGATCTGGCGAAGAAAGGCGGCAGCCTCGTTGCGTTCGAAGTTGCCAATGCTGCTTCCCAGAAACATCACCAGCAGCCGTTGTCCGGGAGTTCGGTATTCGGCAATCTGCTCAAGACCCTCATTGTAGAAGCTTTGCAGGGTATGAATGCGGGCTGCATGGAGTCCGGCCAACTCTTGCCGGCAGCGCTCCAGCGCCGAAGCTGAGCCGTCAATCGCATAATAGGTGACCGAGCGCTGCGCTGCGCCAATAGCTTTGAGGATCGGTTTGGTTTTGCGGCCGCTTCCGCTGCCCAACTCGGCTACCACGAGGTTTGGAGCCAGCCGCGTGGCAATCGCTTCCGCATTCTGGTGCAGCAGGCGCTCGTCGGCGCGCGTAAGCCCGTACTCCGGAAGCAACGTGATAACGTCGAAAAGCGCGCTGCCAACCTCGTCGTAGAAATACTTGGGTGAGAGCTGCTTCTGTGGTTTTCGCAGCCCATCGCGAACATCCGCGGCAAACTGCTCGGTAAGGCTGGCAGTCTGGGGTCTGGGAGATGGGCGTGCAGGTATCAATAATGTAGCTGGCATTTTTAGTTTTCCACGACCCGAAAGGTTGTATACGCGTATGGATAGTCCCGCCGGAACCAGTTACGGAAGCTTGGGCGCAGCAAGCCGGCATCGGTGGCGCAGGAAGCTCCCTTCAGGACAAAATGGTCGCCGTCGAAAAAGTTTGCTGAATAACCTGGATAAGCCGGGGACGCCTCAAAGCCTGGAAACGGCTGGAACGGCGTTCGTGTCCACTCCCACCCGTTGCCCACCATTTGCGCCACGCCGAAAGCGCTGTTTCCTGCCGGGTCCGCGGTTACCGGAACCGGGTCAGGATTGCAAAAGCTGAAGTTACCAAAATGGGAATCGGGCAGTTCCTCTCCCCACGGATGGCTCCGCTCATCGCCCTCAGGCGCGCCAAAAGCGGCGCGCTGAAATTGCGCCTCCGCCGGAAGTGATTTCCCAACCCACTCCGCGTAGGCCTGCGCCTGCGCGTTGCTGGCATAGACCGGCCAATCCAGCGGAAGCGGCACTTCGGCGTGCTGGCCGCGATAGAACCATTGATCGCCACGACAAAGCCAGTAAAACGGCGCTGGCCCGCCTTCTTTTACAAATTCCAGATACTGGCCATTGGTGATCTTATATTTGCTGATCGCAAACCCCGGGACATCCTGCCTATGCTGCTCAAATTCGTTGTCCCAACCAAAGCCGTTGTCGCGCCCTTTGCCCAAAGTGACCCTGCCTGCGGTGATCTCAATCATTTCCAGCGGTGGCGAGGGCCGCCTGGAGGCCGCTTTCACCCCTCTTGCGGATTTTTGCGCATAAGGAAGGTTATGCAGCATGTAGGTAAAGGTTTCGGCGTGCATAAGCCGGTGTTCGAGGGCCATGTTGAGCATCTCTGCGGGCGCGGTATCTATGGCTGCGTCAAGTCTTCCACGCACCTGTTCGACGTACTCGCGCGCGCGTTCGATGCCGGGCCAGTCGCCAGGTTGATCCTGGGGTAGTTTTCCTACCGGCGGATCAATCCCGAATGCAAACAGTTTGTCGAGTTCCTCGTTGATGGGCTTGAGCCCGAGCCCGTGCTTTCCTATGAGGTTCCAATCAAATGCTTCAAGATGGCCAACATAGAAGATGATGCGATGCCGCTCCGGAATGGGTCTCTCCAGGTAAGCGGCGGGAGTTATCTCGCCGAAGATTTTGTCGGTGAGAGTGCGAGCACGCGAAAGTTCCTGCTTCGTACGGAGTTTCCCGGCACTCATCGGACTGGATGGCATGATGACCGCTGACGGCATATGATCTTCCTCCTGCGCCCGTTGCACTATTAAAAGATGATTGCCAGGGTGATTCCGTTGCAGAAAGTACGAAATTACTCGCGCTACTCAGACTCGTTGAGCTGTTTCAACGCTACAGAAAAAACTGGTAGATCTTAAGGATCGCCAACGGCGGCCTAAAAGATTGCCGCCCCACAATGCTAATGCTTGCGCCTGCTGTAAATCAAAGGATTAAGAATTATTCTGAGCCGGGTCACAGAGCGTCAAGGTGGTCAGAAATTTTACTGTAAATTAATAGTAATAGAAAACGACCTCTCCCTGTCGCTTGCCGGGGTAGTGGTTCAATTTGAGTAGCGCCGGCGTCTCGCCGGCTGTCGCGTTGGCATCTTGCCCACGCTTTCCTGTGCGGGATGTTCCAAACTGGTACCCTTGCCGGCGTTTCCTCTACCATGAACATTGCTGAAGTTACAATAGTAAGGACGGAAGAATTATTACCATGAATGTGCATTTGCGCCCGCAGCAGCCGGAGGACGAAGATTTTGTCTACAGGCTCTATGCCAGCACGCGCGCGCGGGAATTCGCCCAGGTGCCCTGGAATGATGCCCAGAAAGATGCCTTCTTTCGCATGCAGTTTCTGGCGCAATCGCGATGGTACGAAACCGCTTATGCCGGGGCTGAGTACAAGCTCATTCTTCGCGGCGAGCAGCCGGTCGGCCGCATGATTGTGCTTCGGGCTCCGCGAGAGCTCAGGCTTGTTGATATTGCTTTATTACCCGAACATCGAAATTGCGGTATTGGTACGGAGTTAATTACAGGGCTCCTGGCGGAATCGCGGCAGTCGGGCCTGCCGGTCGAACTCCAGGTTTTAAAAGGGAACCCGGCGCTTCACCTTTACGAGCGCCTGGGCTTTACCAGGACCGGCGAGGATGAAATGTACTACCGCATGCGCTGGAATTCCGCGTAAACTCAAGATGCATATTTTCACGTTCAAGCTGCGGGATTTCAGTACACAATGAACCATCGTCTATGGTCGACAAACTGAACAGCAAAATTTTCTCCGAACATCTGAATTCAGAGTTCAAAATATCGATCCCCAACGCAGCGCCTGTGGTGCTTCGTCTTACCCAGGTGAACGAGCGCGACGCCGGGCCGAAGCTCGACCAGTTCTCCCTGTTTTTTTACGGACCGCACGAGCCGCGCTTGCAGCAGAGCATCTATTCGCTGCAGCACGAGAAGCTGGGCACCCTCGAGCTTTTTCTTGTTGCCGTCGGTATCGATCAGGATGGCATTCAATACGAATCTGCCTTCAACCGTTTTCGCACGCCGCCAGGTTCGTGAACCATGAACGAAGACCGCCGAATCACGCTGCGTCCGGTTGAAGCCGGCGACGAGCCTTTACTTTTGCGGGTTTATGCCAGCACGCGCGCCCAGGAAATCGCGCTTGTGCCCTGGAGCGATGAGCAGAAGGCGGCTTTTGTTCGCATGCAGTTTGAAGCGCAGCAGCGCCACTATGCCGCGCAGTTTCCCGGCGCCGCGCACGACATCATTTATCACAATGAAATGCCGGTGGGCCGTCTTTACGTGGCCCGTCTTCCCGAGGCCCTCCACATCGCCGATATCACCGTGCTTCCCGAGCATCGCAATGCCGGGATCGGTTCGTTTCTTTTAGGACAGCTTCTTCGTGAAGCTGCGCAGGCAGGCAAGCCTCTCCGGATCTACGTTGAGAGTTTTAATCCTTCACTGCGCCTGTTCGAGCGGCTGGGTTTCCGTAAAGCCGAAGAAAACGGGTTGCACTTTCTGATGGAGTGGCAAGAGGAAGTCAGGCAATCATCTCCCGCTGGCGGCTGATAATTGCCTTCATGGTTGAGCTGGGGCAGCTAAAGTAACAGCCAAAATTCCTACCGCTTCGCGTGACTGATAATCGCCGTGCAGGTTGGCGTGCGCATTCCACGCGCTGAGGGAACAAGAAACAGCATAAAATTTCCCAGCGTGCCGTTTTCAACGGTGTAGGTGCCCTGGGCCAGGTATTTCCCCGGCTGGCTGCGGAACCGCAAAGCGAAGGTCGTTGTTTGTGGTCCTGAGGGAGCAAGGCTTGCCGCCCTGCCGCCGAACCCAAAGTGTTGGATACCCACAGTGTGAACCGGCGCTTGGATTTCTTCCACCGCTGTCAGGGTAAGCGTGACCGGCCGCGCTGCGTTGGTGTGCGCCAGGAATCGCTGTCCCACCAGCGGAACAAAGGTTTGCGCGTCCATGTATTGCAGGGGAACTTCCAGGGCTGCGTCAAAGGAAGGGGATCCCGCCGCGCCGCTCTTGCTGGCCGCTTCCAGCGGCGCAAAGGCAGACGCGATAACAAGACCTCCCAACCCTACGAACTGTCGTCTCGAAAGGGCCACAATAACTCTCCAATTTTGGGGGGAAGAAATAAAACAGCTTAACTGTACCTCTTCTTGTGGAAAGTTTCAATACGAAATTTTCTGCCTGATTTGTTTCAATTTGAAAATTCTTCCGTATTGGGGAAGTCCCGGCGCCGCCTCTGCAAATCTTTTCTTGACAAATCGATGGACCAAAGGCAGAGTAGCTTAGCTGAACCAAGCACAAAACTTTATATATAAGTTACCTCTGGCACCCCCCAGGCTTAATTTCTAGTTACCGGAGTCAAGTTTCGGCCCTTGCACGAAAGCCGGGATATGCAATCTCTCGGGCATAGTGTGTTTTAAAAGTTCATTTTGCAAATACGGTTTTCTTAAGAAAACAGGAAAACAGGAAAACAGACCTTCAACCGGTCACTTAGTGATTCGCAGTGTGGTACTCATGCGTTTTGCACGGAGATTGATCCTTTGACAAATTCTTGCCGCTCCAACTCTTCCTGGGCGCGGGTTAGCCCCCCCGTCTTTATTGTTGCTTTCATCCTTTGCGCGCTGATCCTGGCTGGATTCCCATTCGCTGGTGCACGCCTCTATGCTCAGGGCGATTCTTCTCTGTCTCAGAAGATTTGGCTCCAAGATCCCCAGCCTTTGACGGTGACCTTGGCTGGACCGGCTATCGGCCCTCCGACCCGCACGGCCCAGGCCTTTGCCGCCAACCAGGCGCAGCCTCTCACCCTGGTGAACGGGCGTTTTTATGAGGAAGACGGAATTGAAGGTTTGGCGGTAGGTTATGCAACCGCAAATGGCGGCGCGGTCGCTTTGTATCGCGGCAACCTTGATGCTTTCGCTCCGCAGAGCGAGGAATCTTTTCTCGCCATCGGTCAAAGCCGCTTTCCTTCGCCTTTTTTACCGACGGCCCAGCTTTTTGAGCTGCCGCAGCGGCCCGATTTTCTTGCTGCCGGCCAGTTCACCGGAACTGACGATCTCGATATCGTAGCCGCCACTAAAGGAAGCAGCGCCCTTTATATTCTGGCCAACAACGGATATGGCAACTTTACGCCCGAGCCAGTCTTTACTCTGCCGGGAACAGTGACCGCTCTGGAGACTGCGAAGTTCGACTCAGGCCTTGCCAGCAGTATTATCGTCGCCGTCAATCGCCCCCAGGGACCGGCGCTGCTCGTCTATGCGACCTCTCGCAACGGGTTATACCTGACTGCCGCCTATCCCTTGTCGGCGCCCGCAACCGCACTGGCAGTCGGCAATCTCGATGGAGACGGAATTACAGATGTCGCCGTTATTGCTGGCGGTGAAGTCTCGATTCTTGAGGGCAGAAATTTGACCTCGTTGGGAAGCGTTGCCACGCCTCTGAAATCTGTGCAGTTGCCATTCTCTTCTGTCGCGATTGCCTTGGGAACTTTCATTTTTGATCGTGATGGCCGCTCGCAGATGGCGCTGCTGGCCTCTGATGGCAGCCTGAATATAGTTGTTCGCAACGGTTTCGATCCCACGCCGTGGACCTTGGACGACGTCAGAGCCCGCAGGCAGAGATTGCTGAATGGAGAGTCTGACCCATACGTGGAGCAGCAAAAGACTTACAGGCCTGACACCTGGAAGTTGATTGAGAGTCTTCCGGCTGTGGCCGCGTCGGGGGCCGGTGTGGCGCCGGTGCTTATGCGCAGTCACATCACGACATACGGTGCTGATGATTTGACAGTACTTGATTCCGCTGCAGGGCAGTTGATCGTGATCGCCCATGATTTCCATTCGATAGAAGACAATACTTTGCCGCCGGGGGCATTTCCTCCCGCCGTGCGTTTGAGCCGGGCGTATTCCGCTGGTTCTACCCTGGCCGCGCATCAGATGCGTGTCAATGTGGATGGGCGTCCGGGAGTGATTTCGCTGAATCAAGATCAGATGGCGCCTTCGGCGATGATGCCGATTCCTGATCCGACTTTCTTCCCCAACCGCTTCGACGATATCGCCCCCAGGGGTACGGGAGTTACCTGCCTCAATACAACAGGCGTAGACGGTTCCGGTGATTGCACTTTGCGTGAAGCCGTTCTTAAAGCCAATGGCGATACTATCAGTCTGCAAGCCGGGACCTACACGCTTAGCATTGCCAAAGTCGCCAATGACTGTACCGGCAATTTCGGCGCTCTCTCTGTGGACCGCAACACCACCATCGTTGGCGCTGGACAAAACACCACCATCATCCAGGCAGGAACTGCCAGCTACAATCCGGGACCGGCCAATGGCGTTGACATGGTGATGAACGTCAATGAGGACCTTGGAACAGCAGGCTGTCCAATCACAAATGCCACCGCCAGCCTCTCCAATCTCACCCTGCAAAATGGCCACAATCGCGGCACGCATGGCAACGATGGCGACGGCGGCTGCATGGAGTTCGACACCGGTTCGAGCGGGGCGGCAACCCTGGCGCTGACCAATGTCACTCTTCAGAATTGCGATACGCAGCAGGGCAATGGCGCCGGACTGGCAAGCTTCAACTTCGTCGTAAATGGCCCTGGCATGCCAACCATCACGAACAGCATCATCCAGGGCAACAAGGGGTCCGACAGTGTCGGCGGCGGCGCCGTCGGGGGCGGTATCTGGGTGTCCGATCCTTCGCGGATGTTAATGACCAACACCCAGGTCATCAATAACAGCGTACCCATCGGCGTGGGTGAGGGTGGTGGTGTTAACGTCTTTTCCAATGTGTCCGGCTCCAGGCAAACGATTATTCACAACAGCACCATCTCCGGCAACCAGGCCAACGGATCGGGCGGTGGCATCTGGGCTTCAGCGAATCTGCTGATCGACCAGGGGACCGTTGTCAGCGGCAATACTGGCGGCATCGGTAATCTCGTCAACCAAAAGGACGGTGGCGGATTCTTTCTCAACACGAAAAACCCCGACTCCGTAACACTTACCAAAGTCACGATCACTGGTAACCATGCCCCGAATGGCAATGGCGGAGGCATTTCCGTAGGCAATCTAAGCGCCGGCTTTGGGACTCTGAATATGAGTTTCAGCCGCCTGGCGGGCAACACTGCGCTTTTAGGGAGCAACCTGAATAACATTAACGGTACTGTGACCGCAACCAACAACTGGTGGGGCACCAACGCGGCGGCGACTACAGTAAACAACACCACGACCACGGCTACGATCGATCCATTCATCGTCCTGACGCACGCCGGCAGCCCGCAGAAGATTCGCATCAATCAGAGCAGCACGCTCACCGGCGACATGAGCAAAGATAATCATGGCAACGGTGCTGCGCTAGCCGGCAACCTTAACCAGATTGTTGGACTGCCTATCACCTTCGATGCTCCCGTTTTAGGAACCATTCCCCAGGCGCAGCCGGAAACGTTGAATGCAAGTGCCCAGGCCACCGCTACGTTTAATGCGGGTGGTACCTCGGGATTCGGAACCGCCAATGGCACAGTGGACCAGGCGGTCGTCCCGGTCAACTCCAATCTGATTGCCAGCGCTACGGAGGCCGGTACAACCGCGACCATTACCACGGTCGGCGCCCACGGCTACAGCAGCGGCGAGTTCGTCAGGATCTCCGGTGTAGGTGTGGCCGGCTACAACAGCAGTCCTGCCACTCAGGAGTTTGCCATTCTCTCTACGCCTACTGCGACCACATTTACGTACACAGCCAACGCCGCGGGCTTGGGCGCCTCCAGCGGCGGAACAGCCAACGCCGGTATCATCATTCTGCAGCCGCCGTCCATTACAAAGAGCTTCAGTCCGCACACAATCCAGGCCACGGGCGGATCGGGAACTACGGTCAGCACCATTACCTTCTCGATCACCAATGCAAACATAGTCCCGATCAATGCCAGCTTCACCGATAATCTGCCCACGAATGTAGGTACGGTGCCCGGCAGCCTGGTAGTAGCCAGCACGCCCAGCGTGACTAACACGTGCGGCGGCGCGGTGACGGCAGCAGCCTTATCCGGCAGCATCAGCTTTCTCAATGCAGCTCTGCCGGTAGGCACCTGCACCATTCAGGTGAATGTGCAGAGCGCGGTTGACAACATTTACAACAACAGCGTCACCATTGATTCCACCGATGCGGGCAATGGCAATACTGCTTCTGACGCTCTAAACGTCATCAATCCGCCGCACAGCGCAAAAGCTTTCGGTGCGGCTTCCATTCCGCTGAACGGTACCACCAGCCTGACGATCACCGTCAGCAGCACCAACCAGAACCAGACGTTAAGTGGGATCAGCTTTACCGACAGCTTGCCCGCGGGCCTGGTGGTCGCCACGCCGGGTAATCTGAACAGCACCTGCACGGGAACAGCCACCGCGGCAGATGGGTCTTCATCCGTCAGCCTTTCAGGCGCGAGCCTCGCTCCAGGCGCTTCCTGCACAGTGTCGGTCAACGTGCAGGGCACGACCAGTGGCACCAAGAACAACAGCGTTACGGCCAGTGATACCACAGCGGGTACAGGAAACACCGCGAGTGCAAGTCTCGAAGTAGTCGGGCCGCCGACGATCAGCAAGGCCTTCGGCGCAGCCTCGATTCCACTGAATGGCACCACCAGCCTGACCTTTACTATCACCAATCCGAACACGATAACTACACTGACGGGAATCGCCTTCAGCGACACAGTTCCCGCCAATCTGCAAATGATCGGGTTTGGCAGTGCCGGTGATACCTGCAGCGGTGTTACGAGTCCGGGTTCTTCGACCGTGAACTACTCGGGCATTAGCCTGGCAGCGAACAGTTCATGCACCTTGTCAGTGACCGTGAAGGGCATAGCGGCTGGAGACGCACTCAATACAACCAGTGCGATTACTTCAACCGAAGGCGGAACGGGCACGACCAGCAATACGGCAACCCTGACCGTCGTAGCGCCGCCAGTGATTGCCAAGGCTTTCAATCCGACGAGCATCGCGCTGAACGCGACCACCTCGTTGCAGTTCACCATCACCAATCCAGCGGCCAATACAGTGGCGTTAACAGGAGTGGCCTTTACCGACACGCTGCCCGCCGGACTTACCGTGGCCAACGCATCGGCGACAGTTTGCGGCGGAACTCTGACAACGACGGCCCCGACAGGCATCACCTTGACTGGCGCAACCATTGCTGTGAACAGCCAGTGCGTATTCAGTGTGACAGTGACGGGCGCAGCTTCGGGCCAGTACACCAACACTACCGGCGCGGTGAGTTCGACCAATGGCGGAACCGGAAACACGGCATCGGCTAATTTGAGCGTGGTTGCTCCGCCTTCCATCACCAAGTCCTTTAACCCGACCAGCATTCCGCTGAATGGCAGCAGCACGCTGAGCTTCACCATCACCAACCCGAACACCTTCAGTGCCTTGAGCGGGGTGGCGTTTACCGACAGCCTGCCTGCGGGCGTGGTGGTGGCGGCGACACCTAACATCACCGGCTCATGCGGTAGCGGCACGATTACGGCGACAGCGGGAAGCGGCAGCATCAGCCTCTCGGGTGGGACTCTGACGGCATCGCCCGCGGCGGGATCATCCTGCACCTTCTCCGTCGATGTCACCGGCACAACTGCCGGCGTCAAGAACAACACGGTTCAGGTGAACTCCACCGAAGGTGGCCTCGGAAATGCTTCGGTCGCCAGTCTGACCGTAGTAGCGCCGCCGACCATCAGCAAGGCGTTCAATCCGACAAGTATCGCGTTGAATGCGACCAGCACGCTGAGCTTTACCATCACCAACCCGAACACGGCCAGCGCGCTGAGCGGAGTAGCTTTCACAGACAACCTGCCTGCGGGCGTGGTAGTGGCGGCGACGCCGAACATAACCGGCGCCTGCGGTGCTGGCACGATTACGGCGACGGCCGGAAGCAGCACTATCACCCTTTCCGGGGGAACGTTGACGGCATCGCCGGCGGCGGGATCATCGTGCACTTTCTCGGTGGATGTGACCGGCACAAGTGCAGGAGCCAAGAGCAACACGACAGGCGCGATTACCTCAACCGAAGGTGGGACGGGCGCGACCAGCAACACCGCAGTATTGACCGTAGTAGCGCCGCCCTCGATCGCCAAGGTATTCACCCCCTCGACAATCGCACTGAACGCGACCACATCGCTGACCTTTACCATCACCAATCCAGCGGCCAACACAGCCGCGCAGACCGGCGTGGCGTTTACCGATACGCTGCCCACGGGCCTTACTGTGGCCAACGCATCGGCGACAGTTTGCGGCGGTACATTGACGACGACCGCACCGACGGGGATTTCCCTGACTGGCGCGACCATCGCTGTCAACAGCCAATGCCAGTTCAGCGTAACCGTGACGGGAGCGGCATCGGGTCAATACACCAACACGACCGGGGCAGTGACCTCGACCAATGGCGGAACCGGCAATACAGCAACGGCCAACCTGACTGTGGCCTCGCCGCCGACGATTACCAAAGCCTTTAACGCACCGCTGCAGCCCCTTGGTGGTTTGACTACTCTGACCTTTACCATTCAGAACCCCAACACGACCGTGACCTTGACCGGGATTGCGTTTACGGATAACTTCCCGGCTGGTTTGATCCTTGCGAACCCGCCGAATGCAACTAATACCTGCGGTGGTGCTATCACGGCAGTTGCCGGAGCGACGTCGGCGAGTTTGTCGGGCGGCACGCTTGCGCCCAGCGCTTCGTGCACTGTGACCGTAGATATAACCAGCACATCGGCTGGGGTGAAGAACAACAGCGTGCAGGCGACCTCAACCGAAGGAGGAACGGGTAATACCTCAAATGCCTCGATCACGGTGACATCACCGCCGGTGCTCATCAAGGCGTTCGGTGCGGCCTCGATTCCGTTGAATGGCTCGACCTCGTTGACCTTCACCGTTCAGAACAACAACACGACGACCACGCTGACCGGTATTAGTTTCAGTGACACGCTGCCTGCCGGCTTGATCATCTCCACGCCGAACGGTCTTACTGGTACTTGCGGCGGCGGAACGATCACTGCCACGCAGGCTACCAATGTGATCAGCCTGTCGGGTGCAAGCCTGGCGGCCAGCACCTCATGCACGTTCTCGATCAACGTAACAGGCACGGCGGCCGGAACCCAGAACAACACCACGGGCAATAGCAATTCGAATGAAGGTGGAGTGGGCGGAACAGCTTCGGCCAGCATTAACGTCGTGGCGCCGCCGTCGATCGCGAAAGTCTTTAATCCCAATACCATTGCGCTGAACGCGACCACCTCGCTGACCTTCACCATCACCAATCCGGCAGCGAATGCGGTGGCGCTGACGGGCGTGGCATTTACCGATACGCTGCCTGCGGGTCTTACCGTAGCCAACGCATCGGCGACGGTGTGCGGCGGTACATTGACGACAACGGCTCCGACGGGAATTAGCCTGACCGGCGCAACCATTGCAGCGAACAGCCAGTGCCAATTCTCTGTCACGGTGACGGGAGCGGCATCGGGTCAGTACACCAACACAACCGGGGCAGTGACCTCGACCAATGGCGGAACCGGCAACACGGCAACGGCCAACTTGACCGTTGCGTTGCCACCAACCATCGCCAAGGCATTTGGCGCGGCACAGATTCCGCTGAACGGGACGACCTCGCTGACCTTCACCATCAACAATCCGAACACGGTTGTAGCTCTGACCGGCGTTGCCTTCACCGACAACCTGCCTGCAGGCCTGGTGGTGGCCACGCCTAACGGGCTGACCAACACATGCGGCGGCGCGGCCACAGCAGTCGCGGGCTCCGGTTCGGTGAGTTTGTCGGCCGGCACGCTGGCCACCAGCGCAAGCTGCACGGTTTCCGTAAACATTCAGGGAACAACGGCTGGGGTGAAGAACAACAGTGTGCAGATCACCTCGACCGAAGGCGGCACGGGCAATATTTCAAACGCGAGTATTACGGTAATAGGGCCGCCGGTGATCATCAAGGCGTTCGGAGCAGCCAGCGTTCCGTTGAATGGCTCGACATCGTTGACCTTCACAATTCAGAACAACAACACGACGACGTTGACCGGCATCGGGTTCAGCGACACGCTGCCCGCAGGCCTGATTATTTCGACGCCGAACGGTTTGGCGGGCTCCTGCGGCGGCGGAACGATCACTGCCACGCAGGCTACCAATGTGATCAGCCTGTCGGGTGCAAGCCTGGCGGCCAGCACCTCATGCACGTTCTCGATCAACGTGACAGGCACGGCAGCCGGAACGCAGAACAACACGACAGGGAATGTGACCTCAACGGAAGGCGGCACCGGCGGAACAGCGTCGGCCAGCATCAATGTCGTGGCGCCACCGGCCATTGCGAAGGCCTTTAATCCGACGGGTATCCCGTTGAACGGCGTCAGCACTTTGACGGTTACCATTACCAATCCGGCAGCAAACGGGGTGGCAGAGAACGGTGTTGCCTTTACCGACAACTTCCCCGCCAATCTGGTAGTAGCGACTCCCAATGGACTCACCAACACCTGCGGAGGCACAGCCACAGCAACGGCAGGATCAGGGAGCGTTTCTCTCACGGGCGGAACCATCGCGGTGAACAGCTCGTGCACGGTGACCGCCAACGTGACCAGCGGCGTGGGCGGCGCATATCTGAACAGCACCGGCCCAGTCAGCTCCACCAATGGCGGAACTGGAGGCTCGGCGTCAGCGACCCTGACGGTGGCCGCCCCGCCGACCATCAACAAGTCGTTCTTCGGGGTGAATGCGGTTGCACTGAATGGGAGTGTGTTCGTAGGTTTCGGTCTCACCAATCCGAACGCCAGCGTTGATCTGACCGGGGTCGCCTTTACCGACAACCTGCCGGCCGGCCTGGTGGTGGCCACACCCAATGGCGTGAGTAACAATTGCGGAGGCACGGTCACGGCCACGCCCGGTTCATCTACGATTACCTTCACCGGCGGCACGCTGCCGGCGGCCAACCCCACCTGCTCCATCCTCGTGAATCTCAGGGGCACCACGGTCGGGGTCAAGAGCAACACCACAGGTCCCATCTCGTCCAATGAAAGCGGTCCGGGTGGGCCCAGCAATACGGACATGCTCGAGGTCATTGCGCCTCCGGGCGTGGCCAAGGTCTTTGGTGCGGCCACGATTCCGCTGGGTGGAACCACGTCGCTCACGTTTAACTTCACCAATTCCGCCACGACCGTGGGATTCACGAACGTGGCTTTGAATGACGCGCTGCCAGGCGGACTGGTGGTCGCTAATCCTAACGGTGTGGGTGGTACTTGCATTACCTCCGTGACCGCCATTTCTGGAAGTAATAGCATCAGCATCTCGCCCTTTAATTTGCCGGCCAGTTCAAGCTGCACAGTTGCGGTCAACGTGACCGGCGCCAGCGCGGGGATCAAGAACAACACCAGTGGCAATGTCACCGCCACTTTTGACGATGGCACAGGCTCCTCCATTGGAATTACCGGTGGCACGGCGTCGGCCAGCATCGCGGTCCTGGCGCCGCCTGCGATCAGCAAGGCCTTTAACCCTGCTGTAATCCCAATTAGCACAACCACCTCGCTGACCTTCACCATCGTCAATCCGGCGGTGAATCCGCTTGCGCTGACCGGAGTGGCGTTTACCGACACCCTGCCTGCAGGGCTTACGGTTGCCAGCAGCTCGACTGCGGTCTGCGGCGGAACGCTGACCACAACCGCGCCCACCGGCATTGCTTTGGCCGGCGCGACGATCAACGCCAACGCCCAGTGCCAGTTCAGTGTGACCGTAACCGGTGTGACGGCCGGCAACTACACCAACGTCACCGGCGCGGTCAGCTCAACCAACGCCGGCACGGGCAACACCGCGACGGCGAACCTGACGGTGAGCGCTGCCGATATCACCATCAGCAAGAGCCACGTTGGGAATTTCTTCCAAACCCAGATTGGGGCAATTTACACCATCACGGTGAGCAATGTGGGCACGACACCCTCGGCCGGCACTGTGACGGTGACCGATACCTTGCCGGCATCGCTCACGGCCACGGCTATGACCGGTACTGGCTGGGCGTGCACGGTGGCCACGCTTACCTGTACGCGTAATGATGTGCTCGCCAACGGTGCAACTTATCCGGCGATTACGTTGACGGTAAATGTCGCTGCCAATGCGCCGGCCAGCGTGACCAATACGGCAACGGTTTCAGGCGGCGGTGATGTCAATCCGGCCAACAACACGGCCAACGACGTGACCACGATCTCGACCGTGTTCCTCACCATTACCCCGGGCACCAACAGCGCGACGGTGAAACGCGGCCAGGTTGCAACCTTTACCTTTACAGTCAACGCGGCTGTGCCCGGCCCCATTACGCTGTCGTGCTCCAACCTGCCGCAAGGCGCGGCTTGCAGCTTCAATCCGCTCTCGCCGGCAAGCAACGGTTCAACCAACGAAACTTTGTTGATTTCCACCACGGCGCCTCCGGGGCTGGCGATGATCGAGCCTCAGGGCCAACCCGCTGTTCCGTCAGCCAAGCCGGTATACATGGCCATGCTGATGCTGCCCACGCTGGGTCTGCTCTTTGCGGGCATGGGCGCGGGCATCGCTAAAGACAAACGCAAGAAAGGCAAGACTCTTCGCCTGATCATCCTGGGAATCATCATGCTGGGTGCGATGGCGTTGGCGGGCTGCGGCGGCCACGCCAGAGGGGAGGGCGGGCCCGGGTTCGGATTGCCCACGCCTCCCGGAACCTACACCATTACTGTCACTGCGACCTCGGGCAATATCCAGGCCCAGACCAACGTGACCTTAGCGGTAACGCCGTAAAAAAGATGAAGGGTAGAGACGTAGTTCGCTGCGTCTCTTCTTGGAAATAACGAAGAAGTTTTGATGGATAAGTTGTTAGCTTTTGCTCGAAACTTGAAACTAGAAACTCGAAACTGCTTTTCAACTGGAGCTTAAAACATGTCAAGTCCATTTATCGGTGAAATCAGAATGTTCGGGGGAAATTTCGCCCCCGTGGGCTGGGCTTTCTGCAACGGAGCCCTGATTCCCATTTCGGAGAATGACGCACTGTTCAATCTGATCGGCACTACATATGGCGGCGACGGCGTGAGCACCTTCGCCCTGCCTAATCTACAGAGCCGCGTACCTGTTCATGTGGGCCCGGGCTTTGCCCTGGGACAAAGCGGCGGAGCGGAGACGGTCACCTTGACTACCAGCCAGATACCGGCGCACAGCCACGTGCCGCAGGGTTTTTCCGGTGTCGGCAATCAATCCAGTCCTGGCAGCGGCGTGTGGGCGTCATCAAGCCCGGCCACTTATTATGGCGATACCGCTCCCAGCGTGGCCATGGATCCGGCTGCAATAGGCTCGGCGGGCGGGTCGCAGCCGCACGATAATATGGTCCCGTTTTTAGTGATCAATTTTATTCTTTCGTTATTCGGGATCTTTCCGTCACAAACATAATCCGTTTTGGTAAGGCAATTTCTTGAAATTTGAAACCTGTCCCGGCGAGCCGTGGACTTAAAACTCGAAACTGGACGGTAGGAGACAAAATATGTCAGAACCATTCTTAGGAGAAATCAAGATCATCAGTTGGAATTTCCCGCCCAAGGGGTGGACCTTCTGTAATGGGCAACTTTTGCCCATCAATCAGAATCAGGCGCTGTTTTCTATCCTGGGCACTACCTATGGCGGAGATGGAAGAGTGAATTTCGGCCTGCCGAACCTGCAGGGGCGCAGTCCCATGCATGTGGGTAACGGCATCGTCTTGGGTGAGCTCGGCGGGGAAACGACTCACACCCTCAACATTTCCGAGCTGCCGGCCCATAACCACGTGCCGGTGGGCTCCTCGAGCAACCCGAGCTCCCCCAGTGCTGGTGGAAACTTGTGGGCGCCTTCTACGAGTAATCTGTACAACACCACGTCTGATTCTGCCATGAGCCCGGCCAGTGTGCTACCGACTGGTGGCAACCAGCCGCACGAAAACATGTCACCTTACCTGGTGTTGAATTTCATTATTGCTCTGCAGGGCATATTCCCCTCGCAGAACTAGCGAGGGAAAGGGAGAAGAAACTTCATGTCAAATCCATTTCTAGCGGAAATCAGGATCTTCACCGGCAACTTTGCCCCTAAAGGTTGGGCACTGTGTGATGGCCAGCTTATGCCCATCAGCCAGAACACTGCGTTATTTTCATTGCTGGGCACCACCTACGGCGGTGATGGCAGGAGCAACTTTGCGTTGCCTAATCTTCAGGGCTGCGCGCCAATGCAGGCCGGGCAAGGACCCGGCTTGAGTTTGCGCGACCTCGGCGAAACCGCCGGAGAGCAGACGGTAACACTTCTGCAAACAGAAATGCCCGCGCATAGCCACGGCGCGCAGGCCACGACTACTCCTAACCAGCCAAGCCCTGCGAACAATGCCTGGGCCTCGGGACAGAAAGGGTTCGGAAGCGTCTATGCGCCCTCCAATCCGCAGACCAACGTGCAGATGAATCCGTTTGGCACATCCATCGCCGGCGGCAATCAACCTCACAACAACATGCCGCCTTTTCTCGGCCTGACGTTCATACTCGCGTTGCAGGGCGTCTTCCCCGCGCGAAGCTGAGGGTCGGAACTCGAACACTTGCGGCTGGGTTGACATGCGCACTTTCTAAAGAGTGTCATCCTGATCCCGCGAAGCGGGATCAGGACCTCCGATGGAGACTGGAATCGCCATCGGCTTTAATCGGATCGTACGAGATTTGTATATAACGACTGTTGAAAAGCAGGGATGTCAACAGAGTCAACACTACCTGAAATTTCAAGGCCCGGGAGTTATCCCCGGGTCTTTTTTCATGTCAGGTAGAATGAGCATCGCTGAGAAATCAAATGCCGACTGCCCCGCCCTCGAATGATCCTCTGGAACGCGACGTACCTCTCTCCCAATCGCTGATCTGGCGCTCGCAGCGCCAGTTCTATATCCAGCGCGGTCTTAAAGCCTGGACCGACGATATGGTCCCCCAGTACATCACCAATAACCCTCTTATCGCTGAGATCTATGCCCGCATCGTCTTCAGCTTTCTTTGCGACTGCGGAAAATTATCCCCTCAAAATCCACTTCGCATTCTGGAACTGGGTGCGGGCTCCGGCAAATTTTCTTACCTGTTTTTGCGGCATCTGCTCCCGCTCTTGCGAGCCAAAGATATCCCTGTGGAAACTGTGCGTTATTGCATGACCGATTGCTCTGAAAGCGTGGTCCAGGCCTGGCGCGCAAATAGCTACCTTGCTGAGTTCGTCGCCTCTGGGATACTGGAATTTGAGCTATTGCAGGCCGGGGAAGAAATCAAATCTCAGTTTGTCGGCGGAAAACCATCAAACGGGCCCCTGGTTCTGATAGCAAACTATGTCTTCGACAGTCTTCCCCAGGATGCTTTTGTCGTCAATAAAGGCCAAATCTTCGAGGCCCTCGTAACCACGGCCGCTCCCAGCGGCGGAGATGGCGCCGTCGAAGCTCTGTCGGGCTTACATCTCTCATATAAAAATGTAAGCCTGTCGCCGAATCGCTACCCAGACCAGTCCTGGAATGCCATATTGGAGTATTACCGCAGCCATCTGCCTGCCGCCACACTGTTGTTTCCCTCTGCTACCCTCAAAACCTTGCAAGAGCTGGGCAACGGCTCCGATGGCAGAATGCTCGTCCTGGCCGCCGACAAAGGGTACCCTTATGAAGACGAGTTGTCTCTCTCTCAGGGACCGCCCGCGTTTGAATTTCATGCCCCTGACTGTTTTTCCCAGATGGTCAACCTCCATGCCATCGGAAAATATTTCCATGCCATTGGCGGAGAGGCGCTTCTGCCGGATAAACACTCCACCAGCCTGAACATCTGCGCCTTCCTTCAGCGCAAATCGGACGAGCAGTTCCCGGCAACCAGGGCAGCCTACCAGGAAGCGCAGGCGGCGCCTGGTCCTGACGATGTGTTCACGCTGCTCGGCTGGTTGAATGCTCACATGGAAGAAATGTCAGTGTCGCAGATCCTGTCAATCCTCAGGCTCACGCGCTGGGATCCCGTTGCCCTGCTGCGCCTGTTTCCCGTGCTCGGGCGCCAGCTCTGCAGTGTCGTCGCTGAGCGCAACGACCTCCGCAACGCTGTGATGCGCATCTGGGCCAATCACTACCCGGTAACTCCCAGTGAAAACGTCATTGCCTTCGACTGCGGCGTCATCCTGCTTGAACTGCGCTTTTACGAAGAGGCTATGTTCATGTTCAAAGCCTCCCAGCAGATTTTGGGACCTTCAGCGCCAACCAGCTATAACCTTGGTCTGTGTTCCCAGGGGTTAGGGCACTCTTCTGAAGCCCTCGCCTTCATGGTCGAAGCCTGCAACCTGGACAATGCTTTCGAGCCCGCCAAACTCAGCCGCGCCAAGCTTGAAGCTCAGAATGCTGGCGCTTAGATTACAAGTCTGGTATCAAACCATTGCATTCCGAACAATTGTCATCCATCATTAAAATGGTGCGCGATTTTTTGAGGGTATTTCGGAAGTGAGATGTCCCGATAAATTGAAGAGCAGGAATGTACAAAGACACTACTTCAATACTGACCGCAAACAGCCCGCATGTCATTGATATTTAACGGTTTATCCGCCGGCCAGACTACTTAAAGTAATAGGGGGAGGGGGAGACTACTTTAGACCCGAGTAGAAATTTTTTTTGCCAACTCTAGAACAACGTTTTTATTCTTCCAAGCTTTTCCTGGGCTGAGTGCTGACGGCTGAATGCTTTCTAATTCCTGCCTGCCAAATTCCGCCGGATAGAAAGTATCACCGCTCTGATGTCATCCGCATCCGACGCCTCCGGCAGCATCTTGAGGTAGTCCTCGAAATCCAGCAGCGCATTGCTCATTTGTCCCAGGTTGTAGCGCAGCGCGGCCCGCTGTTTTACATCTTCCGGCGAGCGCGGATAAATCGCCAGAATCAAGTCTGCCATGACCAGCGCTTTGCGAAAGTTCCGGCTCGAAAGATAGATCGTCTTCAAGTTGTTCAGCATGCGCGTGAGCCAGCGCCGGCGGCTTACGGAAGAGAGAAATTCAGACTGCAGTTGCATCTGGCCGGAATAGACATGATCCAGCCGCTGCTGGCACTCCTGTAGCGTGAGCAGGGCGCCGCCATGAAAGGGATCGAGAATCACCTGGTGGCCATCCACATCATAATGTTTGAGCAGGAAGTGTCCCGGCATGCCCACGCCGAACAGCGGCAATCCGATGCGCCGTGCCACTTCTTCGTAGACCAGCGCCAGGGTGATCGGAATCCCCAGCTTGCGGTCAAGGACTTCGTTCAGGAACGAGTTGCGCGGATCGTAATAATCTTCCACGTTGCCGCGGAAGCGCTCTTCCCGAAACAGCACTGCATTAAGCTCTGCAATAGTCTCTGCTGGCGTAGGATTAGGCGCAAGGCGTGCCCGCACACGTTGTGCCAGCGCCTGCAAGCGCCCGAGATACTGATCAGCCTTAAGCTGCGGATATTCGGTGCGGGCGATGGCCAGGGCGGCACGCGCCAAATCAATGCGCTCATCTTCAATCGTCCTGCTCACCAGCGTGCTGAACTCTGCCAGAGCGGCGACAGAAGCGTTGTTCCCGGCCGGCGCCATAGGGGTATCTTACACAATCCAGGCGATTGAGAGTGCCACCACTGGTGTCATTTGAGCAGATTTTTCAGCACAAACAGGGCATTGGCTGGCCGCTCCGCAAGCCGCCGCATGAAGTAGGGATACCACTCTGACCCAAAAGGAATATACACGCGCATCCGCCACCCATCTTCGACAAGCTTGCGCTGAAGATCGCGCCGAATTCCGTACAGCATCTGGAACTCGAAAGCATCTGGCGGAATTTTTTCCGCCTTGGCGAATTCCATGGTCGCCGCAATCATCTTTTCGTCGTGAGTTGCGATACCATGATAAACGCCGCTTTTCAGCAGCATCTTCATGAGCCGGATATAATTCTCGTTAACCTCCGCCATCTTCTGGAACGCCAGTTCGGCAGGCTCTTTATAAGCGCCCTTACACAGCCGGATGCGGATTCTCTCCTGCAACAGTTGTTCAACATCTCTTTCGCTGCGGCGCATATAGGCTTGCATGACGGCGCCTACATGGCCCCGATGTCTGTCCTGACTGTGCAAATCATGGACGAAATCCAGCGTGCGCTGCGTATAGGGTGAACCCTCCATATCAATGCGTACAAAGTTGTTGATGCGGGCGGCATGCTCTACCAGGCTGTGGGTCAGGTCGCGTGCCAGCTTCTCCTCTACATCCAGGCCCAGCGAGGTCAGCTTCACGCTGACGTTGGCATCGAGCTTGCGCGCCTGAATTTCATCGAGAAGACGATGGTAAAGGTCGGCAGTATGGTGCGCCTCTTCAATGCGCGTCACGTTTTCGCCGAGATTATCCATACTGACCGAGCAGCCGGCGCTGTTGACCTCTTTTGTGGCCTGCAGCACGTCTTCCAGTTCGGTGCCGGCGACAAAACGGTGTGAGAGTTTTCGCCCCAGAGATGATTTTTCCGATACTGAGCGCAAGGACTGGCTCTGCGAAAGGCCAATAAAAATAGCTCGTAACAAAGGAAGCCTTCAGTGGTTACACTTCGTTGAATTTGAATACTTGCGATTCTGTATTAGTGTACAAAACCTTTGCGGATGGCACAGATCAGGAAATTGCCGGCAAAGGAATCGGGTGGAGCGAGGGCGGCGGTGCGTCGAAGCGCGCCCAATCGCTGGCGAGAAATTCTTTCACGGTCATAGGTTTGGCGAACAAATAGCCCTGCGTCAGGCTGATGCCGGCCTCGATCACCGATTCCATGTCCAACACATCTTCCACGCCTTCGGCAACTACTTCGGCATTAAATTTAGAGGCGAGCTGCGCGATCGAAGACAGCACCGCCCTCCGGTTAAGGTCGTTATGAGAATTGCGCACAATATAGGAATCGATCTTGAAGTAATCGGGCTTGCAATCGAGCATCATGCGATAGTTGGAGTACCCCAAGCCAATGTCATCCAGGGCAATGCTGATGGAAAGCTGCCGCAGCCGGTTGAGCGCGCTCTGCAGGCTCGGTTCCCAGAAAGGCTTTTGTTCCACGATTTCAATGATCAGGTGAGTGAGCGGAATACCATTTTCCTCAGCCACACGCACCAGGAAAGGAATGAAGTCATGGTCGCGCCCAAGAGTCGAGGCATGTATGTTAATCGAGATGCGCAGGTTGCTGGGCAACTGAGCCGCCCCTTCCAGCGCGGTCTGCACGCACGCCCGGTCCACGGTGCTCTCTTCGTGCTTGAGGCGCACATATTCAAAAAGCACGTCCGCAGACTCCAGGTTTGTGCCGTTGGGGCCGCGCATGAGACTTTCCACGGCGTGCAGGGCCGGCCCGGTGGTACCGTTGAGTGCAATAACGGGTTGAAATCTCACGCTTAATCCACCGGGGGCCAGAATGGAGTTTAGCGCAGAAGGTTCCTTCATGCGCATACCTTGTCCAGCAAGCTCTCTACGATTTGTGCAACTTCAGGAAGCGGCTGCGGCTTATGCAGAAAGAAATCAACTCCCAGCCGCCAGGCCTCGCCTTCCATTTCAGAGGTGCCATAGGCTGTCATGATGATCACGCGCGACGCGAAACAACGCTGGCGCACAAAAGCAACCAACTCCAGACCTTCGGCTGCCTGGATGCCGGTCAATCGCATATCGGCAATCACCAGGGCATAGTGCATGCTTGAAATGAGGGCTTCAGCTTCCTCCAGCTCCCGGGCGCAGTCCACCTCGTAGCCACACGTGGTGAAGTACTCCCGCATGGCAAACAGGATAGGCTCTTCATCGTCAACGACTAATATCTTCCGGGGCATCAAAGTCTGTACTGCACGTCCGAAGCCAAAACGGGAAGCGTTTGTATTCCCTATATATTATTGAAAATAAATAACCTGGATAGTTTCCAGTCTATGGAAATTGGCCAAAAATGTTATCAAAATCTAGCTCTTGGACGCCGAATTCTAGAGTCTGGACAGGGGAATCTGATATCGCTTTACCATGTTATAGAGGGAGCTTCTGGGAATGCCAAGTCTTTTGGCCGCAGCTTCTACCCGGCCCTTCTCCTCGCGAAGCACAAGTTCAATGTGCCGACGCTCCACTTCTTCCAGCGTGAGGTTTGAGGAATAAGTTCCATCGCCGCCTTGCCCGGCAGGCGGCTGCAATAGCGCCGAACCTGCAGCCTCCAGTTTTAAGTCTTGAGGTTGGAGAAGGGTTTTTTCCCCCAGCAGAACGGCGCGCTCCAGAACATTGCGCAATTCACGGATATTCCCAGGCCATGAATAACGCTGTATCGCATCCAGCCCCTCGGGGGAAAGATGATATTCACCACGACCTCGGTTCAGAGAAAGTCCCTCGAGCATGTGCTCGGCCAGCAGAGGGATATCTTCAGGACGCTCCCGCAGCGCCGGTACGCGCAACGGCAGGGTGTGAATGCGGAAGAAAAGATCTTCGCGAAAACGTTTTTCCGCGACCATGGCGCGCAGGTTCTGATGGGTCGCTGCAATCAGGCGGATATCGACGACCCGGTCACGAACTTCTCCCAAACGGCGGAAGCGTTTTTCTTCCAGGACTTTCAGAAGTTTGGGTTGCACCTGCATATCCACATCGCCAATCTCATCGAGGAACACAGTTCCTTTGTGAGCGACTTCCAGCAATCCGCTCTTGGCCGCGATGGCGCCGGTGAAGGCGCCCTTCTCATGTCCAAACAATTCAGTCTCAAGAAATTCGCGGCTCAGTCCGGCGCAATTCAGGTCTACAAATGCTTCATCGGTTCGCGTGGAGGTTTGGTGCAGCCATCCCGCCAGCACACTTTTTCCAGCGCCGGTTTCTCCCTGTATCAGCACCGGGCTTTCCGTTGCAGCAACTTTTCTGGCTTCTTCTTCCAAAGACCGGATCAACTGGCTGGAGCCGATAAACGGGTTGATTTCGCGGCTGCGCGACTGGCGCGATTTGCCGGCCATCTCTTTGCGCCGGCTGCGCTGGTTTTCCAGCACTCTTTGCAATACCACCACGAGCGCTGGAAGTTCCACCGGCTTGGTGATGAATTGTTCAGCGCCTTCCTTGATGGCGCGGACTGCCAGATCAATGCTTCCGTGCCCGGTCAGGACCACTACAGGTAAAGCAGCGTTGATCTCTTTCAAGCGGGGCAAAAGTTCGAGAGCATTGCCGTCAGGCAGAGAGTAATCTACCAGGACAAGATCAGAGGGTGCGTTGCGGAAGACCTCCAGCGCGGTCTTGCAGTCTTCCGCTTCAGTTACGTCAAAGCCGTGGGCATCCAGAAAATTGCGGATGCCAAAACGGATTCCGGATTCATCATCCACGATCAGGATTCTATTTCTGGCCATTCTTGGCTTTCAGCCCTCGCGGGCGGTTCATGACGAAAATGTAGAAACCTTTTAACTGAGATTGGGCAGAATGTCCAGCCCAACTCTTCAAGAGGCATTTGCTGCCTGGGTTACAGGCGTCGAATAAGGCAAGCTGACCCGCAATACAGCGCCTCCTTTCGGGTGATTGAAGGCCACAACCTTGCCTCCGTGGGCTTCAACGATACGCTGCACGATGGGCAATCCCAGGCCAGTTCCACCCCGTCGCTTGGTGAAAAATGGTTGAAAAATCTTGGGCAGATCCACATTGCGAATACCGGGCCCGTGGTCCTCGACGAAACATGAAATCCATGGCTGCCCATCGGTTTGCCACTCCTGGGCCCTGATTTGCACGATAGCGCCGGGCGGCGAATGCCGAATCGCATTGTCGATAATATTCTGGAAAACTTCAGTCATCCGCAACTGGTCCATACGCAGAATCACGCCACGCAGATCGGCGGTATTCACCACTTGCACCTTGGACTGCTCGGCCAACATGGAACAATTTTGAATAGCACGATCCATGACCACTTGCAGCGATTCATCGATGAGTTCCAGCCTGGCTGGCTTGCCATACTCGAGCAACTCGCTCATCAGATCGTTGAGCCGCTTGATCTCGCGTTTGAGCACATTGAGGTATTGTTCCTGCCCTTCCATTTTGTCAAACTTGGCTTCTAAGGCGTCCAAAGTCGCCGAAATGCAGAAGAGCGGGTTGCGCACCTCGTGCGCCACCCCAGCCACCAGCGCTCCCATGGTAGACATGGTCTCGCTGCGCCGCAAAGATTCCTGCAGCTCGACCATGGGAGTGATATCGCGCAAGGCCACAATAAAACGGTCAAGCTTGCTGTCAGACTCGCCGGCAGGAACCACATAGACCAGCAGGTCCCAGGTCTTTCCGCTGAATTCGTCATACACCTGCACTGTTTTCGGGCGCTCCCGGTCTTCCACCGTGCTTTGCACAATCTCGGCGACGGCGGTCCACGGCTGGTGCTCCCCGAAAGACTGCAAAGGCTTGCCCAGCAGATCGGAAAAATTCATTCCCGTCAAATCGCGCGCCGCGCGGTTCATGCGCACCACAATTCCCTGTTGATCGACCATGAAAATGGGGAATTGAATGGCATCGAACGTCAGGCGCCATTCGTGGGCAGCATTCCGCACGGCCAGATGGAGTTGTGCCTGCTCTTCTTGCGCTTTGTGTTTCTGCTCGAGCAGGTACTTTTCCTGCAAGGACCGCCGGTAGCTGTCATAGAGAACGCCGGCCGCGTTGACCAGGGCCTCAATTTTTTGTTGCTCCACGATGCCGTAGCCTCCGGGCCGGTTGGCAACCGCGATCATGCCCACCACCACTGTTTCTTTAAGGATTGGCACTCCCAGAAAATTCTTGAGAGGAGGATGACCCGGGGGAAGGCTTCCGGCAGCCTGCGGGTCAGAAGCCGGATTATTGGCGGTAATGGGCTTGCCCGAGGTGACCACGCGGCCAAAGAGATTGTTCAGGTTGGGGAACGACAGATAGCCGAGCTTCTTATAACTCTCTATTGCCTTTTCGTAGAACTCGCGATTTGTCTGGTCGTCCCAAACAATGCCGGCGTGCGCAAGAACGCGCAGCTCACTTTCCACCACGACGCCAACGAAACCGTATTCGCTTTGGGTTTGTATGAGCGCGCCATGCAGCAAAATCTGGCTGGCCGTGTTCCAATTGCCGGTCTCGAGAAATTCGGTCATGGCTGAGCTCACGGTGCGCAGTTGCTCGGTGATCATCTGCAGCTCAAACTCGGTGCTTTTGCGCTCGGTCAGGTCGATCACATTGGCCAGCACCAGTTCAGATTGGCCGTATTGGACGATCGAGCCGCGGATCTCAACATCAATCAAAGATCCGTCTTTTCTCCTGTACCGCCGGTTGGCGATTTGAATGCGGCGGTCGCGCAAGGTCCTCCTGACATTTTCGTCAACACTGGCCGGGGTATCCACTACGATGTCATATAGTTTTAGCTTCTGGATTTCGTCGGGGCGGTACCCCAGCATAGCCAGCATGGCGGCATTGGCTTCCTGGATCCGCATGTTCCGGGGGTCCACGACAAAGATGCCCTCCGAAGACTGCTGCACTAATGAACGATAACGCTCTTCGCTGATGCTGAGCGACTCTTCCGCCTGCTTTCGTGACGTGACATCGCGCGAAATCGAGAGAATACGGCCATCGGCCAGGGCCTTGACAGAAGCTTCCACGTACACCGTGCCTCCATTTTTGTGCCGCATCCTGCGCTCAACCCGTAAGCTGCTGCCGGATTTCATGCCGGGAATTTGCGTGAGGAATTTCTCATAATCCTCCGGCAACAAGAAATCTCTTGTGTTTGCCTGCGCCAGTTCCTGGCGGGTGTAGCCCAGCATCTTGCAGAATTGGGAGTTGACCTCCAGAAACTTGCCCGTGTGATCGATAATCAGAATGGCGTCGGAAGCTTGCTCCATCAGCATGCGATAATTCGCTTCGCTGGCCCGTATGGCCCGTTCCGCCTGTTTGCGCTCTGTGATGTCGGTGGATATGCCAAACGCCCCCGTGATCTTGCCCTCACCATCCCTGAGTGGCCGTACGTGTGTCTCAAAGAGGTGCCGCCGCCACGGCATTTCAAAAGAGCTTTCATCGCCTTTCAAGGCACGCAGGGTGCAGGCGATGGGCATGTAGTTAGGGTCGTCAGTGCGCAGATACTCAAACAGGGTTGAGCCTACACCCGCTCCCGGCCTCAGGCCCACGGTCGCCAGCCCCGAGCCCTGCGTCGATACAAAACGAAGGTTCCGATCGACCACCCAAAGCACCGCTGGCTGTTGTTCAACCAGCAAACGGATCTCCGCCTCGCTTTCGTGGAGTTGCAGTTGCGACCGCTTCTGCTGTTTTGCCAGCAGCATGATCGTTCCCAGGGCCATGCCAAACTCGGCAAAAAGGTTCAGAAAAAAGCCCGAACCTTCAAACGGCAGGTCCGATTCAAGAAACATGGCGGGCAACGACGAATCATGCCGATGGAGGGCGCCTAGGGTATAGCCCGCCACCAAAACATTCCCGCCCCAGAGCAGGCACGAAGCAGAAAGCACTCTTGCTCCGGCCCCTTCCCGCTCCCGCCGTGACCAGAAAATTACAGCGCAGTACCAGAAAGCCAGGCACAGCAGCACTTGCCGTGGGATTGTGCGAAGAGAAGCACCGAGTGAATCTGGTGCAAAGAAGGGAATTGCACAAACCACCAGCGCGCCCAGCACAGCAAGTACAGAGGCAAGAAACGACCCATGCTGATCGTCCGGATTGGCAAAACTTCGCGCGCCGTAGATCAGATAAACCAGCTCCAGGAACCCGGCAACTGTAGCTATGGTGGTCAGCATTAGGCTCCACGAGGACGATTCCGGAACTTGGAAAGCCAGGGCCTCTGCTCCCAGGAAAATCGCGAATGCGCACCAAGCCTGGATCCACCAACGGAAAAACTCACGCTTCTGCTGGTAAGCGCGGATAATAACCGAAAAAAGCAGCACTAAAAATAAAGTGAGTAATCCCTCTAAGACCAAAAACAACTGCAACATGGAGAGCTGAGAGGTCACAAGGTTGTTCTTACTTTTGACTTCGCAATTGGGAGCTTTATTTTGAAGCGAAACCCGAGGTAAAGCAATGAAATTTTTATACTTAAGGGTTACCCAAGTTCATTTTGGCACGCTATTGTGCACTTCATCAAGCAGCCAGCATAAAAGCAGGGACAATTGGCGCGATGAACTAAGGTAATCTTCTTATTTCTGGCTTGTCGCTCATAAGCCTAAATGAAACATCCTTGTAACTTGTAACTTGTAGCTTGGAGCTGAGAGCTTGGAGCGAGAGCTGCTTCTATATAATCGATACGAGTTAACCTTAGTAACACTAGTAAAGTAACACTAGTAACACTTGGAAAGGCCCTCGAAGCGCGCTTGAGTACTCTTTCACCCGATATTGTCAAACTAGGTTCACCCGCCGCTCGGGAACCGTTATTGCGGTCCCGTTCTCGTGCTGTTATTTTTCTGGCGCTTATTGTCTTATTTTGGGCGGCGATCTATATTCCGGGCCTCTTTCGTCCTGCTCTGCTCGACGATGCCGATACCGTACACGCCGAAGCCGCCCGCGAGATGCTCACGCGCCACGATTGGGTAACGCTGTACGCCAATGGTGTCCGTTACCTCGAGAAAGCCCCCTTGCAATATTGGGCGGTTGCGCTCAGTTACAAGCTTTTCGGAGTCTCCGAGTGGAGCACGCGCCTGCCGCTCACTCTGGCGGCGCTGCTTCTAGCCCTAATCTTGTACCGGGTAGGGAGTTGGGTGTATGGCTCCAGGGCCGGCTACTATGCCGCGCTTATTATGGTGACTTCGTTTGGTCCTTTCATATATACGCGATTCTTTATCCCTGATTTGATCATTGGATTGTTGCTGACCGCCGCTCTCGCATTCTTTTTAGCGGGGCTCAGCCAGCCGCAGCCGTCGCGCCTCGTCTGTTGGGGCCTGGCGGTTTGCGCCGCCCTCATGGTTCTGGCTAAAGGATTGATCGGACTTGTCTTCCCCGGGGCCATCATCTTCCTATATCTGTTGCTGACGAAAAACCTGCGCCACCTGTTGCGCATGAGGCTGGTTTCAAGCGCGCTGATTTTCCTGGCCATGGCCGCTCCCTGGCACATGCTGGCTGCGCATGCCAATCCGCCTGCCGGTAAGGCCAAGGGTTTTCTGTGGTTTTATTTCGTCAATGAGCACTTCCGGCGCTATATGGGCACACGCTATCCCAAAGATTACGATACCGTTCCCTTGTGGCTTTTCTGGGGATTGCTTCTCATCTGGCTTCTGCCCTGGAGCGCATTCCTGCCGCAATCCGTCGCCCGTGCAGGTCAGGCGTGGAAAGACGTCTGGAAATCCCCCGGGAAAAATACCGGGAACGAATCTCAGCGTGGCCTTGTGCTTGAGCCGGCCGCAACTTTGCTTTTCACGCTGTGGGCGGCCGTGATCATGCTGTTTTTCAGCTTCTCCACACGGCAGGAATACTATGTGCTCCCGGCGCTGCCTGCGTTGGCGCTGCTGACCGGCGCATGGCTGGGGCGCGAATCGCAAGCAGGGGGTCCGCAAAAAAGTGGGCTGATTTCATCGTGGATCTTTTTTGCAATCAGTTGCGTGGTCTTCGTCGCCACAATGTTTCTTGGAACCATGTCCAGCCAGCCGCCGCCCGGCTATGACATTGCCGACCTGCTGCGCCGCGATCCCTCGCGCTATGCGCTTTCCTTTGGACACTTTCTTGACCTCACGCCCCAGGCCCTGGGCGCCTTCCGCATTCCGCTGCTGGGCACAGGCGTAGCTTTGCTGCTGGGCAGCGCCGCCAGCCTTTTCTTCCGCAAACGCTGCAAGCCCATGGTGGCAAATCTTTGCCTGGCGGTCATGATGGTCGGCATGCTCGCGTGCGCGTTGCAGGGTCTTACCATCTTTGAGCCCGTCATTTCTTCAAAACAGTTGGCCGCGGCGGTTGAAAAACAATATCGGCCAGGCGATGTGATTGTAATCAATGGAGAATACGAAGAAGGCTCAACGATGAATTTCTATACCGGCCTTCAGGTGCACGTGCTCAAGGCGACACACAATCTCTGGTACGGTTCGCTCTTTCCCGACGCCCCGCCTATATTCGAAAACGACCAGAGCTTCGCAAAACTCTGGAACTCACCCACCCGGGTCTTTCTGTGGACGGAAGCAGAAAACGTTCCGGATATGCTGCATGACGTGGTCTCTTTCCAGGTCGCCCGCCGCGGCGGCAAGGTGATCTTAAGCAACCAGCCCAATCGGCCGATATCGGTGCCAGCGCGGTAACGCATTTGCAACGAATTCATCCGGTGCTGGAAGCGATTAGAAAATTGTCATCTGTGGCCTTCATGCTAAAAAGTCGGGAAGACGAACCTGCCGAAGTGATGTCTCTTGCATTGTGACTTGCTGTGCAACGAGTAGTCCCGAAGGGACGCATGAAAGTAGCCCAGCACGGTTCGGCGCAGAGTTCCAGCATGGAAGCTTGATCTCAGTATTGCGCTGAACCCAGTGCTGGGTAAGATACATAACCAGGAGGGAGTCCCGTAGGGACGCCTGAAACTTATGGCACACAGTTACATATGTTGTCTGGTACACGTGGTCTTCAGTACCGCAGAGCGGCGCCCGTTGATCCGTGAGAAAATCGGGAAACGTCTACACGCCTATATTGGTGGTATTGCGCGAGAAAATGGATTTGTTGCTCTGGCAGTTGGTGGCGTTGAAGATCATGTCCATGTGTTACTTTCATTGTCGCGGACCGTTTGTGTCTCGAAGGCAGTTCAATTGTTAAAGGCGGGATCGTCAAAGTGGTTTAACGAGAATTTTTCCAAAGGTGGAAGATTCTCATGGCAAGAAGGTTTTGGCGCTTTTTCAGTCGGTATTTCGCAGCGATCAAAGACGATCGCATATATTAATAACCAGGCAGAGCATCACAAGAAGATGAGCTTTGTCGAGGAATTCAAGAAATTCTTGGCAGCCCACGGGATTGAGGAAGCAAATCAGCCGTCCCTGCGGGACTAGTTCGGTTTGTTCGATCTCTACCCAGCACTGGGTTCGGCGCAAAACAGCGTCGCAGGTCCGGAGTTTTGAGCAGCGCCGAACCGTGCTGGGCTACTTTCATGCGTCCCTGTGGGACTCGTTTACACTCTCATAAAACTGCCGTGGAAGCTTCGAATTGCCGCAGGGCATTGCAGAACGTGAGTCACCGACTGCTTGAAGAAGAGCAGAATCAATTTGCCGGCTTCGATTCTTGTTAAACAAATTATCTGCTTGCTTCCAGTGCCTGAGAAATTTCTTCCCACTCTGTCAGCAACTGTTCCAGCATCTTCTTTCTGTTCGCAAGCAACTCTTGTGTTCGCCGGGTCTCTTCTGCGCTGACGAAAGTCTGCAGGCCGTTTTCGCACTCGACAATTCCGGCCTCAACGCGTGTGATCTCTTCTTCCACCTCGTGCACCCGCTCTTTCATCTGTTTCAGGCGAATAGGATTCATTCGCTTAGAGCGACCTTCATTTGCCGCTTCAGAAATCTCAGGCGCGGGAACCGGCGGTTGGCTCTTACTGCCATTGCTCGCGGGTTCAGCCGCAATCGCGAGCGCCGCAGGATTCTCCTTACGCCAGAGATAATCTTCGTAATTCCCAGGGAACACATGCACCTGCCCATCGCTGACTTCAAAGACCCGCGTGGCCAGTTTGTCTATAAAGTAGCGGTCATGCGACACAAAGACCACGGTTCCGGTAAAGCCCTCCAGGGCCTCCAGCAGAACGTCTTTGGCGCGCATATCCAGGTGGTTTGTAGGTTCATCGAGCAGGAGGAAGTTTGAAGGCTTCAGCAACATGCGTGCCAGGGCATAGCGGTTGCGCTCGCCTCCGCTCAGCACGCCAATGGGCTTGAAGACATCATCGGCCGAGAAAAGAAAGCAGCCCAGCAGGTTGCGCAGCTCGGTTTGGGTAGAGCGCGGCGCAACTTCAAAGATGTCTTCAATCAGCCTGGCTTCCGGGTTCAGCTCCTTGTATTGGTCCTGGGCAAAGTAATCGCGCTCGACATTGTGTCCAACCTCGTAATTTCCCGAGGTGAGCGGCTCGCTTCCCGTTAGCAGCTTGATCAGGGTTGATTTGCCCGCGCCATTCACACCCACCAGGGCAATGCGGTCGCCACGCTCAATCACAAAATTCACGTTGCGCAGCACACTCTTAGGGCCATAGCTTTTTGCGACGTCAATGAATTCAGCGACTTTGCGTCCGCTGGGCTTAGGCTGGGGAAAAGTGAAATGGATGGTTTTTTCATCGGGTGGAATTTCAATCTTTTCCATCCGCTCCAGTTCTTTGACCCGGCTCTGCACCTGTTTTGCCTTGGTCGCTTGATAGCGGAAGCGATTAATAAAAGCCTCCAGTTGCTCGATTTTGTCGCGCTGGTTGCGGTAAGCGGCTTCCAGTTGTGCGCGGCGCTCGTTCTTCTGCGCCAGGTAGCGATCGTAGTTGCCGCTGTAGAAGTGCACCCGCTGGTTCCAGATTTCCAGTGTTTTACTGACGGTCACATCCAGGAAATACCGGTCATGCGAGATCAGCACAAAAGCATGGGGATACGACTTCAGGTAATCCTCCAGCCAGTTGCGGCTCTCCAGGTCAAGGTGGTTGGTGGGCTCATCGAGCAGCAAGAGGTTGGGCCGTTGCAGCAGCAGTTTGGCCAGGGCAATGCGCATCTGCCAGCCGCCGGAAAATTCTTCCGTGCGCCGCGTCCAGTCACTTTTCCCGAAGCCCAGCCCGGTGAGGACGCTTCCCACCTGCGCCTCGAGCGCATAACCGTCACGGGCGCGGAACTCGCCATCCAGACGCTGGTGCCGCTCGGCAACGTCGGCGTAAGCCTTGCTTTGCGGGTCCAGATCGGCCATGCTCCGGGTAAGGGCTTCCAACTCCTTTTCCATGGCCAGCAGGCCGGAGAAGACCTGCATACATTCCTCAAAAACCGTCCGGCCTGAGAGCGCCAGGCCGTCCTGGGGAAGATAGCCGCTCGTTATTCCCTTGGTGGAGGTCAGAGATCCGTAATCCAGCGACTCCAGTCCGGCCAGTACCTTGAGCAGCGTGGATTTCCCTGTGCCGTTTGCCCCCACGATGCCGGCCCGCTCACGGGGCGTAATAAGCCAGTCAAGCTCCTGAAAGAGCAACTTGGGTCCAAAGCGCTTGCCGGCAGCCGAAAGTTGGATCATTTACCTGTAACCTGCTCTCTCATTTTCTCATCTCCGCTGATTTCCTCTAAGCATCAGGGTGAGTAAGACATCCTGAACAGGTAGCTCACAATCTAAGTCCTCCAAGGGATTAAGGGCGAGGGACCCAAGACCAGGCCGCCCGGCCTCAACCGTTGCAGCTTCAAGCTGCACTCATATTGCTATCAGACATTTGCTAACTGTCATAAATGGAACCTAACTTCGACATTCGATATTTTGCCCATTCCTGGGTCTCGGATTGGAACCACGGCAATGCGCACTTTCTTCGCGGATTGGCCAGGGCCCTGCTGCAGGCAGGACAAAAGGTCCGGTGCTACGAGGAGCTGGGCTCCTGGTCGTTGAGCAACCTGATCAAGCAGGAAGACCAGCGCGCCATCACCGCGATCGACGATTTTCGCAGGGCATTTCCGGAGCTCAAGATCCAGTTTTATAAGAATGATCCTCGCCTAGGGGAGTGGCTTGCCCGCGAGCTGCGCGGGGCTGACATCGTTATTCTTCACGAGTGGAACCATCCCAGCCTGATAAACCAGATCCTCGGCTTGAAGAGCAAGCTCGGATTTCGCGTGCTCCTGCATGATACGCACCATCGCGCCTACACTTCGCCGCGCGACATTTTGCAGTTCGATCTGCATCTTTTTGACGGCGTGCTGGCTTTTGGCGAGGCCATACGCCGCATTTACGCCAACGGGTTTGGCATGGAGCGCGCCTGGACGTTTCACGAAGCTGCCGACGTTCAGACCTTCCGTCCCATGCACGCGGCGAAAAATACCGACGTCCTCTGGATCGGCAACTGGGGAGACGACGAGCGCAGCCACGAGCTGGAAGAGTTCCTGGTATATCCGGCCGAGCAGCTCAACGAATTGAAGTTCGTGGCCTATGGCGTTCGCTACCCCCAGGAAGCGCGTACCCGGTTGGCGCACGCCAATATAGATTTCCGCGGATACCTGCCCAACCTGAATTCAGCCGAAGCCTATAACCACTCCAAAATTGCCCTGCATATTCCGCGGCGGCAATACGCCAATGGCCTGGGAGGCATTCCCACCATCCGCATGTTCGAGGTCATGGCCTGCGGAGCCTTTCTGCTGTGCTCCCCCTGGCAGGACGACGAAGGCTTGTTCCGCGCCCAACAGGATTATCTATGCGCCGGCGATGGCGCCAACATGCAGGCCATCGTGCAGGAGATGAGCCGCGACGAACGCGCGCGGTCGCAAATTGCAAGCAATGGATTCAATACTATTCTGCAGCGCCATACCTGCGCTCATCGCGCCGCGGAACTGATTCAAATTTGCCAGGAGCTCAGCCGATGAACATCTTCGTCTTCGGTTCCAGCATTACCAGTTCCTATTGGAATGGGGCCGCCACCTACTATCGCGGCATCTACAAGAACCTGCATGCCCTCGGCCACAAGATCACCTTCGCCGAGCCCGACATTTATGGCCGCCAGCAACATCGCGATGCCGGGCCCTTCGATTACGTGAACGTCATCGTCTACGAATCTCCGCGGCAAATTGATAATTTGCTGCAGCAGGCCTCGCAGGCAGACCTGGTCATCAAACATAGCGGCGTCGGAGCAGCTGACGAACGCCTGGAAAATGACGTGCTCCTTTGCTGCCAGGCTTACAGCTCACCCTGGGTCGTTTTCTGGGATGTAGACGCTCCCGCAACGCTGGCGCGCGTCGAGGAAAACCCTGCCGATCCCTTTCGCAGCCTGATTCCGCAATACGATGCCATCTTCACTTATGGCGGCGGTCCTCGCGTCTGCCGGCAATACCTGGAGCTTGAGGCCAGGCAGTGCTTTCCCGTCTACAACGCGCTGGATCCGCAGACGCATTATCCGGTTACGCCGCCCAGCATCTTACGCTGCGATCTTGCCTTCGTGGGGAACCGGCTGCCTGACCGGGAGAGGCGCGTGGAAGATTTTTTCCTGCAAGCCGCCGAACTTGCGCCCGAGATGAAGTTCATTCTGGGAGGCGAAGGCTGGGGCGATAAACCTGTGCCACGCAATGTCCGCAAGATCGGCCACGTGGGAACCGACCAGCACAATTTCGTGAATTGCTCTGCCCGCATGGTGCTGAATATCAACCGCGATTCCATGGCCAGCACCGGCTTCTCTCCGCCTACCCGCGTCTTCGAGGCCGCCGGCGCCGCCGCCTGCCTGATTACAGATTCCTGGGCCGGAATCGAGCAGTTCTTCGCGCCGGAAAAAGAGATCTTATTGGCATCTTCGGCGCGCGACGTGGTTCAACACCTGCGTACCGTAGGCAGCGACCAGGCAAAGGCAATTGGAAAAAATATGCGCCAGCGCGCCTTGCGCGACCATACCTACACCCAGCGCGCGTCGCAAGTGCATGAAATTCTGCAAAGCCTGCGCCGACCGGAAGAAGCAGCAGCGTAGATCAGTTTTGGAACATTCTGCGAACAAAACTTGATTTTGGCCGAGTGAGTAAGGGTCTTTTTCATGCCATCCAAAAAATAAAAAAGGAGCCCAAAGCTGGGCCCCTACAAGATGAGAAGTTTGTTAGAAAGTCAAGCGCACGCCGAACTGCAACTGGCGCCAACCATTCACCGGCAGCATTGAAGTAAAGCCGAGCGGCGTGGTGGGCGCCAGAGACTTGCTGCCCTGAACATTAAAAGTGGTAAACGTGGAGGCTGTGCTGAAACTCGGGCCCACTACGTTGTTCACGCTGGCGAAGTTCGAGCGGTTGAAGAGGTTGAAGCCTTCGGCAGTCAACTGGACGGCATATCTTTCGCCGATGGGAATGCGCCGGGCGACGCGCATATCGAAGGTCAGGAAGTCCGGACCGATGCCGCTGTTGCGCGGCACTCCGATTGGGCGGTCATTGGTGGCGTGGTTATCACCATTGACATCCGTTCCAGCCAGCAGATTAAAAGGATGCGAGCTGTTGTAGCGAATAATCGGCGAGAATGAAAGGCCGCCGAAGAGGCAGTCTATTCCGTCTGCGCACGTGCCCTTCCATGGGGTTTCAAAGGTCCCTGCGATCACCAGCTTGTGGCGCTGATCAAAGTCAGAGACAGCGCGTTCTGCGCGCAGGCTGGTGGTCTCATCCATGGGTGCATAGTCGCTGTTGAAATCGGTGGTCGTGTCGATTCCTTTGCTATAGGTGTAGTTCGCCATCAGGGTGAAGTGATGGCTGAAGCGCTTGTTAATTTCCAAAATACCACCGTTGTAAATTGCCGATCCCAGCGAAGAATAAACATTGTTCTGCAGAATCAGCGGATTCACAAAGCAAGGGTTGTTGAGCAGCAGAAAGCATTGCGGCGCTCGCCAGCTCCGAAAGGTGGCTACCTGGCCATTGCCCAGCGTTTGCGCTACCAGCGGCGCAGGCAGCAGGTTGGTATCAATAGCAACCGGAAGGTGGACGGTGTGAACGTAAATGTAACTGGCGGAAACCGAAAGCCCGGGCAGGAGCTCACGCTCCACTCCGAACGAAGCCTGCTGCGAGTATGGGTTCGCATAGTTGGGCTGCGCGCCGAAGAGCACGGTGAAGGGCGGAAGCGGGCCGGTATTGGCAACGTTGATGCCGAATATGGCCAGATTGGCGGGGGTGATGCAAGCGAAATTCGGAGCTACGGCATTTATGCAGTTGGTGAACACTCCCTGCGCAAACAGCGTTTGGAAGATGGCTGCCGAGTTGACGACGGGATTTCCAGGAATGCCCGTAAGCGGAACCAGGAAGTTGGCAATCTCCCGGTGGTTATTAATGTTGCCCAGGGTCTTGGCCACATTGGGAATCTGGTAATAAACGGGAGAGTAGAAAATCCCGTATCCTCCACGGACTACCGTCTTATGGTCGTTGAACGGGTCCCAGGCAAACGAGAGCCGGGGAGCAAAATTGTCGTTGTCGGTGTTTACAGTTCCGTATTGGGAATCCAGTTCATAGCGCAGACCGAAGCTGAGGGTAAAGTTGGGCCGGAGCTGCCATGCGTCTTGCGCATAAAAGGCAGTCAACGGCCGGGTGTTGGCGTCAATAGGACCGGTAGCAGGATCAACAAAACCCTGCTGGTAGAACGTCGGCAGCCCAAGGGAAAACGATTGCAAACCGTTGAGGGTGGCTGGGTTTGTGTTAAGCAGTCCGCAAGCTGCCGGCACCTGCAGGCAGGGGCTTAGGATGCCACCGGGAAGCGAGCCAAATTGGAAACGCCCAGACAAGAAGGTGTGAGACTCGGTATGGTTGCCACGCAGCAGTTCGTAAGCGCCGAATTTGAAGGTGTGGTGGCCACGAATCATGGTGAAGTTATCAGCAAATTCGTCGCGGCGCATGATGGTAAGACTAGGCAGGAAGATGTTGGTTCCCAGGGTTGCATAACCGGGAAGATCTAAGCCTGGTCCGCCGTTTATGTTTGGAATAACGTTAAAGTTAGAGTAACTCGTTTGGGCCCGGGCTTCATTCAAAGTATTCGGGCTGAACTCATGGAACCATGCTGCCTGCAGGGTGTGGTCAAGGGAACGGACGCTGCTGCCGCGCGAGATGCCGGTCAGAGAGGTTACGTCGGGATTGGCTTCCCGGTCGCGTCCATAGCTGTAGCGCAAATAGAGCAGGTTCTTGTCGCTGAATTGATGGTCCCAGCGTCCGGACGCCAGATATTGCTCTGTGTTAAAAGGAAAGAGGCCACCGTTGGTTTCAAACTGGTTCACCAGAAATTTACTCAGCGGGCTGGCGGCTGGATTGATGGTCAACACGTTATTCAAGATGGCTGCGCAAGTAGCGGCGGGCAGCGCGGGCTGACCGGTAAGGCAGGGAACAGGGGTGCCACCCAAGCCAGCCAGTCCGGTGATGATTGCCACTTGATTGTTGTTGGCCGTGGCCTGAGGAGCGAAGATGTTCGAATTGGTCAGCAGCGGGACCGCGGTCTGCCGATGATCGCGCAGGCCTTCAAAGGCCAGGAACAAGAAGCTCTTGTTTTTGATAACAGGAAAGCCGAGGGTTGCGCCGAATTGCTGCCGGCTCAAAGATTCTTTGACTTGCTGGCCTACGGCCGTGGTTGAGAATCCGCTGGCGGCCGACAACTGGCCAGGCTGCAGGGCACTGTTGATGGCAAAGCGGTCGCGGGCATCAAAGCGGGCATCGCGGAAGAAGCCATAAAGGCTGCCGTGCAGGTTGTTGGTGCCAGACTTGGAAACGATGTTGACGCTGGCGCCGCTGGCCGATCCTAGCTCTGCGTTGTAATTGCTGCGATTGATCTGGAATTCTTTGACCGCGTCCTGGCTCAGGGTCAGGCGCACGCCGCCGGCGTCATCATCGGCTTCGCCGCCGTCAATGGTCACGGTGTTGCCGCGTCCATTGCTTCCATAAAATGAGAGCCCACTCTGTGGCGTCTGCTTTACGCGAAAATCCTGGTCTGAAGCCAGCCGGGTGGAATCGTTCACGCCCGGCAGCAGCAGGGTATAGGTAAGATAGTCGCGGCGGTCAATAGGCAGGTCGGTAATAAGCTGCTGGTTGATGGTATCCGCCTGTTGGCCGCGTTCGGTTTCTACCAACGGCAGTTCGGTTGTCACCTCGACCGACTCCGCGGTCTGCGAGACTTTCACGCGAAAATCCAGAATGACCATCTGGCCCACATTCACTACGACGCCCTTCAGAATTTGGCCCTGAAATCCACCGGCATTCACGCTCACGTCATAGTTGGCCGGCGAAAGACCGGTCAGATGGTACTGGCCGCTGCTATTGGTGGGGGCCGTGCGTTTGAGGCCTTTTGCGACCTCGGTGGCGGTTACGGTCGCATTGGTTACAACCGCACCCGACGGGTCGGTAATGGTGCCGGTGATGTCACCGGAGGCGCCCACACCCTGGCTATAGCCCAGGCCTGTAAGCAGCAATAAACATAGCGCAACATTGCTCAGCAAATTGCGAAGTCTCATGGGTTCTCCTCTAAAGTCTTTAGTCACGTGTCTGAAAAGGCCTGCTCGTCAAACTATCGTCGAGCGACTACCTTTGGTCATACCGTGAATTTTGGAAAGGAAAGAATAGAGGGATTTTACCCCAACTTTGTGCAAAACGTTAGGAGATTCTCTGTTGTGCTTTGGATTTCCCCGCGCAGCCAGGAAGGAAATTGTCCCATATTGGTCCAAGATGGCTGTGGCGGCTGCCACGAAAAGCAAAGGAGCGCTTTGAAGCCAGACTGCGGCTATCTGGATTGGTTCCGGAAGCGCGAATATCGCAGAGCGGTATGCTTGCGGCGCTATACCCGCGCCGTTTGCCTCCACATTTCAGCCAGACCATGAATAACGTCTGGAGCAGCGTCGCCCAAGACCACATAGCGTAATCCACCCTGGCTCCAGCTCTCGACGCTCATGCCCGTAGGTTGCAGCGTAGAGGTGGTCGTCCCCGGCTTCCGATTCCACTCCGGGCTGTCCTCAAAAATGAAGACTGAGATTCGGTGCTGTTTGTACTGGCAGATGAGCTCAGCCCCGGAAGATTGCTGGAAGTATGCCAACCTTCCGCCCAGCAGGGAATAAGGCGTATTTTTCAACTCCGGCGGCTCGAAGGTGAAGGGCAGCTTGCCCTGATACCAGGGTTTGACTACGTGCTTGTCGCTGGAGATAACGTCCAGCGGGTTTGTACTGGCCAGGGTGGCCGTGTGGATATCTGCCAGCTCGCGGAACGGCGCCTGTGCTTGCCTGAACGCGGGATAGAGCAGCACGGCAAATAGCACCAGGACCGCGACCGCCAGGGCCGGCGCCCAGTTCCATCCCCAGGACCGCCGTTTCTTCGGAGTGACATTCTGCAGGATTTTCATCCGCAGCTCCAGGGGCGCTTCATATCTGTACTTATTACCGGCTGCCTGGGTCACACGCTTAAGCTGCAATCGTTCCACGACCTCTGCCGCGCAAGAGTTGCAGCCTCGCAGATGGGCGTTTACATCCGCCGTTTCTTCCGAAGAGAGCTCGGAATCTACAAATGCCCCGATTTTTTCGTGCCACAACTCGCAAACCATAATTAATAAACCAATTTCATTTCGATTTTCCAGCAGCGCTCCGCTCCGGAGTGTTGCCGGATTTTACGCCCGATTTTTTCTCCAGGCACTCGCGCACCGTTTTTCGCGCCCGCGACAATCGCGACATGACCGTGCCCACGGGAAGAGAAAGAGTCTCTGCAATCTCCTGGTACTTCAACTCCTCCACATCGCACAGCAGAAGCACCTCGCGATAGTGGACTGGCAGTTGCTCAATGGCTTCGGCCACGGCTTCGTGGTCGATCCGCTGCAGCAAAATTGTCTCCGGCGTGTTCCGGTCTGCGCCCGCGATATTTTCTTCCTCTTCCGGCTCGATGCCTACCGTCATCCGCGCCGCCAACCCCGTCCGGCAGTTGAGGAAAGAGTTCCTCAGGATGCGGAACATCCAGGCACGAAAGTTTGTCCCCGGCTGGAAAGAAGGGAAGCCCTTCAGCGCCTTAACATACGTCTCCTGAACGAGGTCCTCCGCCTCTTCGCGATTCTGGGTTAGCCAGCGCGCGAAGTTATACAGGGAATCGAAGAGCGGCATAGCCAGTTCTTCGAATTCACCTCGTTTGGGGGCATCCTGACTCACTGCCTCTAAGCTTAAACCATTTTCATCGAAAATTATTCCAGAGACCGGTTTCTAGTAGTGGTTCAATTCGTGTAGGGCCGGGGTCTCGCCGGCTGTCGCCTGGGCAATCTTGCCACGCCTTTCCTGTGCTGGATATTGCAAACCGTACCACTACCCGGTTTATTCCAAGCTGGAATAAAAACCTGTTGTGCTGGTTCTTAATACAGAACATCAGGAATACACAACATCAGGGCGTCCTGGTTGTTCAATAGAGTAATTTTTATCCTTTCTCCTCACCTTCCGGCATGATGCTGATTCGGCTGACGACGAACCAGCGTCATGCTGGAAGGCCCTTCCTGAAACTGCTGAGAGCAATGCCATAATGTGTCCGTGCGGCGCCGGGCTCAAGCCCATGTTGTGTCTGGAATCGCTGTACGGTCATATAGTCAACTGAGATGACCATAGTATAATTAGAGGATCCGGAGTGATGCGATGGAAAAAATTGCCATCTCAGAATTTAAAGCCAAGTGTCTGGCCGTGATCGACCAGGTGAATAAGACCAAGAAGTCAGTGGTCATTACGCGGCGGGGTGAGCCGATCGCGGAGCTGATTCCTGCTGCCGCCAAGGTGAAGCGCAAAGAATGGCTGGGCTCCATGAAGGACACCTTTGAAATTGTGGGAGACATCACCGAGTCTGTGATCGACATGAACGAGTTTGAGGCCTACCGCGATTGAAACTCCTACTCGATACTCATATTTGGCTTTGGAGCCGAGGAGACGCCAGGCTGATAGGTAAACGTGTGTGGGCGGAATTGGAAGACGAGGCCAATGAACTTTGGTTGTCGCCCATCAGCACCTGGGAAGCTCTGATACTTCATCGCAAAGGAAAAATCGTGCTACATGCGGACCCAATTCAGTGGATGAAGCAGATGGTACATGGATTTCATGAAGCGCCTTTGACCCATGAGATTGTTGCAACTGCAGAAGGATTGCAGTTAGCCCACGCCGACCCGGCTGATCGATTCCTGGCGGCGACGGCAAAGGTGTTGGAACTCACCCTGGTTACAGCCGACCGGAAGCTACTTGGTCTCGGTGACATTGCCACATTGGCCAATCGTTGAATAGCCCCACAAGATTCTCAAAAATTACGGCATGGGAATTGCCATAGAGGGGCTGGCAACCGGCAACTGAGAGGTGCTCTTAGTGTGCGGCCACGTTGCCGCCCTGCACATGTTTGGGCTTTTGCATAAGGAAAATCAGGGGAAACATGGCGGCGAAGGTTAAGCTCAGGAGAGCGAAGACGTCGTTGTATGACATGATGGCGGCCTGCTTCTTGATCATGCTGAATAGAACGGAATAAGCCTGATGAGTAGCTGTCGTCATATCGCTCCCATGCCCCATCAACATGGCGACAATTTTGTTCATCATCTGCCGTGTAAGCAGGTCATAGATGCTCACATGCCGGCTCAGGTCAGCGGTATGCATCTGCTCATGGCGGTTCTGAATGCTGATGACCGCGGCAATTCCGATGCTGGCCCCGATGTTGCGCATCAGGTTGAACAGGCTGGTAGCGTTGCCGATCTGCTCTTTGGGGATCTGATCGTTGGTGATGGTGGTCAGGGGAACAAAGAGAAATCCCATGGCAGAACCCTGGACGATGAGCGGCCAGAAGAAGTTCCAGTAACCCACATCCAGGCTGAGATGGGCAAATTTCCAGAAGCTGAATGTCGCCACCAGAATGCCGCCCCCCAGCAGGCGGCGTGCCTCGATCTTGCTCATCAGGAAGCCCACCACGGGCATCATGACAAATGAGCCCAATCCGCGCGGCAGCATGGCTACGCCTGCCTGCAGCGCTGGATATCCTAGTAGCGTCTGCAACAGCAGCGGAACCAGCGTTGTGCTTCCATACATCACAAATCCCAAAACGGTCATCAGGAATACGCCGGTAGCGTAGCTGCGGTTCTTGAAGACACGGAGGTCGACAACCGGATGTTCTGTGATCAGCTCACGAGACACAAAGAGCGCGAGTCCTCCTGCGGCCAGAACTGCGAGAGTGGTAATGAAACGGGAAGAGAACCAGTTATCCTCCTGGCCTTTATCCAGCATGATCTGCAGCGCGCCAATGCCCACCGCCAGCAGTCCCATGCCCCAGTAGTCAATCGCGGCCGTGGCGCGCTTGATATATGCCGGGTCGAAGACAAAAACATACGTCATGATCAGCGAGATAATCCCAATCGGCACGTTGACGTAAAACACCCAGCGCCAGCTGTAGCTATCGGTCAGCCATCCACCCAGGACAGGCCCCAGCATAGGCGCGACAACAATCCCCAGCGCCCAGAAAGCCATCGCCTTGCCGCGGTCTTTGGGAGGAAACACCTCCAGCAGAATCGCCTGCGAAAGTGGCTGCAGGCCTCCGCCGGTCGCGCCCTGGATGATCCGGAAGAAAATAAGGAAAGGCAGGTTGGGGGCGAAGCCGCACATGAACGACGAAATCGTAAATCCGGTGACCGAAGCCATGAGCAGGCGCTTGCGTCCGAAGAAGTTCGCCAGCCAGCCGGTCATGGGAAGAATAATTGCATTGGCTACCAGATAGGAGGTCAACGCCCATGTGGCTTCCTCCGGCGTGGAAGAAAGTGATCCGGCGATGTGCGGCAGCGAGACGTTCACCACTGTGGTATCGAGCACCTCCATGAATGTGCTCGTCATCACCGTGATGGCTATGATCCACGGATTGATCAGTGGGACGCCGGCCTTCGGATTCTGGGGACTGATTGGTGTCATCGCCATGACATGCGCATTATTTATTGGTCAGCACCGTGGGCACCACAGACATTCCCGGGCGCAGCAGATGCTGTGGGTCTTGTCCCTTTTCAAAGAGGATCTTTACCGGAATCCTCTGCACCACTTTCACGTAATTGCCAGTGGCATTCTCCGGCGGCAGCAAGCTGGTTTTGGATGCGGTGGCGGCGCCGAAGCTATCCACATGGCCGTCATAGTCCCGGTTATAGGCGTCTACGTGGATGACTGCCGGCTGGCCCACCCGCATGTTCCTGATCTGGTCTTCTTTATAATTGGCAACCACCCAGATATCTTCCAGCGGCACCAGCGCCATGAGCGGCTCGCCGGCCTGTATGACCTGCCCTAACTGCACCTGCTTATTGGTTACTACGCCATCCACGGGAGCGCGCACTGTGGTGTACTCCAGGTTGAGCCTGGCCTGCTCCTCGGCGGCAGCGCGGGTCTGCACCAGTCCTTCTGCGCCGCCGGCCCGGGCCTTGGAGACAAATACCTGATCGGGGGCCGTGCTGGCGGCCCTTACCTGGGCCTGGGCCTGCTGCACGTGACTTTGTGCTGTGGCCACGCCGGCCTGGGCTGAATCCACCGCAGCGCGGGCGGCCCTCTCTGTAGTCGTTGCGGCATCATATTGCTGCTGCGATATTTCGTCGCGGCCAATCAGTTGCTGGTAACGCTTCAAGTCATCTGCCGTTTTGTTGTAATTAACGGTTGCCTGGCGCAGGTTGGCCTGGGCGCTATCCACTTCTTGCTGTGCTGCTGCCAAATTGGCCTGCGCAATGGAAAGCTGGCTGGTGTAGGTGGCTGAAGTGATGGGTACACCGGTGCGCGCCGCCTCCGCAGAGCCCTGGGCATCGGCCAGATCGCCTTCGGCCCTTTGCAATGCAACCTGGTAATCGCGCTGATCAAGTTGCACCAGCACACTTCCTGCTTTGACCGGCTGGTTATCGTTCACATTGACGCTGACCACGGTGCCACTTACGCGAGGCGCGATGGGAACAACATAGCCTTCAATCTGGGCGTCATCGGTGGATTCGCGAGCGTGGTAATACATCCAGAAAGCAAGGCCGCCTGCGAGCAGCACAATGAGCACTGCGAGAATGATCCACTTCGCCTTGGGATGCTGCGCCAGGAACGATTTCTTTTCAATAACGGGCTGCTCCAGGGGAGTGTCATCCACTCTTTCCTCGGCAATCTCGTCAACTTCCGGTTTCAAGTCGAGTTCGGGCATTAGTGCCTCTCCGCTAAAAATTCTTTGATCGATATTTCCGCCAGACCTACGGCCTTCGCCAGCGATGCCTTGGCGATGTTGTGGGCATACACGCTGCTGATATAAGTTTCATTGGCGTTGGCCAGCGCCTCTTGTGCCTGCACCACCTCAAGGTTGTTGGTCACCCCGGCGGCAAAACGGTCGCGCGCCTGGCCCAGGGTTTCTGCCGCCAGATCAATCTCTTTGCTGGTGACCTCCACCTGGTCGGCGGCAGACTGCACATCAAGAAAGGCCTTTCGCACTTCGGAATCAATTCTTCCGCGCGTATCTTCCAGTTCGGCACGGCGCTGCTGCAGCAGGGCATCCGCCTGCAGGGTATCGGCGCGCACCTTGCCGCCCTGAAAAATAGGGATGTTCAGTCCGACAGCAGTGCTGAAGGTGCCGTGCGAGTGCCCGAAGGTGCGCCCAAGATCGCCGTAGTTGCCATCCACCCCCAAAGTGGGAAGATATTCCGCAGTGGCGCCGTGGCGATTGGCTTCTGCCGAGCGCAGCAAGGCCTGCGCCCGCAGAAAGTCGGCGCGATGCATATACGCATCTGCCAAAGCTTTGTCGAGAGTGACGACGGGCGCGGGAGCATAGGGCATTTTGTCAGCCAGGTTGAATTCCTGGCCGCTGGGCAGGCCGATGGCGCGGGCCAGATCGAGCTTGTCTTTGGCAAACTGGTTTTTTGCAAAAAGAAGCTGCTGCTGCCGTGATTGCAGCTCCACCTGGGCGCGCAGCGCATCAATGCCCGCTACCAGGCCGGCCTTTCGCATGTTGACCGCCTGATCGTAAGCCGTCTGCGCGGTTGCAAGCTGGCTCTGCGCCGAATCAACCCGCGCTGACGAAGCTACTGCCTGCAAATAAAGATCGGCGACCGCTACCACCACAATCTCACGCGCATCGGCATACGAAAGCCTGGCCGCCTGCTGATCGAGCGATGCCGATTTTTCTTTGTCCCATAAAGAAAGGTCCACCAGCGATTGTGAAAGCGAGGCGCGGGCGTCGCTCAGGCTGAACGGCCCCACAATGGCGGGCACGCCGGGAATAGGCGGCAAGCCAAAGGCGGCTAGATTGTTCTGTTGCACAGATTCCGAGATCTGTGCTGTAACGTCTGGCAGCAGTTTGCTCAGAGCACGCAGGCGCGCTGCCTGCGCGCTGCGGATATCCTGCGTTCCCTCGATCAATCCCAGATTTTGCTTCAGGCCCAGGTCAATAGCGGCGCGCAGCGGCAGCTCCAGCACTGTATCTGTTGCCCTGCCGCTGGGAACGCTGCCGGTATAAACCGGCGGGATCTGGGCTGTGACTGATCGCAGGGAGTCCGTCGTGGTTTGTCCCCACACGCAAGCCGCTGGCAGCACCACCATTGCCGCGGCGGCTGCGATCTGCCTGCATCCTCTTTGTATGGCGCATCTACTCACGATCATTCCTCATCGGGGTTGGAGCCTCGGCTTCTGCCGCCGGCTTCAACAACGCTAGTTGGATGAGCTTTGTGACTTCGCGGCGGCGCATTTCGATCCCTTTTTTGCTCCACGGGTCGTGGCTGCTCAAAATTCGTATGACGGAGCTGCTGACGAAATAAGAGTTCATCATGCCGTTCATCGAGTACACGAAATGTTCGGGATCGAGCGCATGAAACTCTCCCGCTTCAATCCCTTCCCGCACGATCTTGCGCAGCGCAAGATGCACCGGCTTGATGTATTTTTGCGCCAGCTTGACCAAATGCGGAGAGGCGGAGCGGCCCTGGCGCAGGACCTCCTGGTGCACGAGCCGCAACCAGGAGGGTGACTCACGCTGCGCGAACTCAAAATACGCGTTCACGTAAGCCAGAAGCTTGTCTCGCAGGGATTGCGGAGCCTCGAGTGTAGTAAGCACCCGCGAGCTCCAGCTCGAAAGAATCTCCTCCAGGGCCGCTTTGTAGAGAAGTTCCTTGCTCTTGAAGTAATAAAAAAGCAGCGCAATGTTGACCCCGGCTGCTTTCGCGATGGAATCCATGCGGGCGCCGGCAAAGCCCTGTTCGGCAAATTCCTCGATCGCGGCCGCGAGGATGGCAGGGCGGGCATTCAGGGCTTTCTCGGGCGGTCGGATTAGGGCCGTCTTGGGCATGTTTAAGTAAGTACTTAATTAGAGTATAAAGGAGAGACAAGGGATGCGGGAAATTTAAAAGCGCGTGAATTAAAAAAAAGAGTTCCTGCGGTGGACAGATGGAGTACTTGGAGGAGCAAGGGCAAATCTCCCCTTTGTGTCCTTAGTGTGTATTCCTTTGTGCCCGCTGTGGTTATCTTTTTGCGAACTGATACTCGATGTAATGCGGGTATCTTTAACCTTGCGAGTGCGTCAACTGAGAACCGAGAACTACCTAGAACCTGAACCTTACGCCCAACTGCGCGGCAAATGGGATTCCTACCGTCGTTCCCGGGCCAAAGAAATCTCCCAGGGCGCCCGCGGGAACGCGCAGGTCTTTAATGCTGCGTACGGGCTTGGTCACCGTACAGGCGGTGTTCAAGCATAGGGCGGTCACGTTGGCGGTATTGTCAACCGGGATGGGCAATCCGGCAACGTCTCCCACGTAGTTGTTGCCCGGGTTTTGCCGATTCAACAGGTTGAAAAACTCAGCGAAGGGAGTTATGGAGCCTTGCTCACTGATTTTAAATGCCCGGCTCACGCGCATATCCACCTGCGCGAAGGGCGTGCCGCGGAACTGGTCGAGCGTGGTTTGCACGCCATTCACAATCACGCGATCATTGTTGAATACGCCGTCGCCGTTCAGGTCGTCGGCAGAATCGGCCATAGTGAAGGGGCGTGCGCTCTCCAATTGGGAGAGCGTCGAGACCTCAAATTTCCACGGCAGGTGGGCGGTAGCGGCAATCACAAAGCGGTGGCGCACGTCTTCGCCCGAGGGGCCATGATCTCCCGGTCCAAACGGATTCCGCACATCGCTCACGCCGTTCACATAATCGAACAGTTCGCCTACGGTTGCTCCCCAGGTGGTGGCGTTGGCCAGCGTGTAGTGCGCCGTCATGCTCAGCCAGCGGGAGTTGTGCTGCACTACGAAAGAGACTCCATCGTAGCGCGAGCGATTGTCGGTGCGGAAAACAGAAATGTTGTTGGGTATGGCGGCGGGCAGCGTAATGCCCGATACGTATTCGTATCGGCGGTACTGATGCACTCCCTGCTGGTGTTCATAATGAGCGTCTATGCCCCAGGTGCGATTGAATGTGTGCTCCACGCCGGCGCTGGCTTGCAAGGCATAGGGGGTGTGATAGTTCGGATTAATGAGCGCGGCCTGGTCGCCGGGATTGAGGGTTGTATCAACCGCGCGCAGGGCATCGATCCAGCCATTTTGCGCCAGATCGTTGTAATACATTCCCACCCCGGCGCGGATTACGGTGCTGGCCGATCCACCGGGAGCATAGGCAACGCCCAGGCGTGGAGCAAAAGCCTTGCGATAGTCATGCGGGATTCCGAATGGCAACGGAGCCCCGGGAATCCGCAGCAGCGCCAGCGCGGGATTTTGCGACTGGTCGGCTCCGTTGGAACTAAAGAGGCCGAAGGTGGTGTCGTAGCGCAAGCCGTAGTTCACGGTAAAGCTGGGCGTGACGCGCCAGGAATCCTGCGCATAAAGACCAATACGTTGAACGCTTTGCTTGAACTGGCCATTGCCTCCAGCAGAATCTGTGATATTAGCAAGTGGATTTCCCGAGCTGTCCACCGGGCAAGCTGTTGGATCGGGAGGCACAGCATTTGGATCGCACGTAAAGAATGGCGCCAGGCTTTGTGCGCTGCTCACCAGATCGCTGGGATTCATCCCCAAAAGTTGGATGAGCCTTTCCGGGCTGTCGGCTACGCGGCCGCTCAGCACCGGCTCTTGAATAAAGTTGATGCCGAACTTGATGGCGTGCGCGCCGGTGGTATGGGCGACATCGTAACGAAACTGGTATTTCTGCTGGTCGCGCTGAATTGGGAAGTTCGTAATCGCGGTTGCAAACTGGTTGTCGCCGAAGGTCTCAAAGCCCGAAGTGGTATGAAAATTTGCGCTGAAGGGAAACGCCAGCGCGAAGCCGAGATTTGAATTGCGCTGCTTGGTATGGTGAAAGCTGTTGGCTTGAAAGGTAAAAGAGCCCAGCCATGCGGGCGTGAACTGAAACTGGTTGTTGATGAGCACGCTCCAGTAATTTGAGTTCGTAAGCGCGCCGGCTGACGGCAGCGTAGCCTGCTGGATCAGGTCATTCTTTGTGCGGCTCCAATCCAAAGCTCCGCGCAGGAACCACTGCGAGCGCGCCGATTGCGCCCAATCGAGACGGGTATCGTGCAGAAAGTCTTTGAAGGGCACGTCCACCGAGCTGGGAACAATGATGGCGGGAACGTTTGGAATCTGGCCCAATGCCGCCAACTGTGCCAGCGCCTGGAATTCGCTTTGTGTGGTGTTGCTGTAGGCGATGCTGGCATCTTCCTGCACATATTCGAGCGAGGAAAAAAACCAGAATTTATTTTTTACCAGCGGCCCGCCCAGGGTGGCAATTCCATTTTGCCGCGAGAAGGGTTGCTTGGGATTGGGTTCAGGATTATCCAACCGGTTGCGCGCATTGAGCGCCTGCTCGCGAAAATAACCGGCCAGGTCGCTGTGCCAGTGGTCGGTTCCTCGCCGGGTGGAGATGATGATGGAGCCTCCGTTGGTGCGCGAGGTGTCGGCATCATACTGCGCCGTGCGAATGGCGAATTCCTGCACTGCATCGGGCGAATAGTTTTGCAGAAAGCCGCCAATATAATCGTCATTGTTATCGCCGCCGTCTACCGAGAGGTCCACATTCAATCCCGAGCTGCCGCCGAATGAGACCGCCGTGATGCGCGCCTTGGTTGGATCGGAAGGCTCGACCGGCTCGGTCATCGGGCTGAGGTAAGCGATGTTGGCAAAGCTGCGGCTGGCCAAAGGTAGCGATACCAGGTCTTTCGCAGTGACCACGCTTTGCTCAACGCTGCTGGTAGTGTCGATGGTCTGGCTGGTAACGGATTCTCCGCGCCCCTCGACCTGCACGCTCTGCTGGGCGATTTGAGGCTTCAGGACAACAGCGACGGTGGCAACCGATCCCACTGCAATCTTTACCGCGGAGCGCGTGGTGGCAAAGCGCGGGGCTGTGACTTCAAGCTGATAATCGCCGGGATGAAGCGCTTCCAGGCGAAACTCTCCCATGCCATTGCTGGTGGTGCTGCGGCCCAACTCCGGGCCCGAACCCACCAGAGAAACCTGGGCGCCGGCAACGCGGGCGCCGCTGCTGTCGCGAATGGTGCCGGAGAGAGCGCCATCCGGATTCTGGGCCAAAGCAACACCGGCGAAAAACAGAAAAACTGCAATGATGAAATAGAAACGGAGCCGTAGGTTTGAAAAATTCATGTTGCCTGTCTTTCAGCAGATGAATGCAGAAGTCCGTGCAGCGTAAGAGGCTTAATGTAGCTGAGCAGGCACAACTACTACCACGCCTCGTAGTTCACACTAACTGTTTTGGTGACATCTACAGTTAGTGACATCTACAAGCAGATCGTTACCAGAGCAGGTTGGCCTCTTTCCAGTGGGCAGTTCCGTTGAGGCCGCGAGCAGAGTAGAATAGGTGGCGCATGAGCTTTCCCAGATTTACGTTGCGCGGCTTTCAGCCTCCTCGCGAAGTGGCCCGTCTTTCGCTTGGCGAGCTGGAGCGGCGCGCCATGGAAGTGGTCTGGCAAAAGCGGGAAATTTCGGTGCGCGACCTGTTTGACGATCTGCAGCAGCACTGGGCCTACACCACGCTCATGACTACGCTCGATCGTCTGCACAAAAAAGGGATATTGAATCGCCGTAAGGAAGGCAGGGCATTTCTTTATTCGCCGCGCATTTCGCGGCAGCAGCTCGACCAGGGGATTGCCACCGACCTGATTGATTGCCTGCTGGCGCACAGCGCCGGCGATACCGCTCCGCTGCTCTCCTGCTTCGTTGAGGTGGTGAGCGAAAAAGACCGCCGCCTGCTGGATGAGCTCGAGCGCCTGGTGCGCGAAAAGCGAAAAACCCTGAAAGGGGAGAAATGACCATGTACCTCGCCCTGGGAGCATCTCTGGCGCTGGCATGTTTTCTTCCGCTGAATGCATGTTTCTCCCTCTTCGCGCGATTTCTTTTTCATCTGGGGATGAAAACCACCCCGCGCGCGCAGACTGGCGCGACTTTTTTGTTTCTTCTCAAAATATTTCCAGCATGCATCTCCGCGCTGTGCATCTTGTTTCTTGTAATCCCCTCGTATCTCATTTTGGAGCCGGGAGCCACAACCGAGCGCATCAGTTGGGTGTTGCTCTCGCTGGTCGCGCTTTCGGCGTTGTTGTTTACCTGCGCTCTGCTGCGAGGCCTGGCCTCCTGGCGCCGGAGCCGTCTTATATTGCGTGACTGGTTGCGGCGCAGCCATCCAGTTTCTCTGCCAGGCGTCAATATCCCGGCCTACAAGCTGAAAGAATCTTTTCCGGTCATTGCGGTGATTGGCGCCTTGCATCCGCGCCTGTTTGTTTCGGAGCAGGTATTCGATGCGCTCAATGCGGAAGAGTTCACGGCCGCCATTCAGCACGAGATCGGCCATTTGGCCGCGCGCGATAATTTAAAGCGCTGGTTTGCCGGAATGTGCCCTACGGTCCTGTTCTTTCTGCCAGGAGCGGAAAACCTCAGCCGCACCTGGCACGCCGCTTCTGAAGAGTCGGCCGATTGTTACGCCGTGCAGCAGGGAAGGGTTCCACCTTTGAACCTGGCCTCGGCCCTGATCAAAGTTTCGCGCATGATGCCCGATTGCAATCCGGTTGCGGTTCCCACGGGCGCTTATTTCCTCGAACACGACGACCTGCCCGATGTCGCCCGCCGCGTGCATGCCTTGCTCGACGCAGCCGATTCTTCCTCCCCGATTGCAGGGCCCCAGAGCGCCGCTCGGCGCCGTCAACTCCTGTTTTGCGGATTGCTTGCTTCCTCAATCTTCGTTCTGATCGCCTCTTATCCAACCCTGCTGCTGGGCGTGCATGAAGTGCTGGAAAGATTTCTGCGCCTGGTGAGCTAGGCTCCAGGGGTCCTCATTAAATTGTCTTGGCTTCAAAGCACTATGCCGCGACTCCGCTTTGCCGCGATCGCTGACATTCACGGGAACCTTTGGTTGAGCATAACTGTTATCGGTCGGCCTTTTTTAGTTGCTGCGCGTGGGCAGGGCCGGATGCTCTTGCGGCAATTTTCATTGTGCAAGCCAAAAGTAAGTGTATACTTACTTTTAAGCGGGCAGTGTAAAAGGGGATGCTTATGAAGAAAATGACAGGCGTTCTGGTTCTTGGCTTGCTTGTATTGTGCGCTCGGAAAAGTTATTCTGCGCCAGCCACTTCGCAGGGGCAGTACAAACAGGCAATAGGTCTTCTGCTTGGCAATAACACGAGCACGCAGGATCAAGACGAAGCTTTGCATCTTTTGCGCCTGGCCGCTGATCAAGGTTATATTCCGGCCGAGACCGGCTTAGGAACCGTGTATGAGAGTGGCAGCCTGGTCACAAAAGATATTCCCCAGGCTATTGTCTGGTACACCAAGTCTGCGGAACAGGGCGATTGGATTGCGCAGTTGTCTCTGGGCAGGCTCTACTTTCTGGGTGACGGAATTTCTCGCGATACAACGACGGCAAAAAAGTGGTTCCAGCAGGCTGCAGCTTCAGGTGACGGTGGCGCCGCATTCTATCTGGGCCTATTGAATGACGCCGGCCAGGGTACCACCACAAATTATGCCGAAGCAGCCCGCTGGTATAAGCAAGCTGCAGAGGCTGGCAATCCGTTTGCGCAGCAAGCGCTGGCGTCGCTCCTGCTGCGCGGGCAAGGAGTGCCGCGCGATCTTCAGCAAGCTTATGTCTGGCTGCTGGTGGCCTCTGAGTTCGGCAACCATGAGGTGAACACCCAGTTGCAATCGATGGAAGCCGACCTCGGCAAGACAGGAGCCGATGCGGTGCGACAACAAGCCGTGACTTTGCACGATCAGATCGCTCAGAATCGCGCCGGAAATGAATGCAATGGCTGGCCGGGCCAGTACAGCCAATCGCCAACTGCGCCCCCACTCTTGCTCCAGAGTTCTTGTGAGAACACGAGATAAAATCAAAAGGTTTTAAAGTTCGCCTTATCTAGTCGTCACAATCTAGTCGTCACACTTTTCTCTCCGTTTTTGTTGCTTTGCATCCATAGCTACAGTTGTCATCTGAAGGAACCTTATATTGCTATATAGCTTATTAGACTTTTGAATCGAAACTTTGAACCACTGGTTTAGTGTTGCCAAAACCGCTATATAGTTCTATACTTGCCGCCGCTGGTATTTCCCCCCTCTGGAGGTAATCCTAATGACACAGAGTTACTCAGCTCGTCTGTTCCTGAGCCTGCTTGCAATTATCCTGGCACTGGTCACCTGTTGCGCTCCCGCGTTTGCCCAAAATAACAACGATAAAGATGAAGGCCATGGCGGTCACAGTGCCAAAGTCCTCGCCGGATACTTCGAAGAGTGGAGCATCTACGGCGCGCACTACAACATTGCCGACCTGCAAAACAACGGCGTGGCCGGCAAGCTCACGCATTTTTACTATGCTTTCGGCAACGTTGCTCCCACATCGGGCGCGCCCGATGCCATGTGCCACATTGCCGATTCATGGGCCGATTTTCAGACACCCTTTCTTCCTCCGGTCAATGGCATTGCCGATACCGCGCCTTTATTTGGGAACTTTGCCGAACTGGTGAAGCTCAAGCAGCTTCATCCTAATCTCAAGATCCTGATTTCTCTCGGTGGGGCCTCGGCTGCCAACACCGCGGGATTTGCCTTTGCCGCCAGCACGCCGCAACTGCGCGCGCAACTGGCTGCATCGTGCATTGACATGTTCGTCAAGGGCAATGTCGCGGCAGGCGTTTCTACCGGCAACCTGTTCGACGGGATTGACGTTGATTGGGAGTTCCCCGCCGCCGCCGATAAGCAGAACTTCACGCTGCTTCTGCAGGAATTTCGCAACCAGTTAGACGCATTGGGAGCGGCCAACAAGACCCATTACCTGCTCACCATTGCCGCGCCCGCCGGGGAGCAGAATTTTTCTAATATTGAGCTGGCCAAAGTCGCCCGGCAACTGGATTTCTTCAATATCGAAGGTTACGACTACCACGGCACCTGGGAGACGACCACCAATCACCATGCTCCGCTTTTCGGTTCCAGGCAGGTTCCCGACAATTTCTTTATTGAATTCACCATCGATGCTTATCTTGATGCCGGCGTGCCTGCGCGCAAGCTGCTATTGGGCTTGCCCTTTTATGGACGTGGTTGGACAGGAGTTCCAAATGTGAACCACGGGCTTTATCAGACTTCTACCGGCGCTGCCCCCTCTCCTGCCGGAGACACGCTCGCTACCGATGGCGTGGCGACCTTCGCCACATTGCAGGCCCAAACCGGCGCCCAGAGTTTCTTTGACCCGCAGAGATTCGCGCACTGGACCTACAATCCCACCACCCAAACATTCTGGTCATTTGATGACGAGCTGACCACACGCCTGAAGATGCTGTACGTGAACTTCCGAACCCCGGGAGGCCTGGGTGGAGCATACTTCTGGGCTTTCAAAGATGACGATGCCAACGGCACCCTGGCCAAGACGATGGCATCCGGCTTAGGACGTTAGAAGCTCTTCCGGCCACAGCGAATTCAGCCCTCCCCCAAGGCCGAATAACCGTAGAGACGCAGCATGCTGCGTCTCTACGGTTAAAGTCGCGTAGAATGTCCAAGACTGGGTTCGCCACATGCGCAAAATTCCTCTTTTGATTTTTGTGGTTGCTGTTTCTGCCGCGCTGCTGTACGCCGAAGAGTACACTCTCGGCCCCGACTCGCAGCGCCAGCCGAATGTTCCCAAAGGCACAGTCACCAAGTATTCCTGGACAGCCAGTAAGATTTATCCAGGGACCACGCGCGATTATTGGATTTACGTCCCGGCACAGTACAAAGCCGAGAAGCCCGCCTGCGTGATGATCTTTCAGGATGGCAAAGGCATGGCGGACGAAGCTGGCAGCTTTCGCGTTCCCATCGTTTTCGACAACCTGATTGCGAAGGGCGACATGCCGGTGACCATCGGAGTTTTTGTCAATCCCGGGGTGATGCCAGCGCTTGCTCCTACGCAGCGGGAGCGCTACAACCGCAGCTTCGAGTATGACGCGCTTGGCGATCGCTACGCGCGTTTTCTTATTGAAGAAATTCTGCCTGAGGTCGCTAGGCACTATAACTTGTCCAAAGATCCCAATGACTACGCCATCGCAGGATCGAGCTCCGGCGGGATAGCCGCTTTCAACGCGGCTTGGAACCGGCCTGATGCTTTTCATCGCGTCATGAGCTTTATTGGCAGTTTCACGAACCTGCGCGGCGGGCAGGAGCTGGCCACACTCATCCGCAAAACCGAGCCCAAGCCGTTGCGTGTATTTCTGCAAGATGGCAGCGCCGACCAGAACAACTACGCCGGCAACTGGTTCCTGGGCAACCAGGAGATCTTTTCCGCGCTGCAGTTTGCCGGATATGAAAGCAACTTCGTCACCGGCACCGAAGGGCATAACGGCAAGCATGGCGGCGCAATTTTCCCGGATGCGCTGCGCTGGCTGTGGAAAGATTATCCCAAGCCGGTTTCGAAGCCCACGCAGGTCAACGAGCGCGGAGTCTATACCATTTTGGAACCGGGCAAAGAGTGGGAGCATCTGGGCGAGGGCTATCATCTCAGCGCAGATTCTACGGTCGACAAGGATGGAAACGTCTATTTCACCGATGCTCCGCACGATCGCATCTACAAGATCGATCTGAACGGCAAGATTACCCTCTGGAAAGAAAATACCGGCGGGGCACATGGGCTGATGTTCGGTCCCGATGGCAAGCTTTATGTCTGCCAGCACGACCGCAAGCGGATGATCGCTTATACACCCGACGGCAAAGAATCCGTTGTGGTCGACGGCGTGTCAATGCATCATCTTGCGGTCACGCAGCACAACGAGTTGTACTTTACCGAAGCGCCGAACCACCACATCTGGTTCGTGGATGCTCAGGGCAACAAGCGTGTTGTGTCTTCTGAAGTTGAGTGGCCCACTTCGGTGCGCCTTTCCTCCGATCAGTCGCTGCTCGTCGCTGATGACCCACGCCGCAAATGGGTGTGGTCGTTCCAGATACAGCCTGATGGATCGTTGGCCAATGGCCAACCCTTTTATCGCCTGGAGACACCCGATGATTCTTCGCAGAGCGATGCTGATGGAATGGCCTTTGATACCGAGGGTTTTCTTTATGTGGCTACTGCCCTCGGGGTGCAGGTCTGTGATCAGACTGGCCGTGTCGCGGCTATCATCAATAAGCCCCAGGGCGCGGGCGAGAGTCTGGAGGGCATTGTCTTTGGCGGTCCAAACATGCAATGGTTGTATGTGACGGACGGGAACAAGATGTACCGGCGGCAGGTAAAACGGCAGGGCGTGGTTCCATGGAACCCGGTAACACCGCCTATGCCGCGCTTGTAGGAAGCTGTGGACCCTCTTTACATCCGCGTGCACGAGCGCGACAACGTCGCCATCATCGTCAATTCTGAAGGACTGGCGGCCGGCACGCGCTTCCCCAGCGGTCTTACGCTTACCGAACACATTCCGCAGGCGCATAAGATTGCGTTGCGCGATCTGGAACGTGGCGAGCCAGTGCTCCGCTACGGCCAGATCATTGGACATGCCGCGCGCGCCATCAAAGCCGGTTCCTGGGTTCGCGAAGACGCCATCGAAATGCCGGGGCCGCCCCGCCTGGATGATTTGCCGCTGGCTACGGCGCCGCCCGCGCCGCAGCCGCCGCTCGCCGGACACACCTTCGATGGCTTCCGCAATCAGGATGGCAGCACAGGCACAAAAAATATTCTGGGCATTACCACCACAGTGCAATGCGTCGCTCCGACGGTGGACTATGCCGTGCAGCGTATCAAGGAAGAAATCCTGCCGCGCTTCCCCCATGTGGATGACGTCGTGGCCATCACCCACACCTACGGTTGCGGCATTGCTCTTGACGCGCCGGGGGCTGAGATTCCCATCAGCACGCTGAAGCACATCAGCACGCATCCCAACCTGGGCGGAGCGCCGCTGATCGTGAGCCTGGGATGCGAGAAGCTGCAACCCGAGCGATTATTTCGCGATCAAAGCTTGGCGCAGCTACAGGTATTGAATAACGACGATCCCCTGTTGATCCGCATGCAGGATGAGCGCGGATTTGGCGAGGTAGTAAGCGCGATTCTGCATGCCGCGGAAAAGCGGCTGGAAATTCTGAACCGGCGGCAGCGAACGGCGGTGCCGGCATCGGAGCTCGTGGTTGGTTTGCAGTGCGGCGGAAGCGACGCGTTTTCGGGAGTTACCTGCAATCCGGCGGTGGGTTTTGCGGCTGACCTGTTGGTGCGCGCCGGGGCGACCGTAATGTTTTCTGAGGTGACGGAGGTGCGCGATGCGGTCCATTTGCTCACGCCGCGAGCTATTAATAAGGATGTGGCCCGCTCCCTGATCCGCGAGATGAAGTGGTATGACGATTACCTGGCGCGCGGCTCAGCCGACCGCAGCGATAATCCTACACCGGGCAACAAGCGCGGGGGACTGGCGAATGTAGTTGAAAAAGCTCTTGGCTCCGTCGCCAAAGCCGGAACCTCGGCGCTGATGGCGGTGGCGGCGCAGGGTGAGAAGGTAACGGCAAAGGGTTTGGTCTTCGCTGCCACTCCCGCGAGTGACTTTATTTGCGGAACGCAGCAGTTGGCCTCGATGAATCTTCATATTTTTACCACGGGCGAAGGCAGTCCGTATGGCCTGGCGATGGTTCCGGTGATCAAAGTTTCTTCGCGTACGGCCCTGGCCGAGCGCTGGCCCGACCTGATTGATATTGACGCCGGCCGCATCGCCACCGGCGGCGCAACCATAGAAGAGGTCGGGTGGGAGATATTTCGCTTTATTCTCGACGTGGCCAGCGGCAGAAAAGAGACCTGGGCCGAGCACTGGGGCTTGCACAATGCTTTGGCGCCTTTCAACCCCGGGCCGGTGACCTAGCGAAAAGCTGTGCTATCAAGTAAAAAGAGCCTGCCGAGGTTTCAGCAGGCTCTTGCTTCTGTAACGCGAAACAAAAACTCGTTAGAAGTTAAGTTTCGCTCCAACGTAGACTGTGCGGCCGTTCGCATTGGTAAATTGCGGCTGGCCAAAGCCGGTACCGAAGAGTCCGTTAGTCGCAGAGTTGGGAAGCGGATTAAGACCGGCATTTTCCAGGAAACTATCAACGTTCGCGAAGTTGAAGTGGTTGAAAGCATTGAGGGCCGTCAGATGTATTCTCAAGGAGACTCGCTCGGTGATCCTGGTGTCCTTGGAGATGGTGAGGTTGAAGATGTTCTGGGGAGCATCTCGCAGAGCGCCGCGCGGCACGTTACCGAAGGGCGTGCCGAAGGTCTGCTGCGCGGTACCCCCGTTGATAATGAATCGTACCTGGTCGGCGGTCGCGCTGACAGGCGCCTGGGTAGAGCCAAAGGTTGTTCCCGGACCCCGGAACTGCCCTCCGGCATTCAACGAGTTCATACTGAGTAGCTGATTTGGGTTCGTTATCGTGGTATTGCAGGCGCCGGGATTGAATGCACTGTTCGATGGCGTGATACCAAAAATCGTCTTGCAAAAATCCGCGGCAAAAATACCCACACTGTCCGCAGGAGCATGACGATTTCCATAAAACGGACGGGCGACATCAGCGCCAAAAAAGGCGTTGGTAAACGCACTATCGTAGAAATTTCCCGTGGCACTCCTTTCAGCTTCGGTAAAACCCTGGAGCGGAGTATAGGGCTGGCCTGAAGCAGCAATATAGTTTCCGGAAATCGCCCAGCCCCCCAATAAATGACCTGAGGCCCCGTGCTGCTCCCTAAAGAATGGCAGTTGTTCGGTGAACAGAAGCGTGAATACATTCGGAGTGTCGAAGGCTGAAACTGAGTATTCGGCCCCTCTGGCCCAAATGGGGTTCTGCGAGAATGCCACGGTATTGCCTGCCGCGTCGGTGCTGAAGACCTCGCTGGTGTTGTCCAGGGTCTTGCTCCAGGTATAACCGGTGCGCATGGTCAACTGTTTGAAGAGGTTGTTGGCGCGGAACTCCAATTGCAGCCCATTGTAATAAGAGTAGCCGGTGTTGCCACGGGAGTTGACAATTCCCTCGTTGCAATTTACACGGCCTATGGCAACGGGATTAAAGGCCTGAGCCGCGGTGCATGGCGTAAGATTGTCGGGCACTAAAGTGGGAAAGTCAGTCTTGAGGTCGGCAATAAATGGATTGCCGTTCAGCGACTGGAACAAATGCGTGGCATGGTTCCCGACGTAGCGGGCCTCAAAGACTGAGTTCTTGGTAAGCTCACGTTCGAAGCCAAAGGTCCAGGTATGGACGCGGTCAGCCTTGAGATTCGACGGAATCGAGTCCTGGGGAAAAAGCCGGGGATCGGTTGGGACCGTGAACAAGGGGCTCAACTGGGCACGCACTCCATCCCCTGTGGGCGTCGCCGGCAGCGAAAACGGCGTCGCTGCGGGGCCGGTGAGCACCGGCAGATAGGTATTTGGCGCTGAGGTCGCGATATTGGTATAGATGTTGTAAAACGCCGGATCATACAGCAGACGGTATCCTCCACGGAACACGGTCTTGCCATTGCCCGTCAGGAACCCTCCCCATTGTGGCGAGTAAGCAAACCCGATGCTGGGGCCAAAATTGGTGCCGACGGAAGAAACCGAAGGTGTTGTCCGCACGGAAAGCGGCAACGTCGTGTCCCACAAGGCGGTGCTGGGACTGTCTTCCCGGCTTGAGGTTGCGTCGTGAAGTGAGTTTGCAGGCTGGCTGAAATAGCTCCATGTCAACCCCAGGTTCAAGGTCAAATTCTGCGAGATCTTCCAATCGTCTCCGAAATAAAGGAAAGTGTTATGCTCGCGGAAATCCGATTCCGGATTGCCTCTCGAGATCTCTACCCGGTTGGGCTGGTTGTTGAGCAGAAATGAAGAAACACTGTTAAAACGAAACTGGCCATTCACGGCAACGGGCACGATGATCGGACTCTTCTGATAGGTGTAATTTATGCCCGCCTTGAACTGATGCCTGCCCAGGACGTAATTCCAGTTGTCCTGCGCCTGCCACGTGTTCTGCATCCGCCCCTGGGGGAAATTTGTGGCGGGTCCAATGCTTACCCCCCCTCCACTGAAGCTCACATTGGGAAATGCGTCGAAAACATTTTTGGAGCCCGGCTCCAGGGGATTGCCGATGGAATTTCCTCCGAAGTCGACGTTCAGACGGCCGAAAGAAACTCGCGCCTCGTTCACCATGTGAGCGGAAAGATTATGGCTCCAGCTCAGCAGCGCTTCTTGGCCAAGGCTATGGGTGTTGGCCGCCCATCCGGCTACGGGATTGTCGTTGCCGTTGAAAAAAAGACTTCGGTTAAAAATATAGCGGCTGGTGATGATGTCATTCCCCAGTTGCAGGTCGGCTCGTATTACGCCGTTGTAGCCATGGGTCGGTGTCGGCAGTGTTCGCTCGACTCCACCGAACTGGACATTGGTGCAGGGACCTACGTTGATGTTTGAGAAAAGCCCGGTCACCGGATTCGGGAGCGGGGTGGGATCGCCGGCCTTAAAAGCGTAGGGCCCAAACTGGTTCAGGAAGGTAAGAGCATTGGCGTTCAGACTGCTGCCGCAACCCGCCAGTTGGGTCAACCCGAGCGGCGTTGGCGTCAGGCTCGAAGTAGTGAAGAGCGTGCTGGTGTTGATAATTTCGTTGTCGAAGCCGCCGAAGATGAACAACTTGTTCTTCAGGACCGGACCGCCGATGGTGAATCCGCTGAATTCGTCATTGCGATTGATAGGCGACTGGTCTTTTGTGGCCAGGTTGAACTTCTGAAGATTGCTGAATGCGCTGAGTGACGTGTTCGTCAGGGTGCCATAGATATTGCCGTGCCAGGCGTCGGTGCCCGATCTTGTAATTATGTTGACGACCGAACCCGAATTGCGGCCATACTCCGGTGCGAAGTTGTTGCTGACCAGTACGTATTGTTGCACGAAGTTAGGGTCGGCTAAAAACACGTTGGGTCCAGCGACCGTGTTGTCGTTGTTGTACTGGCCGTCAATCTGTTCGTCATTGTTGCGTCCGCGCAGTCCGTTGATTGAAAATGGCGCGCCATTGACATTGGAGAAGTTGTTGGAACGCGTATTCACCGCGCCAGGCACAAATAACGCCAGGCGATCGAGACCTTCATTCTCCTCAATACCAGGAAAATTGGCGAGCACGGTATCGGAAGACAGGCTCGCAACCTGGGTCTGGGTGCCCTGCAGTGCCGTTGCGGTTGCCGGAGCTTCGGTAGGAACCGTATCACCAGAAATAGGAACCTTCACTGCGCCTAGAGAGCTGTCAATACCGGCGGCAACGATCACGCCTTGAGTTTCATGTCCCTGAAAGCCCTGCTTGCTGATCTTGACGGTGTAGTGCCCGGTGGGCAGCAGATTGAAGCGGAACACCCCATCGCTGTTGCTCTCGGTGATAAACACGGCGCCGGTCTCGGCCTGGGTCGCTTTGACCTCTGCGCCGGAGATGATCGTGCCTTGCGAATCGGTTACGCTGCCCGAAATTGAGCCTTTCAACACTTGCGCAATCGCCGGCACAGGTGCCAGCATCGCCAGTACGAGTACCGCTAGAATTACACTGCCATATTTTTTAGGTTCCATCGTTGAATCCCTCCATAGCCTTTTGAAATTGCCGGATTGGCTGCTTTGCAGGTCCAATCTCGCTTCATGATGTTGGCTGCCACAGTTCCATTTGTTTCGTTTCAACACTTCGCGTCACGGCTCGAGGATTTTCCATATTGGAATATCAGAATCCCCAATTGCCTGCGCATACAAATACACACCTTGTGCCAGATTGGGCTTAGTTCCCAAATCGGTTACACAATGCGCGCACAACCCTCAACTAATTAAGGTAAGGGCCGATTGTACCCCGAAAAAACAGAATCAACGCAATCTTTTTTTCGCAGCGATCCCAACTTAGGAATGACGGGGTTGCGCCTTTATAAAGTCAAGGACAATCTCATCTTATGGAGCCCCGAAAATATGCGTACATCCGCCTGGCGAATCTGGATTGACAGATTCGCAAGCTGCCGTCCCCCTGATGCCTTCCGGTTATGGGAATAGTGCTGTGGCTGGGTTTTTCGTTTCATCGCCCTGGCGGATGTGCTGAAGTTCAACCCATGGACGTGGTCATGTCAGCATGCATATCCTGGCGCATGCTTTAGAAAGTTTGTTGAAAAACTCTATTTCTTGTCATTCCAATCCCGCAAAGCGGGAGAGGAATCCCTATTGTGTCGAAAATGTATGCTGGGCTGCTCATAAACCCTTAAAGTTCAAAGGGATTCCTCCCCTCGACTTCGCTCGCTCAAACATCATCTTGTCGCCTCTGTTTTATTCCGGGGTGCGTCCGATGGCGTGCGTGACCTCGTCCTGGGCCTGAATGTAATCCAACTGCGATTGCAACAATGAAGTCCTGGCATCGAGTTCTTGAGCTGCTGCAGCGTCGGTTTGTGACTTGAGAGCAACGCCTCGCGCGAGCTGTTGCGCCGACACCCGGCTTGATTCCTCACGTAACGCCAAAAGCTCCTCGGCAACCTTCACCATCTGCCTGGTGCGCTCCAACTTGTTGTAAGCCGTCTGCACTCTCAACTCCACTTCGTGCTTCACGCGCGCCAGGTTTTCTTTTGCCTGGGCCAATTCAGCCTCGCGCTCACGCAGGGTTGAGCGCCGTTTGCCTCCGTCAAAGAGATCGTAGCCGAGGTGGACACCGAAGCTGCCGAAATTGCGCGCCAAAAAAGGAACATTATTCTGGTAGCTATGGCGGGCGAATGCGGTGATGTCGGGCACATACTCGGCCTTAGCCACGCGAATGCCGGCGGCTGCCTTGTCCACTTCTTGCATCGCTTCCAGAACCTCGGGGTGGGAATCCAGCGCAACCCGAATACACTCTTCCATCTGACACGTGGCCTGTGCCGGTGGAACGCTCGGGTCGAGCGACAATTGGATGTTCAAGGACAGGCCCATGGCGTCGTTCAAGGCCAAGGTCAGATCAGAAATCCTCAGTTCTGTGCTCAACAATTCTTGCTTGGCCTGCAGATACTGTACGCGGCTGTCAATCAAATCCTCCTGAAGCACGCTTCCGTACTTTACTTGCTGTACGCGCTCGGCCTGCAGGTCGTCGTTGGCCTTGATCCTGGAGAGGGTTGCGCTCCTGTGCAGTTGCGTGATCAGGAGCTGGTAGTAGATCTGATGAACCTTGAGCGCAACGTCGTTCTGAGTCTGCAGGGCATGGTCGCGGGTAGCATTCAGGTCAGCACGGGCAATAGCGTTCTGCGGCTTGAATTTCAGATATTGCGTAAGCGGCTGCGTCAACTGAGTTCCGCTGGCGATGAAGGTGTTACCGCCCTGGTTGAGGATTAAGGTTCGTGAAGGAATTGGAGTGCTGCCTGCGGTTCCAAAACTGCCCGCGGGGATTGCGATGAACTGTGTGTCGGTCACCTCGACAACGCCACTGTCATTACGCAGCGTGGGAAAATATGAGCTTTTGGCTACGTCCTTGGCATACTGCTTCTCTTCGACCTGTAATCCGGCAATGCGCACGACGTGATTGTGGTGCAAAGCGAGTTGCACGGCTTCTTGCAAGGTGATGTGGCGCGCCACAGGGGCTGGAGCGCCGTCCTGCGCTGTGGCGGTTATGGCGGCCAGTATGGAGAATGCGAAGACAAGCCAGAAGTATGGTTTCATTTCTTTCCATCCTGTTGGAGAACCTGCATTTCCTGAAATGCGCCCAGATCGCCGTAGCTGAACGGAAATCTCCGCATGAGAACGATCACGGGCAATGCGAGAACGCAGGCGCCAGCGATCAGATAGAAGCCATCAATGAAAGTGAGAGTGTATGCCTGAAGGCGAACCCGGCTTCCTATGAGCCCGATGGCCCGGCCAGTCGCCACTGCCATGCCGGATGATTTGGAGAACAGTCCGGCGGCGAGGGTGTGGACGCCGCCATCGGTAATCCAGCTTCCATTCTGGACGTGAAGTCCCAGCAGATTTGAGTGCAGCTTTTCCCGCACGGCTATGAAGTGCGTCATGCAGGAGACACCCAACTCGCCGGCCAGCAATCGGACCAGGTGAAAGTATGCGGCATAGGTGAGCACGGCGGCCGGCCTGGCTAAGGCGCCAGAGACCACGGCCTCGAGCACGATACTGCCGACCAACCCGATGAAAGCAAACGACTGGCCTACAGCCATGAGCAGTTCAGAACGGTAATAGTTCTCTGCCGCCCAGGCGCCGGTGTAGTAGGCATTCATGCAGGAGGCAAAGGCCATGCAGGCAAACCCCATGACCATGAGCAGCCGAGGGTCAAGTTTGTGCAGGAGAAGCAGGGCGGCGACGCACGCTATGGCGAGCTGGGGCAAAGCGATCCAAATCACCGCCGGGCCAATCTGATCTGCTTCAAAACCGTGAATCGAGAGCGACTGCGGAACCAGAATGATGGTGGCCAGGAGGCAAAAGCGAAATAGCAGGAGCGCGCTGCCCGACAGCAGGATATTGCGGCGCAGAAGGAATTGCAGATCCACCAAAGGATTGGGGCCACGGAGCCGCCGCATCATCGTTGCCAGGAGCAACAATCCCGCGCCGATTGCCAGGGCGGTAATGGTTCCCGAGCGCCACCAATCGAGACGTTCACCTTGATCGAGCACCGCATAGAGCATTCCGAAGGCGGCGCTTGCGTAGAGCAATCCGGCAAAACTCGGTGCCGCGCCGGACTTCTTGAGCGCAGGTGAAGCGGGAATTCCCCAGTAGATACAAGCCATCATCAGCGGCGTAATGAGCGCCGAATTCCAGAACATCCAGTGCCAGGAGAGATGGTCGCGATACCACCCGTAGAGGGTAGGAGCGATGTTCACTCCCATATCGACGAAGGTCGCATAGAACGCCAATGTGAATGGCAGAAAACGCAGAGGAATATTGCGCAGTGCAAAGGTGAGCGTGAGCGGGTAAAACGTTCCCGAAGTGAGTCCGGCCAACACCAGCGCAACGATAAGCAGGCTGTAGCTATGAATAAGAGGCAGGAAGGCGCAAATTAGGGTGAAGCCTGCCGCGCTCACCAGAAGAATGCGCCGGGGGCCCAGCAAGCCGCCGAGATAAACGGTCAGCGGCCCCATAAACATTAAGGCAATGTTGAAGGCGCTGCTGATCCAGGCGCCATCATCGAAACTGATTCCAAGATGGCCCTTCAGATCGGGGAGGCCGAGAGTGATCATCCGCCCGGTGAGCGTGACGATTCCCGCGCCGGTAATCACGCCTAAGATTCCCAACAGTGGCGATTGAGAGAGCTCGGACGGTGCTGCTGCTGCCAGAGCGCGAACTTGTTGCGCTGGTCCGGGGAGAGGGAGTGTGGTGGTTGAAGCGGCCATCGGCAGACTCCCCCTTACCGCCTGGTGCGGACGGTTGCGATCACGGAAAGTCCGGGCCGCAACCTGGTCGCAAGCTCTGAATCATCCAACGCAATCTTCACCTGTACCCTCTGCACGACTTTGGTGTAGTTGCCCGTTGCGTTGTCAGGCGGCAGGAGTGCGAATTGCGATCCGCTTGCCGGCGCGATCTCAATGACTTTGCCGCGAATGAGCTGCCCTGGATACGCATCAATACGTATCTCTGCAGGGTCGCCGGCTTTCATGTTGGTGAGTTGGGTCTCACGATAGTTCGCCTGGATCCACTTAATGTTGTCTACGTAGGTGAGCACTTGGGTTCCAGGTGAAACGAGTTGCCCCGGTCGCACCTGTCTTTCACTGACGTTGCCGTCACCCGGCGAAAAGATTCGCGTGTATCCAAGATTCACTAGTGCGCCGGCTAGAGCGGCCTCCTTGCCATGCAAGTCGGCCAATAGCTGCAGATCCTGGGATTCGAGAACGGCCTTGCTGCGGCGTTCGGTTTCGACGTTGATTTCATTAGTACGAAGATATGTTCTTGCCTGTTCAAGATCGGCATCGCGACTGGCAGCTTGAGCAAGGTAGCGCTGCTCGTCGGCCACGGCTTGCTCCACTTTCTGCGTAGTGGTGGACTGAGTCTGGATGAGGTCCTCTTGCCGGTTTCTTTCGGCGCGCGTACGCACTACGTCTGCCCACGTTGCTTCTTTGCCGGCCTGCGCCGCCGCGATCTGAGCCTTGGCCCCATCGATCCCAGCAAGCGCCCTTTGAATGCGCGTGTCCTGAAGTTCGCGCTGACGACGATTGTTCTCAAGCGCAGCTTTGGCCGCTTCCACGGCAGCATTCGCCTGGGCGACTTGGGCCTGAAAGTCTTCATCCTGTAACTCGACCAGCAAATCCCCCTTGCGTACCTGCTGAAAATCGGAAACCTTCACATCTTTGACGATGCCGGCTACTTTCGTGCTAAGAGGAGTGAGGTCACCGCGGACATAAGCATCGTCCGTCACCTGCTCGATTCGGCCTCCCTCCCAGGCGTTCCAGTTGCGCGTGATCGTGACCACGACCGCAACTGCTAGCAGGACCACCGCACCCGGCGTCAAATATTTTTGCCAACGGGGCGACACCTTCGCGGGCACAAGTTCTGGCTTGGCGGCGGAGGCGGGGGCCGCCGCATTAACGGCGGCCGGAGGGGGCGTCTGGACGGGAGTTGGAGCGGAGGTGGATGCAGGGGCACTGGCCATCATGGATCTCCTTTGATTCCTGTTGTGCGATTTTCAGTTCGACACTTTCCAAAGCCATATATCTCTACAAGCACTGGCGTAATAATTAAGCATGAAGCACTTAAGAGTCCTAAACTGCCAAACTCACTATGTGCCTGAAAAAGCAGGTCTTTTGGATTGTCTGAGGGGGCTTGGTACAACCGTTGCTGCCGACATGCTGACACCTGCACAGATATTGACATTGCGTTTGGGTTTGTTATTTGCGCAGTTGTGGTCTGGTGCCAGCCCGCTCCCAACCGATAACCTGCTATCACTTCAACGAGACGACAGATGGATTGATGAGAGTGGCGACGCAGTGGATATGCCGCGCCAGCCACCACTTGCGTTGAAAGCCGGGGATACCACGAATGGCAGAAGCCATGCAAAAAAGAAACAGCAGGCTCTTTGCTTCTATGAACGCGAAACAATAACTCGTTAGAAGGTAAGTTTCGCTCCAACATAGACTGTGCGGCCGTTCGCATTGGTAAATTGCGGCTGGCCAAAGCCGGAATTGAAGATTCCCGTGGTCGTAGGGTTGGGAAACGGATTAAGACCGGCATTCTCCAGGAAACCATCAACGTTCGAGAAGTTGAAGTGTGTTAAAGCGAAGGTCCTAGAAAGTGACAGTGAGCGGCAAGGTGCCAGTGACCCCTGCTGGTGGCGCGCCCGCGCAGGAACTTGAACATGCAGCAGTGACGTTGGTAGACCCCAGGCCCTGCGTCGTCAAAAATCCAGTTGCGTCAATCGTGGCGACCGAACCGCTAGTTGATCCCCAAGTCAAGTGCGGGTTCTGTGTGAGGTCCTGCGTGCTGCCATCGCTGTAATTGCCAATGGCGATCATCTGCTCGGTTTGCCCCAGTTGCAATACGGATTCACCCGAGCCGTTGCAGGGATTATTGGGGTCGCAGGAGACGGTGATGCTCTGCAGAGTTGGCTGGTTGACCGTAAGCGTCGCGCAGCCTCCTCCGGCGCCCCCGGGACAAGAGACAGCTCCCAATTGCACTGCTATGGTCGCAGTGCCGGCGGAGACGGCGGTGGCATTCCCGTTTTGATCCACGGTTGCAACGTTGTTGGCGCTGCTCGACCAGGTTGGGTCAAATTGGGTCAAGTCCTGGGTCGACCCGTTAATGTTTATTGTGGCCGTGAAGGGCTGCAGCTGCCCGGGATTGACGGCCAAAGGGTGGGGCGGATTTACGTTAATTGAACTAATGGCCGCGACCGTGAGCAGCATTGTTCCGAATACACTAGGGTTGTTAGGGTCAGTAGCGGTTATGTTCGGCGTGCCCGGGGAAACACCGGTGGCCTCTCCCGGCGCATTCGGATCGTTGATGGTGGCTCCTGTGGATGAACTCCAGACCGCGATGCTGGTGACATCTTGCGTGCTGTTATCGGTGTAGGTGCCGATGGCCTGAAGCTGGACAGCGCCAGCGATTGGAATCGTAGTATTGGGTTGCGACGGAGTCGGTGCCGAATAGCCGCCACTTGGATCCGGCTTGACCATGATCGAGGCCAGCGCCGCTGCGGCCACGGTAAAGCTGGTGGATGCACTCAACGTGGTGTAAGAGGCTTTGATGGTCGCGGTCCCTGGGGCTACGGTATTCGCCAGTCCTGATGATGAGTCTATCGTGGCCACAGAGCTATTCGTCGAAGACCAGGAGACGCCGCTTGGAATCGCGAAAATCCCGTCGGTATAGTGCCCGTTCAACGTAAATTGCTGCGTTTTGCCGTTCGGTTGCGTGGGTTTGGAGGGAGAAACACTAATCGAGTTGAGCACGTGGGCGGTGACCGTTACCCCAATCGAATTTGAGGGCACGGGATTATTCGGCGGAGTGACGTTAGTGTATGTGGCCGTGATATTGGCTGTGCACGGCGGATTGGGCGGAATGAACGGTGCTGCCAATGTTGTTGCCAATCCTGATGAATTCACCGTCACACAACTTAAGTTATCCGAGTTCCAGGTCACGCTATTGGTTAACTTGGCAGTGGCTTGATTGCTGTATTTGCCGGTTGCGGTGAACTGACAGGTATCGCCTCGGGGGACACTTGTTGGAATACAGCCAGACAAGGAAATCGTGAGCGATGTGACCACCGGAGGTCCAACAGTAAGCGCTACTGTGTTCGACGAAACGCTGCCTGAGATGGCGGTAATGTTCGCGGTGCCGGATGATGCAACCGCTGTGGCAACCCCACCTAGACAAACTCCGCAGCTTGGGATCGCGTTGGAAATTTTTGCGATTGTGCTGTCTGACGAGGTCCAACGGACAGAGTTAGTTACAGGCATCGGCGGGCCACTGCTAAAAGTTCCATTGGCTGTAAATGGCATGGTCTCGTCCTGGGGAAGGGTTGCAGGAGTTGTGGGGCTGATGCTGAGACCGGTCAATCCAATGTTCAGGTAGGTAGAACCTGTAACACCATTATAGGTAACGCTTATGCCGGCAACTCCAACGGTGGTTGCGTTGGTGGTGAATTGGCATGTGGTTGAGGCACAAGCAGCAAATGTCCCGCTGCTGGTAGGGTTAACAGACCAACTCCAGGAATTGCCATCAAGAGGCGTCGTACTGCCATCGGAATAGTGCGGGGTTGCGGTATAGGTCAAAGACAAGCCCAGCCCTTTGCTGGAGTTGAAGGGCGAAAGGCTGACGGATTCAAGTTTTGGCGGAGCTGCCATCAATACTATGCTAAATTGGCCGGCCCAATTGCTGGCAGTAATGGTAGATGTGCCACTGGAGACAAGGGCAGTGGCGAGCCCATGCGAGCTGACGCTGAATACGCCGGTATTACTTGAGGTCCAAACTGCGTTTATGCTGACATTATGCGTTCCCGTTGTCTGAGCAGTATTATGAAAAAAACTATCCATGAGGTTCAGCTTAACGGATGTGCCGCTTGCAACAGGTCCAGGAACAGATGAAATTAGAGAAAATCGCACAGGCCCAACTGCAGATAGCTGCGCCCATGCGCAGGATGCAAACAGTCCTACAAGGACCATGCAGAGAATATTCCGACAATTTCCAGGTTGCGACAAAATGTGACTTTGCTCCTCCGCCCGGGGTAGCGGAATTCAATGCAAGCCAAATTCGGGGGAAACGCTTTTGATTATAAGCTAAGACTTATAACCCGCAGCCCTGCTTTTCGACTCGAAACTTTCGTAATTTGATTCCGGCTTCCCATCGCTCCGATATCGCCACAATCTGGCGCAAAAATCTTTCGGTTAGCTCGAAACTTTGAACCTTGATATCAAATCATTGCTTTTTATCGAATTGCTGGCATGATCGATGCAAGGGCCCTGTGCCTCCACGGTCTTTGAAAACCCGACTCATGCCTTCTCCTCCCACTGCGGGAACAGGATATTTCTGCCTCTGCCGGATTCATTACTCGAGTAATACCCCCCTCTTCCCAACAGCGTCCAGCTCAGAGGTTACTTAGTAACCCCCCCCACCCCCCTTCCCCAACCGCCCCGAGAACAATTTTCAGCTCTCCGTTTCCCGGTTTGCCGCTCAGCGCAGGCCCATCTGCGTTCCTCCTGCGGCCAACATTGTCCTGGTTTATCCGGATGAGGACGCGCCGTTCACCCGGTCGCGACGCTAGCTGTCGCAGAAAGACGTATGAAAATACCGTTGCTAAACCGTGCATGGCCTCAAATGCTGCTTTCGATGCAATTGATTTTGTGGGATTTATAATCAACGACCCTTGCGAGCAAGGGGGTGGGGGGAGCCCACCAAAGCGGCCCAGGATGCGCAAATTTTAAGACGATAGCTTGAGCTCTTTGAAAATTTGTCTTGCGGTAAAGTCTCTCCCAGAATGGATCAGCCCGGACTCTGTGGAGTCCGGGCTGACGAGTACGTGTATCTTCTGCCGTGTTCGCAATTCGTTTACGACAGATGGTTTATTTTGGTTCTCTACTCAGCGTCCAGCGCAAGCCGAACGAAACAGTCCGGTCATAGAACTCGCGCTGAATCGGATATTTCCCGCTGCCCACGTAGAAACCAAAGGGTTCATTGGTCATATTCAGCAACGAAACAATTGCCTGTGTCCCATGGCCGCCGGGAATCCAGTAGTTCATCTGGGCGTCAACCTGGGTGTGAGGATACAGGTACGTATCGCCGTTCGGCCCTTTGAGTCCGCCGTCGGAGCCATCGGCCGCGGGGCTGCCGTAGCTGAAGATGTTGGCGTCGTTGTGGGTGACGCCAATGCGTCCGGAAAAGCCTTTCTTATCGTAGGTCAGATCGAAGTTGGCATTGTTGGGCGCCTGCCGCAACAGTGCCGGGTTATCTGTCCTGCCGAAGTTGAAGGGAAAGTTTGTCTGCGATTGCGTATAGCTGTAATTGGCTCTTGTACCCAGTCCATTAAGAAAGCCGGGCAGGAACGAAAGATGCTGCGCCCACGAGAATTCAAAGCCCAGGATGTGCGCGTGGCCGCCGTTGATGGTCTGGTTCTCCTGGGAGCCGGCAAACTCTCCGGTGACAATGGGAGTCTGCACCGGAAAGATGGGGTCAGTCAGATACTTGTAAAAAATACCGCCGGAGATGACGCCAAAGGGTTTGAGGTAGTGCTCAACTTCGAGGTCGAGGTTCTGAGCATGCTCGGGTTGAAGGTTCGGGTTGCCGACGCTGATCTTGCGATTGGCGATGTTCACGTTGTCCGATACGACGAACTTCGGCGGCAGGTCTCCGAAGTTGGGCCGGGAGATTCCCATTCCATAGCCGGCGCGGACGATGGTGTTGTCGCTGAAGCGATACTGGAACTGGACGCTGGGCAGCACATCAATGTAATTCTGACTTCCAGGCACAGGGATTATCACGGCATCCGGATTCGTCAGATTGGAAAAATCAGTGGGGATGAACAGGCTATTGCCGAGAAATGATCCTGAGGTCCCTTCGATGCGCACCCCAGCCTGCAAGCGAACATTGCCTAAATTGATCGTGTTCATCACATAGCCGGCATAAACACGTTCGGTCTCGTCAAAGTCGCCACCGACATTCTGTTGGAGGGTCCTTTTGAGGTTGAGTTGAATTGGGCTATTGGGATCGTTGGGAGTGTAATTGGCATGAAAGTAAGCCAGAATCTTGCTGAAGTCAGTGGTCGGCCCGAATTTGGGGTAGCCCTGCAGATAATAGGTGGAGTTGGTGAAGGTGCCCAGCGCTGAACTCTCAGGGAAAGTATCGTCGAAGGTATAGAACAGCTCATTGTTGAATTCAGACTTGCGGGCATCGCGCACCTTGGCGCCGATCTCAAACGAGCCGTAGTGCGAGCCGGCCGTATATTGCCTGATGGCGTTGACCGAGCCGGAGATGTCGCGTTCAAAGGTGTGTTCATCTCCCTGCGACAGGGTGTCGAGGACGTACTGCGTCGGGTCGAAGATGTTAACGTTCAGAGGGATAATATGCGGCGTGTGGGGATTGGCTACATTCACCAGGTATTGCGCCTGACCGTTCAAGGAGTTTGTCGAATTCGGATCGACAACAAAACCGGCGCTGGGAAATATGCCGGTAAAACGTGCTTCACCGAGCGAGAGTTCCCAATTGAGGATGGTTTTTCCCAGGGTGTGGTTGGCCCCGGCGACTACATTGAAGATACGCTGCTCCGGTTTCCGGGTCACCTGGGAGAAGGCAGAGCCGCCGTCAGCATTGGATAAGGCGGTTGTCGCCGTGGCCGACGCAAAACTTCCTATAGATGGCGAATAGATCCAATCCTGTCCGAAATCGTTGAACTCGGAGAACAGTCCGCGCACATAGATTGAGGAGAATTCGCCGAGCTTGTAATCGAGCGTACCGCCGAAACCGTAGCGCGTGCGATCGTACCAGTAGTCGCGCAAGTCATAGGTGTTCGGTCCGGCGAAGAATGAGTGGCCGTCAGGGAGCAGGTTGAAACCCTGTCCGGGCTCCAGGTCATCAATGGCGCGTTCGTTCCAATCCCAACTGCCGCCAAAGAGCACACCCAGGCGCTTTTCTTTGCCAAAGCGCTGGCCGGCGGTGGCGCTGAACTGCTCTTGCCAGCGGCCGGAGTCAATCGGAGTGTATCCGCCCATGGCCAGAACGCTCACATAGGGCTCGTCATGCGCGCTCTTGGTCACCAGGTTGACCGAACCGCCGATCGCGTCGCCATCCTGGTTAGCGGAGAGAGTCTTGCTGACTTCGACCGAATCCACCAAGTCTGACGGAATCGCGTCGAGCTTCACGTTACGCACCGCTTCAGGCGATGGCAGGTGGACGCCATCGACAGTCACGTTGCTCAGGCGGGGCTCGGTGCCGCGAATCTGCACGTATTTGCCTTCGCCCTCATCGCGCTCCAGGGAGACGCTGGGCAGCCGGCCGACTGCGTCGGCAATGTTGGTATTGGGAAGACTGGTGATGACCTCGGAGGGCAGCACCTGCAAAATATTATCGGCGGTGCGCTCGCGATTGAGCGCTTCAATTTCGCCGTGCTCGCGCCCACCCGTCACCGTGATTTCTTCGCCCTTGGCTTCGACCTGCAGCAGGGCATCCACGTTGGCCGTGCCACCGGGAGTAATGTTCAACTCCGCGGTAAACGGCGTAAATCCTACGTAAGAAATGGTTACGTTGTAGTGCCCCGGAGCCAGCCCTGAAATGGTGAACTCGCCTTTGCTGCTCGAGACGGCGGTTTGACCGGTGGGCTGTACTTCGATGCGTGCGCCCTGCAACAGGGCATGGGTCGAATCGGTCACGCGTCCGGTGATGGTGCTGTTGCGCTCCTGAGCGGTGGCCGCAGCCACACAGAACATGGTGAACACGAGAAGTATGGAAGTGTTTACTGACAAACGACGTTGGAGAAAATGCATGGTTCCCTCCTAAATGGTTGAAAAGAATGAAAAACTTTGCAGAAATGCTATTCGATGTTTGTGAACGTGTGGTTAGGATAGTGTGAATAGAAGATTAAAATACCGCGCAGCGTAAATAGAGCAGCGGCGAAGCGTGTCTCATAAAGTGAGACGATGGTTATTCGCTGATTTCGAACTTCTGCAGGGCCTTTTCATTGATGGTCAGGCCGAGACCGGGAAGATTTTCATTCAAGTCAATAAATCCGTCTTTGGCTTTGGGCTTACCTTCGAAGATATACCAGAACAATTCGTCGTCATGTCCAGCCTGAACGCGCCCATGGCGGAATATTTTCCGCCTGTGCCTGAGGTGACGCCAGCAGGTCCATCGGGATTGATGCAAAAATGCGGCGGCAGCGGGGCGCGTTTTCCCCCGCCACTCACCACACGAGTTCGGATCTCTTTGATCTTCATCTTCTTGCTCCGACTGCTCCTTCTGGACTTAGGCTCGCACCGAGCGGTGAGAGTTCCACTCCGCCCTCTCCCGCCAGCGGGCGCACCGAGGGCACGGTGACCAGAATCAATAAGAACGCAACTACATGAAGTGTGCCGGCCATCATGAACACAGGCCCGTATCCGAAGCCGTGGTCGAGCAGGTATCCGGCGACTTGTCCGAAGACGATTCCCCCCATGGCGCCGCCAAAACCCACCAGGCCGGCCACCGCGCCCACCGCGCGGGTGGGGAACAGGTCCGCGGGCAAAATCATGACCAGCGTTGACCACGATTGCTGGCCGAAATATGCCAGACTGAACAGCACAATGACCCATGCGATGGACGCGCGGGGCACGAGCAGGATGAACGGCATCATCGCCGCGCTCAACCCGAGCGCCGTTTTGCGTGCCACGTTGAGAGAAAACCGGCGCTGCACCAGCCAACTGGAAAATGCTCCGCCAAGCAGGCAGCCCACGCCGGATGCGGCGTAAGGGATCCATCCGACCGCGCCGACGGCTTTGATGTCGAAACCCCGCGCGTCATAGAGATACTTTGGCAGCCAGAAAAGATAGAAATACCAGGCAGCATCGCTCAGAAACTTTGCCGTGACCAGACCCCAGGCTTCCCGAAAGCGGAACAACTGGAGCCAGGACAACTTTACTCCCGCCAAACCCGATTCCTGCATTACCGATTGTGTCCGTTGGCGCTCTGCTCCGCTCAGCCGGGGATGCTGGGCCGGCAGGAAATAGATCATCCGCCAGCAGGCCATCCATACCAGGCCGGCGGCGCCGATGAGGAAGAAGATCATCCGCCAGTTGGTGTACCCCAGCAGCAGGGCAAACATAGGCGGCGCAACCACCGGGCCAACGGCCGTGCCGGCGTTGATGATGCCCATGGCGGTAGAGCGTTCCTGAATCGGGAACCACTCCGCAACCGCCCGCGTGGCGGTGGGAAAGCCGCCGCCCTCGCCCATGCCCAGTAAGAAGCGGCTCACGGCCAGCATGATGAAGGTCAGCGCCAGTCCGTGACTGGCGCAGGCCAGCGACCAGAAGACCATGATCAAGGCGAAGCTGCGGCGCGTGCCCAGGGCATCGGCCAATTTGCCGCCGCCCATATACATCAAGGCATAAGGAAACAGGAACGCCGATTGCAACCAGGAGAACTGCTCGTTGGTGAGAGGGATATCTTTTTCAATCGCCTTGATGGCTACGGAAAGCGCCGTCCGGTCAAGATAACTGATTGCGATGGCGGCACTGATTAAAATGGCGATGCGCCAGCGCAGCACGAACCCCTCCCCTGACTGAGTGCTGGAAACAATCCAGTTACTTGATGTCTTGCGGTTAAACTCAACATATCATATAAAATGCAAAACAAATCCGCGTAACAATGAACTGTTGAGTTTAGCTAAAACCAAAAGGCAGATTTCCTGATATTGATTTGTTGATTCTTCCGGTCTACGTGCGGCGCGGCGGTCACTGGCAGCAGATTGCTTGAGAGTCGACTAAAAGACGTGGGTGCGACAGGAAATCACTGGTCCTTGCTTGCAGCGCTGACATGCATAATAGTTTGTCTCCAATGTGATGCCCAAGCCTGTCGCCAAATCGTTCAAGGCCACGCTGGTGCGTGACAACGGCGTTCTGGGCTGGGTGATCGTTGACATCCCCTTCGATGTTCACAAAGCCTGGGGTATGGGCGGGCGGCCGAAGGTCAAAGGTGAAATCAATGGCTTCGCTTTTCGCACATCTCTTTTCCCCGTGCGCGGCGGCGGCCACTTCATGCTGGTAAACAAGAAGATGCAGGCTGGCGCCAGGGCTTTTGCCGGCGCAGTGGCGCAGTTCCGTCTGGAGCCGGATACGGAAGAGCGCACCGTCACCGTACCGGCGGAACTGAAACGTCTGCTCGCTCAGGACCGGGCCTTGAGTCGCTGGTTCGAACGACTGAACTACTCCATCCGCAAATATCTCTGCAATTTGATCAGGGAGCCGAAGAGCGCCGAAGCCCGCGTTCGCCGCGCCGAACAGATGGCCGAGCGCCTGCTGGCAACCATGGAGGCCGAACACGAGCTGCCGCCCATTCTGCAAATTGAATTCAACCGCCGTCCGCATGCCCGTGAAGGCTGGAACCGCATGTCTGCATCGCACCGCCGCATGCATCTGCTCGCCATCTTCTACTACAAGAGCCCGGAGGCGCGCGCGCGGCGAATCGCCAGGATGATGGAAGAGACAATCAAGTTTGCTGAAAAACGGCGGTGAGCCCATTCACCAAGATTTTATGTTTTTCTAATGATCCCGTAACACAAATTAGCGAGCCTGATAGGGAAGACGTAAGGTCTTTGAAAGCTGTTTGCGCAAACGTGCAGACACTCGTGCGTACAACCATATGCCGGGTGTCTGCGGTAGTTTTAGAGGCTAGGAAGAAGTTGATGAAGTCAACATCTGCAATCCATTTTGCTTTTCCTCTCCTGTGGGTTTTCGGGCAGATTCTGTGGCCAGGTTTCACCGTTCTTTAACGTCTTCGTAATCCCCCTAGAGTTGCGCCGGGCTATACAGCTATCCGAAGGCATTCCACACAGAAAGCCCGGCAAGAAATAAATCGGGCGTTTTTGTAAGTGCAGTTTTGGATACAAGTCCTGTACAAAGACGGGAAAAGGCTGAAACGGCCTGGAAAAAATCCGTTTCAGCCTTTTTGTCGCTTCGACCAGTGGTAAAAAATCGTTGACTATTTGTCTACGGTGATGCTCTCGCGTGCTTGCGCCAGCGCGCCGGAGCTGTCCCAGGTATTAGCCACGATTCTGTGGCTGCCGATGGGAAGATTGATCAGCGCATCCACGTGATTGCTATACGTGCGATAGATCTCGTGGTCATCCGAGTAGACGATAATCGCTGATACCGGGTGAGCGCCTGCGATTGACTGGATCTGGAAGTGCGCCGGGTTGGCCAGGTTCGCGTTCGGGAGGGGAGAAAGAATTTGAACATGCAGGGTATTGTTCCCGAAGAAGTCATCCATCGGGGCCGCCGGGTTGGCCAGGCCTGGGCAGCTTGCAATGCCCAGCGCCACGCACGCCGTTTTTAAAACGCTCTCATGGTTATACCAGTGTGCCGATTTGAAACCACGCTTAACTTGGGGCCCGATCACCACTGTCAGGATGTGTCCTCCGCAGCCTTGCATCACAGTTGCGCTGCAGCGATTGTCTGAGCCCAAATTCCCTTCATCAAAGGTGATGATCATAATGCCGTCGCCGCCCGGGTGAAATTCCGGACGCGCAAGAATGGCGGGAACGTGGATGCGCAGCCAGTTGTCCCCTGCCTGCATAGTGCCATCGTGCGCATCGTTCAGGAGGTTGGGAGTCACGTAGTTGTAGTTGGCGCCCATGTCTGTGGTAATGTTCGCCGGATACGGCGCCGCATTGAGCGCTTCGCTGGAAGTATTGGTATCGCTGAAGTAGGCAAGCGGATCGTGCCGCTTTACATAAGGATAAGCGGCAATGCCTTCAAACCCGGCATACGGGATGCTTTCCTGATAAGACCGCCAGGTCAGGCCGTGAATCATGAGCTGGCGCACAATGTTATCCACGTTGAAAAACAATGTCGTGTTGTCGTCCAGAGTCACGGTCTCGCCCGCGGTGAGGTGCATCAGCGTGGAGAGCGAGTTGTGCATGTCCGCGTAAGACTCCGTCGCCAACCCGTATTGGTTGGCCAGTGACATCAGGTACGGCATCGACGTCGTCGCGTCTTCGTAGCTGTGGTTTTCTTCGGTGATGATCCACACGTGCCGGGAGCGCGGCACCTGCGCCATGAGCGCCGTGCTCATCAAACCCAACGTCATCAAAACCAGCAATAGTGTTCCCCTCATCATGTTCTGACCTTTCATCCATGATCTCCTGTGCCCAGCAGCATATATAGGTAAGTACGACGGGGAGATTGGGGAAGGGCCTTAGGCGCCGATCTGACTTGCATGAGGAGCAACACACGGCAAGACCTTAGCCGGCAGGTAACACGATTGCTGCATTGAACTTGCCCGGCTTTGTGAACAACAGAAGAAAATTCTCTTAAACCGGATTATGACCTCACCAAAGGTCGCATGATGAGTGAAACAAGATGTCGGCGTGATGAGCGGTGCGGTGTTATCCTATTGAAATCACCCCACATGGAACTTGTAACCAGACATGTCAAACCCAAGCATTCCCGAAGAGCAATCGAGCGCCGAATCAACCGAATCGTTCAAAGACATTCTTTCGCAGTACGAGAAGAGCCACTCCCGTAAACCGGAGCCGGGCAGCCCGGGACGCGAAGCCACTGTGATCTCCGTCTCCAGTGACGCGGTGTACCTTGATATCGGCTTTAAGACCGAAGGCATTCTGCCGCTGGCCGCCTTTCAGGGCGCCGGCGAAACCGTGAAGCCGGGCGACAAGCTCACCGTCACTGTCAAAGGACGCGACCCTGAAGGCTACTACGAACTTTCGCGCTTCAAGGTCGAACAGCCAACCGATTGGTCATCGCTGGAGAAGGCCTTCAACGACAAGGCGACTATTTCGGGAACGGTGATGGCCGTGGTCAAGGGCGGATTGAGTGTTGACGTGGGCGTGCGGGCATTCATGCCGGCCTCGCGCACTGGAACCCGCGATGCCGCTGAGATGGAAAAGCTGGTCGGTCAGGAGATCCGCTGCCGCATCACCAAACTCGACGTGACTGAAGAAGACGTAGTCGTTGATCGCCGTGCCATCGCCGAAGAAGAAGAGCGCGCGACCAGAGACCGGCGCTACTCTGAGCTCAAGGAAGGCGATACGGTGAGCGGCACAGTTCGGAATCTGACTGATTACGGGGCGTTTATAGATATTGGCAGCGTTGACGCCCTGCTGCACGTGGGTGATATCGCCTGGGGACGCATTAACAAACCCGCTGACGTGCTCTCCGTGGGACAGCAGATCGAAGCCAAAGTGCTCAAGATGACCGTTGATGGCGAAAAGCGCCGCATTTCAGTGGGCATGAAGCAGCTTCAGCCGCATCCGTGGGATTCGGCCGTAGAAAAATACAAGACCGGCGAGCGCGTGCGCGGCGCGGTGACGCGCGTCACCGATTTCGGCGCGTTCGTGGAACTCGAGCCCGGCGTCGAAGGCCTGATCCATATCTCCGAGATGTCGTGGGCAAAAAAAGTGCGCCGGCCCAGCGACCTGGTGAAACCAGGCGATACCGTTGAAGCGGTGATCCTGGGAGTGAATGCGAGCGAGCGCCGCATCTCCCTTGGGCTCAAGCAGGCGCTGGGCGATCCCTGGGCTGAGGTGGGGCAGAAATTTCCCACAGGCTCGGTGATCGAAGGGCCGATTACCAGCATCACCAAGTTCGGCGCCTTCGTGCAGCTTGCCGAGGGCGTAGAGGGCATGATTCACGTCAGCGAGATCAGCGCCGAAAAGCGCATCAATCATCCGCAAGACGTGCTGCGACTTGGACAAACCGTGAAGGCGCAGGTGCTCGAAGTGAACAAAGAAAAGCGGCTCATGCGCCTGAGCATCAAGCAAATGGTTCCCAGCAGCCTCGATGAATACATGGCCGAACATAAGGAAGGCGATGTGGTCACCGGACGCATGATCGAGGTCTCTGGCGGCAACGCGCGCGTGGAGCTGGGCGAAGGCATCCAGGCGGCATGCCGGATCGCCAGGCAGGCTCTCGCGGAACAACCGGCGCAAGCCGCGCCGGATTCGCCATCAGCAAAGCCCGATCTTTCATCGCTGAGTTCCATGCTGCAGGCGCGCTGGAAGAGCGGGGCTTCGCGCAACGAGGGAAAGAAAGAAGCCATCAGCGCCGGACAGATTCGCAGCTTCCGCATTACAAAGCTGGATGCCGCCGCCAGAAAGATTGAATTGGAGCTGGCTTAATCGGGCAGAAAAATAATCTCGTTTGCAGCAGTGTAGGTAAGTGCCGGCGAAATGCCCACAAGAACAAGCTTTTTGGGCATAGAAAATTAAACTACTCTAGTAATCGCCTTCGAGACTCTCTCGAAAGAACTCAGCGATGATTTGCCGTTTGCTGTGTTCGGGAGCGATAAATTCAAATCCATATCTTGAATACTTCCGGAAAATCGTCTTCACCTGCAAAGGGGTAACTTCACGGCTTGTAACCCGGAACTCAACAGACATCATTTCCCCTACCGGCAGATCATGCTCGATGATTGCGCCGAAGCCATCTTCGCCGTAATCCACGCACATGCCTGTTACCCGTTGGCCTTGAAATTGGATCACAACGAAGCGGTCTGTTTTGTAGCGTGTAGAACGCCGATTCTCATAGTAACGAAACGCCCCAGATGGGTCTTTCGGCATGAATGCACCACTTCAGGGGGGGTAGATTGCAGGGGATGGGTTGTGCCCACTCTTACACAACCAGAGGTTAGAGCCAAGTTACCGGAGTAATAAGGTAAATGCTTTCAGGATAACCAAGGCCGGCGTCTTCCAAATCAAGACAACGACAGGAATTCTGGAATCTTGGTACTTTTCTTGGATCGATCGTTGCACTTAGGGTTTGGGCAGCGCCACATCTCTTCTTGGCCCTGGCTGTCATAGGATTCCAGATATAAGGCCGCCTTATCGTGGGGACACGCCCTCTTTCCATACTTATCCGGCAAAATGTTCCCACTGATGACGCCAAAATATCCGTTCCGGCTGTCGTAGTGCCTCGTGCATCCTTCCACGCTGCAACGATAAAACGACAGCTTGGAGCCCTTCCCCAGCTTGGTTGACCCGTCTGCTGCTTCAGGCAGCATAGGACGGTAGTGTTTGTCGCACAAAGGATGAATTTCGCTTCCGGATGGAGACTGCATGTCAGTTTAAATCACGGCAGCATGAACGCTTTTCTTGGCCGTGCCTCAACATTGTCGCCGGATTCGCCATAGAACGTCAAATGACCATAGTAACCCTGGAAATACCCGCACCGGGGTACATGGCGGGAACCATGTACTGGGAGAATCTGCGCAAGACTGTCATTTACGGCATTCCAATATCTTCGTTCCAAATTGCCGGATGCGTTTGAATGAAGGAACGCATTAACTGAATGCACTGCAGGTCGTTCAGCACGGTACATTGCACTCCACGAGCCGCCAGCAAATCTTCCGCGCCTAAAAAAGTATGGTTCTCGCCGATGATGATCTTGGGAATTCTGTACAGCAGGCTCGTGCCCGTGCACATGATGCAGGGGCTCAGGGTGGTGATCAGAACCAGCTTGTTCCAATCCGTGCGCCGCCCGGCATTCCTGATGCACACCACTTCAGCATGAGCTGTAGGGTCGCCGGTTTGAATTCTCAGATTATGCCCCCTCGCGATGATGTTGCCGCTGAAATCGGCCAGGGCAGCCCCTATGGGAATGCCGCCTTCCGATAAGCCGGCCTTGGCCTATGCCAGCGCTTCCATGAGCAATTGTTTTTCATTCATAAAATTTCCAGTGCGAACCGCCCTATTGTATTTCTCCCCAGGAGTTTACACTTGGAATCTCAATTGGGGTCCAGAAAGAGAAGTGGATGCTCTACAGCAGAATTGGTGAGGGCCAGATATACGTTCTGGATCGGATGATTTCCGCATCCAGGGTCGAGAGCAGGTTGCCCCTGGCAGTCATAGCGGTGGTGGTATTGACCAGTTTGGAGCTGTTCAGGGGGTGGGGATTGCTAGGTAGCCGAGCCATCCGACCTGCGCTCCGGCGACTACGTCATAACTCTCTTTGGCTTGGGAACCGATAGCCAGATGCAAGTGCTGGATTCTTATGCATTATGATCGCGGTTATATAGATTTGGAGGAGAAAACTCCGCAGCTCTTTGAAAATCCTTCGGGCCAAAAGTGTAACCCATGTCTCCGGTACGTTCTGTTACCTATAGTCTCAGGGCCGGACAAATCAAGAATGGTCGGGGAGAGAGGATTTGAACCTCCGACCCCCTGGTCCCGAACCAGGTGCTCTACCAGGCTGAGCCACTCCCCGACGTGGGTTAGTCCCTTGGAGTATCTATAGTTTATCCTGCTCCTGCTAATGCCGCAAACGTCGCGGGTTTGGGACTATTGGGACTAAACTGCAAGTTTCCTTCCATAGTTTCTAGAGGAAACAACGCCACATCGCACGCGACCTTTTGACGGTAGTTGTCTTCGAAGTGCGTGTACTGAGACGTTGTATGCAGGTTTGAATGTCCAATCCACTCGGTCACTAGGTCACTCGGTACTCTGCTCACCTGCAACACTGAGACGCGGCCATGACGGAAGGCGTGCAGCCCTGCCGGTTTCAGATTCAGCTTTTTGAGGAGCTGGTTTAGCTTGCGTCGCACGTTGCTCTTGCAGAACGGTGTACCAGTTTGGGTTTGAAACACTCGTCCGCTCTTGCGGTCTCCCAAGTGCGCGGCCAGCATTGACACTAGGGCAGGTTCAATGTTGACTGCGCGATAGCCCTTTTTTGTTTTGACTGAAACCTCTTCCCCATTCCAGATGCCGCGACGAATGTAGATTCTCGCGTTAGCAAGGTCAAGGTCTTCAACGTGCAGCCCGAATGCTTCGCCGCATCGCATACCCGTGCTGGCTAGCGTAGCGAATAAGACCTTCCACTGCCCAACTGCGCCATTGACAATCTCGCGCATCTCATCCGGGCTAAAGCAACGTTGCTCTTTGACCGGACTCTCAGGCAGTCTGAGTTTCCATTCGCGCCACATCTTTTCACCCACAATCAGCTTGAGCACTCCGATAATGTTGCGAATAGTTTTCGGGCTGATTCTTTTGCGCACTCCGTTAGGCCACGTGTATTCAACACGGGTCAAATCGGTAATGAACTCCTGAACCCGCCTTTCGTCTATCGCTGCCATGGGCAGAGAACCAAACTGGGGGAGTAGGTATTTTTCCAAATGGCTCCCCATTGTCTCTTGACATGAGGGTTTGAACATGGAAAGCCGGTTTTCCTTCCACCACGCGGCCTCAGAGCTGAACGTTTTAGCTCCTGCATCGGTGCGCTCAAGATGAGCGTCATCGTTCAAGCCCATCTCCTGTAACATCGCCCGTAGCTTCCGCTTGGCTTCTGGTTTTTTCATTGCGTGAATTGAGCCTAGCGGCACAGACGCCTTACGTCTCTCTTGCTTACCCGGAACATCAACGTAAAATCGACCATGCCACATTTGTCCTTTGCGAACCACCGTACCGCTTTGACCGCTTCGGAACGTCATGCACTTTTTCCGTTTCCGATTCGGTGTCGTGGGCGTCGAAATAACGCCGTTCTTTTCTCGAACGGAAACAATAGTATCATCGCCGTCGAGCATTCCTGAAATCGGTATTACGCTGTTAGTGCTTGATGTGAATACAGATAAGTACTGATTGGATGAGAACTGTCCGTTTAGTGAACAACATGAACGGGTTTGAGCAGGTATGTCATAGGACATCAACGGGAATGTTTAAGGCAATCACAGGCTTCCCCTTCCCGCGACTGTTGACCCGAATTTTTGGCGTCGGGTCTTTTAGGGAATCGGACTGCGATTCAGGTTTCGCCATCTTGCAGCCCATTTTGAACTGCATAAAACTAAGATTTATTATATCACACATTTCCCTTTTCGGGACTGTCCGGTTAAGTGAACAGGGCAAAAATCGAAGTCTCCCTCTATTCAATCGGCTTTGCGGAGCAGGAGAAGTTCTTTCAAGCGTGGGAGTAAAGGCGAAAAGGTCACCGCGAAGCGCGGGAGCGACTACTTCCGCAAACTGGCGGCACGGCGCAAGACGTACAGCGGCGGGAGACCGCCAAAGGAATCGGATTAACCTTACAACGTTTCGATACGCAATGACCGTTATTCCTCTTGCGGACTCTGTAATGTTTTGCCGAAGACGGAGCGGCCTTAGCTAGTTTCAAAATCCGATTTACTTCTTCCTGTTCAATTTTATTGAAGTCATCGCTAAACAAGAATCTGGCAGCCTTTGGACGAAGCAAGCGCCCCGCAAGAGCTGGTGCGATGGCATGAAAGTCTATGCCGTCGTCCTCAAATAGTAGGAAATGCTTGAATGTAACCACAGGGCCGCGCCTATCAGTATGCGGGTGCTTTGTTGGGCCAATTCCGATCCAATTCAGTTTTCTACTAATGCCTTGCCGCTCGGCCCAATCACAAATTCCTCCAATGCCGATAACCGCATTGAAGTTACAACTGCGGAGGCTACCCATGCAATCTTCATTCCCAAACCAGCCTTGGCTGTCTGGGTCACCTTGATGAGTCCGCTTGTAAATAAAGGTTCGCATTGTGCTATCAAGTGAGTACAACTTGGAAGATTTGGAAACGAAAAGCCCGGCGCGGTAGCCGGAGCGTTCCGGTGAAACCTAAACAACCTGATCGTATCCCTTCATCGTGTCGGATGCAAGGGAGCGATGCGCCCGGTAGTGTCTCAGTTTGAATTGTCCCATAGTGAGTTCCAGTCCCGGCGAGTATGTATACGTTCGGCTCCGCAATCCTCGGCGGCATCTTTTGCTTGCGTTTCAACGAATACGTGAAATCCGCCGTTCAGTGTCTTAAAAACCAAGTAATTGAGCCCAGACTTCTTGCCTTGGAATGTTCGCGCCTCTAGCTCAAAACCTTTGCGTTTCGCTTTGATCGTTTTGCTTGCCATGGTTTAACCCTTTCTTTGAGCTGCGATTTCTTTGCCGCGCTGCTGTCTCAAGTCCATGACTGTTCCTCCTAGCAAACCTCCTGCTCTTCTTCCAACCTCGAAGGGGAAGACCGCTTGCCCTCTTGCGTGGCGTTACTGCACGTCAGTCAGTACCTTGAAGGGGGTTTCCCCCGGCCCATACCATCAGGGGAAAAGGTTCCCCTAATCTCCCGATTAAGAAAAATCAAGACACCGGTGTAGAAGGCTCGTCATTCGCGCTAGATCGGCTTCTGGACAGCCGTCGTGGGTCCTGGCCGGGAAAACTATATCATGTCGCATCGTGTTCCACGCCCTACAGACCTACAGAACCTCCAAGACGTTTGCCTCTACGCGCTCACGGGTTGTGAATAATCGGATAGGCACTCGCTGATGCGTTTTAGATGCTCTTGTGTGGGCTTTATGTGGGTCTTCAGTGGGTCTTGAGATAGCCCGTTGAGGGTACTTTCATCACCTAAAACAAGCACGTCAGCTCAAAAACGGTCGGTTTTGGGCGCGGCTGAACTTGTCAAAGTTCGCCCAATAGATTCAACAGCTTCCCGTGACAACACGAGACCCTTTTTTGGGCGGTTGGAATCCGTTAAGCCGGACAGAAACATGTTCCCGGCTTTTGAGAATTCCTACGGTTCGCAACTAGTGCTAAGCAATACCCCCGTTCCTGTGAGCGTATCCGCTTCTGTTCTCTGTTCACACCTAAAGGTGTGTGAACAGAAGAACAAACAGCTTGGGGTGTCTGTTCTGCTTCTGTTCACTGAACAAGTATGGGAACAGATTCTTGCTGCGTGGGCATCCAAACATCGCCCGCTTTAATCAATCCCGCTTTGGCGGCAACCGTCTTAACCCGGCTTTGCGGTATGCCGGTCACATGCTGAAGTTCGCGGTAGGTCGCTTTCTGGTTAGCGTTGATCGCCGTAATCAACGCCTCGACTTCCTTGTCTACCGTTTTGCTTGGCTTTGTAAGCAATCCAAAATCGCCAGTCTTGTCGATGTACGGTCGTCCTTGAATGTGAAAAGGCTGTATCGCTTCAAAATCCCGCGCCTTGGTACATTGGACACGGATTTCAAATGTCTTGTCGTCAACTGATTTGAGAGAGTACACTGCATCGCACATCGCTCCAAAATCGCCCGTACCGCGTAGTGTGCTTTCCAGGGTGGGCTCTACTTTCTTGTTGGTGCCCTTGGGTGAGTGGTGAAGTCCTACAACCCCTCTCGCTCCAGCCTGAAGTAGACCAAAGATTCCCTTGGCCAACCCTCTTGCGTTTTCGCTGGCACTATTCTCGTCGCCGTTCAGAAAACGGACGGCAGTGTCCAAAACGATTACTGGCTTCAGGGCACGAACGGCAGCTAGTAAATCAGAGTCGTCTAGTGCAAGCGGTACACCGCTATTCATCGTTTGCGATAGAAACTTATCTGAGATTCCCATTCTCATCAATCGCCCGTGAAACGACCGTTCGCCGCTTTCGGGAATCAAATAGATCACATGTACTGGCTCAGGAACCGGGTACAGACCAAGAAAGTTGCGCCCTGTTGTCAACGCTTTTGCCAGTGACAGAGCGAACCAAGTTTTTCCAACGCTCGACAACCCGCCGATGAATGTCACACCTTCGGGAAGAAACTTGTCAATTAAGAACTTCATTTCACCTTGTTCCATCTCAGAAGGTGCCTTAAAGAGCAACCTCCATTTGGGCGGTCTGTTGATTGCCTCTTGACGAAGTTCCTCGATTCGTCCGTGGAATTGATGTGGCGATTTCGCGTAGAGTTCTCCAATGTCCTTCGGATCATCTGAGTCCTTGCCGCCATACTCCCACGTCAGGCGAAAAGTTTTGTAGGAAGGCAACAGACGCTCAAAAGCAGACGCGCATTTCAGCCCTGCATTGTCTTGATCTAACGCGAGGAAAATCCGTTCAGCCGATTCTAGCTTCTCTAGATGTTCGGAAAGGATTTTAAGATTGCCGTCGCTGCCTACAGACGTTGTTGCAGAGGAAACCGATACAGCCGCAAAGCCGTGCGCTTGCAGTGTGAGGGCATCAAGCTCGGATTCCGTGATGAACACTTCAGGATCAAGAAGAAAATCAACGTCATCTATGCCGTACAACAATTCGTGAGATGGGCGTCCAGGAAGGTGCCGGAATTTGTTCCCTTTGTCTTCAGGATGCAACGCCCGAAACTTTACTACGTCATAGGCTTTGTCATAAGGAATAGCAAGGGTTGTTCCGAGACCGGGAAAGTCAACTACGCCGAGACCGCTTTCTTTGGCGAGACCAAGGGAAATACCGCGCGACGCAAGGTAGTCTGCCGCTTCCCCTAGTCTACCTGTAGCAACCTCTTGCTTAAATTCAAACTTTGCCTGCGGTTCATTTTTGACAACAACATTGCACTCAGCCGCGATGGTTTCTAGCGCAGTTCGAAAATCAAGGTTGTCTTTTTGCTTAACAAATTCGATAACGTCGCCTTTGCGACCGTCGCATACAAAGCATTTGAAAAACCATTCACCGTCTCTCTCGAACAGACTTAAGGATGGATTCGTGTCGTCGTGCCAAGGACATCGGGCTTTGAATTCTCGACCCGATTTTCTCAACTCTAGCAGCCGCCGTTCATACGGCTTGAGACCAGCGGCGCGTTTTAGTTCTTTGTTTGTCATCTGTTTTTCCTCTTTGTCATTTTTCTTTTCTGTTATTGCTTTTCTACTTGCTCTCTAGTATGATAATCATATAGTAGAGCGTGAAAGAACGAAAGAAACTATCTACATGAAGGTTTCAAACAGGAAAGCACGGCAGGAGCGGGAGCTTCAACTGAATTCGTTGGAAGCATTCGCAAACTTGGGTGAAGAAACGGGTGACTGGAAGCGGTTTCAATTAAAGTTCCCCCATTTCTTCCCGCAAGGTCTTTCAAATTGGTTTTATGAGATGGCCGATGATTGGGCGAAAATTCGAGCAGAAGTGCCTGAGAGTCTGGAGCCATCCAAACCTTCCCTGCTCTGGTATCGTGACAGGCTACGAGCGGTTTGGACAAACAATGATCCGAATGGCATCAATCTGTCAATTCTGCTCGGATTTGAAGAGGAAGCCAGGGAAGCAGCAAGGACTCAATTTCCGGCAGACCCTTCAATCCCTGCGCCAGTGATTCTGCCCCTGCTCATTCGAGGCAAGTCTCTTGCCCAGTCACAGGAAACAATTGGCGGATTGCCCAGAGGAAAACCACGAGTTAATGGACTAACAGGAGCAATCGAATGGGAATTTGGATGTGAACTCCAGCAGGCCGTTTATGAATTGATGCCGAATCGCTGGCGAGCTAGAGTTTGCCCCGAATGTGGCAAGTACTTTATAGCGGACAAAACGGCGCAGACGTACTGCTCTTTACAGTGCTATGGAGAAATGAAACGGAAGCGTTCTCTAGACTATTGGCGGCGCGAGGGCAATAAAAAACGGGAGCAACGATTGAAGGGTAAAATAAGGCCCAAACCTAAAAAGAAAAAGTGAGTTTTGTTTCCGTAGAAGGAACAATCTATTGGAGGAACGATGAGAGTTGCGGTCTACGGCAGAGTGAGTACAAAGGACAAGGGGCAGGATGTCGAAAACCAACTAACCCAACTGCGTGATTTTGCCACTCGTCAGAGATGGGAAATCGCGCACGAATACATAGACCAAACATCAGGTGGAACCTCAGACCGAGAGCAATTTCAACAGATGTTCAAAGACGCATCGCAAAAACGTTTTGACGTGCTCTTGTTCTGGAGCTTAGACAGATTAAGTCGAGAAGGTGTGCTTCCCACTTTGCAATATCTTACTAGGCTGTCCGATTACGGCATAGTTTGGCGTTCATTTACTGAACAATACCTGGACTCAACCGGCATTTTCAAAGATGCTGTTATCGGAATTCTGGCCGCGATTGCTAAGCAGGAGAAAGTTCGAATAAGCGAACGGACAAGGGCAGGCTTAGATAGAGCACGCCGCCAGGGGAAATCACTTGGCCGTCCGAAGGTTCAAGTCAACTCAGATTTAATCCGCGCACTCAGAGCCAAGGGGGTTTCGTGGGATGCGATTGCCCAACAGACAGGTATTGCTCGCGCAACTTGTCAGAGAGCTGTCATCCTTCTAAAAGCCTTGACCTCGATTTGACTTGAGTATCTAAGGATGGCCCCCGTTAACGGCGACCAACAAAAACATGTTCCTTCGCTCGTGGTAGCATGGATGCTCGTTTAAAAAACTCCGTTTCCGTGATTTCGGTTGGCCATTCTAAGCGCGCACGCAAAAATAGCTTTCCTTCTTTGTCCTTTTCCTTCTCTTCCTTTCTCCATCCGATAGCTCCTAGAGCAATAAGGTGGTTCATGTCCCGTATAACGGCCTTGTCTGGATTTTTGACATTGGTGTATAGCTTTATTACATCGTTGTAAAGTGTCGGCCAATCCACCTCATCAATTCCCAATAAGTGCAGCAGAATCGCTCTCTGTCTTTCAGCGATGATGCGTTTTCTCTTGGTTTGCAGTCTGCCAAAGAGGTCATAGATTAAGCTCCGAAACACTTCACGCGATACATTTTTTCTGATTTCTCTAGCGAGCCTTTCGCTCTGGAAAGCTATTCCACGTAGGCCGAACTTTAGAAATGGCGTTAAGTCGTAATCGTTCTCCCAGACCTCATTCAGGCTGGTCAAGTAGGCCGTTTTCTCATCGTAATAGAAATTCGACATGGCGATGAATGTTGAATCTCGCATCCCCGCTCTTTGCAAAAGCAAGGCTTCCAGTGCCCTAGCGGTGCGTCCATTGCCATCTTCGAATGGGTGCATTGCAGCAAAGTGATAATGCAGAGCAAGAGCCTGAATCAATGGGTCATGCTGCGAAAATCCTTTTTGAACCGCTTCCATCAGACGTTCAAAGGCACGACTACATTCATCCCCGCCTTCGCAGCCTCTGTGAAGAGGGGCACCAAAAATTACGTTGCGATCTTTTGGTCTGGTCTTGCCTGGTTCACATCGATCATCGTCTCCCCCAGTTACGATCTTCCGGTGGATTTCACAAACAAGTTCCTTGGTAATCGGATGATCGTCTGGAATCGTTGTAATCCATTTATAAGTTTGCATTGCAGCATGAGCTTGCTTCTGTGACCTTGTAAATAGTTGCTCTGGGGTTTCTTTCATTGCAGCCTCAAGTTCACCCCCAGTGAAATCGGCTCCCTCTATTTTGGAGGTTCCAGCCACTTCCAATTTCAATTGCATTGCCTGAAGAGCTTCCACCCATCTTCTCTGAAATGGCAGAGTCTTAAGGGCAATGATGGCCCCTTTAGCCTCCGCAAGTTCTTGAAGGATTGCGGATTTATCGTAATGAATCCAGCGCGATGGTATGCGATATTTAAGCGAGTTAATCATGGGACAACTATAAATTACACTTCATTTCCCTGTCAAATTATCTACAAAACTTACAATATATTGATAATAAACGACTTGTATAAAAACTCTTGGCGTAAGATGGCTTGACTATTACATTTCATTTCCGTATCATTTCCTTGTCGTTTCCTATTAAATTTATGAACTGCCTTGGCATATCGAAACGCACTCAAGTTGTCGCCGCCCTAGTTGAGGGAGCCTCAATCAATTCCATCGTTCGCATGACTGGTGTTTCTAAACCTACCATCCTCAAGCTGCTGCACGATGTTGCGCGTGTGCTGCTTATCACCATTTCAACGTTCACAATCTCCGCGTGCGCCGTTTGCAGTGCGATGAGATTTGGGCATTCGTTGGCGCAAAGAATAAGAATGCCAGCCCTGAAAAGAAAGAGCAGGGGTGGGGAGACGTTTGGACATGGACGGCCATTGATGCCGATACAAAGCTACAGATCACGTGTGGACGTTGGAGGAGTTGGTCGGTCTTCTTGAACGGGCGGAAATGGCGGCATAAATGAATCCTGCAGAACAACTGAAAACGCTTCTTGAGTCAAATCTCCTCTCCCGTCAAAATGCGGATAGAGTGGCGCGAGTTTGTTACGACGCAACAAAAATTGTTTATGAACGACAAAAGCAGCTAAAAAAGCGCGAGTTGAAGATGAAGGAAGTGTCTTCAGCGTTGGTCTTGGCCGAAAATATCCATTCAAAGACGTTCCATTTTGTGGCCTCTGGAACGTTGGCTGAAAACTTCGGCGCATTCCCTGAGGCGAATGCACTGGAATATTACGATTCGAAAGTAATGGGGGAGGTGCAAGATAAGTATGGACGCAAGGTTAAGATTGATGAAGATGGTATGAAGTCGTTGTATAAGGAACCTACGTCTGGAAAACACATTGTCGCGACTGAGAATTATGAGGAAGGGCGCGGTAAGCGATTGCCGTGGATACGCCATACGCTAGAGAACTCTGAGTCTATTTATGTCTCGGAAGAGACGGTTCAAAACACTTTTCGGCGTAGCTTTTTATATACAGCAATCGTTTCTATCCCGATTCAGCCGAAACCCCAAGTCTCATATTACGTTGTCGTTATACGCGAAGGAAAAAACGCAGAGTTGAGGCTGGTTACGGCATACAGCATGTTTAAGCGAAACAAGTTTCTCAGCGTAATTGCACTCACTAAACCATATAAGTAACTCTAACCGCTATGATAACTTATCCTTATGAATCCCCATGACCGAATTTAACATCAAATCACTGTAGCCGACGTTCCGCGTAAGTGGTACGATGTGGCTAACTCCAAGATGGTGGGCAAGAGTAGCTCTCAACCTAGCTGGCGAGCGTTGAGAGTAATTTCTACCCGCTGGTAGCGCCAGCACTATAGAGTTTGAGAACACCCTTGTGTAAAAACAAGGGTGTTCTCATTTTTTACGCTATTTTCTCTCAAGTTTCAAAATTGAAACCCTTGTCGCGAGTATTCAAGAATTAAACACTCGCGACAAAGGGAAAAAATTCAAACTTTACCACTACCGAATCATGGCGAAGATCGACAATCGTTGGTCGCTGCGTGATAATAGAAACTCCGGATGATTTTCATGCCACTAAGTGAAACAGCGCAGAAATACGCGCAAGCTATCTTCGCGACCAAGGTGCAGGAGCTTTCGCGCGACTACGAAAGCAAAGTGGTTGCAGTGAAGAAGAACGTCGGAGATGCCACATTTGCGAACCGAAATGGAATCGCTGCGCAAGTCGTGGCGTTGAAAGTGCAGATGCTCGCGGGCCAAGTCAGGGCCAAAGCTGACGCCCTCCAAGCAGCATACGAAAAAGACAGCAAATTAGTCGATGCCGGAGTTCTGGAAGAGATAATGCATGAGCTTGCAACTCACGCGCAGATGATCGCGCAGTCGTTCATTGGGTCTGAGCGGTTCGAAGGTACATTGCAAGCACAGAGAACCGGGAGTGACGCTGGCATGTCTGCTCGACACGGTGAACTGGTCAGATCAATCGAGCGGATGATGCACCAGACCCTTTCGGAGATTCAGCAGGCCCTTCAAGCGAAAATTTACGAGAAACAGTTAGAGTCACAGCCCGTCAACAAGCGACCAACAAAACCAGCCAATCAGCATGAGAACCAGTGGCATCCTGAGATTGAGAAGGTCAGTCGCCACCTGTTCGAGGATGGGCACTACCGCGAAGCTGTGCTCAATAGTTACATCCGGGTTATTGAAGTCGTGAAGGAGAAGTCAGGTATTCAAGATGATGGTGACAGTCTGATGGGCAAAGCCTTCGGGTGCGAGTTAGGCCGTATTCCGAAAGTGCAGTTCAATCCCTGTCAAGCGCAAGCAGACATCGACGAGCAGAAGGGTGTCATGTTTCTCTTCAAAGGCGTTGTTGGAATGCGCAACTTCAAGGCACACACCGTCAGGCTCTTCGATGATGAACAGCGGGCACGCGAATATCTAGGTCTTTCTAGTCTGCTGATGCGACTTCTAGACCTTGCAACCGTGAACCCATAAAAGTCACTCAAACCCGGCTAAACAACTCAGGCAGGCTCGTTTTCAATCCCTTGGCAATTTTCTCAATATTCACAAGCGACACGTTCCTAGTCCCGCGCTCAATGCCGCTGTAGTAAGTTCTGTGCAGTTCGCAACGCTCCGCAGCTTCCTCTTGATTGATCTCCTGCTCCTGCCGTATGCGGCGGATTGCGCGGCCAAAACGGATACGGATGTCGAGCGGCATCAAGAGTCATCTTGGAGGCTTGTAGCCGATACGTACACATCCGATGAGTCACATTTTGATTGACTGTGGCCTCTCTCTAATTCAATATGTACCCACTCGGTTCTGCTGGAGAAGGTAGCGCAAAGTGTTTATCAGAATACTTGTCACAATTCTTGTATCAATAACGCTGCTTGGGCAGACGCGAAACGAACCCAAGAAAGGCGAGCGGCCTGTGTTCATGTCCGCAGAACGTCTTGCGTCTATGTGTCAGGATTGGGCAGCGGTTCGTTTCCCAAATGGGCATCCGCTGGCAGAGGGCGATACCGTCACCGTTTCACACGAACAGATAATTCATGCTGTCGGTTGTGAGATGTACATTCAAGGCGTTATGGATGAAGGTCTGGAGACCACTCTTGGCTCCCACTATCACCCCGTACAATCCGAAATCGGTGGCATGAAGGCATCAATTGACACGTTTCTCAAATACGTAAAAGACCATCCGGAACAGCATGATTTTGCCGCCAGCACAATTCTGGATGAGTCGGAGAAAGTTTTGTCTAAAGCGCAAAGCAAATGATCGAGCCCTATGAAAACACGCTGCCCATTCTTCCAGGCTCTCGCTTTCGGCATATCTAAGAGTCCTGAATATGAAATCAAAGCTACAAATAGCGATTCTTGGAACAGTCTCAGTTTTGACTCTGGGCTTCGCAATTTTCGTTTGGCCGACGCGGTATGAATACTACAACGTCAGCAGCGCGAACATTTTGGTCAGGCGAGACCGGCTAACGGGGCAAGTGGAGCGCGTACCTATAAATCAAGAATTGTTCATCCAAGCCAGCGCGGAGCAAGAGCAATGGGAAGAACAGTGGCGTCACGAAAGAGAGTCTACTGTCATTCAAAAAAACGGAACAAATTGTGTAAAGGACTCTTCAGTACATGATAACGATAACGTGACGTTCTCATTCAAGTTCCCTAAGGAGCCTCTGCTAAAGCCAAAGGGGGCGGACAATATTCCGTGGTGCAAGCAGCTACAGGACTCCGCTCAGAGCGCATCGGACAAGCCCGCTACGGAAGAACAGAAGCACTAAGACTCTAAAGCCGATTCATCCGGCCTATCCAACTGCGATTCATGTGAATTCTTCAATTTGGGATATGGCGCTGTTTTACGTAAAATTGCCGTATGCAAAATGAAATGGCATCTGGTTCTAGCAAGAGTCCGACGAAGTTCATCTTCTTGGTTCTTCTTGGTGCAGGGGCAAGTGTCTGTGGCGGTGTGTTTGTTCTTCACGTAATACTGAAGCTTGATTTCTCTTGGAGTTTCATCATAACTTGGATTGCAATGTCCTTTTCCTTTGCGACTTACAACACCTTTTTCGACAACCGTGAGAAACAGAGGCGCTTAAGACAAGAAATTCAGCAAATTGAAAAGAAGGCAGAGATAGAACCTGAAAAGGCCAAATTTGCATGGGATTTGGCTCGCGTGAAACTTGAAGAATACTTCGACCGTAACCTGACGCAAGTGTCCTCAGTTTTCCGCTTTGCGATCCTCACCATGACGATTGGATTCGGTTTCGTCTTGTGGGGGATAACAATCGCCGGTGTAGACCCGACCCATCAAACAGCATGGGTTGCAGCTCTTAGCGGAATCGTGACCGAGTTCATAGGTGTGACCGTTATGGTTATTTATCGCTCAACCATGGCGCAAGCAAATAGCTTTATGGAAGTCTTGGAACGAATTAACACCGTGGGAATGGCCGTGCAAATATTGGATTCTATCCCTGATGGAGAAGCTCAATTGAAAAACGCAACGCGAACGGAGTTGGTCAAACTGCTTCTCTCTGGTGTGGTTCGAGCAAAGAAGGAAGGCGTTATCGCAAAACGTGCTGGAGCAGGCTAAAGGCTGCGCTCTGCTTCAGTGAGTTTGACACCTATGAGGCGGCTAACCTTCCCAGGAAAGCAGCAGAATGCAGCGCAAAACAATTCTACACCGTTCGCTAGTTGGTTGAATGTGTTACGCCTTTGCCGCTGGTATTTTCAGGATGTTTTGACAGGCAAGTCGGGCAAGATGTCTCTGCAATTCTTTCATCCCTCTGTTTGTTAGAGATTGGTGTCCCCTAATCATCGCATGGGCGGGCGCGTGCTGGCCCCAATCGGGATCGTCTTTTTGAACGAACTCGGGGCCTTGACCGCTAAGCTCGTGCAACGCTGCACCAACGTTGAGGCGTGCGACACCCCATTCGGGACGATCAATCAATGTGGCGAAAACCTCCCACGAAATACCTCGCCGTGCTCCCAAGGGAGCAATTTGAGCTTGTTCGGGCGATGCTGCCAAGATTCCAAAAGACGGGCCGTTGTCAAGGAGATCATTCCTTCTCAACATGAAACATCCCTCACTGGGTTTCCCATCTTCGTCGCAGTGAATTGGATTCAAGGCTCTAAGTACGTTTTCTCCAACCCCAAGAACCTCTTGGTGAGGTGTTAGGTTAGTACCCACTCGATGTGCTCCGATACATCGTCAATTGAAATTTGCCACAGACCTTGAGACCGGAAAGTATCCAGTGGTTCCCATCGCTGTACTTCAACATGTCGACCAAGCACGGTGACGGCGAGTTCCTTCTGGCCCTGAATCCACTTGAAAAATACTGAACCATCCGGAAAAGGTCGGACGCAAGGACTTGTTGACGTATTCTTCCTTTCAAGTACCAGTGCAACATGTTCAATCAACTGTTCCGCGGTGGCCACAGTCTGACGCGAAACTGCTTCCGCTCCATCGTTGTCCCAGTTGGTGGCAAGGCGTGCGAATCCCGTTACCTTCCGACGAAGGTCAAAAACAATTGCAGGGACGCGACGTTCGCCTAAAACGAGGTCGTCTAAAGCTGTCGAAACCCGCGTATACGGGCGATATACAACGCTAAAGACTTCAGGAGCGCGGTGGAGAAAGACCGCGGTGCTATGCTCGCACTGTTTGGCGGGAACAGAATCAACATAGCGGACGGTTTCACCAAATGGAGCAGCGTAGATGAAGCCATAAAGCGAGTCATCTCTTGTTGTGTGCTCCTTGTCCCTTGTCCGTCTTCGTTCTATCGCTGTTACCATTGTTGCCATTTACTTCTCCCTCCCCCACTTTTGATGCGCCTGATCGGTCGTAAGCTCCGTAAAGCTACGGACTATCCACTCATGCGCGGCCTCATACCAATCTGCTTCTTTGTATTTCTCTGAAGGTGTTCCCGCGCACGTTAAATTCAGCAAGAGAAGATTCTGTCCCTGCTGATTAGTACCATTGGTCAAAGTTACAGTGCCAGTGCCCATCTGATTAGGCATGGCAAACTTCCAAACGATATTGACTGACTCAGGCGGAGAAAGATAGCTGGCCTGAATAGGAGAGAACCGGAAGAGCTTTATATGCTGTTCCAGAGAAGCAGCAACATCTCTTCCTAGCTCTATGTGATTGTAATATGTAAGTTCAAAACGGGAAGGGGATATCTCCCCCACCTGCTCGCGTTTGATAAAGTTCTGGAATTCTTGCCAGAGGCGCTGATATTTGTCGTGTACTTGTGGATAGCGCGGGTACTGATTCTCAGGTATCAACTTGCGCCAATTCAGATGCACTCTCGAATCCTGTATTTGTGCAACGTATTGTTTGTCCGCTGAGTAGCACATCATTCGCCTTAGTGGGGGCGATTCCATCACGATGAGTCGTTGGGGCTCTATATCGGCCAAATCGAGCAATGGGGCAAGGTCTTCGCTTGTTGGATACTCTGCTTGGTGCTCTCCCCAGAACTGACCCATATGGCGCGTCTGCATCTGGTCGAGTCTCTTGAAAATGACTCCAAATGAGACCTCAACAACTGGCGGCTGCTTGTAACTCGGTAACGGTGGTAGTGAACTAGCGGTTTTCACCATGTGAGAAAGTGCGAAACAACAATGTATCTTAACAATACTCCTAGCGAACCATGAAAAGCGATTGGGGACAGGTGAACTATTCGCTAAATGATCGCATGGAATTCTGCTATTGCGGCACCATTTTTCTTGTTGACACAAACGGAACTCTTAAGGAAGAAGGGGTCGCTTTTTCTGAAGGTATCCCATTTCTGCCGATAGTGGAGTGTGAGAAGTCTCTGATTAAATTGGGACTAAGATTGGGACTAACCTAGTGGGTTTTGATGTGGATTTTTTGTAGCTAAGCGACACCGAATCAATGAATTTCCACTGTGTCCCGAACCAGGTGCTCTACCAGGCTGAGCCACTCCCCGACGTACTTGCGGAAGCACGCACAAGCGTTCCTGCCTGTTGCTTAATCTTGAAATTTTGAGTATTAAGCTTCAAGAGTCAGACAGGTAGCAAGCCCTTGCGTGTCGTTTCATTATAGCAAAGCTATTTTGGTCGCATGGGGCTGGTACGTTCAATAGATTGCGTATTCCCACGAAGAAACGTAGTCCTGCCCTAAGCAGTACGCCTGATTGTGTGAAAGTGTTTCCGGCTTGGATAATTAAGATACTCGACATCTGCTCATGAAAACTGTTCCGGCTAAATTCGGCTTGGCGGTGCTTTCGCAGTCCTTGCAGGATAGAACTCAACCGAGGCAGAGAGAGACGCAATCGAACCAACCACAAATAAAACAGCCATATACAAAGACGGGATCGAAACGAAGCCGTCTGTTCCGCGTAGGCAAATGGGCGCTAGGGATATTGTTGGTTCTCGCCCTGGTGCGCACCTTCATTGGCGAGGCCTCGCTGGTGCCCACGGCTTCCATGGAAGGCACAATTCTTGTGGGAGACCATCTTTTCTGGAACAAAGCGCTCTATGGGCCTGAGGTTCCCTTCACGCACTGGCGGCTGCCGCGGCTCAAGCACGTACATCGTGGAGAAATTGTGGCCTTCCACTATCCGCTCGACCCTGCGCAGATTTTCTTGAAACGCGCTGTCGCCCTGGGCGGAGATCGTGTGGAAATCCATAACGATGTTCTCTACGTCAACGGCGCTGCAGTACAGGAAAACTATGCGGTGCATCACACCTTGCGTTTCCACTTTGCCCCTTCAGAGATGGCGGCGCGTACCGTACCGGCGGGGACGTTGTTCATGCTGGGTGACAACCGCGACTTTTCCAGTGACAGCCGCGATTGGGGCGTAGTTCCCGAAGAAAACGTTATCGGTTCTCCCTTCATTGTGTTCTGGTCTTACGATGCGCCCTCGGCCGAGTGGCTCGACGAAAAACCCGCCCACCGCCTTCGTTTCTTTGCCTCGATGTGCGCGCACCTGTTCAGCCGCACCCGCTGGGAGCGCACAGGAACTTTGCTCTAGGCAGCGATTCCGCTCTGCTGTTGCTCGCCAGAGAATCTGCGCTTGCTGTAAAGAAGACGAGCCGCCCACGCCTCTTTTCCAAAGTCTGTGATTCCCGCCGGAACAAACGCTATTTCAGCAACGCGATGGTAAAATAACGTTTTCCCTGCAAGACCCTTTCAATTGTTGCGGGGATGTCTAAGTCGGCCCCGGAAGTCCAGTTCATCATGCCCTCAAATTCATCGCAGCGCTCCGCCTCCTTTACCTATGCCGATGCCGGCGTGGATATCGCCCAGGCCAACCGCACCAAGCAACGCATCAAATACCTGGCGCACAAGACCTTCACCAAAGGCGTGCTCAGCGAGATCGGCGGCTTTGGCGGCCTGTTCTCGATCGACAAGAAAAAATATCGCGATCCTGTGCTGGTTTCGAGCGTCGATGGCGTGGGCACCAAGCTCAAGCTTGCTTTTGAAATGAACCTGCATCACACCGTGGGCGCCGATCTGGTGAACCATTGCGTGAACGATATCGCCGTGCAGGGCGCGACGCCCTTATTCTTCATGGATTATCTTGCAACCGGCAAGCTCGACATGGAAGTTGCGGAAAAAATCATCACCGGCATTACTGAGGCTTGCAAGCAGAATGGCGCAGCACTCATTGGCGGCGAGACTGCCGAGATGCCCGGGTTTTATCCGCCGGGAGAGTACGATCTGGCGGGATTCATTGTGGGCATGGTGGAGCGCGACCGCATCATTACCGGCAAGAGCGTGCGTGAAGGCGACATTCTGCTGGGATTGGCCTCCAACGGCCTGCATACGAATGGGTATTCCCTTGCCCGCAAGCTGCTCTTCACCGTTGCCGGTTATACTCCGGAAACCTACGTCAATGAGATCAAGAGCAAAGTGGGCAATGAGCTGATGCGAGTCCACAAAAGTTACTGGCCGGTGTTGCGCCGCCTGGTGCAGGGCGATGCCATCGCCGCCATGGCCCACATCACCGGAGGCGGCATCACCGAAAATTTGCCGCGCGTGCTGCCCAAAGGCGTGGCCGCTTCGCTACAGATGGGCAGTTGGCCCGTGCCGCCCATCTTTTGCCACTTGCAGAAGATCGGCAACGTCCCCCAGGACGACATGATGCGCACCTTTAACATGGGCATCGGCATGGTGCTGGTGATCCCCGCCAAAAAGTTCAAGAAAGCCCAGACCCTGCTGGAAAAGGCCGGGGAGAAGCCGTACACGATCGGCAGAATCGTTCGCGGAGAGGGTAAGGTTGTTTACTCCTGATTCGAGGACTACTCACCACGGAGGCACGGAGACACGGAGAAATTGAGTCATCAGTTTCACTAGGAGGCTCTTCCGTACAGGCCTTGTTATTTCAAGATGCCTTACAAAACCAGTTTCTAAGCTTTCCTCCGTGTCTCCGTGTCTCCGTGCCTCAGTGGTGAAAATTATTTAGATGAGTCTCAAGAAGAAGCTCGGCATCTTACTCAGCGGACGCGGCTCCAACTTTGAAGCCATTGCCGAATCCATTGCCGCCGGCCGCATTCGCAATGCTGAGATTGCTATTGTGATTTCGAACCGTGCAGAGGCTGCCGGCGTCGAGTCCGCTCGCAGGCGCGGACTGCCTGCGCTCGTGATTGCTTCCAAAGGCAAGACGCGCGAAGAGCACGACGCCGAAGTTGTGGCCGCGCTCAAAGAGAAGCAGGTCGACCTGGTTTGCCTCGCCGGGTACATGCGCCTGCTCTCGCCCTGGTTCGTGCAGCAATTCCCGCAAAAGATTCTGAACATTCACCCATCACTGTTGCCGGCATTTCCCGGGCTTGAGGCGCATCGCCAGTCGCTCGAGTATGGCGTCAAGGTCTCCGGCTGTACGGTGCATTTTGTGGATGAGCGCCTCGACCACGGCGCCATCATCGTGCAGAAAACGGTCCCTGTGCTTGATTCCGATGACGAGCACACGCTGGCCGCGCGCATCCTGCAGCAAGAGCACATCGCTTATACGGAAGCCATCAATATTGTGCTGGAAGGGAACTACGAAATCGTAGGCCGCAGAGTCCAGCCGCTGCGCGACACTAAGCTAGCAGCAGAGCGGCACGCGTAACTTTATAATCGAAGCCATGGCAAATTTTCCTCCCGTAGACGAGCAGCTTGCTTACATCAAGAAAGGCTCGGCGGAGATCATCCGCGAGGCCGAGCTGCGCGAGAAGCTGGAGAACGCGCAGAAAACCGGCAAGCCGTTGCGGGTGAAAGCGGGTTTTGATCCTACGGCGCCCGACTTGCACCTCGGCCATACGGTTCTGATTCGCAAACTCAAGCACTTTCAGGATATGGGCCACACCGCTATCTTCCTGATTGGCGATTTCACCGGCCTGATCGGCGATCCCAGCGGCCGTTCCGCCACACGCAAACCGCTTACGCGGGAAGAGATCGACAAAAACGCTGAGACCTACAAAGCCCAGGTCTTCAAGATCCTCGATTCGCAAAAGACCGTGGTTGATTTCAACAGCCGCTGGTTCTCGAAATTCACCGCCATCGATTTCATTCGTCTGGCGGAGAAGTACACGGTCTCGCAGTTGCTTGAGCGCGAAGACTTCCATGCGCGCTTCCAGCAGGAGAAGCCGATTGCCATGCACGAGCTGCTGTATCCGCTGGCGATGGGTTACGACTCAGTCGCGCTTGAGGCCGATGTGGAACTCGGCGGAACAGATCAAAAGTTTAATCTGCTCACCGGACGCGAGATGCAGCGACAGCACGGCCAGCCATCGCAGGTTATCTTGATGACCCCCATTCTCGAAGGCCTCGATGGGGTTCAGAAAATGTCGAAATCGCTGGGGAATGCCGTTGGCATCAAGGAGCCGCCACAGGAGATGTATGGCAAGCTGATGTCCATCTCCGACGAGCTGATGTGGCGCTACTACGAGCTGCTGACCGACATTTCCATGCAGAAGATCGAAGAAATGAGGAAGCAGGTTGCTTCCGGAGTTCTGCATCCGATGAAGGTCAAAAAAGAGCTGGCCGAGAAGATCGTCGCTGATTTTCATTCGGCAGACCTCGGGCGCCAGGCCGCCGAGGATTGGGAGAAGCAGTTTCAGCGCGATGAGGTGCCCGAGAATGTGGAAACCGTTACCCTGCGCTACAGCGATATAAGTCCTTCGGAAGGTTCGGGGAGCAATCATCACATAAAGATTGACAAGTTACTTTTCAAGTCCGGATTGGTTGCATCGGCGAGCGAAGGCCAACGCAAGATAAAAGAACGGGCTGTGCGGCTTGACGGCAACGTAGTGGCGCAGCCCGCATTTGTTGTTCCCGGTCTTCCCTTTGAAGCAATGGTGCAGGTTGGACGCAAGTTGCGCAAAGTGATCATTACCCAATGAGACTGCTTTTAATCTCAAAGAGTAGGGAAGCCCCGGATCCTCGAATGACGCGCCGGGAATGCTACACTAACCTCTGACTATGACTGATACTGGCAAGTCCCGCACATGGCTTTGGGTGCTTCTGGGCGCGGGTATTTTTTTTATCTTCTTCTTCGCGGTTGTCGCTTTCATGGTAGCGATCATGCATGGCGATCACGTCTCCAGCTTTGGCGACAAGATTGCCGTGGTTGATCTGGAAGGCGTGATTATCGAGCCGCAAACCGTAGTCAAGCAGCTCAAAGAGTTTGCCGATGACGATTCTGTCAAGGCCATCATCCTCCACATCAATACACCGGGCGGCGGGGTAGCGGCTTCGCAGGAAATTTATTCCGAAGTGCGCCGCGTGGAGAAGAAAAAGAAGATTGTAGCTTCGGTAGAGACCCTGGGCGCCAGCGGCGGATACTATGTAGCTGTCGGCACAGACCAGATTTATGCCGACCCGGGCAGCATCGTGGGCAGTATCGGCGTTATCTCCGAGTGGTTGAACTACGCGGATCTGATGCGTTGGGCCAAGCTTAAGGACATAACCATCAAGTCTGGGGCCATGAAAGATGCCGGCAATCCCGCCCGCGAGATGACCCCGGAAGAGCGGGCTTATTTCCAAAGCCTCAGTGATGACATGCATGGGCAGTTTATCGCTGCCGTGGCCGAAGGCCGCAAACTGAAGGTCGAAGACGTGAAGGCCATTGCCGATGGCCGGGTATGGAGCGGGCAGCAAGCCCTCTCGCTCCACCTGATTGATAAGGTGGGCGATTTTGAGACCGCAGTCGACGAAACCGCCAAATCCGTCGGCATTAAAGGAGAACCCGAACTGGTTCACCAAGAGAAGCAGCGCCGCACTCTGCTGGATGTGATCTTTGGCGATGTCTCCAATTTTGTTCCCGATCAGGCCAAGGTCCTGGATAATCACCCAGGTTTTTATTACTTATGGAAGTGACGAAGGGGCGTTTTGCCCCGGCCGCCGGCTGTTGCCAAATTTCTAAACAGGCCCACCTGCACCAGTGACAAAACCCTTGTTATCAGGTAGATTGCTAGTCTATGACCAAAGCGGATTTGATCGAAGAAGTCTCCAAAATGGTGGAACTCACCCGCAAAGACAGCGAAGTCGTAGTGGATACGATCTTCGACAGCATCGTCCACTCCCTCCGCAGTGGTGACAAGATTGAGATTCGGGGCTTCGGCAGCTTCCGCACCCGCCAGCGCAAGCCTCGCGTGGGGCGCAACCCCAAGACCGGAGACCGGGTTGACGTTCCGGCCAAGAAGATTCCGTTTTTCAAGCCCAGCAAGGAATTGAAAGACGTAGTCAATCAGACTCAGGCCGAGGCCCGGGTTGAGCCCCAAGTCGAACCTAAGGCTTGATCCCAATGGCTGCCATCATGCGGCCCGTCTTGCCATGCTCCGCGCGGTAAGAAAAAAGCAATTTCACATTGCACGCCGTGCACAACTTTGAAGCGCTGATATTTTCTTCTTTTAAGCCCGCCCGCACTAATTGCATCCGGTTTGCCTTCACCAGATCGAGGTGCAGCTGCGGGCCCAGGTCACTATGTCCGGGAGCACGCGCGGTCATGAACAGCAGAGGATACCTCTCGCGCACCGGGTCCGACTCGAACACCGAGTGGAACAAATCTTGCGCATAATCGAACTGGCTTTCAAATTCAGCCTGCACCTCAGCGCCCACGTTATAACAGCAGCCGCCAATGCCCGGACCAATCGCAGCCAGAAGCCAAGCCGGATCGCTGCCAAAGTGCATACGCATGGCGCCAACCCCCTTTTCCACAATGCGCGCCAGCGTGCCGCGCCAGCCCGCATGGAAGGCCCCGATGGCTTTGTTGACCGGATCTGCAATCAGGATGGGAAGGCAATCGGCAGTCTGGATACCGAGTACGAGTCCGCGCTTATTGGTGATCATTCCATCGCCGGCGGGAGGCTCGGAAAAAGGGCGCTCCACTAAATGGATATAAGAAGAGTGGATTTGCCGCAGCGTGACGAAGGGAAACAGCTTTTTATTTTTTTGCGCTCCCAGCGATTCAAGGAAAATCCGGCGGTTCTGTAATATGGTTTCTTTTTTGTCCTGGGCAGTGAACCCCAGGTTCAGCGAACCTTTGCCATGAATGTCGGAGCCTCCGCCTTGCCGCGTGCTCCATCCATGCAGCAGCCAGCGGTAGCGCGCAAGGTTTTCTGCAGTCAATACCTGGGGCTGCCGGGTGCTCGCGTTTTGTTTCTTCTTTTTTGCCGTGGTAAGCGCCATCGCATTCGATTCTAACCCGTAGGTGCCTCCCTCTGTTCTCGCATCCCTCTTCCCTGATATATTTCTATGCAGCCATGTACTCAGACTTTAGAGTTGAAGATCGCTGGACCGGCGAGCCTATTCATTGCATGTACCAGGCCATTATCGTGGCCATAGCCACCCGCCACGCCGACGCGGTGGACATCAAGTTTCTTGCCAACGGGCGCCCCATCTGGATCGCCCTGCCGCACCCTGCCTGGGCGGAATACCATCGCCGCACCGGCAAGATGATCAGTGATCCGCTTGCCATTCTGATCGCCGGCCACTTTCTCAAGACCGCAATTGAATCCGGCCTCGAAAGCGGGCGCGAAATGTACACCCTCACAGTGCAGGAGACGCTCGATCATCTGGATACGGTCATGCGCGAACGGGCGGCATAGCGCCCTGTCCCGTTTCCTCCCAATGAACAAATCAAACCGCGGAGGAGCGCGGAGGAATGGAAAAGTCAGAAGTTCGACTTACGAAGCGCGATTTTAATCGCAGTTTTCTCTTCGAAATCTTGTTCCCCCGTTTCAACCTGCCCAAGCAGGTCTGGTGCTCGGAATGACAATCTGGCCGGGAGTTGTGGAGGTTTCATGAAAAGCAGATTTACTTGCTTCCTGCTGGCGCTTGCCATGATGTTGTCTTCGTTTTCATCTTCATTTTGGGCGCAGACGCACCGGACAAAAAAAGCGCCTCAACCGCCTTCACCGCAGGGCGCTGTTCGCGCTGACGATGCCGCGTTGCTTGATCTGGAAAAAGAATTTTTCGCCGCCCTCCGCGAGAAAGACACGGATAAGCTCAATGGAATACTGGCCGATGATTTCGTCTGCGTCGTTCCCGGCCAGCCGGAGATGACGCGCGCCCAATTTCTGAAGCATGTCCGCGGGCTTCCCGATAGCATTGAGTGGCTGGGGGCCGACGAAATGCGGGTAAAGATCTTTGGTGACGCAGCCGTAGTGACCGGTGTGCGCAACACGAAAACGCGCAATGACAGCGGAACCATGGCCAGCTCTGATACCGCCTTTGCCGATATCTTCAAAAAAAATGGAGAAGAGTGGGAGCTGGTCCTGGTGCACGCCATGGATTTGCCCGCTCCCGCCAGCTCGCAGATTGGGAAATAAGAGTCTACCCAATGTTTGCCCGCAAAATCCGTGTCGAATACGAAAGCCCCAACGGGCCGCAGCCCTGCCCCATCAAGTGGCTCGATAATTTTTCCATGCGCGACTTCACCAACGACCAGATTTTTGACGACACCCTGCCCACTGCCGATGGCCTGCTGGAAGTTGGCGCCCGCGTTCCTCTCGACCAGCTTAAGGCGGCCCTGGAAGATTGGTTCCAGCGGAAGGGTTATTTGCAAAAAGGAGCTCAATTGTCGCTGAAGGAGAATGCTTAACCACAAAGGGCACGAAGGATAAAACCCAAGGGCACAAAGTATAAAAAGTATAAAGAAAAGCGCTGTATCGGATGCCAAAATGATTTCAGAAACTGGCAACTGACAACTTTAGCTATGCGGCGAGGAGTCGATGGGCTGGGCGGCCGTCCCTACAGGCGCGCCTTTGCGGCGCCGCAAAATAAAAGGACGCCGCCGGCGGCGCTCCACCCGCCGGTCAATCTTCTTCCAGAAGCCGACGAAGTAATCAACCGCGGAAACCAGCGAGACCGATAGCATGAACCAGATGGAAAGTTGCGCGATGAAATGGATAGGAAGATCGAAGGGCAGGTAAATCCGGTGCAGGTCCCACCACTGCCAGCGGTGATCGAGAATCGCGGCCACCACCGAAACAATCTGCACCACCATTTTGAATTTGCCTAAATCGCTGGCCTCGATGGTAAAGCCCTCAGAGGCGGCGATGGAACGCAGCCCGCTCACCAGGAACTCCCGCCCGATGATGATGACCGCCACCCAGGCAGGCACGATGCGCGGGTTGAACTGCACCAGGGTCACAAAGGCCGCCGTGACCATCAGTTTGTCAGCCAGCGGATCGAGCAGCATTCCCATGGACGTGATCTGCGACCTGCGGCGGGCCAGGTAACCGTCAACCCCGTCGGTGATCGAAGCCAGGATAAACAGGGCGGCCGCGGCCAGCTCTTTGTGTCCATTGTCGCTGCTGAAGTAGTTGCTCGAAAGAATCCAGATCAGGATCGGAATGCTGGCAATGCGCGAGAGCGTGATGGAGTTAGGAAGGTTCACTGTACTACGGCCACAAGGCTTAAGTGCCTAATGGGAAAATTGCTTTGAGTATACACCCGCAATAAGCGCAGAAACCGGCCACGAGGCCTGCAACAACTCTTTACAGACCCGGTTCTCAGGCATAGATGCCGCGCTGCTTGATGGTGAATGCCACCCGGTCGATCGCCAGCATATAAGCCGCAATGCGATTATTCACGTTATGGGTCTCGGCGTAGCGGACAACATCTTCAAACGACTCCTTCATGATGCTCTCAAGCTGCTCATTGACCACCGCTTCTTTCCAGAAGTAACCCTGCCGGTCCTGCACCCATTCGAAGTAAGAGGTGGTGACCCCGCCGGCATTGGCCAGGATATCGGGAATGACGAATACTTTCTTGTCAGCCAGAATCTCATCGGCAACCGCCGTCGTGGGACCGTTGGCGCCTTCGCACAGGATCCTGCACTTGATCTTGTCGGCGTTCTTGCTGGTAATCACGTTTTCTGTCGCGCACGGGGCCAGGATGTCGCATTCGGTGGTCATCAATACGGCCCCATCGGCGGGTTCGGCGCCCGGAAAGCCGACAATGGTGTTATTTTTTTTCTTGTATTCCACCAGTTCGTCAATGTTGATGCCGTGGCGGTTGTAGAGCGAGCCGTTGATTTCGATGATCCCGATAATCTTGTAGCCGTCTTCATACATCAACTGCGCGGCGTTGGAACCGACGTTGCCGAACCCCTGCACGATGACGCGGCAGCCTTCGCGGTTCATGTTGAGCTTTTTCAATGCCTCATCGCAAACAATCATGACGCCGCGCCCGGTGGCCTCGCGCCTGCCGCGTGAGCCGCCCATGTTCACCGGCTTGCCGGTCACGACCGCGGTCACGGTTTGCCGCATGTGCATAGAGTAGGTATCCATCATCCAGGCCATCACCTGCTCGTTGGTGTTCATGTCGGGTGCGGGAACGTCTTTTTCAGGCCCGATAAATTCAATCAGCTCGGAGGTATAGCGGCGCGTGATTCTTTCCAGTTCACCCATGGAAAGCTTTTTAGGATCGCAAATCACCCCGCCCTTGGCCCCGCCGAAGGGAATATTGACCACCGCGCACTTCCAGGTCATCCAGCTCGCCAGGGCTCGGACTTCATCGAGGGTCACGTCGGGCGAATAGCGGATGCCGCCCTTGGCCGGGCCGCGCGCGATGGAGTGCTGCACGCGGTATCCGGTGAAGACCTCCAGGCGCCCGCTATCCATGGCAACCGGGATGTGGACGATGATTTCACGGTTAGGATAGCGCAAGATCTTCCACAGGCCTTCATCCAGGTTGAGCTTCTGCGCGGCGTAATCGAATCGCGCTGCCTGCGATTGCCAGGGGTTTAATTCTTGTTCGATGGGAAGTGAGATGGTGTTTTCGATACGAGACGAGGTACTCATTGAAAAGTTTTTCTCCAGCGTGCAGACTGATACGCTTACTTTTGCCTGAGTATCAGGATGCGGGACGCCAAAAAACCAGTATAGAGAGTCAGATGAGGATTAGGCAAGGCGAGTTACACAAATTCCTGAAGATACGCGCAAGGGGAGACCGCCAAAGGCAAATTACAGATTTATTTCCATGCCTTCGGCCGCTGCCCTCACTTTGGGATAGTGATTGCGGGCTTCGCTGACCAGCTTATCAATGCAGGCGTCGTTGTGGTCGGGATCGTGGTGGAAGAGAACGAGCTCTTTGGCGCCGCTTTCCATGGCGATGTTTACGCCCTCGCGCCAGTGGCTGTGCCCCCAGCCGATTTTTTGTGCTTTGTATTCGTCGGGCAGATATTGCGCGTCGTAGATAAGCACATCGGCGCCTTCGGCCAGCTTGCGGACGTTTTTGTCGAACACGGGATGCCCGGGCTCATTGTCGGTGGCGTAGACAATCACTTTGTCTTCGGTTTCCACGCGGAACCCCAGGCAGCCCTGGGGATGGTTCAGCCACTTGGACTGGATCACGCAATTATCAAACGACAGCTTGCCCTCTTCGATATCGTAAAAATTCCGGCGCGCTTTCATCTCGTTCATGTTGACCGGGAAGTACGGGTCCGACATCTGGTCTTCCAGGGCGTTTTGCAGCTTGTGGGCGCGGTTGGAGGAGTGAAAGAAGAACTGGTTGTCTTTGTTGTTGTACAGCGGCCAGAAAAATGGGATTCCCTGAATGTGGTCCCAGTGAAAATGCGAAAGAAATATGTGCGCGTGGAACGGCTTGCCGTTGAATTCCTGCACCAGTTGTTTTCCCAGGATCCTGAAACCCGTGCCGCAGTCGAAGATATAAAGGTGGCCGCCGATGCGCACCTCGACGCAGGATGTGTTCCCGCCATAGCGTAGGTTTTCCGGCTGAGGCGTGGGCGTTGAGCCGCGCACCCCCCAGAATTTGATCTGCATGGTTTTTCAGTTCCTGTTGCCGACTATAGTACTACCGGCTGAATGCACACTTTCGCACCCGGTTTAAAAATTGCGTTGGGTCGGCACACTTCTATTGCTACGGCGAATATACCAGCAAAGGGGGAGACCGCTTAAGCCGTCAAAGTGGGTGTCATTATAAACGCGAAAAGTCCAATCTTGACAAGGATTTCGGCCAGAGGGAGCCTGGATTGTAAAGAGAAGCTCTTAGCCTTTAGCTCTTAGCTTTTAGCTTGCGTGTTTAAGGTCTGCACCAGATGTGGGTGGGTTTCTGCGACATGAAAGGGGACAAAGTACGAGCCGGCAACTGTTTTGTCCGAAAGGGTGACTTGGTCACAAAAGCGCCATGAGCTAATAGCTTAAGAGGTAAAGGCCAACAGCTTCTTTAGTACGGAAACGGCTCAATCTTCCAGCGCTCAAATACTTTGGCTTCTTTGAACAACTGGAACAATCCGGCGTCAATTTCCCCGTCTTTGACGGCGAAGCCCAGAATTTCGAGTGCCTTGTCGAGGTTGACGGCCTTCTTATAAGGACGATCCACGGCGCAGAGCGCGTCGTAGATGTCGGAGATGGTCATAATGCGCGTCTGCACCGGGATTTCAGGCGCGCTGAGCTTGTAGGGATATCCTTTGCCGTTCAGTTTCTCGTGGTGGCGGCGGGCAATTTCGGGGACGCTGCGGATTTCTTTCGTCCAGGGAATCTGTTGCAAAAAGTTAAATGTATGCACCACATGTGATTCGATCTGCAGCCGCTCTTCATCATCCAGCGAGCCCTTGCGGATGGAAAGCATCTTCACCTCTTGCGAATCAAGCAGGGGACACTCGGCATTCTCATAGTCCTTGTAGTGGCGGACGGCAATTTCGTTCAACACTTCAAAGCTGCCATCGGCAAGGATGGTAGGCTCATTGGCTCCCAGGATAATCTGGAACCATTTATCCATCTCGGCGAGCTGGGCTGCCAGCTCCTGGTCGAATTGCGGCAGCTTCTGCAGATACTCTTCGCGCCCTTTTTCCAGAACATAATCGAGGCGCGAGCGCAGGCCCTCGGTCTCCATGCTGCGTTTGACAAACTGAAAGCGCTGCCGGATGACGTCGAGCTGTGCGGGATATAGTTTCTTGGCCTTGACCAGCACTTCTTCACGCACGCCAACTTTGCCAAAGTCGTGCAGCAGCGAGGCATAGCGGATCTCTTTCATCTCGCTGCGCGAAAAGTGGATCGGTCCATAAGGTCCGCTGTCGGCGCGGTCCACGGCCTCAGCCAGGGCTACGGTCAGGTTGGCAACGCGGAAAGAGTGTCCGGATGTGGTGGGATCGCGCGATTCAATGGCCACAACCGAAGCGCGCACAAAGCCTTCAAAGAGCTGCTGAATGGCCTGGTAGAGCTGGCTGTTCTCATAGGCCACAGCGGCCTGGCTGGCCAGCGACGCCACAATCTCCTGCTGGCGCACGGTGAAAGGGATCACCTGGTCGGTCACGGTTGCGATCGAGAGCAGCCTGGCCTTGAAGTCGCGCTTGGCATTGATGAGTTGCACCACGCCCACTACGTCGCCCTTCTGGTTTCTCATGGGCACGGCGAGAATGGATTTGGTGCGGTATCCGGAATCCTCGTCAAATTTGCGATTAATGGCGTAAGGAACGCCGACGGGAAGATGGTAGGCATCCTCGATATTGACCGGCAATCCGGTGAGCGCCACGTAGCCGGCGATGGATTTCTCGTTGATCTCCATCGTAACTTCGCGGAAGGGCAGCGAGACCGAATCATTCTGTGCAAGCTTGAAACGCATATGCATGCGCCGCTCCGCATCGCGCACCACGGGCTCGTCACCCACGCTCCTCAGTTGCAGTTTCTTGCTTTCCTGCTCGTCTTCTTCCAGAACATAAAGTGAACCGGCATCGCTCGAGGTGATCTCGCGGCACTTGGTCAGGATCATCTCCAGCAATTTTCCAGTATCGTGCTCGGCGCTGAGCGCCGCCCCAATCTTATTCAGCTCATGGATCTCGCGGGTGGCGAATACCAGCCGCGCGTTGACTTCCTGCCGGCTTGTCACCAGATGGATATGGTCGAGCGCGTTATCAACCATGCGTTCGATCAGAGCAACCGGCGTGCCCGGAACGAGATAGGCATAAATAAGCCCATCGAGGCGGGAATCTTTGAAGCGGCCTTCGCTCAGCCCAAGAATGCGTATGTTGGGGGCATGCAGGTCGCGTCCATGCTCCTGCAGCAGCCGTTCGGAAGAGGTAATAAGCACGCGGTCTACTTCAGCAGAATATTGTGCCAGGTTGCTGAAGTACGTGCGCCGATAGTGCACTACCCCGACCATCGCCTTGTTTGCGGCGTCGTCCTGTTCAAATGTGACCAGTAGCGGCAGACCGCGCACAGGGGTACGCGGCGGGGCTGGCAGGTTTGCAGTCGCAGTGGTCATCGGGACTTTTTGCGCAAACTACCCTTGTACTCGGCGGTATTCCGAGTCGAGCGGTGGAACCGCCTACCGCGGGGGAGGAGTCAACTATAACAAAGCTTCTAGCCACTAGCTACTAGCTGTTTTTGGGAGTGAAAGCTGCAGGCGTCATTCTCGCCAAAAAACAGCTAGAAGCTAGTGGCTAGGAGCTTTTCTGCCACTGTTTACTGTTGTCATTTTGGTATATACTCAGGCCCTCCCCCCAGGTACATGGAAAACCGGGAATTTGCGCCTGGCCGTATTCTGTGGAGCTGCCAGGGCTGATAATTTTCTGGAGGAGATGCACGACAATGGCAATCCCCGTAACACCTAAGCGGCAAATTCCGGACCCCAGCAGCTCTTCTACAGCAGCTCAGGGCAATAACAAGCCTGCCGCTTCTTCGCCCTCATCTTCAGTTCCAGATTCAACTCTGCCCCCGGTTCCAACGGTCACCGGCTTCTTTCGAGCTCCTGTTATTGCCTCGACAGCAGCACCACCGCCCCCACCCATGGCACGGCCTCCGCTTGGACCTGCTTCCGCCGCCGCCGCGGCACCCGCCAGAGCGCCTGAGACCGGACACTTCTTACAGCGCGTCAAGCTGTTCAGCGGCCTTTCTTTTGACGATTGCCAGCATGTGGTGAAGCGCATGCGCCGCCGCGACTTTCCGCCCAGCACCACCATTGTTCGCGAAGGCGCGCCCGGCAACTCCATGTTCTTTATCATCACCGGCCAGGTTGAAATTCGGAAAAAAGACCCGAACACCAATATTGATTTCCTGCTCAGCGAAATGGGGCCTGGACAAAACTTCGGCGAAATGTCGCTGCTGACCGGCAAGCCGCGCACCGCTACCGTCACCTGCACCCAGCCCACCACCTGCGCCGTGCTGGAGCAGAAAGATTTTCAGGAGCTGCTGCTGCAATATCCCAAGATTGGCCTGGCGCTTACCACCATTCTTGCCGAGCGCGTAGAGCAGGCCAGCCAGCAGGTTGGCATTGAATACATCAACCTGAGCAAGATGAATTTTGACGCCCGCGTGCTGGCGCTGCTGCCCCAGAGCATGATGCAGCAGCACAAGATGATTCCGGTGGCCTTCGCCAATAACCGCCTCACCCTGGCCATGGTGAATCCCAATAATATTCTTGCGCTCGACGACGTGCGCCGCATTATTAAGGGCGTAATGATTGAACCGGTGGTGACCACCGAAGACGACTACCGCAAATTCATGAGCACCACTTACGCCGAGCTCATGCCGAAAGAGAAGGCGGCTTCGACCGGCGACAAAATGCAAACCATCGTCAAGTCTTCGGCTGAGATGGTTGACCTTTTGCAGTCGGAGCTGATCCGCGATTTGCAGTTGACCGAAGATGCGGGCCAATCCATGGGCGACAGCAAGCAGGAGCTGATGAACGCCTCTGAAGATGCGCCCATCATCCGGCTGGGAAACTCGATTCTCGGCCTGGCCATTAAGAAGGGCGCCAGCGATATCCACATTGAGCCCATGGAAGCCAACGTGATCATCCGCTACCGCATTGACGGCGTGCTGCAGACGGTGCAGAACCTGCCCAAAAAAGTGCAGCTCGGGCTGATCTCGCGGCTCAAGATTTTGAGCAAGCTCGATATTTCGGAGAAGCGCCTGCCGCAGGATGGCCGCATCAGCGTCAACATGGAAGGCAAGCCCATCGACTTTCGCGTCTCCACCGTGCCCGGCAAGTGGGGTGAAAAGGTCTGCATGCGCATCCTCGATAAATCGAACACCGCGCTCGGGCTCGATAAAGTCATCAGCCACGACCCCACGCTCAGGCTGGTGCGCGACCTTATTAGCCAGCCTTACGGCATCATGTACGTCACCGGGCCCACCGGCTCAGGCAAGACAACTACGCTCTACTCGGCGCTGGCTGAAATTAACGATCCGGGTATCAACATCTCCACCGCCGAAGACCCCATTGAATATGACCTCGCCGGCGTGAACCAGATCCAGGTCAACAAAGATATTGGTCTCGATTTCGCACGCGTGCTGCGCTCCTTCCTGCGCCAGGACCCGGATGTGATCCTGGTTGGCGAAACTCGCGATAAGGAAACCGCACACATCGCCGTCGAGGCCGCCCTCACCGGCCACCTGGTGTTTACCACGCTGCACACCAACAGCGCCGCCGGCGCCTTTACCCGCCTGACCGAAATGGATGTCGAACCCTTTCTCATCTCTTCTTCCACCATCGGAGTCATGGCCCAGCGCCTGGCCCGCCGGCTGTGCAAAGTCTGCCGCGAGCAATACGAGGCCGACGACCAGACCTGCGAATATATGGGTCTGAAGCCGAAGGCGATGCTCTGGAAGGGACGCGGCTGCGGCGAGTGCAACGGCAAAGGCGTCAAGGGCCGCATCGGCATTTATGAAGTCATGAAGATGAATGCCGAGTTGCGGCAACTGGTCGCCAAAAACGCGATCACGGAAGACATCCACAAGATCGCCCTTGCCCAGGGCATGCTGGACTTGAAGAAATACTCCGCCCTGCTGCTGCTGAATGGGGATACGTCTGTGGAAGAGGTGCTGCAAGTGGTTAGCGTGCAGGAGTAGATTCATGTTCTGCATCAAGTGCGGAAGCGAATTGTACCCGAACACGGAAGTCTGTCCAAATTGCCGCTTTGATAACATCAATCGCTTTGACAATGTTGATAAAGTACCGCGTCCGAGGATAGATAGTTCCACGCCGACAGCGCCGCTATTGTATCCAGAGGCCTATGTCGATGGAGAGATTCTTGTCGTTCCGCGCAATGCCGCCCTGCCGGCAATCTGCGTGAAATGCGGAGGCGTTCCCCAAGAACCGTGGCTCCCAAAGACCTTTTATTCCCCCAATCCACTTTGGAGTCGTGGGCTATTATGGAGAATCTTGCGCAAGCGCGTGCAACTGCTCGTGCCTCTTTGCGCCTTGCATGAATCCAAGCGCAAGACGAGGCTTTGGATCGGCAGCATTCTCCTAGTCAGCTGCATTCCTTTGTCTGTCGCCGTTGCTGCCCTGCTTGAGGGTTATGAGTCCAAAGGATATCCCGTCGAGACAACAGCTCTGTCTGTATGCCTTGCCATGTTCATCACTGGCAGGATACTTATTTCAGCTTCTCGTGTTCTTCGTCCCACATACGTCGGCGATAGCTATGCCAGATTTAAAGGCGCGCATCGGGAATTTCTGCTCCGGCTCAAGCCTGTTTCAATGCAGACAATGGGCAACGCCAAGTTCCCAGCCCTAAAGACGTAGCTTTTGGATCTGCTTCGTTTGAATCGGCGTTGATCCGCGTCCATCCGCGGCGAAGAGCCCTCTTCGCGATTTACAATAACTGAATGCCTCGACTCAGCCAGCTTGCCTCTCACATCGCCCAGTCCGAGATCCGCATTATGTCGGTCGAGTGTGAAAAAGTCGCAGGCGTCAATCTCGCCCAGGGCATCTGCGATACCGAAGTTCCGCTGCCGGTGCGCCGCGGCGCTGAGGCCGCCATCGAAGGCGGATTCAACTCTTACACCCGGCTCGACGGCATCGCCAACCTGCGCCGCGCCATCGCGCGCAAGATGCGCGACTACAACAAAGTCGAGGCCGATCCTGAGCATGAAGTCGTGGTCACCGCCGGCTCGACCGGGGCTTTTTATTGCGCCTGCATGGCGCTGCTCAACCCCGCGGACGAGGTCATTGTCTTTGAGCCTTACTACGGCTATCACGTGCACACGCTGAAGGCCATGCACGCTGTGCCGGTGTATGTGACTCTAACTCAGCCTGATTGGAGCTTTCCCCGCGCCGCGCTGGAGCAGGCCATCACTCCGAAGACACGTGCCATCGTGGTCAACTCGCCGGCTAATCCTTCGGGAAAAGTTTTTACCGCAGAAGAGCTGGCGTGGATCACCGAACTTGCCCGCGAGCGCGACCTGTTCATCTTTACCGACGAGATTTATGAATATTTTCTCTACGATGGACGCAGGCACATCAGCCCGGCAACCTTGCCCGGCATGGCCGAACGCTGTATTACCATTTCGGGATTCTCCAAAACCTTCAGCATCACCGGCTGGCGCATCGGATACGCCGTGTGCGACCGCCGCTGGGCGCACGCCATCGGATACTTCCATGATCTGGCTTATATCTGCGCGCCCTCGCCCTTTCAGCATGGCGTGGCCGCGGGCCTGGAAGAATTGAGCCCGGAGTTCTACAGCTCGCTCACCGCCGAGTACACGGTCAAGCGCGATCTGCTGTGCAATGCCCTGGAAGCCGCCGGACTCAAGCCCAACATTCCCCAGGGAGCATATTACGTCCTGGCGGACGCGTCCGCGCTGCCCGGCACAAACAGCAAGCAGAAAGCCATGCACCTGCTGAAAGAAACCGGCGTGGCGGCTGTGCCCGGAGAGTCGTTCTACAACCGCGGCGCCGGCGCCAACCTGCTGCGCTTCTGCTTCGCCAAGACTGACTCCGAACTGCGCGACGCATGCCGGCGGTTGGAACAGTTGCGAACAGCGAAAGTGCGCAGTTAGCATTTAGCCAGCGAACTATTACCACAGAGACACAGGGAAATTGGGTCATTTGGTCATTGAGTCATCGGGTCATTGAAGTATTGAGTAACTGTGTAATTGGGTAATTAAATTTACAATCTTGCCGTGTCCCGACGAGTGCAGAAAAAATCGGCCCCTTCGGTGTTAGAGCGCTTTCGCAGCACCATCCGCCAATCGGATTATCCATATTCGGGCGACAGCATCATTCTCGCATTCGAGGGAGGTTCGGTGATGCATGGCGCTTCGGTGGGAAGCGACGACCACGATTACTACGCCGTCTATCTTGAGCCGCCGGCGGTGAAGCTGGGCTTGCATCCGGTTGAACATCATGTCTGGTCCACCTCTGACAATACGCGCAAAAACACCCGCGACGATATTGACCTGGTAATGTACTCGCTCACCAAATTTGCCCGGCTGGCGGCGGCCGGCAATCCTACCATTTTGCATTTTCTGTTTGTCGAGAACGCGCTGGGGCGCAATCCCTGCTGGGACTATGTCACCGCGCACAGCGCAAATTTTTTGGCCCGTTCCCATTTGCGAAAATTCATCGGCTACGCCGATGCGCAATTTGAGCGCCTGACCGGCAAGCGGGCGCGCAAGCAGTTCCGCCCTGAACTGCTGGAAAAATACGGATTTGACACCAAAGCTGCCATGCACGGCATCCGCCTGATGTATGAGGCGCTCGATCTTCTGCGCGACGGCAAGATGACCTTCCCGAATCCCCATGCTGAACATTTGATTGCCGTTCGGAAGGGGAAATATTCCCTGGAGCAGATCGTTCAGCAATATGAGGAGCTTAAACAGGAGTGCGTTCAACAGCTGCAACGTTCGCCACTGGCTGAAGAAGTCAATAAGGAACAAATCAATCGGGTGCTGGCCAATGTGTACCAGTCGTTCTGGTATCGGTATATCTAGCCAAAAACAATCATTGCTGGTTTCGGCAGCCAATCGCCTATTTTGTCTTTTACTGCCAAAAGCAAAACGACGGTATCAGGCATACCGCCGCTTCGGACCACGATGCAACGTGATGATAAACCTCGCTTTACAGGTGAATCGTAGCAATAGAGGCGGGGCGTGTCTTTGTCGAAACAGGCAAATTCTTTGTCTCCCGGGGCCTCCAGGGGTCGAAAAAATAGCTGATTTTGTATGCAATGTTTTGGCTACTTTGGACACATACATATAGAGAGAGACAAGCGATACAGTCCCGAACGCAGGAGTTTGATATGGGTTTTTGTGAGTGCAGCACGCAACGCATCAATAATCTTGGTTACTGTTGGGAGTGCGCCCAGCCGGTCCGCATGGTAGAGGTACTGCTGTTTGGCGAAATGCCGTTCCATGTCATCGAGCGCTTGATTGAGCAGCGCGCCACCCAGCTCGCGCAGTCGCCCCCGGCTGCCCCTGAAGCCAACTGAAGTTATCTCCTAAATCGGTTCGGAAACTTCCGGGGAAAAACGTTCAACAAGTTCCGAGGACACCGAACGTACATGTCCACGAGTAACCTGGTTGAGCAACAGTATTACATCATGAATTCATCGGCCGTTCATCGCCGGTTAATCTTGCCGGTTTAATCTTGAAAATGTTGGAAAAAAATCGAAAAAGATAGTTGCATTGAAACTTTTGGATATGACGCAGAATTATTTTCTATTGGCCTTTTTGGAGTGGATGAAATCTAATTTGTTATGGCGAAAACTTTTTTAAAGAAATATATCTTTGCCAGTGACTTCGATCAGACCCTGAGCTTCAACGATTCCGGGTATGTGCTCAGCGAAATGCTGGGCATCCCGTCGGAAGAGTTTGAACGCAAGGCGATGGGGATGGCCGAACTCAATCTGGTGCAACAGGGAGCTGAACTCGCCTATCTGTTGCTGCATGATCCCGAATTCCGCAGCCGCGTCCGCAAGGAGCATCTGCATGAAGTTGGGAAGCGAATCCGGCTGAAGCAGGACGTGCAACTGCTGTATCAGGTGCTTGAGGAAGGCATTGAAGGTTATCACTTCGACTTCTACGTGCTGTCAGCCGCTCCGGTGGAGGTCATTCGCGCAGCGCTGGAAGGGATTGTGCCTCCCGATCATATTCATGGGACCGAGTTTGAGTACAACAGCACCGGCGAGATCGCGCGCATCGTTCGCGCCGTGGCTGGCTATGGCAAGGTTGCGGTGCTCGACCAGTTGCAGAACAAGCTGGAGATCGGCCCCGATCACACAATTTATGTCGGCGATGGCAGCTCGGATATTCACGTGATGCTGCACTTGAACTCGCGCGATGGGCTGACCATTGCCGTCTCTGAAACCACGCACGTGACCCAGATCGCCCGGCGCACTGTGCTCAGCAGTAACGCACTTGCCATCACGGTTCCCATTCTGGAATTGCTGATTGGCTGGAACCGGACAAAGATCCGCGACTTCTTCAAGGCGCAAGGCTTCCTCATCCAGGGATGGGACAAGGTACGCACCGACTGGCTGACCATCCGTGAGGCAGGTCTCTCGGAAAAAAAATTTGAGAGATTCGAAAGCATAGGCGCTGACTAACAGAGTTTTCCTCCGTTGACTCTAATAGGCAACCAGTTGAAAGATACTGGTTGCCTCTTTTTTTCTGCCCGTCTTTAGAGCGTTCCTGAAATTACTTTATCTCAAGATGCAGCCATAATAGGGGGAAACAATGGGTACAACTTTTTGATATATTTCTTAAAATTTTAATTCCAAGATCAGGTATGAGACTTTCTTTCCCCAGCCGGCTGCTTTTACTTTTCGGAATAGTACTGAACATGGTTTTTGTGCGGGCTGCCGCAGCCCAGGCAAATTATGCCGCGGATACTTCTGTGGCCATGCTTTCTGATGGGCCTTACAAGGTGTCGCTGGTCAGCGACGTTATTCTGCACGACGCCAAACGCAACAAAGACCTGCCACTCAATGTGCTGTACCCGGTAGCGACCGGCAGCCAACCGCTTCCGGTCATCATCTTTTCTCACGGCGCGGGCGGCTCGAAAGACGGCTACCAGGGATTGACGCGTACCTGGGCCAGCTACGGCTATGTCGTCATTCAACCTGCGCACGCGGATTCCATCGCGTTACAGCGGGCCCAGGGCAGACACCCCGGTGGGCTGTTGCAGAATGCAGAAGAAGCAGTCAGCGATGCGCAAGCATGGCAAGACCGGCCACGCGATATTTCTTTCGTGATTGATTCTTTCGGCGAGTTAGAGCGCAAGGTGCCGCAACTCAAGAATAAGCTGGATGCAACTCGCATAGGCGTGGGCGGGCATTCCTACGGCGCCTATACGGCTCAGGCCATTGGTGGCGCAACCATTGTTCTGCTAGGGGAAACTGTGCCGCTGAGTCTGGCTGATAAGCGGGTAAAAGCAATCCTGATGATGTCGCCGCAGGGGGCGGGAGAAATGGGACTAACGCACGATTCCTGGAAAAACTTTACCTTGCCGATGATGGTTATGACCGGGTCGCTCGACCGTGGCCTCAAGAAACAAGCGCCTGACTGGCGCAAAGAACCCTTCGACCGCGCCGCATCGCCGGAGAAATACTATGTTTTTATTGATGGTGCAACCCACATGTCATTTACGGGAAACCTGGCAGCTTTCGGGGCCCAGAAACAGATTTTTAATACCATCAAATTAGCGTCGTTTCAATTTTGGAATGCATATCTGAAAGGCGACCCTGCGGCGCAATCTTATTTGAAATCAGATGCGCTCAGCAATACCAGCCACGGCGCGGTAACGATAGATCGCAAATAGCCACAATTCATGGCTATAAGAAGCGCACGAATAGGTGAGGTGCTCAAAAGAAGCATTCACGCGCCGACTATAATAATCCACATCAATGTCTTCCTCATCTCTCACCGGCCGCATCCTGGCCCTGGACGTCGGCTCCAGGACGATTGGACTGGCCGTCAGCGATCCTCTTGGCATCACCGCCCAGGGGCTTGAGACGCTTCGCCGCAAAAACAAGCGCAGCGACTTCGAGCAACTGCGGAGAGCGATTGCCGAATATGAAGTACGCGAAATTGTGGTGGGCTATCCCCTGCATATGAGCGGAGACGCCAGCCGCCAATCCGAACGGGTCTCTGAGTTCGCGGAGGAGCTGCACAAACGATTCAATCTTCCCGTGCATTTGTGGGATGAGCGCCTGACCTCAACCCAGGCCAACCGCCTGTTGCGTGAAACTGAAATGAGCATCCGCCGCCGGGCTGAAGTAGTGGACCGCCTCGCAGCGGTGTTGATCTTGCAGGCATTCTTAGAGAGCCGCCAATCCTCAGCCTCGGCAGGGTTCTCCGAAGAGCACTAAGCTGAATTGAATGATCGGCCCCACTGGTTCCTGCCCTTAGGACAACCGCGGCTTAGCACTTTCGTTTGTAATCAAGTCTGAACTTGCTCACAGTAATTCATTTACAGCCGCATTGCATCGAATACAATAGACAGAATTTCCTGACAGGGGTTTCCTGACCAGATATTGCGGGCCAAGGACTGATGATCAAATTCTTCTTCAAATTGATTGCTTTCCTTCTGCTCCTTTTCGTCATTGCAGCAGGATTTGTTGCTTATGCTCTGCTCACGCCTACAGGCTCAAGCGAGCCAAATTTTGTGCAGTTACATCCCGGTTCTTCCGCGCGGCGCATCGCCAAAGATTTGCAGGCGGCGGGGGTGATTCGCAACTGGCAGGCGTTTCTGCTGCTGCACTACTGGAAACCGCAGCCGCTGAAGGCAGGCGAATATTTGTTTGACCATCCTGCCAACTCTCTGGAGGTGTTTGATCGCCTGCTGCGGGGCAATATCTACGTGCGCGAGGTTACGATTCCCGAGGGCTACAACATATGGGATATTGCCGCCGCGGTCGAAGAAGCGGGATTGGGGAAGAAAGAAGATTTCATCAAGGTGGCGCAGAACAACGCGCTGATTTACGATCTCGATCCTCATGCGCGGTCGCTGGAAGGATATCTGTTTCCCGATACCTATCGCTTTACGCGCACGCAATCCATGCAAGACATGGTGGCGGCCATGGTCCACCGTTTCCGCCAGGAGGCCCGCGCTCTCAATCTGAATTCCGATTATCACCGCATCGTCACCATGGCATCCATCGTGGAGAAAGAAACACCCGCTCCCGAGGAGCGTCCGCTCGTGGCCAGCGTCTATTACAACCGCCTGGCACGCGGAATTATGTTTGCCGCCGACCCAACCGTGATTTACGGCTCCCTGCTTGCGGGCCGTTATCGGGGCACGATTTATCAATCTGATCTGCAATTCGATTCCCCCTACAACACCTACAAATATGCGGGATTGCCGCCCGGCCCGATTGCCAGTCCGGGACGCGCGGCGCTGGAAGCAGCCATGCACCCGGCCGAGACAGACTATCTTTATTTCGTCAGCGACAATAACGGACACAGTCGTTTTGCGCGCACCGCCAGCGAGCACGACCGCAACGTGGCCCAGTATCGTCATGCCGTCGCCAATTCCCAGCAGAATCACTAGAATCAAGTAAGCACCTTGCCCCACGCCTTCATCGGTATCGACCACGTGCAAATCGCCGCGCCGCCCGGCGCCGAAGCACAGGCACGCGCCTTTTTTGCGGATGTGCTGGGCATGACCGAAGTTCTTAAACCGGTTTCTTTGCGTGGCCGAGGCGGGGTGTGGTTCCAATGCGGAGCGCAGCAGTTACATGTTGGAATAGAGGCCGGCTTCTCGCCGGCAAAGAAGGCGCATCCTGCAATTCACGTGCAGAATTTGGCTGAGCTGCGGGTTCGTTTGCAGCAGGCCAAGGTCCCATTGATGGAAGATGAAAGCCTGCCCGGCGCGGAGCGGTTCTACGTGAACGATCCGTTTGGCAACCGTTTGGAATTTTTGGAGCTCAAGTAACAAATTTCGCTTGCGAAAGGGCGCTTGCAGCCCTGCTTTGCGGGATTGCCGGCGCCCTTACACTGGAAGACTCAAAATAAACTTTCTTTACAATTGCCCGCTGCCCGGAACGAATAAAATGCCTCTCACTTATATACTAAAGAATTGGCCTGCCACAGCTTCGGCATGGATGAAAAGACCTGATGAGCCGCTTTGTTCGTGTTACTGGAATCGTTGTGCTGCTGCTGCCGTTGAGCGGCTGCCTTTTCCATTCGCACAAGGTTGAGCAACGCATCAGCACGGCGCACCTGCAGGAAGCCAAGAAAGAGCAGCTCATCGAATTTATCAACAACCAGGCGCGCCAGATCAAGACTCTTAATGCCACAGTGACTATTTCGCCGGCGGTAGGCGGCAGCAAGAAGGGCCAGGTCACCGAATATACCGACGTCAAAGGTTATGTCCTGGTGCGCAAGCCCGGCATGTTGCGCATGATCGCGCTGGTTCCGGTGCTGGGCAACCGCATGTTTGACATGGTGAGCAACGGCACCAGCTTCTGGCTTTCGGTCCCGCCCAAGAACAAATTTATTGTGGGCCGCAACGATGTAATTCATCCCGAGCACAGCTCGCTGGAAAATTTGCGGCCGCAGGCCATTTTTGACGCGCTTTTGCTGCGCGAAATTGACCTGCAGAGCGAAATTGTGGTGTGGGAAAATACCACTGAACCCGTGCTCGATGCCAAGAGCAAGAAATCGGTTGAGGAGCCTGACTATACTCTTTACATGATCAGCAAGGGCGACGGAGACTGGATCTTGTCGCGCAAAATCATCTTCAATCGCGAGGATCTTCTTCCCCACCGCCAGATCGTTTATGACAAGAACGGCGACGTGGCCACCGATGCGCGCTACGAAAACTATCAGGATTTTGGCGGCATCAACTTTCCTGCCAAGATCACGATCAACCGCCCACAAGAGGAATACGACATTATTCTGGAAGTGGTCAAGGCCAGGTTCAACGAGCCGCTCAGCGACGAGCAGTTTAAGCTGGAGCAGCCGCCCGGCTCGCAACTGGTAAGGCTCGACCTGCCGGAGAGCGAGCGCATGGAAATTCCTGATCCGCCCTCGCACCAGAAAAAACCGAAGCAGACTCAGCCGCACAGCGCTGATGGTCATGGCGATGACCCATCTCCAGCTTCGCCCGATCAAAAACAGGAGAACACTCCATGAACAAGCTCGTGGTCTCAAATCTCGTGCACCGGCCCATCCGCTCGCTCATCAGCATTGTTGCGGTCGCGGTCGAAGTGACTCTGATCCTGGTGATCGTTGGGCTTTCCCTCGGCATACTGGATGACTCCAAGAACCGCCAAGAGGGGATTGGCGCAGATGTAATGGTGCAGCCGCCCGGCGCCTCCATGCTCGGACTCATGTCGAGCGCGCCGGTTTCCATCAAGATCGCCGATAAGATTCGAGGTCTGCCACATGTCACTGCCGTTGCACCGGTGATTTCACAATTCAGCACGTCTGGAAGAGTGGAAATGATTAATGGCATTGATCTGAGGAGCTTTGAGCAGTTAGGCGGCCCGTTTCGTTACCTGGAAGGCGGCCCATTCCAAAAGCAAGATGACGTGCTGGTGGACGACTATTTTGCCGAATCGGGAAACCTTCATCCCGGCTCCAAGATTGAAGTCTTGAACCACCCCTTCAACATCAGCGGGGTAGTGGAGCACGGGCGCGGCGCACGTAAGTTTTTGCAGCTTACAACTTTGCAGGACTTGTTGGGCGCAGAAGGCAAAGCTTCCATCTTTTATGTAAAAGCCGATGATCCTAAGAACGCATCGCTGATCGCTGATGAAATCATGCACGTGCCGGGAATGGAGCAGTTCACGGTGCATACCATGAAAGATTGGCTTACCATGATGACCCCCGACAAGGTTCCCGGCTTTAATATTTTTATCAACGTTGTCATCGGCGTGGCCCTTGTCATTGGTTTTATCGTGATCTTCCAGGCCATGTACACAGCGGTGATGGAGCGCACCAGGGAGATCGGCATTCTGAAATCTCTGGGCGCGTCCAAAGGTTATATTGTGAATGTAGTGCTGCGCGAGACCCTGGTATTAGCGGTGGTGGGGATTGCACTCGGCGTTGTTATCAGCGTGCTGGCGCAACGCGGCATCCACCTGCGCTTTCCTACGATTCAGCCCGAAATGACCCTGCATTGGGTTCGGAACGCAGTTTTGATCGCGCTGGCCGGAGCCATCCTGGGAGCGATTTACCCGGCCTTCAAGGCCGCCCAGAAGGACCCTATCGATGCGCTGGCCTATGAATAAAGTGTCTGCGCAATCGGCAGTAAGCGTTTAACTAACTTTCTTGTGTGCGAGCGCGGCAGCCTCTAATATTGAGACATCCATGCGCTTATCATCGCTCCTCAATATTTCTGCCACGCAGCGACGCCTGAATTCTTTTCGCTATTACGACCTGCTGGTACACGTGTTTGTCGTGATCCTGCTGATCTCCAACATTGTGGCGCCGAAAATTTGTGCCTTTGGCCGCTTTCGCGTCAGCGGAGCCGAGCTGCTGTTTCCCATTACTTACATCTTCGGCGACATCTTCACCGAGGTTTACGGATATGCCGGCTCGCGCCGCGCCATCTGGTTGGGATTTTTTTCTTCCGCCTTGTTGGCGGTGATGGGCATGATTGTGGTGCGCATTCCCGCCGCGACCGATTTAAATAACCTGCATACGCAAGAGGCTCTGGCCACAGTCCTCAACTATGTTCCGCGCGTGCTGTTTGCCAGCCTGATTGCCTTCTGGAGCGGCGAGTTCGTCAATTCCTACGTGCTGGCCAAGATGAAGCTGCTCACCAAGGGCCGCTGGCTGTGGACACGCACCGTGGGCTCCACTGTCGCCGGCCAGGCAGTAGATACGACCGTAGTTGTCACCCTTCTGTTTATCGGGCAGCAGTCATGGTTGACCATCGGCACCGTGATTGTCTCTGAGTATGTGTTTAAAGTCGCCTACGAAGTCCTGGCCACTCCTCTCACCTACTGGGTGGTGAACTCACTCAAGCGCGCCGAAGGGGTGGATGTGTACGACAGCGATACCAACTTCAATCCGTTTGGCAAGGAACAGGTGAAGGATTCGCAGGTCGCGACGGTATGATCAGCTGATTTAAGGGTTAAGATGAAAAGTGACCGCTACATTCAACTGTACAGCAATAGGTTGACCGTTTTTCAAGGCGGGCTTGAATTTCCAGTGTGAAACTGCTTGTACTGCTTCTTTGTCTAGTCCCCCGCCTAAACATTGGTTAATCCTGATTCTAGCCACGTTTCCTTTTTCGTCAACAACGACCCAGAGTGTTAAGACCCCCTGAATTCTTCTGGTTCGGGCCGCCTCTGAGTATCCGGGGTCGGGTGTATGGATTGGTTTAGGCGCACTGACGTTCTCTTCTGGTGAAGCAGCGTCTTTCTTAATCGTGGTGATCTCATGTTCCGCTGGGCTAAAATCAGCGGCTCGCCAGGCATCCGGGATCAAACTGTCCAGGTCATCCTTTCTGGTGAGAAATATTTTTTGCATAGCGCTGGTAACGGTTTGTTCATCCATCTGAGCGCCATCAAGCTTAATGTCGAGCTGAACTTTGCCTTCATCCCTGAGGAGTTTTGAGAATGCCTTCTTTTTGCTGTCGTAAACCCCCACTATTCGAGGTCCACTCAAAATAAGCTGGTCTTTCTTGATATCTATTTGCTGGATCTCTAACTGTGCAGCGCACCAGCACCCATCGTGCCCAACAGTCTTGTCGCCTTCGAGCAATGCTCCTTGGGAATCAAAGATCAAATGGTCTCCGCCGTAAAAATTGCGGATTGTGAGCACTTGCTTCAGAAATCTCTGCTGTAAATATTTCTGCAAATCCTGGGTTTCATCGGCCTCAAGCCGGACAAAAGAGAGGAGAAGGATCGCCAAAATACGCATCTGAAATTGCATGAGAGGTCTCATAAATGGCTGCGAAAGCTGCCGCAATAGGCTACCATTTTGGGTTGGAGTTCGGGTTCTTCTCGGGGGACCGCCTGCATTCCTGCATTGACACGCCTCTTGGCAGTAGGCTATCCTTAAATCTCTGTAGGTCTGCAGTTGGCTCGCCCGTGGGGTGGCCCCGTGATTTGTCTCCGGAGCCGGCCTAAGTTGCGGTAATCGAGAGCGGTTTTCTGCGGTTCTTTCATTTTTTATTTTTCTTTCATTTTGAGTGGGAGAAAGTTTATGTCTACGTATTTCCCCGGAGAGGGCGAAATCGCGCGCAAGTGGTACGTGGTCGATGCCGATGGGCAAACCCTCGGCCGCCTGGCCGCTCGTGTGGCGCGCATCCTGACCGGCAAAGAGAGCACCAGCTATACGCCTTTTCTTGATACCGGCGACCACGTGGTCGTCATTAACGCTGAAAAGATTCGGGTTACTGGATTGAAGGCGGAACAGAAAGTCTACCACCGCTATACCGGCTATCCCGGCGGCCTGAGGTCAGAGCAGCTTCGCAAGCGCATTGTCCGCAAGCCCGAGTCGGTTGTGGAAGCGGCCATTTTGGGAATGTTGCCCAAATCGAAATTAGGACGCGCCATGGGTTCCAAGCTGAAAGTTTACCGTGGCGACAAGCATCCTCACGCGGCGCAGAAGCCTCAAGCTCTGAAGCTGGCGTAAAACTGAGGACTGAGGATTAAGGACTATCAATGGCAGAAACAGTTCAATATTACGGCACGGGACGGCGCAAATCGAGTGTAGCGCGAGTCTTCCTGCGCCCGGGCAGCGGCGAGTTCACGGTGAACGGCCGTGCTTTCGATCAATATTTTGTGACCGATTCACAACGCGGAGCGGCCAAGCAGCCGCTGGTTTCTTCCGAGACTGCGGCCACGTTTAACGTAGTAGCCAACGTCTCCGGCGGCGGCGTCAACGGGCAAGCCGACGCAGTCCGCATGGGCATTGCCCGCGCTCTGCTCGTGTTCAACGCAGAGCTGCGCAAGAAGCTGAAGGCTGAAGGATTTCTCTCGCGCGACTCGCGCGGCAAAGAGCGCAAGAAGTATGGGCAGAAGGGCGCCCGCAAGCGCTTCCAGTTCTCCAAGCGCTAATTTGCGCTGCCTGCTGTCGAAAGTAATCTGGAGGGGGAGAGCACAAGATTTTTTCGGAGTCATCTTCGTGATTGCCCCGAAAAATTACTGAGTACTGGCAAAGTGAGCGCCGAATAGCGCGAACGGAGCGCGAGGGCGAAGCAGCGAAGCGTTGCGGAGCCCTTAGAAAAAGTGTACTGAGTACTGTTGCAAAAATTTTCCCGCACTCAGCTTCATGGTGCGGGTGACGGGAATGTAATCCTGAGCGATACAGGCCGCAATGGGCCCCGCAAGGGATGCAATCCAATTTCAAAGGAGGGTTGTTTGGCCACAATTACCATGAAAGAGTTGCTCGAAGCCGGTGTCCACTTCGGGCATCAAACCAAGCGCTGGAACCCCAAGATGAAGGAATACATCTTCGGGGAGCGCAATGGCATTTACATCATTGACCTGCAAAAGACGCTGAAGATGTTCAAAGACGCGTCCAAATACGTGCAGGATGGCGCCGCCGAAGGCAAGGTCATTCTTTTCGTCGGCACCAAGCGCCAGGCGCAGGAAGCTATCTCAGAAGAAGCCACCAAGTGCGGCATGTTCTACGTGAACAACCGCTGGCTGGGCGGCCTGCTGACCAACTGGGTAACCGTGCAGAAGTCGGTCAAGCGGCTTAAAGAGCTGGACGAGATGGCCACCGATGGCCGTTACGAGCTGCTGCCCAAGAAAGAAGTCATTAAGCTGGAGCGTGAGCGCAAGCACCTGCAAGCCAACCTGGCCGGCATCAAGAACATGAACCGCCTGCCCGATATCCTGTTCGTGATTGACTCCAACAAAGAGCAGATCGCGGTCAAGGAAGCGCGCAAGCTGGGCATCCCGGTGGTCGCTGTGGTTGATACCAATTGCGACCCGACGGAAGTGGATATGGTCATCCCCGGCAACGACGACGCGCTGCGCGCCATCCGGCTGTTTACCTCGAAGATTTCCGAATCCATTGCCGAGGGCGTGCAGGCCGGTGTGAAATCCGGCGAACTCGCCGCAGCCGCCGAAGGCCAGGCCGCTGAAGCTGCGGCCGCGGCATCTCCCGCTTCTTACGACGAAGAGGGCAAGGAATACCCCGGCGAGCCCAGCGATGCTGAGGTGGCGGCGCCGGCCGATGAAATCAGCATGGAAGAGGTCCTGGAGCAAACTGCCGCTAAGGGGCGCACGCGCCCGGCGGCAGCCTCAGCTTCGGTTGACGCTGCGCCCGATAAGGTCGAATCGCACACGGTTTAGACAGAAACCCGGCCACGGATTTTCACGGATCAACACGGATCCTTTGAAATCGAATCCGTGCTGCTCCATGAGCATGCGTGGCCTTTGCTATTCTGGGTAGAAGCAGGGCTGACGCTCAGCCAACGGAATTATCTTTGATAATGAAAGGCATTACAGAAATGGGTACCAGTACCATGAATATCTCCGCCGCCCTGGTGAAGGAACTCCGCGAGAAGACCGGAGCTCCCATGATGGATTGCAAGCAGGCGCTCTCCGAATCCAAGGGCGACATCGAAGGCGCCATCATACATCTGCGCAAAAAGGGTATTGCTACCGCGGCCAAGAAGGCGGCCCGCGTGACTAGCGAAGGCTCCGTCACCAGCTACATTCATGCTGGAGGCAAGATCGGGGTGTTGCTTGAGGTCAACTGTGAGAGCGATTTCGTGGCCCGCACCGAACAATTCCAGGAACTGGTGCACGATGTCGCCATGCACATCGCCGCCAGCGATCCCAAATTTGTTCGACGGGAAGATGTGACCGCCGCCGACTTCGAGCGCGAAAAAGAAATCTATCGCGCCCAGGCGGCTGCCACCGGCAAGCCGGCCAACGTGGTGGAGAAGATCGTCGAAGGCAAGATGTCGAAGTTTTACGAAGAGGTCTGCCTGCTCGATCAGCCCTTTATCAAGGACCAGACCATCTCCGTCGGCCAGCTCATTGCGGCTGCAATCGGCAAGCTGGGCGAAAATATCTCGGTGCGCCGTTTTGCCCGCTTCAAGGTCGGCGAGGCTGGTGAGACCATCGCGATCACAAAGCCCGCGCCTGAAACCGAAGAGAAGTAAGTCTCAATTCACCAAAATTTCATACTGCAAGAAAAACCCGATGCTAATCATCGGGTTTTCTTATTCCAGGTCTGCAAACCGCTATTGAGAGCGTCTACCTGCGATAGAATACAACTTGGGACTGTAAATCTGGACCCAAAGGACCTTCCTCTGACTATTGCATTCAAACGCATCCTGCTTAAGATCTCCGGCGAGGCGTTGGCGGGCACCCAGGCTTTCGGGGTTGATGTTGACCGTATTCATGAAGTAGCCGCTGAGATCAAAGAAGTCCACAGCCTGGGCGTGGAAATCGCCATTGTCGTTGGCGGCGGAAACTTCTTTCGCGGAGTCGCCAAACAGGCCAAGGATATGGACCGCGTCTCCGCCGACCACATGGGCATGCTGGCCACCGTGATCAATGCTCTGGCCTTGCAGGACGCGCTGGAGAAACAGAAAATTTTTACCCGCGTCATGAGCGCCATCGAAATGAACCAGGTGGCAGAGCCCTTTATCCGGCGCCGCGCCATCCGCCACCTGGAGAAAGAGCGAGTGGTCATCTTTGCCGCCGGCACCGGCAGCCCTTATTTTTCCACCGATACCGCCGCTTCTCTGCGCGCCATGGAAATCAAGGCCGACGCCATCCTGAAAGCAACCAAAGTCGAAGGCATCTATGACGCCGATCCCAATCTGGTGAAAGATGCCACCATGTTCGACAAGATCACCTACCTGGAATTTCTTAAGCGTGGTTTGAAGGTTATGGATTCCACCGCCATCAGCCTCTGCCGCGATAACAGCCTGCCCATCGTCATCTTCAATTTGAACAAGCCCGGAAACATCCGCCGGGTGGTAACCGGAGAAAAGGTGGGTTCGCTGGTCATGGCTTAGCAAGCTTATGAAAAAACGCCCTCAAGAATCGTAGTTCAAAAATCATCAATGACCATTACAATAACCCTTGGTTCCCCTCAGGCAGGAATTTATGGTGGAACAAACTTATAAGCCTGGCGAGGCTGTTCCCAAAGCGGGACTGTACCTGGTCTTGCACCATCTCCACCGCAAAAACCATGAGGTCACGCTGTTTCAGGGAGAATTGTTTCCCCTTTGCCGGCGCTGCGGCGAAAAAGTGCGTTTTCAGTTAATGCTTACTGCAACTCATATCGGTGAAGATACCGACTTCAAATCGAGGAAAGCCAAACGTCATTCGCAAGGCCGGCATTAGCGAGTGCGTAGACGCAGCTCTGAACCATGCCGGGAAACACCAGAAGTTCCTGCGGTAGATGAAAGAAACCGCCAAATATGATATTTTCAACAATTCGCTACAGTCGGTTAGCCCTTTCATGAGGATCAAAACCATGAACTCTGCCAGATCGCAAGCGGTTGTTTTTTCATTCCATCCTGAAAGAGTTCGCTTTCGCAGCGCCGACGACCAGCGTCCCCGTCGTGCTCATCACAAAGGCCGCATCGAAGGCGGCCCGTTCTATTCCTCCGGAAGCCCGGTACGCGAAACCGGGATATATGAAGTTACCCACGATCGTGAACACCGTGCTGCGCATGACGTGGTGATGCTTGCGGGCGATGTTTTCCCGGCTTGCGAAACCTGCGATACGCGTGTGCGTTTCCGCCTGGTCCGCACCGCTCCCTATATTTTCCAGGACCCCGATTTCGAAAAAACAGAAGAGCAATAGCCGGCGCCCCGGCAACGCAGTCATGCTCCTTTTTGCGGCGACGAAGGCATTCACCATAGACCCTAAATGCCAGATGCTGACTGCTCCGTGCCAACTCCGGCTTACTGATTTATAATCTTCGGTTTACCTTGCAATGGAGTGACGCGCTATGGCACACATGGAAAATATTCCCGCTCTAAAAGCGGTTTATTCGCAGCTTAAGACTCGCATGGAAAAAGCCGTAGAAGACTTCCGCCGCGAGATGGCGGCAGTGCGCACCGGCCGCGCCACGGTGAATATGCTTGATCCGGTAAAGGTGGATTACTACGGCTCTGCCATGCCTGTGAACCAGATCGCGCAGGTACATGCTGCCGACGCCCAACTCATTACGGTGACGCCGTTTGACCCGAGCTCGCTGGCGGAGATCGAAAAGGCCATCCGCAGCGCCGATTTGGGGTTGAATCCGATGAATGATGGCAAGATGATCCGCATTCCGGTGCCGCCCCTGACCGAGGAGCGCCGCAAAGAGATGGTCAAGCATCTGCATAAGATTCTGGAGGAGCACCGCACCGCCATCCGCAACATTCGCCGTGACGGCAACGATCAGATCAAAAAGGCGCTGAAAGACAAGAAAATCTCCGAAGACGATGAGCGCCGCTCGCTGGAAGAGATTCAGAAGCTCACCGACGATGAGATCAAAAAAATGGAAGAGATGAGCAAAACCAAGGAAAAAGAAGTCATGGAAATCAAGTGAAGGACGACTCGCAAATTACGATTTCCGATTAAGAACTATGATTTAAGGTTCAAATTCGACCTTCTGAAATCGTCCTCCTTAAACCGAACTTCTTCGTAAATCGGTCAAACTTCGGCTACTATGACCCTAGAGGTTAGGATGGCGCGAGCCGAAGACACTTCAACCAAACCGGAAGAAAGCCCTTCCTCCGCAGCCGAGATTAGCGACCGGCGTGGAGGGCTCAACGGGCAGCAATCTGCCGCATCGCCAGTCCAGCCCGCTTCCGAAGGTCAGGAAAAGTGGACCGCGGAGAGCCATCCTCACCGCCGCGCCAGCGATAAGACCCGCCGCTCCATTCTTGCAGGACAAACCGTTGTAGCCGTTGCTGTCGTCCTGACCATCTGTTATGTCGCCAAATTGGTGCTCGTGACCCTGCTGTTTTCCATTCTCCTGGCTTATATTCTCTTCCCGGTGATGGACTTTCTGGAGCAGATGAAGTTCCCCCGCTCGTTGGCTTCATTGATCGCCGTGCTGCTGCTGGCTTTGGCAGTTTACGCCGCGGCCTTCTTCGGCTATAACCGGGCGGTCGACTTCGTGGAGACGCTGCCCAGCTACACCCACAAAATCGAAGGCGCCTTGATGCGTTTCCGCGAGCAGGCGCAGAGGTTCCAGAAGAGCACGGAAGAGGTGTTGCCCCAGAGCAGCGACGACAAGAAGCTGCTCAGGGTGCAGCAGCAGACGAACTGGTTCGACTTCGTCAGCAACAGCCTGGGCACCGTTGGCGAAGTGGCGTTCTCCATCTCTTTTATGCCGTTTCTTGTGTATTTCATGCTGAGCTGGCATGACCACGCCCGCGCTGCCACCGTCATGCTGTTCAGCATGGAAAATCGCAACACCGCCTACGTGACCCTGGGACGAATCTCAGCCATGATTAACAGCTTTATCAATGGCAATATCATCGTGGGATTGTTTGCCTCCGTAGCCAGCCTGGTGGTCTTCTGGTATCTCCACCTGCCCTATTTCTATTTCCTGGGCTTTATCAGCGGATTTTTGACGCTGATCCCTTATTTGGGGGTGGTTCTGGCCATGGTTCCACCGCTGGCAGCCGGCTTTGGACAAATCCATGGAGGCGGCATTCTCACCATTTTGCTTACGGTCCTGGGTTTGCACGTGTTCGCGATTAACGTTCTCTATCCCAAGCTGATCGGCAAGCGTTTACAACTGAATCCCCTGGCGGTTACCATCGCTCTTCTTATCTGGGGATGGCTCTGGGGCGCCGTGGGGCTCATTCTGGCCGTGCCCCTGACCGCCGCCCTGAAAATCATCTTTGATCACGTAGAGTCATTGCGGCCCTATGGCGCGTGGCTGGGGGAATAGCCGTTAGCAATTGACCCTTTAACTATCTGCAGATGCACCTTTTCACTGAAATTATTCAAGGAAGTCTATTCCATAAGCGCACGAACGAGGGTAGTACGACAGGCTGGCGAAGAAGGCGCAGTCAGGGATATAGATTAGCTGTAATTATTCAACAAGTAGTCCATTCGAGAGGAAGAAGTAAGAAAAATAAAGGGTAGCCCCATCGCTCAAGGGCTAAGTGCCAATGGCTAAGCGCTAAATGCTGCTTCTATGCTTCTATTACCATATCCGGGAAGCGCAGCTTCGATTTAGCCAGGGCCTTGGTCAGCACGTCTTCTACCTCGGCTTCTTCCACGTTCTTGGCCAGGGCCAGCTCGCTTACGAGAAGATAGCGGGCGCGTTCCAGCATCTTCTTTTCACGGAAAGAGAGCGGCTTGGTCTGGTTCAGGATCAGCAAGCCTTTCAGCACGACGGCCACATCGAGCAGGGAACCGGTCCGCATCTTATCGGAGTTTTCTTTGAACCGGAATTTCCAGTCGGTATGGTTTTCGCACTTGCCATCGACAAGGAAATCCAGGATCTTCTGGACGTCCCCGTTCTTGATGACCCGGCGCAGACCCACCGCTCCGATGTTGCGGAAGGGGATCTCCACCTTCAGGCTGCTGGCCTTGAATTTAAGCAGATAGAATTTTTCAGAAACTGCGCCAAGTGTGCGGCTGTTGATCTGCTCGATGACGCCTACGCCGTGATTGGGATAAACAACCTTGTCGCCAATCCGGAAGCTCATTATGTTGTCATTCATGAAGGGCACCCACGTGAGGGTTATAGGGGAGAAACTAACTAGATTATAACCCCAACCCGCTTTGAAAGCAAGCCGGTCAGCCCAATCTAAAATAAACAAAATAAGGGATTTAACTCAAGCGCTGTAACTGCCTTTAGGGCCAAAACCATCCTGGCTCGTAGTTTTCTTTGGCCAGATAGGTTAACTTTTTGCACAGGTGCCTTTTGAAAGTTGGCTTCGGACGGCGTCCCACTCTGCGGGATTCCGGCTGGGTTCTTGTTCCGTCCGGCTCGCATAGAGTGGCTCTGCCCGCCGCCCAATCTCTTAATATTTCCCGAGCCGAGGAATCGAGAACTGAACTGTGTTAAACCAATTCTTGCCCTACGCCCTCCTGCGGCTAAGCTCTTTTTCGAGGGCTGAGGGACTACACTTTCGAGAACCGGGAACTCTCAGTTTTTCCGGAGGGCAAAGGCAAAGAATCGATAAATTAAAAGACTATTGGCGACTGCTTTCGACAGAGCGTAAGGAAAGGTATAATTCCATCTGGGGGCAGCAAGGCTTTTGCTGAAGCTGCCCCTTTACAATTGAAGCCTGCGGTGCGGTTAACCCCCAATGCCTGAACATATTAAGAAAAAGCTGGAAGAAGAAATCAGGGCGCTGGAGCATGAGCTCCACCACGAATTGCCGAAAGAGATCAAGACCGCAGTGGCCCTGGGCGATCTGAGCGAGAATGCCGAGTACCAGACCGCCAAGCAGCGCCAAACTTTTGTAGACGCCCGGCTGGCGCAGCTCAAGAAGCGCATGGCCGAACTTTCGATGATCAATCTGGCCAATATCCCAAAAGACAAGGTTGCCTTCGGCTCTACCGTGCAGGTATACGATAACTCCAAGGACGAAAAGATCGAATACAAGCTGGTCACGAGCGAAGAATCGGATGTGGCCAAGGGATTGATCTCCACTACTTCGCCCATAGGCCGGGCGCTGATGGGCAAAAAAGTGGGGGACACGGCCACCGTGGTCACTCCCGCCGGCAAGCGCGAGCTCGACGTCCTGAAACTGACAACGATCCACGACGAAGGTTAAGCCGCTTCGCCAGTTGTATTATTAATCTCCATGACCTGGACCCACGCTTTCGGACGAGGCTGCCGCGTGCTCTTGCACGCCATCGTGCGTGGTCTGGCCCTCACCCGTATTTCTCCTAACGTCCTCACCTTCATCGGACTGGTCATTAATATCGGTGCGGCGATATTGTTCGGCCTCGCCAATGCGGAAAATTACCAGCGCATGTTTTTCTATGCCGGGTTGGTCATCATCGGCGCCGGCATCTTCGATATGGTGGATGGCCGGGTGGCCCGCGCCACCAACCAGGTGACCACCTTCGGCGCATTCTTCGATTCGGTGATCGATCGCTACAGCGACGTCGCCCTGTTTTTCGGGCTGCTGGTCTATTACGCCCGCGCCAATCGCTTCTTCTACATGCTCCTGGTGGCCTTCGTGATGATCAGTTCCGTCATGGTCAGCTACACCCGCGCCCGGGCGGAATCGCTCATTGAATCCTGTAAAGTCGGATTCATGGAACGGCCGGAACGCATTGTGCTGGTTATCATCGGCGCGCTTTTTAATCGCTGGGGAACCATGGCGCCCTGCCTGTGGGTCATCGCAGTGCTCTCTACCATTACCGTCATCCACCGCATTCGCTACACCTACCAGCAGACCAAAGCAGCCGATGCCGCTCGCGTGAATGGCAGCTCCACTGCAGCCGAAGAACCCTACTTGCTGAAAGCCGTGAAGTAGCCCCATTCCTGATCTCTGCTCCCTGCCGGCTACTGCCAACTGTGTTTCCTCGGATAGAATCACGGTAGTGACTCAGTCGAAAAATTCTCCCGTTCTCCTGCTCCACGGCGGCGCCTGGGCCATCCCCGATGAAATGGTTGAAGACCACCTGCGCGGCGTGCGTGCCGCTCTCGCCGCCGGATGGGCTCAGCTCGAATCCGGCAAGACTGCCCTGGAAGCAGTGGAAGCCGCGGTGGTTGTCATGGAAGACGATGAGACTTTCGATGCCGGTCGAGGGAGCTTTCTCACCAGCGACGGCCACGTACAACTAGATGCCCTGATGATGGACGGCAAGACCCTGCGCGCCGGCGGCGTGGGATGCGTAGAGCATATCCGCAATCCGATTCGCCTTGCCCACAAGGTGCTGACCGAAAGTCCGCATGTTTACCTGGTGGCCGAAGGGGCCGAGCGCTTTGCCGCCGAGCACGGCATCGAGCTTTGCGACAACAGCGAGCTCATCATCCCGCGCGAGATTGAACGCCTGCGCCAGTTTAAGGAGAAAGCGGCTGCCGGCCGGCCTGACCCTACGTTCTCTGGCGCATCGCATGATACCGTGGGCGCGGTTGCGCTCGATGCCGAGGGAAATCTCGCCGCTGCCACCTCCACCGGCGGCACGCTCAATAAGACTCCAGGCCGCGTCGGTGATTCATCGCTTATCGGCTGTGGATGCTACGCCGATAACATGAAAGCCGCGGTCTCGTGCACGGGATGGGGTGAGCCCATCATGAAGCTGGTTCTGGGCAAGTGGGCCTGCGACCGGGTCCAGGAGGGCGAAGCGCCCGGCGTTGTCGCAGAACAGGCGATCGGTTATCTCAGCAATCGCCTGAACGGCCACGGTGGCATGATCCTGCTCGATCGCCAGGGCCGCGCCGGCGTCTTCCACAACACGCCGCGCATGGCCTGGGCGCTCAAAGACGCCGACCGTGAACATGCGCAAGTAGAAGGGAAAATAATGCTGCGATAAAGTTGCCAGCAGCCGGTTGCCAGTTGCCAGTCAAGTCTCACCACGGAGGCACTGAGGCACGGAGAAAGGCAATAATAAAAGAAAAGCTTCGTAGAGAAGCAGCTTGCGCGTCTCGGGGTTTCCTTGAAGACTGACATCGGCAACCAAAGCTGAAAGTACCTCGGCGGTTGGAATTGTCTACAAATCAACCGTTAATGAGTGTTCAAATGAGTGTTCATCAGTAGCTTGCTTTTCGCTTTTGCTCTTCTCCGTGTCTCAGTGCCTCCGTGGTGAAATTTCCTTTTGCTTTTTCATGCTAAAGGTTTTCTGAAAAATCTCTGAAAATCTGAATTTATTTTTTTCATTCCAACGCGAAGGTGTGCGCAATCAGTGCATGGTATCCTTACGTTTTAAACTTTCCTGCCGCCTGGAGAATCCACATGCGAATCGCAAAATTATTTACCGTGCTGCTGTCCCTCGTTCTGTTCGCTGCCACGCTGCCCGCATTGGCGCAAACTGGCTGGGAGGTTGCAAAGACATTTCACATCGGCGGCGAAGGCGCCTGGGACTACGTCACCGTTGATCCCAAGACGCACCAGCTCTACGTTACACGCAGCACGCACACGCAGGTGATCGACGACGAATCGGGCAAGGTCCTCGCCGACATCCCCGGCCAGAAGCGCTCGCATGGCGTTGCCATCGTTCCCGATGCGGGACGCGGGTTCATCAGCGACGGCGGCGGCGATGGGGCGATTGTAATCTTCGATCTGAAAAGCAACGCTGTTCTGGGCACGATCGCAACCCTGCCTGACACGGACGGCATTATTTACGATCCTGCTACGAAGAGCGTCCTTGCCGTATCGGGCGACAAGGGGGTGCTGATGATCCTCAAGCCCGATATCGATCCTAAAACGGGAAAGCTCGATACGCCCATCGATCTGGGTGGCGCGCCCGAGTTCCTCGCCGCCGATGGCAAAGGCAAGGTCTATATCAATCTTGAGGATAAGGACCAGGTCGCAGTCGTCGACATCAAAGCCAGGAAGGTCATTGAGCGCTGGCCCGTCGCGCCGGGCGGATCGCCGGTGGGCATGTCCATGGATACCAAAAAGCACCGCCTGTTTATCGGCTGCCGCAAGCCCCAGAAGCTGATTGTGATGAGCGCCACTGATGGCAAGATTCTAGCTGACATGCCCATTGGCGAAACCGTGGATGCCACCAAGTTCCTCGACAGCTACGCGTTCGCAAGTTGCCGCGATGGGTCGCTGGCCGTGGCCCGTGAGATCTCGCCCAACAAGTTCAATATCGTGCAGACGGTGAAAACACCGGTGGGCGCGAGGACCATGGGCGTTGACCCCATTACTCACAAGATCTATTTGCCTACTGCGGAGTTTGAAGAACCCAAGCCGGAAGCGAACGGCCAGAAGCCACGCCGACCGGTCGCCAAACCGGATACGTTCATGATCATCGTGGTTGCACCCCACGCCGGGCAGTAGTGGCGGTCTGCTACAGTACAGCCAACGCGGGAATGGCGCGGACTGGCGGAGCGCCCTGGTTTCTTAGCGCTCTGCTGCGTTGTTGCTGTGCCGTCTGCGGGAGCAAGTCACGCAACTTCATCCGTGCCTTGTGCAGCTGCGACTTACTGTTTCCGATTGAGCACCCCAGCATTTCCGCAATTTCGTTGTGTTCGTATCCTTCTATGTCGTGAAGCACAAATATGATTCGATATCCCGGAGGAAGATCTTCCATAGCTCGGTTCAATGTCAGACGGTCGATGGAACCATGAAGAGCAGTGTCTATGGTTGCAATGTCTTTCTTTGGCCGATCCTCTTCCAGGGAATCCGTAGTCTCTTCCAGGGAAACTTCTGCGATGCCTTTCTTGCGGAAATGCATCAACACAATATTCACAGAAAGACGGTGCAGCCAGGTGGAGAATGCGGATTCTCCGCGAAACGAAGCAATCTTCCGATAGAGCTGCAAAAATGCTTCCTGCGTAAAATCCTCCGCCTGGGCATGGTCGCCGGTCATGCGCAGGCATAAAGAGAAAACACGCCGCTTGTGTCGATGGTAGAGAACCTCAAAGCAATTTAGATCGCCCGCCTGCGCTTTCCTGATGACCTCCACTTCGGTCATCCCAGCAGGTAGACCTGCCGTGGAGCTGAAACGTTGTTTCTGTCCTTGGACACCAGGCTTCGGTTGAGAAAAAGATTCAGGACATATACGAAATTCCAATGTTTGGGGCAAGAGATCTCTTTTCTTGAAAAAGTATTCAACGAACTGTAATTAAGATGCTCTTAGCCGGCGTAATGTTGTGCCGGGTTGCCCGAGGCAGCTGCTCGATAAGTTCACCTTAGCTTTGGGAGAAAATTAAAGCATGCCTTGCATATGCGGCACGGAAAGTTCATCGGGCAAATTCTTTATCGGAGTGATATCTGCTTCTGCAATTCTGAGCGGAATGCCTGTTCCCGTTCCGCCACATAGCCTTTGTAGCCCTCAGGATCAATGTAGGGATTCGCCGCACCCGCCTTCAATCGCGCGGACAGCTGGGCATACTTGGCTTCCATTCCGTAGTAGTTTCCGTGCGCACCCAGGAAGACATCGCAAGGCAGGGACTTGAGCACGCCGAAGCCGCGCTCGTAATCGCGGGCAATCTCAGGATAGCGTGCGTTATTTACCAGCTTGTATCCCTCATTGACGTTGGGGCTGCCCACGATCACAACATTGTAAGTTTTGCCGGCCTCGCTTACTTTCAGGCTCCAGGTGGTGCAGCCGCGGGTGTGCCCCGGCGTCAGGTGGGCAACCAGCGTCGTATCGCCGAGGGTGACCTCATCGCCATCGTGAAGCACCCGGTCCACTTTGGTCGCCGGATACCGGAGCGAGGGAACGTTACCGTATTGGAAGTCATCTTTGCCGCCCGACTCGACGGTAGAGACGTCGGCATCCATGACCATATACTTGGCGCCCGTCAGTTTCTTGATCTCAGCGCTGCCTCCGTCATGATCGAAGTGCGCATGGCTGATCAGCAGGATCTTGACGTCGGTGAAGCGGAACCCCAGCTTCTCAATGCTCTGGCGAATCAGCGGGACTGAACTCTTCAGGTTGGCGTTGATCAGAATATGGCCCGCTGGCGTGGTAATCAGGTACGACGCCAGCCCCCGGCTGCCGACGTAATAGATATTGCCGATCATGCGGTGCGGAGGGAAGGGTTCACTCCAGTCTGGGGAACCAGGCAGTGTGGCGCTCGCCTGTGCGACATTTTGGGGTGTAGTGTTCGCCGGTGCGGAATTAGTTTGCGCGAACAAGCTGTCGGGCAGGACGAGGACCAAAAGTAAGACGAAAATCAAGGCCATCGCGCGAATCGGGCGTCGAACAAACATACATCGAAAAGAGTATACAGGCATAAGCTTCTGCCTGAGCAAGGGCGGATGCACAAGTCGAGCCTCCGCGTTCCTCTGCGGTTTGAATTCTTGTTTTCCGCTTAGCTGCAAGCAACTCCTTTGCCAAATTCCGTTTTTCCGCTCAACGCTTGTTCTAAAACCTTTGCCCGATTGACCCGTCGAATCAAACCAAAGTAGCATCTAAGTCCAGGTATTTTGGCTAAGCCTATGGGCATAAAAAAATCGCTTATCCTGGCGCTGGTTCTGGGTGCGCTGGCGCTGATTACAACCTCATGCGATACCGGAGAGAAGCATTCGGCGAAGGCCGCTCCTGCACCGCAGGCTATGGCTCCTGCAATTGCCGCCCCGGCTGCGGTTCCTGCACTCAAGGTTGAAGAGCTGCCGGCCCCCAAGCCCGACCCGGTAGACGGTATGGTGGCGGCTGCCGAAAAGGAATATCAGGCCGGCCAGGCCAACTATGCCGCCGGACATCTCGATGCCGCCAAGCAGAACTTCGACCGCGCATTCGATGAGCTGACTCAGGGGCCGGTTGATGTCAAGAGCGATCCACGCCTGCAGCAGGAGTTCGACAAGATTGTCGATGGCACCAGCCAGCTCGAAGTCCAGGCGCTGAAGCAGGGCGATGGATTCACCGAGCAGAAATCCCTGCCCGCGCCTATCGACGAAGCCAACGAAGTAACATTTCCCGTAGATCCCAAAATCAAGGCCACTGCCGAGGCTGAGTTGAAAGCAACTCACTTCGACCTGCCGCTGACGTTGAATGACTACGTGGCCGGCTACATCAACTTCTATACCAATTCGCCCAAAGGACACGCCACCGTAGAGCGCGCCCTCACCCGCGCCGGGCGCTATCGCGAGATGATTGAGCGCATTCTCCGCGAGGAAGGCGTGCCCCAGGACTTGATCTATCTGGCGCAGGCCGAATCCGGATTCCAGCCGTTGGCGCTCTCCCGCGCCGGAGCCCGCGGCCTGTGGCAGTTCATGGCCAGCCGCGCCACCGGATACGACCTTAACCGCAACTGGTGGGTGGATGAGCGTCAGGACCCGGAAAAAGCCACCCGCGCCGCCGCCCGGCATCTGAAAGACCTTTACAACCAGTTTGGCGACTGGTACCTGGCCATGGCGGCTTATAACTCCGGTCCGGGAAACGTGCAGCAGGCGGTGCAGCGCACCGGCTTCGCCGACTTCTGGGAGCTTTACCGCCGCAACGTGCTTCCCAAAGAAACCAAGAATTACGTGCCTATCATTCTGGCCATGGCCATTATCGCCAAAAATCCCAAGCAATATGGCCTGGACGATATCCAGGTTGACCCTCCTTTGCAGGTGGATAAGGTAACCATTGATTATCCCGTTGACCTGCGCCTGGCAGCCGAATGCGTGGATATTTCCGTGGACAACCTGCAGGATTTGAACCCCAGCCTGCTGCGCATGACCACGCCCAAGGAAGGCACATTCGAGCTTAACCTGCCCGCCGGAAGCAAGCAGAAGTATCTGGAAGCCATCGCGGCCATCCCGGCTGATAAGCGCGTATGGTGGCGTTACCACAAGGTGTCTGGGGGTGAGACTTTGGCCTCCATTGCCAAGGAATACAGGACAACACCGGCGGCAATAACCGAGGTCAATGGTCTGGCCGCTGCTGAGATTTCGCCCGATACCAAATTGATAATCCCGATTGCGGAAGGCAAACATGTGCCCGGAGATGTTGAGACCCTGGTTTTTTCGCGGCATGCTACGCGCTATCGCGTGCGCCGCGGAGATACGGTGCTCTCAGTGGCGGACGATTTCGGCGTGCCTCCCCAAAAGCTGCGCCAGTGGAACCGCCTCAAGGGCAACGAACTGCGCAAAGGACGTACCTTATACATCTATCGTCCCTTGCCTTCAGGCCGGGCAGAGCCGGAGATGCAGACCGCATCTAAGTCTCGCCGTAGCTATAACTTACAGACGTCTGCGAAGGCCGCATCCAAAGCCACAACGGGCGCGTCAGAGGCGCCCGCAGGCGGTCGCACGCATACCGTCCAGCCCGGCGAAACCCTGTACAGCATCGCCAATGACTATGGCACCACAGTAGACGCACTGAAGCGTGAAAATAAATTGGCCTCTGCGCTCCTGCACCCCGGAGATGTGTTAGTAATTAAATGAAGGTTTGCAAAGACGCTTGTCTTTTTATGCGCTTTGATTAAACTTTCATGGTTGACATAGAATTGACGGCTGCTATAATCCGCCGTATTTATTTTTACAATTTACAATGCATCATAGGTGTTTGGTACCCGGCATCCGATGCAAAGGGCTTTGCGTCCGGACCGGAATTTTGAGGAGGAGATAAATGAGCTTCGACAACAGGACCCTCTACGGACGCAATGACGACGAAGAAGACTTTGGTGAGATGGGCTCCAGCTATGGAGACGCCACCGAAGAGTATGAGGAAGAAGAGGAAGAAGAAACCACTGAACCTTCTGGCGGAGCGGAGTCTTCCACCTCCGGTGCCTTCGGCGAGCCTGCCGGCGGCTTTGGCGAATCCGGGGGGAACGGTAAACCCGCTAAGAAGAAAGCGGCCAAAAAGAAACCAGCTAAAAAGAAGGCAGCTAAAAAATCTGGCAGCTCCAGCGCAGGAAAAAAGAAGAAAGCTGGAAAAAAGAAAAAGGGCGGTTCCAAGAAAAAAGACAAGAAAAAGAAGAAAAAAGGCAAAAAGAAATAAGCTGTTTATTTCTTCCGACTCACAACATCTTATCAAGGCAAAAAGCCGCAGACGAAGTCTGCGGCTTTTTGCCTTCCAGCGTTTGCAGTTTTGAGGCCGAGGAGACGCCGCAAGTTGCGTCTCTACCTAGGCATCATTTCTTGCCCTGCACCACATGCAGACAGCGGCCATAAAGCTCCAGCAGGTGCCCGGCATACTCTTCCGCTTTTACGGTGGCTGCTCCCTGGAAGCCGGCGCCGGCCGCGGCCCCGCGCCCGTAGCCGGTGGTCATGGCAATGAACTTCATCAGATCCAACGCGATATCTTCGTTGCGGCGCGCGCCCAAGGTGATACTCCCCATCTCTTCCATATAAATCCTCCCTAGGAATTCATGAATACGAATTGGATTCTACACAATCCGCATGGGCAAGATTGCCCTACGACACCAGCGAGACGCCGGCGCACAGCCGAGGACGGGTGTGCCACACTAAAAGCACACCAGCAGAGGTTGCAGGTGTATGCCCGTAACCGGAGTTGAGCCATCGGTTTTACGGCGGGCGAAGACGCGCTGGTATACAGCGTCGTACTGGCAGCCGACCGCCTCGGGGCTGCGGGTTTCGAGCAGGTGCCTGCGGGCCGTGGTTGCCAGCGCATCGCACAGACCGGGGTTGCGCGCCAGGAAGGCGGCACGCGAGGCCAGGTCCTGTACATCTCCATTGCGGAACCAAAGCAAGCCGCGGCCGTGGGGCGAGAGGTCGCGATGGCAGGAGCTGTCGGCGGCGAGCAACGCGCGTCCGGCAATCATGCCGCGCAGGGCGGATGAAAAAACATGCGGGCTGACGGCGGAAGATCCCGCAAGGCGATTCTCTGGAGCGCTTGCCTGCGACGTTTCCCCCAGCGCGATGACCACATGCGACTCGGCAAACATACGCTCACACTCGTCTGCAGGAACGGCAAATACGAAGTCTGCGATGCCCAAAGCGGTCGCCCTTTCCAGCAGCGCCACAGCGCAGACAGCAGTCGCCACCACAAACAGCCGTGCGCTTGCGATTTCCTGCCGCCACAGGGCGAAGGCCTGCAAAAGAAACTCGATATTCTTAATGGCTTGTTGTGGGGCTGACGGATCGGCCTGCAAGCAAACGTCAGGGGCGAAGAACACAATGCCTTCCTGGTCATCTGTTTTGACGGGAACTGTGCCGGCGACTTTGCCCGGAACCAGGGATTGTGGTCCGGCAAGAAAATCCATGACTTCAGGGCTTAACGGCTCCGGAATCTGGAAGACGTTTTCCGGGGCGCAGCCTCGCCTCAGCGCGTTTTCACGCATCGCTCCGGCATGGACCACTACGGCGCCCGCGCGGGTAAGCACAAACTGTTCGGCTACCGCGAACGAGCGCGCCAGCCAGGAAAGGTCTTTTGATTGAGGGTGAGGCGGCTGGGAGTGAGGGTTTCCCTGAGCGCCTGCATGAGTTTGGGCGGTGCTCTCGATGGGCTGGCAGAAGTCGTAAACCACAGCCGAACAGTTGCGCACGGCCGCCATTCCGGCAGAGAAGCAATGAGCATGAACCAGGTCAGCGTTGGCGGCGGGAATGCCTCGTTCTACCTCAGTTTCCATAAGGTTGCGCCGCCACTTGCGGACCTCTCCCCATGCGTTCAACAACGATACCGGGTTGGGCGCTTCTAAGCTCCTGTTGCGGAAGCAGCTTTGCTTTAAGCATTCCCCTTGTGGAGTGAGGACGTAGGGTCTCATGCCAACCACGGCCTGCGCCTCTACCGCTGACAGTACCTGATGCACAGAATCACAGGCATGTATGGCGCGCCAGGGCCGGGATGCGGCAACAGTTTCGGGCCTGACTGGCGCCGGCGAAAAAGCATGTGCTCCTTCTGCTTGCAGAGACTGCAACATCTATGAAACCTCCCTTTGTTGGGGTGCGATGTCCGAGTACAAGACCACCCGGTTACGGCCGGTTTTCTTGGCCGTATACAGCGCAACGTCGGCATTCTCGATCAACTCGCGCTTGAATTGCGCGTCCTGGTAGAAAACAGCTATGCCAATGCTGATAGTCAGGCGCACAACTGTATTGGGCGAACCGGCAAAGAACTTGGCTTGTTCCACGTTCCGGCGCAGGCGCTGGGCCACGAACGTGGCCCCTTCCTCGCTGGTTTCCGGCAGTACGATGACAAACTCCTCGCCGCCGTAACGCGCCACCGTATCTACCTCGCGCATGTCTTTCATCAGCAGGGTGGCCACATCCCGCAAGATCTGGTCGCCCACATGGTGGCCATACTGGTCGTTGAACGGCTTAAAGAAATCAATGTCAATCATCAACAGCGTCAGGCTGAGCTTCTTGCGCTCGGAGCGCTTGATTTCAACATCCAATTGTTGCTCAAAGTATCCGCGGGTCTTCAATCCGGTTAGAAAGTCGGTGAAAGCGAAGCGGATGAGGCCTTCGTTGGCATACTCGCGGGTGAGCTGGTTTTCCGCCACCAGGGAGAGGATCCATAACAATTGAGCGTCCACGGAATTAAAGGCCTCCGGACTGGGACTGAAGAATTGCATGGTCCCCATGGTCCGGTTGTTTACAAATAAAGGAATCACCAGAGCAGATGAGGCTTCGACGGTGCGCAGGAAGGCATCTGCCTGCAGGTTATGTCCTCCACCAACCAGGAGCGGGCGGCCGTATTTTGTTGCCCAGAAGTTCAGAACATTGCCCCGGGCGAAGTGCTCGTGGGGCAGTTCCTCCAGGTTGCGCGTGGCGCATAGTTGGGCCTGCTCATGGGAATCATCCCAAAAATATAAGAGCGCTCTTTCATACGAGATCACTTCTGCCGCAAGATCGCACAGCAGATTCAAGGTGGCTTCCAGCTCCATCTGCAAGCCGCTCAGGATGCTGAGGCGCAGGATTACGTTTACCTCCTGCCAGCGCTCCTGGACCACCGTCGCCGAAAGTTCGGAGAAAACCTCCACAACAAATTTTTCCGGCGGATAGGAGTCGTAGCTCTCGAGTTCCCTTCCCATGGGCGCTATATTCATTCCGAAACCACTACACAGCGAGGCGCAGCACTCCTCTAGTGTGAGAAAGCAAGCAGGGGCTCCGGGGTTGGCCAAGGGGATTTATGATTTATGAGGTACGATTTACGATTTTTCCTGATTTCGGCCTTCTTCGCTCTCCGCATTTTTCCAGGTCCGAAATGTGAGAATCGGATGCGCCAGCCGGGACTAAGGGTTTCCCTTTATTTTCGCCTGTTGCCAACTCGTCCAGCAAAGCATAGGATACGAGGTGTTGTGGTCGTCGCGCCAGTCTACGGTTCAAAGCCGAGGCTTCTCAAGGGCGACGCTCATGTCGTCAGCAGTGCCCAAAGCCTTGAAGTGACTTCGGCCCCTTAGTCTTAAACACACGCCTTCAAAGGGTGGTCGTCTGTTCGTGCAACACGTTTGCCCAAAATAACGTAAGTACAGGGAGAGATTGTCATGGCCTGGTACGCATACTGCATCACAGAGCAGCAAGCTTTTCAGGGTGAAAATAGAGCCCGCCGCCCTTTCATCATTGAGGAAATTCGTGGAATCGGGGATAGACAGGTTATGGGCTATCCCAGTGGCGAATTGGCCGTCATCGTGAGCGAATACAAACGCGCTAATGACCTCGACCAAAAAGCGATTCTGGAACACGTCAAAGTAGTCGCCGAATGCTTCCGCAGCGCTACCGGCTCCAACACCACGGTCCTGCCCTTCCGTTTTGGGACGATTTTCGATACCGATGACGCCCTGCGCCGGGCCGTGCGCTCCAATCGCAAGGCCTTCCTCAAGGGCGTGGCACACCTGCGCGGCAAAGCGGAGATGCATGTGAAACTGCTGGTCAAAGACGGCTCCATGCGAGAGGCGCTGAGCGAGATTGTCCTGCCGGCCACGGTCGGTGGCGATTACCTGACCAAGCTGCGGGAAAAAGCCGCCCGCCTGCGCGAGCGCCAGACCAAGGCCCGCGCCATCTCGGTGCAGGTACACAAATTATTTAACCCGCTGGAAGAAGAAGTAAGCTGTAAAAAGGTAGACTCCGGCGGAATGGTCATCGATATTGCCCACCTCGTAGACAGCAAACAAATCGAAAAATACCAGGCACGTTATAACTCCGCCGCCCGGCAGTTCAAGGATTGCGAATTGTCTGTCAGCGGTCCATGGCCGCCGTATCATTTCCTGCCCGGGAAGCTGCGCACTGTAGCGAATTAGGGTATCTTCAGGTTTGGTGCGAGCCTGCAAAGAAGCGGTTTTGTTCAAAAACTCACGGCAAGGTTAAAACCCTTGCCGTGAAACGTTTAGAGCAGAAAAGCCTACAGTGTCGAAAACGCTCCGATCTTTTCGCGGACCTCTGTCTACTGCACCACCCCTGTAACCGTCACCGAAACCGGATCATTATCGGTCGCAAAGGGTGAACCAGCGACCGGAGTTAAGGCGCCACTTCCCTGGTTAATTGAGAATACCGAAATATCGTTCGAGCCAGAGTCAGCCACCAACAGGAAGTTTCCCGATGGATCGACTGTCAGGGCGTGGGGCGCAGTGCCGGTGCTCTGTGGGCCGCCGGGGAACGCAACCAGAGTCCCGTCGGTATTGATGGCATAGATCGAAATGTCATTCGAACCGAAGTTCGCCGCGTAGAGAAAGCGGCCCTTGGGATCAACGGCCACGGCCACCGGCTGTGTGTGCGCCGGGAAGCTCCCCAGGGGCTGGGGTTGGGTGATACATGCGACGCATCCGGAGATGCCGAAGGCGAATATGCTGTTCGAGCCTTTGCTTGCGACATACACCGCCGCTCCCGATGGCAGCGTCGCGATGCCTTGCGGATTTGTGCCTGCTGGCGCCTGTCCGCTGCTGTTGTTTTGCAGCACTCCGACGTGTCCCGATGATGATCCGGCCACGTCTATGGTGTAATTCAAGAGCTGATTCGAGGGGGAAGTAGCAGCAGAGACGAACGCATTCTGGCCGGCAGGATCGGTCACAACCGCAGATGGCGCTAACAGAGCGGCATACGGTGAATTGAAAAGTGCCGACAGAACTCCGTTGGAGCGGTTGATGGAATAGCCGGAGACGTCATCGTCGCCCGTATTGGCAACGTAGAGCAACCGTCCGCTGATATCGGCGAACAGGCTTGTGGGATTGGTGCCGGCAGCAAATGGCGATCCTGTGACAGCGGCGAGTGCACCGGTGTTGGAAATTGTGTACGCGGAAACGTTGTTTGAGCCACTGTTGGCGACAAAAGCGAAGCTGCCGGTTGGATCAACTGAGATCGAAGCTGGCGCCGTGCCGGTCCCAAAGGGTGAACCGGTAATTCCTCCGGTAAGCGCGCCGGTTGCAGGATTCATGCTGAAGGCAGAGACATTATTGTCAGACATGTTTGTGGCGTAGACGTACTGCGGCGTGACGCTGACGCCTTGTGCGCCTTCCACCAGTGCAAACACGTGACCAAAGGAGCTTTGTCCCAGCATCTGGCTGGTCTGGGTTGGTATGCCATTGCTCGAAGGAAAATTCGAGACGAGCACCGGGCTTCCGCCGGGCGGGGTGGCATAGGTGAATTTTCCGGAGGAGCTGATAAAGTCAACTTCGGGCGCATTCATGAAGGGCGAGCCATTGAGCTGCGTCAGGGCGCCGGAGGTCAAATCAACAGAAAAAACCGCCAACCCTGAGTTCGTGTAGATGTAGCCAAACTTCTCAGCGGGATCGAGCAGAAACGGTGCGCCGCGGTTGTTATTGATCGAAGCGAAAGGAGCGCCGTTCATTCGGGTCAGAGCGCCCGTGGTGCCGTCAATGTTGAAGGCGTCTATGGAGGAGGAATTGAATCCCTGCGCATACAGGCGTCGTCCCAGGGAGTCAATGGCCACCCCTGGTTGCGTCACCGTAGCCCGCGGGGAGCCCGGGACTGGTGTCAGTGCACCGGTCGAAGAATTAATGGTGTAACCGCTGATGCTGCTCCCGGTGAGATTCGCAACGTAGAGGAACCTGCTCCTGGCGTCGATGACGATAGGTCCGGGTAATGATCCGGCGGCAAACGGAGAGCCCGTCACCACGGTGAGCGCACCCGTGCTGGCATTGATTGCGAATGCCGCAACCGAACTGCTGTTAGTGGCCGCGTAAAGGAATTTCCCGGCCGGGTCAATAACCGGCTGGGCATAGACGGTTCCAGCGAGGGTGACAGGAAGCGAACCGACCGACGACAGGCTTCCATCGGCGTTGACGGCATATTCCAGGATGGTGGTCTGACCGGTCACATAGAGAAAGCGCCCGAGCGGATCGGCAACAATGCCTTGGAAACCGCTTCCGATCAAAAGATACCCGCGACTGCGAAGCTGTGCGGTCACGGGATCTACGACAAAGTAGCTGAGCGAATGGGCGTCGGGCGCAATCACGTAGGCAAAACGCGGCACCGGAGGAGATAGCACGGTGAGACTCAATGTCCCTTGAATGTTGTTAGGTCCGGTCGCGGTAATCGTGGTCGGTCCGGCTGAGAGTGTGCTGGCGAAACCGGCGCTATTCACCGTTGCCACGCCAGTCGAGGACGATCCCCACGTCGCGGTTGTGGTCAGGTCCTGCGTGCTGCCGTCGCTGTAATTCCCGATAGCGGCAAAAGCAGCAGGACGCGGCAGGTGAACCGAAGAATTGCCTCCAATTGAGATGGAAACCAGCGCCGGCGGCAACACAGTCAGCAAAGTTGAACCTGTTATCGCATTTGAAACCGCCTTGATGGTTGTGCTGCCCTGGGCCACGGTCTGCGCCAGCCCGGTTGTGTTGATGGTGGCGACAGAGGTCGTGGTAGATGACCAGGTAGCGGTGCTGGTCAGATCTTGCGTGGTATTGTCAGTCAAAGTTCCGGTTGCGGTGAACTGCTGGGTTAAACCTAGCGCGACGCCAGGATTGTTGGGTGTAACCGCGATGGAAACCAGAACGGGCGGCCCGATGGTCAGCACTGTGGAGGGGTTGAATCCCCCATACTGCGCCGTAATCGTCGGCGAGCCTTGCAGCAAGGTTTTTGCCAGGCCTTTGCTGTCAATGGTTGCCAGCGTCTGGTCAGAAGAACTCCAGGTGGCAACGCTAGTGGCATCCAGAGTGCTGCTGTCCGCGTAGTGGGCAGTAGCGGTAAATTGCTGCGGCAACCCTTTTGGCACGGATGGGGTCAGGGGCGCAATGGAAACCGAGGTCAACGCCGCCGCCGGTACCTGCACCACGGTAGAAGCATGTGCCGGTCCGGAAATAGCGGTGATCGTCGCTGTTCCAGCGGCATGAGCGGTCGCCAGCCCGCTCACAGGATCAATGCTCACGACCGAGGGAGTATCCGATATCCATCTTGCGGTAACAGCAGGTTCAGCCGCGCCGTGCGCTACGCCCTCAAAAAATGCTTTCTGGACAGTAAAAGATAAAGTGTTGCCTACGGAGAGAGGGGGATTAGCAGGGGTAACGATTGACTGTACAGGGCCCTTCTGTTGCGCGTAACCAAGACTCGAAAAAATCGCTAGCGCCGCGGACACAAAACAAGCCAATGCGCGATGGTGTAGAGACATCACTGTTCTCCTGAAGGCAGATAAGATTTCGTTTGGGGGGATACTCGCGCATTATATGCCGAAAAATCTAAGAACGGGAGTACTAACATTGTGTTTGATTCCGGCCACGAGAGCGGCTCTCCTGCCAGCACTTACCCCCCACGACAAAACTCTCGCTCTAGCAAAGAGTTAGAGACCCCGAAGTGTTAGGACGAGCCACCAGCCCGTTCCATTCCAGTACATATTCCATTTTGATACTCAGTGGTTTACGACTCATAGACTACCTGGATGTCATAGGCTCATTTCCTCAACCAGATTTCCACCCGGCGGTTCTTGTCGCGTCCTTCTTCGGTATCGTTGGAAGCCACTGGGAGTTCTGAGCAAAAGCCTGTTGTCGCGGCGGGGGTCACTCCGCGCAGATTGAATTGCTCTTTAACCGCCTCGGCGCGCTTCTTGGCGAGGTCGCAATTCAGCTTCGGGTTTCCCTGATTGTCGGCAAATCCAAGAAGCAGAATGTTGTCGCCCGAATAGTGCAGGTCGGTCAGGAAGGAGACAACGCGGTCGAGATCGTCGATCGACTTGTTATCGAGATCCGATTTTCCGGGGCGGAAGCGGAAATTCAATGACAACCTCTCCGCGCTACTGGTCAGCCGGCGGTATTCGTTTGAGGCTGCCGCCGGGACCGAGCTTGCAACCGGTTGCACATTCTGGCCGACGAAGCCAATCTTCTCCACGATATTTTGCCCTTCGCCGGAGAGAGCGAAGCTGACGAACTTAAGAGTCAGATCGTTCGACGGGGCTGCCGGAGTGTAAAGGAAAAGCCGCCGTGAGAGCGGATAGTCTTCGGTGGCGACCGTCATACGGTTGGGCACGAGCGAGCCGGCGCCACTCTCTGCGACAGCGATGGCCTTGGCCGATTGTATGTAAGGCAGGCCGATGAAGCCGATAGCGTTAGAATCGCGGGCGACGGAATCAGAAAGTTCACGGCTGTCTTCAATCCGGTGGGCAGTGGCTACCAGGGGCTTGCTGCCCAGCACCAGCGTTTTGAAGGTGTCATACGTTCCTGATTTGTCGTTGCGGGCGTAGACGTTCACCCGCCCGCCCGTGCCCCCGACCTGCGACCAGTCGGTGATTTCTCCGGTGAATAACTGCGCCACCTGTCTCTTGCTCAGCCCGGCCACGGGATTGTTTTTACTTACGATCACCGCGATGCCGTCAAGTCCCAGGACATGTTCGGAAGCCGGCGCCGTCATGTCCCCGAAATTTGTGAGCTGGCCGGCTTCCGCCGGCTTGATCTTGCGCGAGGCCATTCCAATATCGCATGCGTTCTTTTGCAAATCTTCGAACGCGGTGGCCGAGCCGTGTGCGTGAACTTCAATCACCCACGGAATCGCTTCTCCCGGCAGCGTACCCTGCACGCGCACCTCATCTTCTTTGTTTCCAGGAACAGTCCTTACCTCCGTCGCTCCCTGCTGCTTGAGGAACCCTTCGGCCAAGGCAGGCGCCAGGGCGGCGCCGATGGTGTTGGAGCCGCTCAGCCGGAGGATAATTTTTGCGGTTGACGGAGCGGCGGCCACGTTGCGGTCTTTGCCGAACTTGGGCAGCCCGAAGAGATATATGAGAACGCCGAGCAGCACCACTCCCAGGATGCCAACCATCGTCTTTACCGGCAACTTATTCGCCGGCGTGCCGATGTTGCTCAAAGCCCTGCCGCATTCAGGACAGGCGAATGGCCGCCCTTCGGCGATTGTGATCAGTTCCCGGCTATCGGCCTTGTTGCACAAGCCGAAATGAGTGCATTTTCCAGTGCGTGCAGGCATAATCTGTTTTCCCCGATTGTTTGTTATTGTCTCGTGCCCAGCAGGACCACAGCAGCTTCTCCCGCCTTGTAGAACATGCGATAAACCTTATCCAGGGGGTTCTTGCGCTTGGCTTTGATTTCATCGATCTGCGCCTGAACCGAGGCGCTCAGCGCCTCTCGTTTTTGGATATGTAAATATTCATTTTTCAGCAAAGGCTGAATGGTTGAAACCAGCGCGTCGAAGGTAAGCACGTTCGATTCGCCCACGGCATCGTTGATATCTCTGCCCAGCGGCACCGGGTTCTCATGGCCGTTGCCATTCTTGCTGATGAGATACAGGTTCTTCATGCCGGTGTCGGGGTCCTCCAGCGTCTGAACTACCTGCATGGCCCTGCCGATCATCAGGTAAGCCAGGAACTTCTTGGGTTCGACATCGCCGACATACAGGTTGGGCAGGGCCGAGCCGTCTCCCTCAAGGTGAAGCTCCATCCTGGCCTGCGCAGAATCGCTGGCCATGATTCGTTGCAGGTATTGCTCCCGCAGGAATTCGGCTTGCTGCACGAAACGAATCGGAAACAGGTTGGTGATCTTTACCAGGGTGATGACATCAGCTTTGCCCTTGCTGGTGACCTCGTCATGAGCAACCGGGGCCGCATTGCGAAGTTCGGTGCGCAGCAACTCGCGGAAATCCGCAAGATCAGGGGCCTCAGGAAGAATAATGGAAAGATATGAGGCAAGCTCGCTCCCCTCAAAGGCGCCTGGTCCGTGGCGGCTGACCTCGGCCTCGTTAAAGTAGAGATAGTTCCTGGTTTGGGAAACAACATCGTTGACGTAGTCGTGCAGGGCCTCAGGGTTGGCGTCGTACTCGCGGCGAAATCGTTCCATTAGACTTACCTGCAGCATGGGCGCACGGTCAGTGTGGGTGGCTGCATAATTATCGTGCGCCGCCGTCGCATTCCTTGCCGACATGCTTTCCAGCACGCTCGTGAATTTCTCTTTGGAAATGCGAAGATTGAAGCTGGCGAAATTCTGATTTTCTCCGAGCAGCGGAGCCAGCGCGGCGCGAACCGTTGCGCTGTGCTTCTGCTGTTCGATACGGTCACGAATCAGGGCCCTGGCCAGCTCTTTGACGGCGCCGGGTTTGTAGAAGCGCACCACCGGTTTCTGCAAGTCGGCCTGGCCCGAGTCGGCGCAACGCTCAGCGACCCGCGCGCTGAAATCTTTGCCGGCCTCAACCATCATGGCGGCACACCGGCTTACGTCCGCAGCCAGCAACGCCAGATCGGCGATCAGGGCCTCGAGCAGGTTCTTGGCAAAGCCCAGACCTTCGAGACGGGTACGGTAGATATAGAGCTGCCGCAGGCACTCCCCTTGTTCGTTCAGCAGGTTCTGGCGTTTGCCCAGCCACCCAGAAACCACTCCCAGCCGCGACCATTCGGCGGCATTGGAGGCGGTGCTGACGGTTGTGGCTTCAACCATCTGCCGGTGCCGGGCAATCTTCTCTTCCATCTGCTTCTGGCGCTCTTCCAATGAAGCCAGTAGCGCCGCCAGCAGGCGTGAGATGTCATAGACAGACTTCTGCCCGGTCATCCACTCCTGGAACAGGTCCTTTTCAATTCTTCCGCGCAGTTCGCGGAGGTGATTTTGCATCTCGCCCCGCTTGCTCTCATAGAACCTGCGGACACCCAGATCGCGATAGTTCTCCGAATACGCGGTCTCGCACAACTTCGACAGTTCGTCGAGCCAGAGCCGGTCGTCGCTCGGGAACGACTCCCGCACATGGGTCTCAAAATTCGCGATCAAGTCAAGCCAGAAAGCGTTAATGGGTTTCCAGCGCTTGTTCCTGATCTCATCCGGCAAAATACCTTCCGACAGGTTCAGGTGCTCATCCGTCAAGTACCACTTCTGCTGGGTTTCCTTCAGGCGAACGAAGTCACTAAAGCTTCGATTGCCGCGGTCTTCGCAATAGCCCTGCGCATCGCTCCAGCGATTGAACTGGAACTGCAGGATTGCCTGGCGCGCGAAGGTATACGTCAAATACTCATGAATCTCCCGCTCCGGGTAAGTAATCTGCTTGATGCCGAAGGTAAAAAACCGCCGGGAGCGCTCGGGATTGTTATTGAATGGCGATTGCTCGGGCCCGCAGTCCATGTTCTCGAAGCTCTCTTGCCGCCGGAGTGAATCCCAGACCATGTCCTTAACAGCAATAATTTTTTGGTACAGGAAGGCGGCCACGAGGCCAGGCACATCTTTATCCGCATCGACTTTATCGTGGTTCTCATTCTCGTCGGAAAACAGGTAGCAGCCGTTGAATGGGTCCTGCAGTTCAAGGCGGTCTTGTTTTTCGCCGGAAAGGTCGTGAGGCCGCAAGGCGCCGATGCTGAGCGCGTTCAGCTCCATCAGCGCAGCATAACCGTTGGCATGGTAGTTTGCGCCGGCGCGGTTTGCGCCCGGCGCCCGCTCGGGCAGGAAGGCATAAATCAGGATGCGATAGTTTTGGCCCGGATACAACATCCGGATTTGGGAAACCGCATCCACCACGGAGCCGCTGCCGGTGCCGCCCGCCAGGCTGCAGCAAACGTGAAAGGTCACCGAGGCTGTGCCTCCAACCTCGATTTCCTTCACCAGCGCCTGCACCTGCTCGCGGAACTGCGCCACTCGGCAGGCGAACAGCAACCTTCCCACACGCCGCTTCTGGCCGCTGCTGATGCCGGCAGCGTCGGTGGAATTCAATAAGTTGAGCGAAACCGCGCCGTTGCCGATCCAGGGCGTAATCCCAGGGTAACGATCGAGGTTTTCCAGTACTGAGGCCGAAGCCAGGTCTGCTCCTGAGATTTTCAACTGGCTGGTCTTGCTAAGTTGCACGCTGTGCCCCGCGATCTTCCACGCAGGGTCGTCAGCGGCCATCATCTCGTTACTGGAATCAATGTAGAGATAGCGAACATTGACGCAGGCCGGGTCTTCATTCTGGAAGTTTTCATAGATCGTCTTGCGCAGAGATCGCAGAATCTTTCCGCCGGTACCGCCGAGTCCCAGGATGAGATGACTATGCGTCATGGTCTTGGCTGCCCCATCATCATGTGGTTTTCTCGCACACTGCTTCCTTCAGCAAATGTGAGAAAAACTATTCCAGGCTGCTTCGGCTAAAGCAGCTCTAAACACCACCACAGAGAAGGGAATGAGACGTCTTGCAAGAAGCTTAGAAACTTTTCGACAATTGATTTGAATTGTCGCAGTTGGTGCTCATTATATCCGAGGGACGCGCAAACAGAACAAGGTTGTCGCGTGCTATTCATCAAATTTTGACAATCACAATGTGGGACGGTGGTGGATTACCCTCCCAATATGGTACTACTCGCGCTTTATCTTCCCGAAATGGAACCGTTGTTGATCCTTGAACTCATAAGAAAGCTTATGTGGTTTGGAAACAAAGTTCGTGTTCAGATATCTAAGAGCTAAACCGTTGCGGCAGACTGCTGCGTCTTTTGCAGCTGTCCGGCGGCGATGTGCGACATTGGCTGTGCTGGCGCGGCGGGGCGGGGGACTTCCAGAGGTAGAAATACGTTGACGCAGGTGTAGCTGCCTTCGTCGCCGTGGCGGCTGCGGACACGGATCAGGCCAAGCTGTTTTTCCACGATGCTGCGCACCATCCATAATCCCAGGCCGGTTCCTTTGGCTTTTTTGGTGGTGAAGAAAGGCTCGAAGATCTTATCCCGATTCTCGGGTGCTATGCCGCAGCCGGAATCGGCCACGGTAATACGGATTCCTTTGCGTCCGGCCCGTCCGGCCCGCCAATCCTGCGATCGAGCGATGCGAAAGCGCAGCTTGCCGTTCTTGGGCATGGCTTCCAGCGCATTCAAAATCAGATTGGAAAACATTTGCCGGAACTCGCTGGGGAATCCCTGGTAAGTACCCTCGTAAAGGAACTTCCGCTCCAGGCGGATGTGCTGGTGACGGAAGCGATGCTTGTGAAATTCCAGCACTTCTTCGGCAATTTGCACCGGATCGAATTCGGTTTTTACGTATTCGTGATACAGGCCGAGGGTCTGCTGCACAATGCGCACTACCCGCTCCAGTTCACCCTGGGCCATCTTGGCATAGTTGCGGCTGGCTTCGTCCAGATCGCGGCTTAGCACCATGAGGTTGATGAGGTTCGAAACTGCCTGCAACGGATTATTGATCTCATGGGCCATGGCTGAAGCCATTTGCCCGGTGGCCGCCAGCTTCTCAGAGGCCACCAGCGCCTGCTCGCGCTCCTGGCGGGCGGTGATATCCACGAAGGTCACGATCGCACCCCAGACGTTCCCTTTGTAGGTCATAGGATACGAGGAACATTCCACGGGAATGGACCTGCCATCCCGGCGCCAGAATACCTCGTCGAGCGCTCGCGAGCCTTTCGTGCCGCGCAATGCCTGCTCAATCGGACAATCTTCTACCGGATAAAAAGTCCCATCGGGCCGGCGACTATGCACCAGTTCGTGAATTTTTTTGCCGACGATCTCTTCCCGGGAGTAGCCCAGCATTTCGGCGGCAATGCGGTTGACCAGGAAACAAATGCCGCTTGCATCCACGGCGTAGACGCCATGATCGGTGGAGTGCAGCAGCAACTCAATCTGCTGCAGCAAGAGCACGCGTTCTTCGACCTGCCGGCGGTGCTCGCTCACATCACGATAAACCAGCACGGCGCCGGTGATCCTGCCTTGATCGTTGCGGATGGGAGCGGCACAGCCGTCAATGGGGATCTTGCGGCCATCGGTGGCAAGGAGCAAGCCGGGGCCTTCCATTTCTGCGTAAGCGCCCGTGTTCAGGGCGCGCTGAACGGTTTCATCAATGGGTTCGAGGTTATCTTCCCGTACCACGCGATAAGTTTCTTTGAGCGCGCGGCCAAAGGCATCTTCCATGCGCCAGCCGGTGAGCCGTTCCGAGACTGGATTCATGAACACGATTGTGCCGCGGTCGTCGGTGGCAATTACGGCGTCGCCAATGCTGCGCAAGGTGGTGGCATAACGCTGGCGGCTCTCCTGCAGCTCCATATTTTTCTGCTGCGCGATGGCCAGCGCTTCCCGGTAATTGCTGGAAAGCTGCAACAACAAACGGCGCGAGAACAACAGCAACACCGTACCCAGGAAAATTGCGCTGCCAATCCCCACCCAAAGTGTTGCCCGGGTTTCATAACGGGCCAGGGCCTCGCGCTCGGCCCGCAGCGCAGTTTCCATAGCGATCAGGGTACGGAACTGCTCCCGCAGCGAATCAAGCAGAAAATGACCAAGCCCCTGGCTTTCGAACTGGAGATAATTTCCATGGTTCTGCTTTAACTGCAACGCCTGCTCGCTGAATTGCTGCCACTCCGCCGCCAGTTTGCGGATTTCACGCACCTTTTGGACTTCCAGAGAATTGCCCGCCACCAGGGAGTCAAGTTTGTCCAGGGCCTCGGGCAGCCGTTGATCGGAGCGCCGCGCCGGTTCTAAAAGCAAGGGATCTCCGATAAGAAGAAAACCGCGATATGCAGTTTCACGTTCTACCAGCAGTTCTTCCGCCGAATGAGCAGCGGCAATGACCTCATCGGAGTGGTCCACTGCCTGGTTGAAGACTTGCAATCGGTAGATTTGCCACAATAGACCGGCCGTGAGCAGAACGAGAACCAGCCCTGGCAGCAGCATGGCCCGCAACAATAGAGGGCGAAAAAGCCTGGGATGAATTCCGATTGCAGTCATAACACAATTTGGGAAGTTTGCCGGGAGCTACGACTTAAATTTACTCCTGACAACCTGGGACGAGCAGCGTGTACAACCAGTAGGGTCATTATCCGCCAGATGCGGCGCCGCTGCAACCAGCACAGGCTAAATTTTGTCTCTGCTACTATGAAATTTACCTGGACTTTAACATCTATATCGCGCCTACATCCAGAGTTGGATGCGCTGATTGTGATTTCATTTCTGCGGCAGAAAAAGCAGGAGTCTAGCGCCCGACTCCATGGATTGAAACTCCGGTTTGGGAATAAAAATAACGCGCACGCTGTCCCTGGCAAGGTTTATTAAACCTTGCGGGGAAGAAATTTCAAATTGAAGTCGCCCTCTTGCCGCAAGAGCCAAGCATGAAATATCCAATTCCAATTCTAGTTCTGTATACAGCACCTCCGGTGTTCATTGCATCTTAAGTGTATAGTCGAATGCGCTGCTATTTTGTGGTATTGTTATTCCAATGAGTGGAATTTTAATTCCAGTGTGCCATATATCAAATGTGGCTTTCCCCTAAAGAAGGGATATAGGTTCCTAAAAGTTCCAGCCGCAGTCTACCCCTCTGGCAACCAAGTTGCACTTAAATGCCAAGGTTAGGGACGTCGAAACCGAATGCTAGCGAGGAAAAATGAAGGTTAGCCCCAACGTTCGCGTATTGATCGTGGATGACGACGCCGGAACAGCGAGGTTTTTGAGTTCGCATCTGACCCGGCACGATTTTGAGGTGAGCATTGCTGCCACCGGTGAGGAAGCCATCCGTCTGTTTCGGGTTTATGATCCATTCCTGGTTTTATTGGATATCGCTATGCCGGGCCTGGGAGGACTCGAAACCCTCGAGCGCCTGAAACAGATCAAACCCGAAGTTGCGGTCATCTTGATTTCGGCGCAGAACGATCCTGAAATTATCTTCAAAGCCTCGAAGCTTGGAGCCGATGATTACCTGGCCAAGCCCATCGAGCCCAAAGAGCTCGACCAGCGCATGAACCGCGTGCTGGAAAAACAGCGCGTCATCCATGAGGTGAGCCAGCTCCGCGACCACGTGCGCAAGCAGAATGACTTTTCCATGCTTTTCGGCACCAGCCCAAAAATGGAAGAAGTCAAGATGACCATCGAGCAGGTGGCCGATACCAATGCCACAGTTCTCATCCGCGGTGAAAGCGGCTCCGGTAAAGAGGTAGTGGCGCGGATGATTTACTCCAACTCCACCCGCCGCGATAAACCATTCATCAAGGTAAACTGCGCTGCCATTCCGAGCGAGCTTCTGGAAAGCGAATTGTTCGGCTATGAGCCTGGGGCATTCACCGGCGCCAGCCGGCAAAAGCTGGGCAAGTTCGAACAGGCCAATTACGGGAGCATTTTTCTGGATGAAATCAGCGAAATGCATCCCTCATTGCAGGCCAAGCTCCTGCATGTCTTGCAGGATGGAGAATTTGCGCGGCTGGGCGGTAAACGCGATATAGCCGTAGATGTCCGCGTACTCTCGGCGACCAACAAGCCCCTGGAGCGGGCGGTGGAAGATGGAGTATTCCGCGAAGATCTTTTCTATCGCCTGAATGTTGTCACGATTCACATACCGCCGCTGCGCGAACGGCGAGAGGAAATCCCCGTATTCCTGGATTTCTTCCTGCACAAATACAGCGAGTATTACGGAAAACAGCCGGCGCCCTTCAGCGATTACGCTGTTGGCCGCATGATGGAATACGCGTGGCCGGGCAATATCCGCGAATTGGAGAACCTGGTCAAGCGCTATACGATTGTTGGCAACGAATCGCAAATCATCCGCGAGCTTTCCACCCACAAACCCATCGTCTCCTCACTGAGCACCAGCAAAGTGCAGGAAATTGTCCCGGTTGCCAATCCTGGACCGGCCTTCGTCGGCAACGGCAATACCGAGATCGAAATGCCTTCTTTATTGGAGATTGGCAAACGCGCCGCTATGCAAGCTGAACGTGAAGCTATCGAGCGCGTGCTGGCGCAGACACGCTGGAATCGCCGCCAGGCAGCCAGAATCCTGAAGATCAGTTACAAGGCACTGCTGAATAAATTGAAGGCCATGGAAGAGCATAATAAATCTCACAATAGACAAAAACATGCCTAGAAGTGGTATTTAGATTCTACATAAATTATTCGTTATATGATTACCAAGCCTGTGGAAATTATGGACATGGGGCAAGCTAAGTCACAAGCTTTCAATATGTTCCATCCGTATGCCAGCAATTGGGAGGATTTTCCAAGTTTTTTGGCGGTACAAGTGCTCTCTGATTAGACAGTAAAAGAGGCCAATACATCCTAAAGTTATGACTTCGAGTTTCTCCATCATTGTCAATATCTACCCCTTGGGCAGTTCGCGACAAAGTTTGAATTGCCGTCCCTGAGATTCCCTCCCTCCCTTTGCCTCTTTAAAGCGGTTGCCGAATAGGCAGCCGCTTTTTTTATTTACGATGAGATTGCCGTAATGGCTTGATTTCAGAAAATTAGGGGAAATGCGGCCGGAGGCCTGATTTCGGGAACTTTTTGTTCAGCAGATGAACAAAGGACCGAAGCTACTTTAAAGTGAGGACGATCATCCGCCTTAAGGACCGCCTTGACGTGTCTTTCGGGCGACGGATATCATCTAAGATTCAGCCCTAGACGAATGGCGCTGCCGGAGAACTCCGGGAAGGATGTAATGGTTTGCAGAACCGCATTGAGCAGGACCTATGAGTAAAGCATTTACTAAAGCAGGAACAATGGACAAGAAAAGGCTGGAACAATTTAAGAAGAAACTGGAAGAGCGGCAGCAGGAGCTGCGGCGGGTGGTGAGCCGTACCGAACAGGACGGCCGCGATGCCGACAGCGAAGTGGCGCAGGACATTGCCGATAAGGCCGCCAATTCGTACAACAAGGAATTTCTCTTTCACCAAAGCAACAGCGAGCGCCAGATCCTGAATATGGTCGAGAGCGCACTGGATCGCATTCGGCAGGGAAGCTTCGGCCAGTGTATCTCGTGTGGCGAAGACATCAACACCAAACGTCTTGAGGCCGTGCCTTGGACGCGCTACTGCATTGCCTGCCAGGAAAAACTGGAAAAAGGCCAGCTTGTCGAGGAAGCCGATTGAGCTTGCTGAAGTTTAAAAAATAAAAAGCCGCTGCAAGAGCGGCTTTTTATTTTTTACCTGCATTTACTTGGAGGGCTGATTCGGTTGCTGGCCCTGTTGCTGGTTTGCAGGCTGCTGCTGTTGTTTCTTATTGAGCACGCCATTCAATACATCAACCCAGCTCGGTTTCTGCTGCGGCTGCTGCTGATTGTTGCCGGCCTGTGCGCCATTGGCAGGCGGCTGCTGGTTTGGCTGTTGTTGTGCCGGCTGTTGCTGTGCCGGCTGCTGTTGTCCTGGTTGCTGCTGCGCCGGTTGTTGTTGCTGCTGCCCGCCTAATTGTTGCAGGATTCCCTGAATTCCCTTATTTCGTTGCTGACCGTTTGGCGGCTGGCCCTGCTGGTTGGATTGCTGATTGGGATTGTTTTTATTTCCCATGAGCGCGCCCAGGATCCCACTAGTCAGATTTCCAGGATTGGATGAAGTGGGCAGCAGGTTTTGCAGCTTCATGCGGGCAATGGCTTCCAAATCAGGCTCGATGCGCGGACTGGAAAGCGAGCCGGTCAATATCACGGGAACCACGAGTTCACCATTGCGGTTGGCCAGGGCTGTGTTCATGTATCCACCCACTCCGCCTACGCCGCCGATGGAATCCGTCATGGCTTTGGTAAGCACGGCAGTTACGTGCATATTCGCCGAGTTATCCACCAGATTGACCAGGCCATTGGCGGAGAGAGTGGCGCCATCAATCACCGCCTGCAAATCGTTGGTCTGGGCCACGCCGTTGCGCACGTTGAAATTTCCCGCCATCTTCGCCACATTGGTGTAGGGATGCTGCGAGATCGTCTTTCCCGTGGAGAGAAACTTGCCGACGTTGGCCAACTGATAAAGCAGGTCCACGTTGGCCAGCTTGCCGTTGCTCAGATTCAGGTTGAAATTACCGTTCAGGGTGCGGGCAATGTTATCGGTTCCCGATGCGAAGTTCGCATTGCCATTGGCCGCCAGCAGCCCATAGAGCGTTTTCTTGAGATTGGAGACGGAAGAGAGCAACTGGTTGGCATCGACTTTATCCATCTTCATGTTGACTGCGTATGTGATCGGGGTATTGCGAGCGTCAATTACAATCGAGCCCGTCTGCTGGCCTTGTGCCACGCCCGCAGTCACAGGATCCAGACGGATCACACCATGGTCGATGGTGACGCTCGATTGCACATTGTTCATAACCAGGTCGTCATAGACGAGATTCCCAATAGTTACTTTGCCGTTCCCCGTCGTGCGATTGATGATGCTCGATTGTGGGGGAGCGGCGGCTTCAGCCCGAGGTGCAAGATTCCAGAATTGATTCTTCAACTCCGCAGTCGGTGTTGCGGCAAAAATCTTCTGCCATTCAGCGGCTATGATCTTGTCGGCCGAAAGCGTGAATTGCACCTGCGGGTTCTCGAAATTGCGCAATGTAAGCGAGCCATTGGCATGGGTGGAGCCCACCGCCGCAGACAGGTTGTGCAGCACGGCAGAATTCTGCGAGAAGCTTAGATTTGCGTTACCGATTTTCAACGGTTCGGTCAGTGAAGGCGTCTTGATTTCGGCATTTTGCAGCGCGCCATCACCGCTGAAATTCATATTGGCCGAGTTTTTGATCGGCCCGGTTGCGTGCACGTTGAGGGATATGATGCCTGAGCCTGAGACGCCATCGGCGGCCGACACCCCATATGCTTTGGCTATGCTGAGAAATTCACCCAGATCGGCGCGGCCGGTATGTATCTCGGCGTCAACCGTCGGCGAGTTGGAGGTGTACTGCGAGAGGGCAAAGCGTCCGGTTACGGTTGTGCTCCCGGTACTGGCAGAAAAATCATTGGAGCGGACATCGGCAGGCGTCAGCGCCAGATCGATGGCCGGCACCTTGACCGGAGAGCGCAGGTCCTTGCCGCTGATCTCCAGGTTGCGGGCCTGCAAGCTGCCGTTCATGGCCGGTTGGTTGGTAGGGCCTTGCGCATGAAGATCTGCGGTGAGCTGGCCGGCAATGTTCATTCCCGGGCTGAAGGCGGTGCCAAAATCAGCAGCCAGTTGGGCGATTTCAGCAATGGAGACGTTGGCCGCATTGATCTTCAAATTAATCTGCGAGGGCGTGGGACGCGTATCCATCATGCCGGTGATGTCAACCGGGGTGCTGCCCAGCTTCAGATTTCCTTTTTCAATGTTGATCTTGTCTGCATTCAGATCGTCGCTGACTTTGTAATCGGCCGAGATGGGATAACCCAAATCATGTCCGTGCACCCGCGGCTGGTCAAGCTTGAGCGAGCCGTCGGAATCAAATTTTCCCGCCTGGCTGCGCAAGTTGGCCTTGCCGCTGATGACGGCATCGGTATTTTCCAGGGACGCAGAGTTAAGGAATTTTTGCAGGCCGGCGAGCGAAACCTCAGAAAAACTCAAACTACCGTCGAAGGGCGTATTCGCGGTCTGTGCGTTATTGATGGGGCCGGCGGTGCCTTCCAGCTTGATAAGCTGCGCTCCCTTTCCGGGCAGGTGTGCTGCCGCTGAAAAATCAAATGGATGGTCGGGCGCATATCCGAGCAGGCGAAAATCGATGTGATCGTACACGGCGCGGGGCTGCCTCTTCTGATAATCCGTGAGCCCAATCTGGCCATCGGTGATCTTTAAATCCTGAAGAGAGAGAGCCTGATTGGAGTTATTGCCGGAAGATGGCCCTGGCTGGGTGGGAGCCGGTTGCGGCGCTCTGGGAGCCTGTATTATCTGCTGCGAAGGATTGTGGCCGAGGGTGGAATAATTCCAAACACCCTGCGCATTTCGCACCAGTTCGATTTTGGGCTGCTTGAGTTCCAGCGAGCTTACCTGGATATCTTTCTGCAGCAAGGGCCAAAAGGCCACGCTTACGTCGACTTCATTGGCTTCGGCAAAGGGCCGTCCGGTGCGGAAATTGGGGTCTTCGCCGATGACCGGATTTTCCGCGCCGAAATACAGCGGCAGAATGGAAAGATGCAGCTTGCCCAGAGTCACCGGGCGGCCCAGCTTGTTTTGCAATTCTGCCTGAATGCGATCGTGATAACTGTTTACGTCAATGACTGAGGGGAGAATCAGTGCAACAATCACCACGATTGCGAGAATAATTGCGATCGCGATGGCTAGCTTACGCATATGTGCCTCTCCTTTATCCTAAGCGGATAAATTCGACTTGGTGGCGGTCGTAAGAGTAGGTATTAAGAGATATTACTCCTTAATTAGGTTGGAAGCCCTGGCTAAACCGAGGGGTTGTTTGAAAAGGCGCTTTTCTTGCTGTTAAACTAGTGGTTTGTTCATCTGCTGCATTCCCATGCAGAAATCCTCACTCCTTTAAAGGAACACCCGTGCGCAGTGAAGTTCGTCATCGCCTGAAAGAAGATAGATTCGCAGAAAGCGCTCAAGACGCTTTTTCCTGGATGCGAGACCACAGCATCAACCTGCTGGGCGGCATCATTGTAGCCGGCCTCATTATCGGCATTGCCCTGGGCGGCTACTTCTACATGGAAAACCGCGAACAGAAGGCCTCGGCCGATCTGGGCCAGGCTATGGAAACGCTGAATGCGTCCATACGCGCCACCGCCAATTCCAACCCTGATTCGACGGACGAGTCTTACCCCTCGATGAGAGAGCGCGCCCTGGCTGCGGAAAAGAAATTCCAGGCGGTTGCCGGCCAGTATCCGCACACCCACTCGGGCAAAATCGCAGGCTATTTTGTCGGGATCAGCGAGCTGCAGGCGGGCAACAACTCTGCCGGCGAAGCCAGGCTAAAACAGATTGCCGCTTCGGGCGACAAGGAACTGGCTCCGCTGGCTAAGCTTGCGCTGGCATCCTTGTATAGTTCTACCGGACGTAATCCGGAGGCCATTACTTTGTTGAAGGACCTGGCCGATCATCCTTCCCATGCTGTGGCTAAGACCACCGCGCAATTCGAACTCGCCGGTGTCTATGAGACGACGCAGCCTGCCGAAGCACGCAAGCTGTATGAAGAGATAGAAAAAGAAGACCCCAAAGGTCCCCAAGGCGACATCGGACGGCAGGCCATGTTCAAGATGTTTGGGATCAGGCAGTAGAACAGCAGTTGCCAGCCGCCGGTTGCCAATTGTCAGTAGTATGGAGTGCCGAGTCTACAGACTCTGATCGTCTGTTTTGTCACCACTGGTGTTCTCGTTACGGATGTTCTCTTTGTTCCGGAGCGCCTCGAGCTCTCTGGCAATAAACACCCCGCCACCGATGAGGACGAGTACTGCATATCCTCCATGTCCCATCAGAAAAAGTACAAAGACAATCCCGATCCAAATGGGAGCAAGCTGTCTGGCATTAAGAGAAATAGCCATAGCACCAAATCGACATATCGTATCTGGTGTCGCCAGATAACTGCAAGATAGTGACGTCCCTCAACGACAACTCTACTGAAACAGACTCTCCCATTGTTCACGTGGAACAAGAGGCTGTGATGCCACTGCAAGATTGGTGGCCACGTGCTCTTTGTGGCCCATACCGATGAGGGCGGCGGCGATTCCCGGGGCTGAACGGGCAAACTGGATGGCGCTCTCCGTGTCACTGGTTGTGCCCAACTTTTGGCGAATCACCTCGGGCAAACCTTGCGTGAGTCTTCCCTGGTAGAGAGTCGCGCTGCCAATTACAGCAACCCCGGCTTTTTCCGCGGCCTCGAAGAACGAAAGAGTTTCATTCCCCCCTACCTGGTTCTTCAATGCAAAAGCTTCAGGCATCGCCAGATTGAATGGCAACTGCACAAAGCGGAAGCGATGTCCGTCGCCGGCCACCTCCCGCGCAACTGCCGCCACGTCTTGCAGGCTCATGGCTTCGCGCTGCGTGTTGGGCAAACGGAAGGCGTTCCAGGTGGCGCATCCGTAAAAGCGAATCTTGCCGGCCTTCACCGCTCTTTCCAGGGCAGCAAAGGCGTCACGCAGGCGATGACGGAAGTCCACAGCGCTGACGCCTGCTCCCAGTTGTGATTCGGGATTGTGCAGATAGAAAACATCAATGGTTTCCAGCCTCAGGTTTGTACGCGAGCGTTCAAGCTGGTTCTCCAGATAGGCCGGCGCCATGCAATGCATTCCCCCGGCAATTTCCGTGGGGCGCATGATTCCCTTGTTGATGTATTCATCGATAAAATAGCCGCGCGGATCATTGGGCGCGTCTCCGTCAAAAGAAAGATAGCCGGCCTTGGTGCATACCAGAACCTCGTCGCGCTTCAATAAGCCGCCCGTAATCATCTCCTCCAGGGCGCTTCCGATGGTGCGCTCTGAGCGCTGATGGCGATAGTTAATGGCGGTGTCCAGCACGTTCACCCCAGAGCGCAGGGCCTGTATGATGGCTTCGGTGTAGGCGGCGTCGGCGCTATCGTCGGTTTCTCCCAGGTAGGTTCCCAGCCCGAGCGATGAGAGCCAAAGCTCGCTTGCGCCTGGTACGCGCGCAGGCTGGCGAAAATGCCCGGCTTGGTTCAATTGCGGGAAGCGATCGCGATAACGCGCCGTTCCCTCAGCAGTAGCAAAATCTGAAATCATGAAGCGGACAGTGTAACAGAAGCAGTTCTCAGTTCCCGGTTCTCAGTTCTCAGATTCCGTCCGCCATCGTTCTCGCTCGGTTCCGCAGATCACCCGAAGTCCAATTGTGCCGAGGTCATCCACAGCAATCGCTGAGTGGGCTTAGCAGTTAGTGGCTAAGGTTTGTGCAAACGTTCTGAGCGTTAAGTCTGAGAACCGAGAACTATTTAAAGTTATTTCTCACCTGATTGTCTTCAATCACGATGCAGTAATTTCCGTTCCACGACTTCTGCCAGCGCCAGCCTGGAGATTTACTGGCATTGCCACGCTCCAGGTATTCCGTGGCCTTAACGGCAGAGAGCGCCTGCCGGCAATGGGGGCATTGCGGACTGGCGGTGGCGGTGAAGCGCCCTCCGCATTGCTGACAGGGTTTAAGATATCGCTCCAGATCGGGAACGATCACTTTGTAGGTAGAGCTTCTGATCAGCTCAATAGGAAACCTGCCATCGGAGATATCGAGAATAGCGGTCATGCCGCAGCCTTCGCAGTAGGCGTAACAGGTGTTTGTCACTCCACTGTGTTGCAGGGTGTATTCGAACATCTTGTGACATTCTTCGCATGTACCCACACTGTTGACGAGCGGCATAAACTTTCCTGAGTACGCCAGTATACCCTGTGCCGAATTTTTTGGAAGCAAGACAGGGAATCGGCAAAATCCGGGAGGGAAGGCCGTTCGGGGAGCAGCCTGTGCACAATATTTGACCGGCTCATTCGTCTGCATGAGCTGAAGCGGGATTTGCAGGTGTTTGTCAGTTTTGATAACCTAACTAACTGGTTAGTTAAATGTACTCCCTGATCAAAAACGAAACCAGGATGCGCCGCGTGTTCCGCAAAAGCGTGCGAGCTTTGCCGCGCGATGCCGCTGAAACCCGTGCTGCCATTCTGGAAGCCGCCATGCGCGAATTTGCCGAAGAAGGCATGGCCGGCGCTCGCATGGAGGCCATTGCCGATTCCGCCGGCGTCAACAAGGCGCTTTTGCATTATTACTTTCGCGACAAAGAGCGGCTTTATGGCGCGGCCCTCGACCACGTGTTTGCCAATCTCTCGCAGCGGATGTTAGAGGTGCTGGGGCGCGATTTGCCTCCGCAGAAAAAAATCATGGCTTATGCCAGCGCTCATTTTGATTTTGTGGCTGCGTCTCCTATTTATCCGCGCCTGGTGCAGCGCGAAATGATGCGCGCCGGCCGCCACGGCTCGCCGCACATGCGTCGCATCGCCAAACGCTACCTTCAACCGGTTGCCGCCAAGGTGATGGCTTTACTGCGGGAGGGCATGGCCAGCGGGCAATTTCGCCAGGTTGATCCACTGCATTTTGTCCTCTCGCTGATTGCCATGAACGTTTTCTATTTCAGCAGCGCGGCAATGATCGGACTCATTACGGGCGGCAATCCGCTCACCGCGCAACGTATTGCCGAGCGCAAAGCCGCGGTGATGGACTTGGTGGCGACGACTTTATTTCTATCCAAGCCAGGGGAAACAAAAAATTTTGGCAGTGCCAGGAGAGACGCCAGGTGATGCAAGGAAAGAAATTTCTGGTTTTGGTCGGAATTATCTTTTTGGTTGCTCTGTTGTATTTCATTTTCTTCAACGATCATTCCAGCGATTTGCAGTTGATCGGCATCGTTGATGCCAACCAGGTGATCGTGAGCCCTAAGATCATGGGCCGCATCGAAAAACTGGCGGTGGACGAAGGTTCCCAGGTCAAAGCCGGGGACCTGATTGCTCAACTCGATACCGCCGAGCTGCAGGCGCAACAGCAGGCGGCAGCCGCCGCGGCAGCCGGCATGCACTCCCGGCTGGCGGGGACCCAAGCCACCGAAGTTCTAACCAAAGGCACCACTGTCAGTGATGTCACCAATGCCCAGGCGCAGTTGCAGATGGCCAATGCCAATCTGGTGGCGGCTCGGGCAGATTTGGTGCGCATTCAATCCGATACCGCTCGCACTGAATCCCTGGCAAAACAGGGCGTTGCCTCCCAGCAGGCAAGCGATGAAGCCATTCAAACCCTGCATGCCCAGGAAGCGCGTGTGCGGGCAGCGGAAGACCAGGTGCGCTCCGCGGAAGCAAATCTAAATGCCGCCCTGGCGCGCACGCACCAGACACGAACCGCCGAAAGCACTGTGGCGGAAACCCGCCAGCAACAGCTCCAGGCGGAGGCGCAGCGGGAGCAGGCCCAGGTGCAGCTTGGCTATACACAGGTTACAGCTCCCATTTCGGGAATAGTTTCCTTGCGTGTCGCCCGTGAAGGGGAAGTAGTCGCCCCCGGTGCGCCCATTGTGACCATCATCGATCTGGGTGAGACCTGGGTGCGGGCGCCGCTGCCGGAGACTTACTCCGACCGCATCGGCATCGGCGATGAGTTGAAGGTGCGCATGCCCGGCGGTGACACGGTAACCGGCAAGGTGATCACCAAGGGCGTGGAAGCCGATTTCGCCACACAGCGCGACGTAAGCCGGCGCAAACGCGACATCAAGACCGTGCAATTGAAGCTTTCTGTCCCAAACCCGAACCAGGCTTTTGTTCCGGGAATGACGGCAATCGTGCTGGTGCCAAAATCGAAGCTGAATTAGCCATGAATACTTTTATCAAGCCCGATGGCGGCACGATTACACCGTCCCCTGGTGTTCCCAATGCCATTGAGGTAGAGCACATCGTCAAGAAGTACGGCGATTTCACGGCGGTGAACGATATTTCCTTCTCGGTGAAGGAAGGCCAAATTTTCGGATTGCTTGGTCCCAACGGCGCCGGCAAGAGCACGCTGATTCGCATGATGACCACACTGCTGCCGATTACCGCCGGGGTGGCGCGCATTGGCGGATATGACGTCAGCCGCGAACCCAATCAGGCGCGCAACTGCATGGGCGTGATTCCCCAGGCCATGACCAGCGATCTTGACCTGACGGTTTACGAGAACATGAGCATCCATGCCAAGCTCTACAATGTCTCGGCCAAAGACCGGGTCCGCTCCATCAACGAGTTGCTGGAATTGGTGGATTTGACCAAATGGAAAGATACGCCCGCTAAAAACCTTTCCGGAGGCATGCGCCGGCGTCTCGAGATCGCGCGCGGTCTGGTGCACAGCCCGAGAATCTTTTTCCTGGATGAACCTACGACCGGTCTTGATCCGGTCTCCCGTGTTGCCGTCTGGGAGATGCTGACCAACATCAAAAAGCACCGCAACCTCACGGTTCTCATTACCACGCACTACATGGATGAAGCCGACCGGCTCTGCGATCGCATTGCTATCGTAGACCACGGCAAGCTGGTTGCGCTGGATACGCCCAACGCGCTCAAGCAGACTGTGCCCGGCTCCAACGTGATTGAGGCCCAATTTGGGAACCCGCCGAAAAATTGGGAGCAGTTGCTGCAAGCCTTTCCCGATGTCCGCAACGTGCAGGCCCAGGGCGGCAATGCTTACCGCCTTCTTTCTGACAACAGCTCCAAGACCGTGACCGAGCTCGTTGCCCTGGCCTTGCAGCACCAGGTCGAGGTCAAAGCGCTGTCGGTGCATAACACCACGCTGGACGACGTTTTTGTGTATTACACCGGCAGACAGTTGCGCGACCAGGAGGTCAGCGCGCATATCTACACCGGTTGGATCAGCGGCGGCGATCGCTGACCCGTTTAGTTTTTTGTACTCAGGCAGTGAAACCGCAAGATTCTTCGCGCCAAAAAAATAGCGCGAAGAATGGCAAGATTTAAACAGATTGGCAGAGTTAGAAAAGGGGGAGATCATGAAGCGAATGATGGCCATTGTTGAGCGTGAAATGCGCAAGTTCGTGCGCTCGCCGGCATTGATGCTGGTGGCCATGATCTTCCCCCTGGTGCAGCTCATCGTGCTGGGCAATGCCTTCGGCGGCAAGATCCATGACGCGCGCCTGGGCATCGTGGATCACGACCGCATTCTTATTCAGGGGGTCGAGACTGACCGGCCGCAGGCGTTGCGCATCCGCGAAGCGCTGAATGCGATCCACGCCAACGCCCGTACGTTGGACGCAGTTGACTACAGCGACGAGAAAGCAGCCATTGAAGATGTGCACAACGGCAAGATTGATGGTGTGGTTGTTATTCCAGAGAACTACTCCCGCGATGTGTATATGGGCAGGCAGCCGCGCATTGGGCTGGTGCTCGACAACACCGACAACTTCATGACCTCAACTCTCGAGCAAAATCTCACCGAGCTTGTGGCCGCGCTCAATCAACAGCCCGTCGAGCCGCGCCTGGTGCAGCAGATTGCGCTGAATGTTGTCGAACTTTATCCCTATATCGAGTACATGAAATATCTGTTGCCGGGTTCAATTGCGCTGGCCATGTTTGTCTCCGTCATGATCGGCGGCGGCATTGTCTACATTGACGACAAAGCCCGCGGGGTGCATGAGGGCTATCTCGCCACCCCCATCAGCAAGATCGAACTGGTCTTCGGCATGAACCTGGCCGGCGCCATCAAGGCCGTTGGCTCGGGCCTGGTCTTGACCTTCATAGGGTCGTTGATCGCCGGGGTGAGCACCGCCTTCCAGCCGGTAACCCTGTTCTGGCTGCTGCTGATGATTGCTGCAACGTCGTCAGCCTTTGTGACCATGATCTCCTGCATGATGGCGCGGGTGGAAGACCCGCTGGTGCCGCGGGCCATCTTCGGCATCCTCAACACATTGCTGTTTTTCCCCAGCGGATCGATCTATCCAGTCAAGGCGTTTCCCGGATGGCTCAAAGTCATCGCAAGTATCGATCCTTTCACCTATTCGGTGCACGGTTTCAAAGCTCTGCTGCTGCGCGACGCCGGCTTTGCGGCCATCTGGCCCGATCTGCTTTACCTTGCCTGCTTTGCCGCAGCCATGCTGACCGGGGCCACGCTCTTGTTCAAACGAACGCTGTAAACGTAAACTGAAGTCATGAGCCTGCTCGACGCGCAACCGGTAGACGAACTCCGCGAAAAACGCCGCCGCATCAAGATCGGCATCGCGGTTTTTGCCGTGCTGCTGCTCGGCCTTCTCTGGTGGGAGATGCGTTTCTGGCCGGAAGAGCACACCGTCAACAAGTTTTTCGCCGCTATCGAATCCCAGAACTTCGAGCAGGCCTATGGCATCTGGATGGCCGACCCAAACTGGAAACAGCATCCGCAGAAATACGACCGCTACGGTTACAACGATTTTTATCGTGACTGGGGTCCGGGCGGGGAGTACGGCGAAATCCATAGCCACAAAATCGACCATGTATCCAATGGCAGTGGCAGCATGGTCGGCGGCGGCAGCGGTGTGGTGATTGAAATTCAGATCAACGGACGCCCGGTCACGACAAACTTGTGGGTGGAGAAGTCGGATAAAAGCATTTCGTATCCGCCGTAAGAAGCACTCAGCATTCAGCCAATTCAGATACTGAAAGCATCAAAGGTGTGGCGTGTCTTTCTCATTCAAACGCACCCCGCCAACTGCATTTCTAAATTTACAAAAATGTTTAGGGGGCTGAGTGCTGATTGCTATTTCAAAGCACTTATCGTCTTCCGCAACGAAGCCTCATCTTCCACATTCAAACAACTCTTCGACCGGTCAATCTGGCGCATGAGGCCGCAGAGAACCTTGCCGGGACCGACTTCTACAAAAGTTTCCACTCCTAAACTCATCAACTTACGCATCGAGTTCACCCACTGCACTGCGCCCGTCACCTGATGAATGAGCGCCTGACGTGCATTCACAGAGTCCGTTGTCGGTTCGGCATCGATATTTTTTACCAGTGGAAGCTGCATCGCTTGAAAAGTCAGCTTCTCCAGATCCGCAGCCAGCCGGTCTTGCGCAGGCTGCATCAGCGCACAGTGGAACGGCGCGCTCACGGCCAACATGACCGTCTTTTTTGCGCCGCGAGATTTGGCCAGTTCTACAGCGCGCTCTACGGCCGCCTTGCTGCCGGAAATCACGGTCTGTTCCGGCGAATTCAGGTTGGCAGCGGAACACACGTCGCCCGAGGCGGATTCCTGGCAGATCTTCTGTACTTCTTCACCTGGCATCCCCAGGATGGCCGCCATCGCGCCCTCTCCTACCGGGACCGCCTCCTGCATGTACTGGCCGCGATTGCGCACCGTGCCAAGAGCGTCAGCGAAATCCAAGGTTCCCGCCGCCACGTGCGCGGAGTATTCTCCGAGGCTATGACCGGCGACAAAGCCAGGCGCAATGCCTTTTTCACGCAGCACGCGGAAGGCGGCGACAGAGACGGTGAGAATCGCGGGTTGCGTGATCTCGGTAAGCTTCAGCTTTTCTTCCGGACCTTCGAAACACAATTGCGAGAGCTTGTAGCCCAGGGCGGCATCGGCTTCGTCAAAGGTTTGCTTCGCAACCGGATAGTTGGCAGCCAGCTCTCTTCCCATTCCCACGCTCTGAGAGCCCTGGCCGGGGAAGAGAAAGGCAAGTTTTGAAATTAGCATTTGGCACTTAGCATTTGGCATTCAGCCCGTTCGAATGCCTCAACGGGCTAAGTGCCAGGTGCTAATTGCTAAGTGCTAATTTGAAGGATGATGATTCAATCCGTGGCAATCCGGGCCGCTGTTGCGCCATTTTGTTTGGTCAGCTCCTGCGCGATCTTCTCGTTGATGCCCGACTTGGCGAACTCAGCGGCGACGCGAATCGCATTCTTAATGGCATTGGCATTGGAAGAACCATGACTCACAATAACGATGCCGCGAATGCCCAACAGCGGTACGCCGCCGTATTCGGTGTAGTCGAGGCGCTTTTTAAAATCGGCATAGGCGCGCCGTGAGAGCAGGAAACCGACTTGGCGGGTCAGGGTCGCTTCCAGCGACTCCTTGAGCATATAGCGAATGGTTTCCACGATTCCTTCAGAAATCTTGAGGGCCACGTTGCCCACGAAACCATCGCACACGATCACATCCACTTTGCCGTTGTAGACATCGCGGCCTTCCACGTTGCCCACGAAATTAAGCGGCAGCCGGCGCAGCAATTCGTAAGCCTGGCGTGTGAGGTCATTGCCTTTGGCCTCTTCTTCTCCGATGGAAAGCAGGCCGACGCGGGGGCGCTGATTTTGAAAAATAGAACGGGAATAGATTTCGCCCATCACGGCAAACTGTTCAAGGTTCTGTGGTTTGGTGTCGACGTTGGCGCCCACGTCAATCATGATGGCGGCCTTGCCGGGAACTGTGGTGGGAAACACCGCCGCCAGGGCAGGGCGATCAACGCCGGGCAGCGCGCCCAGCACCCTCTTGGCAGTGGCCATGGCGGCGCCGGTATTGCCGGCGGTGACGAAGCCTTGTGCCGCGCCTTCTCGCACCAGCCGCAAGCCTACGTGCATTGAAGAATCACGCTTGGCGCGGACCGCATGCGCGGCTTTTTCATCCATGCTGATAACTTCGCTGGCATGAACGATCTCGATGGGCAGCCCGGCAGCCGCGGGGTGATTGGCAAGTTCGGCCTGGATGGCTTCCGTGCGGCCTACCAGCAGCACGCGGGCATTGCCGTAGCGCGCCGCCTGGATAGCGCCCTCAATTTCGGGGCGGGGAGCGCGGTCCGAGCCCATGGCATCCACGGCAATCGTGGTGCGGGGACCGGTGGAACCATTAGGAGCGAAAGCGGCACGCGCGAGGGATTCAAGCTTGTCTCCCATCACGCGCGACAGGCGCTTCCGCGGTTGCCGGGTGGGTCGCAAATTGCTAGGCCGCCGTTACTTGGATTCGACTTCTACTACTTCGCGCCCTTTATAGTAACCGCATTTGGGGCAGGCGCGATGCGGCATTTTTTGCTCGTGGCAGTTAGGACACTCCGAGAGCGATTTTGCGGTCAGGAAGTCGTGTGCGCGCCGTTTGGAGGTGCGCGCTTTAGAGTGACGCCGTTTCGGATTAGGCATTGTTACCTCGAAAATCTCCGCCAGCGTTGAACGCCGCGGACTAGTGTTTCAATTTGTTCTTGATGTCTTCCAGCGCCGCCCACCGCGGGTCCGACGACTGGCTTGAGCAAGCGCACGTTTCAAAATTGCGATTGCGGCCGCACTGCGGGCACAGCCCTTTGCATTCCTCGCGGCAAACGACCCGTAATGGCACCGCCAGCAGCAACTGCTCTTTGATTACATCTTCCAGCAGCAAACCATTGCCCTGGTAAAACCCAATCTCGGTTTCAGCCTCGCTGATCGAAGCCTCGTCGGGCCGGACTTCGGCGCCCAAAGGACGATACAACAGGTCGAAGCTGCTGCTCACATCTTTCAGTACCGGCTCCAGGCAACGGGCGCAACGCAGCTCCAACCGCGTATTCACTTTGCCGACGACCCGGATATCCGGAATGCAGACGGCGCCTTCATGCTCTTCCACCAGCACCGCTCTTCCAGTGATCTTGACCGGTGTGGCCTGGCGCAATTCGGAGCCAAGTTCCAGCGCTCCCGCAGAAAACTCCTCGTGAAAAGGAATTTCATGCAGTTGTAAGTCCTGAATGCTGATGAACATGGCGAACCCCGGAGGACGTCCCCCTAACCCACACCTCCCGGAACGCTCCAATGGAAACATCAGAAGCGGCTGGAATGACTGGGGCAACATCAAAGTATAACGTCCCGAAAGCTGGAGGGTCAAGACTGACGGCGCAACCTGCAAACACGAATACGCGCAACCTCTTGCACGGTGTAGAGCGGATAGACGGGTAGATCATCTTTGTTAATCACCCAAACCGTTTCGCCTTTGGCTTTACCTCGCGCACGTAACCTTGCTAGGTACCGCTGATCAGGGTGTTGCCGTTCTTCAGCCATGGGGCACCCCGGCACCCGGGCGCGAAATTTGTGCAGTTATTCGAAAGGGACCGGCTGCGCGGGTGTCTCTTCCTTTTCTTCGGGTTCGTAAAAGTTGCTCAGGCCAACGCCAACCAGGCGAAAGCGTTTCTGAGGGCCCACGTCCACTCGTTCGCGCAGCGACAAAGCGATGTTGGTCAATTCTTCGCAAGAAGCTGGAGGCGAGCCGGGGGTATGGCTGCGGGTGAGAATATTGAACTCGCTGGTTTTCAATTTCAGGACTACGGTACGCGCTGTGCGCGTTTCCTTGCGTGAAGCGGACCAAACTTTTTCCGCAAGACGGCGGATCATGGGCTCGGTTTCCGCCAACAGTACATCGTGCTCCAACGTATCTTCGGCTGACATGGATTTTGTGGGCCTGTCAGGGACAACTTCGCTGTTGTCGAGGCCGCGGGCCAGTTGGTAGAGACGCAGGCCATAGCGGCCGAAGTGGCCTTCGATCGCCGGTAGTTCCAGGCCGCGCAGGTCCTGCACCGTCCGTATGCCAAGTTTCTCAAGCCTTTCTCCAGTCACTTTGCCGACGCCTGGCAGACGTCCGACCGGCAGCGGCGATAGAAATGCATCCACCTCGCCGGGCTGGATGACGAAGAATCCATCCGGCTTGCGCCAATCCGAGGCGATTTTTGCCAGAAATTTGTTGGGCGCAACTCCTGCCGATGCCGTCAGGTTCAATTCCTGGCGGATTTGCTCACGGATAACGCACGCAACCCGCGTCGCCGTGGGCAGGCCAGTCTTGTTTTCGGTAACGTCGAGATAGGCTTCGTCAAGCGAGAGCGGTTCCACCAGGTCGCTGTGCCGCTTGAAGATCTCGCGCACCATACTCGAAACCGCGCGATAGCGTGTGAAATCAGGGACCACAAAGATGGCGTCAGGGCACAAGCGTTCCGCACGAAGCGCCGGCATGGCCGAGCGTACGCCAAAACTCCTGGCTTCATACGATGCCGCACAGACCACGGAACGGGCGCCCCGCCAGGCGACAATGACAGGCTTGCCGCGCAGTTGCGGATCATCGCGCTGTTCGACGGACGCATAGAATGCGTCCATATCGATATGGACGATTTTGCGGACGGACATGCTGGCAACAATATTATTCCTGTTTTCCGCCACATCAATGCACGACAAGGGTCGAGTACTCCGGGTGCTTGGCTACGTATTCCTGCACGACCGGACAAATAATGTCTACCTTGACGTTGTGCTCACGGGCCCAGTTGAGAGCAGCTTCTGCCAGAGAGGAAGCAAGACCCATACCACGTAATTTTCCAGGAACCTCAGTATGGATCAGCTCCAGGACGGTTTCGCTCAAACTGTATTCAAGATAGGCGACTTCACCGCTCCGCTCGATCTCGAAGCGGCCAGTCGTTATCTTCTGCCGGGGCAGCGGTTTATGACGAAAGATTCTCCACGCGACCATTGGGACCAGTTTTACAATTGGTATGGACAAGAGTCCAGACCTCAGGAGCTAAAAGCTCAATAGATTTTAAACGGCTTGCGGCACGACTGAAAGAGGCTGCTGAAAGCGATTTATGCGCTGAGGTGAGCGAAGGGCATCTTCTCAACGAAGACATGGGGTTCAACTCTAAAGAGGTCATGGGAAATTGTGGATGTTTCGCTTTCCTGTTCCATTGAACCCGGGAGGTCCGGATTTCCATGTGAAATGCCGCATCAGCGACCTGGATCTGTTTACTCAGCGGTATTTTGCGTGATATTGTACGCAACTCGCATAATGAAGTGACCGGCTGAAGATCCAGCGCCAGATGGTGGAAAGGTGGAACGGACAGGCCCGAAGTAGAATCAGGACAGGGCAATGGAATGATCTTGCAGTTACCGGCGACGGCCACTGAATCGCGCCGTTGATCAGATTAGGAGGACGAAAATGAAAAATGCAAGGTCGGGCGCTTCCCCTGCTTATAAACTGCAGGTCAGTTCGCCGGCGTGCGCCGCTCTAAGGAATATGGCTGCTTTGGTTTTGCGCGGACCTGCCTGGAAGACGTTTGCTTTTCGAGGACTGGCCGCTTTCATTGTGCTGGCCGTCATGCTTCCGCGGGCCTGGGCAGGCGATAGCTGCAGCGCCAAGCAGGTTGCGTTAAAAACATTTCTCAACGCCCAACCAAACCATTGCGCCCAGGATGCTGATTGCGACGGATATTACCTTAGCGTTGATGCTTGTGCCCCTCCCGTAGCCATGGCCAAGCCGGGAGTCATCAAGGCCCAGGAACCACAACTATTAAAGCTGCAGGATGAGGTTCGCGAGGCATGCGCCGATTTCTGGAACCAGCGTCCGGAATGCTCGCCGATTTCTTTTCAAGCGAAGTGCCGCGAAAATCGTTGCGTCAACGCTGCGCCGGCGGCCAAGGCAGAGTATCCTTTCACAGCTATCCGCCACGAGTGCGGGCCCTGGGATGGGCCGGCGATTGGAATTCACCTGACCCAATCGGAAGCCAGGGAACACGACATTCCCGCGCCTTCCCTCAACATATCGGTATGGCGCGGATTGCCGCCGCCCACCGACCAACCCATTTCCCTGCTCGCCGGAGGAGTGGGTACAGCGACGCGTTGTCTCAGCCCTGAAAAGTGCGAGACTGCCACGAGCGCTACGATTAACTTCACGAATTATGATGACAACTCGGTTTCAGGAAGTTATGCGCTGAAATTCAAAAAAGGCGATATCGAACGCGGATCGTTCCAGGCGGATTGGCAGGATTATCATGATTGTGTGGGTGAGGCGGCGACCAATTGAAATATTCGCACCGATGAGAGCCCTCTTCCGCAGCATTCTCTTCCTTGCAACAACGTGCACGTGATTATCACAACCTCCAGGGTGGGCGTTGTTTTTTTAGCCAAGCGTCTACTTGGACGCACTGGCCGGCTCCAGGCCACGAAACTTCAGCATGGGTTCAATGCTGGGAGGTCCTCCGCGCCAGGCCGCGTACATCTTTCCAAGATCTTCGGTATTGCCGCGTGACAGCACCATCTGGCGGAACCGGTCGCCATTGGCGCGGGTCAGCCCGTCGTGTTCTTCGAACCAGTGAAAAGCATCGTTGTCGAGCATCTGGGTCCACAGGTAGGCGTAATAACTGGCTGCGTATCCGCCGGCCCAGATGTGGCTGAAGTAGCTGGAGCGGTAACGTGGCGGCGTATAGCTGAGCCACAGGTGGATTTGTTGCAGCGCTTCTTTTTCGAACGTATCCGGATTCTGCGGTGCAGCACTCGCCGGCAGTGTGTGCCACTTCATGTCGAGCTCTGCCGCGGCCAGCAACTCAGTGGTCTCGTAACCCATGTTGAACGTGGCCGATTTCCTGATCTTGGCGACCAACTCGGCCGGCATGGGAGCGCCGGTCTTGTAATGTTTTGCGTAATGCTGGAAAACCGCCGGGTAGGTCGCCCAATGCTCGTTGAACTGCGAAGGAAACTCCACAAAGTCGCGTGCAACCGACGTGCCGGAAAGAATGGGATATTCAGTGTTAGCGAACATGCCGTGCAGCGCGTGACCAAATTCGTGGAACATTGTCCTGACCTCATCGGGGGTGAGGAGGGCAGGCTCGCCGGCGGCAGGCATGGGGAAGTTGGCGACATTGCTGACGACCGGCAGCGTACCGAGCAGTTTGGACTGCCCGACAAAGTTGGTCATCCAGGCGCCACCCTGCTTGTTGTCACGCTTGAAGTAGTCGCAGTAAAACAGCGCCAGCGGTTTGGTATCAGCGTCAAATACCTCGAACACGCGCACGCCGGGGGCATACACGGGAAGATCTTTCCGTTCCTTGAATCTCAATCCGTAAAGCTGGTTCGCGGCATAGAAAACGCCGTTCTGCAGCACGCTCTCCAGTTCGAAATAGGGCTTGACCTGCTCCTCATCGAGATCGTATTTGGCTTTGCGGACCTGCTCGGCATAGAAGTCCCAATCCCACGGCTGCAGCTTGAATCCGCCCTTTTGCGCATCAATCAAGGCCTGGATGTCTTGCGCTTCGCCGGCCGCTTTTGCCGTGGAGGCGGGGACCAGAGCGTCCATAAACTTCAACGCCGCTTCCGGCGTTTTTGCCATCTGGTCTTCGAGCTGCCAGGCAGCGAAATTTGGATAGCCGAGCAGCTTGGCCTTCTGGGCACGTAGTTCCGCCATACGGGCGACGGTGGCACGCGTGTCGTTGGCATCGCTGTGCTCTGCGCGCTCCCAGGAGTTGGTGAAGAGCGTCTGGCGGCTGGCGCGACTACTGAGCGAGACGAGATCGGGCTGCAGCGTAGTGTTCTGCAAGGGAAGAACGAAGCCTTCCACCTTGCGGCTCTTTGCTGCCTCGGCGGCAGCGCTGATTTGCGCGCCGTTCAGGCCCGCCAGCGCCCCTTTGTTGGTAGTCACATACGCCGCTTCTTTCGTGGCCGCCAGCAGCTTCGTAGTGAACTCGTTGGAAAGCGTCGCCAGTTCTTCGTTCAGCTTTTTCAGTTCGGTTTTGTCGGCTTCGCTGAGGTTGGCCCCGGCGTGAACGAACTCATCATAGTAAAACTCGACCAGGCGCAACGATTCAGGATCGAGCTTCAGCGAATTGCGTTCCTTATAAATCGTTGCCACGCGCTGAAACAGCTTTGCGTCAAGGTGGATTGCATCCCGGTGCGCCGCCAGTCTGGGCGCTTCTGTCGCCTTTACCTTCTGCAACACAGGATTCGTGTTCGCCGCGGTAACGGCGGAAAAAACCTGCTGTGCCCGCTCCAACAACTGGCCGCTCTTTTCCATGGCGACAATAGTGTTCTCGAAGGTCGGCTCGGCCGGATTATTCGCAATCGCCTGCACTTCCTTGCGTTGCTCCGCCATCCCCGCCTCGATGGCCGGCTGGTAATCCTCGTCTTTGATCTTGTCGAACGGAGGCGCCTGAAACGGCAGGGAACTGGGCGCGAAGAAAGGATTCTGCGGGCCAAAATCCACAGCGGATACGAGTGCGGGAGAAACGATCACGCTAATGACGACAAGAGCAGAAAGAATCAGAGTACTCATATAAATAGTGTAATCGCATTCGCGCCGGCCTAGCATCCCACTCTTTGGTAGTGGGCTGTTTTGAATTTATTCGATAGAATGGGATCGTGGCCCGGAGCAAATGCTGGTGAAAATCCAGCCGACCAATCGGAAAGACGTGATTGGCGTCGTCTAACTCTTAAGACATCCGGGTTTTTCATGCCGCAACAGCCCCTTTCTTCTAGTAAGCCTACCAGTTCTTCCAGCGTCCAAACGTGGTGGGCTAATCCAGTTCCATTGCGGGAGTTAGGCGCAACGGAGGCAAGCGCAAAATTCAAAACATCCCACTACCCACTCTTTTTGCCGCTGACCTTTGACCGCTTGCATGTTATTCTGAATACGATAGCTGCGTTCCCGCCTGGCCGGAAATTTTCCCGCAGTTCCCAAAAAAGACAATGATTTCTGTAAGCAATGTTTCTATGCGCTACGGCGCTAAAGTTCTGTTCGAAGAGGTGAGCACGGCATTCACGCCGGGCAAGCGCTATGGCCTGACCGGCCCTAACGGCGCGGGCAAATCCACGTTCATGAAAATTTTGACTGGCGAGCTGGAGCCGCAAAAAGGCACCGTCGTCCGTCCCAGGAAATTCGGCACTTTGAGCCAGGACCAGTTTGCCTTCGACGCCTACCGCGTGATTGACACCGTCATCATGGGCAACAAGCGCCTGTGGGCGGCGCTGGAAGAGCGCGAGAAGATCTATGCCAAAGCGGAGATGAGCGATGAAGATGGCATGCGGCTGGGGGAACTCGAAGGCATTGTCGGCGAAGAGGACGGCTACTCCGCCGAAAGCGATGCCGCCATCCTGCTGCAAGGTCTGGACATCACCGACGAACTGCACGGCCGCAAAATGGGCGAACTCCAGGGCGGACAAAAAGTCCGCGTGCTGCTGGCGCAGGCATTGTTTGGACATCCGCAGGCCCTGTTGCTCGATGAACCCACCAACCACCTGGACCTGGATTCGATCCACTGGCTGCAGGGCTTCCTGAACAACTATGACGGCGTGCTCATCGTGATCTCGCACGACCGGCACTTTCTCAACAGCGTTTGCACCCACATTGCCGATATCGACTACGAAACCATCATCACCTACACCGGCGGCTATGACGATATGGTGATGGCCAAGACGCAGATACGCTCGCAGATCGAGTCACAGAACGCGCAGCGCGAAAAGAAGATCGCACAACTCAACGAATTTATCGCGCGCTTTTCCGCCGGCACCCGCTCCAGCCAGGTGCAGTCACGGCGCAAGGAAGTCGAGCGCCTGCAGGTGACCGAATTGGCAAGGTCGAACATCCAACGGCCATTCCTCAAGTTCGAACTGAAACGGCCCTCCGGGAAACATATTCTGGAGCTGGAAAGCGTCGCCAAGTCCTATGGAGACAACCAGATCATCGCTGGTTTTACGGCGAGCATCATCCGCGGAGAAAAAATCGCGTTGATGGGGCGCAACGGCGCCGGCAAGACAACTTTGCTGAATGCGTTGCTGGCGAACTCAGGCACCGTGCCGGAAACCGAATTGCGGACAACCAGCGGCTATGAGGGTCCATTCATCGATGGCGGAAAGGTGGTCTGGGGACACGAAGCTCTCGTGGGGTATTTTGCCCAGGACCACAAAACCCTCATTGAAAAAGATAAGACCGTGTTCGACTGGCTTTATCAGTGGGATACCACTGCCTCGAACGAAGAAATTCGCGGACTGCTGGGCCAAATGCTCTTTGCCCGCGACGAGGGCAACAAGCTCACCAATAACCTCTCTGGAGGCGAGGCGGCCCGGCTCATTTTTTGCAAGCTCATGCTGCAAAAGCCAAACGTCCTGGTTCTGGATGAACCCACCAATCACCTCGATCTGGAATCGATCAACGCCCTCAACATTGCGTTGCAGAGGTATCAGGGAACCCTCCTTCTCGTGACCCATGACCATGATGTGATTGACGAAGTCGCAACCAGAATCTGGCACTTTGAGGATCGCAAGATCGTGGACTTCAAGGGCGCGTACGAGGAGTATCAGACCGTCTCTGCGTAGTTGGATTAACCACAAAGGACACGAAGGAACACAAAGGGGACCAGGCGGGATTTACACGGAATTTCAGAAACTTCAGCCACAGATCGACGCAGATAAACGCAGATTCAATGAGATTCTGTTTTTGGCCACATGCGTACACTGTCGGTCAGTGTGATTGAAGGATATCCCGCGCTATCTGAAATAGTAATTGTCGCCGGATGTTCGGGCGGAGCCACATAAGCATGGCTGCCCAGCACCACGTATCCTCCCAACCCATCAAGTTGAATTGGTGCCGAGCTGGTTGTGGCACCGTCTCCCCAGTCAATGCTAGCTGAAAGAGTGCCAGGGTTGTCGTCACTGAAATTGGCAACGATCAAATTGTTGAACGGCTGACCCAGGCGCACCCGAAGGCTTCTTGCCGTGCCGCTCAAATCAACAACGTTAATGGATACGGAGCCTGTAATCGAATCAGGCGTATCGGTGGCTGTTACGGTTTGCGTGCCGAGCGTACTTAGCGTGACACCATTCAAAAAATAGTGGTTCCCATGATCGCCAACCATAAATGTGTAGTCAGGCGGCAACTGTAGGAACGAGGTGTCACTGGTAGTGAAGTGAATTGTACCCGCGTAAACCGGATCAACCTGGTTCAACGAATCCAGGGCTGTTACCGTGACTGTGAATGATCTTGTGCGGGTGACGCTTAGGGGCGCGACCAGGTTCAGGTGTGTGGCAGGGCCAATCACGTTAATGGCAAAGCTATTATGAACATTCCCCATGGAAGCGACATCAGCAACGGAAACATTCTGAGGTCCAGCTTGACGCAATGTTGCCGGGAATGTGTGTACGCCCTGATCAGAGCCTGGATTGAACTGATAGTTCACTGGCAGGATTGCGCTGGAATCGGTGCTGCTGAACTGAACCGTGCCGCTATAGTTCACTACAAGATTCTGAAATGCATCTTTGGCTGTGACAGTGAAGTTGAAGGGGATGCCGTGAATGGCGGTATTCGGCGCGTCAAAAGTGAAGCTGTTTACCGGCCCCGGCACAACCGTGAAATTCAAAGTGTTCTGAAGAGAATTTGCGGCATCGGTGAGAGAAATGCTCTGCGCCCCAGCCTTAAACAACGTCACGCCGGAGAAGTGATGCGTGCCGGCATCGGCAGCTGAAAAGGTGTAATCCGCCATGGTGAACAAAGGATCGCTGCTGGTAAAGTGCACGGTGCCCCTGTAATTGCCCACTGGATGGCCCTGTACATCCAGGGCGGTCACGGCCAGGTCGGCCAACGCCACGCCGGCGGTCAGCGTGGTGCTGGAAGGGGTAAAGCTGATCTGAAACGAGGCCGGCGGCTGCACAATCTGGCCCCACCACGTCCCCCAGGTGCTGCTGGGTGAAGCGGCATATTCCTGGATAGACCAGAAAGAGGTGTCATCAATCGGATCGACAACCGTATTGCTGTAATCTCCCCATCGGTTGCTGGTGCCGCCGCCTGTGCCTTCATCCACATAGGTCGCCTCGCCGGCCCTGAGTGTAGTTTCGCCCTCCAGCGTGTTCGGAGGGTCAGAGCTGGCGTGAAACGAGTAAAAGCCGCCGGCAAATTCATTGGGCGAGAAACGTGCGTATCCGATCAAAGCATCGTTGTACTGGTTGACGGCGATGGAAGGATAAGAACGGAAGTAGCTGCCATCCGGGTTATCGATCAGGCCGCGTTGCAACACGTCGCCGCTGGTATCCAATTGCCACCACTGGATTGCGCTTCGCGTGGGCGGATGCGCTGGAGTCGAGGAAGCGCAGCAGGGCAAATAGATCGGGTGCGCGGTCCACAGAGTTCCGTTGCGATAGATCACGTTGCCGATGCGGGCGTCCCCCGTATCAATCCCGGTCGTACTGCCCAACTGCGGCGCAAAATTCGCTGTTCCCTGCTCATCCCAGTTCAACAACGTCGAGGGAAATGCCACGGTTGAGAGCGTCGGCGATCCTACCGGACCGTTGATGGCCCACAGCCGCATCATCCCCACTCCGTTCATGTTGCCGTTGTATTCTTCCACCAGATACTCGGTCGCAAGGTTGTTGTCGTAGGTGATGGCCGGAGTCACGTTGCTGTCGCCGCCGGTATCAAGCACGGTGTGCGCCCCGTTCCCGTGGCTATAGAGATTGAATTTGTCGAAGGCGTAAATGTTGCCTGCGAAGAAGTTTGAATTCGAGGCGTTCGCAAAAACATTGCACATCACCACGATCCAGGTATTGTTGAATCCCAGGGTGGGGAAATCGCAGAAGTGCTGGTTGGTGCTGTCAACCGCGACCTTATATAGATTCCAATTGCCGGTGGGATCGCCGGTTTGAGAAACCCCCACCAGAACGCCAGAGGTAGATAGCTCAAAATCGCCGGAGGTGCTGATGATCCAGCGGTCGTTGAAGGGATCGTAAACAACCCTGGGATCGGTCGTGCGTGAATTACCCGTCGGGGCCCAGAAGCCGGCTAACGATACGATCGTAAGATTGTTGCCGGAGCGGTCCTGCACGACAACATTCGTATTCAGCGTCACCACCAGGTGGTTCGGCCCCACGGCGCCCTGCGTATCCGGCGGAATGAAGGTGAAATTATCGAGCTCGGCGAGAAAGTTATTGGCCAGCACCGGCGAAAGTGGACTGAAAGGAGCTATTGGCGGCGCCGCGCTCGGCGTGGTTACATTACTCTCGCGAGCAAATTTAATGATTGCGCCCGGCGGCAGCTCTTGAGGACGCGGTGTTTCGCGCTCCGGCCCTTCCTGCACCCCGACACGCTTGTTGGGATGCAGCGCCTCCTGGGCCGCCAAGGCTGAAAAATTTACTACACCTTGTGCCCGAACCACTCCGGGCCGGCCCGCGGCAGGCTTCGACACGGATTCCTGCCACGCAAACATATAGACGCTGGAACCCACCAATAGCCAAAGCGCAAGGCTCCAGACTGCCGCCTGATGAATTTTCATACGAATACAAGCTTTGACGAAAGTATAAGGAAAAAGTTGACAGTATCACAGGGCGGCTACGGTAAAAAGATTACGAAAGGGTTCTCGCAGTCCCCGGGTCCGTTTTCGGGCGATTTTTCAGGAACAAAGCAATCTCGCCTCTTCCCCGCAGCATACAACCAAAGGGCCCGATCCAGCAACTAAATGATTAGTTACTTTTCTCCATTCCATGCGTCTAATACGGTGAGGAGGAGGCTGGGTGCCCCCAAAACAATCAGCAACGCTGACCGAGGCTGAATTGCGCATCATGGATGTGCTTTGGCAGCGCGGATCAGGTACGGTGCAGCAGGTGCTCGATGCCCTGCCCGCGAAGCCGGCACTGGCCTACAACTCTGTGCTGACAACTATCCGCGTGCTGGAAAAGAAGGGATTCGTGGAACACATTAAAGATGGCCGCGCCCATGTGTACGCTCCGCTGCTCGAACGCACAGACGCCACCCGCTCAGAAATCCGCCATCTTGTCAGCCGGTTTTTCAAAAACTCGCATGAGCAACTGGTGCTCAACATTCTTGAAGAGCGCGGCCTCGACCCCAAAGAACTGAATCGGTTGCGGCAGATGCTGGAGGGGAGCAACAAGAAATGATCACTCCCGCGTGGCAGCTCACAGCCCAACTCGGTGCCGAGCGCGTTCTGAACTCGATACCTGAAGGATTGCTGATCGTGGCATTCGCCTGGATGCTGCTGCGGGTCGTGGGCAGGCAAAATTCAGGAACCCGGTTCGCTGTATGGTTCTCGGCTTTGCTCGCTGTAGTTGCGCTTCCGTTTGTGCCGGCCATGCCGGCTCTTGATACGACGGGCACTGTAAACCAGGCCCATCATCCCGGAATCATGTTGCCGGGCTTCTGGGCGGTTGCGTTTTTAGTTACATGGACACTCATTGCAACCATTGCGGCAACACGAGTGGCAGTTGGACTTTGGAAATTGCGCGGGTTGCGCCGCAACAGCCTCGCTATCGCAACCTTAGAGCTGCATCCTGTTCTAAGGGAAACAGTAGAACAATTTAAGACTACCAGGCCGGCCGCAATCTGCAGTTCATCGGAGGTGCGTGTGCCCACGGTCATCGGATTCTTCAAGCCGGTGATTCTTATTCCCGAGTGGGCCCTGCGGGAGCTTTCAGCGGAAGAGCTGAAGGTCATCTTATTACACGAATTAGCGCACCTGCGGCGCTGGGACGATTGGACAAACCTGGCCCAGAAGCTGGTTCGCACTGTTTTCTTTTTCCACCCGGCCGTCTGGTGGATTGAAAAGCGCCTGTCGCTCGAACGCGAAATGGCTTGTGATGATGTCGTCGTGGCCCAGACCCGGAACCCGCGCGCCTATGCGGAGTGCCTGGTTGTGCTCGCCGAGAAGAGCTTCGGACGCCGCGCCATGGCAATGGCGCAGGCAGCCATCAGCCATGCGCGCGAGACTTCCCTTCGCCTGGCGCAAATCCTCGATGTGAATCGGCCCGATGCCATCGGAATATTCAAGCCCGCGCTCGCTGTCGTGGCTGCATTCACCGCTCTTTGTTTTGTTGTTCTGCCACACGCTCCCAGGCTGGTCACATTTCAAGACGCTGCGACCTCGGCGCCTGTCTCTATCTCGGCTGACATGATGGCCGCTGCCGAGACCATGCCACGCTTGCCGCAAGTCGTGGGCATTCCGGCGATGGCAAAAGCTAATAATGCCTCAGCGCCGCAAGCGGCCACGCATGGCGCGCCTGTACTTACGGCTGACCGCTCGTTCAAATTGATTCAGATGGCCGTCGCCAGGCAGCAACAGATGCAACAACGCCCAGCCCTGTTCGTGCGCACGGCAGCGAAACAGGCCGCGCCTGTCCCGCAGTTTCTGGTGGTGATGCAGGTTACGCAATACAACCAACGCGGTGCAGCAGTAATGCGGTTCTGCGTGTGGCAGGTGACTTTCGCGCCCGGCGCGCAAAATGCGGTTCAACCGGAAGTAACGCCGAAGTCTATTTAGCAAATTTTTTTATGGTTATCAACTAAATAATTAGTTCCTTGAGAAGGAGAACAAAAAACAATGACAACGTGGATGAAGAACCCAAAAATCCAAATAACCCGGCGATTCATGGTGGGCCTTGTCGCGGCTGTAGTGGCAGTGTCAGTGGCGGGCTATGAATTTGCCAAACCTGCCCACGCAGCAGTAGCGGCCCCCGCGCCTGCCGCCGCGGCGCTTGATGACAACAGCGTAGGAGCGCTGCTCTCGCTTGACCAGGCCATGGAAGCGCTGGCGGCGCGGGTCACGCCCGCGATCGTGAACGTAACGGTCACATCGAAAACCAACGTCAAAATGGATGACAGTGAAGGCTTTCAAGACCCGCAGCAATTCAACCCGTTCGGCTTCGGCCGGCAGTTCGGCATTCCCATGCCCATGCCGCCGCAGTCGCGAATCGAGCATGGTCTGGGAAGCGGCGTGATTATTTCTCCCGACGGATACATTGTCACCAACAATCACGTGATCGATGGCGCCGTGGATATCAACGTCACCATGAGCGACCGGCGCATTCTGCCGGCGAAGCTGGTAGGCGCTGACCCGCTCACCGATCTGGCCGTGCTCAAGGTGAACGAATCCAATTTGCCCAGCGTGCCCCTGGGTGATTCGACCAAGCTGCACCCCGGACAGACGGTGCTGGCCTTCGGCAACCCGTTTGGCTATCGCTTCACGGTTACGCGGGGAATTGTCAGCGCCCTGAACCGGCCCAACCCTTCCGAGAGCGATCGCCGCAAGCCCGGCCAGTTTATCCAGACCGATGCCGCTATCAATCCCGGCAACTCCGGTGGACCGCTGGTGGATGCGCGCGGCGAAGTGATCGGAATCAATACCTTCCTGATCTCTCCCTCCGGCTCCTTTTCGGGAATGGGCTTCGCCATACCGTCGCAGATCGTGCGCCCCACGGTGGACACTCTGATCCGGTACGGTAAGGTCACGCACGGCTACATGGGCATCGGCATCACCGATGTGACTCCTGAGAACTCGAAGTTCTTCGACTTGAAGAAAGCCGAAGGCGCGGTCGTGACCCAGGTTGAGCCCAACTCGCCGGGAGCCAGGGCGGGCCTGAAAACCGGAGATGTAATAACGCAGCTCGACGGCGAGTCTGTCAGCGACGCCGGCGCACTCCAGGTCCAGGTTGGCGAGAAGCGGCCGGGCACAATCGTCAAACTGGAAGTCATACGCGAGGGCAAGACTGTGAACGTTCCTGTCACCCTGGAAGCTATGGGAGGCAAAAATGACGAAGATGAATCCGCAAGCAGCGAGCATGGCAAACCTCGCTGGGGATTGGGTCTCGCCGACCTCACGCCTGACGTGCGCGAGCAACTACAGGCGCCTAAAGAGGTTCACGGAGCCGTCGTAGGCAACGTCCAGCCGGGCAGCCCGGCCGATAACGCAGGCCTGCGGCAGGGAGACGTAATTCTCGAAGTCAACCGGCACTCGGTGCAGTCAGCGTCAGATGCGGCCCAGGAGCTGCGCAAAGTCGAAAAAGGGCAAGATGCCCTGGTTTTGATCTGGTCCAACGGTGGAAGCACGTATCGTGTGCTGCATCCTTCGCAGGGCTAAGAGTCATGTGTGAAGACGTGTATCAGGGCACGATCCCGCTTTGCGGGATCGTGCCGTAAGTATCCACAATGTTTTGGGCTTCAGCCCCCTGTGTTGTTCAAAGACAGTAAGGCTATTTGGCAGCGCCCGCCAGTTTCCCAGCTTGGGAACCAGGTTTTGTCGCCGCCGTCAACGCCTGATCCAGGTCAGCGATGATGTCGTCTACATCTTCAATTCCAACCGATAGGCGAATCATCTCTGGCGTTGTGCCGGTTGAGCGCTGCTCCTCCGGGGTGAGCTGCTGGTGCGTGGTCGAAGCGGGATGAATAATCAGCGATTTTGCATCGCCAATATTAGCCAGCAGACTGAAGAGTTCGACTGAGTTGATCAGCTTCTTTCCAGCTTCAAAGCCGCCTTTGATCCCAAAGGTAACCAGCGCTCCCGCGCCCTTGGGAAGATACTTCTTGGCGAGCGCATGGTAGGGGCTCGATTCCAGTCCGGGATAGTTGACCCATTCGATCGCCGGATGCGATTGCAGATAACGCGCAACCGCCAGCGCATTCTCAGAATGCCGCTGCATCCTTAAATGTAATGTCTCAACTCCCTGCAAGAAGAGGAAGGAATTAAAGGGCGAGAGGCATCCGCCGGTGTCGCGCAGGCCCTGCACGCGCGCTTTGATGATGAAGGCCAAAAGCCCGAAAGCTTCCGTGAAAGAAAAACCGTGATAAGAAGGATCGGGATCGCTGAAGCTCGGGAAACGTCCTGAGGCTTTCCAGTCAAACTTGCCGGCATCCACCATGATGCCTCCGATAGATGTGCCATGCCCGCCGATGAACTTTGTCGCCGAGTTCACGATGATGTCAGCGCCCCACTCGATAGGGCGGCACAGGGCCGGCGATGGCGTAGTGTTGTCCACGATCAGAGGGAGGCCATTCTTATGAGCGATGGCAGCGAGGCGTTCAATGTCGGAGATGTCGAGCTTCGGATTGCCTACTGTTTCCGTGTAGACCGCCTTGGTCTGTTTGGTAATCGCCTTCTGCAAACCATCGAAATCTTCGGCGTCTACAAAACGGACCTTGATTCCCCATTTGGGCAGCGTGTAATGAAACAAGTTATAGGTCCCGCCATAGAGCGACGTGGTAGAGACGATCTCGTCGCCTGCGCTGGCCAGCGTAATAATCGCTAGCGTTTCCGCCGCCTGTCCCGAGGCCAGGGCAAGGCCGGCCGCGCCGCCCTCCAGCGCTGCCAGGCGCTTCTCGAAGACGTCCGTCGTGGGATTCATGATGCGGGTGTAGATGTTTCCGAACTCCTGCAGCGCGAACAGACGGGCCGCGTGGTCGGCATCGTCGAAAACATAAGAGGTCGTCTGATAAATAGGCACAGCACGGGCTTTCGTCGTGGGGTCTTTCTCCTGTCCGCCGTGCACGGCGAGGGTTGCAAGTTTATGCTGCTTCTTGTTTCCGTTTTCGTTGGCGGACATATCAATCTCCTGTTTGTTCCGGGCTGCAGTTGCAGGGCTGGTGGCTGCGCGGAAGCTATCTAATCTCGAATCCCCACAGTGTAACGGAAGCCGGTTAGGGGCGTAAATGTGCGACTTTATTGCTGTCCGGCTGAAATCTGAAACGCTTCCAGAATTGAGGCCACCATTGGAATGAGGGTTGTTGATTTTCTTCACAGTGCCACAAAGGAATCTTCAGCCGAGTGGTATCCTTAATGTGCCCGGAGACGGAATCATGCCGACAAAACCAAACCTGATTGGTCCGGGAGGCAGGCTGTTTGCCGAGCCTGAGCCGGGCAAAGATGAAGCCAGCTTTCGCGTAGACAACACCAGCGCGGCCTATTACAGCTCGCCCTATTACCTGCTGCATAAGAGCGAAGTGCAGCGCATACCTCCTCCCCGGCAAAATGTGCCTATGCATTTGGATCTGGCTGATTTCGTGGGACCCGAGATTATTCAAAACATCGAGAACACCGGCAAGGTCAGTTTTCACGCGGTTGGCGATACAGGTGCTGCCAAGGTGAATCGCCAGCAGACTGCGGGCCAGGCCATCGCCAACGAGGCGAAAGTGTCGGACGCAATGGCTGCGGAGCTGGCCGGTAACGGGCCGGATACGCCTGCCTTCTTCTTTCACCTGGGCGATGTGATCTACAACTTCGGCGAAGCCCAGTACTACTACGACCAGTTTTACGAGCCTTTCCGGGCTTACGACCGCCCTATCTTTGCGATACCGGGGAACCATGACGGTTCGGTTTTTGGCCAGGGATCTTCGGCTCCGCAGGTGCCGACACTGGAGGCCTTCTTGACCAACTTCTGTGCCGGAAGCGCGCATCTCTCGCCTGATGCGGGGGGCCTGGTGCGCAGCGTGATGACGCAGCCGGGGGTTTACTTCACGCTGGACGCTCCCTTTGTCTCTATCATTGGACTTTATAGCAATGTGCTGGAAGGGCCGGGGGTGATCTCCTCGCAGGGCGGCCACTATCCCGTTGTGGATGATCAACTGACATTTCTGAAGGGAGAGTTGCAGCGCCTTAAGCCGGAACACGCTGCGGGAAACCGGGCCATCGTAATTGCCTTGCACCATCCGCCCGTATCTGCCGATGCCAAGCATGCCGGTTCAACCGGGGCTGAGAGTGATATTGACAGTGCCTGCAAGGCCACAGGTGTGTATCCCGACCTTGTACTCTCCGGACACGCGCACCTGTACCAGCGATTCACGCGCCGCATCGCGGGCAAAGAGATTCCATACATTGTTGCCGGCAGCGGCGGCTTCGCGGCCACCCAACCACAAACCACTCTGGGTCACGCGCCCATCACGGTGGGCGACCACACACTCGAAATCGATCCCCTGGTTGATTTCGGTTATCTCACAATCAGCACGGATGCCAAGTTGCTGACGGTTTCTTTCCGTTCGCCGACGGGCAATGGCGTACAGGAGCTTGATTCGGTCACGGTTGACCTGCAACAGGGGAAAATTACCAGCTCCGGTTCGAAAGCTGGCGGTAAGCCTCCCGCCGGGAAACCGCCGAAGAAAAAGCCCAGAGGCAAAGCCCCACACGCCGGAAAATCTCGCGCTGCAGGCAAGAAAGCTGCTCCTAAAGCAGCCAGACGCCGTGGAAGGTAGCAGCTAACCCGCCTCCAGATCGTGCACCGCCGAATACAGAAGACCCACGTCTGTCACGGCTGAATTTTATCGGCCAAAACCCTTGACAAGATAAAGAATATTTATGCACAATATTGAATAAATATTCATGTCACCCGCAACTCAACTCGCACGGCAGAAATTGATCGTTAATGTTCTGCAGCACGGGCCCGCAGCCAGCCAGGATGATCTGCGCAAGGCGCTGGCCAAGCACGGCCTGAAGGTGACCCAGGCCACGCTGTCGCGCGACATCCACAAATTGGGGCTGGTGAAAACCACGGAGGGCTATGCCCTGGCGAACAACGATCATGCGCCGGAGCCCACAATGCCATCAGTTTCACGGGTGCTGCGCGATTTTGTGCTTGAGATCCGCGAGGCGCAGAATCTTTTAGTGGTGAAGACCAGCGTAGGCAGCGCCCAGCCTGTGGCCGCCGCCCTGGATGGGGAAGAATGGCCGGAATCGGTCGGCACGATTGCCGGCGATGACACGATCCTGGTAATTTCCCCTGATAAAAGATCCGCGCACCGGCTGGCGGTTCGCATCCGGGAGATGATCGCCTGATGCCTGCCCAATTGCAAACCGCGGTTGTGGGAGCAACCGGCTATGCCGGTTTTGAGCTGGCTCGCCTGCTCGCGCGCCATCCCCGGCTGAGTACGCCTTTGCTGCTGCGGCGCGAGAGCGAAGACTCCGCAAAGCCAGAAACACTGGCGGATGTGTTTCCGCAGGTCTACGGCGGGCCGGAGTCACCGCTCGAACCGTTCTCCTGGCCGAAGTTGAAGAATGCCGGGGTTTCGGTGTTGTTCTTGGCAACGCCGCACGAAGTATCGCGCGAGATGGCCCCCGAAGCGATTGAACGCGGCCTGCGCGTCATTGATCTGAGCGGCGCGTGGCGGTTGAAAGTTGCGGCCAATCGCAAGATCTATGCCTTTGCCGATGAAGACTCGGCCGTCGCTACTGCCTTGATGCAAAGAGCCGTCTACGGATTGCCGGAGCTGCGCCGGGCAGAGATACAGCATGCGGATTTGCTGGCTAATCCGGGCTGCTATGCCACCTCTGTCATCCTTGCGCTTGCGCCACTGGTCTGTGGCGGGATGATTGACCGGAATCACGACGTTATCTGTGATTCCAAGTCTGGGGTCTCGGGCGCAGGCAAGCAGCCTACGGCCAAGACCCACTTTGTCGAGGTTGCGGACAATTTTTCCGCCTATTCGGTTTTCGGGCATCGGCACACGGGCGAGATCCTCGAGCAGCTTGGCTTCGCCTCCGGGCAGCTTATTTTTACGCCGCATCTTTTGCCGATTCCGCGCGGCATTCTCTCCACGATTTATCTGCGGCTGGCCAAAGAGACCACCGCGCAGCAGGTGGAAGAGACATTTCGCAATTTTTATTCCGGCAAGCCCTGGGTCAGGGTCTTTGCCCAACCGCAGTTGCCGCAAATCCAATTCTCGCTGCGGACCAATTTTTGCGATATCGGCCTCACTCTCGCGCCTGACGGCAAGCGCCTGGTGCTGGTCTCGTGCCTGGATAATCTTTTGAAAGGTGCCGCCGGGCAGGCGGTACAGAACCTGAACTTGATGTTGGGGTGGGATGAAAGAGAGGGTCTGAATTGAAAGTCGTCGTCAAAATCGGAGGGGCTGCGCTGGACGATAAAAATCTTCGTCACAACTGCGCCCGTGCTATTGCCTCGCTCGCCCAGGACCACAGTGTCGCGGTTGTACATGGCGGTGGTGTGGCCCTGACCCGCACCCTAGAACAGTTAGGCAAGAAAAGTGAATTCATCAATGGTTTGCGCGTGACCGATACGGAGACACGCGATGTTGCTCTCATGGTGCTCGCCGGCGGCGTCAATAAACAACTGGTGGCTGAATTGGCTTCTGTAAGCTGTCCAGCGGTTGGCATGTGCGGCGGCGACGGCCTGTCATTTCGCGCCCGCAAAAAGAACGGCACTGCTCATGACCTGGGATACGTAGGCGAGATCTGTTCAACAGATGCGCGCTGGATCGAAGCGGTCTGGAATTGCGGCAGTGTTCCGGTAATCTCAAGCCTGGCGCTGGGCGTGGATGGCCAGTATTACAACATCAACGCCGACCAGATGGCTGCGGCCTGCGCTGCGGCGTGCCAGGCGAGCGCGCTTATCTTCCTCACCGATGTTCCCGGAGTGAAGGATGCCAGTGGCGCGGTTATCCGCTGGCTGACTTTGAACGAGATCCCTGCCCTGGTGGAGCAGTCTGTGGTATTCGGAGGCATGCTGCCTAAACTAGAAGCCTGCCGGGAAGCTCTGCGCCGGGGTGTGGGCCGAGTGCGCATTCTTCCTGCGCTGCAGGCGGATGTTTTGCCGCAGTTCTATCGCTCAAAGATTGATTTTGGGACCGAGGTGATGGCGGCATGAATCTGGAAGCGGTCATAAAAAAAGAAGCAGCCCTGCTGCTGCCTACTTACGAGCGCTACCGGGTTCTGCTGCGCAAAGGCAAGGGTGTCTATGTGTACGACGCCTCGGGACGCAAGTACCTCGATTTCCTCAGCGGCATAGGAGTCAACGCGCTCGGTTATGGACATCCGGCGATTACCAAGGTCATGGCCCGCCAGTCGGAGCTGCTGGTGCATTCCTCCAATCTATTTTTCCATGAATACCAGGGAGAGTTGGCGGAACGGTTGACCCGCATCTCCGGCATGGACCGGGCCTTCTTCTGCAACAGCGGAACCGAGGCCTGGGAGTGCGCGCTCAAGCTGGCGCGCGCCTATGCGCGTTCCCGTCGCAATGGTAATGGTGCGAAGCCGAGCTGGCGCGTGCTGGCCATGGAAAATTCATTTCACGGGCGCACCTTTGGTTCGTTGGCAACCACCGGACAGGCAAAGTACCGCGATCCATTTATGCCCTTGATGCCGGGCGTGGAGTTCGTGCGTTATAACGATGTGGACGACTTGCGAAAAAAATTCGATTCCAGCGTTTGTGCTGTAGGACTCGAAGTCGTGCAAGGTGAAGGCGGCATTAAATTCATAGACAAACAGTTTTTGCAGGCGGCAAGATCTCTTGCCAGCAAGCACCATGCCCTGTTGATCGTAGACGAGATCCAGAGCGGGCTGGGACGCACCGGGAAGATGTTCGCCTATCAGCACTATGGCATTTCTCCCGACATTGTCACGATTGCCAAGCCATTGGCTGCGGGATTGCCATTGGGCGCGGTGCTGACCCGGGAGTCGGTCTCCCGCAGTTTTCACCCTGGAATGCACGGCACCACCTTTGGAGGCGGGCCGCTGGCCTGCGCCGTCGCCATTGCGTTTTTGCAGACCCTGGAGCGGGAAAAGCTGGTCGAGCACGTGCGCAAGATGGGCGACTATCTGCGCCAGCAGCTTCTCGAGTTGCAGGAGCGCCATCCAGTCATCACCGATGTTCGCGTGCTGGGCCTGATGGCGGGAGTGGAATTGAATTCCGGTGAGTTGGCCAAAACCGCGGTCAAGAAAATGATGGAGCGCGGAGTCATCATCAACCGGACGCACGAAACCGTATTGCGCTTCCTGCCGCCCTATGTGATCGGCAAAGCCCACGTCGATGAAGTGATTGAGAAACTCGATGCAGTTTTTGAAGAAGAAAGCCAGACCAATACGAAGGCGCATTCAGGAGCGCGGAGGAGTGTAGCCAATTGAAAACGCAAACTGTTAAATCATCTGCGGTCATGCCGGTTCCCGGCGAGAAGCTGCAATGGTGCAAGGACCTTATTTCCATCGGGGACCTCGGGCCCGAGGGCGTCAAAGGCATGCTCGATTTGACCATGCTGGTGAAGACGCGTCCTGCGGACTTCCGCCGGTCTCTCGCGGGAAAACAAATCGTGCTGTTTTTCGAGAAGCCTTCGCTGCGCACCCGCATCACCTTTGAAGCCGGGATGAACGGTCTGGGAGGCACATCAATGTTCTTCGACCAGACCAATGCCCGTCTGGGGGCGCGCGAAAAACTCAGCGACATCGCCCATAATCTTGAACGCTGGGTTGACGGCATAGTATTGCGCACCTTTGAACATGCAACCGTGACCGAGATGGCGCAGCACGCGGCCATTCCCGTTATTAACGGCTTGAGCGGCCTGGAGCATCCTTGCCAGGCGCTGGCTGATTACTTCACACTGATGGAAAAATTTGGAGACCTGAAAAAAATCCGCCTCGCATATGTTGGGGACGCCAACAACGTAGCCCATTCGCTGATGCTGACCGCCGCCTGCCTGGGATCGAAGATTACGGTGGCCGCTCCCAAGGGATATAACCCCGAGGCCGGCATCTTGAACACGGCTTTGGAGATCGCCGCTGAAACCGGGGCCTCGATCGAGATTACCCACGATGCGCGTGCGGCCGTCAAAGGCGCTGATGCAATTTATACGGATGTGTGGACCAGCATGGGGCAGGAGAGTGAGGCCGCGCAGCGCAAGAAGACCTTTGCCCCCTATCAGGTTAACGAAGAGCTGTTCGCGCATGCCTCGTCGCATGCGGTGTTCATGCATTGTTTGCCCGCCCATCGTGGCGATGAAGTTACCGATGAAGTCATAGATTCGCCGCGGTCAGTGGTTTTTGACCAGGCAGAAAATCGCATGCACGCACAAAAGGCAATCATGCTTATTTTATTGGGCGGCGAGATCAAACGGCTGCCGCAGAGGAGCGCACGTGTCTGAAAAAGTTGTTCTTGCATATTCCGGGGGGCTCGATACCTCCATCATCATTCCCTGGCTGAAGGAAAACTACGGCTGCGAAGTTATCGCCATGGTAGGCGATGTTGGCCAGGGCGACAATATTGAAGCTGTGGTCAAGAAGGCCTATGCCACCGGCGCATCCAAAGTCGTGGTGGAGGATATGCGCGAGGAGTTCCTCACCGGCTACGTTTTCCCCGCTATCATGGCTGGGGCCGTCTACGAACATAAATACCTGCTGGGGACTTCGCTGGCGCGTCCCGTCATTGCCAAACACCAGGTGCAGGTCGCACTGCGCGAAGGCGCTACTGCCGTGGCCCACGGATGTACCGGGAAGGGAAACGACCAGGTGCGCTTTGAGCACGCTTATCAGGCGCTGGCTCCGCATTTGAAGATCATTGCGCCCTGGCGGGAATGGAATTTGAAGTCGCGTGAAGATTGCCTCGATTATGCCGAGAAGCGCAACATACCCGTAGCTGCCAGCCGGGAGAAGATCCATAGCCGCGACCGCAACATAATGCACTTGAGCCATGAAGGCGGCGAACTGGAAGATCCAGCAAACAAGCCGCTGGAAACCACTTGGCAGATGACGCAGTCACCGGAAGCTGCGCCTGATAAGGTCCAACGGGTTGAGATTGGTTTTGCCGCGGGCATTCCCGTTTCGGTCAATGGCAAGCAGATGGACCCGGTCTCGCTCTTGCAGGAATTGAATGAGATTGGCGGCCGCAATGCCATCGGGCGCGTTGACCTGGTGGAAAACCGCTTTGTCGGCATCAAGTCGCGGGGCTGCTACGAAACTCCGGGCGGGACCCTGCTGCTCACCGGACATCGCGAATTAGAAGCCCTGTGTCTTGATCGCGATCTCATGCATTTCAAGCAGCATGTCGCCTTGAAATACGCAGAGCTGGTTTATTACGGACTGTGGTTCACGCCGCTGCGCGAATCGCTCGATGCTTTCGTTGCCAGCACCCAGGGCGAAGTCACCGGATCGGTCGTGCTTGATCTTTACAAAGGCAATGTGGCCGTCGCCAGCCGGCAATCGGACTATTCACTCTATCGCACCGATCTGTCTTCGTTCACCATGGGCGAGAGCTACGACCAGAAAGATGCGGCCGGATTCATCCGCATTCTTGGGTTGCCCTCCCGCTCGCGTGCCTTGCTGAGGCATGAGGTCACAGTCCCATGAAGATGTGGTCGGGCCGGTTCCGCCAGCCGCTTGATCCGGAGTTTGAGCGTTGGCAGCGGTCGCTCCCGTTCGACCAGCGGTTGGTGAACGAGGAAGTTGCTGCCAGTGGTGCGCATGCCCGCGCACTGCAGAGAATAGGTGTGCTCTCCGAGAGCGAGCTGGCTTCCATTTTGGGCGGCCTTGAGACCATTCAGGCTACCGCCCAAAAACCAGAGTACTTTCACGACGATGAAGCGGAAGACATTCATCACTTTGTCGAGAAGCGCCTGGTCGAGCTCATCGGTGAGATTGGATACAAGCTGCACAGCGGCCGCAGCCGCAATGAACAGATTGCTACAGACTTGCGGTTGTACATCCGCAAAACCATCGATGAGTTACAGACTCATCTGCTGGAGCTGCTGGACGTAATCGTGACCCGCGCCGAAAAATCAGGGGATGCGGCCATGCCGGCCTACACCCACCTGCAAGCCGCCGAACCGGTGCTGGTGGCGCATTGGCTTCACGCTTATGCAGAGATGTTTGTGCGCGATTTTACCCGGCTGGCCGATTGCCGGCAGCGGCTCAATTTCTGTCCGTTGGGCTCAGGTGCAATCGCCGGCGCCCCACTGGCATTGAACCGGGAATCCATGGCGCAGGAGCTTCAGTTTACCGCCCCTGCGGCCAACAGCATGGATGCCACCAGCGACCGCGACTTCGCAATCGAATTTACGCAGGTTCTTTCGCTGCTTTTCGTGCACCTCAGCCGCTGGGCGGAAGAACTGATTTTGTTTTCCTCGCAGGAGTATGGCTTCATTCGCCTGCCGGAGAGCTACTCCACCGGCAGCAGCGCCATGCCGCAAAAGAAAAACCCCGATGCCCTGGAGCTTATTCGCGGCAAGGCGGCGCGCATGTTGGGCAACGCCGTGTCGTTGCTTGTGACCCTTAAGGGATTGCCGCTGGCTTACAACAAAGACTTGCAGGAGACGCAGGAGCCGGTTTTTATTGCCGCAGAAACAGCTCTGCAAAGTGTTAAAACCGCTGTGGGCTTCATGCGCCAGGTCGAATTCAACTGCGAACGCATGCAAAGCGTAGCGCAGAGCGGATATATGAATGCCCTGGCTGCGGCTACCTACCTGGTCAGCAAGGGAGTTTCTTTCCGGAAGGCGCACGAGCATATTGGCAACGCCGTCTGTTACTGCCTGGAAAAAGGCAAAGGCTGCGAGCTGCAAGACCTTTCTTTGCAGGAGCTGCGTCAATTCAGTCCCGAGTTCAGTGAGGATTTTTATTCCTGGCTGCGTCTTGACGCCGTGCTTGCATGCCACAACGTCACCGGAGGTACGCATCCGGCGCGGGTGCGTGAAGCGCTGGCCAAAATGCGCCAGCAGATTTCTGTTTTAAGCGGAGAAGTTCATGCGCACGCGTAGGGCCGTACTTCCAGATGCCGAGCAGATTCACCATCTGGTCGAGAGTTTTTCCCATACTGACACGCTGCTGCCGCGGCCGCTCTCCGATATTTGCGAGAACATCCGCGATTTCTACGTAGTGGAAGAAGACGGAACCATTCTGGGGTGCGGCGGCCTGCACCTTTATGGTTTACACCTGGCGGAGATTCGCTCCATCTGCGTCAGCCCCGAGCAGCAGCACCGCGGCGCCGGCACCCTGCTCATGGAGGCATTGCTCTCAGAGGCTGAGCATCACCAGGTAACATGTGTGTGCCTGTTTACACTCGTTCCCTCATTTTTTACGAAATTCGATTTTCGCGTGGTAACGCGCGAAGATATACCCGATAAGCTGTATAAAGATTGCTTGCTCTGCCCCAAGCTGCATGCCTGCGATGAGATCGCCATGGTTCGCGGCGAGCTTCCCACATTTGCTATTCTCGGGAAGGTGCCTGTGCAGGTGCCGCTGGTCAAATTGGGCGCATGAACCGAGAACAAGGAAAGCAAGTGCACGTTCCCCGCGGATTTTCTTTTGCAGCGGCCACGGCAGGCATCAAAGCCAGCGGTAAGCCTGACCTTGCCCTGGTCATCGCTTCCGAACGTGCCTCCACGGCCGCCGCCTTGTTTACCGGCAACCGTGTGGTTGCAGCCCCGGTCCGGGTGGGCCGCGAGCACATGGCGTGGTCGCGGGCAAAAATCCGGGCTGTGCTGGTCAACTCCGGAAACGCCAACTGTGCCACCGGTAAAGCCGGCTATTCCGCATGCAAGCAGATTTGCGCGGCCGCGGGCGAGAGCCTGGGCATCCCCATCCAGCAGGTCTTTCCTTCCTCTACTGGAATCATTGGTGTACCTTTGCCCGCGGAAAAAATTCTCGCGCAGCTTCCGCAGCTTATATCGCGGGCCCAGGCCGGGGAAGAAGCGGTTCGCGCCTTTGCCGGGGCCATCATGACAACCGACGTCCGCGCCAAGCTGGCCTCGGCCCAGGTAAAGGTGAGGAACCAGTCTATTTCTATTTTGGGAATTGCCAAAGGCGCGGGCATGATCCATCCCAAAATGGCGACCATGCTGGTTTATCTTTTTACCGATGCCCGGGTATCGCCTTCCATGCTGAAAGGTTATCTGCGTGCGGCCATGGACGTAAGTTTGAATTGCATCTCCATCGACGGCGATACTTCCACCAATGACACCGTGCTGTTTCTGGCCAGCGGCGGCAGCGGCCTGGGGTTGCAATCGTCTTCTCTTCAGGCGAAGTTCGAAGAATCGTTAACTGCTGTTTGCCGTTCGCTCGCTGAGCAGATCGTGGCAGATGGCGAGGGAGTCAAGCATGTTGTGCGCTTGTGCGTGCAGCAGGCCGACAGCCGGCAAGAGGCAGATCGTGTAGCCCGGGCCATCGCGAATTCTCTGCTGGTGAAGACGGCGTGGGCGGGAGCCGACCCGAACTGGGGGCGAATCCTGGCAGCCATTGGCAACAGCGGAGTCGCGCTGGATCCGGCGCGAGTCAATATTTTTTTCGGGAAGCAACAGGTTTGCCGCAAAGGCCAGGCTGTGAGTTTCGACGAACAGGGCGCCCATGCTTATTTGTCACAGCCACATTTTGAGATCACGATTCAATTGGGCAGAGGCAAAAGCAGCTCCGAATTTCTTACCTGCGACCTTACCGCTGAGTACGTTCACATTAACGCGGATTACACGACCTAGAACTTGTTTCGCGATCATTCATGCAATCATTCAAATGATGGAACGCGCTGCTGTTTTATTCCCCAGATGAGGCAAGTCAGACCAACGAGTCCCAATGCGACTGCTGAAACTCGCGAGAGTCCCTCGAGCATCAATGCAAACTCGAGGTTCGCTGAATTTACGTCAATATCAAGAGTGGGATTTGTGACATCGAGTCTGGTTGCATCAGGGTCTATTTTAACGATCAGAGTGTACGTATCACCGCGTTTGGCATCGAAATCCGTGATACCCACTCCGACTGTGGAAGCTGACATGCTTCTACCACTTTTGTCCTGTTCATACCGGCCCGAAGAGACTGTTTTGCCGTCTTGCAGCAACTGCCAGCCGAAGTTCAAGATGGGTTTTTCACTACATTTCGGCTTGGGTGAGAAACCTGTTATGCCCGTCAAACACTGCACAGTATCTGGCGACATAGCAACAGTTTGTAACTCGATTTCAGCAAAATACCGTGCTGTGTAATTAACGTGAAATGTTTGGTCAATAGTGCCTGGGTGGAGTGATATCGGTCGACGTACGGGGCACCAATCAATCGATTTGGAGTAACTGTAAACACCCACTGGAATTAACACGGACACCGAGAGCAGCGCAACTCCCAATTTGCAGAAGCCGTTTACCTTGATGCTCCGTCCAATGTTCTTTAGCAAGAAAGGCATGAGTAAGTTCCTGATACCGAGAGCTTGCCATCTACCCTTGCTGCCGTAATGCGTTTCTCCTTACCATGTGTAATGCACAGTATAGGTAATGACCTTTTCTCCATCCGCCGGAATCTGCACTCGGAACTCGCCGGTTCGTGAGTCTGTCTTGTTCAACGGATCGGATTGTTTCACCAGTTCCCAGGTCTGGCAGCGATAAAAGTGCTCGACCACCCGCACCGCGGCGGCTTCTTTCTTGTGGTTGCGCACGTGGATCTCGAATGATTCATCAATCCAGTGCTTTTCATCCAGCCGCCGGAAATCAGTCTGGCGGCGTTCGCCTTTAAGATCGAAGGCGTTTCCGGTGAAGATGCGCAGAGTTTCATCGGCGGGAGTGTGAGATATCACGTTCTCACCGGTGAATTCCAGTTGCCCATCTTCGTCGCGGCGATAGAACCGGACCCGGCCTTTGGGCAGGGGCATACCCAGGTGATTTGACTTAGAGTTTACAATCTCCTGCATCACCCAGATATCGGGATTGGATTCGGTGCCGTAGCTCTGGTTGTTGCGAATTTGTTCGGGGTTGTAATAGCTGTACTGGCTGGAATCGATTTTGGCCCCGTCATAGACATAAACCCGCTGCGATTCCACTCCCGAAGCGCGGATGAACTCAACCTGCTTGCTCTCGCGGTCGCGCAAGGTAACCAATCGCGGCAGAGTGTAGAGATGATATTCATCGAAGGCCTTTTCTTTTACCTGCTGGTCAAGGTCAACCCTCGACATAGCTCCACTCACGGCGCCGAATTGAGCAGTCGCATATCCAGGTTGGATTTTGTTCACCTCGCCGGCCATCAACTTGATCTTGGCGTGTTCAAAGGTTTTTCCGCTTTGGTTATCCATCGTGACCCAGCCTACGACGTCGAGCATATCTCCCTTGGGCGGAGCAACCACGTTGTAGTCGGCCTGCCAGTTCATGCCGCCGGTTACGTAACTGAGCTCTCCGGTTGTTTTCCCGGCCTTGTCGGAGCGCAGCACCCAGTCCAGGGTAGGCTTCATGATGGTGTCATCGCCCAGACTGGGAAAAATGGGTTTGCCGGGCAAGCCAAATTGCAGCTTGCCATCCACTTCAACAATAGGGTCTCCGTTTCCAGTGGTTGGGCTGGCATAAGCCGCTTGCTGTTGATAATACTGGTAGCCATAGGTCTGGTATGCATCGGTGTGCGGGACATATCCGCTGCGGATAATTTTGCCTTTCACGGTTTCGACTTTGCCATCCCGCGCCACCTCGAAATCCAGGACCTTGCCTTCATTCAGTGAGAGCAGCAAGGGTTCGGAAAGTGGATCGTTGCGGTAATTCTGCTCCAGGATATGCAGCTTGAATGTGCCTGACGGGTCGCGCAACATGACCGAATTCGGCTCCACGTGGGCCGTGGTCTCAGAGAAGCGAACCTGGTTGAGACCCGGTTGAAGGTCGAGCGCAATGGGTTGGCGCACCACGGCGAAATTCTGGTTATAAATCGTGAGCGCAAGCTCGCTGCTTGCGCCTTCCTCCGCCTCGTCCGCAAAGCGTGCAATCTGCGTGGCCGCGAATGCGATCACTGTAAGGCTGGCACAACAAATCCACACGAACACACGTCTGCCTCTCATCTCACCCCTCCCGTGTTATTTAAGAAATGTAGATACATAGATGCTGGCCGATCATCCAGACTTCCTATTCTGAAGAACGATGGAGCGAGCCAAACTTGCAGGATCCAAAAAGGAGTCAGTTAGTTCCGATAAAGCCCTGATGGGACTGGATTTATTTCTTCGACTCGACAATTACCGCCGTGCCATAGCACAGACTTCAGTCACTCCTTGCATGACTTCGGTGGCGTCATAGCGAATGCCTATGATGGCGTTGGCTCCCATCTGGACAGCATGCTGGAGCATGAGATCATAAGCATCGTTGCGGGCTTTTTCGCAGAGTTCCGTATACAAGGTAATATTTCCGCCGATCAACGTTTGCAGGTTTGCCCCAATGTTTCCCAGGATCGAGCGGGAGCGGACAATGATTCCGCGTACCACCCCCAGGTTGCGGGTCACGGCATAGCCCTCAATCTCAAACGTGGTGGTCGTCATCGTATGGGGAATCATGGTTCTCCTGCCTGGCGCACATGGTACAGTTTTAAATCGGCTAGTACAATCCAAATTGCGGGAAGACAAGCTGGCTGTGGTAACATCCGCCGCAAGGCAGGGGCTTTTTACCGGTAGGGGGCAGGGAAATGGCGCTGGTTTTACGTCCACTCAGCATCGGCGAAATACTGGATCGAACATTCAGTCTTTATCGCAATCATTTCAAGCTTTTTGTAGGCATCATGGTGTTGCCCCAGTTGGTGATTTTCGCAACCTCGCTGGGTATGATCATATTTCCGGCCCTCATGACATCGGCAGGCGGAACTAATTCTTCGGCATTCGCTGTGGGAATTATCGGCTTTCTGATTTCTATGCCCATTTATCTTGCGGTGTACTTCGCTGCCATTGGAACAGGACAAGCGGCAACCGTTTACGCTGTATCTCAAGTTTATTTGGAGCGTAATACCACCATCGGCGCATCGTACGTTTTTATTCGCAGCCGCTTCTGGTCCATCGTCGGAGTCGTCGTACTCACGTTTTTGGCCGTGATGGTCGGTTTTTTTGCGTTTATCGTCGGCACGATATTTGCCGGGCTATTTTGTTCACTGGCGATTCCGGTAACGGTTTTGGAAGGCCGCGACCCGGTTGAATCCATTAAGCGCAGCTTCAATCTGGTGAAGGATGATCTCGGAAGAATTTTTGTAATCATGTTTGTTTTCCTTCTTCTTCATTCGGCTATCAGCTATATGTTCTCGATTCCAGCGATCGTGCTCATGGCCGTGCTGGCACAGCACGGCCAACCTCCGATTTGGGTCAACAGCCTGGTGTACCTGGGAGGTTTTGTCTCCGGCTGCCTGATCATGCCGATGCTGAATATAGCGCTTTCCATTGCCTACTACGATGAGCGCGTGCGTAAAGAAGCTTTCGATATGCAGTTCATGATGGCGAACATTGATCGCAACGCCATGGCAGCCGGTGCGGTGGCCGCCAATTCCCCGCTTCCTCCTTCGGTGTGAGCTCACGAAATGCCAAACGCCCAGCGCAATTTTTCCTGGTGTTTCAAGTGGGCCTGTTGGCTTGGCGTCCTTCTGTGTTGCAGCGGCATCCTTTCTGCCCAGGGGACGAGAGAAAGCTCTTATGTTGATCTCAACACATACCGCGCTGAGCTTGATCGCTTAGCGCAAGCCATCGCACGCCTGGACGAGCATCCGGAAGAGGGCCAGGCAGTGCGTGATTCGCTTCCGTCCAAGTGGGTTATCAGCGAAGAGAGGACGACCTATGAAGTTTCTACAAAGCGGCTGGGCGAAGATCTGGAACAGTGGCAGAAAGATCCGGAGGAGCCGTCTCGTCTGGATTCGCTGCAGCGCCGCATCCAGCAATTGCAGACGGAAGCCGATGCATTTGCCGCCTCGTCTTTGCCGTCGAGCGATGCGCGGCAAAAGCTTCAGAAGATCCTGGCCCGCAAAGAATTCGGAAAAATTCATGGCCCCACCTGGTTAGACGAGCTTTTGGCAAAGATCGCGAACTGGCTCGATCGTCATCATGGGCCTTCGATTGGCAAAGTCGGTTTTGCTCCCTGGATAGGCAAGGCCATCGTTTGGACTGTTATTGTTGCCGTCTGCCTGGCGCTTGCCTTTGTCTTGTGGAAATGGATTACGCGCACACAGGAAAATCTGGAATTGAACCTCTCCGGGGGAGAGCAATTTCATAAACATTCACGCGAATGGGTGGCAGACGCGCTGGCATCGGCCCGCCGGGGAGACTACCGCAATGCCATACGCTGCTCGTACTGGGCTGCGGTCTTTCGTTTGGAAGAGCTGGGCCGCTGGGCTCCGAATCGTACGCTGACGCCGCGGGAATACCTGCGCTTATTGCCTGCCGATCACTTTCAGCGTCCGCCTCTTGCCACTCTCACGCAATGCTTTGAACTCACCTGGTACGGTTATGCCGTAGCTACGGCTCGTGATTTTGACCAGGTCACACAACAATTGGAGAAGCTTGGATGCCTGGCGCACTCAGCCGCAGCGACACAAAAATCCTGATCGTTGCCGGGGCGGTACTTGTTCTGCTGATGGCGGCGGCCGTGCTGCTTTCGCCTCCAGAAGAAGACATGACGCCGTTTCCCTCCAGCTATGCAACCGGCTCCAACGGGGGCAAGGCCGCCTATCTGTTGCTGCAGGAACTTGGATATTCGGTTGCGCGCTGGGAAGCCTCTCTGGATAAACTGCCCTCACCCACGGAAGCGGATACCGTGCTGGTTCTGGCAGAGCCGATTGAAGGCGCAACCTCACAAGACCGGCAGGCGCTGGAATCATGGCTGCAAAAGGGCGGCACCGTTCTTGCAACCGGCCACGCAGCTACCTACTTTCTTCCGCAACATGCCGCCGAGCTTGAGTATGAGACTGAATGGAAAAAGTTCCAGGCCGGAACTCCCAGTAACCTGAGCCGGGGCATTCCGCAGATCACCATGAAACCTGAAAGCTACTGGGACACAAAAAAGGCTGCCGTGCCTGTCATTTTCGGCGATGAAGATCATGCCGTGGTGGTTTGTTATTCCTATGGTAAAGGCCGCGTGATTTGGTGGGCTGGTTCTACTCCCCTGACCAATGCCGGGTTGAAAGAAGCGGGCAACATGGAATTGCTGCTGAATTCGGTTGGCGCGTCGCAGAACAAAGAAATTCTCTGGGACGAATATTTTCACGGTGAGCGTCCCGGCTTGCTATCGTATTTTGCCGCCACGCCGCTGGTCTGGGGATTTGCCCAGTTGGGAATTGGCCTGCTGGCAATTTTCTTTACCTACTCGCGGCGCAGCGGTCCGGTAAGGCCGTTGGCGACGGAGCCCCGCCTTTCTCCGCTTGAGTTTGTGGACAGCCTGGGCGGACTCTACCAGCGTGCGCACGCCGCTTCTGCCGCCGTCGGGGTGGCACACCAGCGCTTTCGTTATCTGCTGATCAAGCGGCTGGGGCTGGCCAGCAATCTGAGCACGAAGGAACTCACCATTGCGGTTCGCGAGCAGTTGGGATGGAAAGAGCCGGGATTTGTGGAGACTATGTATCGTTGTGAGCGCGCAGCGCTTGATCCTGAGTTGAGCGAGGATGAAGCTGTGCAGCTTGTCCAGGCATTACAGCAGTACACGCGGGTGTTGCGTCTTTCGTCGCGCACTCAAAAGGAGAAACCCTGATGGAAGCGGTCGGGAACGCAATAAGCAACATTGAATCAGTGAACAAGCTGGCGGCGCACATTCGCACCGAGCTGGGCAAAATCATCGTGGGGCAGGATGCCACCATCGACCAGTTTCTGCTGGTCATCCTTTGCGGAGGCCACGGGCTGGTGGAAGGAGTTCCTGGACTGGCCAAGACCCTTGCCGTGAAGGCCCTGGCGCGCCTGCTGCAACTGGAATTCCAGCGTGTGCAGTGCACCGCCGACTTGATGCCGGCCGACGTTCTCGGCGCTAATATATTCAACATGGCGGCGGGCAGCTTCGCGCTGCATCGCGGCCCGGTATTCACAGATCTGCTGCTGGTCGATGAAATCAACCGCACGCCGCCGCGCACCCAGGCCGCCCTGCTCGAATGTATGGAAGAGCGGCAGGTCACGATTGACGGCGCACGGCACCCTCTGTCCGGTTTCTTCACCGTGTTCGCGACACAAAACCCGGTGGAATTCGAGGGAACATATCCTCTTCCCGAAGCGCAACTCGACCGCTTTCTCATGAAGATACTTGTCTCTTATCCCGCGGCCGAGCAGGAAGCCAAAATTCTGGAAAATTATCAGAATGGCTTCGACGCCCGGGAATTGGAAAAAGTGGGTCTGGCGCCGGTTGATTCCAGATTGCTCACCGCGGCCCGTGCAGAGGTGGCACAAGTGAAAGTGGAACCGGCGCTCTTTCGTTACATTACGGCGCTGGTACGCCGCACACGCGAGTGGCCATCTCTCAGCCTGGGGGCCAGCCCGCGTGCGGCTATCAGCCTGATGATGGTGGCCAAGGCGATGGCTGCGATGGATGGGCGCGGGTATCTCATCCCCGATGATGTGAAGTCGGTAGCGCCTCCGGTTTTGCGCCACCGCATCATGCTCAAGCCTGAGGCCGATCTGGAAGGCATAACCGCCGATCAGGTGGTTCGCGACGTAATTGCAGCGGTAGAAGTGCCGAAATAGAAAATAGAGTTGCTTGTAGAATTTGTCATTCCGAGGAGCAAAGCGTTTTTAGCCTGCCCCGAGCGAAGCCGAGGGGAGGAATCCCTATAAACTCCGATACTTTTTGGGTGGCGTGACATGAAGGTTCATCGGTACGATAGGGATTCCTCTCCCGCTTCGCGAGATCGGAATGACAAGAATCAGACTTTTTCTTCAAGCCGTTCAGCCGTGACGAAAAGCAAGCGATAAATTCCATGAACGCTGCTCCCCAGCTCGTACCCGCAACCGTCTCGAACCGGGCATTTCCCGTGACCCGTTGGCCGGCGGCCTTCGGCGCGCGCTTTTACACGCTGCTCATTGTCGGTCTGGCATGGATTGGGCCGGGATGGATCGATCGCCGTTTTCTCTTCGGCATGGTGCTGTGGGACGTGCTGGTTTTGGCGGCATGGCTGTATGACCTGAGCCAGATGCCGCGTCCTGGCGCTCTATTTGTAAGTCGCGTATGGAGTGCGCCGGTAAGCCTCGACTGCAACGGCACGGTAACTATCAAAATCCTTAATCGCGGGCGCGTGGGAATCCGCGCCAATGTCACAGACGATCTTCCTGTTCAACTGCGCCGGACTCCTGCCGAAATTGAAGTCAAAGCTGCTCCCGGAAAAGAAGGCGAAGCAAGTTACTACATCCACCCGCGCGAACGCGGAGACGCTCAACTGGCCTCCGTGTTTATTCGCTATCAAAGCGCCCTGCATATTGCCGAGCGCTGGGCCACGGTGAAACTCGGCCAGACGGTGCGGGTTTATCCCAATCTGGAAGAAGCCAAGAAGCACACTATCTTTCTGTTGCGCAGCCGGCAGGTAGAGCAGGAGCGGCGTTTGCAACGGCGGCGCGGGCTGGGGCGCGAATTTGAAAGTCTGCGCGATTGGCGCGACGGCGACGAGCTGCGCGATATCTGCTGGACCGCCACGGCGCGGCGGGCCAAGCTCATCACCAAGATCCACCGGGTAGAGCGCAGCCAGTCTGTCTGGATCGTGGTTGATGCCGGCCGCCTGCTGCGCGCCCGCGTAGGCACCCTTAGCAAGCTCGATTATGCCGTGAATGCCGCCCTGACTCTGGCCCATGTGGCCATGTTCTCCGGCGACAAAGTTGGCCTGCTTGCCTATGGCCGCAAACCGCAGCAGCATCTGAACGCCGCTCGCGGCTCCGCGCACATGCGCGACTTCATGGAGCGGCTCGCCATGGTGAAGGCAGAAGCGGTTGAAGCCGACCACTTTCGCGCTGCCCAGATGCTTTTGCGCGACCAGAAGCGGCGCAGCCTGATTGTCTGGCTGACCGACCTGGCAGAAACTGCCATGACTCCCGAGGTCATAGATAGCGCATACCAGATGATGCCGCGGCACGTGGTGCTTTTTGCCGCGCTGGCGCAGCCCGAACTCGACGAAATGGCCGAGAGCGCTCCTCAGACCGTGGAAGATCTTTACCGCCATGTAGCCGCGCAGGAAATGGTCCAGCGCCGCGATCTTCTTCTAGCCCGCCTGCGCTCCCGCGGCGCCCTGGCCCTGGAGATTGCTCCAGGCAAGCTCTCTACGCAACTGGTGAATCACTACGTGGATATCAAAGAGCGCAGCCTGATTTGAAAAAATTGAATCAATGACCCGATGACTCGATGATTCAATGACTCAATGCCTCCGTGCCTCCGTGTCTCCGTGGTGAAAATTTGCTCAGGATGATAGATACAATCATTTTCGCTTTACTTCTTCCGCTCCGCTGCTAATAAAGCTGCTTTTCTTTTTACACCCCAGCGATATCCGGCCAAGTTTCCGTCTTTCTGCACAACCCGGTGGCAGGGCACGAGCAACGAAACCGAATTGGTTGCGCACGCCCTGGCCACCGCCCGAACCGCGCGCTTATTGCCCACGCTGGCGGCAATCTGGCTGTAGCTGCGGGTTTCTCCGTAAGGGATTTGACGTAGCGCCTCCCACACGCGGCCCTGGAAAGCGGTCGCCTGCACATCGAGGGGGAAGTCGAGGCGCACTTCGCTGCCTTGCAAATAGGCGCTGATTTTGCATGTCACCTGCTGCAATCCATCATCGTCGCGCGAGATGGTGGCGCCGCTGAATTGATTGCGCAGCTCACGCTCCAGATGTTCCTCGGTTTCGCCGAATTGAATGCTGCACACTCCCTTATCGGTCAGCGCAACCTGTAGCTTGCCCAATTGCGTATTCATGATTGCAAAGCGAATGGCAACTCCCTTACCTTTGCGTTGATAGGTTGAAGGCGTCATCCCCAGGCGAAGCTGCGCTTTCTCGTAGAGGCGGCTGCTGGAGCCGTAGCCGGCTTCGTAGATGGCGTCTGTAACTTTGGAACCGCGCAGCAGCGCAGACTTAAATTCCCCCGTTCTGCGCGCCTGCTGGTATTGTTGTGGGGTGACGCCCAAAATACGTTTGAAAAGCCGTTGCAGATAAAAAGGGCTCAGCCCAACTTTGTTGCCGATGGCTGAGAGTGTCAGGGTAACGTCAACATTTTTGTCAATCAGCCGGCAGGCAGCTTCAATCTTGCTGGTTTGGGGATGCGATTGATCTGGCCGGCAGCGCTTGCAGGCGCGGTATCCGGCACGCTCGGCCTCGGACGGGGTGGCAAAGAACTCCACCAGCGTGCGTTTTGGTCTGCGGCTGGGGCAGGTAGGACGGCAAAAAATTCCGGTCGAGCGCACGGCGTAGACAAATTTGCCGTCTGCTTTAGTATCGCGCGCCAGCACCAGTTGCCATTGCTTTTCAGTGTTCATGATTTCACCTCATGCTCCACGATAACTGCCGCGATCGCGCCCTTCTATCCGATCCTTGTCTTCAAAATCATAAAGTATCTGGTTGCACCGGAATGCCTGCAGCCGCCAATCAAGGGTCAATACAAAGTCCGTGACTTTAAAGCGATGGTGCGAGATGATGAAGCGAAATTGACGTTTAATTTCCAACTCAGGAAATATAGATGACTGAACTTCCGCCTCCGACACAAAACGAACGATCAATGGCGATGCTGGTGCATATCCTGGCGATCATTTCCGGTATTTTTGCCCCGCTTATTATTTACGTAATCAAGCGCGATTCCAAGTTCGTCTCCTTTCATGCGTTACAGTCCTTGTTCTGGCACCTGCTCTATGCGGCCGGAGTGGCCTTGCTGGTCGTGTTGTTTTTCGTCATCGTGATTTCACAGGCCGCGTTTTCGGTTGCCGCCAGGCATGGCCCGCCATCTCCGCTCATCTTCATGGCGTTCCCGATGTTATGGTTCTCATTGATCGTTTCCTGGCTGATTAATGTTTTACTGGGGGTGACGTTCGCCGTGAAAACCAATGCCGGCGAATGGGTCACCTATCCACTGGTAGGGGCCTGGGCACGAAGCCTGGTGGGAATCTAGCTGGCTAAGCAGCCGAGATTTTGACAATAGGTACAGTTTAGCTAATCATCTCCCAGACTGTGGAAAGAATGCCCACACTCACATCCAGCTACGCGCTGGCGATACCTTTGCAAGACAAAACCCGCTCAGGGTTTTTGCTCCCAAGCGGGTCCTTTCTCCACGGGCTGCCTGGCGGCAGGGACGTTCCGCCATACACGCCGGCAGTCGGCCTGCTGTAAGGCGCCGGCGTGTCGGGGGTCGATTGAATCAGGCGGAGAACCGGCGTTGAAGGCGCAGGTTCGTGCCGTTAGGACCAGCCCACATCGTTTTTGATGTCCACGATAGTCCGATAAATCAACGACCGTGTAGGGTCATAAGATTAGTGAATCTGGACCGTAGGCCGTTTCAATTCACAAGAGTGGAGGCGCGGGTCGGAAACGGCGGGAAGGGGACATGAGGGGTCGAAACCTCCAGGACTGCAATTTCCGCAGACAATGTTAAACTCTGTTTTCCAAAGGAGCAGTCCAATGAACGCCTCTGTATCCACCCCAACCCCTGTGCCGCCTTCTGCTTCGGTCGCCATCGAACAATACAAATCGTATTTGCAGGATGTTGGAAACATTGGTGTACGACACGAAAACAGCAGGCGCTTTTATTTGGCAGTTCCCTCTGCGCTGTTCGCCCTTCTTGCATTGGCCGGCAAAGATGGCGCTTGGAAGATTGTCGGCCCCGTCCAGGATGTTGTCGCCATAGTAGGAATTGTCTTGTGCAGTGCATGGTTCTTTCATATGCAGGCATTCCAGGCGATTTACCTTGCCAAGTTCAATGTGCTTCGCGACATGGAAGCCGAATGTAGCTTCTTTCCTATCTTTAAAAAGGAATGGGAAGGTTCGGGCAAATGGAAGGGCTTGAAAGACGATCATCGCTATAAGCTGATGCGATTCGTTGATCGGGTAGTCCCAATCGTATTCTTGTGTTTGTTTGTGAGTCTTTTCTTTCTTAAGTGATATAAAAAAGCGCCGCTTTAATACGGCTAAGAGAGTGGAGGCGCGGGTCGGAATCGAACTCGCAGCCGGTATTGAAAACACATAAGTTGCTGATTTTTCATGGGTCAAAAAGGACAAGAAAGGCACGTTGGACAGGGCGTTAGCACAAATTAGCACAAAAATTTGGGGCCGGAAGAGCGTGAACCCACGTAGTGAACTCACGCATCTTCAGGCACGAGCGTTCATCGCGGTTCTTCGAAGTGACCCATTTGTCGTGGTCGCGCCCGTGCAGGCGGGGATAGGCGAATGCCTTGGGGGTTCGAGTCCCTTCTTCGGCACGAGCACACTTACCTGGCATGTCCAACTTTTGTTCCATAATGGTCCAAAGTTTAGCTACAGTTTCATATTGGGAATACAGCGTCAAGAAGCGCCATTTTTGGTTGCTTTTCCCCCGCGTTGTGCTACTCTCCGTCTCGCTTTGTACTGTAAAGCAAATGTAAAGTTGAACTTTTCTACTTGAGATTTTGTTGAAACCAGGTTCGCAGTTAAGCCCTCTGACGATCGGAAACGGCCTTCTAGCCCAGTAGTAAGGAGGGTTTGGGATTTTTATTCGTAGCTTGTGCCCGGCCGTTTGAATGGGTCCTTAGGATAGCTCGCTTTGTTGGAGGTTCCACAACAAGTGACGGGAAAAGCCACAGCAGCACCCGCCAGCACCAGCCCTCCCTGGAACGTTCTGCGAGGGAATTTCCGTCCATTTCTTGACGCAGCTCCTGACGCTATTATCATCGTGGACCCGCAAGGCAGTATTGTTCTTACCAATCCTCAAACGCAGCGTCTGTTCGGATACTCGGAGAGCGAACTCTGCGGCCAGCCGATAGAAATTCTTGTGCCGCACCGCTTTCATTCGCGTCACACGCAAGATCGGGCAAGGTTCTCCGCGGACCCTAAAGTGCGGCCGATGGGAGCGGGCCTGGATCTGTTCGGTTTGCGTAAAGACGGCAGCGAGTTTCCCGTGGAGATCAGTCTGAGCCCGCTTCTCGCCCATGAGGGCAAGTTTGTCATCAGCGCCATTCGCGATATCACTGAGCAGCGGCGCGCGCAGGAACAATTTCGCGCCCTGCTCGAGTCCGCTCCTGACGCCATGGTGATCGTGAAATCCGATGGCCACATCGTGCTCGCGAATTCGCAGACCGAAAAACTCTTTGGCTATAGCAAAAGCGAACTGCTGGGACGCCCGGTTGAAATCCTGATACCCGAGCGCTTTCGTCCACGCCATCCGCAGCACCGGCAAGGCTTTTTTCACGATCCGCGTGTGCGGCCCATGGGGGCAGGCCTTGAGCTCTACGGCCTGCGCAAAAATGGGAGCGAGTTTCCGGTGGAGATCAGCCTGAGCCCCTTGCAGACCGCGGAAGGTGTTCTCGTCACCAGCGCCATTCGCGACATTACCGAACGCAAGCGCCTGGAAGCGGACCTGAAACAAAAAAACATCGAGCTTGAAAATGCCAGTCTGGCCAAAGACCGCTTTCTGGCTACCATGTCTCACGAGTTGCGCACCCCATTAAACGCGATTCTCGGCTTTACAGGTGTGCTGCTCATGGGGCTGCCCGGGCCGTTGACCGCCGATCAGGATAAGCAGCTCACCATGGTGCAATCGGGCGCTAAACACCTGCTTTCTCTGATTAACGACCTGCTTGATCTTGCCAGAATTCAATCGGGAAAAGTTGAACTGACTTTCGAGCCGGTCGATGCGAATGCCGCTATGATTGAGGTCGCCAACGCGCTTCAGCCGTTGGCCACCAGAAAGGGATTGCAGCTTGAGGTGCGTACTCCTGAGCAGCCTATTATTCTCTTCACTGACCGCCGGGCCCTTACCCAGATCTTGCTCAATCTTCTGAACAACGCGGTGAAGTATACGGACACCGGCAACGTGGTTATCGAGCTTTCCGGCGACCCCCCCGGCGAGAACTCGGTTACGCGGTTTCGCGTGCTTGACACCGGACCGGGCATTGCCCTCGCAGATCAAAAGAAGCTGTTTCAGGCATTCACCCAGATCGCAGGGAAAAAGGCGGAAGGCACAGGCCTCGGACTTCATCTCAGCCAGCAGCTCGCCGCCATGTTGGGCAGCGCCATTGCGGTGGAGAGTGAAGTGGGAAAGGGTAGCACTTTCACTCTCGTTTTTGAAAACTCCAAGCGTGAAACCTGAGAAACGGAAGCAAATGTCGAACCGAGTGTTATTGATCGAAGACAACACAGCCAACATGGAGCTCATGCTCTATTTGTTGCAATCCTACGGCTTTGATGTGTTGGGCTGCGCGACCGGCGCCGAGGGACTGGCCGCGGCGGGCGCCGGGGGCTTCGACATTATTCTCTGCGATATTCAGTTGCCGGATATGAACGGAATGGAAATCGCCCGCCAACTTACCTCGGCACAACACCCGCCGATCGTAGCCCTAACCGCCCTGGCCATGATCGGCGATCGCGACCGCATTCTGGCCGCCGGCTTCGATGGCTACATTTCCAAGCCAATTGAACCGAAGGCTTTCATGGAGAGCGTAAAACAGTTCCTGCCGGAAGAAAAAAGACCAACGACCACCGCCCCAATATCGGTTTCTGTAAGTGGAGCGGTGGTGGCGCAACCGGCAGCCCCGGCGGCTGCGCGAAACCAGACCATCCTGGTTATTGATGACATGGCGGAAAATCGCTACCTGATGCAAACCCTTCTTCAGGCCACCGGTTTTCATATCATCGAAGCTTCCTGTGCTGGCGAGGGAATTGAGAAAGCCCGGGTAGGACGTCCTCAAATGATTATCTGTGATGTCAACATGCCACTCACAGATGGTGAAGCGTTTCTTCGTCTGCTCAAGGCCGACCCTGAACTGGCAAATATTCCGGTGCTCATGGTCACGTCTTCCGACAGGCCCACTCGGCACACCCATGAACGTTTGCGGCAGGCGGGGGCGATCGCGCTGCTCTCCCGGCCGGTGGAGTCAGCCCAGCTTCTCCAACTCATTGAGGCGAGACTGGCGCCCTAAAAGGATGAACCTGAGGCATGGCCAAACCCAAGAACATCCTGGTGGTGGAAGACGATCATGACAGCCGGGAGTATCTGCTTTACCTGCTGAAGCACTCCGGCTATGAGGTGCAATCGGCGATCGGAGGCGCACAGGCCCTAAAAATTGTTCGCTTCTCGCCACCTGACCTCATCATTAGCGACATTCTCATGTCGGGGGTCGATGGCTTCGAACTCATACGCAAGCTGCGCGCCGAAGCCGCGTCTTCGAGCATTCCCGTTGTGCTGTATTCGGCCACGTATCATCAGGCTGAAGCGGCACAGTTATTGAAGAGCATGGGCCCGATCCGGCGCATCGACAAGCCCGCCGATCCCCAGGTAATCCTGCAGACGATCCGGGAAGCATTCGCCGAGCCGCAGGCTGTGCAGCCGATTGATCCAGCGGCCTTCTCCGAACAACATTTGCGGGTCGTCTCCCAGAAGCTGGTGCAGAAGGTGCAGGCGCTTACCACTGCCAACCTCAAGCTCGAAGAAACCCAGCGCCACTTGGAAGCTGAAATCCAGTCGCGCAAAAAGCTGGAACAGCAGTTGCGCGAAAGCGAATCGCGTCTGCGCCAACTTACTGCCAGCGCGCCGGTTGGGATCTTTCAAACTCTTCCTACCGGGGAATGCTCCTTCGTGAACGACTGGTGGATTTCAATGACTGGCATCCCTTTGCAGGAATCGCTCGGTTGGGGATGGGTTCGAGCTATCCATCCCGACGATCGTGAATCGGTCACCGCAGGCGCCCGGAAAGCGGAGACGGAGGGGGTCCCCTATGATGGTGAATTTCGTATTCTCACGCTCAAGCAGGAGATTCGCTGGGTCATCTCTCGTAGCGTCCCTCTGAAGGCACTCGATGGCACCGTAGCAGCCCGTATCGGCATGTTGGTTGACATTACCGAGCGCAGGCGGCTGGAGGAGCAATTACGGCAATCCCAGAAGATGGAAGCCATGGGCCAGTTGGTTGCGGGCGTCGCGCATGACTTCAACAACCTGCTCGCCATCGTTATGGGCAACGTCGAACTGGCTCTGCTACGGATAGAAGATGCCAGTCCGGCCGCCCCCAAACTGCTGGATGCCAAGTCGGCTACCGAAAAGGCCGCAGCCCTGATCCAAAAGCTGCTCATGTTCAGCCGCCAGCAGATCAACGAGCCCAGGAAAATCGACCTCAATCCTGCCATTTCTCTTTCCTGCCGCTTTCTCCAGCGCCTGATTGGAGAAAACATAATCATTCAACTCAAGCTGCCCGAAGCCCCCATTGTTATTGACATTGATCCAGGACATCTCGAACAGGTCTTGATGAACCTGCTGATCAATGCCAGAGACGCCATGCCCGATGGCGGCAAGGTGACAATTGAGACCGCTGTGGTTGATCTCAGCTCGGGCTCTCTTCATCCCGATCTGAATCTTCCACCCGGTCCCTACGCCTTGCTTACGGTCAGCGATAACGGTCATGGGATAGACACAGAGATTAAGGCCCGAATCTTCGAGCCATTCTTCACCACCAAAGAAAAAGGCAAAGGTACGGGATTGGGACTGGCGACAGTCGACGGCATTATTCGCGGGGCCGGAGGCTATATTGTGGTCTACAGCGAGATTGATTGCGGGACGACCTTCAAAATTTTCTTGCCTCTGAGCTCGGGTGCGCCCGATGCATTGGAGCAGGAGGAAAAAGGTCTGGCTCTGGGCAAAGGCGAAACAATTCTACTGGTGGAAGATGAGCCCTCGCTTCGCCACATGGTTCGCGAGTGCCTGGAAGAGAGCGGCTACGTAGTGCTCGAAGCGGAAGATGGAATCGAGGCAATCGCGATGGGACACAAACACGGATGGAAGGTCGACCTGCTGTTGAGCGACGCCATCATGCCCCGCATGGGAGGCGTAACCCTGTTGAGCGAGGTCGTTGCCACGTACCCGGCGATCCAGCTCATGCTCATGACGGGATATGCCGATGACGTTGCTTTGCGCCTGGGTAAGTTGGGCTCAGTGAGGGTCATCAGAAAACCCTTTACTCGCTCGGCGCTGCTGCGCAGAATACGCACTGCGCTTGACACAGCTAAACCGCCAGCCAGGAAATACGTTATACTGCTCGCCGAAGACGATGCTAATTACCGGGAGCTGATTGAAGAGACCCTGCAATCGGCCGGATTCGAAGTGCTCTCCTCCAAAGACGGCATCCGGGCCCTGCTCCATGGCTTCTCCCATCCTGTCGACCTTGCCATTCTGGACATCATGATGCCCAGGACCAACGGCCTCGCCGTCTGTCGCAAACTGCGCTCCAACCCTGATACCGCCACCATTCCCATCGTTGTAATGAGCGGCTTGACTACCAAGGAAGACCAGCGTCGCGCTCGCGAAGCTGGCGCCAATATCTTTCTGAGTAAACCTTTCAGCAGCGACGAGTTGGTTTCCACTATCAACACCCTGCTGGTTGGCAGGTAATCCGCGCAAAAAAGGAGTTTTCGCCATGCTTAAATCGAAAAATCAGCCGCTGGATTCACTAAGTGTTCCTTGCTTTGCACAAGCGAGATAGGACGCCTGGATGGACACATGGAATTCGCATCTGGTCCTGATCGCGTGCCGGCCCTTCCGTTGGAAGGTTTTGAAGTGATCACTGAGGATTACACCGAAGGAGAGCAGTGTTGCTTAAGGGGAGATGGAGGCGCGGGTCGGAATCGAACCGACGCATAAAGGTTTTGCAGACCTCTCCCTTACCACTTGGGTACCGCGCCGTTATCTGAAGACACGTACTTTTCGCAAACAACAAACCCTCGCCGCTTTGCGAGGGCAGATGCACGAAAATTTGGAGCGGGAGACGGGATTTGAACCCGCGACTTCGACCTTGGCAAGGTCGCACTCTACCGCTGAGTTACTCCCGCTCAGCAATTTTTTATTATAGCGAAGCGGCGGAGTTTGCGCATCAAGATACCCGGCGGGTCCCCGCTTTTAGATATGGTCAGACAAGCTTCTAGCCACTGGCTACTAGCTGTGTTTGGGCGTGGAAGCAGCTCGCATCTTCGAATCCCAAAAACAGCTAGAAGCTAGGAGCTAGCAGCTGATTCCGCTAGGAGCTGACAATTTCCCCATCGCGCATATGAACAATGCGATCGCCAAAGCGCGCCGCTTCCGGGTTATGGGTAATCATCAGCACCGTCTGTCCGAGTTCCTGGTTCGATTGCCGCAGCATCTTGAGAACGATTTCCGAGTTCTTGGAATCCAGGTTGCCGGTAGGCTCATCGGCCAGAATGATTCCGGGGTGGTTAATCAGCGCGCGAGCCAGGGCAACGCGCTGCTGCTCGCCGCCAGACATCTCCGCCGGCCTGTGGTCGAGCCTGTCGGCGATGCCCAGCATGTGTGTAATCTTATCAACATACGCCGGATCCGTATTGTCATTGGCTCCAGCTATGTCCCCGGCGATGGCGATGTTGTTGCGCGCGCTCAGGGTGGGCAGCAGGTTGAACTTTTGAAATACAAAACCGATCCGCCGCCGGCGAAGCCGGGTGCGTTCGCTGTCGGAGATGCGCGAAAAATCGGCGCCTTCGATCAATACTCTTCCGCTGGTAGGGCCGGTCAATCCGCCCAGGATATAGAACAGCGTAGATTTGCCGCTTCCCGAAGGCCCTACGATGCTCACGAATTCCCCGCGCTGCACTTCGAGCGAAACTCCGCGCAGGGCCGGGACATCTACCTTCCCAATGCGATACACCTTGGTTACGTTCTCAGCTTGGATGATCGGTGGCATGCAAACACTCGATCATACACGAGGCCGGAGGGCTTGTGTGGCACAGCCGCCCCATCTGCAGATTGTGCAACAAACTTGATGATCGGTAGAGACGTAGCCTGCTACGTCTCCACCGGGAGCTACGAAGCGACGGTATAGGTTGTATTTGTGTTTGCCATACCTGAGTGCAGCGGGAGCCGAGCTGCGGCCCTCTTCGGTCCGCGTTTGCGCACCAGCATCACCCGGATATGCTCCAGCAGCTCCATGGGCGCGTACATTCCCTTGGGCAGGAAGAGGTCGGCGCGTGTCTGGCGCTCGTAAATTTTTACCTTGCCGGAAAAAAGAATTGCTGGAGTTCCAGGCGCGAGGCTCTTCACCGAATCAATCAGCGCGACGCCATCGACTTCCGGCATGGCCAGATCGGTGAGAACCAGGTCGATGCCACCCTGTTTAAAAACATCCAGCGCCTCTCTTCCATTGGTGCAGGCCAGCACGCGGTAGCCGCGGGTTTCGAGGATTACTTTTCGGACTGAGAGGAGTTGTTCATTGTCGTCGACACAGAGAATCGTTTTCTTGGCTTTCATTAGGGACCCCATCACGGTTGCGATTCAAGCTGCCAGAGCGGGAGCGGAATCGGGCCGTGTTTTTTGATCGTGCAGTGCGTCTGGCTGGACGGCATTGCGACTTCGGCAAAAAATGTAGGAGCATCCTACGGCGAAGTCGGGGGATTGTAAAGTAGCAGAAAAGTAAAAAGTTTTTTGGAGTTGCAATTCTTCCAGCGCTGTGAACTTGTTGGCAGCCGCAATTTTATTGAGCGCCCTGCTATGTCGTGGCGATTGTCTGTGGGTAATAGCCGGCGCGAAAAAATCTGCGCAAAGATAAATTTACATTTTCGTTACTGTTGCACCAGCCATGATGCGCTCGCAAAGAATGACGAGTGCCGTCCCGCGTGAACTAAAATTAAAGAACTGTCATCCTGAGCGAAGCGCTTGCGCCGAGTCGAAGGACCCCGAGAGACCGTATCCCTGCAATTGCCGTTTCAGGGGATTCTCTCGTTTTGTCTTTTTTGGCATTTGTATCGTTCGCATTTTCCAATTCATGTTTTCTGTCAGGTTAAAGCTCCAGCTCGCCGCGCACGACCTCGACCGAATATCCGCCCACGCGAACATTGCGCACGCTGTCGCCGGTCTTGCTGGCGCAAATATAAATCCGGCTCGGGCGTTTGATTTCCACTCCTTGTTCGATCAGAGCGGCTTCTTCGGAAGCGATGACTCCGTGTTGGGTGAGCCACGCCGTGGCGCAACCGGCGGCTGAGCCCGTGGCGGGGTCTTCTCCGTTATAGAAGATCATGCGCGAGCGAAAGCTCTTGAGGCCGGGATTCCCATTGACCTCCGTATCGCGGGCGATGAAATAAAGAAACTTTGCGTCGGTTTTCTCCAGGTAGGCGGCAGCGCGTTTGTAGTCGAATTGCAGCGAACTCAGTTTTGCCACCGAGACCAGCGGCACAATGGCGAAAGCCAGGCCGGTAGAAACCGTCTGGATGGGCAACCCGTGGTCGAAATCAGCGGGGTCGCATTGCAGAGCTTCGCGCGCCAGCGCCTCCTTGGAATGAATGCTGCCAAACACCGGATCGCGTTGCGTCATCTCGCCAAACATTCCGCCGTCGCGCTCTGAAAAACGCACGGGCACCTTCCCCACCTGCAGATCGAGCGTCACCACTTTGTCGCCGCGTTGCTTGTGAATGAGCGCCGCTGTCCCCAGGGTAGGGTGGCCGGCGAACGGCAACTCTTCCGCCACAGTAAAAATGCGGACCTTAATGCCATGTTCCCGCTCGCTGGCGGCACCGCGCGGCATGATGAAAGTAGTTTCCGAAAGGTTGGTTTCGCGGGCCAGCGCCTGCATCTCAGCATCGCTCAGGCCGCGCGCATCGGGGAAGACGGCAAGCTGGTTGCCTTCCAGCGGCTTGCGGGTGAAGACATCCAGGGTCACAAACGGAAATCGGCGCATAAAAAAGCTGCTGGCTCCTGGCTTCTAGCTGTGTTTGGGTACAGAAGTTACGTACAATATTTCAAGCTTACAAACAGCCTGAAAGCATTCTATCCAAAGCCCGGGCTATACCGGGGAACAGTGGCCGCTCGCATCGTTAGCGCACTCAGCATTCAGCCCGCGAATCATCCTCCAGATTCGCGGGAAAATCCTCCCTTTGTCGTAACAAAGTAAAATCGTTAAGATATTAAGTTTTGCATGGACTGAGTACTGAGTACCGAGTACCGAGTACTGGGTGCTAATTAACAAGGAAGCGCATGGGGTCCGGTGACCCTTCCGGTCTTCAAAACCGGTGAGAGGCGGGTTCCCCCGTCTCTGGTCGGTTCGACTCCGACACGCTTCCGCCATTTGTTTCAATCAGTTGCCATTATGGTTACGAAATCCGCGATCATCCGCGTGATCCGCGGTCAGCTTTTGCTTTACAAACCGCATTTCTTCGCTGGGATTATGAAGTGATATCAAATCATTGCTTTTTATCAAATTGCTGGCATGATCAATGCGAGGCTCTGTGCCCCACGGTCTTTGAAAACATCAAGCGGCGCCTCTCGCGGCTCCCAGAGTCAAAGGGAGACGCCCACCCAAGCCAAAAAGGTTACTTAGTAACCCCCCCTCCCCAACAACCCCGAGAACAATTTTCAGCTCTCCGTTTCCCGGCCTGCCCCTCACCGCAGGCCCATCTGCGTTCATCCTACGGCCAAGCTTGTCCCGTTTCCCGGCCCAAATTTCAATGCGCAAACGGGCAAAATGAATATTTCGATCCCGGCTGCGCAGACTACTTCATCAGTTTCCATATCTCATTGATTTAAAAATGGCTTAACACGGAACGAACTACTCCAAGTAATGGGGGAGGGGAGGGCTACTTGACGGGGTAAATCCGGATAAGCCATCCAGCTCGCAGCCGAAAGCTCACCCTCGCACGCTTTCGCCAAGGCCTTATTTTGATCCTTCTCGCGTTCTACGGGTAGGGGTTGGCTTGGAGCTTGGAGTTGAGAGCTTGGAGCTGGGATATTGGAGCTGAGAGCTGTTCCTAGTTGCTATAATGCTTCCGGCGATGGGGTTCGCCATAACCGCCCAAGGGTGTAGCGGGCTGATGACTCCTACAATTACTGGATGGAGACTTCATCGTGCAGGCATATCTCTGGGTTTCCCTGGGCGCAATCCTGGGCGCGGGCTTCCGCTATTTTCTAGCCCGCTATGTTGCCAAGGTTCTTTCTCCCGATTTTCCTTACGGCACGCTCATCATCAATGTTTCCGGCAGCCTGATTCTCGGCTTTTTTATGATTTGGACCACCGAGCGCGTGCTGGCCGATCCCCGCTGGCGTCTCTTCATCGCCATCGGCTTTTGCGGATCGTTTACTACATTTTCCAGCTACGCGTTCGAGACCTTTGCCTACATGGAGCAGGGGCAGTGGTACGCGATGGCGGCCAACATCCTGGCTAATAACATCTTGTGCCTGGCGGCGGTGCTGTGTGGCGCAGTGCTGGCGCGATGGTTGTAGCCGGATTGGTTATAGAATGAGCGACAGCATGGCAGTGCAGATCACCATGTACCTCAACGAAGCCGACCAGTGGCAGCACCGTCCGCTACATCTGGAAATCCTGAAATATTTGCATGCGGAAAACGTGGCCGGCGCCACGGTATTCCATGCGGTGGCCGGATTCACCGGCCGCAGCCGGGTGAAGACCTCGAGCCTCGTCGATGCCGGAGGCAAGCTGCCCCTGGTGATCGTCTTTGTGGATAGCGAAGAACACGTGCAGCGCGTGCTGCCCAGGCTGCGCGAGATGGCATCGCATCGCCTCATCGTGCGCGAAAATGTGGTGATTGAGCAGGGAAACCTGTAACGCCGCTCTTCCCGCTCTCACCGGCTTCCCGTTACCTTCGTGCTGATCGCTCGCGAGACGTATCGCCCAGAGGGCGGGCCCTTACTCAATGTAGAACGCTCCGCCTGCTATTTCTTGCACCCATAGTTTTGCCCTGCCATATTGGTGTAATCTTCTTAGTTTCACCGTCTGCATAGGAAATCTCATGAATCGTTCTCTGTTGGGTCGTTTGCCGTTTGTCCTCGGCATGGTCTTTTTTGTTTCCATTCTTCTGGCACAGCAGCCGTCCTCATCCGTGGCGCCCTCCGTATTGCCCGGGTTCCACAATGTCAACGCTGAACAGCAGGTGGAGAGCCGCTTTCTTGCTGTTCCCGATCCCAAGCTGGCGGAGGAGCATCTGCGAATCCTGACGGCAGAGCCGCACATTGCCGGCTCCGTGGAAGATAAAAAGACCGCCGACTATGTGCTGCAAAAGTTTCGCGAAGCCGGGCTCGATGCGGAAATCACGGAATACAAGGTCTGGATGAACCTGCCGGCCGAGATCAGCGTGAGCATGGTGAATCCTCCGCTTCCGGATTACCACGCTCCCCGGCCGGAGCGCGTCAATGGCGACCCCTTCCAGGATGATCCGCGAGTCACGCCCGGGTTCAACGAATACTCGCCCTCCGGCGATGTCGAGGCTGACGTGGTGTACGCCAACTACGGCCGCCTGGAAGACTTCAAGAAGCTGGAAGAGATGAAAGTGGACGTGCGCGGCAAGATTGTCATCGTACGTTACGGCGAAAATTACCGTGGAGTCAAAGAATACATCGCCGAGCAGCGCGGCGCTGCCGGTGTAATCATTTACTCCGACCCTATCGATGACGGCTATTTCAAGGGCGACAAGTATCCTGATGGCCCCTGGCGTCCTGAAAGCGGCGTGCAACGCGGCTCCATTCTCTATATGTTCAAATACCCAGGCGATCCGACGACGCCAGGGATAGCCTCTGTTCCGTCATTGCCTGATAGCCAAAGAACACCGCCGGAGCGGGCAACTGACATGCCTCACATTCCCACGACACCGCTCGGTTATGCAGATGCGCGCCCAATCCTTGAGAACCTTGGCGGCCAGCTCTCGCCGCGCTCATGGCAAGGCGCGCTCCCGTTCGCTTATCACCTTGGCCCTGGACCGGCGCGCGTGAAGATCCATCTCAAGCAGGATTACCAATACCGCACCATCTGGGATGTGATCGGAAAGGTGCGGGGAACCCAGGCGCCGGATGAGTGGGTCATCGCCGGCAACCACCGCGATGCCTGGGTCTACGGGGCGGTAGATCCCAACAGCGGCACAGCCGCCATGCTTGAGGCCGTGCATGGCATCAGCGAGCTGCTCAAGAGCGGATGGAAGCCCAGGCGCACTCTTATCTTTGCAAGTTGGGACGCGGAAGAAGAAGGCCTGATTGGCTCGACCGAATGGGCCGAGCAGCACGAGAAGGAGCTGGCGAACGCGGTGGCTTATTTCAACATGGACGTGGGCGTCTCCGGGCCTAACTTCAGCGCGTCAGCGGTTCCCAGTTTGAAACAGTTTGTTCGCGACGTAACCAAAGCTGTTCCCAGTCCGGCGGGTTCGACCGTGTATGACGCCTGGAAAGAGAAGCGGATCAAGGAAGGTCCCATGCCCAACCACGAAGATTCCGGCAGAACCACCGGCGAGGTGCGCCTGGGCGACCTGGGCAGTGGCTCCGACTTTACCGCTTTCCTGCAACACCTGGGTGTGCCCGCCACCGACATTACCTCGGGGGGCGATTACGGCGTCTACCACTCTGCCTTTGACGATTTTATGTGGTTCCAGAAATTCGGCGACCCCACCTTCGCCTATGAGCAACAGATGGCGCGCATCTTCGGCCTGCAGGCGCTGCGCATGGCCGATGCCGATGTGCTGCCCTTTGACTACGAGAGTTACGGCAAGGAGATCACCTCTTACCTGGAATCCGCGGAAAAAAAAGCGGCTGAAAAACTGGGAAGGAAAGCGCCGGATTTCTCTCCTGCCTTGAATGCCGCGAACCGCATGACCACCGCCGGAGCCGCAATCGCGGCAAAACAAAAAAATGCTTCGGCTGATGTCGCCAGGCTCAACCGGGTGCTGCGCGATACCGAGGCTGCGCTGCTGCTTCCCGAAGGACTTCCCGGTCGTCCATGGTTTCGCCACGCCGTCTATGCGCCCGGCGAGTACACCGGCTATGCTGCGGTGGTGATTCCCGGGGTCAACGAGGCGATTGATGCCGGTGATGACGTCCTCACGCAGCAACAGCTTGCAGCTTTGACCGCGGCGGTCAACCGGGCGGCGGAAAAGCTGGAAAGTTTCAAATAAATTCGGAAACGCCACCGCCAACATCAAACTGACAATCTGGCGACAATCCTGGAATCAGGAGGACTGCTCCCGTGTAGTTCTTAGCCCCGAGCGAGTTGTCCCGACAATTCACCCAGCGTAACTTTCTTCCCAGAAAAAATCGTGATACAGTGCGCCTAAAATTCCTGGAGGGCGCATGCGGATCTCTCCTCGTAGCGAAGCATTTCTGGGCAGCCTCATTGCGGGCGGCGCGATGATCTATGCTGTCCACCTGATCACCAAGAATTACACCAGCATGTCGGCCATCGAGCTTCCTCGTGGAGGGCCTATTGAAATTTGCGCGCTGGGAGTGGTGATATGGCTGCATGGCAAGTGGCGCTCGGCAACCCGTGTGCGGGACTAAGTGTGCGGACTACGCTGTAAATCTCCTGCGCCCTAAGGTATTTGCAGGATTTGAGGCCGCGCGCTTGGGATTGAGAATCCGCTACACCATGAACAACGTGATCAGGAAATTCGTGGAAGCCCACGATCGTTATCTTGCCCTTGACAACGCGCGCACCCAATGCAACGGCCCGGTAGAACGGGAACAAATCTACATTGAACTGCTGAAAGCCTACCTGGAAGTGCAGCACCATGCGCGGCAGATTGCCGGCCTGCAATTCGCCGATGGCATGGATTTCAGCGAGGCCAATTAGCCGGGCCCGGCTCGCCATTGTCTCTGGCCACCCCGCGCGCTCAAGTTGCGTCTAATTGTTCGCGCCATCTTCGTCTTCTATTTCCCAGTGGGCGGACCGAGGCATGCCGAACGCAAGAATTATCACCCGTGATCCTGAAAGCACCAACAGCCTGGCCGCATACCTGCGCGCACAGGGTTATGACGTTTCTTACAGCCAGCCGGGCAATCCCCACACATCCCCTGAACAAATACACTCTGATGACTTGGTGATTGCTGTTGAAGCCTGTGTGGACCCTCGCCATGCCCTGGCCCGCGCGCGCGAACTCGCCGCAAATCGCAACTGCGACGTGTTCGTAGGCGAAGGAGTGCTGGGCGGAGTGGAAGTCGGGCCGTTGAATGTCCCAGAAACAGCAGCTGCGAGCTTCCCGGTTGAGCCCTGTGTATCTGCTCTCCAGCAGGAAGTCATCGCCGATGCAGAAGTTGGCAATGTGGGGCCAGTCCCTGAAGTTTCTGAATTTGTTTCCCAATTTGCGCCGAACTCCGATGTTCTGCCAGTCGGGGAGATGGCGTTTGAGGACTTTGAGAACAAGGAAACAATCGCCCTTCAGGAAGAGCTGGCGGTTTCTCTGCAAGAAAATGCGCCGGCTGCTCGTAAACCGTCTGCCATGAAGCTGGGCTGGCGGGCTTTGCAGGAAACGAAGCGTCTGATGGCGATGCAACTCGCAGCACTGTTGCAGCGCACCGGCGGCATGTTCCAGCTTGTAAAGATGCGAACATCGAATTGGGTAGAAGCGTTTCTGCTGTGGCAACAGGCCCGTAGCGCGGCTTTGGCCAGGCGCCGGGAAGAGGAGCGAAAATCAAGGGAGCAACTGCGCCAACAGGCGGGAGTGAAGCGCGAGGTAATCCGGCAAAATTCCGCCCGCCGTTGGCAGCAGGTAGCCGGGAACAAGCCAAAAGAAACGACGGCGCGAATAATTACCCAACGAATCAGGGCCATTCAAGCCGGCTTGCATCTGCGCAATCAATGGAAGGCCGGCCGCTTTTTACCGCACAAGAGCAGTTCAGTCCAGGCGCCAAATAAAAAGGTCATGCCCATTCAAACCGCAAAAGCTCCCACGGAGCAACGCTATCGCCGCGATTGGAAGATGGTATTTACGGGTGCTGGCGTGGCTGCGCTGCTGATACTTTTTGTCCTGGGAGTGTTCAGCGGCCGTATGCCGGCAACTGCCCGTCCCCATGCCGAAGCGGCCCGGCAACAGCTCCCACTCAGAACGGTTGCGCTGACCCCGGCATCCAGAGCGCAAGCAGCGCCACCGCTCACTATTGCCGGCGCACCCGCCGCCTCGACCCAGGCAAACACGGTAACAAATATGAAGCCAGTCGCTGCCTTGGGCGCAAAATCCAATGAGATTAATTTCGGCGGTTCCGGCAGCAGGCAAGCAACTGCTTCCCGCAAGCGTGCAAATCGAACCATCATTGAAGAATCAAACTCAGAACCTGAAGTTGTTGTCCGTTACTTCCGCCGGCCCAGCAAGCGCACTGGTGCTGCCAGGACAGTAGCTGGGATCAAACATTATTCCGACCAGAATTGAACTGGATTTGCAGACTGACATCTTATGCTTGCCCTGCCTTTCAAATTCATGACAAAGGCCTCGCCTGCATATAATGAAAGCGTGATTAGCACAAAATACATAACGTTTATTTCGATGGCGGCAATAATGCTTGCGCTGGCAGCTTGCAACTCCAGCAAAAATAGCGGCGGCTCATACCAGTTTAAAACCGAACAAGTCAGCGATTATGACGATTGCGCGCCGGTAACCAAAGCTGACGTTGAAGCCGCTCTGGGCGAGCCCATGGATCTGGGAAAAGGGGCGACCACCACGCCGATGGGCGCCAGGGCATGCGGATATGTAGCTACGGCCCTAGCCTCGCGCAGCATGGCGACTATTTACGTAGGAAATCTCACCCTGGCGGGAAACGATCTGTGGGAGCCGCAGAAAAAACTGTGGCAAGGGCAGGGTAAGGGAATTCAGCCGGTGGACGGCCTGGGAAAAGAAGCGTATCTTGCGCCCAACGGCATGCACATTCTCATGCCCAAGGCCACGCTGCACATCGAGGTGATGAGACTCAAAAGCGATGATGCCACAATCAACGCGGAGAAAACACTTGCGCAAAAAGCCGTGAGCCGGATGTGATTCCACCAGCCAGTCTTACTTGATGCTGATCAGTTTTTCCACCAATTCAGAGTAATCTTTCTTTTCCACGCCGTGCACCTGGCGGTTGTATTCATCTACCTTCTGCGAGTAGTTCATGGAGCAGAACTTCGGCCCGCACATGGAGCAGAATTTCGCTTCCTTGTAATAGTCATCGGGCAGGGTTTCATCGTGCATGGCTCGCGCTGTCTCGGGGTCGAGCGAGAGCGCAAACTGTTTTTCCCAATCGAAGGTATAGCGGGCGTAGCTGAGAGCATCGTCGCGGTCGCGGGCTCCCGGCCTGTGCCGCGCCAGATCAGCGGCATGGGCCGCAATCTTGTAGGCGATGATGCCGTCTTTTACATCTTTATCGTTCGGCAGGCCCAGGTGCTCTTTCGGGGTTACGTAGCAGAGCATGGAAGCGCCATGCCATCCGATCATGGCCGCGCCGATGGCTGAGGTGATGTGGTCGTATCCCGGCGCAATGTCGGTGACCAGTGGCCCAAGCGTGTAGAAGGGAGCGGCATAGCAGTATTCGACTTCCTTATCCACCTGCTCTTTGATCTTATCCATGGGGACGTGTCCCGGCCCTTCGATCATGACCTGCACATCGTGCTCCCAGGCTTTCTTGGTCAGCTCGCCTAAAGTCTTGAGCTCGGCAAACTGGGCTTCGTCGCTGGCATCGGCAATGCAGCCGGGTCGCAACCCATCGCCAAGCGAGTAAGAAACATCGTGCTTGGCGAGAATTTTGGTGATGTCGTCAAAGCACTCGTATAGAAAATTCTGCTTGTGATGGTGGGCCATCCACTGCGCCAGGATCGCCCCGCCCCGGCTCACGATGCCGGTGATGCGCTTGCTGACCATCGGCAAATACTGAATCAGGACCCCGGCATGGATGGTCATGTAATCCACGCCCTGCTCCGCCTGTTCTTCAATCACTTCCAGCATCACGCTGGCGTTCAGGTCTTCCACGCGCTTCACCCGTGAGATGGCCTCGTAGATCGGCACCGTGCCAATGGGCACGGGAGAGTGCCGCAGAATGGCCTCGCGAATGTTGTGGATATCGCCGCCGGTGGAAAGGTCCATCACCGTGTCGGCGCCAAAATGCACCGCGGTGTGCAGCTTCTTCAGCTCCTCATCAACGTTCGACGTCACGGCCGAGTTGCCGATATTGGCGTTGATTTTGCACAACGAGGCCACGCCAATCGCCATGGGCTCAAGTTCAGGATGATTAATGTTGGCAGGTATGATCATGCGCCCGGCCGCCACCTCATCACGCACCAGCTCGGGCGAAATCTTTTCCTTGGCGGCAATGTAGACCATCTCTTCCGTCACAACGCCTTTGCGGGCGTAGTGCATCTGAGAAAAGTTCCCGTCGCCGGTCTTTTCCGCCTGGGCGCGGCGCTGGGCAATCCATTGCGCGCGTGGGGTGGGAACGCTGTTGCCGTTGCCGTTCAGCTTGACTCCGTTGCTGCCGTTGGGAGCTGTCATGATAAGCCTCGCAAAAATCAATTATACGATGTTGAAACCGGCATGTTTGTAATCAGCGCCAAGTGAAGGGAGTCAACACACGTCAATCTAGTGTCGCGACCGGATGAAAGGCGCGTCCTCATCAGGACAAACCAGGACAAACTTGGCCATAGGATGAACGCAGATGGGGCCTGCGGTGAGGGGCAGGCCGGGAAACGGAGAGCTGAAAATTGTTCTCGGGGCTGTTGGGGAGGGGGGTGGGGGTTACTAAGTAACCTTTTTGGCTTGGGCGGGCGTCTCCCTTTGACTCTGGCAGCCGTGGGAGGCGCCGCTTGATGTTTTCAAAGACCGCGGGGCATAGAGCCTTGCATCGATCATGCCAGCAATTTGATAAAAAGCAAGGATTTGATACCAACTTGCGCGGCCGCAGCGAAGAAACGTGGATTCCCATGACACAATGGGTTGCTTTTTTTTACGGTCACGGTACAAGGACTTGCTAAGAGCTAAAGGCTAAAAGCTGAAAACTCAAAGCTGTAGGTCGATTCCTGATTGATTGACCTCTTGGCTTTGAAAGCGTAGAGTTTTAAGCGATGTCTGCACAGTATTCCAAGTACCTGAAGTTCGGCTCTGCGATTGCCGTCATTGTGCTTGCGCTGGCCTATCTTGCCTATACGGGTGTGCGGGATCCCAATAACCTGAGCTATTACAAAACAATTTCTGAGTTGCAGACCGAAGCGAGCCAGGGTAACGGCATTTATGAGAAGCGACTGCGTGTGGCCGGCAATGTTGCCGCCGGGTCCATCAAGCGCCAGGGCACGCGGGTTGAGTTCGCTCTGATCGAACAGGATAAGACTCTGCCAGTTGTGTACGAAGGCGTGGAAGCTCCTCCGGATACCTTCAAAGACGGCGCCCAGGCCATGGCAGAGGGGCACCTCGGACGCGACGGCGTATTTCGCGCCAGTAATCTTCAGGCCAAGTGCGCTTCCAAGTACGCTGCCGCGCCGCAGAAAACATAAGCTCTTGGGACGCAAGCTGAACCTGCCGTAATCGCGCCAATCCATTATGATGTTCTCCGCATGGTCCAGCTCCAGCAGGTAACCAAACTTTTCGGACGCTTTGCCGCCCTGCGCTCGGTTACCGCCGATTTCTCCGCAGGCCGCTGCTATGCCATCTTCGGCGAAAATGGCGCCGGCAAATCCACCCTGCTGCGGGTCATCGCCGGACTGGCGCGGCCGACCTCGGGCAAGGTAATCTTCTCCGGTCCGCAGGAAACCCTTCGGCAAAGGATCGGGTACGTGGCCCACGCCAGCATGCTCTACGACGAGTTCTCTGCCATGGAAAATCTGCGCTACTTCGGTGCGCTGTACGGCATAAAGGAAGAGCAGAAAATGGCCGCGGCGATTCGGGCTGTTGGGCTTGACCCGAACCTTGAGCGCCATGTCGGGGATTATTCCCAGGGTATGCGGCAGCGCCTCTCCCTGGCGCGCATGCTGATGCACGATCCTGAAATCCTTCTTCTCGATGAACCTTTTTCCAATCTCGACGTGACCTCCGCGCATGAGATTGTGGAGCTCATAAAGAAATTGCGCGACCAAGGTAAGACAATTCTGGTAGTCACGCACCAGGCGGCCAATGTCGCTGGTGTTGCCGATCAATCGTTGCTGTTTTCCCAGGGCCAACTGCTGCGCTGCGAAAGCGGAATCGCCGCTGCCAATACCGGCAGCTCCACGCGCGAGGGAGCGGGCCGATGAGCGGATTGTTCCATATCACGCGCGCCACCCTGGCCAAAGATCTGCGCCTGGAGTGGCGCTCCAAAGACGCCACCAACGGCATGCTGTTCTTTGCCTTGTTGGTGGTGGTGATCTTCAGCTTTGCCTTTGAGCCTACGGCGGAAGAAGCGCGCCGCATTATCGGTGGCCTGGTGTGGATGGCCTTTCTGTTTGCCTCTACCATGGCGCTCAACCAGAGCTGGGCACGTGAGCTGCGCAATCAGGTGCTTGATGGATTTCGGTGCTCCCCGGCTCCGGCGAATGCTCTTTTTTTGGGAAAGACGATCGGAAACTTCATCTTTGTTTGCCTGCTGGAAGCGGTTGTCGCTCCGTTGTTCGTGGTCTTTTTCAACCTGCATGCTCTGGGGGATACGCTACTGCTTATTCCGCTGTTCCTGCTCGGCACCTGGGCGCTGGTGGTGAACGGGACTTTTTTTGCCGCCATGTCGTTGCGCACGCGCACCCGCGAACTGATGCTGCCGCTGCTGCTATTCCCTATCTCCGTACCAGCGCTGCTGGCCATGGTGGGCGCAACCACGGCAATCTTTACCGGAGAATCTTCGCCCAGCCTGCCGCTCAAGTTCCTGGCAGTTTACGATATAGTTTTCACCACGGTTTCACTCTTACTCTTTGAAACCGTGCTGCACGCGGAGTAGTTGCATTTGATTTGCACGCAAGTTAGAATTCACTCCTCTTCCGGTGGGGCGGTGGGCGCAAGTCTGACTTGCCTAAAACAAGTTCCTGATAATCTATGAAACCGTCTCTTATTCTTTTTTCTCTTCTCACTCTGGGCTTGCTCGTCTGGGGATTCCGTCAGGCCATGTTCGTTGCGCCTACGGAAGCGACCATGGGCGACATTCAGCGCATTTTCTACTATCACGTGCCGTCGGCTTTCGCGGCCTTCGCCTGCTTTTTTGTAAATCTGGTGGCATCGCTGGCTTACCTGAAGACGCGTAGCCCGCGCGCCGACGCCCTGGCGCTGGCCTCGGCCCAGGTGGGCGTGGTGTTCTGCACCATCGTGCTCATCACCGGGCCGCTGTGGGCGCGGCCGGTGTGGGGCATCTGGTGGACATGGGATGCGCGCCTTACCAGCACCCTGCTGCTCTGGCTCATCTATGTGAGCTATCTGCTGCTGCGGCGCTTCTCGTACGCCGGCGCCATGCCGGTGCTGGCGGCGGTGCTGGCCATCTTCGGGTCGGTGGATACCGTGTTTGTCTATATGTCCATCCGCTGGTTCCGCACGCAGCACCCGCAGCCGGTGCTGGCAGGGGGGCCAGGCAGCGGGCTCGCGCCTGAGATGCTGCACGCTTTTTTTATCAACCTGATTGCCTTTTCCGCATTTGGCGCGCTGCTGGTCTGGGTGCGCTACCTGCTGGAGCGGCAACAGCAGCGCGTGGAAGAATTGCACGCGCACGCCGCCGTAGGAGGTGCGCGATGATGCTGCGTCATTTATATCTTGCTTATGCTGCGACGTGGGCGATCCACGGGGCTTATCTTACTTTCCTGGCGGTGAAGAGCGCGCGCATCAAGCGCGAGCTGCGGAAGCTGGAAGAGGGAAGTAAGAAGTAAGAAGGCGGAAGCAGGAATTGTCGATTTTCGATTTCTGATTTACGATTTGACTTGTGAAGCACGTTCTTAAATCGAAAATCGTAAATCAGAAATCATAAATTCAATCGTACTTCTTACTTCTGCGGCGGAGGCGGCTGGTCCGAGGGCTTCTGCTGTCCCGGGGGCAGTTCCTGGCCTTCGTAGATGATCTTGCTCTTGGAGCCAAAGCGCTTGTAGTTGGTGTACTTCACGATCTGGCGAATGTGCACGTCGCCTGTTTTGAAGTGCAACATGTCATCTGTGTAGGTGTAGGTCGGGAACCAGTAGGCGCCGTCAATCTGTTCGCGGTAGGTGGTAAATTTGGGAAACAGGTTTTCACCGCTTCCTTTGCGGATATCAGGAACGTTCTTGCCGAAAGTCTTTACGATCTGGAAGTCGCGATTATCCACCCAGATTCGCCCCTGGAAATACCGTTTATTTTTCTCGATCTGCTTGGGGGCGACGTCGAAAACGTAGGTATCGAGATCATCTTCCTTCTGCTGGCCGACATACAGAATGCTGTATTCAGGAAGCTCATCGCTGGTGAGCACGAAGGGCAGGCGGTTTTGAATGTCGTCAATATCTTCGCGCGTCATCGAGATGCGCGTCAGGGTAGGCTGCGGCGCAAACACCACCGATTCGATGCGCCGGCCCTTGTCGTCGAACAGGATGTCTGTGACCATCTGGTAGTCGCCGTCAACGGTGTCGCCGTCAAGCGTCTGGATTTTGACCGACTGGCGGTAGGTGTAGTTGTCGCGCGCTTGTTTGAAAACTTTCTCTTTCGCAGAGAACTTCTGGATGACCTGCTCGGGAGTGGTTCCCGTGGGCGGGGCTTCATTCAGCGGTCCCTCGCCCTCATCGGCGAATGCGGCAGCCCCGAAAATAAGCAGGGTCGCGAATGTTGACAAAGCCAGAATACGGACGCGCCAGGAAGTGGGGTAAATCATGCTCATTACATGTACCTAATGGAATTTTATCAATAATTGGATGTGGAATGCTCTCCAGAGTTGACGCCGAGCCATGTAAAGATTTGTTGGCAGCCCTGAAACTAGAATTCCCGTCCATATCATTGAAAAACAAGGCTATCCTTTTTAAGTCTCGCGCCGGCGCTCATTCCCGGCTTTCTGTGGAGCGTTATTCCCAAAGCTTGACACAGATAAAGGACGTTCCATAACATCTGGGCTCTTATAAAATGGAATCCAGGCAAGGAGAGCTATCATGTCACTACGCATCAACGATGACGCCCCTGACTTCACAGCCGAAACCACACAGGGCAAGATCAACTTTCACGAATGGATTGGCAACGGTTGGGCCATCCTGTTCTCCCATCCTAAAGACTTTACCCCGGTCTGTACCACCGAGCTCGGCTACATGGCCGGCCTGCATCCCGAATTCGAAAAGCGCAACACCAAGATCATCGGTTTGAGTGTGGACCCGGCCAGCAATCACAGCAAGTGGGCGAAAGACATCGAAGAGACGCAGGGCCACAAGGTGAACTATCCCATGATCGGCGACCCCGAGCTGAAGATCGCCAAGCTCTACGGCATGCTGCCGGGCGATGCCGGCGAGAGCTGCGAGGGCCGCACCGCCGCCGACAACGCCACCGTGCGCACGGTGTTCGTGGTTGGCCCCGACAAGAAGATCAAGCTGATGCTCAGTTATCCCATGAGCACCGGCCGCAACTTCGATGAGGTGCTGCGCGTCATCGATTCCATGCAACTCACCGCCAAGCACAAGGTAGCGACGCCGGTGAACTGGAAGCAAGGCGATGATGTGATCATCCTGCCGTCGGTGCCCGAAGAAGAAGCGAAAAAGAAATTCCCCGGCGGCTGGAAGGCGCCCAAGCCTTACCTGCGGATTGTTCCGCAGCCGAAGTAAAAGCAGTACTCGGGCCTCGCCTCAGTTTTTCTAAAAGCGCCTGCTGGGCGAGGTCCCGATTACCGCAAGTTGATCTCCTATAATCTGCAAAAATTGCCGTTTTTGATATCAATCCGCGACAGACGGCGTCTAAATCTTCTAAACTAATGAGTTTGCTTGGAGGTCCGATGCGGTTTCGTTACGCCGTTATTTTCTGTCTCTCTGTTGTTTCCAGCTTCCTCGGTTTCGCCCAATCCAAACGTCCTTTCACCTTTGAAGACATGATGGCGCTCAAGCGGGTGGCCGAGCCTGTGCCTTCGCCTGACGGCAAGTGGGTGGCCTTTGCCGCGCAGGAGGTTGACCTGGAGGCGAACAAGAAGACATCGCACATCTGGCTGGTGCCGCTGGCCGGCGGCGAGGCGAAAAAGATCAGTGACGATCCCGCAGGGGAAGACCGGCCACGCTTTTCGCCTGACGGCAAGCGGCTCATCTATACCTCAGCCAAAGATGGCAGCTCGCAAATCTGGATTGCGGATTTTGACACTGACGGCGGCGCGCTGAGCAACGCCCACAAGCTGACCTCAATTTCAACCGAGGCCGATGGCGCCATCTGGGCGCCGGACGGCAAAAATATCCTGTTTCTCTCCACCGTGTATCCGGATTGTCCGGATGACGCCTGCAACAAACAGCGCGACGATGAGCGGGCCAAATCCAAGGTGCAGGCCAGCATCTTCACACGGCTCCTCTACCGCCATTGGAACAGCTACACGCAATTCAAGCGCAGCCACCTGTTTGTGATTCCCTCCGAGGGCGGAACCCCGCGCGACATCACCCCCGGCGACCATGAAGTGCCGCCCTTTAACCTGGGCGGACAGGATATGTACGCCATCTCTCCCGATGGGCAGGAGGTCGCCTACACCAGCAACCACGACGAGGTTGAGGCTGCCAGCACGAATAACGATATTTTTATCGTTCCCATTACGGGCGGAGAGGCGAAGAAGATTTCCACCAGTCCGGGCAGCGATGACACTCCGCTCTATTCGCCTGATGGGAAGTACATCGCCTGGCGCATGCAGAAGCGCGCGGGATTCGAGAGCGACAAATTCAATCTCGTAATCTATGACCGCAAGAGCGGAGAGATCAAGAATCTAACGGAGAATTTTGACAGATGGGTCGCGTCGTATGTGTGGAAAAAAGATTCGCTGGCCCTTTGTTTCAGCGCGGAAGATGAAGGCGAGGCTCCCATCTATGTTGTAGATATCAATGGCCTCGTACCTGCGCGCAAGATAGTGACTGGCCATAACGATGATTTGGCGATCTCACCCGACAATCACTGGCTGCTATTTACGAAAATGAAGGTTGGGCGTCCAAACGAGATTTATAAATTTGAAGTTTCAAGCGCTTTTGGTGCTTTGGAAAAACTAAAGCTGACGCAAGACCCTGGCGGCGAGGTCCTTACTCATCTCAACGATCCAGTCTTGAGCCAAGTTGCTATGCAACCACTTGAGCCATTCTGGTTTACCGGGGCAGAGAAAACCAAAGTTGAGGGCTTCATCGTGAAGCCGCCGGGTTTTGATCCCAGCAAGAAGTATCCGGTCAAGCTCATCATCCACGGCGGACCGCAGATCATGTTAGGTAACGCATGGTCATATCGCTGGAACATTGAATTGCTCGCTGCCAACGGCTACGTGGTGGTCATGATCAACCCGCGCGGCTCGACCGGCTACGGGCAGAAGTTCATTGACGAGATCAGCGGCGACTGGGGCGGCAAACCGTATCAGGACCTGATGCTGGGGCTCGATTACGCCGAGCGTACCTATCCGTTCATTGATAAGAACCGCGAGTGCGCGCTGGGCGCCTCCTATGGCGGATACATGGTCAACTGGATCATGGGCCATACCAACCGCTTCAAGTGCATCGTCTCACATGATGGTATGTTCAATACCGAGTCCGCCTACGGCAGCACCGAAGAGCTTTGGTTCAACGAGTGGGAATTTCGAGGCACGCCGTGGACCAATCGCGAGCTCTACCGCAAGTGGTCCCCGCATCTGTTTGCTGCAAATTTCAAGACGCCCACGCTCGTCATTCACAGCCAGAAAGATTACCGGCTGGATGTCTCCGAGGGCTTTCAACTGTTCACCACGTTGCAGCGGCTGAAAGTTCCGTCCAAGATGCTGTATTTCCCCGACGAAGGCCACTGGGTGCTCAAGCCCCAGAACAGCCGCCTGTGGTACCAGACGGTGAATGCGTGGGTGGACCAGTATTTGAAGTGAATTACGATTTGTGAAGTACGATTTACGATTTGAGCTCCTAGCCTCTAGCTGTTTTTGGGACTCGATGATGCAAGTAGCTTCGATACCCAAACACAGCTAGAAGCTAGTGGCTAGTAGCTAATTCGCTATTCATGCGTATATGCCGCGCTGTAGGCTCCGGAGAGCAGCAACAATCCCGACAAGTAGGCCCAGAAGATCAGCGAGACTGAGACTGAGAACGGCCCGTAAACTTCCTCGAAATTCATATGAGGCAGGGCGGCAATGTAGGCGTATTTCATCAGCTCCCAGAGAATGCCGAAGATGATGGCGGCGGGCAGGGCGCGCCGCACTGAAACCTTGCCGGCGGGCACCAGCCAGTAAATCAGGAAAAACGTTGTAATGCTGGCGGTGGTGGTGACCAGCTTCATCAGCAGGAAGGCGCCGAGGTGAAATGTCGGGTTATGCCGTCCGCCTCCCACGAACTCGGTCAAGACGTAGCGGTTGCCGAAGGCAGTCACGGCGATGGAGACCAGCGCCAGCACCGCACACCCAATGGCCAGCAGTGCGCCCACCAGCTGGTTGTGGATCCAGGAGCGGCTTTTCTCGAATCCCCATATGCGGTTGAGCGCTACTTCCAGCGGCATGAACACTCCACGTGTCGCCAGCAATAGCAGGATGGTCGAGCCCACCTGCACCTGCTTGCGGGCATTCACCAGATCGTCCAGCGCTTTGATTACCATATCCTGGCCGATGGGCAGGTGGTCGCGCAAGATCTGCAGCAACACGTAATTCATGGCCCTGGATTCGAACACCCGCCTGATCACCATGATGAGCACGATCATGAAAGGGAAAAACGCCAGCACCGCAAAGGTAGCCACCGCCAGGGCAAAGGTCTGCGCCTCCGGGGTCAGGAGGTACTGACCCAGCGAAAGCCAGGGGCCGGCGTAGGGAATTTTAGATTTAGGTGGACTGTCTTTTTCCCGGCGCACGATGCGATGTTAACAGAAGATAACCCCCGGAAAAATGGACCGACCAGTAATTACTGAAATGTTACAGTGAATCTCCGCTCAGGTTTGCTGAAAAGCTATTGCCAAAATGCAGAGTTCCTGTATTATCGGCATTCGTTTTGCGCTGCCGGAAGGCGCAAGACCTGGCCGCCGGCCAGTTTGGTTGTGGTTGACGTTTCGGTTTTCTTCTCCAGCTTTATCGCAAGGACTGGCCACGCTGCCCGCACGTAGAGGGGGCGCAAGCGCATTCCTCCACTAATGGGCAGTCTTTCCTTGGGATGATGAAGGGCGGGACGGAACGTCAGTCATAGGTTCTTCGTCTCCGTAGGTGCGGACCAACCGTCCACGGCAGAAGAGAAATTTATTTCGATAGAGGCGAAAGGAGTTTTCTGTGAAAGAGAAGGGTACAGTAAAGTGGTTTAACGGGGCCAAGGGATATGGCTTCATTCAACGGTCAACCGGCGAGGATGTGTTTGTGCACTTCTCCGCCATCCAGGGGAACGGCTATCGCACACTCAATGAAGGCGAGACGGTAGAGTTCGAATGCATTAAGGGGCCAAAAGGCTTTCAGGCGGCCAACGTCGGCCGCGCCATGTAAGTCTCGCGAAATTCTCAAACCACTGAATTGCTCACCCTCTCTGCGGAGAGGGTTTTTTATTGGTAGCTCTTAGCTTTTAACCTTTAGCTCTTAGCTTGATGTCGCTGACCGCCGTCATCGCGGTGCTCATGCATAATCGGGGTGCAAAAAGGCCGAGGCTAAAGCCCGAAACTCCATGAGCCTTACCCCGGCTTAAAAGCCGGGGCTTCCACCGTGCGCCGCACGCGGCGCAGAAAGAGCCTACGCCATTACCATCCCACTTATTTTTTCCAGCACATTGATCGGCGCCAGCTCGGGTGCAACCAGTGCTTCGCGCGGAACGATGTAGGTATGCTCCAGGGCATATTGTCCGCTGAGCGCGGCGTGGGGGACGCCGTCGGTGTAAACCATCCAGGTGCAGCCGGGAGGGAATTCTGAGCGGGTGTGCTCTTCCTTCTGATAACTTTCGTTTTCTTTCAGCCAGTCGTGAAAGTGCAGCATGAAAAGATCGTAGGCTGAGCGGTCGGCGAGTGGCACTCCCAGACCGCGAAAAGCGCGGGCTGCGCTTCGGCGCAGGCGGAAAAATGTCGAGCGGCCCTGCGCGGCGTAGTAATTTACGCCGGCGTCTTTGGCAAAACGTGGCCCCAGTTCATGGAAGGGTTCGCCGGTGCGCCAGATGCGTGGCACGGTTGGGTTCAGATTGTTGAACACGCGCAGGATGCGCGCGCCGCGGGTTGGGCGCGTGGGGAATGCATCCACGTGCAGAAGATCGTTGCGCTTGTGCAGGGGCAGGTCGCGTCCCTGCTCTTCGAGCGGACGAAAGCTGGCGAAATCGAGTTCCATCTTGCCCGCATAAGGCGCCAGGAACGAAGCCACAAATTGCGTAATCTGCCGGGAATATTCCCGCATGATATTGAGCAGGCGCTGCTGGTCGGCTGGGTTTTCCGCGGAAGCGCCGCGCAATACATCCTGCCTGGGGCGATATGAAATATTTTTATGAAAGCGCGAGCCGGTCTGTTTTTGCGAAATGAGGAAAGCGCAGTCGTCCGCCGGCAAGGCAAAGGGTACGCCAGAAAAAAACAGGATACGGCCGGCCTCGAGTTCGCGGCAATAATCCGATGAGCGCTGCGCGGGTTGAGCAACACTCCAGCCGCCGGGATAACGGTAGTCCTCAACCTGCAACCAGGAGCGAGTGTTCAAAGTTTGTGAAGGGGACGTCACAGAGCAATACTGGAAGTTTACTGCATCCGGGCGGATTGTACGGCTATTGTATTTCTAAAGAAACCAGGTCGCCCCGGCTCTCGGAGGCGGCACGATAATTTATGGCAACCCTTTGATTGCTCCAGTCACAGGAAAAAGAGTCTGCACCTACTAAGACCAGCTTGTCGCGGTCGGGCGTAGTCATGTTCCAGACCTTCTGGCCATTCGCGCCCCGGACGGCCACGCGCAGCAGTGCGGCGGAGGAGTCCTGTTTGCAGTCAACGCTCACCAGCGTACCCTTCAGGAACCTGATGGGACGGTTATCCGCTTTCTCCGGAGGCGGCTCGCGGGCGGCGGCTGTGGCCGGCGGCGTGGGCGCTTCACTGCTCCCCGCTTTGGTTTCCGCCTGATTGTCACGATTCAGATCGGCGGTGGTTAAGCTGGTCTGGGTGCTCACAGCGCTGGTTTTTCCCCACTCCTTTTCAGGAAAAGAGGGCCTGACGTTCACCATGTGGGTGGGAATTCCGTGCACCTTATATTGCTCAATCAACTGCAGGTTCTTGCTGGCAGTGGCGCTGATCCCGGCGTCATAACTTTCTTTGAGCCGCTGGAAGACGGCCTCGGCCTCATCGAGCTTGCCGGCGGCGATGAGGCATTGGCCAAAATCTGCCTGGAACTGCTGGTTGCGGGGACTGAGCCGCACCGCCGTCTTGCTGTTCTCCAGGGCAGCATCATCGGCACCCTGTTCCATTTGCACGTAAGCCAGCAAGTCATAGGCATTGGGGAATTGCGGATCGAGCAAAATTGCTTCGTGCAGTTGCGCCTGTATCCCCGGCCAATTAGCCTCAGCGCCCGAGGCTGTTGCCTCGCGGCGCATCAGATACGCCGAGTAATAGTGGACGCGCGAATTTTTGGAATCGAGCGCAGCCGCCCGCTCCAGGTGTTGTGCAGCCTTGCGGAAGTCGTTCTGCCGCAGGTAAACGTAGCCCAGGCCGCTATGCGCCGCCGCATTATCCGGATCGGCGCTGAGGATTTGCTGGAACTCACTGACGGCTTTTTCAGTGTAGCCGGGAGAGTGCAGGTGAGCATCCGCCAGAATCGCCTGCAAATCGAGCGAATGCAGCCGCTCAGACACATAGACCATGGTTTCCATCGAAGGAAGCTCAACGTTGTAGGTGAGCATGCGGTTGCCTTTGAAGTAGTTCTGGATGGCCTGGTCGAGGTGTGGCGCATCCATGCCAAAGGCCTGTTGCACGGCCTGGGCGATGGGAACGCGCTGGTTCTGCGTCAGGTCGAAGTAGACGCCGGCCTGTTCCAGCTTCTTCATGTCGAGCAGATAGTGAACCCAGAGCCAGGATTGCTGATAGAACAACGAACGATGGTCGCCATCTTCGTTGTACACCGGGGAATCGTGGCGCACGCCGAACAGGTCAACCGTGTGAAACAAGGCATTGCTCCGCAGAGTTTCGGCAGCGCCCTCGGGGGGCAACCCAATCTGCATTCCGGTTTTGCCCACCTGGACCGTAGAAAAATACTGGGCAAAACCTTCGTCGAACCACACCGGCGTTGGCGGATAGTTTCCGTCTAACAGCAGGTGAGCGTATTCGTGGAACACAACCTGATAAGGATCTTCAACGGAAAGATCGAGCAGGATGAAGTTGCGGTCGTCGCCGCCCTGGTAGAGCCCGTCTGCCACGACCGGCTTGCCCTTCCAGAGAGGAACAAAGTTTCGCAGCTCGCTGGTGTTGCGGAAGGCGATAATTTCCAGCGGCACCGGCATGCTGACCGTCTGCACCGAAAACAGGGTCCCGAAGACAAAGCGCATCTGCTCGAAGCGTAAGGCAACGTCGCGGGCGCGCCGGTCGCCGGCGTCAGAGATCACGGAAAAATGCTGCGAGCTCACTTTGACCCAATCGCTCTCTTTGTCTTTGGCGCGGCAGGGCAGTGCAAGCAGAACGAGCAGGGCGAAAACAACGGCTGAGAGTCGCTTGTTTCCAAGCATGGCGTGCTCCTCTCCATGAGGAGATAGAGATAAAAGCTTACAACAACCAGATGCTCCCGCACCCGTCTGGAGACAAAAAATTTACAAATGCCGGCCAGGTTTCTTAAATGCTCCCTTGAGCTCTCGTTGGAGGACCACGCAAAAGAAAAGCCCCTCTTGCGAGAGGCTTTTTCTTCTCCGATCAGGGGAGAGTAATAGACGGCTTACCGGATTACGACGAATGCCCGAAAGCCCGGATTCTCGTCCCCTCTGTAGTTGTGGGAATACGAGCGATGCCAGTCGTCGCCCCGTCGCCAGTTGTCATCGCGGTCGCGGCGGTCCCGGTCACGTTGCTGGCGATAAAAGTCGTCGCGATCTCTGAAGCGGCGGTCGTCGGAGCGGGAATAGCGTGCGTCATTCCCATCCCGGCCGTTCCCGCCTCTTTCTTGCGCAGCGGCACTCAGTGGCATGGCACAAGCCATGGCTGCCGCCAATAACGTTGTTACAATCGTGTTACGAAACAATGAGCTTTTCATATCAACCTCCTGTGGTGAATCCCTTTCAACAACTACTTCTGCTAGTGCACATGGCGGGCCAAAGCGGGGCACGGCCAAGCTGCTGATAGCGCGCAGGTTAGCGGGAGTCGAAATCCGGCCCCTGGGTAAGTTCTGCTTCGCAAGTAAGTAAACACTTACATTTTGCTGAAGAAACCATGAAGAGCGATTTCTGGGAGCGGGCCAACTCGACGAAGTTCTCAGCCCAAACGAGATCAAGGCAGAGACGTAGCGAGCTATGTCTCTGCGCCGCATCGGTGCAAAGAAAAAGAGCCTCTCTTGCGAGAGGCCCTTCTTCTCCTCCGATCCGGGGGGATTAGTGATGATTGGCGGTCAACCTGTCAAAGATAAAACCGCCGAGTCCCCCGGCTATCGCCCCAATGCCTGCGCCTTTGCCGCCGCCTGCCAGCGCGCCAATTCCGGCCCCGGCCGCCGCTGAACCGCCGACGATCAAGGCCGATTGGCCTACCGACCGATTCTGCTGAAAATCCCTCTGGCCGTAAGGCTGGTTGTATACGGGCTGCGGCTCCGGTTGCCGGTAATAAACCTGGCGTGAGCGGGGATTCCAGGTGCGATCAGAGTCATCCTGGCCGCGATAAGAATCGTTACGGGCGCGGTTAGAGTCATCCTGGCCGCGGTAGGAATCGTTATTCCGGCGATAAGAATTATCGTTATTGTCGCGATAAGAACCGTTGTCGCGACGATCAGAATTATCCTGCGGCTGGGAATAGTAAGGCGAATCATTCCGGTTGCGGTCCCCCTGCCGTGACTGGGCCTGCAAAGGTAACGTGCTAAAGACCATCGCCATCATGAGCGATGCGACAATTGCGATACGGGCGAATAGGCTTTTCATATTAACCTCCCTAAGGTAAATCCCATTCAACAACTGCTATGGCTGGTGCAGGTGGCGTGCCAAAACCGGGCTTCGGGCAAGCTGCTCATTACCAGCAAGTTAGCCGGAAGGGGGTAATTTGTGCCTGTATAGGTTTTGCCAGGAAAGTAAGTAAACACTTACTTACTTTCTGAAGAAGCCATGAAACTATGAGGAGGCGAGCTTTTGGATCGCCCAGCGCGCATGCTCGGCCACATCAGGATCGGGGTCTAGAGTTAATTGGTGAAGCTGGGGCAGGAAGGAGCGCTCACCACTGTTGCCCATGGCGATGACGGCGTTGCGGCGCACTCCAGAATACTTGGCGCGCTTGATGGGAGAACGGCGAAAGGTCTGCTGAAAATCCTCCGGGGTCATGGAGGCAATCTGCTCCAGCGGCGGATTCACCAACCCCGGCCGCGGCTGAAATTCCGCAGCTTCGGTTGCAGGCGCCTTGGGTAAATGTGCTTTGGGCGAACGTGCTTTGGTAGAGTGCTGGGTCGCTCCGCCGTTCCACGGACAAACATCCTGGCAGATATCGCAGCCAAAGATGTGGTTTCCCATGCCCGAGCGCATTTCTTCAGGGATGTTTCCGCGTTTCTCAATGGTCAAATAAGAGATGCAGCGGGTGGCGTCAAGCTTGTAGGGTTCCACCAGCGCGCCCGTGGGACACGCCTCGATGCAGCGCGTGCAGTTTCCGCAGCGGTCCGCCGCCGGCAGGTCAGGCTCAAGATCGAGCGAGGTCAGAATCACGCCCAGAAAAATCCATGAGCCCAGTTGCTGATTGAGGATGCAGGTATTCTTGCCAATCCAGCCGATGCCGGCATATTTGGCATAAACGCGCTCGACCAGCGGGCCGGTATCCACGTAGCAGCGAGTTGTGATTTCGCCCGCGCCGCCGCTTTCGGCCTCAGAGTGAATGCGCGCTTCAACCTGCCGCAGCCTGCGCATGACGGAATCGTGATAGTCTTCCACGCTCCAGGCGTAGCGGGCGATCCAGCCGCGGGCCTTGTTGTACGCTACCTCCGTGGAATAGGGCTGCGCGGTGTTGTAGTTGATGCCGCAAACTACGACGGACTGCGCCCAGGGAATTGCCGAGCGCAGCGAAGCGCGTTTCAACTTTCCCTGCTCGTCCTGCGTCTTCAGGTATTCCATCTCGCCGGCATAGCCGGCGTCGATCCAGGAAGGGTAGTAGTCTAACTCGGGGAATCCTGCGCCACGGAGCGAAGCCACGCCGCAAAGCTCAAAGCCGGCCTCACGGGCGGCTTGCCGGGCGACTTCGGAGATTTGTTTCATATGGGATGAAGAGAGATGCCTGCAGCTATTGTAGGCTTGGTGGCACAGCGTAGCAGGCCACAAAACTAAAAAAAGCATTTGTTTCCTGTGGCCATGCCACATATCCCTGTCATGTTGAGCGGAGCGCCACGATCCTATTGGCCGCCGCAAGAATTTGAAGCGCGGAGTCGAAACACCCCGACAGGATTTCGGTATCCCATATCGGGTCAGGGAGTTTTCTCGATGCGGCTGCAGGCCAACGGGACGCACTCGGGAGAGAATTCCCAGGGGCGACATTTCCTGGCCTCACATTCTCGGGGTGTTTCGACTACGCGCCTGGCCACATCGAGGGTGCATCTGTTCACGAGGCGCTCCGCTCAACATGACAGAAGGAGATAGGTTTGACACACACCCAAAATCGTCGCGGGGGAAAAAAGATTTCGGACGTAATAGTACAGCCATCGTCGGCTGTGCTACTAAATCCCCAGCTTCTTCACTTCTTCGTTGTAATACTTCCTATAGAGAATTTCCCACTCAGGAGTGCCTTCCATGATGGTGCGCTTCTGGCTTTCGATCTTCTGGCGGGCGGCGGCATCGATCTTTGCTTCCTTGCCCAGCAGCTCTTCCAGGATCTTGCGCACTTCCATGCGGATGGTGTTGCGGTCTTCAATAAATTCCACGCCGTCAATTTCGGCCAGCTTGTCGGCCACGGTATGGGCCAGCTTGTTCATCTTGTCGCGCGAGAGCCTCACAGCACCGCCTTGTATTTGCGCACCAGTTCGTTCTTGACCTTCTTGAACATCTCCTGGTAGCTGGCGCCCGATTTGCGCATCTCGTCGGAATACTGTTCGAGGATGGCCCGCACCTCGTCATGGATGCGGTCTTCGAGGCCGAGCTCATCCTGCATGGCGGCGTTGACTTTTTCGGTCACGCCGGCCGCGTCGGAGGTCTCAATCATCTCCGTGGCTATTAATTTTTTTACGGTTTCACGGGCCAGGTAGCCCACGTATTCCTTGGAAAAGAGCATGTGCGTTTGCGATGTGGCGCCGAATTGAAAATTTTAACACACGCGAACCCTGGCACGGTGATCGAAGGTTACCCGGTCGATCTTGCAACGCGTTCCGGCGTCGGAGAGCTGATTGCGGCGGCAGAGATAGGGATCACTTCATAAGCTCGATTCTGACCTTGTGCCATCCTCGACCAAAAATGAAAAATGCCCTGAATCATTCAGGACATTTTTTTGGCGTAGGCATAAAAGAGCCGACCTGCCCAGAGCTACTTAGGCAAGAGGCTGCAGGGAAGTGGCTTGAACCCGCTGAACTGGAAGTCGGAGCCGACAGCAATTGGCTGGTCGGAAGTGACAGTGACCGTGGCTGAGACGTTAGGACCGCCCTCTGGGCTATCCTGAGGAACCACCCAAGTGAAGTTCTTCGTATGTGCGGGCAGAAGGGTCTCTGTGCTGCTGCCCGTGTCACCCGGGTAGGTTGAGGATGGAGACGAGCCTGGAATGGTAACGCCAGCGAGGTTGTTCCCGTCTCTATCCAGGATGTGCACGGCGATGTTGGCAGTCATCGAGCTGCCGTTAAATACATACAGGTCAGCCCTGGGATTGCCCGCGGACATAGGATAAAGCGCGGGTGTGCACACCCAAACGAAGGGCGGTCCGCCTGCAGATGCGCCTGCCGGGCCTTGTGGTCCTTGTGGCCCCTGCGGTCCTTGTGGGCCAGTAGCACCTTGCGGACCTGCCGGCCCCTGGGGCCCTTGCGGACCTACAAGGCCCAGCGCCAGAGAAAACGTGTGCTCGTGGTCATCGCGGTCCTTACCCCAGGCAACTTCCAGCAGAAAGGAGCCGGTGGGAACCGGCGACGGTAGATTAGCCGTGATCACGCCGGTGTGCGCGCTGCTGTTGAAGGCCGAGTTGGCAACCGCCAGTGGCGATCCCGCCAGCCGAACCTTCGGCGACGGAAGATGGTGAGTTTCGTCGAGATCAGCGACCGAGATGGTCAACGTCTTTGCTGTGTAGTCGGTCTGCACCTGCGTCACCTGCAGATGGCCGTCTTCGGCTTTCGCGTTGCGGGAAACCGCGAGCAGAAACATACACGTAAAAATCACAAACTCTTTGCGAATGGCCCATGAATGCATCATCAAGTCCTCCACATTCTGTCTTGATATAGCGCAAGAGTACTGGATAGAAATGGCTGAGAGAGAGGTTCAGACCAGTTTCTTCTCAGAGGCGTAGGCCTCCTCGGAAATCCAATAGTAGTGTGCGCGCCAATCTAGCTATTTGCAGCTTAGTTGTCAAGGTAAACCCCGCGTGGGGGCTATGGCGGTTCCTGCAATCAGCTACGTCGTGCCTGGGATGATGGCGCCGTTGGGCAAGCGCCCAAGTCTCGCAGCTTCGGCGAGACCTGGGCAACCGGGCTCTTTCATTTTTCTTGATTTCAGGCTACTTCGCGCCTTGCGGTGAGCTTCTGCTCCAGAAAACTCTGCAGCTCAGGGTTGACTTTGTCGGCATGGGTCCAGGCGATGCCGTGCGGCCCGCCTTCCACTACCACCAGTTTGGTTCCTTTAATAAACTCAGGCATGCGCTTGCCGCTGGCTGGGAGGGGGACAATCCGGTCCTGGTCGCCGTGAATCACCAGGGTTGGTATGTCAATGCGTTTGAGATCTTTCCGGAAGTCGGTTCCCCACGTATCGACGCAATCGAGCGCGCCCTTGGGAGAGGCGGCCACGGAAATGTTCCAACTCGCCTGAAGAGCCTCTTCACTGACTAGCTTGCCTTTGAGGACATCAAAGTTGTAGAAATCCAGACAAAATTGCTTGAGGAATGCCGGCCGGTCCGCGACGACCGCCTTCTTGATGCCCGCGAAAACGGCCCCGTCCACGCCTTCGGGATTGTCGGGCGTCTTGAGCAGGAATGGCGGAATCGCAGAGATAAAAACTGCCTTGCTCACGCGCTCGCTTCCGTAGGAACCCAGATAGCGGGCCACCTCGCCGCCGCCCATGGAATGACCGACCAGGGTGATATCACGCAGATCGAGCTTGCTGATCAGCTTTTGCAGGTCTTCAGCGAAGGTGTCATAGTCGTAACCTGACCAGGGCTGGCTGGACTGGCCGAATCCTCTGCGGTCATAGGTGATGACGCGGTAGCCTGCCTCCAGCAGGATTGGCACCTGTTTTTCCCAGGCACGTCCGCTCAGTGGATAACCGTGAATCATTATGACCGGCTTGCCGCTGCCGTGGTCCTCGTAAGAGAGATCGATGTTGCCTGTGTTTTCTTTACCGACTGTAATGTATGGCATTGAGAGTCTCCTTTCAGAAGTAGGTTGGATGGTTGAGCGTTCAGCTTCCTGGATCTGGGATGTCCCAGCCTTTTAGAGTTGGTGTTCTATCTCAGCTAAAAACCATGTACGGCGCTCGGTCTGGTCAATCCAGACCTCAATCAAGCTGGCAGTGGCGACATCGTTGTGCCGTTCGCATACCTCATGCGTAGAACGCAGGGAGCGGGTGAGTTGCTGGTTGTCGGCACGCAGCTCGGTCAACATGCTGTTGGGGTCGACAAATTCTTCGTTATTGTCTTTCAGGCGTTGATGCCGCGAGATATCGCTGACGGAGTGAAGCGTGCTTGCGCCGATCTTGCGCGCCCGTTCTGCGATATCGTCGGTCATGGCGAAGATTTGATCGGAATGCTCATCCAGGAGCAGGTGGTAATCGCGAAAGTGGCGCCCGCTCATGTGCCAGTGGAAATTTTTTGTCTTTAAATAAAGAGCGAAGACGTCAGCCAGCAATTGGCGGAGTTCACTTGAGATCTCTGAAACAGCCTCGCGGCCCAGATCGGTGATGGTTTGCGCCCTTACTCGATCGCGTGTTTCTACGTTGATTGGTGCCATTGCGCTATCTCCTTTGTAAGCAACCAACTGTGAGTAGAGCTTGTTTCAAAAATATGTTTTGTATCAGGCACGAAAATGCGGGCTTAGCCCCCCAAGGTGAAGCGTTCGAACGGAAAAGATATTTTGAAACAGCTCTAGCCAAATCAATCACAGAAGACTTTGGTTGCAGGTTGATGACGGTTGAGGGTTTACGATGACGGTTGAGAGTTTGTACGCTGACGATGCCTAGGCATTGATATCGCGAGCAGCGTCAAGATTCGGGCCTGCACCTATAATGCGCCCGGCGAGGGCTGGAAAGCAATGCCTCAGGCCGGGCTCAAATGCCAGGGCAGCTCTGGGCTCTCAACTGGAAGTGCCCCGAGTTGTTTACCGAAGGCCGCCGGCGACGCGCAGGGTTTCGCCGGTGATCCATCCCGAGTCGGCGGAAGCAAAGAAAACGGCGGCGGGGGCGACGTCATCGACCTGGCCGATGCGTCCCAGCGGAGTTATCGCTTCGATCTGCTTGCGGAAGTCGCCCTGGTCGAATCCGCCTGCGCGAACTCCTTCGGTATCGACCATGCCGGGGTTGATGGCGTTCACGCGAATTTTGCGTGGACCCAACTCTTTGGCCAGGGTCCTGGTTACCGCATCCACCGCCCCCTTGGTAGCGGTGTAGACGGAAGTGTTTGGAGGAGTGAGGCTGCTGGCTGCCGAGCTGATATTGATGATGCTGCCGCCGGAAGCATCGAAATATTTGGCCGCCTCTTTCGAGGCCAGCAACAGACCGAGGACGTTCACGTCGAAGTGCTTGTGGAAGTGCTCTTCGGTAACGCTTTCCAGCGGCGAAAATTCGTAGACACCTGAATTGTTGACCAGAATATCGAGCCTGCCGAATGCCTTCTTGGTCTCGGCAAAAAGACGCTCGATGTCGTTCTTTTTCGCCACATTTCCCTGAACCGCAAACGCCTTTCCGCCTCTATTTGTGATTTCGGCAACCACGCGGTCGGCGCCTTCCTTGCTGGATGAGTAATTGACTACAACTGCCGCGCCTTCGGCCGCCAGATGCTTGGCAATCGAAGCGCCAATTCCTTTGGATGCTCCCGTGACTACCGCAACTTTACCTGCAAGTTTCTTGGACATGATGTTTCTCCTGTGCTGGTACCTCTGTACCGGTAAGAAAGATGTTAAAGCTGACCCAAAGTTTCAAAGTTTTGTACCGCTAGGTAAAAAAGGATTATTATAGATTACGAGTATGAAGTCCAGCAAATCCGCCCGGCCCATGGGGCGCCCACGCGCTTTCGACATTGATCAGGCGCTTGATCGTGCGTTGAAGGTGTTCTGGCGCAAAGGCTATGAGGGCGCGTCTTTGACTGATCTGACGCGAGCCATGGGCATCAACCGTCCCAGCCTCTATGCCGCCTTTGGCGACAAGGAGGGCCTGTTCCGCAAGGCGCTTGATCGTTACGGTAACAGGTCGACAACCTATTTGGCGGAGGCATTGAATCAGCCGACTGCGCGCGCCGTCGTGGAACGGCTGCTACACGGGGCTGCCGAATCGCTGACCAATCCGCACAACCCTCGAGGGTGTCTTTATGTGCAGGGGGCGCTTGCCTGTGGAAAAGATACCGATTGCATTCGGCGGGAGCTGATTTCGCGCCGGGCGGCAGGCGAGATTGAAATATACCGGCGCCTCAAGCGGGCCAAAGCAGAGGGCGATCTGTCCCCAGATTCCAACCCTGCCGATCTTGCCCGCTTCATTGCAACCGTAACGCAGGGAATGGCGGTACAGGCCGCCGGCGGGGCATCCCGCGCCGAATTGGAGCGGGTCGCACAGACTGCGCTGCGCGCCTGGCCGAGGTAAGCGCTGCCGGCCTCGATGCGTTTCACCAAAAAAATAATGCAGCATCCTCAAGTACAATCGCATCCAGTGGAGCATTGGAGGCCGTCATGTACGTCATCACTGGAGCTACAGGAAATACCGGGCACATCGTCGCCAAAAAGTTATTAGCCAACGGACAAAAAGTTCGAGCCATCGGCAGAAGCGCCGAACGCCTGCAGGCCATCGTCGGCGAAGGCGCCGAGCCCTTCGTTGCCGATCTCACCGACCAGCAAGCCCTCACCAGGGCTTTCACCGGCGCGCGCGCAGTCTACGCCATGGTTCCGCCGAATCTTGCCGCTCAGGATTACCGTGCTCACCAGAGCCACATCAGCGACGCTATTGCCGCTGCCCTGGCAGCAGCCAAAGTTCCGTATGCCGTGGCCCTCAGCAGCTACGGCGCCGATAAGCCCGACAAAACCGGCCCGGTGGTGGGGCTGCACGACTTTGAGCAGAAGCTCAACAAGATTGCCGGGCTGAACGTTCTGCACCTGCGCCCTGGTTATTTTATGGAGAACACCCTGGGGCAAGTTGACATCATTCATGCGTTTGGCATGACCGCCGGCCCGCTGCGCGCCGATTTGAAGCTGCCCTTGATTGCCACGCGCGATATCGGCGCTGTGGCCGCTGACGAACTGCTGAAGCTGGACTTCCAGCAAAAACAGACGCGCGAGCTGCTGGGCCAGCGTGACCTCAGCATGACCGAGGCCGCTGCGATTATCGGAAAAGCCATCGGCAAGCCTGCTCTCGCCTATGTGCAGCTTCCCGACGAGCAGGTGCGGGCGGCGATGACCGGGATGGGTATGTCGCTGGATATGGCGAATCTTTTCCTGGAGATGTCGGCATCCTTGAATTCCGGCTACATGCGGCCGCTCGAGCCGCGTTCGTCCCGGAACACAACCCCGACTTCCTATGAGGTCTTTGTCGCCGAGGAATTCGTTCCGCTGTACCAGAAGAAAACCCGCGCGGCGTGAGGTGAATGATTGGAAGCTGGATGATGGGAGGATCACGGCTCTAGGGCGAATACTGAGTACTGAGGACCGAGTACTGAGTACTGTGCTATTTCGCGCCTTCGCAAATTGCCCGGACGACCTTGGGAGTGATGCACCACTCCAGCGTGCCGCCTTTGGAATCAACTTCCACCTTGGCGACCGCGCCTTTTTTCAGGTCAACATGGGAAGGAGAGCGCCGGCCGATGAGTTTTCCCAGGAACTCGCTCAGGCTGGGATTATGCCCCACCACCATGATGGCTTCATAGCTGGCATATTTTTGCAGCATTTTTGTGAAGTCTTCCCACCCGCTGCCCGGCTTCAGGCCGGCATCGAATTGCAGCTTGCCCTCGTGGCCAATTTCGTTGGAGACCAGCACCGCGGTTTGCGCCGCGCGTTTTAAAGGGCTGGAGATGGCCACATCGACGTGGACATCCAGCGCCGCCAGCGCCCGCCCCATCATGCCGCACTGCTCGATGCCTTCCTTATCCAGAGCGCGCTTTTCATCTTTTTTTGGATCGATTTTGTGCTCGCCGGCGCTGGCATGCCGCAAAAAATAAATAATCATCGAGTGGCGGCCTTTCCGGAGGAAGCGCCGCGCTCGCCCTTGGCTGCCACCTTGATGCCCTCGCGCTTCGCCGGTTTTGGCGTGGCCTGTTTGCCTTCAGCCAGCGCAATCAGGAACTCTTGCGCATTGAGTTTGCCCGCATAGCTGCCAAAGATGCTGTTCGAAGACGCGCCTTTGCGCAGCTTCTTGCGGCCCTCCTGGATGTGGACATAGTCTCCATCGGGCAGCAGGATTCTGCTCTTGGCGCAGTCTGCGAGATAAACTTCCAGGATTTCCTGCAGCACGCGCTGGCGCAGCATGGGCTCTTTCAGCGGAAACACTACTTCCACGCGGCCATACAGATTGCGCGGCATCCAGTCGGCGCTTCCCAGGAAGATTTCTTCGTCTCCGCCGTTGGCGAAACAGTAGATGCGGCTGTGCTCGAGGAAGCGCCCCACAACGCTGCGCACCCGGATGCGGTCGCTCACTCCGCGCACTCCTGGGCGCAGGGCGCACATGCCGCGCACGATGAGGTCAATCTCTACGCCCGCCTGCGACGCGCGGTAGAGTGCCTGAACGATGCTCTTATCGAGCAGGCCATTCATCTTGGCGATGATGCGCGCCGGCCGTCCTTGGCGGGCATGCTCGGCCTCGCGGGCAATCAGGTTCAGCGAGTTCTGCGCAAAATCCAGCGGCGAAACCAGGAGCGGCGAATAATTCGGACGCTCGGCGTAGGCGGTCAGAAAGCTGAAGACCCCATGGATCGCCGAGGTCATATCTTCATCTGCAGTGAGCAGGCTCAGGTCGGTGTAGATGCGCGCGGTGGTGGAGTTGTAGTTGCCTGTGCCCAAATGGGCGTAGCGCCGCGTGATGCCATCAGGGTCGCGCCGCGCCACCAGCAGCAGCTTGCAGTGCGTCTTCAAGCCCACCAGCCCGTGGAAGACCTGCACCCCGGCGTCTTCCAGGGTGCGCGCCCAGCGGATATTAGAAGCTTCGTCGAAGCGCGCCTTCACCTCGACGACGACTGTGACTTCCTTTTTGGCGGCAGCATCCATCAGGGCGCGCACGATAGGTGAATCTTCGCTGGTGCGGTAGAGAGTCTGCTTGATGGAGAGCACGTCGGGGTCTTCGGCGGCGTTCTCAATGAAGTCAACCACGCCATGAAAGCTGTCATAAGGATGGTGCAGCAGGATGTCGCGCTGGCGCAGCTCCTGGAAAATATCGCTCGACTTGGCGTTGAGGTGAAGCTCGCGCGGGACAAACGACTTGAACTTCAGGTCCGGCCGGTTCGACTGCTCGTAGATATTGAACAGCCGCGACAGGTTCACCGGCCCATCGGTGCGAAAGACCTGCCAGCTCTCCAGGTCAAAGTTGCTGCGCAGGCGGTCAATGATTTCGGGGTCGGCGTCGGCGTCAATTTCCATGCGCACGGCCGCGCCTTTGCGCCGGTTGTGCAGCTCGGTGCGCACAGATTCCAACAGGTTACGCGAATCCTCTTCCTGCAGATACAGGTTGCTGTTGCGGGTCACGCGAAATGCCGCGTCAGAGATGATGTCGTAACCGCGGTACATCTTGGTGGCGTACCACGCCACCAGGTCGGCGAGAAAGACGAAGTCGTTGGAATCGCCGTTAGGTAAATGGATCAGCCGGGGCAGGGCGCGAGGCACGGTGACCACGCCGGTGTAAGTGGCGGAAGCCCGCCGCCGCCGCTTCAGCAGGAAGGCAAGGCACAGGGCCTTGTTGATGACGCGGGGGAACGGATGCGCCGGGTCAATGGTCACCGGCGTGAGCAGCGGATCAAGCTCGCGCTCGCAGTATTCTTCGACGTAGGCCCGCGCCTTGGGCGTCAGATCGGCCAGGCTGAGCACGCGGATGCCTTCGCGCGCCAGCGCCGGACGCAGCTTTTCGTTCCAGCACTCATGCTGCCGCCGGGCAAATTCATGGGTCTCGCGCGCCACCAGGTCGCGCTCTTCGAGCGGGCTCAGGCCGTCGGGGCCGGCCTCGGTGTATCCATCTTCTATGCGCTGCAACAAGCCGGCGACACGCACTTCGAAGAACTCATCGAGGTTGCTGGCCGTGATGGCAAGGAACTTGACCCGCTCCAGCAGGGGATTGCTCTCATCCTCGGCCTCTTCCAGGACGCGGCGATTGAAGCGCAGCCAGGAGGCTTCGGCGTTGAGGTAGTAACTGGGACTTTCAAGAGACAAGCGCTTCATGTGGCGGCATTTCGAGCCCAATGATAGGGGTTGATTGTTAGAGGATTATTAAAAACTACCTCATTGAATTTAGCAGAAACCTTACGTGATTGGTAGTCTGAGGCAGCCCAGGGCGCTCGTATTCACCTGAATCTGAATGGGTTAAAAATGTCAGGGCACGGATTTATTTCCGATAGTGCATCGAGGGTACGAGTGTCAGGGCACGGATTATCCGTGCCGATAAGACGATTTCAATGTTATGGCTTTAAAGCGTTTTCAAAGTTGCTATAGCTTTTTCAGGTTCCACAAAGTGTCATTCCGAGCCCCGTGCCGGGGCCCCCGGCTTGTGCCGGTTTTTGCACAGGCTGGGGTGGACGTGGCGAGGAACCTCTGATGGAGACGGGGAACCACCCACGGCTTCAATCGGATTTTCGCGAGTATCTTCCCCCAGCGTCTGCGTTCGGGCGATACTGCCCTGCATGCTTCCTTCATATCATGTCGGACTCGCACCCTGTTTTCATCACCTTTTGTTGAGCTTCTACAACGAATAAAAAACGGCCGGGCCCGTCGGCCCGGCCACTCACGGAAGGGAGAGAACCAGCTCTAGTCTTTGGGCGAGGCCACCACGTCCTGGCCAAGGACCCTGTAGTCGCTGGGGACCTGGAAGAGAGACTGGTCGGGCTCGCTGCGCTTGATATCGGTAAGCTGATAGACGGTCTCGCCAAAACGAGGGTCGTTATGTTTGCTGAGCACCACGGTCTTCAGCTCCGGTGATGTCCATGTCTCAGTGGTGATCTCGATAGGCTGCTCGTTGCCGATGGCCCCGGCGGCGATGGTGCGGGTCTCGCGCGTTCCCGTGCAGGAAACACCTTCAATCACCTGCGTCCCCAGGTCTTTGGAGGGCTTTGCCGCGCCCGCGTATCCCGGTAACCGAAGAGCTTCGCCGCCTGAGCTGGTTACATGAGGACCTGCCGTCTCGTCAGCATCCCCTCTTATTTTAATTTTGATCTTCTGTTCTGGTTCTCCATCTTTAGTTTGAAATGCAAATCCTGATCCGCTTCCTGTTCCCTCAAATTTCTGGATGACTATGCCCTTGCCATCGACCCGCCTGATGACGTCCGCCGTCTTTTCTTTGGGATTCAACATGTAATCCGTCTTGCTGACCGGATCGCTGATCATCACCATCTGGGGCAGGCCCACCGGCAGCGGACCAATTCCGTGGGGTATTTCGCGCCGCGTCCTTCCTTCGCTGTCACGCGCCTGAAACGTGCTCGATTTGTTCACAATGCGGTTGCCGTCGGCCAATACCTGAGTGCTCTCGGTGACTGCGGTCGCGCTGTAGGGAGCGCCCGTTATGGTTCTCCGGTCTCCAATGTTGGTGGTGTAGACGTAGTTGTAATTGTAACTGTAGGGTTTTGCTCCGATGATCTCCGGACCAGCCTCCCCTTTTTGGAAAAACATCATGCTTGCGCCCGGAGGCGGCGGCAAGGCCGGTTCCGCCATCTGGGCGAATACCGCCGTCGCCAGCACAAGGACTCCGGCCAGGAACATACAGATTTTTTTCATAACACTCTCCTTAAAAATAAAACTTCTTCTTGCAAAACTCGCTACTGCACCAAACGGACCGCGTAAGGCGTTCCATCCCGGCCGACGACGAAATCGGCCAGCACCGGCCGGTTGGGGATCTCGGGACCGACGGGCGCTCCCACCAGGCGCAGGTCCTGGATCGGCATCTGGACGCGCACGATCTGCAATTCACTTTGCGCGACGTCAGGATCGTAGGCCGGCAGCGGGAGAAAATCGTCTTCCTGCCGGGCAGCAGTCTGAATCTGCTGGCGAGACTGCACGCCGCGCCGGGGCGCATGCTTCGCAATCTTTTTTGTTTCCTGCGTGCCCGGCGAACTGATTTTTTCTGTTCCAGCCGTGTTCGCGGCCGCCGTTTGTTTGACCGCAGGCGCCGGAGCAGGATGATGCATCGTTACCTCAGGCGTTGTTTTCTTCCCCGCTCTTGTGAAAAGCCACCCGGCCGAAGACAGGCAAACGATCATCAGGGCAGCCACGCCGGCATTTCTGATCCTGCGCCTCTGGTGGTGGCGGCGGAACGCGCTTCCCAGCCCCGCGCCCAACTCCGGGGGCGCGCTGCGCGGGGCTTCGGCCGCCAGGCGCCGCAGGGCGCGGGCCATGCGGTCTTCGGAGTGCGGACCCGATTCGAATTTGTCTATTTCACGCATGGTTGACTCTTCAATTTCGCTTTCAGCAGACTGCGGCCGCGGTGCAGCCGCGAGGCCACCGTGCCCGGCGAGCATCCCAGCACTTCGCCGGCTTGGGCATAGCTCATCTCTTCCAGATCGCAAAGCACCACAATCTCACGATACGTTTCCGGCAGCGCCAGCACGGCCTTGCGCAGGCAGTCGAGCGCCTCGGCATTGGTCAGCTGCTCGAGCGCATCGGCGTCCCCGGCCGCGAAGGCCGCTTCGCCTTCGCCGCTTTCGTCGTCCATCGACATCTCCAGCGCCAGCGGCACTTCGAGCCGTGTCGCCTGCAGGCTGCGCCGCGCCAGGTTGCGGGCCATCCCGAAAAGGTAGTTGCCCACAGAACCCTTGGCCGGGTCATAGCCTTTCGAGTTTGCGATCAGCAGCATAAAAACTTCCTGCGTAGTGTCGTTCGCCGCGGCGCTCGATCCGCCCATGTGCAGGGCAAAGCGGTAAATCACGCCCTGGTAACGCTGGTAAAGCGCCTGAAACGCCGCCTCGTCACCTTTGCCGAGCCGCCGAAGCAACTCGTAATCGCTGGATTCGGCTTCGCTCATCGGCAGGTTCAGCGCTTTCGCGTGTGCTCCTACTCTCCATTGCGCGGCTTTGGCAAATGCTTCCAAAATTTTTAAACAGTTCCCGGTTTTCAACTCCCGGTTCTCAGTTAGACGGTGGTTCCCAAGGATGGTGTATTAAGTTCCCGGTTTTTTGCCTTTCCCGTTGGAGGGCTTTGCCTAAAAATGACGGGTTTGGCGATTCCCTCGCAAAGTTTCGGGGAAACGTGAAAGCGGGCATCGCCAAGCTACAGCCCCGAACAGGGGCGGCAGAAAGTAGCCAGGGCGGGAAGCCCTGGGAGAGCCAAGGAAAAGACCCTCTTCCGCTCGCCGAAGGCCAACGCGCATCCCGCAAAAAGGATGGTGTATTAAGTTCTCGGTTTTTTGCCTTTCCCGTTGGAGGGCTTTGTCTAAAAATGACGGGTTTGGCGATTCCCTCGCAAAATTTCGGGGAAACGTGAAAGCGGGCATCGCCAGGCTATAGCCCCGAACAGGGGCGGCAGAAAGTAGCCCAGGGCGGGAAGCCCTGGGAGAGCCAAGGGAAAAGACCCTCTTCCGCTCGCCGAAGGCCAACGCGCATCCCGCAAAGCGGGAGGAGCGTTTAGAAAAATGGTTAGATTTCTTTAGGACCAACAGTCCTCTGCGCTTGTCTAAAACCGATTTTTTGGGCAAAGCTTCCTTGGAGCCGGGACTTCGAGTTTGGAGCTGTAGCCCGCGCCTGGACGCGCAGAACGCTTAGCGACTGCAACCATTCCCACGAGATGACTCCGTGGAAGTGATGGGCCATAGTTCGTCAGAAGCCAAGAGTTTGATACCAGATTGCACGGCAGCTGGGTTTTACCGCGGAGGCGCGGAAGGGTTCGCCGCACCCGGTTCATGGGTAGATACTTTTATAAAATGGGTTGTACTGCTTTAATGGAACACGCGATCATCGTATTCCCGGACTAGGCTACAAATGGCAAAGTTTACCGTAGACACCCATCTTTTCAGAGAGTTAGGCGCTTTGCTGGTCGGCAGAGACTCCACCGCTCTTATTGAATTGATAAAGAATGCATACGATGCTGACGCCAAAAGGGTTACGGTTTATGGGGAGAGCCTAGAAGATACAAACAAGGGTTTCATTCGAATAGTTGATGACGGCGTAGGTATGACCCCAGAACTGTTTGAAGAAGGGTTCCTGCGGATCGCGTCTAGAGGCAAAGAGCAGGGTGATCGCAGATCAATTAAATTCAAGCGACGTTATACCGGTGCGAAAGGAATTGGACGACTAGCTGCGCATAAGCTGGCTAGACATCTGACGATTATCTCTACTCCTGATCCAGTGTATCGAGATGGTTCTAAAACAGGGGTTGAGGCAAGAATCGATTGGGACAGGGTTGAGGCGTACGAAACTCTTGAGGAGCTCGATAAGCGAGATCATGGCAAGGCCACCCCCCTCGAACAACTCCAGGCTAACCGTCCACCCCAGTCTGCTGCTCATGAAGACCCCGAAGCGGACAAGCCGCGTCCTCAGGCTTTGTCGTCTTGCCTTATCGCTGATTGAGGGAACCGCTTCCTTGGGGCTTGGAGCTGCGAAGCTGCGAGGCTTGCGGGTCACTGAATCCCAATGGTTTAGCGCAGTGACCCTTGCGCGCAAGGGGGTGCCCCCCTATACCTGCGATGCCGGATTTTTGGCTGTTGGCTCTTAGCGGTTAGCTCAAGATGCGCTGCGGATGGGCGCGGATTTTGAATTAATCTTTTTGCGTTGCGCACAAACCCCCGCCTGGTATTAACGCCGCACCGCGAAATTATTTGGTAGTGGCGCTACTACCAAATTTTCCATGGATCGTTAATTTTTCGTTAATGTTATCCACGGCGAGTGTTTCTATTTTGGGAAATATTGGGCCCGCAATTTTCTTAAAATCCTATTTATTGAATTTTTACCTTAGAAGTATTGACATTGCGCAAAAGAGGCGTATTGTGGACTGTCGTTTTTCGGAGTAGCTGGTTAAGTTGAAGGTGGTCGGGCCAATTTTTTACGGGTCCGTCTATCTTTGTAGATTCCACTGTTAACCCAATAAGTTTCCTGCCATTTTTCTGCACGCATCGGCCAATGCGTGAAAACTTAATTTTCACTTTGAATGAAATGCTTTTTATCATAGCCCGGATTTTTGTGAGCAGATTGCGACTGAACGAGTTTTCATTTTTTCTTAAGGGTATCAACTGTCTTCAAATCGCAGAAAAGGAATCGTCATTATTCAATCTAAAGGAGCCAAGAATGTCCCGATTGACGCGCAGTCTAGCGTTGTTTGTGTGTTTCTTCCTGATTTCCGCAGCCCTGCCGGTGTTGGCGCAGGTCAGCGGAGTTGATGCCCAACCATCTCAACCCGAGCAGACAGCAGTAAATCCGGTTTCCGCTTTCTCCGCCGGACCCCGGCACATCATTCCCTGGCGCAATTCCAATCACCCGATCGTATTCGCGGCGCCCGCCGGTGCGCACCTCACCTACTTTGGCGGGCCGGTGGTTTCGAACGTTCACATTGTGCAGGTGCTGTGGGGAAACGGCGCCTATCTTCCCCAGGTCAGTTCAACCTCCACGCCCAGCATTGCCAGCTTCTACGGTGATATCACCAGCAGTGGCTTCATCACTTTGCTGAGCCAGTACAGCACGCCTGCCTCCGGAGGCACCAATCAGACGATTGGGAACGGCGCATTCGACGGGCAATTTACCATTATTCCGTCAGTGAGCGGCTCTACGGTCGACGATTCGCAGATCCAATCGGAACTTCTCGCCCAGATCAATGCCGGGCACCTGCCCTCGCCGATGCTTGATTCGGCGGGCAACGTGAACACCGCTTATATGATCTTCTTTCCGCCGGGAATCACCATCACCCAGGGTGGATCTTCAAGCTGCGTCTCCGGTGGTTTCTGCGCGTATCACGGCACCACATCCAATACTTTTAACTCCAGGAATATTCTTTACGGCGTCCATCCCGATATGCAGGCCGGCAGCGGCTGCGATGTAGGATGCGGCTCATCCAGCGTGTTCAATAACTACACATCGGTGGCCAGCCACGAGCTGGCGGAAACGATTACCGACGCCGATGTCGGCATTGCAAGCACCTTCTCTGCGCCGCTGGCATGGTATGACATGAACAACGGCGAAATCGGCGACATCTGCAACGCCCAGCAGGGTTCCTACAACGCCAACGGCACCACGTATACCATCCAGTTGGAATTTTCCAATGCCGCGAATAATTGCGTGTTGCCGCCGGCCACGGCCACGCCTAACTTCACGCTGTCGGCATCACCGGCCAGCCTGAGCGTTACGCAAGGCAGCAGCGGGAGCAGCACGATTACGGTTCATCCTACAGGCGGTTTCAGTGGAAGCGTGAGTTTGTCGGCGTCAGGACTGCCGGCGGGAGTTAGCGCCAGCTTCGGAACGAACCCAACCACGTCCAGCAGCTCTGTGACGTTCACCGCGAGCTCCGGGGCGGCCACTGGAACCACGACGGTGACCATTACGGGAACTTCCGGCTCGCTTACTCATACCACTACGATTTCGCTCACGGTGAGCGCGACGTCAACTCCCAACTTCTCGCTCTCGGCATCGCCGGCAAGCCTGACGGTCAAGCAGGGCTCGAGTGGCAGCAGCACAATCACGGTAACGCCGTCGGGTGGCTTCAGCGGATCGGTATCGCTGTCTACTTCGGCTTTGCCCAGCGGGGTGACGGCTTCGTTCGGGACGAATCCAACCACATCCACCAGTGTCCTGACCTTCACGGCCAGCAGCACCGCTGCGGCCGGCATCAGCACCATCACGGTTACTGGAACATCAGGATCGCTGACCAGCACTACAGCCATATCGCTGACCATCAGTTCGGGTGCGACGCAGCAGCTCATTGGCAATCCTGGCTTTGAGAACGGGACTGCTCCGTGGGTGCTGACTGCCGGCGTGCTCAACAACTCTTCGCAAGAGCCGCCGCACAGCGGCAACTGGGATGCCTGGCTCGACGGCTACGGCACCACCCATCAGGATACGGCAACGCAGACGGTAACCATTCCGTCTTCTATCACCACCGCGACGTTGAGCTTCTGGCTGCACATTGACACCGCGGAAACCACTACCACGAGCATGTTTGACACTCTCCGCATCCAGGTGTTGAACAGTTCGAACACGGTGCTGGCAACGCTGGGAGTGTTCTCGAACCTGAATCATGCTGCCGGATACCAGCAGCACTCCTTCAGCATGAGTAATTTCAAGGGGCAGACCGTTAAGATACGCTTCCTTGGCATGGAGGATTCAAGCCTGCAAACCTCATTCGTGATTGACGATGTAGCATTGAACGTCCAATAGCGTGTGAGCAGAAGGGTGGATCATCCGGGGCCGGCAATCGGCCCCGGTTTTTTGTTTGCCGGGTTGGGTGGTCCGGGCTAAGCATTGCTTAATCGATGATGCGCACCGCGCCTTTTGCCGGCAGGGCATCGCGCAACTCGCTGACCGTCTTTTTCAGCACCGGATGCAGCGCGCCTGGGGCAATCTCGGCCAGCGGCGCCAGCACGAAGCGCCGCTCGTGCATAGCCGGGTGGGGAATGGTCAGCCCCGCCATATCTACAATCGAATTGCCGAATAACAAAATATCAATATCGATGGAGCGCGGACCTTTGGGCTGGGTGCGCCTTCTCCCCATTTCTTTTTCAATCCCCAGGATTGCTTTCATAAGCTGCCTGGGCATGAGCTCAGTTTCGAGCGCCACGGCGCAATTCAGGAACCAGGGCTGGTGCGCCATATCCATCGGTTCGGTTTCAAAAAGGGAAGAGGCAGCCGTGATAGTCCCTAATTTTTCCAGCTTCGCAATCGCAGTGGCGATCTGCCCGCGGCGGTCGCCGATATTGGCTCCCAGCGATAAATAGACTGTCTTTTTCAGAATGGTCCTCACAGCTCGCAAGACGCACATTCTACGCGTCTTTGGCAAGGCACAATGTGATTGACATATCGGGCAATTGTGTAACTGCGCAATTGAGTAATTGAAACTGTCGGGCCGCGACTTTCAGTCGTCGCACTGCCCAACAAGCTTCAAATTTCTGACTTCAATTACCCGATTGCTCAATTTTCAGTGACTCAATGGCTAAATGACCCGATGACTCAATTAGGGAATCACGATGCTTGAGCCCTGCGGCGCGACGATGGAATCGCTTTGCTCGGGAAATTGCTCGCACAAAAAATCCACAAAGGCGCGTGAGCGCGGGCGTCCTGAAGTCCGCGTATATCCCATGCGCACCAGGAACACCAGCGCCAGCAGCACATCGCCGTCGCGCAGCGATGTGTATCCCACCTGTTTCCGCTCCAGCTCCCGGTACTCTTCCAACATGCTCTCCACCCCGCTGATGACCGCCTGTTGCGCCGGCGACGCGCTTGCCCCACCCACGAGCAAGCCCGAGTTCACCAGGGTCTGCTGCTTCTGCGCCAGGGCGCTGACGGCGGCAATCAAGTCGCTGTCGCGGAGCGCGCGGTCGGCGCGCACAGCTTTCGCCAGCGCGAAGCTCAGTCCGGTGAGCAACGGTTCGCGTTCATAGAGAAACTGCTCGCGGATTTCCACCTCAGGAAAAAGCGCCTCTCTGGGCAAGTCTTTTAAGGAATGGTGTTCGTGCTTGCGCGCCTCCTGCAAATAAACGCAGTCGCTGGGACAATCAAGCGTGATCTCGCGTTGCTCGCCGCAGCAAACCGCGCAGATCCTGTCATGCACGGCCGGACAAAAACGCTTTGGTTTCCGTAGGTTACAAAGAGTGCAACTCATGTTCTTTTATTTTCTCATGCGGCCTGCCGCGCATCCTAAGGCACTCGCCTTAGGCCTTTCGCCCGAAATCGGCCTCTCATTCCAGGCAGGCAGGACGCGGTTTTCCACAGCTTGAAATGCACGGCAACCGCATAAAATCTGGTGAAAATGCTTCTCAAGTGCGGGAAACTGTTGTACCATGCGGTTATCGAGCGTTTTTTGCTCGCTAATTCAAGGAGGAATTTCAATGGCAGCAGGTATGACCAAATCCCAAATCGTGCGACACCTGGCCGAAAAAGTTGGCACCAACAACAAAACGGCCGCAACATTCCTCGAGACCCTCGCTGACACAGCGATCAAAGAAACCAAGAAGAACGGTATCTTCGTCGTTCCCGGCCTCGGCCGCCTGGTAAAGGCGCACCGCAAAGCCCGCATGGGCCGCAACCCTCAAACCGGCGAAGCCATCCAGATCAAGGCCAAGACCGTCGTAAAGTTCCGCGTGGCCAAGGCAGCCAAGGACGAAATCGCCCCCAAAGGCAAATAAGTCCGCTCGTATCTCCCTGTAAAGTTTAAAAATCAAAAGGCCGGCTTGGTTAAGCCGGCCTTTGTAGTTAGTACTCAGCCAGTGAAATTGATTCATTGGGTCATCGGGTCATTGCAAGATTGAGTAATTCAGCAATTGCGTAATTGAGCCGACGCACGAATCATAATTGCTAAATCATTCAATGATTCTAATGACCCAATGAATCAATGACCCAATGGCTCAATTCCTGACGACTGACAATAGAGGACTATCACTAGCTTTCCACTCCCGCCGGCACCGCTCCCTTTTTGGGACGGCGGTTTGACTGAAGAATCTTCTTGCGCAGCCGCAGCGTTTTTGGCGTGACTTCGACAAACTCGTCGTCTTCAATGAACTCAATGGCTTGTTCCAGGCTGAGCGCCTTGTGCGGCACCAATCGAATCGCTTCGTCAGCGGTTGAAGCGCGCATGTTGGTAAGTTTTTTCTCGCGCACCGCGTTCACGTCAAGGTCAACCTCGCGCGCATTTTCGCCGATAATCATGCCTTCGTAAACGTCCTCGCCGGGGCCGGTGAACAGCTCGCCGCGCTCCTGCAGGTTCCACAGCGCGTACGACGTGGTTTTGCCCGGACGGTCGGCAATGAGCGCGCCCGTGAGCCGGTGCGGAATCTCACCCAACCATTCGCTGTAGCCTTCGAAGATGGAATTCAGCACGGCCGTGCCGCGCGTGTCGGTCAGCAACTCGCTGCGCAGGCCGATCAATCCCCGGCTGGGGATGCTGAACTCCAGGCGCACCCGGCCATAGCCGTGGTTGTGCATCCTGGTCATCTGTCCCTTGCGCGCTCCCAGCTTTTCAATCACCACGCCCACAAAGTTCTCAGGCACATCGATCACCAGCTTTTCCGTGGGCTCCATCAGCTTGCCGGTCTTGGAATCGCGGCGCGTAATGATCTCCGGCTTGCCTACCATGAGCTCATAGCTTTCGCGCCGCATGGTCTCGATGAGGATCGAGAGCTGCAGCTCGCCGCGTCCCATGACTTTGAACGTATCGGTACTGGCGGATTCCTCGACTTTAAGCGAGACGTTGGTCAGCAGCTCTTTCTGCAGACGCTCGCGCAAATTGCGGGAAGTAACATATTGCCCTTCGCGTCCGGCAAAGGGAGAAGTATTGATGGTGAACTGCATGGCGATGGTGGGCTCATCAATCGTAATGGCGGCCAGCGGCGCCGGCGTCTCGGCGCTGGTAATGGTCTCGCCGATGGTGATGCCTTCCACCCCCGCCACCGCCACAATGTCGCCCAACTCGGTCTCAACAATGTCGGTGCGCTTCAATCCGCTGAAAGAAAATAATTTGGTGATGCGTATGTTTTGCAGAGAGCCGTCGAGCTTGGCGATGGCGACGTCTTCGCCCGTCTTCAGCGTGCCATTGACCACGCGCGCGATGGCCAGCCGTCCCAGGTAGTCGCTGTAGTCGAGGTTGGCTACCAGAACCTGCAGCGTGGCCGTGGCGTCGCCCGCAGGCGCGGGAATCGTTTCCAAAATCGCGTCAAACAGCAGCTTCAAATCTGTGCCCGGCTGCTCGGCTGAAGTTGAAGCAGTTCCCGCCTTGGCGTTGGTATAGAGCACAGGGAAATCGAGTTGCTCTTCTTTGGCGTCGAGGTCAATGAACAGGTCGTAGATTTCGTTCAGCACCTCCTGCGGACGCGCGTCCGGGCGGTCGATCTTGTTCATAATGACAATCGGAGGCAGCCCGGCTTCGAGCGCCTTGCCCAGCACGTACCGCGTCTGCGGCAGCGGACCTTCGCTGGCATCCACCAGCAGCATTACGCCGTCAACCATCTTCAGTGCGCGCTCGACTTCGCCGCCAAAGTCAGCGTGGCCGGGTGTATCCACGATATTGATCTTCACGTTGTGGTAAAAAATGGCGGTATTCTTCGCCAGGATAGTGATGCCGCGCTCGCGCTCAAGCTCGTTGGAGTCCATGACCCGATCGGCCACGACTTCGTTGGCGCGAAAGGTGCCGCTCTGCCGCAGCATGGCGTCCACCAGGGTAGTCTTGCCGTGGTCAACGTGGGCGATGATGGCTAAATTGCGAATGCTCATAATTTTTAAGAGTACAGATCATTCTATTTGATTACTTTAGCTTTTAGCACTTAGCTGCTAGCTCTTAGCTCAAAAACAAATCAAACCACAGCGCGCACAAAGGTGGGCAAAAGTGGATTTTTCATATAGAAAAACCGGATGATGAGGACAGCCCGCGGAAGCATATAAAAATTAATAGCAAATCGAGAGCAGCAGCCCTGTGTTCTGAACCAAAGATCACCTTCGTGTTCCTTTGAGTCCTCTGTAGTTGATTGTTTAAGCTAAGAGCTAAAAGCTATCGTGCAAGTTTTCCTAACTCTGTCGTTCTTAATCAGCAGCAACTCGAAACTTACTTAAGTAACTTTACTTGCCGGGACACCCGGCCTAAGCTGAAGCTGGAGATTTAGAACTTGGACCCCGAAATTAATTCCGATATGGGTATCGAGCGCCTGCCGGAGCGCCCGCGCATCAATATGCGCCGGATTGCCGTGTTGGCTGCGAGCATGACCGTAGTTGCGCTGCTGGCCATCCGCTCAGGAGCCATGCAGGCGATCATGGAGATCCTGACCGGACACCAGCTTCCCGTGAGCGGCGCGCCCGTAGCGGCCACCAATTCCAAGCTTTCTGAGCACGAAGTGGAATACATCAACAGCCGCGAGCCCCAGGAGCAGATGGAGCGCCTGCTGGCGGCTGCCGTCAACCACGATGTGGGCGCCACTGAGATGATCGAAGAAAAAGTTGCGGGCTGGCATGGGCGCCTAAAGCGCAGCAAGCAGTGGGAGACGCTGAGCGAGACGGCGCTTTATTCCAACGACCTGCGGGTGCGCGCCGCCGCCATCGAGATTGAGCTGGCGGTGAACCAGATCGATAAGTCGCGCGACACCGCCATGGCCCTGTGGCATGCCGGGGAGAACGATCCGAAGTCACGTCCTTTCAACGCATGGGAGCTGGGCATGCTGGCCAACCGCGGCGTCGAGCCCGATCTTATTCACGAGTGGCTGCAAAGCTGGGTGCACGATCCAGACCAGCAGACACGCTTCTGGTCGGTCGAAGGCATGGCCCATATCGGGACCGACGATACCATTAAAGATTTTCTTGACGTGCTGCGCAACGACCCGTCGATGGACGTACGCGAGCGCGCCGGATGCAGCCTGGCCAAGAGCGGCATGCTCACCCGCGAGCAGCGCATGAAGGCCGTCCCCGGATTGATTGACCTGAGCGACGACCCCGACCTGAACGCCGTTACCCGCAACTGGGTCTTCCAGGCCCTGCGCGAAATTACAGACGTCACCCTGCCGAATGACCCCGCCACCTGGCGCCACTGGTACACCCAGCACGGCGCCGAGCTGCTTGAAAAATTCAAATCCGCCGGAAATTCGGTCCTGGGAAACAGCTAGAGCCGAAGCGACCGCGATTCCAGAGTCTGATGACAGGAATTTTTCAAGACATGGCGAACTTGTGCGCGCGCACCTGCCATGTGCGGTCATCGAATCTACCCGCCGGCCACGGCCCCCAAGACGATAAACGGTTCTGCTCCTGAGGCTACCGCGTCGGGCAACGGGGCGTCTGGTGACTCATGCGACAGGTCTTCCTGGCAGGCGAAGAAGCGCAAATAGGCCCGGCGCTGTTGCGTATCGTACTCGCGGATGGTGCCGCGCAACATCGGATAACGAGCCTCCAGCGCGTCAAGCACCGAGCGTTGCGTGACTTGCCCGGTGACCTCAAGTTCGACGTCGCCATGAACTCCCGCCAGCGTTCGCAAGTGTTGCGGAAGCACAACCCTGATCATTTTAGTTTGCTCCAGGCAGCGTCTGAACCTCGACCGAAAGCACGGCGGGAAGATCGCGGACAATGGGCGCCCAACTATCTCCGGCATCGGCTGAGGCGTAGACCTGCCCGCCAGTGGTGCCAAAGTACACGCCGCATTTATCGAGCGAGTCCACGGCCATGGCGTCGCGCAGCACATTGACGTAGCAATTGCTTTGCGGCAGGCCTTTGGTGAGCGCCTCCCACTCGTTTCCGCCCGAGCGGCTGCGGTAAACGCGCAGCTTGCCTTCGTGCACGTAGTGCTCCGCGTCGCTCTTGATGGGGACAACGTAGACGGTCTCCGGCTCGTGCGCGTGAACGTCAATCACGAAGCCGAAGTCGGTGGGCAAGTTGCCGCTGATCTCTTTCCACGAATCGCCGGCGTCGTCGCTGCGCATGACATCCCAGTGCTTCTGCATGAACAGCACGCTCGGGCGCGAGGGATGCATGGCGACGTGGTGAACGCAGTGGCCAACCTCGGCCGTCGGGTCAGGGATATATTGGGAGTGCAGCCCACGATTGATCGGCTTCCACGTCTTGCCGCCGTCATCGGTGCGAAAGGCGCCTGCAGCCGAGATGGCGATAAAGATACGTCCGGGATTGCTCCGATCGAGAATGATCGTGTGCAGGCACATGCCGCCGGCGCCGGGCTGCCATTTGGGCCCTGTGCCGTGGCCGCGCAGTCCGGAGAGCTCCTGCCAATTCTGTCCGCCGTCGGTGGAGCGGAACAAGGCAGCGTCCTCCACCCCAGCGTAGACAGTATTGGGATCGGTCAGTGATGGCTCGAGATGCCAGACGCGCTTGAACTCCCAGGGGTGCTGGGTGCCGTCGTACCACTGGTGGGTGGTGAGGGATTTGCCGCTTCCCGTCGAGGTGTCGTACACGAACTTGTTGCTCTCGCCTTTGGCCATTCCCTGCGGCGTCGTAGTCGATTCCCCCTTCGGCGTCCCCGGCTGCATCCAGGTTTTGCCCCCATCATCGGAGCGCTGAATGATTTGTCCAAACCATCCGCTGGTTTGCGACACGTAAATCCGGTTGGGGTCAACAGGCGATCCCTTGGCGTGGTAGATCTCCCAGCCGGCAAAATGGGGGCCACTGACGTCCCATTTCTCGCGCTTGCCATCCGAGGTAAGAATGAATGCTCCCTTACGCGTACCAACCAATACTCGTACCTTGCTCATCTTTACTCCTCTCTCGGTTTTGCTGTGTTTGCAATAAGTTTGTTCTAACTACTTTATTGTTGCTCGTATGCCCGCTTTAAACCATCGATATCAATCTTTTTCATGGTGAGCATTGCTGCCATGACTTTTTTCGATCTCTCCAGATTAGGATCACTTAGCATGGTACCCAAGATAGAGGGATTGATCTGCCATGACAAACCATATTTGTCTTTCAGCCAACCGCAAGGCCCTTCTACCCCGCCTTGCGAAAGTTTTTCCCAAAACGCGTCCACTTCAGCCTGGGTCTCGCAGTTTACGGAAAACGATATGGCCTCAGTGAATTTGAATTGCGGACCGCCGTTGAGCGCTATGAATTGTTGTCCGTCAAGCTCAAATACTACAGTCATCACGGCGCCTTTAGGCGCGGGTCCTGCTTCTCCATAGCGGCTGATGTTCAAAATTCTTGAATTTTTAAAAATAGAAACATAGAAATTCGCCGCTTCTTCGGCTTTGTTATCGAACCACAGGAATGGGGTAATTTTTTGCATAGATTCTTCTTCCAATTCTTTATGACTGCTTTTGAACTCGCCCGGAGCAATGCATCACGAGCCTGCTCCGCAGAACTACAGTTGCGCAGTCTTGCGCCGCAGGCTCGCTGGCATAGTTACCTTTGAATTCAGGCCGCGTCTCAGGCTGCTTTTGCAGTCTGAGTACGCATCTGTTTCATGAACTCGCGCATGGTTGCGATATGACCCGGCGAGCGGCTTTCAATCCAGGTTTCGTAGCGCTTCGCAGCCTTTTCCATGTGGGCGAGGAACTGCTTATTCGCAAACCGCTCCCGGCCCTGCGGAACGGCGGGTTTGATCAGCTCCCAAACCCCGAAGAACTCGCCATTGGTCTCAAAGAAAAGGTCTTCGTGGAGCAGGCCATAGTTGAGCAATGCGCAGGCTTGCTCCCAATAGCCGGTCACCATCATTGCGAAGGTGCCTCCTTCGGTTCCAGGCGCGGCGATTCGCATGGCATCGTCGAAGTTGTTTACAAAATAGTTCTTGAAGTACCAGTCGCGTGCCTGGCGCAGCCGTTCCTCGCGGCGCATTTCGAAAACCTGTAAGTGCAGTTGTGCTTGTTCGTGGGTGGGCTTTGTTTCCATCATTATGCTTTCTCCTATTTGTCTTAGTGTTTGTTATGAATTGATTACGGCATAGGCCACAGCTCACCAGCAGTTGGCCTCTATGGTATGTCGTTTGGGCCGGCCCGAAATCGACAGCCTGTCAAAAAATATTTTGGGGCCTCTTGGGTCCGCGGCCGCGAAGCAGCCCGTGCCGAATAGCGGTCCTCGCCCCCCCTGCGGGAATTTCGGCATGAATGGGGTCAATCGCGTTCCTGCCACCATTGCCGAACCTCGGAGAACTGAGAACCGAGAACTGCTTCTTAAAACTCGAGTATCCACCGAAATTTCGCGGAAGTGGCTGGCTTGCTCGTCGTGACGGCGAGGCGCTCGCCGCGTTGCTGCTGGTCTCCCTTATCAGTCGATCCAGGCAGGCCGGGCCCCATAACGATATTCGGTTCAATTTCGATTACGGTATCTGCGGGAAGCTCCAGGCGAACTGACATGCGGGCAGCCTGCTGCGCCCTGGCCTGTGATGAAGCGACGTCAGCGGAAGCAGAGCGCGCTGGCGCAAAACTCACCTTGACTTCGTACTCCTTGGCCCCAGATTGTTTCCCATTGTCCAAGTTTTGACTCCCGTTCTCGCGCCTGAACTTAGTGTCGGCATGCAGCAGCTCGGTGTAGAGATGCCGCTGTTTGCCGCGGATCTGATCGGTGATGATGATCGTCTGCCATCCACTCGACGCTACTGAAGCGGGTCCCTCGCGTTCGAAGCTGATACGCCGGCGGAAGCGCGTCAGTCCCATTTTGGCATCGTAGGCAGGCGCGGCCTCGCCTTCGAGGTCAAAGCTTTTGGCCGAGAGTTTCGCTTTGGTGATGCGCACACCATTGAGTTGATCGTAGGGGAAGTCGTACCAGGCATTGTGTCCGCTGCCTTCGTTGCCCTGGCCGCGGCCATCCACCAGCAGCGTGTTATGGTGCGCGGAGAGCGGGACACCCGCGTATCCGGAATCGCCGGTCAGGTATTCTCCATGGGCGAAAAGGATAAAGCTGTTGGCATCAGGATGGGCGTGCCCTAATTCAAGATGCCAGTCGGTGAGCTGGGGCTGCAGCGCGGCGGTCTGGTGGCCTTCCGGCGGCCCGCACTTGAAGGCGATGGCAGTAGCCTCTGTACTCCAGTCGGTGCGCCAGTAGACGACTTCATTGTCGCGGAAGTAATGCCAGTGCGGCAGCTTCTCGATGGAGTCAGCGAGCAGTTTTTCGTCATACCATGCGAGCGACCACCATTCTTCAGCGTTGACGTGGCCAAGGCTTTCCATCCAGCGGGCGACACCCTGGATCTGGGAGTCATGAAAGTGCGCGGCCAGGTCATAGAGCAGGTTGTAGCTGGTGAGAAAATGGCCTCCGGGGTAGCTGCGCGGATAAGCTTCGCCCTGCTGCGAGCGGGTCAGCGCCCCTTCAAAAGCGTCGCCGAAGTCGAACACCGTCTGGCCGCCGGGCGCCATGCTGTGGGCCAGGTAGAGATGCATCTGGCGCAGGCCGGGCTGGTTGAACAGGTCTTCTCCGGTTGCGTGCAGATGAGCGTCAAGGTAGTGGATGATCCAGGGCGTGACGAAGACCCAGTATTCAAAGCTTTCGTAGTAGTAGCCGTCGGAGGAATAAGTCTGCAGCACGCGGTCAAAGATGGCCCGCGACAGGGCCGCCCACCTGGGGGCATCCGGGACTTCGTCATACAGAGCATAAGCGGCGATGCCCAGCCCTGAGATGGGAATAAAGACGTGGTTCTGGCTGTAAGAATACGTTGTTCCCGATTTAGGAACATAGTAGTCGTAGAGCAGGCTCGCCTGCCTGGCAATCTTCTCGCGATAGCGCGCGCGATCGGCCTCCGAGAGATCGTGGTAGAGCAGGTCGTATCCGACACTCATGCCGTAGAGCAGATGCCCGGCGGCTAAGTCGACGTTGGGCTGGTGGTAAGCGTATCCCCATATGTCGTAGGAAACGGCGGCGTCCATGTATTTGCGGGCAGCGTCGAGATATTTCTGGCCGCCTTCGATCTTGTAGGCAAAGGCGGCTTCGGCGATTGCCAGCCCGACTTCGTTCTGCGCGCGGCGCGCCCCCGCGGGCGGCGGGGGAGGATCGCCCTGCAACGCGCGTAGACTCGCCAGCGCACGGGCCCAGAGCTCCTTCTGGCTGCCATGCGCCCGCTCTCGCAGAGTTGCCAGCTCGGAATCGGTAAAGTACACGCGAGGATGGATTCCCGCCAGCTCGGGCCGCAGCTTGGAATTCAGGGAAGCGAGGGCATCGGCAAGCGGGGGAGGGCCGCCCTTTCCAGGGTTTTGCTTTGGCCCGAGGGTCTCGTGAGCGTCTTGTGCTGCAAGAGAACAGAGCAGAAAAAGCGGCAGTGCCAGCAACAGCAGTTTTTGAGATTTCATTGGCGAAAAGAAGCATTCAGCAATCAGAGTAGCTTTGGCATTTAGCCAAGAAAGCCTGACGTGGGTCACAGAAAATTCCAAATTGTAGAGCGAGCTTTAGGGGCTAAATGCTAAGCGCCAATTGCTGAATGCTATTTCCTTGCGGCCCGGGCTTTTTGCAGTCCGGTCTTGGCGGCCTGGCTGCCAGGATCAGTTTGCAGGGCGCGTTGAAAGGAGCTTATAGCTCCCTGATAGTCCTGCATTGCCATCTGCCTGTAGCCCTGCATCACGTATTGTTCCGCGGCGGCCTGATTTCCGCGGCCGGAGTTTGATGAGCTGCCATTATTTGTGGGAGCCGGCGCCGGATGGCTGTTGTTAGGCGCCGGGCTCGCGGCACTTGGGTTTTTGTTTTCTTCCGAACGCCATACTGGTTCCTGTTCTTCACGCGGGGGCACGACGGTGATTTCGTTCAGCACATCGCGCACGCCCAGGACCTCGCGCGCCAGGTTTCCGGCAATTTCCGATTCATAGGGTTTGCCCACCGTGCCCGTGAGGGTCACCACGCCACTTTGCACGGAGGCATGTACGGAGGCGTGCTGCAGCGGCTCAGAGCGGGCGAGAGCGTCCGTCACATCCTGCGTGATGCGGGCGTCATCCTGGGCCGACTGGACGGAAACAGAATGCGGGCCCGATCCCATCTGCTTCGCAATCACATACACCAGCAGCAGTGCCGCGATGACGCCTCCGATTAGTATGAATTTTTTCCAATCAAAGGGTGTGCTTCCATGTACCGCCGGCTTGCCTCGCCGCAGCTTGGTTTCGTCGAAGACCGTGCCGCCGTGCTCGGCCATATAGGTGCCAGTTGTGGTGGCGTGTGATGGCGTCAGCACGGCGACGTTGCGTTGCGGTTGCATCTGCCCCGTGGTCGCCGCCGCCATCGGCGGTTGCGTTGTCCGTTGCGGAATGGGCCCGGAGACCGGCGTGAGCCGGGGGCCAGGCGGATTTATGATCCCGCTTGGCGTGTCTGGCCTGACGACAGGAGGAAGAGGAGTCTTCAATACGCGGTCCACGGCGGCTATCATTTCATCTGACGATTGGAAGCGCTTGATGCGGTCCTTTTCCAAAGCCTTCATGATCAGAGCGGAGACCGATTGGGCAACGCCGGTGGGCGGCGCGGGCGGCGTCTGAAGATGATGGATGAGATAGCCGATAGGCGTATCGGAATTGAAAGGCAGCTTGCCGGTAATCATCTCGTAGAGCACGATGCCCAGTGAATACAGGTCAGAGCGCCCGTCAATCTGGTCGCCAATTTTTCCGGAAGCCTGCTCCGGCGAAACATATTGCGGCGTTCCCACCACCATGCCGGTCTGGGTGGCATTGCGGTTTCCGTCAAAGCTGGGGTCGGCCATTTTAGCGATACCGAAGTCCAGTACTTTTACCAGGTCTTGTGTGCTCTCAACCTGTCCGGGTTGAGGGACAAGCAAAATGTTATCTGGCTTGATGTCGCGGTGCACTATGCCCAGCTTGTGGGCCGCGCCCAGCGCCGCCGCCACCTGCTTGCAGATATTCAGCGCGCGGGGAATGGGGATAGGATTGGGCCCGTGAATCCAGGAGCGCAGGTTCCTGCCCTGCACGTATTCCATCACAATGAACGGACGGCCGTCTTCAGTCGTATCAAAATCGTCAAGCTGCACCGCATTGGGATGGCGCAACTTGCGGGTGATGATGGCTTCATTCTTAAAGCGCTGGAGGAAATCCGGATCGCTGAGCAGCTTGTTGTTGACGACCTTGAGAGCGCGAATTTCATTAAAGGTGAGGTGGCGCGCCTTGTACACCGCGGCCATGCCGCCGATGCCCACCTTGTCCAGGACCTCATACTTGTCCCGGATGATCATTCCGGGCATGAGGTCAGAGACCTCCCGGAGAGACTCTTTGTCCTTGGGACAGGACTCAGTTTCGTTGGGAAAAATGCTATGACAGCTTTCGCAATACTTCATGAATTGTGGTCTCAATGCAATGGGTAAAAAACTCCCATCGCTTTTGGAGCCAATATGGACCCAAGGGAGAGTACTCTACAAATGATATCCCTGAATGCTCCTGAAGCCAAGCACCAAGGTAGCGGAAATAGGACGAAGCCGAATGGTAAAATTCAACTCTACCCCCGGAAAGACCCTTAACTAAGGAAAGCACCTTACATGGCCCTAACCTTGCAAGTACATTCCCAGCGGCAGGTCACGGTGTTGGTCTGCAAAGGAACCATCGTCTTTGGCCTGGAGTCAGATTGCCTGCGCGCCAAAGTGAAGGAGCTGCTGTGCCAAAAGAATTCTTCGGATTCGCCTGTGGCTGATCCAGCGGCGGCGCCATGCGCATCTTTTGTTCTGGATTTATCCCAGGTTCAGTATATCGATAGCGGCGGTCTGGGCGCGCTGGTTGCAGTACTGACCTCGGCGCGCGCCGCCGGCGGAGACCTGAGGCTTACAGGAATGAACGAACGCGTCTCCCGGGTGCTGAAGACCACCCGTCTTGACCGGGTGTTTCGCACCCATTCCAGCGTTGAACTGGCGGTCAATGCCTTCCATGCCAGGGCCACGGTACAGAAATGAGCTCGGCCCCCGCCAGCCAGGCGCCCAGCCGCGTGTTGATTGTGGAAGACGAGCCTTCCATGCGTACGCTCCTGCACAAAATTCTCGCCGGCGCCGGTTTCGCCGTGGACGAGGCCAGCGATGGTATGGAAGGCCTGGAGCGGCTCACGCGCCACGACTTCGATGTAGTCCTGCTCGATGTTTGGATGCCGCGCATGAATGGCCTGGAGGTGTTGAGCGAACTGCATCGCCGCGGCTCAAACCAGAGAGTCATCCTCATGACCGCCGATCATGCCCCGGAGACGCTGCTGCGGGCGGTACGCGAGCAGGCAAGCTTGTACATCAGCAAGCCGTTTTCTTCGGAAGAGCTGCTGGGAACCGTGCGCAAGGTGCTGGCCTGCCCGGTGCAGCCGGCCATTGAGGTCCTCTCGGCCAAGCCGGATTGGGTGCAGCTTCTGGTGCCATGCCAGCCGGAAGTGGTGGACCGCATCCAGTCATTTCTCATGGGACTCGACGCTGACCTGCCGCTGCAAATCCGCGAATCCCTCGGCCACGCTTTTCATGAGCTGCTGCTGAATGCCATCGAGTGGGGCGGCAAGTTCGATCCTAACCTGAAAGTGCATGTCGCCTGCCTGCGGACGAAAAGAATGATCCTGTATCGCATCGCCGATCCCGGCGCCGGGTTCCGCTTTGATTCGCTCAAGCACGCAGCCATCAACAATCCAGAAGAGGGCTCGATCGAGCACCTCAAGGTGCGCGAGGAAAAAGGCCTGCGCCCGGGAGGCTTCGGCATTCTCATGACCCGCTTCATGGTCGACGAGCTGCTGTATAACGAAAAACAGAACGAAGTGATTTTTATCAAGTATCTGGATTAGTGTTGCGCTGCTCGCGGCCTACGGTGGGAGCCCCGGCTTTTAAGCCGGGGGAAGGGCTCGTAGAGTTTTGGGCTTCAGCCCGGTACCTTTAGGCATAGATACGATTTACATCTGGTCAGATCAAATCTGACACTCCGGTATAATTTGTGCGGATCATTTCTATGGGCAGACCTCGCCGTCTACTGTGCTTTCTTACGCTGTTCGCCGGCGCGGCAGGCGCAGCTCAAACGCAGCCGAACCAACAAACGCAAAAAATTCCCGTAATCGATGGCGCCGCCGGCCCTTGTTCGCTGGAGCTCACCGTAACCACCTCCGATGCCAAGCCGGTCTACGCCGCTACCGTCAAAGTTCACATAACTTATGGCTTTGCCGGATTCCATAAGCTTGACCTGGAAGCCGGCACCAGCGCCGATGGTAAAGTGAAATTCACTGGACTTCCTTCTCGGGTGCATCGGCCGCCGCTGGAGTTCCAGGCTTCCAAAGATCAGCTGGCGGGCGCAGCAACCTACAATCCTGATGCCGAGTGCCAGGCGAAGCACGACATCATACTGGAGATGCCAAAGCCGCCGTCGAACAAATAGCAGCACATATTCTGACACCACTATGGTGATGCGGAGTTCCTACATGAAGGTCCGAAGCGCGAGTGCATGTGAAACCTCTGCGTTCCTCCCCGCCCTCTGCGGTTTGATTTTTGTGCTGCTTGCCATGTGGATGCCGGCCCGCATCATCGCTCAGGATAATTACGAGATACAGGTCTATGGCGCTGACACGGTTGAGCCGGGCTCGACCATGGTTGAGCTGCACAGCAACTTTACGGTTTCGGGAAGCAAGGTCGTGACTGACGGTGTAGCGCCCACCAACCATGCCGAGCACGAAACCATAGAGATTACCCAGGGCATCAACTCCTGGTTTGAAACCGGTTTTTACATCTTCACCAGCGCGCGCAGCGGCGATGGATGGGATTGGGTGGGCGACCATATCCGTCCGCGTTTTCGTGCGCCTGACAGTTGGCATTGGCCGGTGGGAGTCAGCGTCTCTAACGAGGTCGGGTATCAGCGCAGAAAATTTTCGGTGGATACATGGTCGTGGGAGATCCGCCCGATCATCGATAAAAAAATCGGGCCCTGGTATCTTGCATTCAATCCCACGTTCGACCGCGCGCTGCATGGCCCCGATGTTTCCCGCGGCTTCGAGTTCTCGCCCAACGCCAAAGTTTCGTTCGACATCAATCCCAAGGTCGCCCTCGGCATGGAGTACTATGGAGCGCTCGGTCCGGTAGACAGCTTCGACCGGCTGCACGATCAGCAGCAGCAGTTTTTCCCCTCGATTGACCTGAACGTTTCGCCCGATTGGGAGATCAATTTTGGAGTTGGCGTAGGCGTGACCCACGGGACTGACCACTTGATTATCAAGGGAATCCTGGGGCGCAGATTCAGCTTTCACCATAAGACCGGCAGGGTGAAAACTGGAACGTATTAAGCAAATCGCTGAAATCCTCTAAGCTATCCGCCTGATTGTGAGATTCGCCGTTCTCAGCCAGCATTCCCTAATCAATTTCAAGTCTTAATCCAGCCAGAACCGCTTCACTCCGGCGAAGTTTGAGACGCCCAGGGAGGGACTCTTGCGTTTGAAATCTGTCTTTAGTTTCTTTTCTCTGTTGCTTGTCTTTTCGTGCGCTGCTCTTGGCCAGGCGCCCGCAAATCTTATCGCCTCTGCGCCCGCTGCCGGGCCGGCCACAGGGCTGCCGGATGCTGCGGTAGCGCCGGCGGCGGTGTTGCCTGAAGCCCCGATCGTCGAACCAACCATGGCGCTGCCGGAAGCTGCCGCGGTGATGCCGGCAGCAGTGATGCCGGAACCGCCGGTCGTCAGGCAGGCCATCGGGCTGCCAGAGGCCCCCAGCCATCGCTTTTTCGACAAGACGAATCTGTGGCTGCATCTGGGCGCTGTATCTGCAGAGACAGCGGATTTAATCACCACGCGCCGGGTCATCCAACTGGGCGGCAGGGAAGGCGACCCGCTGGCCAGGCCTTTTGTCCGCGCCGGAATCGGAGGGCAGATGGTAGGCACCTACGTGCTGGGTGAAGGCAGCTCAGTGCTGGCTTCCTACCTGCTGCATCGCAGCGGCCATCACCGCCTGGAGCGTTTCGTGCCGATTGCCGTTTCAATTGTCGAGAGCCTGGCCGCAGCCTCCAACATTCGCACGGAGCAACGGATACGCGCTCGCTCAACCTTGATCCATTGAGCAAACTTCTAACAAATTTCCTTTGTGCCCTTTGTGGTTGGCTTTTGTATCGTTGTAACTTTAAATCGAAACTCAACTGAGAACTGCTTTTTAAGCGCTCTTAGGCTTCCTGGATGCGCTCTTGTGCCGGGGGTGGGGAGCAGATTTCCTGCTCCGTGAGGTGATGTCTGTCTTGCCTCCGGATATTACCCGCACCTCGCGTTTTTTTACCGGCATAACGGCCACTTCGGTTATCACGTCGCTGGGTACGGTGTCGCCAAACAGACGTGACATGTAGTCCTGCTTGCAGGGCGCGGAGCAGAAGTGGACTGCGAGCCAATCGACGGCCTGGTCTTCATCCCACTTGGAAAGAAATGTAATCTCGCGGCGGGCGGCGGTGACGCCGATGTTCTCGGCCGCGAAGCCCAGGATCCATTCTTCGTTTTTTCCTTTTAGTTTTCGGCAGTTGTCGCACTCATAACGCAGCATAAACCCTCCCGCACAATGGTTAGAAGCCCGAGAGGCCACTCGTAGTTGGCTGAAGCTCTGCAATTGTTCTTCGGCAAATCGCCTGTTCTCAATGAATTGCACCGTTACCCAGACGTTTTCCAAACATGTTTGCCACGGCATTGCCTCTTCGCCTGTCATGCCCTAACTTGAGGCACTAAACAGGAAGAAGGCAATAGGCGCTTGCAGGGAACCTTGCAGAGGAGCAAGTAGCTTGCAGGCGCCTGTTTAAAGCTGGCATTGCCAGATCACAGTTTGACGAATCGCTGGAGGCGGAGATGAGACACCGGGCTGTAATGCTTACTACATTTTTTATCCTGGCAGCGGGAATCAGCAGTTTGCGCGCCAGCATTGCATTGAAGCCCCCGGCTGGACCGATTCGGATTGAAGTGATTCCGGGGAACTCCGCGCTTGTTATCGGCAACACGCAGCAGATGATTGCTGTGCTCGAAAGCTTTCGCGGATTTCAGCAATCGCAGAAGCTCCGGCCAGTAACCGCTACCTGGACATCGTCGAATCCCGGAATCGCGAGCATTGACCCAGCCACCGGGATTGTCGCCGCGGTCGCCAAGGGCGTTGTTCAGATCACCGCCCGCAGCGGGCCATTTCACGGGTTTACATTCCTGACTGTAACGCCGCAGTTGAATTCCATTACGGTAACGCCCGCAAATCAGGCTATTCCTGAAGGCGCCCCATTGCAATTCACCGCCACGGGAAACTATTCGGATGCCTCAACCGCCGACCTCACCGCACAAGCTACATGGAGTTCGACAGATCAGACCATCGCCACCATCGCTCCCGGCGGGCAGGCCGTCGCATCAAACGTCAACACGGGCGGCACCACGATTCGAGCTACGTATGATGCCGGAACCGGCCCGATAACTGGTTCGACTAACCTGACGGTGGGTCCGGCGGCGTTGGTTTCCATCAGCGTGACTCCGCTGAACCCAACCGTGCCTAAAGGCACTCCACAGCAGTTCACGGCCACCGGCACTTACACCAACAACGCCCAAATCGACATAACAAATTCGGTGACCTGGGCCTCTTCGGATATGACTAAAGCCACGATAGGTAACACAGGGTTGGCTGCCACTCTGGCGCAGGGCTCAACCACGATCAGCGCCGCACTCGGCGGGAAGACGGGCGCCAGCACATTGACCATCGGCCCGGCGGTCGTCAATCAGGTGCAGGTTAGTCCGCACGGCGCGGGAACGATTGCGCTGGGAAACACCTTCCAGTTCACGGCCACCGCATATTTCACCGATGGTTCTACCCTCGATGTGACCGGCAATGGCGGCACATCGTGGAGCTCGAACAATCAGGCGGTGGCCACGGTCAGCCAGGGTTTGGTGACCAGCCAGTCGCAGGGCAACAACGTGCAAATCACTGCCAGCTACAGCGGCTTCAACGATATGGGCACGATCAGCGTCGGGCCGCCGGCTCTGAAATCGATTGCGGTCACGCCGTCGCCGGTGACCATCGCCAATGGTTTAACGCAGCAGTTCACAGCTACAGGAACTTATACCGATAATTCAACGCAAGACCTAACCAACTCGGCCACCTGGAGCGTAAACAATCCCAGCGTGATTTCAGTGAACAACACCGGCCTGGGCACCTGCAAGCAGGTCGGCGACGGCTCGCAGGTTTCTGCCGCTTCGGGTATCGTGAACGGCTCGGCCACGCTCAACTGCGGACCACCGAACCTGACTTCCATTACCGTTACCCCGGCGAATTCCACAATCGCCAACGGCACCAATCAAAACATGGTTGCAACCGGACATTACACCGACAACACTACGCAGAACCTGACTGGCCTGGCAGCATGGAGTTCGTCAAATACTGCGATCGCGACCATCGTCAACATTCCCGGCCTAGGAACCAATGGACAGGTAACAGGAAAGACGCAAGGCGGTCCGGTAACTATCACGGCGAGTTATAACAGCGTGAACGGCACAACGAACCTGACCGTGGGTCCGCCGAACCTGGTTTCCATCGCCGTCACTCCGGCCAGCCCGATCGTCAGCAAAGGCAACACACAGCAATTCACTGCCACCGGAACTTACACCGACAACAGCACGCAGAACCTGACCAACACAGCCACGTGGAGTTCTTCCACAGGAGTCGTCGGCACCATCAACGCGAGCACGGGCCTGGCCACGGCAGTTTCGATTGGTACTACCACTATTACGGCGACGCAGAGTTCCATTTCGGGAAACACGAACATGCGTGTGATTGGGCCGCCTTCCCGGTTCGCCTATACCGCCAACTTCAGCGACAACACCATCGAGGAGTACACGATCGGCGGCAACGGGCAGTTGCGCGATAACGGCTACGTGTTCAATGGCGTGGGTGCCGGGCCGCAGGGCATCACCGTCGATCCCGGCAATAATTATCTTTATGTGACCAACAGCAACCTGAATACGGTTTCCGCTTACACCATTACCGCGAATGGAACGCTTGCGCCCATAAGCGGTTCGCCATTTGCCTCGGGCACAACCCTGACTTCGGGTCCGTCCGCGGTCGCTGTCTCTTATCGCGGCAACGGCGGCAAGAGCGCCTACGCGGCCAACTTCGGCGAAAACACCGTTACCGCGTTCACAATTGCCAACAATGGGGCCCTGACCTCACCCAGCACTCAGGCTGTGGGAACAAGCCCAATCGGGGTTGTGGCCACCTCCGACGGCTTGAATGTTTATGTCTCCAATAGCGGGGGCGCCCCCGGCACCATCTCTGAATTTTCCGTCAGTCAAAACACCGGACTGCTCACGCCCAATGGCACAATCAACGCTGGAACGTCGCCGGAAAACATGGCGGTCGATCCTTTCAATCGTTTCCTGTTCGTGGCCAACACCGGCTCGAACAACGTTACCTCGTACCAGATCAGCGGCATCAACGGAACCTTATCGAACCCCAACATCACGGCCGCGGGCAACGGTACGCTTGCCCTTGCGGTTGACCCCAGCGGGCACTTTGCCTATGCCGTCAACTACCTCGGCAACACAGTTTCCGAGTACACCATCAACCAGAGCACAGGACAGCTGACCGCCATCAACGGCAATGCTTCCATCGCCTCCGGAGCTGATCCGCAGGCGGTGAGCGTCGATTCCACCGGCCAATATGTTTACGTCGGCCACTTCAGCGCGGATGAGGTCTGGCAATACAGCATCAATGCCGGCACGGGAGCGCTTACATTCCTGCGCAAGATTCGCTCGGGCAAGGCAGTTGACGGAATGGCCATTACCGCGGGCGCAACGCCGCAGTATTTTGACTTTCTCGCCTTTGACGTCAACAGCGCAGGCGTAGGAGAGAGCAGCGCAAATGCCAACACGGGCGCGCTGGGCGCCTTCACCAACTTTGCGCCTGTGTCTCCCTCTGCGGTAACGGTGGATCCGTATGAGCGCTTTGTCTATACAGCCAAAGGCACGAACAACACCGTGGAACAGTACAGCCTGGTGAGTTGCGGCTTCTTCTGCCTTACTTTGCACGACAACGGCAGCGCCAGTACGGGGAATTTCCCATTCAATTTGACCGTCGATCCTTCCGGGCGCTTCCTCTACGTGGCGGCAAACGCGGGCGTATTCGGGTTTACCATCAATCAAAGCACAGGTGTGCTCACGGCAATCTCGGGTGGGGCTGCCCTGGGCGTGTCAGGAAATCTGACCCAGATTACAACCGATCCCACAGGGCGATTCCTGTTTGTGGGGAGCAATGGCCCACCTGAAGTTTCCGTTTATACCATCAATCCAGCCACAGGCGTTCTGACGACGGTGGCTGGCTCGCCCTTTAGCACCATCGTGGGCAATGCTATCGCCGTGGACCCCACAGGCAGGTTCCTGTATGTTGCCGGAGGGAGCTTTGGAACAGACCGCATCCTGGTGTGTCCGATCACGGCCGCAACCGGCGTGATTTCCTGCTCCGTAACCGTAGCTACCGCGGCATTCGCGATTGGAATCGCGGTGGAACCTACCGGTCAATACGCCTATGCCACATTTCTCGATGGCACCGCAGCCGCATATAGCATTGATTCGAACAGCGGCGGTCTCTCAATCATAGGGTCGCCCGTGGCTGCGGGCAACAGCCCGAATTCTGTCGCCGTAGATTATCAGGGGCAATTCGTATACGTGACCAACAGCGGTGCGAATACAATTTCGGGTTACAGCATCAACCCCAACACGGGCGCGCTTACCGAAATCACCGGCGCGGGTTCGCCGTTCGCAGCAGGAACCAATCCGGGTTCGGTAGTTATCAGCGGAATCATACAGTAGCGGTGAACAAGGAGAATTTCACCACGGAGACACAGAGCAAAGCGGCGAGTGGCCCGGTCTAAATATTTATCTTCAATAATTACTCTCGAGGGCGCCCCACCCTAGCTTCTTCTTTTGCCAGGGGTGGGGTTTTTCTGTGTCCAGCGAAACAAGATTCACAACAGCTTGCAGGCTTCCTCGAATGCCAGGCGAGGACTGCGGGGAAACAGCTTCGCCGGGTCGCCGTAGCCCAGGTTGCAGAGGAAGTTCGATTTCAGCGGACCGCTGGGCGACGCCTCATCGGGAGCGGAAACGGGAAAGAATTCTCCGTCCACCTTGGCATTGTCGAAGCCTGACATGGGGCCGCAATCCAATCCTAAGGAACGAGCGGCAAGAATGAAGTAAGCGCCCTGCAAAGTGCCGTTGCGGAAGGCGGTGACCTCGGCCAGCTGGGGTGAGTTAGCGAACCACTCGCGCGCTCCGGGATTATGAGGAAAAAGCCGGGGCAGGTTTTCATAAAACTTCATGTCATGAGCGATGATGGCGGTGACCGGGGCCTTCATGGTTTTTTCCACGTTGGGCGGCGAGAGCGCCGGCTTCAGCCTTTGTTTTGCTTCCGGCGTGCGCAGGAACAAAATGCGCGCCGGGGCAGAGTTGGCGCTGGTGGGTCCCCACTTCATCAGGTCGTAGAGCTGGCGCAGAAGATCGTCGCTCACCGGTTTGTCGAGCCAGGCATTGTGCGTCCTGGCTTTGCGGAAGAGAGTGTCGAGGGCCTGGGCGTTTACGGGGTCGCTCATTCGGATGGGTCCTTTCTTTCGAGGTCCAAAACAATTACATGGAACGTTTGACTCGATTGGAATTGTCAAGATTCAAATATGAATTCGGCAGTGCTGTTCTTTTGATGTCTTGGCGAAAAAAGGGAAAAGATGACCACAGAGGGTACAAAGGTACGCACAAAGGACACAACGCAGATGACGATGGCGCTGTTTGGAGGCTCATAAGGATCTGCGCGCGCCGCATCAGGCCGTCTGTCGCTGGCCGCCGGCCTGTGTGGAAACGGGAGTAGATTTCGCGGCAGGAATGAAAACAGAGAAGACTGTGCCATTATGTTTGCTGCGAACCGATATGGAGCCGCCATGCTTCTCCACGATGTCTTTCGAAAGCCATAATCCAAGACCGGTTCCCGTCTCTTTCTTGGTCGTGTAAAACGGCTCAAATATTTTACGCCGGTCTGCGGGCTTGATGCCTGAACCCGAATCTGCAACTGTGACGCGAGCGCCGGGCAATGGGAAACCATTCCAGTTATGGGAGTTCCTCACCCGTACGGTGATGGTTCCCTGTCCTCTGATGGCATCAATCGCATTTGCAATCAGATTCGAGAACACTTTGCGCATCTCTCCCGGGAACACAGTCGCTTCGGCGTGTGGGTGGTATTCCTTTTGCAGTTTGATCGCCTTGGAATCGATCTTTCGAGCATAGATCTCCAGCACTTCATCCATGATTTGGCCCAAATCGGCAGTCACAGGAGAGGCGGTGTCGCGATAGAACCCGAGGGTTCGCCGTGTCATGTGCGCCATTCGCGCCACTTCCTGATCCAGCAGTTCAAGCTGCTTTCGCGCCTTCTCGTCGAGTGACTTGTTCTTTCGAATGAGGTAAGCGAGGTTTGTCACGGCGGCAAGAGGGTTGTTCATCTCGTGCGCGATTGTGGCCCCCAACTCGCCGGCGGTCGCGAGTTTGTCAGCGCGACGAAGGGCTTCCTCGCTCATCAGCCGCTCCGTGATGTCTCGCAGGATCACGGTAAATAACTTTTCACCGTGACTTTCCATCTGCGAAATCGTTGCCTCAATGGGAAACTCTTCGCCGTCGTAGCGAAGGCCCCACAGAGTGCCGGGGCGATACATAGTGCGCCCCGTGACGCCGGTTTTTTCGAAGTCCTGGACATGATGACGGTGTATCTGGCGAAACCGTTCAGGGATAAATTTGTCCAATGGTTGGCCCAAGGCTTCCGATTGAGGACAGCGAAAAATCTGTTCAGCCGCGCGGTTAAAGACGAGTATGCGTTGTGACTGGTCCACGGTAATGATGGCATCCATCGCGCAGTCGATAATGCCGGTTACCCGCGCCTTGCTGGCGTCCGCTGTTTCCAGCGCTGTATTGAAGGATTGGGAAAGATTCATCATCTGCCTGTGCCCAAAAGCCGCAAGAAGAGCGCCCACCACAACGCACAGCACAAGGATGCTTGCATTGGCATACCAAACCATACTTCGCGACCGAGCGAGACGCTCATCTCTCAATTGCTGCTCACGAACAATAAACCCGGTTCGTGCGTCCCGGTAGCGATCCATCAGTTCTTTGCCGCGTAGCTGGAATTGTAGATCGTCGGTAGGCTTGCCGGCCCTGCTCAGGGCTATGGCTTGATCGGCCCATGCAGACCAGGCGCGTCGTGCCGCAAAAACCTCTTCATTGCGCAACTGCTGTTCAGGATTGTCGGTGATGAGCTGCTCCAATTGAGCTTCAATCTGCGGCGCCTGATTGCGTGACTCGATTAAGGGCTGAAGAAAACGGTCATCCCCGGTTGGCAGAAATGCGCGTAATCCAGTTTCCTCGTCAATACTCAACCGATAGAGATGCTGCGCAACTGCGATCACCTGGTCTGTATGCTCAACCCACTTTTCTCGGCTTGTCACGGCTTGCAGTTCGAGAATCAAAACCGCGGCCAACAGTAGTGCGGTTCCAAACGGAATCCAGACTGCACGGCGCAGTATCTTTCGAAACTTCTTCCTCTCCACGCTGCCTCTCCGCAAAATTCGGCACTTCAAGCTTGCTTCTGACTCAATCGCTTCAGTATCTCATCGGGGTGCATCGGCTTGGCCCATAATTCAAAGCGATAACCCTCACGCTCGGCCTGTTGCACAAGGTCGCGCGTTTGGGCCTGTCCAGAGAGCAACACAATCCGCGTTTCTGGGCAGATGGATTTGATCGCCTTAGCCAGCTCGATTCCATTCATTTCTGGCATGAGGACATCGGTAATCAAGACATCCAGGCCGGAATTGCGCACCCGCTGCAATGCGCTGGCTCCGTCGTACACCGCAACGGCAAAGTACTCGCCGCTGTCGTTAAGAATATCCGCCAGGGTGTCTGCAATCAGATATTCGTCGTCCACGATCAGCACAGTGCGACGGCGGTCTTGCTTCTCAAGATTTGGATTCTTGCTCGCAAGTATGGAATCAGGTGAAGGACCATCCCCACGGGGCATCACACGCGTTGCACTCATTACGCAACCCCCTCAAACGCCAGCCAGTTCTCCGGCTAAATCTGAGATGCTATCTCTAAGCGAGATGTCGGCCAACGCTTTTTTTGACAGGGCGACTAATATCTCACCATACCGGACGCATGTCGCTGGAGGTTCCACCGGCGGCGGGGACATAGCATTTCAGGGTGTAATCCATCACCATGCGATCGGCGTTGAAGCGCCAGCCCAGGGTACGGATCGTCCGCTTCATGCGCTTGATCCAGCCTCGCGGAAGTCCATCGCGATCGCGCTGGTAGTAGAGAGGAATCACTTCTTCGCGCAGCGCCCGCAGCAAGTCTTCTCCATCGCGCGCATCGTGGACGCTCAGGTCGGAGTGCGTTCGGCCCGTGCCAATGGCAAAGCCATTCAGGCCGTCGTAGGCCTCGGCCCACCACCCATCAAGAATAGAGAGATTCAACCCGCCGTTCAGCACCACTTTCTGACCACTCGTCCCCGAGGCTTCCAGCGGCCGCCGCGGATTGTTGAGCCAGACATCGACGCCCTGCACGAAATGCCTTCCCACGTTGATGTCGTAGTCCTCGACAAAAACGAACTTGTCGCGGAACAGCGGGTCGCGCATCAGCTCGGCAATCTGCTGCAAGACGCGCTTGCCCGGCTCGTCGAGCGGGTGGGCTTTGCCGGCAAACACAAACTGCACCGGGCGGTTCGGATCATTCACCATCGACGCCAGCCGCTCGATATCGGTCAGAATCAGATTGGCCCGCTTATAGGTCGCAAAACGGCGGGCGAACCCAATGGTGAGCGCATCGGGGCTCAGCACACGTTCCAGACGCGTCAGCACCTCCCCGGATTCTCCCCGGCGCGCCGCCTGATCCACGGCCCGGCGCCGCACAAATTCGATCAGCTGCGACTTCAGGTTGAGGTGCGTTTCCCAAAGCTCACCGTCGTCCACGTTGTCGATTCCCAGCCAGGTTTTCGCTTCGCTGCTGCGCTGATGCCAGTTCGTGCCCAGGTGGCGGTCGTAGAGCCGAAACATTTGCGGCGCGAGCCATGAAGGAACATGGACTCCGTTTGTGATGTGGCCGATCGGAACTTCGTCTTCCGGCTTGCCCGGACAGAGCCCCGTCCACATCGCTCGGGACACTTCGCCGTGCAGGGCGGAAACCGCGTTGGCGCGGCGTGAAAGTCTCAAGCCCAGCACGGTCATGCAAAATGTCTCGTGCTGGTTGTTTGGATCCTCGCGTCCCAGCCCCATCAGGCTTTCCTGGGAAAGGCCCATCG
>DATHMH010000045.1:0-2229 GCA_035487295.1 Terriglobales bacterium
ATGGTCCGCAAGTTTCCGCATGAGGTGACGATTTATGAGGGCGGCCCCATGACCAACCTGGCGATTGCGCTCTCCATCGATCCCGCGTTTGCCGGCCTCGCGAAAGAACTAGTCTTCATGGGCGCCAGCCTGAATCCGCAAACTAGCGATCCCGAGTTCATGAATAACCCGCGGCATGAATTCAACATCTGGTTCGATCCCGAAGCGGCTCACATTGTTTTGCGGGCCCCGTGGAAGAAAATGGTCTGCACCACGGTGGACATCTCGGTGAAAACCAGAATGACCGCCGAATTGATCAATCGGGTAAAAGCGGGTGATTCGCCGGCGGCACGATACATCGGAAAGTACTCTCGCCTGCGCGGCGAATACAACTATTTGTGGGATGAATTGACCGCAGCCGCCTGGCTCGATCCCAGCGTGATCACCAAGCAAGAGATTCGCTTGATGGATGTTGATCTGGACCGCGGCGCCGGCTACGGAAACGTTCTGACGTGGACCGACCGCGATAAACCCAGGATTGAGATCCAGCCGGTCGAGATACAGGTGGATTTGGATACTGAAAAGTTCTACAAGATGTTCGTCGATCTGCTGACCGCTCCGACACCAGGAAAGAATTAAGCAGGGTTGGCAGGTTGGATCCGCAGAATCAGTTGGCGGCAGGAAAAGAGAAGTTCAAGGAGAAACGATGTTCACACCAAGTAGCCTGAATATTGCGCTGTTGATGATGATCACCAGCGCCGTCTGCTGGGGATCATGGGCCAATACCTACAAGGGCGTAAAGAATTATCGTTTCGAGCTTTTCTATTGGGACTATGCCGTCGGCATCTTCCTGATTTCTCTGATCCTCGCTCTCACCATGGGCAGCACCGGCCACGACGCATCCAGCTTCGTGAACAACGTGCACTCCGCCGATACTTCAAATATCGTTTCCACTCTGATCGGCGGCGCCATCTTCAACCTCGCCAACCTGCTTCTGGTGGCTGCGATTGACATGGCGGGCCTGGCCATTGCTTTTCCAGTTTCAATCGGCATCGCCCTGGTTGTTGGAGTCATTTCCAGCTACGCGCTTCAGCCCCGGGGAAATGCAGGCCTGCTCGCGGCCGGAGTTATCTGTGCCGTGATCGCAGTAGTTTTGGATGGCAAGGCCTACGGCAGCCTGGCCAGCGCGGGACGCGTGGTTTCGAAAAAGAGCATCATTACCTGCATCGTTTCTGGCGTTCTCATGGGATTGTGGGCCCCGTTTGTCGCGCATGCCATGACCACCGGCAATACTCTTGGCCCTTACAGCATTGCGGTTTTCCTCACCCTCGGGGCGCTACTCTCCTGCTCCATCTGGAATGTCTACTTCATGAAGAAGCCGCTAGTGGGAGAGCCGGTGAACTTCGCTGACTTCTTCCGCGGACCCGCCTCCGGTCACATTCTCGGACTTCTCGGCGGCGTAATCTGGGGTACGGGAATGGTCTTCAACCTGGTTGCCGCCAGCTTCACCGGCGTCGCCATTTCTTACGCCATCGGACAATCCGCCCCTATGGTCGCCGCCCTCTGGGGAGTGCTTGCCTGGAAGGAATTTAAAGGCGCCGGCAGCAAGGCATACATCTACCTGTTTTTCATGTTCGTCTTTTACTGTCTGGCGATTGCTCTGGTGGCGCGAGCCAACGGCTAACCGCAAGGCTGAGCCAGCAATTCAAAGTTATGCGACAACGATTTGGCTACGGATCGTACACCGTGCTGCCGTAGCCTTGCTGGCGGGCAAGTTCCTGCATCTTCTCCAGGTTTTTTTTCTGCGTTTCCAGATTCGACTTCATTCGTTCCACTTCCTGCTGCTTTTGCTTCTGCCGCTCGTTCCACTGAACGCAGCCGGAAACGCAGTTGCCCGGCGCAAATTGGATTGACTCATTGAGCTTGTCGATAGAAGTCTGCAGGGAACTGACGACATTCTTTTGTGCCCGGATCGCAGTTTTCCACTGCTCGGGCGAAGTCTTCGCCCCTCCGGTGATGGAAGGCGCGGAAGTCTCAGGGCCAGCTTCATTTCCGGATGACGACACCTCATCGGCGGCTTCCGGATGCTCCGGTATCTCTTCGTTGGTGATGACCTTGGGTGTCTTGGATGCCGGCGAAGTCTTGTTTTGAGCGTCCTTGCTCTGCTTCTGCTGCCGTGCCTGCCGCGCGACATCGCCCATCGACGGCGAATCCTGAGCGCCCGCGAGCCACACGAAAACAGAAATGACA
>DATHMH010000046.1:0-2081 GCA_035487295.1 Terriglobales bacterium
GCCTGCCGGCGTAAGGTCAAAGCCTGCCGTCATCGCAACCTTGCCGCCCGCGGCGCTGCCCTGTCCTTTGTATTCCGCGCGCTTGGGGCGTTCCGCTTGAGTCAACTCCATCTTCATGTCGGCCGCCCCTCTGATATAGGAGATGCCAACGTTTACCTTCACCGTAAAATGGGTTGCATCCTGCTGCGTCATACCCTGAAAGTCCGGCAGCAGCGGAGCGAATTTGTTCGGGTCGGTGAGAAAGTCATACACCTCTTCCGGCGTCCGCTTGATCTCAAACTCACCGCCAAACTTGATGGCCAAATCTCAGGCCCCCTTCATGCTTTGTGCCGCCATCTGGATTGCCTTCAGAATATTTTGATATCCGGTGCAGCGGCAGGTGTTGCCGGCGATGGCCTTGCGCATTTCTTTTTCGCTCGGCTGCTTGTTTTGAGACAGCAACTGCGCCGTCGAGAGCATCAGTCCGGGAGTGCAGTAGCCGCACTGCAGTCCATAAGCGTCGCCAAAGGCTTTCTGGATGGGATGGAGCTGGCCGTCTTTCTCGAGTCCTTCTACCGTCGTGATTTCGGCACCGTCAGCCTGCACGGCAAAGATGGTGCACGACTTCACTGCCGCGCCATTCATCAGCACCGTGCAGGCGCCGCAGTAGGTGGTATCGCAACCCACGTGCGTGCCGGTAAGGTCGAGCGTTTCGCGAATCAACTCCACCAGCAACATTCGAGGTTCCACCGTCAGCGAGTGAGGTTTCCCGTTCACCTTCAGGTTGACCGCAACCTTTTCGAAGACATCAGGCATAGATGTGGCCCTCCTCGATCTGCTCGCCTCGGGCACGCAGAATGGCAATATCAAGCGCGCGCTTGACCAGGGAACCGGCAAGTGTTCGTTTGTAATCCGCGGAACCTCTCATGTCAGACTGTGGATCGGCGGCCGCCCGCGCGGCTTCGACCGCTGCCGCAATCGTTTTTTCCGTCACCCGCTGCCCGCGCAGGGCGGCTTCAGCGTCTTTGGCTTTTATGGCGGTCAGCCCCACGCAGCCCAATGCGATGGCCGCATCCTTGCAAATGTCCCCGTCCATGGAGAGCTGCACCGCGGCACTGGCGGTGGGATACACAGGAGCCGAACGTTTGAACGCCACGTACGCGCCGCCGCTCCCCTTGGGTGGAATTTTGACCACCACTTCGCTGACCAGCTCATCGTGTGCCAGAACCGTGGTGTAGGCATCCTTGATAAAGTCTACAAGCTGCACCCGGCGATGACCTTTGGTCTTCTGGCATCCTACTTCGGTCTGAAGCGTCATCAGGACCGTAGCCCAGTCGCCGCTGGGATCGGCTTCCGCCAAAGAACCGCCGATCGTGCCCCGATTGCGTACCTGGACGTCGGCAATGCCGGCCGCACAATCATGAATGATGGGAATCCTGGCTGCGACCGGCGAGGCCTCGATCTCAGCATGGCGCGTCAGCGCGCCAAAATGGAGTGCGCCGTTTTCTTCCTTGATGTAGGACGTGCCGGGAACGAAGTTCAGATCAACCAGATGACCCGGATTGGCGTAGCGCAGCTTCATCAGCGGGATGAGGCTCTGGCCGCCCGCTAGCAACTTGGCTTCATCTCCCAGTTGCGAAAGCATGGCCGCCGCTTCCTCGAGTGACCTCGCGCGGTGATAGTGAAAAGCCCGGGGATACATTTAGGTAGCGCCGCCCTTGTCGTCTTTCATAAATCCTACAGCCGTCGCTCCCAAAAACCATAGTCTTCTGCGCAACTCGGCCTTCTTCATGTCGCTTTGTATCGATTCGACCGGTGAAGCGTTAAAGGCGAGAAAACTGAGTAACGGATACTGACTCGGTGGATTTGCGAACGCTCCATTCAGGAAAAACCAAAGGAAGGGTTTGAGCGAATGCGCGCCATCTTGCGCCCAAAGCGTTCACGATGTCAAGTGTTGAACAATCCCACAAAACCCAGGAAAGAGGACGTATTTCAGACTGGCAATCGAGATTGCCGACGCGCTCGACCCGGCTCACTCCGGAGGGATCGTCCCCGGCGATACTAAGCTAGGCAACATCTCTGGTCAGGGAACTTATTTCCAG
>DATHMH010000047.1:0-5601 GCA_035487295.1 Terriglobales bacterium
GCAGATTTGCTGTAATTGTTGGCCAGCGCCGCGGTATCTGGATTGGGCCAGAAGTTCCCCTGCAGGAAATTCTTTGCAATCGCGTCCCATCGTCCGCTGGGAATAATGTTTCCCGGAAAAGGATCGCGAATCAATCCGCTCCGTGATGCTGTCATGCCTGTGACAGGATCGACCTGCCCGGCGGTGAGAGTGCGGGTGCTGAATGGGTCATAGATCTGGCCGCCCAGGATTGGACGTCCCAGGGCGTCTGTACCAACTTGCGCTCCGAGCAGGGCTGAGAAGTCGCCTCCGCGGAAGGCCGCCGTCGGCATCGTGCCGCCAAACGTCACTGGCGTCTGCTGACGTAAGCCCTCGTAATAGGCGAAGAAGTACGTCTTGTCTTTGAAGATGTGGCCCCCTGACGTCGCTCCGAATTGCTGGCGGTGGAAAAGTGGCTGCGTTTTCCGGTTAAAGAAGTTTCTCGCATCCAGGGCGCTGTTACGATAAAAGTCGTAAATATCGCCATGGAATTGGTTTGTGCCCGATTTGGTGACAACATTGATGACGTTGCCGCTGCTCCACCCATATTGGGCGGTAAATGCGTTTGTCTGGATTTTGAATTCCTGCACACCGTCGACGGCGGGAACATAGGCAACGCCGCCCCAATCGGCACCCGTATCCCAGGTACCATCCAAGAGGTATTCCGCGGTGTTGAAAAAAGTGCCGCCAAAATTAAAGAAGGAGATGTCCTGGTCTGCAGTTCCGGAAATTCCATTGCCACCTACAATTTGGAATTCCGCCGTATTGTTGACCGAAGAGTTCAGGAATGCCAGACCATATACGTTTCTGAGATTGAGCGGTAGCTCAACCACTTGCTGCGCTGAGACGTCGGAAGAAAGGTTGGCGTTCTCGGCATTGAGCAGCGACACTTGCGCGGTCACCTCAACTTGTTCTGAGACTGCACCGACAGCCAACACGACTGCTTGTTGCGCTGTCTGCCCTGCCGCCAGACTGATTCCGTCTTGCTTGTAACTTTTGAACCCCGGCGCCACGACATGCAGGGAGTACACCGCGGGCGGCAACAGCGAAAAGACGTAGGAACCAGACGCGTTGGTGGTGTATCCGCGCCTGATCGAGCGCTCACTGCTCACCAAAGTAATTGTGGCGCCGGAAAGCAAAGCGCCGGTGGAATCGGAAACCGTGCCGCTTAGGGTTGCGGTGAATGCCTGGGTTTGGGCTTGGAGTTGGGCAGAAAATGCCACTCCGAAAAAAATCAGGACGATTACTAGTGCTCGGCTTGTGGCGAGCCCATGGAAATGATCACTTCGCATCGCTTTTTCCTCCATTTTAGGCGGATTTTTGATATTAACTTCTCGTGTTCTGCCCGCATTCGGCAGCCGCCAAAGAGCACGCATGTTATAAGGGAATTGAATAGAGTTCGGCAAGGCTTTGCGGGATAAATTCGAGCTCTATACGGCAAAGAGGCTTTACCGCTCTCAATTTGCCCTTTTGTTCCAATGAGTTCCGTATTGGTGTGACACGCTCAGGGAGCGGGGTTCGGATGATTCCTATCAGGTAAATACCTAGGTTAAGTCGTCTGTCAAATAAAATAGGCCCCCCAGCCCCCCCTCCGAATGTGACGGGCAGGCGAAGAGAAGCCCATCCGGGCCTTGACACCCCACGATCATCGTAACTAAAATCACCGCCACTGATCGATTGGAGTACGATTTGCATTCGAAACGTGTAGTGGCGTAGCGCAATGTTGGCCGACCAGCTAACGGGAAGTTGGGGACCTTCCAACGAGGCGGAAAGAGTTGCCGTTCGGGAGCAACTCGAAAAACTGCTTCTCGACAGCCATTTTAGCTCCAGCAAACGATATCCTAGCTTTCTGAGGTTTGTCCTGGAACATACCTTAGCCGGGGAATCGGAGCTTCTCAAAGAACGGACACTGGGCATTGAAATATTCGGGAGACCACCCGACTACGACACCGCGGCAGATCCAATTGTTCGCGTCACGGCCGCCGAAATCCGCAAACGGATTGAGCAGTACTACCAGAATCCCGCGACGAAGGATGAAATCCGTCTGTTCTTACCATCCGGCTCCTATGCTCTTCAGTTTTGTGCCCCTCATCCTGTCGCTGCACCTGCCATCGTGGAAAATCCAGCCGATCCGAAAGAACTGCCTGCGCTGGCCGCCGAGCCGCAATCGCACGAGACGCCTCCATCGCGAAGCAAAGCTATCGTTGCCTCAGCCGTGTTGGTGATCTTGCTGAGCACGGTTTCATTCGCGCTTTGGCGCCTCTTCCAAGTATCTCCGGCTGAACAATTCTGGGCGCCTTTTGTGAAGTCGAAAGAACCCGTGCTGTTTTGCATCGCTGATCAGAACCAATATTCCGTAATCACTCTGCTCGATGCTGCCGACCCACAGCGAAAGACTACCCTGAAAGACAATTTGGTCACCGTCGTCATTGATGATGTCAATCCGCTCATTGGGATCGCTGGTGTTCTGCAGAATTCTCAACGAAGCTATCGGGTGCAGGGACAATTCAATACTACCCTGACCGATTTGAGGAGCGGGCCGTCAGTTCTCATCGGCGCATATGACAATGGCTGGACCTTGCGTCTCACCGGGCCCCTGAGGTTTCATTTCGCAAACGATCCTGAGATGACACGCTTTTGGATTGAGGACCGGACCAAACCTGGCAACCGCGAGTGGCTCATTGACCGGTCGCAACAATTGCAGACAGCGACCTATAAGGACTACGCGATTGTCGCCCGGTTCGTCGATCCTAATACCGACCAGTTCACATTGGTGGCAGCCGGTATCGCACGCGGTGGAACGGTTGCTGCCGGAGAGTTCCTGGTCGATGCAAAGTACATCAATGAACTGACCCGCCAGCTTCCAGCCAATTGGAGTCATAAAAATATCGAGATCGTCCTGGAGACACAGGTCATTGATTCCCATTCCGGGCCACCGCACATTGCCGCGGTTCATGTTTGGTAAGTACCGCAAGAGCCGTTGAACTCCAACAAGCCGAGTCATTCTGAACAAAGCATTCCATGAGAACGAGTTGTTTAGCCTTGCCAACGCATTTCGAAACGGCGGCAGGGCGCGATCCCATTGGCGTGCTAGTCGCAATTAAGGAAGCTACAAAATTGTTGCGTGCTTTCTGGATCAGGACAGTCAAGATTTGAATCCGGCTTGCGTCCCTGTCATAGCCGTTGTCCGATCACTTTGCCCGTGTTCCGAAAAATCCTTCAAGTCTCCGGAATTCCTGCATTTCGGATGCAGCCTCGGTTGCTTTGTTCTGTTTGCGATAGAGGCCGGCCAATCCAAAGTGTGCCTGGGCAGCCAGAGGGCTTTCTTTTTCGATTGCAATCACTCTAGTCCACGCTTTTTGTGCCGCATCCAAATCATCAGCGGCAAAAGCTACTTTCCCAAAAACATAAAGGGTTTCCGGCATGTCGGGCTGCAGGTCATTGGAACGCTGCAATTCCTGTAACGCCTCCTTCGCGTGTCCTTCCTGTAACAATGCTTCACCCAGCCGATAGGCGGCCTGGGCGTTTCCAGGCTGCAGTTTCGTTTCTATTCGATACTGGGCTTCAGCGTTGGACCATTGGGCGGTTTCAGCATACACCTGGCCCAATTCAAGATGCAGGCCGGGGACCTCTGGGTTGATGGTCAGAGCCCGTTGATATTCCTGTTCCGCCTGCGCCACCTGGTGTAAAGCAAAGTAGTTCTGGGCTCGTTTTTGATGTGTACGATTGGAATCGGGGTAGTTCGTGAATAATGTATCGGTTGATTGTTGGGCAAGCATTTCACTCGCCTGAATGAGATAGTAGAGCAGGTCTGGATCGTTTGGCCTTTGCTTGACGGCTGCTTGAAGATTAGAGACGGCTTCGGAGATCTGACCTGTTTGCATCTGTGCGATGCCCAATGCCCCGGTTTCATGTACTTTTTCCAAATGTGGAATGGCATCGGCTGCGTAACCCTGAGCAAGCTGCGCATAGCCTAAAAGCAGGTGTGCCGACGGCAAGTCGGGGTCAAGTTCCAGCACCCGGCGCAGTGGAGCAACCGCGTCTCCGTATTGGTGATTGCTCATGTACGCTTCTCCAAGATGCAGATAGGGGGCCGCGGCGTCAGGTTGGGCTTCAGCCGCTTTGCGGAATTCAGAAATGGCTGTTTCCATCTGATGAGACTTTTCAGCGGCTATTCCTGCTTCCAGATGCTGCGCAGCTGCCGGGGAAATCGCCGGCTCGGTCGAACTCATTTGCGCCAGCATACACAAAACCATAATCGCGCAGTTCATGGATGTTCGGGCTCCTTCACGATGAGAAATTGGTCGCATCGAACGTCATTGAGTTTTTGGTGAATTCCGGAAGGCCACAGTACATCTATGCTCGCTGTCTGTGCCGAGCCCATCCCAAAGTGCAAACGCTTATCGTTGGAGGAAAGATAGCTGCCAGCGGCAGTCGCGACGCGCATTTGTCCGTTTACCGTCACCTTGGCCCCAAAGCCGTCGCGGTTACTGCGAGTACCGCGCAGTGTAATGCTCAACCAATGTTGCTTACCGCCATTGTTCAGGAATATCTGTGGCGGCGCGCCCAGCCGCGTGGTGACGACATCCAACCATCCATCATTGTTGAGATCCCCAAAGGCGGCGCCGCGTCCGGCTACGGGCAGATCGCTGCCCGCGTTGGCACGCTCGAATCGTCCATGATGATTCATCGCCAGCAGCGGAGGTTCCAGAGAGCGCAGGGAAGAATCAAACTTCTCGACATTGTCGATCACGTGCCCCTGGGCGACAAATACATCTTTCCAGCCGTCGTTGTCAAAATCTTCCAGCCCCAGGCCCCATCCTGAATTGGCTCCAGACAACAAACCAAAGCCCGTTTCCAACGTCCTTTCCGTGAAGATGCCGCGTCCTTCATTGTGGAAGACGGTATAAAGCTGGCGCGGAAGCTCTGTCACGATAATGTCCGGACGCCCATCGTTGTCGTAATCCTGAAACACCACTCCCATGCCCGAGATCATCTTCCCGTCCGTGGTCAGCGCGACACCGGCATCGAGAGCTCGCTCTGTGAAGGTGCCATTGCCATTGTTGTGAAAAAGAAACTGTTCTACGACGTCATTGGCGACAAAGATGTCGGTAAAACCATCGCCATCATAGTCGGCGAATGCAACACCGAGGCCGTGGCCCTTTTTGGCCGCAATGCCTGATGGCACGCTGACATCTTCGAAAGTGCCGTCACCGCGATTGTGATAGAGAATGTTGCTTACCGCGGGAAATTCTCCCGGCGGGCAGTACGCAGGTATGCTATTTCCGCAGGATTTGCTCCGCTTCGGGTCCCAATCCAGATAGCGGGTGACAAATAGATCAAGTCTGCCGTCATTGTCGTAGTCAAAAAAACCCGCCGAGACCGACCAGCCTCCGCCAGCAACCCCGGCTTTTTCGGTAACATCGCTGAAAGTTCCGTCCCCGTTATTGTGGTAAAGGATGTTTCTCCCGTAGCTGGTCACGTAGATATCGGGATAGCCGTCGTTATCGTAGTCTCCAACAGCTACACCCATCCCGTAGTTGCCGTCTCCTGCCTTTGCAAGCCCTGCTTGCTCGGTGACAT
>DATHMH010000048.1:0-80762 GCA_035487295.1 Terriglobales bacterium
GTCCGTAGTAAGGAACTCCTTGGTTGCTTGCATCCGACTCGCGCGGCGCAATAGCGCCGCGCGGAAGTCGTGTCGAGGTTCAGTGATAGAAGAATTACTCACACGGCCACTATGCCGCCATCGACCGGCAAATCGATTCCAGTGATGTAGCTGCTCTCGTCCGACGCCAGGAACACCGCTGCCGAAGCGATCTCCTCAGGCTTCCCGATGCGCCCCATCGGAACCATCGCCTTGAACCGCTCCTTCATCGCTTCCGTGTTCTCGCCAAATTGACTCTTGAGAATAGGTGTCTCAACGGGGCCGGGGCTGATCACATTCGCCCGGATTCCTTTACCTGCCAAGTCCGCCGTCCAAGTGCGCACAAACGACCGCAGAGCCGCCTTGGTAGCTCCGTAAGTCGGATACATCGCAATACCCTTCTGCCAAATCCCAGAGCCAGTCAGGATGATCGATCCGCCGTCTTTCATCAGGGGCAAGGCCTTTTGCACGGCAAAGAAAACCCCACGCGCGTTGACATCGAAAGTCTTGTCGTAGTCTTCCAAGCTCACGGCTGCTGTCGGTTTCGGCTCCGCGATGCCCGCATTCGCAAATAGCACATCGATCTTGCCCTTCTTTGTAGCTACTTCCTTGTACAGCCGATCCAGGTCGTTGAGATTGGAAACGTCTCCTTGGACGGCAGTCGCATTGCTGCCGATTTCGGCAACAGCCTTATCCAGTTCCGCCCTCCGGCGGCCGGTAATGAATACGTAGGCTCCTTCTTTCACGAAGCGCTTGGCGGTAGCAAGTCCGATGCCGGTGCTGCCCCCGGTGATGACGGCGATTTTCCCCTGTAATGCGGCCATGATCATGATCTCCTTTTCTGATTCGAAGTGTCCGAACTTCTGGACCTATCGTTTCAGATGTGCGCGACCGGAAATGGTTGCACATTTTTTTAAACCGTTCGTTCCAGAAGTGCGTCCAATCACATATGAGCATTTCAACGGCAGTGAGTGTGAGGATGGGGCGGCCTCGCGGATTTGATGAAGACGCCGCTCTCGAAGCTGCGATGCGGGTCTTCTGGGAGAAGAGCTACGAAGGCGCGACCATAGCCGACCTGACCGAGGCCATGGGAATCAACCGTTCCAGCATGTACGCCGCTTTTGGCGACAAAGAAGCGGTCTTTCGCCTGGTTATCAAGCGCTACCGGGAGGCCCGCATGACCTACATCAGGCAGGCTCTCGCTCGGCCGTCGCTGCGGGAAGTCGTAGCGGGGCTGATCCATGGCACGGCGGAGTTTCTCTCGTCACCCGCTAATCCGCGGGGCTGCCTTTCGATCCAAGGCGCAATGGCCTGTGGCACACATGCGGAGCCGGTGAAGCAGGCGATGATCGATTGGAGAAAAAGCGGTGAAGCGGCTTTGAAGAAGCGCCTGCAACAAGCGCAGTCTGAAGGCGAACTCCCTGCAGAAATCCAGCCCGCAGACTTTGCCCGCTACCTCTCATCGGTAATGGCGGGCCTTGGCGTTCAAGCTGCCAACGGGGCAACAAGGGCAGAGTTGGGGCGCGTCGCTGAAATCGCCTTGCGCTGTATTGAAACCGGTCTTTGGGGTTCTGCAGGCGGCTAGGTGTGCAGCTCCTCGCTTCTCTTTGGTTCGTAGACGCGGAAGTATCCTGCACCTTCATCCTCACTGAAAACCGCGAATAATCCGTCCGGTCCTTCTGCTTCAAGTGTCATTGCTGGTGTTTGAGGGTGGCTCGGAGAAACAACCCTAGCCATCGTTGTGCCCTCCCCAACCGTCTGCAACGAATTGCAGTTGCTTTTCAAAATTAGTGATCCCATCATGGGAGGGGACCATGTGCTGAACCAGGACTACATCCCAAGAGAAGTCTTGCTTAGTTTCAGTAAACTCCACTGAAACCTGACGCCCCAACGCACGAAAGTGTTGCGCAAACCGCTCAGCCGAGTTTCCGTCAGCAAACACGACGGTGGAGTCTATATTGCGCGGCTTATAGCATCATCACATGACGTGTAGTTGGTCTCCGGAGTTATGCACGTCATACCAGATAGGGCGGTGTTTGACGATCCAGGACCACATATGAATGGACCAGAAGCTGGCCATCGTGTAAGTGATGCAATAGCCGGTCTTCGCATTTATGATTGACCACTGGCCAGCTTGATTTATCTTACTCACGTCGAAGGCTATATGAACCGTTTGGTCACAAATACAGAAAACTATAAGTTCACCTTCATGTTTCATTTCCTCAAGTGAGAGAATCTTAAAAGGGCGGTGTATCAACCCCCAAACCATTAAAAGTGGCCCAGAAAGCCGCGACTTGTTCAGGAAACTTCACGCCCAGGCAAGCTTCAGATTTTTGCATCATACCGAGAGTTGCCCCGGGAGCGAGTCTATAAACCAGCCCGTGCCCTCCAAGCGAGTCGAAGCGCCGAATGATCTGATCCAAGTGCATAGATTCTCATTCCCAAAATTGTTACTGGCTTTGGTTGTGCTTGAGCTTCGGGGGGCAGGAGCAGACAACGGCCTCCTACGAAGAAGTTGAGGATGGCTCGGAGAAACAACCCCAGCCATCGTTGTGCCCTCCCCAACCGTCTGCAACGAATTGCAGTTGCTTCTCAAAATTAGTGATCCCATCATGGGAGGGTACCATGTGCTGAACCAAGACTACATCCCAAGGGAAGTCTTGCTTAGTTTCAGTAAACTCCACTGAAACCTGATGCCCCAACGCACGAAAGTGTTGCGCAAACTGCTCAGCCGAGTTTCCGTCAGCAAAAACGACGGTGAAGTCTATAATTGCGCGGCTTAGTCAAATCGTCGCCGTGTGCTTCCATCCGACGAAGCACATCTCCATTTGCATCATTGGGATGGATCATCTAATTACATCTTTTCGACAAAGAGTCTTCAGTTACTTTGAACCGTCTTGCTCCCTATATTTCTTGCCGGGGAATTCGGCCTGATTGTGGTTGCTGCTAGAAGACGGAGTCATAACCTCATTGCAAAAACTTGTTCACATCGTAATTAGCTATCGTACTTGCCAATTTCTCCGGCGAAACCCCGTGTTTATTCTTCAAATGCTTATCGGCGGCGTGAGCAAGAAGTAGTTTGATCATTTCACCTCGACCTTTTGAGTCAAAGACCGCTCTAAATAAGGAATCGGCCAGGGGGAAAGGCCAGTTGGCGGATCGCCGGGCACCTCCCTACTGCACCATCCCCTGTTGACGCTTGCGCCATGGATGCCACTCGGAGTCCGGGTCAGGATCGCGCCAGAGTCCTTCCTCTATCGCCAGATTCATAACCGGAACAAGGGATTTGTCCGCTGCAACGAGAGTCCCGAGAGAAACCACGCGCATCTCGTCTTTCGGAACATCGGGTCCCGCCCCGGCGAACATTTCCCACTCGTCTTCTTCCCAGCGTGTAACCTCGGTGATTCGATCTCCGCGAAGGGCCGCGAGATTGGTTGCGGCGGTCGCGTCTTTGGGCACAGGGTAGGTCCACGGCTCATGCAACCATTGCCATACAGGTTCTTTGGTTGTGCTCCAGGGCGCACTTAGATCCGGAACGTCAATGGTCCAATGAGCCTTATCGGGAACAATCTGAAGCGCTGGAATATCACGCTTTTGGTAGTAGTCGAACGCCCCCAACATGAACTCCGTTGCCCAGCTGCTATGCACTTTGCGCAGAGTGAACGAACCCAGCCCGGCAACTTCAAAAACCTCCCGGTCGCGCTGTGCTTTCAGTTGCGCAGCGATATCGTTAATGATTTTCACCACTTCATCCTTCATGTAGAAAATAGCGCCCGCCAAAATAAGCTCGACACCGATCGACTCGCTGACCCCGATCGTGTAGGCAAAACGTGGCGTGTTTCCGCCCGAGACCACGTAAACATGTTGTCCACTTCGAGCGATGTTCTCCCGGATGCGGTCCAGCGCTTGCTTTTTTTCGGCCTCATTTGCCATGGCTTGAACTCTTTCCCTTTTATTTTATTGGTGTAACTCTTTGTGGCATTCTTTGCACACCTCAGCGTGATTCGCATCGTTTGTCTTTCCGCCATCGGCATGCCTCTGCTTGTGGTGTCCATTCGTCTGGTCAACTGTCTTATCTTTTCCGCACCGCGCACATTTTCCGTTCTGTTGATCGAGTTTCTGTTGTCTCTCCGCCTTGGTCCAAGTGCGCTTCGAATCACGCTGATCTGGAGGAACAGTCCCCCGCCCTGTAACCGGGTCCGGCTTGGCAAGGCCGCCGTTCGTTCGCGCCCTGTCCTGGGCGTCATCGCTCTGGCTCTTCTCCTCGCCAGCGCCTCTGGCCTGGCCTAGCTGAGGATCTACTCCACCATTCTGCGCCGCTCGCTGCTGTGACGCTTGCTGCATCGCGGCACGTTCGTCAGCATCGGATTGGCCAACCGTTGCGACCAATGGGGAAGCCGCATAGGCGGCGATAAGGACTGTTGCCCCAATCGATATTTTCGTGACCGTAGCCGCGACCGTACTTTGTGCAGCGTCGATCATGGCTCGGCCTTCCGCAGCGCCTTCATCGACCAGTTTTGCTAGGTCCGGGCAAACGTCACATACGTGCCCATCCGGATCCCCGAATGTTGTGGGGTTGTTCTGGACGTAGCTGTACAGATTCAAGCTCTGGGGGTTACCGAAGTTGGCATAAGGAACATCGGTGGGTTTGTCAGCCCAATCCGGCGTAATAAACCGCCCAATAGGATTGCAGTAGTAGCGGGCCCCAAAGTAATCGCACCCGGTCTCGGGGTCGCGTTCTTTGCCGGTGAACTTGTAGTTGTTGCCGATGCCTGCATCGGTAACGACGCGCTCGCCGCCGAAGGGATAGTAATCCGATTCTTCTTTGATATTGCCGCTAACATCGGTAACCACATCCGCCGAGCCCAGGTGGTCGGCGAAGTAGTAGTACACGGCCGGAGCAGGTTCCACAATCTTGCAGGTACCTCCTCCCGGCGGGGCAATACATTGAGGCGGTCCCGGAGGTTCGATACGCGCAACACGCTTGCCGCCAAAGAACACATAATCATGCTGCATGATGCCACTGAGGTTGGTTTCTTCCAGCACCTCGCCGCCCGGCCCGTGCCAGTACAGCGTGTTCGTGCCTCCAGTCTTCTTGACCCGTTGGCCATCGGCGTCGTAGTCATAGGCACTGGTGACGCCGCTAACCGTCGTCTGCGCCAACCGGTTCTCCGCGTCAAAGACATTGGGGTAGCTGCTCGGCGGTGAGCTTGGGCAAGGCTGGGTCGGGTCCACAACGTTCCCCGCCGCGTCATAGCACCAACTGGTCACCTGGTTCTTGCCGTTCACCGTCAGATTCAGCGAAGTATCCCCGCCGGCAACGTTCTTCAGCAACAGGTTCCCCCAGTTGTCATAGCCGTAGTTCTGGCCCCAGTAAGTGCTCGGGCTGGTCGTGTTCGGCGTCCACGCCCAGGCCAGCCGGTTCAGCGCGTCATAGCCGAACTGCTGGGTACGGGCTGAGTTCTTGTTGTTCGTGACCTGGTAAACGTTGCCGTTATCTGCCTGCCCATAGTGGAAGTCATAGGTCAGGTCGAGCAGCGTCTGGCCTCCCGCCGTTGTCTTCAACTCGTAAGGCTGCATGCGCGCGTCGTACGTGTTGCTGGTCGTCGCCGGACCATTGGCAACACTGCTCAGCGCGCCAAACGGAGTGTAGTGGGCATTGCTGGCAAAGTTGATGTTATTGTTGGAATCCACCGCCGAGAGAGGCCGCTGGGCCTCGTTGTAGCCGTAGCTGACCACCCGCCCGCTGGGATAGGTCATCTTCTTCAGCGAGCCATCCAGGTTGTAGCTGTAGCTCAGGCTCTTGCTCACGCCGGCAATGGTGCGCTGCTCGCCCGACATCCGGCCCATCACGTCATAGCTGTAGCTGCCCGAGCCAGCATGGTCGGTCACGCTGGTCATGCGGCCGATGCCGTTGCTTCCGGCATCGTAGGCATAGCTCACCGCCGGCGACGACAGCGGACAACCGCTCTGCGCCGCGTAAGCCTTCCCCGTGATGCGGTTCAACTCGTCATAGCAGTAGCTGATGGTCTGCGTGGCCGTGGAAGGGGGCTGCACGTTGGGCGCAGGCGAAGTTTTCGAGACCAGGTTGCTGTTGGCATCGTAGCTGTAACGGATCGTTCCCGATTCGGGATTGGTCGCCGTCAGCAACCGCGATAAAGAGTCGTATACAAAGCTGCGCGGACGCCAGTTGGCCGAATTGGGATCGTTTCCCTGCTGCTGCACGCCGACGAGATTGTCCAGCGTGTCATAGGAATACAGCGTCACCGTCGGCGTGGAAAACGAAGGCACTGCGACGTCAGCGCCGCCGCTAAGAGATGCGCCCGAGGCCGTCACCGCAAACGAAGGTGCGGAGAACAAAATTGGCTGGCTGCTGGAAGCGCCAGCGGCAAGCGGATAGTTTGTGGCAGCCCCGGTCGTTTTGGCCGTCAGCGTAATCACCGAACCTGCCGGTGTTGTACTCACCGGGGCTGGGCCCAGGGCGGTTTGCAGTTTGGAGACAATGTTGGCGATGTTGTCGCCTGGCCCGTAGCTTGCCGGATACGGCGTTCCATTGATGGAAACCCACGCCGTTCCCGTATCGGAGATGCTTTGCCCGCTGTCCAGGCCGCCCACTAGATGGGCCCCCGAAACTGAAACCGTAAAGGATGGGTGCGAAAATGTCGTTCCCAACCACGGGTCACTGGAGCTGGTGGAAAGCGTATAGTTCGTGTTCGATCCAGACTGCTTGGCCATCAGATTGATGGTCGAGCCCGAAAGCGAAGCCGTTACCGGCGAAGAGGCCAGCGCATTTTTCAACTTGGCGGCGAATGTCGCTGCCGTGTCCCCTTGCCCATAGTTTGCGCCATAAGAGTTTCCATTGACGTTGACCCACACTGTGCCTGAATCGTAGGTCGTGGTTCCATTGCTGCCTCCGGTAAGATTGAAGGCAGAGGAACTAAAGCCGAACGATGGCGGGCTGACATTGTTGCCGTCTGAGGAAGAACTGGTGGTAACCGCATAATTTGCGGTTGCGCCCGTGGCCTTGCTGGTGAAGTAGAGCGTCGCTCCGCTCACGCTTGCTGTCACCGGCGATGCCGAATCGCTGTTCAGCCATTGCGCAAACCAGTAAGCCATGTTGGCGGCATCGGTATACTGACCGTAGCCCATGGTTCGGGTATACCCGTTAATGGTCAAGGTCACCGAACCTGTGTCGTAAGCCGTCCCCGTCGCCCAGTAGGAGCAGTCATACGCAATGCCCATGTCGTCGTAACACGTCTGTTGCACCCAGTATGAGTATGAATAAGTCTGCTCCGATCCGGTAACCGTCACCGACCCTGTGGCCTGTGTGCCCGGAGCAGTAACCGATTGCTCGCTTCCGCTGACCGCTGCCCAGCCCTTCCCCGGCGCTGGCCCCACAATCGTCTGCTCGCTGCCTGCCACCGTAGCCGAGCCTGAACCCGAAGTGGCGAACCTGGGTGCGCCCGCCGGCAGCCCAGGCTCATCCACCTCTAATAATCTTCCCAAAGCATCGGTCCGATTGCGCCGCGAAGCCCCGGCTTGGTCGGTCACCGTGGTTGTCGGAAACTGTGAATAATCGGTGCTGACCACCCCGCCATCGGCGTTGGTGACATTCTTAACTCGGCCGAGAGCGTCGTAGGTAAACGTATCGCCCGGCTCCTGCGAATTGCTGCACGCCTTGCTCGCATTAAATCCGGTGGAGCGATACGGATAGCTCGTGTAATACTTCTGTCCCAGGCCGTCATAGCAGGTATCCACCTGGTCGTAGTAGTTCTGGTTGGTGGAATTGCCTTCATCATTCCATGTGGCTGTGCGCGTCGCCCTGCCGAATCCGTCGAACAAAGTCCAGGTCGCAGTCTGGCGGCCATCAATGTTCTGCTGCACCGTAGATTCGGGGGTTGCGACATTCGGCACATCGTAATAGGTATAGATCGTCTGGCTGCTCTGCCCGCCGTTGCTGGCATCGGCCGGGCCGGTCACGCTGGTGACCCGCCCCATGTTGTCATAGGTGTAGCTGGTGGTTTGTTGATTCTGATCGGTTGAGCTGGTCTTTAGGCCGGTATTGTAGTCATACGATGCCGAAACGCTGTGCTGAACGCCATTGCTCGTCGTCGGCATCTGCATTTTGGTGACATAGGCCCCGGCGAACGCTGGATCATAGAAGTAGGTCGTCGTGTTGCCCTTGGCGTCGGTCGCCTGATAGGGCGTGCCGGTGTCGTAATACGAAGTGGTTGTGTTGAGATAGCCACCGGTCGTGTTCAGCCAGCGGTGCGCCGTGGTCAGGTTGCCGCGATAGGGGGCGCCTGCCGGGTTCGTATCGAATTGCGTGCTCACACCGGATGGTTGCAAGCCGGTCTGGTCATACTCGTTATAGCTATAGGCCACCTGGTTGCCACTGCCATCGGTCACCTGGGTGGAGTACACCTGATCCAGCAAGTTGTTTGCTAGGTAATTGCTGTCGTGGAAGGCCTGGTACTGCGTGTTGGTCGTGCGCAGTAGTGGGCCAGGCGCGCCCGTGCCGTAGCCGTATTCCGACTCCTGGATTACCTTGCCATAGGTTAAAGGGCAAGTCGAGGACTTGCTAATGCCATCAACAGTCACCAGAACCACAGCACCTGAGTCATAGGTGAAGGTGGTTTTGCTCACCTGGTTTGTGGCGGCCCACGTTGTCGTCTTCGAAATTGGGTTGATTACAGGCCCACGCCCCTGGCCGTCGGCCATACCATCCCATGAGCCGCACGAGAGTTGGTTGGGCTGGTTGAATTGGTAAATATAGCCGGCCGGATATTCTGTGTCGACCGTCTTCACCAGTTGGTTGTTGCCCTGCGGACCATTGAAGTACTGTGTCTTGGTCTCATAGAGTGCGTTGTCAAACCCTCCACCGAAAATATGGACGATGTCATTCCCCTTGGGATCGGTAACCGTAACTATGCCGCTGGTGTTGCTAGAGGTGTCGCCGGAATAGCTCCAGGTTTGCGGGGCGCTGCCGTCATTGGCATTGAAGGTGCGGCTGGTAACTATGAAATCGCAAACCTCCGTATCGCCGTGCCACTGCGGAGTGCCTCCTCGATTCCGCATCATCTGCAGCCATCCCGCGCATTGCGGCGAAACCTGCCAGTTGTACGAGATCGTGCCGCCCGTGGGCAGGGTGATGGAAGAGATAAAGCCAAAATTGTTGTAGTGGAATTGCCAGCTTGTCCCGTTGGCAAGCGTGATGCTGGCGATGTCCGGCAACACAAAGAAGAAGTTATCGCCCTGATAATCGCCGTCAAACACACTGGACAGGCCAAAATTCGATTGAATTGCCGTGCCGTTGCTTCCGTAACAAAACTTAATGGGCGTCGTCCCTCCGTTCGTTCCCGGAAAGTTCAGAGTCTCGCAACTTGAGACTTCCTGGGGCGCGGGAATAAATCTGCCCATGGTGTCGGTCCACCCCCTGCCCGGAAGAGCAGTGATTTTGTTTCCGTTGGCATCCTCCGTACTTTCCGCGAAGCCGTTCGCCGTCGAGATATCATAGGCCACGCGCTCTTGATCGATCGCAAGATCGGGGGGAACCGGATGATCCGCCCGGTTAACTTCGCCCACAATGCCGGCCACAATATGGCGGACGCCGTTGCCATCAATCACCGCTGGGCCCGCAGTCAGATCAAGCTTCAGGCCGGTACCGTCAATGGACTCCATCGGGCTGTTGCCCCAACTTTGGTTAGGGTCACCGGAGGTCTGCTCCACAACATGGTGCGCTCCCATGCTGTCCACGACGTGAATGACAGCAGCTCCAGGCTCGTTGGGGTCAATATTGAGAAAGTTGTAGGCATATTCGGCCAGGGAATACGTATTGTCGCGCACAATCCCAGTCCCGGCTCCGTCATCTCCCCAATAAGCGAACCACATGTCATTGCCGTCATTTGTTTGCCCGTTATACTTGAACTTCACCGACCAGCGCGGATTGTTGAAGCGCAAAGACAGCGACAGTGGCGGCACGTCTCCTCGCTGCGGATACGAGACAATAGGGATATGCACGATCAGGTTGCCATTGGTCAGGTTCACCGCATCGATGTCGGATAGTTGGTAGGAACCAAAAGGTCGAAAGCCTTTATCTGGAATATCCGGCGTCTGCCCCCAGCTCAACGAAGCCGCAACCAAGATCAATAAAACCGCGCCTGCAATCTTCACTGCCGACATCCCAACTTTTGCCATACCTATCTCCTTAACCTGTAGACGAAATTCAGCAACCACAACAAACCGACCGAAATAATCCCCGGATCAGGCAGAGTACCTGCCCAATATTAAGGACAAATGAAAAGCGCTTTTTGTTCCCGTAAAACTAAATTTCTTTGCCTCTCACACTGTATGACAAAAAATCGAGAACCTATTCATGTGATATCAAACCCGTCAAAACCTTGAAAGCCACAGACGTAAAAATTGGTCCAGGCTGCACGCAGAACGCCCCAACAGCCATTTCTTGCAAATCTGCCGAAGAAAATGCGAGAGGCAAATGCAGGAGGTAAAGATAGTTTCCTGCTTTGCGCACAGAGAATCAGCGAATCGTGAAGTATAAATACTTTGGTTCTGCCATGGAAGAGCTTCTGCCCTTACCAAAATCTTAAAATTCCCACCATGATTTTTCCGTCCCATTATGGAACTGCGTGTGCAAATTCTTGCTGCGTCTTAATATGCGAGTTCCGGACAAGCATCGCTCAGTAGCTTTTTACAAACTTCGCTTTTCTGGCCGGCGCCGGCGTCGCTGTTGATAAATTCCGAATATATTTTCGTAGCTGGCTGGGACTTTTTTCTTCTGCAAGCAATCAAAAATTGAACTCTGATACCAAATCCTTGCCTTCGGTGAAATTGCTGTCATGATCTATTTGGGGCGCTCGCCCCGCTGGTCTTTGAAAACTCGCGCCAAACCTCCCGGGCTCCGGGGCGGCAGGATATTTCTGCCTCTGCCGGATTCATTACTCGAGTAATACCCACCCTCTCCCAAAATAGCGACCGCTCAGAGGTTACTTAGTAATCCCCCACCCCCCTCGAACAACTCAGGCTCGTCAATGCTCACCGCCAACCCAGTCTGCTGCTGTGCTTTGCGAATCACTGAATCCGAATGATTTAGCGCTATGACCCTTGCTGAGCAAGGGGGGGTACCCCTATACCTGCAATGCTGGCCTTGCCTTTATTTGCCATTTGACATTTGGTTGCTCAAAGCTAACAATAAGCGCAAATAGGGGGCTGCAAGGGCGTTCAAGTGCAGCCGCCCACCTCCCAAGCGCGCTTTCCGTTTTGCGTGCACGGGTCTCCAAGGACCCTTGAATATGGCCAAGATTTTGTGTGTTGATGACGAGCCACACGTAGTCACCCTCAAGTGTGCCATTCTGGAGGCCGCCGGGCATACCGTTACTGCCGCTACCTCAGCCCAGGATGCAATCGCGAAACTTCAGCACAACGCCTACGATGCGGTCGTAACCGACTGGCGCCTGGGAGACGCCAATGGCCGCGCGGTTGTGCAAGCCGCAAAAGACCACTCTTCCATGCCGGTCGTGGTGGTTTCCGGGTATGTGGCTGAGGCTTTTCAAGCCGCCGAGCCCCTGGCTGACCTTTATCTGGAAAAGCCGGTCAATCCGGAAGAGCTGGTCACGATTGTGAACGAGCTGCTTAAGACTGCTGAAAGGCCGATGTCATAATCGGAGCTTTTCGAGCTGTTTCACAGTTAGCGTAGACCAACCCAATGAGCCGAAAATCATGTCAAAACAAAGTTCTATGGCTTAACGGTTGGTCTGCACCTAATCTAAAACCGTTATAGCCTTTAGCTCTTAGCTTCAGATCCATCGTGCGACTGTTGCATAAGGAATCTTGCAGAATGTTCAAGGGCTGAATGCTGAGTGCTGACTGCTAGTTCGGAGTATTGGTAGACGCAGTCGAAGCGGCGGCGGCTTCCGCCAGCATGCGGTGATGGATGGTAAATAAAGCCAGCTCGAGCCGGTCAGAGACGCCGATCTTGTCGTACACGTTGCGCAGATAATTTTTGATGACCTGCTCGGTGGTGCCGAGCTGGGTGGCAATTTCTTTGTTCTTATATCCCTGCACGATCAGGGAGACAATCTTCAATTCCTTGGGAGTAAGGCGGTCGCGGACTCGCGCGCCCACTTTATCGTCCATTCCATTGTCGGAGCTGACAGCGATGGGAGCTTCGCTCTGCACCCAGCTTTGCCCCTTGGCCACTTTGCGGATACATTCCACCAGCGACGATCCGGTGACGTTGCGGAAGACAACGCCATGAACGCCGTGCGTGACGTAGCGCGCCAGGTTTTCGCCGTTCTCCGCTACCACAACCAGTTTGGTATCTTGCCGCTCGACGGCGGCGATTACATCGCGGAGCGCGGGGTGCAGCGCGCTGGCAAAGATGAGGATGGAGGCGCGGAATTTTTCAAGCGCCATGAGGGTCTGCTCATAATTCTGGGTTTGGGCGACAACGCGGATTTCATCCTCCACCGCCAGCACCTTGGCTGCTCCGGCGCGGAAGATCGCCTGATTGTCTGCAAGAATCAGCTTCAGCATACGCTTCTGGCCCTGCGCCTCTGAAGAACTTGTCTTCCCCACTCGTGTCGTCAACTTTAAGTGTACCGCCGTTTCTTCCTAACGATTCTGCCGGCCGGCGTTTCTCCGCGCAATGGCAAGAGCAACTCACCGTCAGGCGAAGCTGCCCCGATCACTTGCGGACAAATTCGTAACTATCGATTACGCACGCCACCCCAGACTTCTTCGCCGCCGCCTTCTCTTTACGATTGCCGCGAAGAGGGTGATCACCGGCACGAACCACACGTCCCTGGCAGCGGATCTTAACGTCTTTCTTGGCCCCGATAAATTCGGCGGGCAAGGTAATGTCGAACTCGACCGGCGATCCGACCTCGAATTTCCCCTCGGCCAAAATAAAGACCCCGGCGGCACTGAGGTCAGCCGTCTTGCCTTCCAGTTTGGCGGTTGTTTTAACGCCACGAATCGTCGCGTTCAATTCCAACGGGAACCGTTTACCCGTCCGCCAGTCTGCCACTGAGCTTTCCTCCTGGCTGGATTCCCACAATGAAGCCAGCCCCCTCTGGCGGTTTTTATACCATCAAATGGCCCCGAAAGATAGAGAGGAAACAGGAAGGTGCCTAAGAAAACAGCTCCCCAGTTCCGAGCTCCAGAGCTCTGCAAAAAATGGGACCGATAAACTTTCTCAATTTCGTACTGCTACGTGAGTCGCAGGCTATCGCCTGAGAGCTGAGAAGCGAGAACTTCAAGCCACGATCATCCAGATTAAGCAATTTTTCCTTCACCGATGCTACGCTGCAGCCCGATGCCAGCGCCAATGAAAATCTCTACGGCAAGAAGGTCAGCGCGACCGAGATCACCAAGGGCAAAGTTGCCATGCCGCCGGAAGCCCGGAAACTGGTTGATGGGTTGCAGGAGAAGGTTGCAGCCCAAAAAGGTGAATCGAAAACATCTAGAGAAAACATCCAGAGAGACGTAACGGCCGCCTTGAGGTCCTGCGTACAGGTGCGAGCCAAAAAGAGTTTCTGTGGCTTGCATTCGATAAGACATTCCTGTTCTTCCACATAGGACCTTGCTATTCTTGTTGTGCAGGAGCAACTGCCGGTCCTGACCAGTGCACTCAACAATTGAGATTCCCATTATGGTGCAGTGCCATTTCGGCACCCCCAGAAGAGATTCTTCTCCTAGGAATATTCTTGTCCATGTCAGCATTCCGACTGTACAATTCTTGCTTTTAAGAACAACATGATCCGTGAAAACGGGGAAGACAGAAAAGCATTTCAGGAGAGAACATGCGTGCCAGCCTTGCCATTCTTGTGATTCTCGTCAGCACCTTAACCTGCCAGGGCCAAGATTCCAACACAGTATTTTTTCGAGATGTAAACACTCGCTGCATAAATTCCAGCAAGGATGCGATTTGGTTAACGGTGGTTGATTACAAAACCACGATCCATCAGGGCTTTTTGGCGCAGGATTCCTCCACAGGAGTTATGATCGACGCCGCAGTTGATAACGGCGACAAGAATGCACATTTTCCAGTTCTGCTCGATCAACAGATTCCTCATGGCGCCACTGCCACGGACGCAATTCAAGTACCTGTTGGCAAGGCCTTGATGACGAATTATAAGCTAACGAACTCAGATCTTCAGGTCGATGCCTTGAACATCTCGGTAAAATTGGTTCGAAAACAGAGCCCCACGGCATGGGGTTCCGCATTCCTGGCTCTGGCGGATATCTCCAAGCAGATCAAGCTTCCCAGCAATCCCTACACGGATGGGTTTCAATTATTCGCCAATTTCGCAAACTCAGCTGTGCAGAAAAGCCTGGAAACTCCTGATGCACCCTCTACGTTGCCCATTGGTACATTAGAGTTAGGGTTCTCTTCTGATGACGAGAACATCGCCAACAATTGTACAGATTTTTCCCGCACTGGCATCGTGGCGATTATCGACAACGTGCCGGGACGCAACGAAAATGAAGGTTACCCCGATATCACTCGGCAAGGGGACTACTGCTGGTACGCTGATCTGAGCTCCGGCGTACAGTTGAGTTACGCGAAGAAGGACAACAATGGCGCCTGCGGGACGGGTGCCGCTTGGCACTCTCTGGAGAGTCCCCGGCTTGCCTTTTTGCTCCAAAAGAGAGACGCCTCTGGCCAACCAGCAAGCCCTTCCCTGCCGGCTCCACCTGCGCCTCCCGTAACAGGCGGCCATCGGTTTCTGCTTCTGAACCCACGGCCAAACCTAGGCCGCTTGGCGACACAAGGGCAACTGGACGAAGCCGAAAGCATGATCCGTTGTCAGGCTATAGGTATTAGGCCGGTTGACTGCCTGCCAGGCGTGAAACATACCGTTCCGAGTGGTAAACGCAAATAACGGATCGACGTGCCCGCACACTTCGGCCTAGTCGGCTGCGAACGCAGTAACTCCCAGCGCCGACTTGGCTTCAGTTACATCGAGAATCACAGCAACTGGCAGAATAGCCTGCCCTCTTCATACCGGCTGATGAACAAAGCTGCAATTTTTAGGAGAAGAACTTTTCTGCTCGTGACAAATTCGTTCCACCTGTTATAATCACCAGTTTGCATAATAGTGGTAGCTGTATTCATCAGTCATAGCTCTTACATATATTTATTAAATAACCTGCAACCGCAGACCCGAAACGCGAGGGCGTGAGGGCTGCAAGGAATATTTCGCCCGATGGCGCAGATCTTTCATCGCAGTGCCAATTCATTGGCGCGGATGTCAATTTTGGGTGGGCTGTTCATTCTGGTCACCGTAGGTGCGGTGCTGGCCGAATTGCAACGCTCGCCATACGTTACCCGTCAGCACGAAGCCCGCGTGCAAACGCCCCCTTTCAGCCATCAGCACCACGTCGGCGGCATGGGACTCGACTGCCGTTACTGTCACACCTCGGTAGAAGACTCGAACTTCGCCGGTATTCCTCCCACCAAGACATGTATGAACTGCCATGCCCAGATCTGGAGCACGCAGCCCATGCTGGAGCCGGTGCGGCAGAGTTACGCCACCGGCAAGTCGCTGGAGTGGATCCGCGTGCATGACCTGCCCGACTTCGTGTATTTCGACCACAGCATTCATATCAACAAAGGTGTTGGCTGCCAGAGCTGTCACGGCCAGGTGGACAAGATGCCGCTGATGTACATGGAGCACTCCCTGCAGATGGAGTGGTGCCTGAGCTGCCACCGCGAGCCGGAAAAATATATCCGCCCCAAGACCATCGTGGTAGATGGAAAAGAGCAGGGCGATCAGGTCTTCAGCATGAAGTACGAGCCGCCCAGCGCGCAAAATCCGGTGACGGCAAAACTGGCAGATGGAAGTACACGAACCTTTACCGATCAGTTGGAAATGGGCACGGTCTTGCGCAAGGAATATAGCTTGCGCAAGGTGGCGGATATTACGAGCTGCTCCACCTGCCATCGCTAGAAGATTTGAACAGGAACACGACGAGCTGAATGAGCAAAAACTGCAAAGACGAGAGACTGAAACCGCCGGCGCCAAAAACCGGCAAGCTTGATCTGGCAGCCGTCCGCGAGAAGCTGAGCCAGGCCAAAGGCAAGCGCTATTGGCGCAGCCTGGAAGAATTGGCTGAGACTGAAGAGTTTAAAGAGATGCTGCATCGCGAGTTCCCGCGGCATGCCTCCGAGTGGACCGACGGCGTCTCGCGCCGCAACTTCCTGCAGCTCATGGGCGCATCCCTGGCGCTGGCCGGGTTGAGCGCCTGCACCAAGCAGCCAACTGAATATATCGTTCCTTATGTCCGCCAGCCGGAAGAGATTATTCCCGGCAGGCCGCTTTACTTCGCCAGCGCGATGCCGCTGGGCGCTGTCACCAGGCCGGTGCTGGTGAAGAGCGAGATGGGCCGTCCTATTAAGGTGGATGGCAACCCCGGGCATCCGTCCGGCAGCATGGGCAGCGACGTTTTTACGCAGGCTTCTGTGCTCGGTCTTTACGATCCGGACCGCTCGCAGACCATCATCGAAATGGGGGAGGTGCGTACCTGGGGAGGCTTCCTCGCCGCCCTGCAGGTGCCCCTGAATGCGCAGAAAGAGAAACAAGGAGCAGGGTTGCGCTTTCTTACAGGCGACTTCACCTCGCCCACGCTGGCCAGCCAGATGAAAGCCGTGCTCAAAGCCTTTCCGCAAGCCAAGTGGCATGTGTGGGAGCCGGTCAATCATGACAATGGGCGCGCGGGAGCGCAATTGGCCTTTGGCCAGCCGCTCAGGCCGCAATACAAGATTGAAAGCGCCGACGTAATTCTTTCGCTCGACGCTGATTTTCTCTCGCCTGTCAATAACGGCGGTTTTCTGCGTTACGCCGGCGCCTTCGGCAAGCGCCGCAAGGTGGAAGAAGGAAATCTTAACCGGCTGTATGTAATTGAGAGCATCCTGTCGGTCACCGGCGGCAAAGCGGATAATCGCCTGCCCGTCAAGGCGACGCAAATCGAAGATCTCGCCAGAGCCATCGCCGGCAAGCTGGGAGTAGGCAGCGGCCCTGCCGTGGAAGGCGACTCCGCCAAATTTGTGGATGCGGTTGTAGCCGATCTGCAGAAGCATCGCGGCACAAGTCTGGTCATGGCCGGTGAGACGCAGCCGCCCGCGGTGCACGCGCTGGCCCATGCCATCAACGATGCTTTGGGGAATGCCGGTAAGACCGTAACTTATGTCGATTCCGTTGCCGTTGTTCCCGATGGTTTTACCAGTCATGTCGAATCGCTGCGCGATCTGGCGCGCGACATCGAAGCCAAAAAAGTTGATGTGCTGATCATTATTGACAGCAATCCGGCTTATACCGCTCCGGCAGATTTGAAGTTCGCGCATCTTCATACAGAGAGCGACGATCCTCATCCAGAGTGGAAGCAGGAGAGCATTCTGCTCAAGGTTCCATACCGTGTGCATACCGGTCTTTATCAGGATGAAACCGCGCAGCTCTGCCAGTGGCACATCAACGCCGCGCATTACCTGGAATCGTGGGGTGACGCCCGCACCGCGGATGGAACGTGCAGCATTATCCAGCCGCTGATTGATCCTCTCTATGGCGGCAAGACGGCGCACGAGACGCTGGGCGCATTCACCGACCGTCCTGACCTCAGCAGCCGTGAGTGGGTGATGGATTACTGGAAGTCGCAACACACTGGCGCAGATTTCGATGCATGGTGGCGCAAGGCGTTGCACGATGGCTTTGTCCCTGGCGAGGCACTGCCGGAGAAGAAGGTAAGCGCCCGCGCGGCCGGAATTCCCGTGGCGAAGGCAAAAGCCGCCGAGGGATTGGAGTTGGTATTGCGCCCCAGTCCAAACATTTATGACGGACGCTTCGCCAACAATGGATGGCTGCAGGAGCTGCCACAGCCCATTACCCTGTTTACCTGGGACAACGCCGCCCTGTTCAGTTTTAATACCGCGAAGAAATTTGGCCTCACCAGCAACCAGATGATTGAGCTGGAAGTAAGCGGTCGCAAGCTGAAAACGGTAGTGTGGCTCATCCCGGGAATGCCCGATGATTGCATCAATCTGCATCTGGGTTATGGCCGCAATTGGGCAGGCCGCACCGGCAACGGACACGGTTACAACGCTTACCTGCTCTCCACCAGTGATAATCCGCAAGTCGCCGGCGGTGTAAATGTCACCCTGTTAAATGAAACGCATCAGGTAGCCGCGGTCCACAATCATCACACCGTGGAATTTGAGCCAGGGGTGAAAGAGTGGAAGAAGCGTGGAATCGTCCGCACGGCGACGCTGGAGGAGTACAAGGAAAATCCCGCATTCGCGCATGAAGGCGAGTTTCAGCCGCCCCCGCCGGGGCTGACGATGTACAAGCCGCAGGAGCACCCGTACGACCCCAACACTACCCCGTACAAGTGGGGCATGGCGATTGACCTGAATTCCTGCATCGGGTGCGGCTCCTGCGTAGTGGCTTGCCAGTCGGAAAACAATATTCCCATTGTGGGACAATTTGAGGTGACGCGCGGACGCGAGATGCATTGGATCCGCATCGATCATTATTTCCAGGGAGACCCGGATAACCCCAAAACCCACTTCCAGCCGGTGACCTGCATGCAATGCGAGAACGCGCCCTGCGAGGTGGTTTGCCCGGTAGGCGCGACCGTGCACAGCAGCGAAGGCCTGAACGACATGGTTTATAACCGCTGCGTGGGTACGCGCTACTGCTCCAATAACTGCCCGTATAAAGTCCGCCGCTTTAATTTCATGCTGTATGCCGATTTCGATACGCCGCAATTCAAGCTGCTCAACAATCCTGATGTCACTGTGCGCAGCCGCGGCGTGATGGAAAAGTGCACTTACTGCGTGCAACGCATCAATCACGCGCGCATCGAGGCGGAAGAAATCGGCCAGCCGATTGCGGATGGCAGAATCAAGACGGCGTGCCAGCAGTCGTGCCCGGCAGATGCGATTGTGTTCGGCAATCTCAACGACCCGCAAAGCCGGGTCTTGAAGTTGCAGGCGCTCTCCCATAATTATGGGATGCTGGCGGAGGACCTGAACACACGCCCGCGCACCACGTATCTGGCCGAAGTCACCAATCCCAATCCGGAATTGCCCAGTATGAAATCGTCAGATGAATCTGATAAACAGCAGGCGGAGCATTCATGAGTACGCATATCCAAAGGCCGGGAGAAGACGTAGCTCAGGGCGTGTTTCCGGTAGTTGAGCCGGGCCACACCTTTGCCACCATCACGGAAAAGATCAGCGCCGTCATTGTGCGCCGGGGCACGCCTCTATGGTGGCTCGCCGGATTCCTGGTGGCGTTCGGCGCCATGAACGTGATGCTGATGGTCATCGGCTATCTCTTCTATAGAGGCGTCGGCATCTGGGGCATCAATATCCCGATAGGCTGGGGATTCGCCATCATCAACTTCGTCTGGTGGATCGGTATCGGCCATGCCGGCACGCTCATCTCTGCCATCTTGTTTTTGCTGAAACAATCCTGGCGCAACTCCATCAATCGTTTTGCCGAAGCCATGACGCTGTTTGCCGTCATGTGCGCTGGCCTGTTCCCCCTGATTCATACCGGGCGTCCCTGGCTGGCAGCCTACTGGCTCTTTCCCGTGCCGCTCACCATGGGGGTTTGGCCGCAGTTCCGCAGTCCGCTGATCTGGGACGTGTTCGCGGTTTCGACATATTTCACGGTCTCGCTGCTGTTCTGGTTCGTGGGCCTGGTTCCCGATCTGGCTTCATTGCGCGACCATGCGCCTCATCGCTGGCAGCGCATGATCTACGGCATGCTGGCTATGGGATGGCGCGGCTCGGCGCGGCACTGGGTCCGCTATGAAGCCGCGTATCTTATCCTTGCGGGATTGGCTACTCCACTCGTGCTCTCGGTGCATACCGTGGTGAGCTTCGACTTTGCGGTTTCGCTGATTCCGGGCTGGCATACGACCATCTTTCCGCCCTATTTCGTTGCTGGCGCCATTTACTCCGGATTTGCCATGGTTGTGATCCTGGCCATTCCGATCCGCTCCCTGTATGGTCTGAAAGACATGATCACCATGCGTCACCTGGAGAACTCCGCCAAGCTGATGTTGGCCACCGGGTTGATCGTGGGTTACGGCTACGCGGTAGAGGCCTTCATGGCGTGGTACGGCAACAACAAGTTTGAGTGGTTCCTGACCAATAATCGCCTGTTCGGGCCGTATCAGTATTTCTACTGGGCGCTGATTGCCTGCAACATCGTTATCCCGCAGGTGTTCTGGAGCAAGAAGTTCCGCACCAGCACTTTCTGGCTGTTCGTTATCTCCTGCGTGATTCTGGTGGGCATGTGGCTCGAGCGATTCATTATCGTTGTGGTCAGCCTGCATCGCGACTTTGTGCCCAGCTCCTGGGGGTTCTATATTCCTACGCGTTACGACTGGGCAATTTTTATCGGAACCCTGGGGATGTTCACCACCTTTATGCTGCTGTTCCTGCGTGCGCTGCCGGCAATTTCGATTTCAGAGATGAAGCTGCTTCTGCCTGAGGCGGAGGTGAAACATGCGGAGGTGAAGCACGCATGAAGCATCCTTCTGTCTTCGGTTACCTGGCGGAGTTTGAAACTCCCACCGAGCTGGTGCAGGCCGCGGAAAAGGTGTATGCCGACGGCTACCGCAAGATTGATACCTATTCGCCGTTTCCCATTGAATCGGCGGCCGAGGCCATTGGATTTCATAAGAGCCGCCTCTCTTTGATTGTTCTCATCGGCGGGCTGACCGGTCTGGCCACGGCCTTCGGAATGCAGTATTGGATTTCTGTAATTGATTACCCGATTAACGTCGGCGGGCGGCCGTTCAACTCATGGCCATCTTTCATCATTGTCTGCTTTGAACTGACCGTGTTGTTCTCGGCCGCCTCCGCCGTCATCGGCATGTTTGCTCTGAACGGTTTGCCCATGCCGTATCATCCGGTGTTCAATGTGCAGCGTTTTGTGGACGCCAGCAATGACGGCTTCTTCCTGATTATCGAGGCCACAGACCCGAAATTTGACGCTGCCGAGACCGAAAGTTTTCTGAAGAGCCTGAGTCCCGCCGGAGTTTGGGAGGTGCCGTATTAATCCGCGCGCCAAATTCCCGCGGTCTGTGTGTCTGGCTGCCCTTGCGCTGTTGTGGTTGTTCATCGCCGGCTGCCGCCAGGACATGCACGATCAACCTAAATATATTCCGTTGCGCGCCAGCGACTTCTTCGGCGATATGCGCTCGGAGCGGCCTCTGCCCGTGGGGGTCGTAGCACAAGGCCATTTGAACGAAGATACATATCTTTATACCGGCAAGATCAACGGCGTCCTGGGGAATGTTTTCCCGTTCCCGATTACGGAAGAGGATATGAAGCGTGGACAGCAGCGCTACACGATTTATTGCACCCCCTGCCACTCTCCCCTGGGGGATGGCAACGGTACGGTGGTGCAGCGCGGATACAAGCGGCCCCCGGCCTACACCGATCCCAAAGTGCTGCAATCTCCGGTGGGGCATTATTTCGATGTGATGACCAACGGCTACGGAGCCATGCCTGATTACGCGGTTCAGATCAGCGTGGCAGACCGCTGGAGAATCGCCGCTTACATCCGGGCGCTGCAATTGAGCCAGCGCGCCACCCTGGCCGATGTTCCCGCCGACCAGCGCAACAAGCTGGCAGAGCCGGCGCCAATGAATATGCAATTGGGGAACACCGCTCCGGAGCTGGTTGCGCATCCGCCCGAGCGAGGTGAAGCGAAATGAGCGAGATTACGCGAAGCCAGCCCATCCACCGAACCGCCGCCGACCTGATGCCTCCGGTCATGCTCGAACGCCTGCAACGGCGGGCGCTGCTGGTCTTCGTAGTGGCGGGCATCTTGTGTATCCTGGGCGCCGCGACTCACACGCAGCAATTCATGCGCTCCTACCTGGTGGGATACGTGCTGGGCCTGGGGCTCAGCCTGGGTTGCCTGGGTTTGTTGATGGTGCAATACCTCACCAAGGGTAACTGGGGGTTCCTCATCCGCCGCCAGCTCGAGGCCGGCAGCCGGGTTCTTCCGCTGATGGCAGCGCTGTTCCTGCCGATTCTGGTTGCGGTATGGAATCACGACCTTTATCCCTGGGCCGACAAAACGAAGCTGAGCGCGGAAGATTTGGCGCAGTTCAAAATGCAGGCGTATCTGACGCCCAAATTTTTTACCATACGCGCGGTCATCTATTTCGCGGTCTGGATTGTGATTGCCAGTTTCCTCAACAAATGGGGGAAAGAGCAGGATCAGGAAGACGCGCCCGATCTGCCGCGCAGTCGCCGCTTCCAAACGCTGTGCGGGCCGGGGCTGGTGATTTTCTGTATCACGGTCACCTTCGCGGTCGTAGATTGGATCATGTCGCTCGATATTCACTGGTATTCGACCATCTATGGCCTGATCTTCATTGACGGCCAGGGGTTGATTGCCATGTGCTTCGTCATCATGATGACGGCGGCAATGTTCAAATACCGGCCCATGTCGCAGGTGCTGGTGCCGCAAACCTTGCACGATCTGGGCAATCTCACGCTGGCCATGGTGATGCTGTTCGCCTATTTTTCATTCTCGCAATTCCTCATTATCTGGTCGGGGAATTTGCCGGAAGAGATCCACTGGTATGTGAACCGCATCAATGGGGCCTGGGGCGCAGTGGCGCTGGCTATTGTGCTGTTTCACTTTGCCGTTCCGTTCTTCCTGCTATTGCACAAGCCCATCAAGCGCAACCTGAAGACGCTGCTGCCGATTGCGGTGATCCTGTTTGCGGCGCGGTATATTGATTTGTTGTGGTATGTCGTTCCCAATTTCAGCGGCAACGATCCGCGCGGCCATTTTTCCTGGATGGATCTGGCCTGTCCCATCGCTGTAGTCGGACTTTGGATTGCGGCCTTCTGCTGGCAATTGAGATTGCGTCCACTGTTCCCGGTTTACGATCCCCTGTGGACGGAGGTGGAAAAACTCCATGGACACTAGACAGCATTCCTCCAGTCCCCTGGAAAACCCCGAAGTCCTGCACGAAGAAGCCGATATTAACGTGCGCGGCATTGTTGGCTTCGGCCTGGGACTGGCTCTCACCATTGGGCTCTCGGCGCTGGTGCTTTACGCCATGTTCGATTACCTGCGCGGCAACTTTACGCCCAAGCCCGTTGCGCCCAGCCCGCTGATCGGTGTGCGCGAGCCGGTGGAACCGAACCAGGCCCCGGAGTTGTTTCCGAGCCCGCGCCTGCAAACAGATTATTACGGCGATTTGGAAATCGTCCGCAAGCAGTGGGAGCAGCAGCTTGAAACCAACGGCTGGGTCGACAAGAATGCGGGAATTGTGCACATCAAAATTGAAGACGCGATGAAGTTAACGCTCCAGCGCGGGCTTCCCGCGCGTCCTGCCGCCGCGCAGCAGCCATTGCAGGTTCGCACTGCCGGCGCTGGAAAGCAGGACCAGGGCAAGTTGTTGGCTAGTCGGAGTCAATAGGGCCGCAGTTTTGCTGCGTCTCTCAGATGGATGTTATGAAGCAGTACCTGAAATTTTGCATAAGCGCTTTATTCGCCATGCTCTTTATGGCGAATGCGGCCCGGGCGCAGCTTTATTCGGAGCCCAAGGCACTGGCGCCACAGGGTAAGCCGTCAGTGTTACAAAATATCGGGATCGACCAGAAGCTGAACCAGCAGGTCCCGCTGGACCTGAAGTTTAACGACGATAGCGGCCAGCCGGTCGAATTAGGGAAGTATTTCGGCGGCAAGCCGGTGATTCTGGCCCCGGTGTATTACACCTGTCCTATGCTGTGCAACGAGGTGCAGGGCGGCTTGGCCAGCAGCCTGGCGATTTTGAAGTTCAGTGCCGGCAAGGAATTTGAAGTGGTGGCGGTGAGCATTAATCCGCGCGAGACGCTGGAAGCGGCGCAAAGAAAGAAGAAGCAGTTCCTGAACCGTTACAAGCGCGCCGGAGCCGAGTCAGGGGTGCATTTCCTGTTTGGGGATCAGGCGAGTATCGATGATCTGATGAAAGCCATTGGCTTTCGTTACGCCTACGATTCGAAGACCGACCAGTTCGCGCACGCCAGCGCCATCATGGTGCTGACGCCGCAGGGGAAACTGGCGCAGTATTTTTACGGCATCGAATACGCGCCCAACGATCTGCGGCTGGCTTTGGTAGATTCGTCGCAGAACAAGATAGGGAATCCGGTAGACCAGGTGCTGCTGTACTGCTTTCACTATGATCCGGCGTCCGGGCATTTCGGGCTGGTGATCATGAACATTGTGCGACTGGGCGGCATCATTACCGTGCTGCTGATGGGAACGTTTCTGACGATTTCCCTGCGCCGGGAGTCGAAGATGCGCAGAGCGGCGTAGGTTTGTTGGTCGCTGGAAGACAAGTATCAGGGCGCGATCCCGCTCAGCCGGGATCGTGCCGTAAGGTCTTGAGAATGTTTTGGGCTTTAGCCTTTGAGGAGTTCGAAGAACGAGAGTGCCGACAACTGCGAAGATCATTCACAGCTAGTAGCTAGAGGCTAGCAGCTTGACTCACGACGCAGTGATTTATGAAAGATGATAGATCGCGGCAGTACTGAAAGGCTGTATTCATAACGAACTATGGTGTCAAACATTCCATTATTCCCCGAGAGCGCCTCCAGCATGTCCAGCCATGTGGACTATCTGTATTTCTTTCTGACGGCGAATCTCATCTTTTTTACCGGTCTGGTGGCGGTGCTGGTGGTTTACTTTGCCATCCGCTACCGGCGTGCAAAAAATCCCAAGGCTGAACCCATTCACGGTTCCATGATCCTGGAGCTTACCTGGACAATTATTCCACTGGGCATTTCGCTGGTCATGTTCGCCTGGGGCGCGGTGGTTTATTTTCATTTCAATCGGCCGCCGGCCAACGCCATGGAAATCTACGGAACGGGAAAGCAATGGATGTGGAAGTTCCAGCACATTGAAGGCGCCCGCGAAATCAACCAGTTGCACGTGCCGGTGAACCGCGATGTGCGCGTGGTGTTGACCTCGCAGGATGTGATCCATGATTTTGCCGTGCCCGCATTCCGGCTTAAAGGCGACGTTGTTCCCGGCCGCTATGTCAGCGTTTGGTTCCGCGCCACCAAGACCGGCAATTACCGGCTGTTTTGCGATCAATACTGCGGAACGCTGCATTCGGGCATGGTAGGCGAGGTGATCGTGATGGATCCTGCCGAATACCAGGATTGGGTGTCGAGCCGGGGCGAGGGGTCGCTGGGCCAGCAGGGAGAAAAAATCTTCCAGCAACTGGGCTGCAATACCTGCCACCGCAACGACTCCCTGGCGCGCGGGCCCAATCTCGCCGGACTCTATGGAAATCCGGTGAAGCTGAAGGATGGAAGCCTGATCATCGCCGATGAAGGCTATATCCGCGAATCCATCGTCAATCCCAGCACGAAGATCGTCGCCGGCTTTGACAACGTCATGCCCACCTTCCAGGGGCAGATTAATGAAGACGACATGATTGCCCTGGTGTATTACATTAAGTCTTTACACAATCAACAACCCGGAGGGCCGGTGAAAACCTCACCCAACTCCACAGAAGTTCCGGGAGCTAACCCCCCGGTGAAGCTGCAATAAATATGGCGACTCCTACTGCTAGCAACGAAATGCCGCGCGAGCATTACTTGAATTCCGAGTTCGGCATCAAGTCATGGCTTCTGACCAAAGATCATAAGCGCATCGGGATACTCTATCTTCTTTCGATTACCTTCTTTTTCTTCATCGGCGGATTTTTCGCCACCTTGATTCGCATTCATCTGCTCACCCCCGAAGGCGCCCTGGTTTCGGCCGACAACTACAACAAGCTGTTTACCATGCACGGCATCATGATGGTTTTCTTCTTTCTTGTGCCATCGGTGCCGGCCGTGCTGGGCAACTTTGTTTTGCCGCTCATGCTGGGGGCCAAAGATGTGGCCTTTCCCAAGCTCAACCTGATGAGCTGGTACATCCTCATCACCGGTGGCGCCATTACCTTATGGGCCCTGGTCAGCGGCGGCGTAGATACCGGCTGGACCTTTTACACTCCGTTCAGCACCACGTTTTCCAATACTCACGTGATTACCGCGGCCATGGGAATCTTTATTGCGGGGTTCTCCTCCATTCTGACCGGCCTGAACTTCATTGTGACCATTCACCGCATGAGGGCGCCGGGGCTTACCTGGTTCCGTCTGCCCTTATTCGTGTGGGCCATCTATGCCACCAGCCTGATTCAGGTGCTGGCCACGCCGGTTATCGCGATTACGATGGTGCTGGTGGGCCTCGAGCGCGGCTTCCATATTGGGATCTTCGATCCCCGTTACGGCGGCGATCCCGTGCTGTTTCAGCACATGTTCTGGTTCTACTCGCACCCGGCGGTTTACATCATGATCCTGCCCGGCATGGGGGTTATTAGCGAGCTGATCTCGACTTTTTCCCGCAAACCGATCTTCGGATACAAGTTTGTCGCTTTCTCCAGCCTGGCGATTGCGGTCTTCGGGTTTATCGTATGGGCGCACCATCTGTTCATCGCGGGCATCTCGGTCTACTCGGCCATGATCTTTTCGTTCCTCAGCTTTGTGGTGGCCATTCCCTCGGCGATCAAGACATTTAATTGGGCCGCGACCATGTACAAAGGGTCCATCTCGTACCGCACGCCCATGCTTTATGCTTTTGGATTTCTTGGTTTGTTTGCCATCGGCGGTCTCACGGGATTGTTCTTGGCGACGCTGGGCCTTGATGTTCATCTTCACGATACGTACTTCATCATCGCGCACTTTCACTACATCATGGTGGGCGGCATGGTGATGGCTTACCTGGGCGGTATTCACTACTGGTGGCCGAAGATAACCGGACGCATGTATCCGGAAGGATGGGCCAAGCTCTCGGCCATGATTGTCTTCGTAGGCTTCAACCTGACATTCTTCCCGCAATTCATCCTGGGTTACCTGGGGATGCCGCGCCGCTACGCCGCTTATCCGCCCGAGTGGCAGGTGCTGCACGTGCTCTCCACCGCGGGAGCTTCCATTCTTGCCATTGGGTACCTGCTGCCCATGATCTATTTGCTGTATTCGCTGCGATTCGGCGAGATAGCCGGGGACAATCCCTGGGGCGCAACCAGCCTGGAATGGCAGACCACATCGCCGCCGCCGCTGCACAATTTCGACGTAACCCCGGTCGTGACCGAAGAAGTCTACGATTACTCCAAGGAACGGGAGGCAGCATTTGTCTGACCGCACGGTTGTGATCCACGACGCGCCCGAGCACGCGGCGCACCACCCCATGTTGCAGCACCATTTCGACAGCATGGAGCAGCAGAAAGAGGCGGCTTCCCTCGGCATGTGGGTCTTCCTCATCACCGAGATCATGTTCTTTGGCGGCATGTTCGCCGCTTACCTAGTTTATCGCTACTGGTACTACGATGCCTTTGTCTGGGGCAGCACTTCACTGAATATCTGGTGGGGCGGCACCAATACTCTGGTGCTGATTTGCAGCAGCTTGACCATGGCGCTGGCAGTCCACTCCGCCCAACTCGGCATGCGCAAGATGCTGATGTTCTTCCTGCTCCTGACTCTTGGATTGGGTTTGGCCTTTTTGGGCATCAAGGCGATCGAGTACACGGAGAAATTCAAAGACCACCACATCCCTGGTCAGGCGGATTTTCATCTTGGGGAAATCAAGATGGCTGACGGTTCTACCATTGATGTCTCGGAGCCAAAGTATAACGTGGACCAAAAGCAAGCCCAGATATTCTTTTCGCTGTATTTCGCCATGACCGGAATGCATGCCATGCACATGATCGTAGGCGCCGTGTTGCTCTCGACCCTTCTCTATATGGCATGGAAAGGCAAATTCAGCGCAACTTATTACACGCCGGTGGAGAATATCGGTCTCTACTGGCACTTTGTAGATATTGTCTGGATATTTTTGTTTCCGTTACTTTATCTGATCAGCAGGGTACATCGTTAACGAGCATTATCATGTCTCAAAATACTGAACATTCCGAACATATTGTTCCCATCTGGCTGTACGTGCTCATTTTCGCGGCGCTGTTTATCCTGACGATTGTGACCGCCAGTGTGGCTTTCATAGATCTCAGCACAACCATCCACGGCCACGTCGTGAACTTTAACCCGGTGGTCGCGTTGGGCATTGCTATCTTCAAGGCCACGCTGGTGATCCTGTTCTTCATGCACGTCAAATACAGCCCACGCTTGACCAAGGTTGTAGTCGGCGCAGGGATTTTTTGGCTCCTCATCCTGCTCAGTCTTACCATGACCGACTACCTGAGTCGCGGCCTGCTGACCTCGCCTGTGCATTAGAGTGTGTCAGGGCACGGCTTCAGCCGTGCCGAAAACAAGCCGAAAAATGGGGCCTTTAGGCTCTGAGGTCGAACTCCGATCGGCAAGGGGATGCTCCCATAGATAATGAGAAGTTCGACTACGGCTTAGGACATCTAACCTCAAGTAGCTAAAGCCCATATGGCCTCTTTTGCGACACGGCTGAAGCCGTGCCTTGGCGAGCGGCACATCGGCCAGATAAAACGATTCAATTCCACCTCCTGAACCTTGATGAACAACGTAAAGATCCACTGAAACCGCTATTTTGGCGCTGGAAATCCGGTTTTTCAGGGTAAAATCGGGCATGTCTGGGGGCTTTTAATGGGCACGCGTAAAACGCCACGAGTTCAGAAGAATATGCCGGTGCGCATCTTCGGAATGGATTCGACCGGCAAGCCCTTCTCCAGCTCGGCTGAGACGCTTGATGTCAGCTCCTCCGGGGCGCGCCTGGTGGGGGTTTACCAGTTCGATATTCCCGGCGAAACCATAGGCCTGGAAGTAAAAGGCAAAAAAGGCCGCTTCCTGGTGGTGTGGGTAGGGAAAAAAGGCACGAAAGTCGAAGGCCAGGTTGGGTTACGCAGCGTCGAGCCATCCACCCCGGTATGGGAATTGAGCACTCCGCAAGACGTCCCCGCGCCTTTTCCTCGGGGATTAGGCAACGCCACTCCAAAACTCGGCCCGGCACGGGCCTCGGTCCCTCTTGCGGTTGGAGGGCGTTCTCATGACCGCCGCGCAGCCAAACGCCTTGCCGTGAAGGCGGGCGCCAAAGTCACTCCTCTCGGACACAAACTCGAAGGACAAAACGCCGGTTGGGGCATCTGCACTGACCTGAGCCGTTCCGGCTGTTACATTGAGACCGTTTATCCGCTGCCGCAGGATGCCCGCCTGGAAGTCACGCTCCGCCTGGAGGGAAGGGAAATTCAGGCTACCGGTGTGGTCCGCACCTCGAAGCCCAATTGGGGAATGGGTATACAGTTTCTGAAGATGAACGACGCCGACCGCGCCTTCCTGGTTGACCTGGTTGAGAATCCCGCCACGGCCCATAAGCAGGGAAACAGCAAATAACCTGCGCTCATCCTGAGCTCGGGCATTCTTAAAAACAGAAGCAGGCCCAAAAAGGGAAGCCACGGCTCCATCCGGTATGTGAGAACGCCTGCAAATTTGAATAGCGTTTCTTATCATCCGGCCAAGCCGTGGCTGGTTGAAGTGTGATGGACGTGTCTAAGCGGCAGCAGAATATTCTTCCGGGTTATTCTCGAATTCGTCTTTGCATTCCTGGGAGCAGAAATAATACTCCGTACCGCCGAGGCTTGATCTAAAGTCGGCACTTTCTTCATCTACTTCCATGTGGCATACCGGATCTGTGGTCATAACGCCTCCATGCTTGCTTCGATTGCCGGGCCCGGCATAAGGATGGCCGATAACCGATGCGCAAATTTTGCTTGCTAAACCGCCAATCCTGTTTTACAAGTCTCTGCTGTAACCGCAGGGAGACGCAACTGTTACCCGTGCGGGTTGAAACGTATAAGCAGCAACAGAAAAACTTCGGAGGAAAGATCATGAGGAAAACACTGCTTTCACTCGTTACCGCGGCCGCTTTGATAGCGGCCACTACTTCCCCCATGTTGGCCCAGGGAACAGGTGGGTCACCAGGAGCAACAACGGGCGGTCCCGGTCACAAGGGTCGTGAGCGCCATCCTGAGATCCGCACGGCTCTACGGCACCTGAACGCTGCCAAGGCGTCCCTGCAAAAGGGCTCCAAAGATTTCGGCGGCCACCGCGAGAAGGCGCTCGACCTGACCAATCAGGCCATCCAGGAGTGCCAGCAGGCACTGCAGTCAGACAAGCAATAAGAAACTGTGTTGGTGAATCAGGCGCATCGAAAAAAGATGCGCCTTTTTTCTGAATGCGGCAAAGGGCCTGGTTAGCAGTTGCCTGGCGGCTTCCCACGCTCTTTGTGAAAAGGATTGGTTGCGACGAACACCAGGAAAAGTGTGCTGGGCCACAGTTGAACCAGCACCCGATTGAGAGAAGTCTCAAGCAGCCAATCGAGCGGAACCGGCGCTACGATATAAACGAAAAAATATCCCAGAGCGGTCAAAGACACGGCGCGCAGGCAAATTTTCAAGCTATTGCTCATCGGCTTTGCAACCCCCGCCAGCAAGACATACAAAGCCAGGAACGGTGTTACAGGCGCCACCCATCCGCCAAAGTGCAGCAGTTGATCTGCAAAGGCCCTTGCGACCACGCGCCAGCGTGCAATCCTTCCTAACATCTTCAGGGCTGCCGTTAGCGAAGAGAACAAATCATTATGGCCGGCGAAGTGGAGCTTGAAATAGGCAAGCACCAACAGCACCGGCGCAAGCCCCGCCACGAAGGGGAGCAGTTGGCGAACCTGCGGCCGCAAATTGCGCCGGTCTGGCGCCAGCGACAAATGGCCAAGCAGCAGGCAAACCAGGAACAAGACGCCTTCATTCTTTGTCCATGCCGCCAATCCGGCGGAGGCCCCCGCCAGGGCCAGCATACTGCCGCCTTCTTCCGCCACGGATTCATGAAGACAAAGCAGTACCAGTGTCGAAAGCATAAAAAACCCCAGAGGCACATCGGCATACTGGGCGGTTCCCAGGACGATGAAGAAGGGCGTGGCCAGCAGCACTGTCGCTGCGAGCAAGCCCTGGCTCCGGCCGCGCAGAATGGATAATGATGAAAGCAACAGTCCGGCAGTAGCCGTGGTGAACAGGGCCCCGATCAGGATAGGAGCCAGCGGAGCATCTGAGCCAACGTAGCTCCATGCTCGGGCCACGCTGGCAGGGAGAAGCAGCGGATAGTCGGTGTGCGACAGCGACCCCTCCGCGGAAAATGCATCGCGCCAGTGCGAGCCTCCCAGGAACAGGAATTTTGCCCGCAGGTTCCAAATGCCCCATGCGTCCCACCCGCCATTAAGGTCTCCGCGCACGAACCACAGGAATGCTCGAACGGCGGCGAGCAGCGTCACCAGGAAAATTATTGCCCCCATCCAATTGAAGATCCACTCGAGCTTTGAGCCCGCATGGCGAGCTTGAACAGTCTCGGTTGCAACAGGCAGAAACCGCGTTTTTCGCCGCCTGAACAGAACAGCAAATGCTGACAAAATGAGCAGCAGTGAAAGTTCGAAAATGGCGAAGGCGCTACCCGCCCGCCCAAACGCCAGTAACCACAGAAAAAAAAGCAACGACGAGATTCCAAACCCAAATCCTAAGGAAAGAAAGATCACGAGCGGCAGGTCTCGCAGCAAGCGCCGCTGGCCCGGCCACAAAATGCAGACGAAAACAAAACCGAAACCCAAAGCGGTCAGGAGCGGCGTGACGAGCCTGATCACTGGCCGGTATTTCTCCTTAAGAGCAGCACGCCGTTTCCAAAATCTTTCAGCAGAACGAATTGCTGACTGAGAATGAAATCAGGAGCTGGGCCAGCGGGGAAATCTGCCAGCAAGGTATCGCAGTCCGCCGAGGGGCGGAGCACGAGCGGCGCCAGAGCATATTGCGCAAGAAAGTAATGTTTCTTGGCTTCGAAGGAGCCGTCAGGATTCGGCATGTAACAAACAACGCCGCGTTGCGGCAGCGCGCTCTTCACATCTTCGAAGCGGGCGAGGTAGAGATTATCTCCATCAAGCAAAGACGGCTGGTGGGTAAGCCGCAGCAGCCGTCCGCTCGAAAGCAAACCGACCACTAGTACCGATGCGACCGCTGCGACGCGAAGAAAAGATCTTAAGTTCACCTGCAAGTGCGCACTCCCGCGCAAATCGAATTGTTCTGTATAACACACTTCGAAGCGGGACGCAGAAGTTTGTTCAATGCGAGGAATTACGGACGGGCGACTATCAGTCTCTTTCCGCCAGCAGGAGCACAGCTACTCCCCAAACCACAACAAAAGTTCCCAGGCCCGCCATGAGCACCATCGGTAACCAGCTTGCCATGCCGAATCCCCCAAGCTCGGGATCATTTAGGTAAAGTGTATTGCCGCTTGCGAGATTGGTGAGCGAAAGCAGCCAATCGGCGATCTGCTTCCATTGCCACGTTGCCAATCCCACCACGGCAATCATCATGCCGATCAGCGCAAAGTTTTCCGTTACGGCGACGGGCCTGGTCATACGCTCAACCGCTCCCCTGCGAAGCCGCAATTCTGACCGCCACCAGAGCATGGCAGCCGTAGCGGAATTCGGTCCAAATCCCGGTTCCTGCATGGTCTCGCGCCGGGCTTGCTGCAAGGTTTGTGTCACCAGCACGAGATCGTTGCACTCCTGGCAGACTGCAACGTGGGCATGCAGTGTCTGATCGCATCCCTCAGGCCATTGTCCCTGGCGCAGTACCGTCATCACTTCTTCTTGTTTGCTGCAGAAAAATAACTTCATGATTTCCTCTCCGGCTTCAGCATTTGTTGGCGAAGCAAGCGGGCCATTTTTCTTCTTGCCCGGAATAACAGAATGCGAATGCTGGCCGCCCCCAATCCCGTGATCTGGGCAATCTCACGATGCGTGCAGCCTTCCGCGTAAGCCAGCCAGAGCAGTTGGCGTTCCCTGGGTCCCAGGCGCACAAACGCCGGACCCAGCAGCGTCTGCGAATCCATGCGCTCGGAGCAGCGGTTATCGGCGGCGATGAGCGCGGCTTCCGGAACCTCTTCCAGCGGCGCCGTCTGTGGACGCCGCCAGTGGTCGCGCAGCAAGTTGGTCGCAATGCGAAACAAGTAGCTGCGACACGCATTTTCATCGTCTTTCAGGCGGCGAGCGCATAGAAACCGCAAATAACTTTCCTGGAGCAAATCATCAGCCAGGGCGGCATTGCCTGATACGCGCGCCAGATAGGCCCACACCGCCCGCGACGTTCGGTGATAGAAGGCTGCGAATATCTCCTCATCCATGAGCAGCCTTTCCGTTTCTGCCATGTCGCTGGTCTTGGCTTGCGAAATGATATCGTCCCAGGTCACTGGTGGTATTCACTCTGTATCACGTATAGGAACCAGGCGCGGTTACAACCGCTCTCGTGTCTCCAGGCTGGCATTGCCTTGCGCCGCAGCCGGAGAGATCAAACCCAGATGCCGCGCCAATATCAACGACAACCCTGCCGAGATGATAAGTCCAATTCCCAGCATGAGCGTCAGTGTCCCGAAGATCAACAGCGCGCCAGTTAGAGCAGTGGTAGCATCGGGAACGCTGCCGCGTACCCAGATCAAGCCTATGCCTGCCAGCGTGAGAACTACACCAAGCTGCAGGGGAGCCAGTATCCTTGTTATAGGACTGCGGCTGAATGACCACAGGCTTGATGGAAGCGATAGGGACTCCAGAAAACGCTTTCCTGCATCGTCGCGCACGTAGGCCAGCAATTCGTCGTTGTTGCTGAACCGGTCAAGCAGCTTGTTGTAAATATCGGTCTGTGCTTTGAAGAGCCGCGACCAGCGCCGGTTCTCCAGAAGCACGCGAAGCAGCCACAGCAGCGCGCCAGTGAAGCAAACAAAAACCAGAAGGGACGCCAGCATATTGATGGTGCGACTGGTGTACTCCCGGCCCGGGTCATTCATATCGAGTGACACCTGGCCGTGCTCGAGGCGCAGTCGCTTGCTCGATTTTCCCTGCCCTCCAAAATTGCCGAATAAATAAAATTCCGGATTGCGCGCGACTTCCGGATGGCTTTGGAGAAATTGCGCCAATTCAGGGTTGCTGCGGGCAACGTATTCCTGGTCGCCGAGCAGTGACGGATCGTTGGCCACCGCGCCGGTGAACTTGGGGCTCATCTGCAAAAGGTTGAACAGGTTTTCCCTGGTTGCCGCCAATTGTTCGTCATTCGAGGACGCGCTTACGACAAGCCCGTTTTCCGGCGTATGTGACATTACCGGCTGGGCCGTGATCGAACCTGTATAGAGTAGTGCTATCAAGAGCGCCGCCAACTGGATCATCCCAGAAATAAGCCACCGATTTTTCTTCATCTCCATATCCTCAATAGTTCGCAATGTATTTTGCATTCAAATAATCCACTTCGCTTGCTGCCTATACAACGGACTGGGACGGGATTTGGTAAACAGAAAAGTTAGCCTTGGCGGAGCCTGTGTGGCACACCCTCCCCGGCCGTGCATGCAGGCATTTTCTGTAAGAACTGATGAAGAAAGAGCCACTTTAATTCCAAAGAATGCCAACAAAATCATCACGACTCCGAGAGTAAGTTATACAATTTATCCGGTTATCCAATTACTCAATTACCAATCCGCACAATGACTCAATCATCCGAAGACTCAATCGCCCACATCAGCCGCCGTGAATTCATAAAAACTACCGCACTTGCCACAGTCGCCGCGGCCGCAACCCAAATTTCTTTCGCCCAAACTGCTCCTGCAAGCGGCGCCGTTTCACAACGCCTGCTGGCCGGCTGGGAGCACTACCGCGGCAGTCTGGGCGGCATCTGGGAGGTATGGCGCGGGGGCCGCGCCACGGAACAGACTGCCTGGCAGGCGGTCGCCATGCCGCACTGCTTCAATGCGCGCGATGCGGTTGATCCCGATGAGTCTTACTATCAGGGCCCCGGCTGGTACCGCACCAAGCTGAAGCTGCCCCCCAACCCTTTCCCTGAGGGACGCACGCTGCTGCACTTTGAAGGCGCCGGGCAGAAGACCGAAGTCTTCATTGACCTCGACAGCGTTGGCCGGCACGTGGGCGGGTACGATGAATTTATTTTTGATATCACTGAAGCTGCGGCCAAAATTCTAAACTCGCCAAATAATAAAGGCGGCAGCGAAGTGCCTCTCGCCATCCGCTGCGACAACTCGCGCGACCTGGAGATGATTCCTTCTCCGCTCAGCGACTTCAATCTTTATGGCGGCCTCTATCGCTATGTGAATCTGGTCTATGTGCCTGCGGTCTCGTTGGAGCGGGTACATATAAGTCCTACACTCCAATCACAAGGGCCGGCAAAGGTTTCTCTCGCAAAAATTTCTATCAAAGCCCGGCTCTACAATCCAGCCGCTCATACAGAAGAAGTGAAGATTTCCGTTCGCGTTCTCGATCCCAAAGGCAAGGCCATCCGCAGCGATACTCAAGTCCTTGCCCCTTGGGGCGATGAGCGGGAGCTGGGCGCATTAGACGTGAAAATGCCGGAGCTTTGGTCGCCAAAAAATCCCGCTTTGTACAGTTGTGAAGTCACGCTGAGCAGCGCGCACGGCGAGATGAGCGTCAACGAGCGCTTTGGGATTCGCTCTTACGAGTTTGTCGACCACGGCCCGTTCAAGTTGAATGGCGAACGCCTGCTGTTGCGTGGCACCACGCGCCATGAAGACCACGCCGGCCTGGGCTCGGCCATGCCCGAGGAGCTTGTTCGTAAAGAATTGCAGATGATCAAGGACGTGGGCGCAAATTTCATCCGCCTGGGCCACTACCAGCAGTCGCGCATCGTGCTCAACCTGTGCGACGAACTGGGACTGATGGTCTGGGAAGAGGCGCCATGGTGTCGCAGCGGAATCGGCGGCGAGGCCTTCCAGCAGCAGGCGCACGCCATGTTGCGCAACATGATTGACCAGCACTATAACCATCCCGCGGTGATCATCTGGGGCCTGGGCAACGAGGACGACTGGCCGACCGAATACCCGGAGCAGGACCAGGAAAAAATCCGCAGCTTCATGACCGGGCTGCGCGATCTTGCCCATAGCCTTGACGCTTCGCGCAAGACGGGAGTCCGGCGTTGTGCCTTTGCTAAAGACATTCCCGACGTTTACTCGCCTTCCATCTGGGCGGGCTGGTATCGCGGTCGCTACACCGATTACAAGAATTTCTCGGAAACCGAGATGAAGCAGGTCAACCACTTCATCCACATGGAGTGGGGAGGCGACAGCCACGCCCGCCGTCATTCGGAAGACCCCGACCGCGAGCTCTCGAAAATTGATACCGCACCGTTGCCCACAGACCCAGCCCAGCTCAACGCCATGCTGAGCGGCGGCGTGGATACCGGATCGAAAAATGGCGACTGGTCCGAGAGCTACATCTGCAATTTGATGGACTGGCACCTCAAGGAGCAGGAGACCCTGCCCTGGCTGACCGGCGCGGCGCAGTGGATCTTCAAGGATTTTTCCACGCCCGGGCGGCCCGAGAACCCGGTGCCGCGCGTGAACCAAAAAGGGATGGTCGAGCGCGACCTCGTCCCCAAAGAAAGCTATTACGTCTTCCAGTCCTACTGGAACGAAAAACCGATGGCGCACATCTATGGGCATTCCTGGCCCATCCGCTGGGGCGAGGCCGATGAGGAGAAGATGGTGAAAGTCTATTCCAACTGCGACACGGCAGAATTGTTTCTCAACGGCGTCTCCTGCGGGGTGAAGAAGCGCAACAGCCAAAATTTCCCGGCAGCAGGTTTGCGCTGGCGGGTGAAATTTCAATCGGGCGAAAATAATCTGAGAGCAGTAGCCCACAAAAATGGAATCATGGTCAACGATGAGATCAACTTTCAATACCAGACCGAAAAATGGGAAGCGCCCGCGCAGTTAGAGCTGAAAGAAATTTCACGTCAAGATGACACGGTAACGATTCAGGCAGTTCTGCGCGACGCCAAAGGCGTGCACTGCGTCGACAGCCGCAGCCAGGTGCGCTTCGGCCTCGACGGCGATGGTGCGCTGCTCGACAACCTGGGAACCTCCACCGGGTCGCGCGTGGTTGAGCTTTACAACGGCCGGGCAGTGATCAGTCTTGTACGAAACGGCGGGAAATCGGTAGCGAGCGTTTCGTCGAAAGGCATACCGACAGCGTTTCTGACGGTGGGATAGGAATGCAGGGTTTCCGTTCAGGCTGCGAAAAAGCCGTTTTTCTGGCGCCCCGCTTTGAGCTGAGGGCTTCGCCCTCGCTTTTGGTTCGCGCGGGACAGCGCTCACCAAAAGCTCACTCGGCTGCGCGCATGCCTGCGGCCAGGCTGTTGCGCTCCGAGCGATGGCATCGAGAACGCCTCAGGAGGCGTGGTTTGTCGAGGCCGGCTCCGGAGTGGGGAGAGAGTGGTCGGCTTTTTTCGCCTCGGCCAGGCGGATGCTTACCAGCAGGCTATGAATATTTTCGAGCAGCGAGGCGCGGTTAATCGGCTTGGTCATATAACAATCGAAGCCGGCTTCAAGAATTCTTTGCCGGTCGCTGTGCAGGGCATATGCGGTCAGCGCGATCACCGGAATTTTGTTGAAGCGAGTGTCGCGGCGCAGATGATGCAGCACCGTGAATCCATCGAGCCCCGGCAATTGGATATCGAGCAACACCAGGCTGGGCAGCGTCTCCGCGGTCATGCGGAGCGCTTCGTTGCCGTCGCAGGCCTCGACGACTTCGTAGCCGGCAATTTCCAGGATCTCGCGCACCAGTTCGCGAATCATCAGGTTATCTTCGACAAGCAGGATCGTACACATATCATTCCATCTCTTGCCCAGGCTGGACGGTAAGTTGCAATTGCCGCAGCAGATCGTCTTTCCAGGAGCGCTGTTTTTGCAGCAAGGCGCGCGTTTCCCGCGTCAAAAGCCGGAGGTCATTCCGGGAAAGCTTTTGCCCTGCCAAAATGAATATAGGAATTTCACGCCATTGGGGTTCACTCCGAATGCGCTGCAGCACATCGAAGCCATCCGCCTCCGGGGAGAGCAGGTTGAAGATGAGAGCATCCACCCGGCTGGTCGGGAGCACATGCAGCGCCTCACGGGCGCTTTGCACCGCTTGCACCTCATAGCCCTCTGCCATGAGAGTTTCTTTCACGAACTGGAGGGTGGAGAGGTCGTCATCCACCACCAGAACGCGGCCTATTCCTTCCGCTGTGCCGGGCGGCACGATTCCGCGCAGAGAATCCACCAGTTTAGATCTTTCAAGCGGTTTCAGGAGATAATCGGCAGCCCCCAACGCAAATCCCAGCTCCTGCTGATCAAGCACCGAAACCAGCAGAATTGGGATGTTTGTAGTGGCAGGGTCTTTCTTAAGTTCGACTAATGCCTGAAACCCATTTCCTCCAGGCATGAGCACATCCAGAGTGATCGCATCCGGCATGAGGATTCGCGCTTTCTCAACTGCTTCTGCCCCTGAGTTGGCCACGGCGGTCACGTAATCCTCCTCGTCCAGAGCGCGAATAATGAAGTCGCAGGTAGCATGATCGTCATCCACAACCAGTATCAAGGGCTTCTCTCGCCGGGGGGAGATGCCGGAAGAAAACTGCGGTTTAGGAGCCGCGTTCAGAGGCGTCGAAAGCACAATCTTCTCCGCCGGCAGTGTAAAACTAAACCGGCTTCCATGCTGAAGTTCGCTTTCCACCCAGATCTTTCCGCCGTGCAATTCAACCAGCCGCCGGGTGATGGAAAGCCCCAGTCCCGTGCCTTCTTTGACGCCGCGCGTTGTCGTCCCTATCTGGCGGAATTCATCAAAAATGATTGTCTGGTCTTCCGGGTCGATTCCCATGCCTGTATCGGCGACGGAAATGCAAACAAAATCTTTTTCCTGCATTGCTTCCACGCGCACCTGCCCGCCATCAGGAGTGAATTTCACCGCATTGCTGAGCAGGTTATTCAGAATTTGCCGCAGGCGCACATGATCGGCATAAACCGCTAAGTTTTCGGGAATGGCATGTTGGACATCAATCTTTTTCGAAGCTGCTAAAGCCGCAATATTGACCAGGACCTCAGACAGCACTTCGCTCAGGAGACAATTTTCCAACCTCAGGTCAAGGTGGCCGGCATCGATCTTCGACATATCGAGAACACTGTTAATCAGTTCCAGCAGGTGCCTTCCGCTCAGGCGTATGTTCTGCGCAAAATGCCTCTGTTTTTCCGTGATCGTGCCTGTGTCGCCCTCGGCGAGCAGATCAGAAAATCCAATAATTGCCGTCAGCGGAGTGCGCAATTCATGGCTCATGCCCGCCAGGAATTGGCTCTTCAATTGATTCGCTTGTTCTACCTCCTGGTTGCGAACCTTCAGTTGCTGGTTCGCCTCGAGCAGGTCGCGTTTCCGTTGTTCCGATAATTTTGCCGCTTGCACCAGAGCGATCACCTGCGGAACAAGGTGGGGAAGAGCCAGGGCGGTCCCTACAGACGCCACCGCCGTCACAACTTTGACCGCCCCAGAGAGCCAATACACCGGCTTCCAGAGCACAACAACTTCCATGAAATGGGTGAATCCGCAGGCAACGATGAAGGCGCCAAAGGCCAGGTAAACCCATTGGAAGGGAGGATTCCCCATTTCACGCCGTAACCTTCTTTCCAGGTAGACCAGGGTAATGGAGATGGCAACGTACGCGGTCCAGATCAGCACATCTGAAACCAGGTGAAGAGCCACCAATCGAGGATTTCGCAGGTAGCAGTACACATGCGGCAGAAAATTTGAAGAAAACAGATTTTCCTGCCAACCTAACCATGCAACTGCCAGAAGCGCGCTTACAGAAAAAATTATAATAGCAGCATTCTGCTGCCGTGCAGATTTACCTCTCAAAGGAAGGGCGGGGCCAAGCCCGGGGTTTGCGATTGCCATTCATCTCCTAAGCGGGGGGAGAGTAATTATGTTAAGCCTGTTCCTTAGCGTAGCCACTTGACCCTTCCAATGCAATAATTTTTTCAACCTCCACGTTCCAGGGTTGAAAACAGCTCATTTATATTGAAATGTTTTTGCTAAAAGCAGATTTTTCCGGGGTTTTTCCCTGCGCACGAAAGGTCCCATTCAGCCCATTAATTCAATGAGTTGCACACAAGCACCACTGGCCTGATATCGCGCATTTTTAAATATTTTATCAAACCGGGAAAGACCCAGAATGGAACAGCAAAATTCTCAAAATGTCGTTTCTTGACGCACACTTGAGCAGGACCAGGGAATTTACTCAGGGTCCCAGGCGTGTGCTATTCGGATTCTGGCCGACTCCTAGAGGAGTTCCGAATTTTGTGTCTATTGAAAAATTAAAGAAATGTCCTGTGTGCCACGGAGTTGGCGCGTCCACCGAAGGGCCGGCCTTGCAAAAGATGCAAGGGTAGCGGCGAAGTCAGAATATTGTTGCTGCGTACTCCCATCAGTGATCGCTCTAGTATTCGCCCGGATGGATCTGCGACTCGCGTTAAGGCCCAAATAGACCTGAGTTGGCCCCTCGCTTCTTTCCACCGCTATTCCTCTCTGCGCTCCCGGAAAACACTGATTAACCACGGTTTTATTAACCACTTATGCAATAGGCAACCCCCGCTATTTGCAATCAATCTATTCTGCTGGATCAACTCTCCGAAAGGTCGTTTTAAAAAGTTGTGGAGGGTGGATGAAAAGGTAAGACAAACGTACTGAGACATGCCCTGTGACTCAGAGGGGCGAAGCTTGGAGCGAACACCCGGTTCGTTCACACACAGTAAGGCAGGGGAGAAGATTCAACTACTTTATGACGTTCATGGCGAGTAGTACCACCACGCTTTCTGGCCTGCAATTGCAACCGCAACAATCTCACAGCGAACCGTTTTGGTACGCTGCTTATACGTATCCGCGTCATGAGAAAAGTGTATTTGAACAACTCATCCAGAAATCGATGGAATGCTATTTGCCTTTATACGAAGAGGTCCACCGCTGGACAGACCGGAACGTGAAGGTCCAATTGCCGCTGTTCCCCGGGTATGTCTTTGTGCACATGCCTGTGAGCGAGCGCAAGAAGGTATTGAGCGTCACGAGCGTAGTCCGGATTTTGAGTTTTAATGGACAGCCCGTGTCTTTACCTGAATCTGAAATTGAGAGCCTCAAAAGGTCAATGCAATACCGGAAGGTGCAACCTTTTCCTTATTATCTATGCAAAGGCGACAGGGTGCGCATCAAGTCAGGCCCGCTGCAGGGGCTTGAGGGGATTGTAGAGCGCCAAAAAGGAAAATCTCGAATTGTTATCTCGATTCACGCCATCATGAACTCTGTTGCGGTCGATTTGGAAGCGGAAGACATCGAACCCACAGCCTAACAAACCTGCGTCTAAATCCTTCCCTGGGGGATTGATTGCTTTCCAGTGGGCCAAAACATGACATGTCTGCCAGCGATTTTTCCAATCCGGTATTAGCGGAAACCCCAAAAAACGGTAGCTATCGGGCATCGACGATCAAGATACCTTCGTCGTGGCTCTATATCTGTCTCTATCACGCCCTGCTGATCGCGGCAGGCTATCTGGGCAGCTTCCTGCTTCGATTCGACTTCACTCCTGACCATCAGGATCTGCTGTTGTTTGAGCATACCCTTCTTTTTGTTCTTATCCTCAAGCTTGCGGTATTTCAATGGTTTGGCTTGGGGGTAGGATGGTGGCGCTATGTCGGTTTCCACGATCTGTTGGGAATCGGCAAGGCGACATTCGCAAGCTCCATTCTGATGTACCTTGGCATCGAGTTTGTGCTGCGGCCGCGAGGATTCCCCCGTTCCATCTTCGCCATTGATTTTTTGCTGACCATGGCTTTGATCAGCGGGGCCCGGCTTGCGGTGCGCGCCTATTGGGAGGCAATCGGCAGGTCGGGGTCGCTTCAGAAACGCACGTTGATTGTGGGGGCGGGGAATACAGGAGTCAATATTGCCCGCGAGCTGACGCAGAACTCCGATTCCGATTACAAGGTTGTGGGCTTCATTGACGACGATTCCAGAAAGAAACCCGGAATCAAGATTGATGGAGTTCGCCTCCTGGGCACGACTGACCGGCTGCCGGAGATAATCGCCAAATATTCCATTGAGTGCGTGCTGATCGCGCTGCCATCGGCCCAGGGATATCAGATCGAAAGAATCATCAACCGCTGCCGCGAATGCAAAGTGGATTTCCGCATCGTGCCTGCGTTACGGGAGCTGCTGGACCGGCCAGCCTCGGTCAGCCAGGTGCGTTCGGTGCAGGTGGAAGACCTGCTGGGAAGAAAGCCGGTCCGGCTGGACCTGGAGAAGATCAGGCAGAAGCACAGAGGGAAAACCATCCTGGTGACCGGCGCCGGCGGTTCCATAGGTTCGGAGCTGGCGCGGCAGTTGGCCACGTTTTCTCCACAGAGGCTGATTCTGCTGGACCGTTCGGAGAACGATCTGTTCAAAATCTGCGGAGAGCTCACCGAAAAATTCCCCGATCTCCAGCTGGCGCCGGCCATCGGCGACATCCTGGACGTAAAATTTCTGCGCAACGTATTCGTTCAATACCGGCCGGCTTCGGTTTTCCACGCGGCCGCGTATAAGCATGTTCCCATGATGGAACAAAACTGCTGCCAGGCGACCACCAACAATGTATTCGGCACCTATAACGTCGCCATGGTCTCCAAGCATTATGGGGCGGAAGAGTTCGTGTTTATTTCGACCGATAAAGCCGTGAACCCGACCAACGTGATGGGGGTGACCAAGCGCATCGCGGAGCTCATCATTCTGGGCTTGCAGCATCACCATACCCGCTTTATTGCGGTACGGTTCGGCAATGTCCTGGGCAGCAACGGCAGCGTGCTTCCTATCTTTCAGCAGCAGATCGCCGCGCGCGGGCCGGTGACGGTGACCCATCCCGACGCCACGCGTTACTTCATGACCATCCCTGAAGCCGTGCAACTGGTCCTGCAGGCCTCGACGATGGGCAACGGGGGAGAAATCTTCGTTCTCAACATGGGCCAACCGGTCAAGATTCTTGATCTCGCGAAAAAGGTAATCCGGCTTTCAGGGCTGGAGCCCGACCGCGAAATCAAGATTGTGTTTACCGGTTTGCGTCCGGGCGAGAAACTGGTCGAAGAATTGATTTTGGATACGGAAGGTATCAAGCCAACCTCGCACGAGGATATTCTCGTGCTGGATGGAGGCAAGACCGACTTCGAACAGATGCGAACCTGGCTTGATGAACTTTCCGGATTAGTGGAGTCCAACAACGTCCACGGCATTATCACAATGTTCAAGAAAATTGTGCCTGAGTACACCCCCAGCAACGAAGTTCTTTCAAGTTGTGAAGTCGATTGCCATGACCTGGCGATCAATTACATGCTCGAAAGAGTGCGATTCACCCGCCTGCCCGAAGCGGCTTGATCTTCTGAGCTTCTTCATATCAACCAAAGAGAGTTCACTATGAGTGCAGATCTAGAATTATTCGACAATGGAAATAACCGGTCGTATTCAAGTCCCCTGGCTTTTCCGGTAAAAGTGAAGAGCGCGCCCGCACCGCTGCGTCCAGCGTATACAAAGAACCCGTCCGACTGGCTGCATGCCCTGGCAATCCTGCGGAAACACCGGCGCTTATCCCTGCTCTTCGCCGGAATCGTGCTGTTCACCGTGGTCCTCGGTACTTTGCTGATGAAGCCGGTCTACGAGCCGGCAGGACGGCTGGAGATCGATCCCCCTGGTCCCGAATTGGTCACAGTGGCGAACTCAATGAATGAATCTGGAAGCCAGGAATACCTGGATACGGAAGCGAAAAACCTTGAAAGCGACGAACTGGCAGTCTCAATCATCCGCGCTCTTCACCTGGATGGCAATCCGGAGTTCGTGTCGGGCGGAAAAAGCAGCCAATCGCCCGCGGCAGCCCCGGCGAACGCCGCTGCTCCTGCGCTGACCCCGGCCGAGAACGCCGCCTTGAGGGCTTTTCATTCGCGTTTGAAAGTGAATCGTGATCCCACCAGCCGGATCATCACCGTGAGCTTTGCCGCGCATAGTCCTCAACTGGCCGCTACCGTGGTCAACACCACACTCCAGATGTTCATTGACAAGACTTACCAGAACCGGCACGACTCAATTGTCAGATCGTCGGATTTTCTCAGCTCGCAGCTCGAAGACATCCGCAAGAAACTCGACGACTCCAACAATGCGCTCGCCGCCTTCCAGCAGAAGACCGGCATCAGCGATATTGACGATACCAAGAGCACTTTTTCGGAAAAGATGGCCGACCTCAGCAGGCAGCAAACCGAGGCCGAAGGACAACGCGTTCAATTGGGCTCTGTGCTGGGCGGAGTTCAAAACGATCATCCGGATACCCTTACCGAGGTCCACAGCAATCCCATCGTGCAGGATCTGGAAAAGCAATTGGCTGAGACCCGGGCCGAGCTTAGAAAAACGGAAGTCGTTTACGGCGAGAACCATCCGAACGTGAAGAAGCTGCAAAGCCAGGCGGATGAGCTGCAGGCCCAGTTAAACCAGCAACGGGGCTCCATTCTGCGGATGTTAAGGGCAAACTACTCGGCGGCAGGGGTGCGGGAACGGACTCTGGCGAACGAGATCAGGTCTGCCGGAGACCAACTCAACCAGATGGCGCAGTACAGCGCGCTCAAGAAAGAAGTCCAGACGAACTCCACTTTGTACAACGATCTTTATAAGCAGGTAAAAGAAGCGGCCATTGCCGCCGGCGCGAAGGTGAGCGATATGCAGATTGTCGACCGCGCACGCGTACTCGACAGCCCGACGCGCCCTAACATCGCAGTGAACCTTGGAGTTGGGTTACTGGCGGCTATCTTGGGCGGAATCTTTATCGCTTTCATCCGCGAAATGTTCGATCAAAGACTGCGTACCGCCCAGGATGTCGAGAGCCTGATCGGAGACGCAGCCGTCCTGCTTCCAAGCTTCAAGGCGCCTCTGGCCGCTCCGGAGCGCAAGGTGTTCTATGAGCTGCAGGCAGCCGAGATACCGCAGAAATTCCTGCAGAGCAGGCCGGATTCTCCGGAATCGGAGGCGCTGCAAGGGCTGATTACTTCCATCCTGCTCGCCCGGAGAGAAACTCAAAACCAGGTCCTGCTTGTCGCCTCCTCATTTGCCCGCGAGGGCAAGACGACGCTGGCGGTGAACCTCGCGCTTTCGCTTGCCCAGTACGGCCCGACCTGCATCATTGATGCCGACCTGCGCCGCCCGCGGGTGGCCAAGGTGTTCCGCGTCTCCGACCGGCCCGGGTTGAGCGAGTTGCTGACCAACCGGGCCTCTCTCGATGAAGCGCTTCACAGTGCTCCTGACACGGAGAACGTCCAGATCATTCCCGCTGGAGCGGAAACCAAATCTGCCGCCTCCATGGTAGGTTCGGAAGCCATGCGCGAGCTGGTTCAGGAACTGCGCCAGCAGTTCCATTCTGTGATCATTGATTCACCGCCTATCTTGCCCTATGCCGATGGACGCTCTCTCTCGACTTTGGCCGATGGCGTGATCTTTGTCTGCCGTTCCGGCGTAACCACGCGCGAGGCATTCCTGCGCAGCCAGGAAGTCCTTAGAAAACTCAAAGGCGCGCCCATCCTGGAGGTGGTCCTGAATGCCGCTCCCTTCCAGAGCGGGAAAGAATGGCAGTACCAGTACGATTACAAATAACTCATTTAAATGCGGGGGATTTCTTTACCTTTCGGCATGACACCCAAAATTATGAAGAGTGATTTCATTCCGTTTCACCGTCCTTCGATTGGCAAAGAAGAGGCCGAGGCGGTGCAGCAAGTGCTTGCCTCAAAGTGGTTGACCACCGGTCCGCGGGCCCAGCAATTTGAGCGGGAGTTCGCAGAGTATATAGGTTGTAAGTATGCGCTGGCGGTGAATTCAGCAACCGCCGCCCTGCAGTTGGCGCTGGATGCCATTCAGCTCGCTCCCGGCGATGAGGTACTGCTGCCTTCCTACACCTTTACCGCCACCGCGGAAGTCGCAACCTATTTCGGAGCGCGTCCCGTCTTGTGTGACAGCGTGGTGGGCGGTTTTAACCTGGATGTCGCCGACGCAGCCCGGCGCATCACCGGCAAAACCCGCGCCATTATTCCGGTCCACGTCGCCGGTGAGCCTTGCGATCTGGAAGCCATTCATACCCTGGCACAGGCGAGCGGCTTGCATGTGATCGAAGATGCCGCCCACGCTCTGCCGGCCACGTATCGGGGCCGCAGGATCGGGGCTATCTCTGAATTAACGGCATTCAGCTTTTACGCCACCAAGACCATCACCACGGGCGAAGGCGGCATGCTGACCACCAACAAGGAAGAATATGCGCACCGCGCCTCCATGATGCGTCTGCATGGCATTAGCGGAGATGCCTGGAAGCGCTATGCCAAGAACGGCTCCTGGTATTACGAGGTCCAGGATGCGGGGTATAAGCTCAACCTCCCAGACATTTTGGCCGCGCTGGGGCAGGCCCAACTCAAGAAGGCAGATGAATTCTGCAAGCTTCGGCGCGCCATTGCAGCACGCTACATGCAGCGCTTCGCGGCTCTGCCTGAAATTGAATGTCCTCCGGCGGGCGAGCGGGCGCGAGACCATTCCTGGCACTTGTTCATTCTCCGCATCCGTCCCGATCTCCTTACGATTGACCGGGCAGCCTTTATCGAAGAGCTCCGCGAACTAGGCATCGGCACCAGCGTGCACTTTATCCCATTGCATTTGCATCCTTATTATGCGCGGACTTACGGTTATAAGCCGCATGATTTGCCCAACGCGACAGATGCCTATTCGCGCTGCATTTCTCTCCCCATCTTCCCCGATATGAGCGAGCACGAAGTGCAACGGGTGATCGAGGCCGTGTTGCAGGTGACATCGAAGAACCGGAAAACTTTATGGGCACTGGGTGAGCCAGAGGCCAGCGTTGTCGCATTCGAACCGAGGGCAAGCGCGCAGCAGAGAAGGGTTGTGAACCCCTTGGATAGACGGGCGAGCTGATGGGAGCTTCAACTCTGCAACAGCAGTTCCGCCCTGGACTCTCACCAGCGGCGGAGCAAAACGGCATCAGCCCGTGGTGTACTTCTGTGGGCAAGCGCCTGCTCGATCTTAGTGTCGCCGCCATGGGGACAGTCATAGTGCTGCCGCTCATGGGCGCTATTGCTCTTCTCGTGAAGTTCAGCTCACCCGGTCCGGTGCTGTTTCGGCAAAGGCGGCTGGGCCGCGACGGCGTGGAATTTGAATTCCTGAAATTCCGCACCATGGTTCATGGTGGGCATCGGAATGGACCAGGCGTGACCACAAAGGGAGATGCCCGCGTGACCACCCTGGGCGCGGTTTTGCGCAAGTGGAAACTCGACGAGCTGCCACAATTGTTCCATGTGCTTTCCGGCAAAATGAGCCTGGTGGGCCCGCGGCCCGACTTGCCGAAATATTTTTTTGCGCTCGACGCAAAACAACTCCGGGTGTTGGCTTTGCGCCCGGGGGTTACAGGAAAGGCCTCGATCTGCTTTCGCCATGAAGAAGAGGTCCTCTCTCGCGCGCGGGAGGGGGAGTTGGAAGACTTTTATGTGGCCCAGGTCCTTCCTCTAAAAATCCGGCTTGACCTGGAATATGCCCAGACCGCCAGCCTGTTGAGTGACGCACGGATTCTATTCCAGACTTTCATGAAACTTTTCTGCTAACGGGACAATTAGAAACAACTGGCGAATATGGCTGCGACAAATGTATTTTCGGCTGCACCCGGCTCATCGGCAGAGCGGAATGCCAGCGATGAGCATTCTCTGTTTGTGTCGGTGATTATCCCCATGCGCAATGAGGAAAAGTATATCGGCAGATGCCTGGATAGCGTAATTGCAAACAGTTTTCCTGCTGGTCAATATGAGATTCTGGTTGTCGATGGAGAATCGACGGACCGCTCAAGAGAAATTGTCCTGGAAAAGCAATCGCAGTTTCCTAACCTGCGGCTTTTAAGCAATCCGCAGAAAATTGTTCCTCCCGGAATGAACATCGGCATCAGGCAGGCCAGGGGCCGTTACATCATTCGCATGGACGCCCACTCCGAATATCCGCCCGATTACATCGCCAACTGTGTCGCCGAACTTGAACGTACAGGCGCCGCTAATGTTGGCGGCCGGTGGATAACCAAACCGGGCGCAGACTCTGCGATGGCAAAAACAATAGCATTCATCACGCAGAGCCCCGTCGTGGTGGGCAATGCACTTTACCGTTTGGGCAAAGGGGATTGCTATGTGGATACAGTTCCATTCGGGGCCTTTCGCCGGGAGATTTTCGACCAGACCGGGCTTTTTCGCGAGGACCTGGTTCGCCACCAGGATTATGAGCTGAATGCGCGCATTCGCAAGGCAGGCGGTAAGATTTTTTTATCTCCCAGGATTTACAACATCTATTACAACGTCCCAACCTGCAAGAAGTTCATGCGCCAGGCATACCTGAACGGCTTATGGTGCGCCCGCGCCTGGATTCGCTATCCGGTCTGCTTTTGCTGGCGGCACGGTGTGCCTTTGCTGTTCGCGCTCGGTTTTCTTTTCCTGATATTTTCCGGGTTCCTGATGCGGCCGCTCTTCTGGCCGGCGCTTGCTATGTTAGGCCTTTATGGGCTTTCGTCTTTGACCCTTGGTTTTCGCGCAGCAATGCAATACGGATGGAAATATTTTTTCCTGGCTCCCGCCCTCATGTTTTCTTATCACTTCGTTTACGGTATCTCGACCCTGTTTGGGTTCTTCGATGCTGTGCTGCGCATGTGGCGAGTCCCGCAGGGCGGAAGCGCAGCAGGGGAGCAAAGCAAAGCACTGCGAAACCCCTAGAAATACTCCGAGCCTCCCAGTTCTTCTAATTTCCCAGTCCGTCAAATGAACCCACCTATGGCAACTGCAGCTAACGCAGAAATCAGTGTTGCAGAAAATCAACAAACAACGGCTGATCCCGCGCTCCAGCACTCCCGGCTCCGCAAGATGGCCAAGGCCTTCGCCTGGACGGGAAGCGGAATGTGGGCGACCCAGCTATTTACCTGGATTGCCACATTCACCGTCGCCCGCATCCTTACCCCGGCCGATTACGGTCTGATCGGGATGGCAAACATTTATATCGGACTGGTCCTCGAAGTGAGCGAGTTCGGGCTTGGCATGACCGTTATCAATCTCCAGGACCTGACCGAAGAACAGACGGGGCAGATCAATACATTGGCCATCATTCTCGGGGTGGTGGCGTTTTTACTTTCCTGCGCAGTCGCTTACCCTTTGGGAGCGTTTTTTCACAGCTCGCGTTTGCCCATGCTTCTCATGGCCATGAGCGTGATGTTTGTAATCACCTCCTTCAAGACTGTGCCGGCGGCGCTCCTGCAGCGGGAGATGCAATTCAAAACCCTGGCAAAAATTGAGATTGCCTCTTATATCTCTTATGCGGTGAGCACGCTGATTTCCGCTTTCCTCGGTTTTGGATACTGGTGCCTGGCGATTGGATTGGTGACAATGGTCTCCGTCGCTACGATCCTGACTTTATGGCAACGGCATCCCCGCTTCTTCTGGCCGCGGATAAGTTCTTTGCGATACCCCATCAAGTTCAGCCGCCAGATTCTCGGAACTGGTCTGGCATGGTACAGCTACTCTAATTCCGATTTCCTTGCGGCAGGCAGGGTATTGGGCCAGTCTGCCCTGGGGGCGTACACCCTGGCGTGGAACATGGCCAGCGCCCCCGTGGATAAAATCACCAACCTGATGCAGAAAGTTGTGCCTGCGTTTTTTGCGGCAGCTTATCAGGAAAAAGAAGCGCTACGCAGTTATCTGCTCACCTTGGTTGAAGCCGTCACCCTTTTTATCCTGCCGCTGACTCTCTGCCTGGCCCTGGTGGCCGATCAGTTTGTCTCTCTCGTTCTGGGAGCGAAATGGATGCCGGTCGTCCTGCCTTTGCGCATCCTGCTCTGTTATGCCACCGTGCGGGCGCTCACCAATATTTTCGGTCCGCTGCTGAATGCCAAGAGGCAGGCGCATTTCATCATGTGGGCGAATATTGCGGCCGCAGTCTACTTCCCGATCGGGTTTTTCATCGGAGCGCATTGGGGCACAACCGGCGTGGCTGCTGCCTGGGTTGTTCTCTATCCGTTCCTGGCTGCCCCCCTTTTTTGGCGCTCCTTTCGCGAAATCGAATTGCGCCCCGCGCAATATCTGCGCGCTTTGTGGCCGGCCGTCAGCGGCAGCATCGTCATGTGCGCAACCTTGATATCGCTCCGTTATTTTTTGCCAGCACGTTTTCCGCTGATCGTTCGATTGGCGGCAGAAATTGTTGCTGGAGCCCTAGCCTACATTCTGAGCATGCTGATGCTCCACGCGAAAGATATGCGCAAGCTTTATCAGATTGTCCGGCCGAATATGCACGCATAGAAGAGGCAAGATATGCAAAATCGAGGAATGTCGAAGTCGCTGCTCATGGGGGCAGGAACAGTCACGGGTATTGCAGTCCTGCTGGGTTTGCTGGTTGCCGGGAATGCCTGGCTCCCGCTGGCCGCAGTTGCCGGACTTGCCCTATTGGTCCTGTGGCCGGCACACATGTGGCTGGGCGTGTTTGTCTCTCTGGTCCCATTCGACAACGCGTCTTTGGTGCAGGCTGGAACAAACAGCCTGACGGCCACCTCGATTGCAGGTTTGATTGCGATGCTTACCCTTGTGGGGTGGTCTATCGCATTGGGCCGCTTTCGCCTGCCATCACGGTTATCAATGCTGTGGCTGATATTCATTGCGTGGCAGGCCTGTAGCGTGCTCTGGGCGGTCGATCAGAATATAGCCACCGAGCGGCTGCCAACCATGGCCAGCCTATTCCTGTTTTACATGGTGGTGACCTGCTGCGAGTTTTCTGAGCGGGAAATCACGCGTATCGCCCGGTTTACAATTTTTGGCGGCTGCGTGGCGGCGGCCATTTGTCTTTATCTTTTTCACAACGGAGTCTTCTGGCGGAACACTACCATGCGAGGCACGGTTGCCTTCGGGAGCCAGCAGATCGAATCCAATGTCTTTGCCGCGGGCCTGCTCCTGCCTCTCTCTCTGGTAATCGGGGAGTTCCTTACGGCAAAACGTTGGGGCTCCAAGCTTCTGCTTATTTCTTGTGCGTTTGTGATTGCACTGGGCATCTTCTACACTACCTCGCGCGGCGCGCTGCTCGCGGTGATGGTGATGATTCTGTTTTATGTGTGTAAAACGGGGATAAGCTGGCGTGTACTGGCGGCGCCCATACTCCTGGGACTTGCGCTGTTGCTCGCGCCAGGATTTTTGTTCACCCGGCTGCTGGAGGCGGGAATGACCGGGGGAGCGGGAAGGCTCTATATCTGGCAGACAGGTCTGGCGGCCTTCAAAGATTATTTCGCGGTTGGGGCTGGGGTAGACAATTTCTCGGTCATCTATAACGAGTACGCGGGGAAGGCCACTCACTTTGCAGGGCTGAACCGAGAGCCGCACAACACCTTTCTTGAGGTCGCCGTGGAATCGGGAGTGATCGGGCTACTGTTATTTATTCTTGTGATCGCTTCACACTTACGCCAGGCCTGGCAGCGGGAGGCATTGGTGTCTGGAGCCGAACGCGTTCGGCTTGTAGCCTGCGAAAGCGCAGCCTGGGGGATGTTGGTGGCGTCGTTTTTCCTGCATTTACTTTGGTTCAAAGAATACTGGGTTATATGGATGATGCTTGCCATCTGCTCTCGCGCACCCCGTAAAGAGGTTCCGCAGTTCGCTCCAGTCCGGCGCATGACGAGGGTTGCATCGCCTGAGGTGGTACAGGTTGGCGCCTGACCAATTGACAAATATTCCTGGATCGCCGGTCAGGTTGCGATGCGCTGCTCAGGGTTTTTATCCTGCCTGCCGATGCTCTTCCAGTTTCACTGCTGAGAATGCTGCTACATGTTGAAAGCGCGGATATCCACGATAGCTGACTCGACCGGAGACCGGGTTGGCGATACAAAGGTATTCCATACCCTAAATGGCATGCGGGGCATCGCGGCCATTGCAGTCGTGATATGGCACGCGCCCAGTTTTTTCGGGTTTGGGCTGGGCAGCAACTATCTGGCTGTTGATCTCTTCTTTGTCCTGAGCGGGTTTGTACTGGCGCATGCTTACGAGGCGCGTTTCGAACAGGGGATGGGCGTGAGCGGCTTCATGCGGCTTCGGTTCATTCGGCTCTTTCCGCTGCTCAGTCTTGGTATTGCGATGATGCTTGCCGGCATCGTGGCGGGGTGGTCTTCCGGTGTGCATCTGGGCTGGACGCTCAAGCCCCTGATACTGTGCACGGCATTGAACATTTTGTTCATACCCGCGCCGCCCCTCACCGGATCTGCGCTTTTCCCGCTCGACATTCCAGCGTGGTCCTTGTTCTTGGAGCTTACCGTAAACCTGCTGTATGTGGCTTTCTGGCGTTACCTCTCCAACCGTGTACTGATAGCAATTCTGGCCGCTGCATCCGTCGCTCTCATTATCTGTGCGGGCGTGTTTGGCGATCTGGGTGGAGGCTGGGAATGGCCGACTCTGGGGGTCGGTTTTGCGCGGGTCTTGTTCAGCTTTCCTGCAGGAGTGTTGATCTATCGCCGCACGCGGAATTTGCGTCTGATCCGGTCGAACGGGCTGTTGGTGATCGCGGCCATGGTGTTGGTTTTTGCCATGAACCCCGTAGTATCGCGAGTAGCTTTCGACGTAGTCGCTGTGGTCCTGGTGTTTCCCGCGCTGGTTATCGCTGGCTCGCTGGCCCGCCCGCCGGCACGCGTAGTTCCCCTTTACACTTTCCTGGGTGCTACCTCCTATGGCGTATATGCCATTCACGATCCATTAATAAGGATAGTGAACGGCATTGTAGTCCATCGCATGGGAGACAATATGAAACACTTCGCGCCCTGGGCGGGATTTGGATTGACCGCCGGACTACTGGTCCTTGTCTGGTTGCTGGATAGACACTTTGATGCTCCCATGAGGCGCTGGTTATTGTCCCTTCATGTGCGGCCCGCTCCTATTGCCGAGATGCCATCCAAGGTCGTTGGTGCGGCCGGTGTCGAGGGGTTGCGTGGCGAGATACGGCAGTACGGAACCGAGGCTAGTTACCATCATCCGCGCTGAAAAAATACAACGCCGGCAATTTTTCGCCGGCGTTGTAAGAGTTGTTATCGGTAATGGTTACTGTATTGGGTAAGGACCCGGGGCGGCGCGACCTTGGTAGACGCCAAGATCATCGCCTCCCTGGGGCCGCGCTCCATTATTGAAGTCCGTGGACGGCTGTCCCTGGCTTGTGCCGACGCCCATTGCAGGGCTGCCGGATTGCAGGTGATAATCGCCCGAGCCGTTGTCCTGATAGTTGACAAACCCAGGATTGGCGTTAATGGTTCCCTGCGAGCTGTTGTTAACCAGGCACCAGTCAGATGGGCCATTCTGGGTAACCAGGTTATTAACGTAGTGATTGCTCCAGCCTACGTCCCCATATTCCACAATGCCGCAGCCCGAAGCACCGGCGCTCAGACCGTTGCGGAAGATGATGTTGTTGGTCACGATCGTGTTGTCATCCAATCCGGAGCCGCCGGGGAAGTCACCCGAGACAGCGCCGATGATGATTCCACCGTAACCGTTGCTGAACACGGCGTTGTTGCTGATGGTGACAGCGGTAGCACCGTGCCACAGGTGGATGCCCCAACCCTCGTTGTGGAAGGTCACGTTGTTGTAGATGTGTCCACCACGATTGGCATGGTAAATGCCATGCACGAGCGGGCACGGGTTGTTGAAGTCTCCGATGTCATGCACCCAGTTGCCGATGATGTCATCGTCGCTGCCGGCGTAGTTCCCGTCCTCGATACCGGCGCCGCCCTGTGCAGGACATCCGGAAGCCAGAATATTGTGAATGTTGTTCCCGATCATGCGGGTACCAGAGCCCTCATTGTAGATTCCCAGGGAGCCGCCGCCGGTAATGTCAAACCCCTGGATATCAATATAGTTGCCCTGGTTCCACCAGGTCGCCCCGCTGCCACCCATGGAGGCCGTGAGTTTAGCTCCCCACTTCTGGTCAGAGACGTAGTGGATATGCGCCGAAGCATTTCCGCTGCTGGTTGTCTTGAGCCGGCCGCCGTTTTCGTTGTCCATGTTGTAGTTTCCCGGGGCAACATGCACCCAGTCGCCCGGCTGCACACTGGCATCGGCTTTGCTGAAGCTCCGCCAGGGAGAGCCCGCCGAGCCGTTATTGGAATCAGATCCGTTGGGAGTGATGTAGAACTGGCGTCCGGTCAGGGTAACCACAGGTGTAATCGAAACCGAGGCATTGGCCAATTTGTTAAAGTCCGCGACGCTATGCGCGGTAACAGTTTGCTGCATGGCGGAGCCGGTGGCTGGAGCGGTATAAACGCCGCCGGTGGAGATTTGACCAACACTTGTGTTTCCGCCCTGGATGCCGGCCACGAACCACAGCACTCCCGTGTTGGTGGTGCCAGTGACCGCCGCGGTAAATTGCCGGCTTTGCCCCGATGTAACCGAGGTGTTGGTGGGAGAAACCGAAATCGAAACACTAACAGGCGCTAGCGCCTGTCCTACGAGCAAATTTAATATCTTGAATTGGACCTGGCCTGCCGAATTCCAGGCCTTGATCGTGATCGTATGATTGCCGCTGCTGAGATTGAGCGAGGTATCCAGTTGGCTGCTGCTGTTCCGGTAAGCAAGGTTCCACCCATCATAGATGGTCCAGCCGGTAACAGGATTGGCAGAATTTGCGGTGGCGGCAAAATGAACCGGCGACTGCACGGTAGAGCTGTTCACAGGAGAGGAAATCGTCAGGCCAGTTGTGCCTGCGCCTCCACCGGTTGTCACCAGAATTGGGAAGGCCGTGGCTGATACGTTGCCGGCAGAATCCCAGGCCTTCACTGTGAGATAGTGGCTGCCGCTTGCGAGATTGAGCGAGGTGTTCAGTTGGCTGGTGCTGTTTCTGTAAGCCAGATTATTGCCGTCATAAACCGCCCAACCGGTGATGGCATTGCTGGAACTTGCCGTGGCAACAAGGGGAACTGGCGATTGTACGGTTGCGCCATTGGCAGGAGAGGAAAGGGTTACGCCGGCAAAACATGGGGGAATGAATAGAACGACTGATAAGACTATTAAGAAAACGTTTTTAAACAATGGGGACTCCTTTATGAAAATGAAAATTTTCTTGAGTCCCAAGACTAGGGAAGCATCAACTCTGGATACATCGGCCAGCCAACCTAAATTGCCCCCTTCTTTTGCCGTATGTGGATATCAGGTGAGGCCTCAATTTTCTGTAAGGCATCTGAATTCAGCAATATAGAGTCTAAGACAAGAAGGATAGCGGCACGATAGCGGGGCTGAATCATTGCGGGCAAGATGGACTGCAGGCGGTTTGATCAAGCGATGATGGCATGGATGGGATACCGGGGCTGGCAGATGCTGATTATCTTCTTTGTATGGGAGGGAAGCTGCGGCTGCAGGTCGCGGCCACCGCAGCCGCAAACTGCGCAGCAGGTTCAGGCCGAAATCCTGCAGATTATGGCTGCTCCCGATATTCCATCGCGAATAAATTTTTATGTTTCCACATCGGGAAACGATCGCGGCGATGGTTCCCCCGCACATCCATGGAAGACCTTGGAAAAAGCGGCGGCCACGGTGACCCCGGGCGCGGCTGTGCACGTTGCTCCGGGAGAGTATCAGTTGAACGATAACGAACTGAAGACGCCGGTGAGCGGCACTGCGGCCGCGCGCATCCGTTATGTTTCCGATGCCAAGTGGGGGGCTAAACTGCGGTCTACCAAAACGGGTAATTCAGCGGTTTGGTGGAACCAGGGCGATTATGTGGATATTGAAGGGTTTGATATTTCCGGCAGCGGCGCTGCCGGGATCTACAACGAGGGTTCTCACACCCGGATCATTGGCAACCACATTCACGATATTCCTGCGCCGGGATGTCCCGATGGCGGTGGCGCCGGCATCAACGATGGAAATTATGGCGGCTCCGATGATGACGTTATCGGGAACACTGTGCATGACATTGGCCAGTACAACCTCGCTTGTCCACGGGTACATGGCATCTATCACTCCAACCGCGGCGGCCACATTCTTAATAACCTGGTTTTTCACAACCAGGGCTGGGGAATCCATCTCTGGCACGCTGCCACCCATGTGATCGTCGCCGGCAACACCGTGTTCAGCAACGCCTACGGTGGAATCCTGGTGGGCGCCGATCCGGCAGATTTTGCCGCCGGCGCCTTGGCTTCCAGGGCGAACGACAATACCGTGGTTGAGAACAATATCGTGTTCCAGAATGGGCTTCACCCGGATGCTCGCGGGTACGGAATTCTTGAATACGGCGCGGTCGGAACCGGAAACCAGTACATCGACAATCTCGTCTACCAGAATTCACCGGCCGACATGAAAGTGCTGGGTAAAAACGAGATCGGAACTATCCATGCCGATCCGCAGTTTGTTGACTACCGGCCCGACGGCAAGGGCGATTATCGCCTTCGTCCGGCTAGCCCCGCCTGCTCGCGCGGGTGGCGGCATTCTGAATGTTGAGCTCATGAAACTTGCGCTGAAGCACGCCCGCCTTCCTCGAATCTCTCCCGCGGTCAAACCGCGGATTTCGATTTGCCACGTGGTTGAGGCGGATATTTGGGCCGGCGCCGAAGCCCAGATCGCCATATTGCTGGCGGAGCTTTCCCAGGAACCTGAGCTGTCGCTTTGCGCCATTGCTTTGGGCGAAGGCCGTCTGGCGGATGAGCTGCAAGCCTGCAACATTGACCTGAAGGTCATCTCCCGGCCGCACCGGCGTTTTATGGGCTGTTACCGCGAAGCCCGCGATTGGCTGCGGGGCCGCGATGTGCACGTCATACATTCCCATAAGAGCAAGGAAAATATTTTGGCGCTCCTGCTGGCAAGAAAATTCGGTATTCGCCATATAGTCCGGACACAGCACGGATTGCCGGAGCCAAAGACACTCAAAGATCGCGCGGTCTACAACCTTGAGCGGATGACATCGTCGTCGGTCAGCCGCGTGATCTGCGTAAGCTCCGATCTGCGCCGGCACCTGGACGGCTACGCAAATCCTGGCAAGATTGAAATCATCCGCAACGCCATCAATCTAAGCTTGGTTAAATCCACATTGAGCAAAGAAGCTGCCAAGCGCCGGCTAGGCATACCCGAGCAAGCCCCGGTCATCGGCACCGCGGCCCGCATGGAGCCGGTGAAGCGGCTCGACCTTTTTCTTGCTGCCGCCCAGCACATATCCGCCAAATGTATTTGCCATGGACTGCGCAATCCATTTTTCGTCATCGCCGGCGAGGGCAGTGAACGAGACCGGATGGAGCAGCTCATCGGCGGTACTGTTCTTGAACGCCGAATCCGTTTTCTCGGACATCGCGATGATATTTACGACATTGTTCGCGCTATGGATCTGCTGCTCATCACTTCAGACCATGAGGGCCTGCCCACGGTGCTGCTGGAAGCGATGGCATTGGGAACGCCGGTCGTGAGCCGCAAGGTCGGCGGCATTCCTGAAGTCGTGGATGACCATGTGAACGGAGTGCTGGTTGATTCCAGCGACCCGCTCTGCATTGCGCGAGCATGTCTTCCGGTGTTGACCGGCGGCAATTTCGCTCTTGGCCTGGCCCAAGCCGCCCGGCAAAAGGTGACACAGCACTTTTCCGCGGAAGCCAATGCCGCAGAAGTGGTCCGGATTTATCGTGCGCTTGAATATCCCGACTCTTGAAGGTATTCATGCTTTCAGATTTCATAGGTCCCTTTGCGTTTTGTCACCCTGAGCCGTGGACTGTTTTTTTCAACCGTCTGTGGTGTCAGAAACTATACCGCTGGACTATGACCACGCTCTTGGTTCATCGTTTCACTTTGCACTGTCATCCTGAGCGCCGCTCTTTGGCGCGAAGGCTCCAGAGGATGTTTCATTGCCCATGCCGCTTATTGGGCTTTCTCTCGTGGTTCTTCTTGGTTTGTCTTTACTCCTGCGAAGAATAAACGACTTTCGCATTTAGCTTACCGAAGGAATCTTGCGTTTCTTCTTCCAGAGCTATCGCTCATTGCGCATAGAAAAATAAAACCCGGTCTTACCAAAAATGACACCCTTATCTCCATCAATTCCCATAACAGGAAATTCCATTGCCTCGCCTTCGGCTGCCGGCATTGCTTCGGTCGTAGTTGTTGACCCTTCCTGCTACAGCCTTCCCTATGATTACTCGCTTTGCGAGGCCCTGACCTGGCATGGCTGCCGGGTCTCGCTGGCGCGCAGCGAATTTCTGTATGCCAAATGGAGCCATCCCCGGAGTTTTGAAGATTGGAGCCATTTTTATCCGTTGGCTCATGGCTATGCTTCCCGTTACCGCCGCAACAGTCTATGGAAATATGCCAAAGCAGCCGAACATATATTTTGTATGCAGCGTCTCGTCCAGGAGCTGCGCAAACGGAAGCCGGGCGTAGTTCACTTCCAGTGGCTTCCGGTGCCGGCGGTCGACCGCTGGTATATCCGCAAGATCAGCCGTATAGCTCCCGTAGTGCTGACCATGCATAACACAGCCGCCCCGGTGCATGGCGCGGTTTCAAAACTGGAGAAACTAAGTTTTCGCTCCGTGTACCAGGATTTCAGCGCGGTGATCGTGCACTCGGAATTTAGCAGGCAAAAAGTGATCGAGCAGGGCTGGGTTCCTCGAGACCGCATTCACGTCATTCCGCATGGAGCTTTCGATTACTATAGCGCCGAGGAATCCCGGCGCCGGCCAAAGGCAACTCCGGAACAGGAGATTTTATTTTTTGGACGCATTGAGGCCTACAAAGGCCTCGACATCCTGATCGAGGCTTTTGCCAGGCTCCCGCGGCGTCTTATTGAAACTACGCGGCTGGTCATCGCCGGCCTCCCCCTCATTGACATCCAGCCGCTTCAGGAACGATGCAGAGTGCTGGGCATCGGTGACCGCATTACCTGGCATCTTCGCTTTATTGCGGAAGATGAGGTCGCTCCGCTGTTCCGCTCGGCCTCGATTGTCGCGCTTCCTTATCGCGATATCGATCAGAGCGGAGTGCTGCTGACCGCCATCGCCTTCGATAAACCCGTAGTGGCGAGCCGCCTGGGGGGCATACCGGAAACCATCCGCGATGGCATTCACGGACGTCTGGTCGAGCCAGGGAATGTTGAATCGTTCGCCCAGGCGCTGCAGTCGATTCTCAGCGATGCTGAGCTTCAGAAGAACATGGGCCAATCGATTCGTTACCTGAAGGCCGCCGAACTTTCCTGGGAACGCGTCGCGCAGAAGACCCTGGCGGTTTATGAAAAGATCGCCGGACGCGGCTTGGGTGCAAGCCGCAAAGTTGCTTGATTTTTGATGAGTCACACTTACACAATCGCTTCCGCTCCCGGCGCAACGCCCTTTCAGGCATCTCCGGAGCCGCCTCCCCGGCTTCGTGTAGGTGTTCTCATAAGGAAAGGCGTATCTCCGGGATGGGTCCGTGAACTGCTACAGCAGATCAACAGCTGCGGTTTTGCCGACCCCATACTTGTTCTTGATGGGGGGAACCACGCAGAGAGGCGCTTTCGTGGAGGCTGGAAGCACATAGTATTCCCGCTGTGGCGGCGATGGGACCGCAAACTCTTCAAAGATAAGGCTGCCCCGCCGGCCGCATGTGAATTGGCAAAGCCTGCTCGCAATATTCCCATAATAGAAATCTCCTCTGCTTCGGCAAAATCTTCTCCGTCTGTCTCGTTGACGAAAACAGATATAGAAAAGCTTCAGGCAGAAGATCTGGATGTGCTCCTCGATTGCGCCCATGGCGGCGCGATAGCTGCTCTCAGGCACGCAGCCAGGCATGGGGTCTGGTTTTTCCACGACAATGCAGAAATTGATGTCAATGGAAACCCCTGCGTCCCGGCGGCATTCCGCTGCATGTTTGAGGGTGCGGCGGCCACCGAGACATCGCTTGTGGCCTGTCGCTCTCTCGCCGGGGCCTTCGAGTTGCTGCACAGCTCATCTGCCGCAACCGATCCCGTTTCGTTGGTCCGAAGCCAGAATGCCATCAACTTGCGCCGGCCGCACTGGATTATGCGCTTGCTCTCCGCATTACATCGCTCCGAAGGCAACTGGCAGGCCATATCGCAAGGCCACGTTTCTCTCCCCCCGCCTCCAGACAATGCTCCCGGCAATTTCCAGATGCTAAGGTTTCTTGCCCGCCGTTACACCCGAGCGCTATGGAGCAAGGCGCGGAACAAGCTGACTTATGAGCAATGGATGGTCGGCGTTCGCCCGCGGAATGGCGCAGAAATCAACTTCGAACTGAATGATTTCGTGCCATTCATCCCTCCCCCCGGGCGTTTTTATGCCGATCCCTTTGTGATCGAAAAAGATGGGAAAAGCTATTTATTTTTCGAAGAGCTGTCACTGGCGGGCAAGAAGGGAATCATCTCCTGCGCTGAATTGGATGCCCATGGCTATTGCGGCCCCCCCAGGCCGGTGCTGGAAATGGATTATCACCTGTCGTATCCATTCGTCTTTGAATGGCGCGGTCAGATGTACATGCTGCCCGAGACCCGCGACAGCGGACAAATTTCTCTCTTCCGCGCCCTCGAATTCCCCTGGTCGTGGAAGCTTGACCAGGTCCTGATGGAGAACGTATGGGCGGTTGATCCCACGCTTCTTGAATTTGCGGGAAAGTTCTGGCTCTTCGCCGGAGGCGTAGAAAAGCGCGGAGACATTAACAGCGAGCTCTATCTCTTCTTTGCGGAAAGCCCATTCGGTCCCTGGAGACCGCATCCGCTGAACCCAATCGTCTCCGATGTCCGCCGGGCGCGCCCCGCCGGCAAGTTGTTTTTTCATCGGGGGGCCTTGATCCGTCCGGCGCAAGATTGCTCGCTGCGCTACGGCTCAGCCATCGTATTCAACACCATCGTCGCTTTGTCTGAGACGGAGTATCGTGAAGAGCCCTTGCGCATGCTGCAAGGCGATTGGTTGCCGGGGAACCTCGGCAGCCATACCTTCAATAGTTCCCGGCATTTCCAGGTTGTTGATGGCAGGCGGCTGCTTCGGCGGCCTATCTTCAAAAAGTAAAAAATGTGAGTTCATTTGAATCTGCGAAATATCTCAGCGGTAAGCAACCCGTTTGCCGCCTCCCGGCATTCTTACTGTTGGGGTACTCGCAAATGTATCCGGAGGCAACATCCATGTTAACCCGTGCTTTATCGGCAAGAAATATCGGTCAATTTTTATTGCTGGGCGCATTCCTGGTAACAACTGCGTTTTCCCTTTGGGGGCAGGCCGCCTCCAATCTGTCCGCTGCGGGCCCTGCTGTAAGCAAAGACGAGAGCAAAATTGCAACCGCCGGCGCCACAACAACCAGTGCCCCATCGCAATCGGCGCCCGATGCAACCGGCCTCGTGGTTGGCAAAGGAGACTTAATCAATGTTGCCGTCGAGGGAGCGCCAGATTTCAGCAAAGATGTGCGCGTCAACCCCAGGGGCGAAATTTCTCTGCCCATGGTCGGCGCCATCAAAGTTGCTGGTCTGACGGTAGAGCAGGCTCAGGATGCCGTCGCCAGGCGCCTGCAGGCCGGGGGTTATTTCAACAACCCTCAGGTCACGATTTTTGAGAAAGAATACGCTACTCAGGGCATCTCGGTTTTAGGAGAGGTGCAGAAACCAGGGATCTATCCGCTCTTTGGGCCTCATAGCGTGCTTGACGCAATATCTGCCGCCGGCGGCACCACGGCAAAAGCAGGAAATACGATTTTGCTGACTCGGCACGATCAGCCCAATCAGGTTCAGTCCATCCCTCTCGATTTCAAGAAGGAGCAGATGGGCGAGAGCAATGTTGCGGTGAATCCCGGCGACACGGTTGTCGTATCCAAGGCGGGAATCGTATACGTTGTGGGTGATGTCCGCCAGCCCAGCGGCTTCGTCATGGAAAACGCGCATCTCACCGTGCTGCAGGCCATTGCTATGGCGCAAGGCGCCCTCCCAACCGCTTCTCTGGGGCACGCTAAATTGATCCGCAAGACAAGTGACGGCGCGCCGCAAGAGATTCCAATTGAGTTGAACAAGATCATGAAGGCCAAGGCGCCCGATATGCCGCTCCAGGCTGAAGACATCCTGTTTGTGCCTAGCAGCACCGCCAAGAATGTGGCCCGCGGCATAGGGGCTATCGTGCAGTCCGCCAGTGGAGCTGCAATATATCGTTTTTGAAAATATATGCGTTGCGCCGTCCTCGCGGCGAAAAACTTCTGCAAAAAAATATCCAGGTTCGCGCGTCCGATGTAAACATCTGACAGCAAACCTGGATTTCAAATGAAAGACAAACGTATTACTGAACCAGACTCCCTAGGCTAAACTTTCCTCTCTTCTTCCGCCGTCAAACCTCACCGGCAGGGCCGTCAGTCCTCGCAAAGCCAGGTTGGCACGCCAAACCAGGGGCCCAGGCTCCAGGGCCAATCCCGGCAAACGACGCAGCAGCGTTTCAAAAGCAATTTGTCCTTCAATACGCGCCAGTGGTGCGCCAAAGCAGAAGTGTGCCGCCCAGCCGAAAGCAAGGTGCCGGTTATCGGTGCGCTCCAGGTTCAACCGGTCAGGATCGGGAAATCGTTCCGGATCGCGGTTCGCCGCGCCCATTACTGCAATCACCGCCTGCTTTTTCCGGATTCTCTTTCCCCCCAGCTCAAGGTCCGCGGGAGCCACACGGGCCGTGTGCTGCGTCGGGCTTTCGTAGCGCAACAATTCTTCTGTAGCCGAAGGTATGAGGGAGGAATCTGAACGCAGCCTCTCCAACTCCTCAGGATGGCGCAGCAATGCCAGCAACCCATTCCCAATCAGGTTTGTTGTAGTCTCCTGGCCCCCAACCATGGTGATGATGCAGTTAGCGATAATCTCCTCCTCGGTCAGGCGGTCTCCTTCGACTTCAGTCGTCAGGAAAGAATTGATAAGACCTGCGCGAGGACGAAGCCGCAGCTCTTCAAGGGTAGAACGGAAATAAGCGGTCAGTTCTTCAATACTTCGCATGACGCGTTCCATGCGGTCAGGGTTGTGCTGAAAATTGCCCAGTATTTCCGCAAAATCGGCTGACAAGCTCTTCAACCGCTCGTGGTCCTCCACCGGAACGCCCAGCATTTCGGCGGTCACGATGGCGGGCAAGGGGCCGGCGAAGTCGGCGATTATATCCATGCGGCTTGCGAGCAGGACCGAATTAATAAGCTGGTCGGCAATCTGCTGAATATGCTCTCGCAGCACAGCCACTCTGGCGGGGGAAAAGGCCCTGGACGCCAGGCTGCGAAGTCGCGTGTGCGCGGGAGCATCCATAAACAGCATCTGCCTTACGAGCACCTGGGCAATCGGGTTGAAGTCTGAGAGTCCGATGGCGCTGAGTTGTTCGGGCGAGGGAGTGCGCTCGGCGGAAAAATCATGGAGCACCCTCACTACGTCCGCATAACGGGTTACCACCCAGGCGAAAAGAAAAGGGTCCCAATATACAGGGTCCTCGGTGCGCAGCTTGCGATACAGAGGATATGGATTTGCGAGAACCTCCTGGTCAAGCAGATGATAAAGGCTGAGGCTCGGATCTGACTTGCCTGCAGGTGGCGAATCGGTTTCTAGAAGTGGTTCAGTGTTCATGGGTCCTCTGTGACTGCTCCGCGTTCTTCGCGATCTGGTCTAGTTCTGGCCAAGCAGCTTTTCGACCTGGGCTGCCAGGCCTGCGATCGTTGGAAATTCAAAAATGGTTCGCAAAGGAAGCTCAACCCCAAAGGCGCCGCGCGCCCTGGTGATGACCTGTGTTCCCAGCAGGGAATGGCCGCCGAGCAGAAAGAAATTGTCGTTCCTGCCCACCTGTTTCAGGCGCAGCAGCGACGCAACAATCTCTTCTACCTGCTTTTCAACGTTTGTCTTCGGCGCTGGAGCCGGGGTCTGCTTCTCGCCAATCGTGTTAGCTTCTGTGGGCGCCGGCAGGCCCGCGCGATTGATCTTGTCATTCGCGGTCAATGGAATTTCCTGCAATTGGACAAATGTCGCCGGCACCATGTAGCCGGGCAGATGCGCGCTGAGAAACTCCTGCAGCCCGCTTCGGCTGGGTTCCAGGCATTTATCAAGCACCAGATAAGCAACCAGTTTTTTGTCGCCTGGGTCATCTTCGCGAGCGATTACCACGCTCGATAGCACCGCCGGATGCCGGTTCAGCCACGCGGCAATCTCATCTGGTTCGATCCTTTGCCCGCGGATTTTGACCTGCTCATCCGCCCTTCCCAGAAAATCGATCTTTCCGTCGCTTCTCCAGCGCCCTAAATCGCCGGTTTTGTACAGCCGTGCCCCCCACTTATCACTGAACGGATTGTGAAGAAATTTTTCTGCAGTCAGTTCGGGCTGGTTGAGATAGCCGTCTGCCACCTGGGCTCCGCCAATATAAATTTCGCCGCTTGCGCCTTCAGGCACAGGGTTCTGGTTTTGGTCGAGGATGTAAACCAGGGTGTTCGTAGTCGGCGCGCCAATGGCGGGCAACGAAGCCGGGTTCGTTTCCGCTTCCGCTGTGACTCGTGTGGAAGTTGAAACGACCGTGCATTCAGCCGGCCCATAGTTGTTGAATACGGCGAACGGCAGGTTCCCCCGGGGGTGGCTGCGCAGCACATCGCCCCCGGTCAGGAGCTGGCGCAGCCGCGTTTCAGCAGGCCATTCCATATTGATCAGAAACTCGGCGATAGGGGTGGGCGCGAAACCGATCGTAATCTGTTGCGCCACCAGCCAGTCGCGAAGCTTCTCCGGCGACTTCCGCGTTACTTCACCGGCAATGTGCAGACTTGCGCCGGCGGTCAGGTAAGGCCAGATCTCCCATACCGCGGCATCAAAGCCCAATCCCGCCACCTGGCTGGCGCGGTCGGACGCCGTCACCTCAAACGCCTGGGCATGCCAAGCCATAAGATTCGATAGATTCGCATGCTTGATGGGGACTCCTTTAGGCTGGCCCGTCGAGCCCGAGGTGTAAATCAGGTAAGCTGGATTATTTGCCGAATGCGCGCAAAACGGGGCCTCCTTGGGGAAATCGGATATGTGCGCCTGTTCCGCATCCAAATCAACCGTCCGCCACGTCCCGCGCGGCATGGTTGTGAGCAAGGGACCTCGCGTTACCAATACGGGAACCTGGGCATTCTGCAGCATATATGCCAGCCGCTCGGAGGGATACGCCGGGTCAAGCGGTACATAAGCTCCTCCTGCCTTCATGATTGCCAGTGCCGCCAGAACAAACTGCCAGGAGCGGCCAAGGTAGATCCCGGTGAATACGCCGGGACCAACCCCCAAATCTCGCAGATAATGCGCCAGTTTGTTGGCTTGCGCGTCGAGTTGCGCGTATGTCAGGATCGCATCTTCCGTTGCCACCGCCAGAGCTTCAGGAAGTTCCTCCGCCCGCGCAGCCACGAGCTGCGGCACAGCCAGGGCCTCGGGAGAAGCGCTGCGTACAGTTATGAGGGAAACTACAAGCTGATTTTCTCGCTTCGCTGAAGAAGCCTCGCTTTCTGACGGGATCAATTGATTCAAGACATCGGGTGCCATTGCTGCTTTCTCCTGTATGAATGAATTGTTTATTGAGGAGGTAAATCCAGGTAGACGTAGAGTGGGCGCGTATAAATCAAAGTGTTGAATCTCCATCCAGCATGGATGGAGCCCACGCATTTTGCTTGCTCAACAATGCGCTCAGGCTTCCATTTCTTGCCTTGTAGTAGTAAGACCAGAATCCTCGTTTCCGCTGGTGCGGCGCAACCGCGACGTTCTTATTGCCGATGCAAAGCCCAACCTTCTCCAGCAAATGAATTCTTTGCTTTTGAGATTCGTGCAAGACGCTTGCCAGAATGGGATAGATCAGCGTTTCATTGTCGTCCAGGGCCTGAAAGTCAACCAGCAGCAGTTGCGAGATGTCGAGTGCCCGATTCTGCTGCTCCAGAAAGATTGCGTAGGCGATGAGGCGCCCTTGCTGGTTGATGGTCTGGATCCAGATGCGCTTTTCCAGCAGCGGATGCCGGAAGTGCCACTCCAGCATGGCGCGCGTCCGCACCGCCAGCAGGGAAGCGGGCTTTTGCATCCGCAAGCTCTGCCAGAATTCATCGAAGCGCTCATCGAACTCTGTGCAACGCTCCACCTCGACTTTGCTCGCGCGTGTTTTTACTGTTTTTCCGGCAATTGTGCTCTTGAGGAACAATGTGGGGGCCATGAAATAGGTGAACGTGGCCGGGAGGTGTCTTTTGGCAAGCCATGCCCTGGCAAAGCCGCGATAATTTGTGATCCAGACCTCAGATTTGTCCCAGCAGCCCACGGGAACCGGGGATGCTCCCAGCGCCTCAAGGATTCGCGAGGCCTCGAGATTTGCAGTCGTGCTCAGGCACAAATCTACGTTCGGCTGATTAAGAAATTCATCCAACAGCAGCGGCGCATAACCGCTATACGTCGGATCAACCACCCACCCCCGGCCGGTCGCGGTCATAATGCCCCGGCCGTTATATTCATAGAGCAGAGGGATGTTCGCGAAAGCGCCTACGATGCGGTCATTGTGCTGTAGCACCCATCCTCGGGGCCAGTGGTTTCGAAGCGACGAATAGACCGGGTTGCCCGTCCACAGGTGGGTCCACTCTTCGTAGTTCTTACTGGCAAGTCCGCGCTGGGCCTCCAGTATTGTTATCTGTGAGTAGTCATCAAGGGAAAGCTCTCGGATGACCGGAAATGTGCTCGTTGCGGCTTGAGACGACATGGCAACCCTGCGGCGAAAATAAAGCGCGCTTGCGACGTGTAGGCTTCGCCACTCCGGGTCACATTCAGCGACCCGCGCCTACGAAATCAGCTCCAGCAGAGCCCGCAGGGGATTCGGGTGGTCTGAATTGAGCACACGATAGGATGCTTACCGCATGCTCAGAGATGCTGCGGGTTGTCTTTGTCGTGTATTGGCGCGTATGCCGCAGCGGGCTGGCGAGATTCCCTTACCGGGAATTTGTTCCGTCAATGAGGCTGCTGCAAAAACAGGCCCCAAACGAAACGGCACGTCTTCTAACTATGAAAATCTGTAACCTGCCGCGCGTACCCAATCTGGCTATTTCAATTTTTTAATGGGGCAACCTGGAGGCAGTAAGGTAGCGAATACGTTTTCCTGGATTAACCCATGCTGATTCATGGGCTGAATGCTGATTGCTGAATGCTGAGTGCTTTTCTTGATGTTGCCCACCCCGGCCCGACGTCTCGCATCCCACCGAAATAAGGTGTTAGATCTGCCAGGAGGACGTATGAAGATTCTAGCCACTTTTCTTCTACTCGGAAGTCTTGCGTTAGCTCAATCCGGGTCAAACCCGCAGCTTGCTACCAGGCCGGGCAATCCCAATTCAAGCGAGCAGTTCATTGCCAAGGAAGTGCGTCATGAACTGGTTATGCTGCCCTACTACTCTATCTTCGACGATCTCGAGTACCAGGTGAAAGGCGACACTGTCATTCTGTCAGGCGCCACCGTAACCCCGACTCTGAAGTCGGATGCGGAAAATGTGGTCAAAAAGGTCGAGGGAGTTAAGAATGTCGTCAACAACATCAAGGTGCTGCCGCTTTCTCCCAACGATGACGAAATCCGCCGTCGCGTAGCCCGCGCCATTTTCGGCACCGATGGCCTCTACAGGTACTCTATGTCTGCCGTTCCGCCCGTTCACATCATCGTCGAAAACGGGCACGTGACTCTGAAGGGCATCGTGGATAGCCAGGGCGATAAGACCCTGGCCAATATCGCCGCCAACCAGGTCCCGGGTGTTTTTTCGGTGGACAATGAACTTCAAGTCGCAGGAACAAACGTAGCTAAGAAGTAAGCGCAAAGGGATGCGTGCTTTAAAGCGCAAAGACGCCCCGCCGGGAGCGGGGCGTCTGCTTAGTCTCTTTTACTATTAGCGGGCAGCTAAAAACTCGAAACTCGAAACCTGAAACTCGAAACTGTATTTTAAAACTCGAAACTACTTAAAAACTCGAAACTGTACTTAAGCAATTTTCATAGGCGTCTCTGCCGCCATCAGCGCCTCTTTGCTTTCCGCGCTGCCATTGGTCTTTTCCGACCCTCCGGGTTTACGGACGTCGATCTTACCTTTAAAGAAGGCGCCGTCTTCCACGCTGATGCGTTGGGCTACGACGTCGCCGGTCAGCGATCCTTCACTGCGAACGTCCAGACGGTCGCTGGCGTTCACATTGCCAACAATCTTGCCGTGCACAACAATTTCACGCGCCGCGATATCGGCGGCAACCTGTCCGCTGCGGCCCACGGTAACGCGATTTCCGGGAAGGTTGATCGAGCCCTCCACCTTGCCTTCAATGTAGAGTGATTCCGAACCGGTAATCTCGCCTTTAAAAACGAGCGACTTGCCGATCATGGCGGTCTGTTCGGTTGAAGCAGTGCTCCCCAACGTTGTGCGGGTCAATACCGGTTCGCTGGCGACTGCGCCACCGTTTGGCATGGCCGCTTTGCTGGGAGCCTGGGGCGGCAGCGTAGCCGTCTCTGGCGAATTTGTCTGTTTCCACATCTTGCTGATCCTCACTTTCTCTGGCTGGCCTCGGGAAACATGTCACCACAACATGTCCTGGCGAGGAGTTAGATATTGGTTAATGTCCGACTGCCGGGGATGAAAGCGATAGTAGTGCTACATTGCCCTCCGCAATAGGTCACGAAGGTACAACCCACTATCGGGTGAGGACTGGATGAAATGCACCGCTCGCGGTGCACGGTGGGAGCCCCGGCTTTTAAGCCGGGGTAAGGCCTCATAAAGTTTTGGGCTTCAGCCCCGGTGCGCGCGGGTGCAGCCGCGGAACGACACTCGATGTCAAAACTAATTTTGTCAATCACAGCTAGTGGCTAGGAGCTTTGGCTTCGCTTCAGACAAAAAGCCGGCTAACTGCTTACCCCGAAAGCGTGGGAATGGAAAAGCAGCGACGCCGGCAGATGCTCTGCGAAATAGCTCCAGTCGTGCCCGCCCGGATAAAGATGAAACTCGTGCGCAATTCCACGCGCAGCCAGCAACTTATGCAGCGCCCCTGCTCCGGCCTCAAAGCCGTAATCGTCTTCCGAGCCGCAATCAAAGTAGATGTGCAGCCCGGTCAGGCGGCTGGTGCGCGCCAATTTGAGTGGATCGTTGCGCTCCCAGAAAACCCGGTCCACAGGCGAGCCGAACACGCCGCCCAGAATCCGCGACAAAGAATTTTGTGGCAAGCTGGCTCCGCTGACCGCGGGCAGCTTCTCAATCAGGGCGGCGCTTTGCGCGCTCACCGAACCAAACAGCTCCGGATGCCGAAAAGCCAGGTGCAGCGCCCCATAGCCGCCCATGGAAATTCCGGCAATGCCGCGCGACGTCCGCCCCGAACGAATGCGGTAATGATGTTCAATGTAGGGTAAAAACTCCTGCACAAAAAAATCTTCATACCGCCGGTGCCCGTCATGCGAGTTGATATAGAAGCTGGTGTCCCCGGCCGGGGTCACGATGATATATTCCCCCATCTTGCGCTGCTCCCACAGGTCTTCGGTCAGGTTCCACGCGCCTGAATCGAGAAACATCTGCTCGTTGGCGCCCAGGCCATGCAGAAAGTAGAGCACCGGATACCGCTGTGTCTTTCCTTGCTCGGTGTCATAGCCAGGCGGCAGCAGGACGCAATAGGGAACCTGCTGATGCATCGCATGGCTCTCGATCGCATGACACTCCGCGCGCCCAGTAGCATGCGCAGAAGGGATTGAGAAAAGGCAGACAAGTGCCGCAACACTTGAAACTTGAAACCTGAAACTCGAAACCGCCTTACTCATACCGCAGCGCCTCAACCGGATTAAGCTTCGCCGCCCGCGACGCCGGATACAGTCCTGCACACAGGCTCACCACCACGGCGAAGACAATCGCTCCCAGCACCAGCCACCAAGGCACGGCAAAAACATTGGTTGCCGGCAGGCTCTGACGCCGCAGATAAATATTGGTGCCGATTGTCACCGCCCGCCCGATCAGCCAGCCAATGCCCACACCCAGCGCCCCGCCCAGCAACCCCATCACGCCGGCTTCAAGGAAGAAAAGCTGCTTTACGTCGCCGTCAGCCGCGCCCAGGGCTTTAAGAATTCCGATCTCGCGCCGCCGCTCCAGAATCGCCATCACCAGCGTGTTAACGATGCCCAGCATGGCCACCGCCAGCGCCAGGCTGCCAAAAATCCCCAGCAGCAGATCGAACACCGCAAAAAAAATTCGCAGATTGCGTGTGGCGTCAAGCAGGGAAAAGGCGGCAAACCCCATGTTCTTAACGGCGGTTTCAATCGCCTCGACTTGCCCCGGGCTCTGCGCCCGCACCGTCAAGCTCGGATACGTCGGTTTCTTCCCCGGCCCGCGCAAAACGTCGCGCAGGTCATTGCCCTGGGCGGCGCGTAATTTTTCCCCGAGCTGAATCGGAATCAGCACTCGCCCGCTGCCCAGGCCGCCGAACCCGGCCGCCGGTTCGGTATCGACAATCCCAACGATGTGCAATATTTTGTCGCGCGGCACAATTGAAATGCCTGGGGTTGCGGAAGTGTCGCCGGAAATATTGCCGGTGCTGTCTCCCGTTTTGGGATCGCCAGCGCTCGCCTGCGCTCCTTCAGTCTGCGCTCCCAAAACCTGCCGCTCGGCATAGCGCAACACCAGCTCTTTCCCAATAAGGGAAGAGGGCTGGTCCGAAAGTTCTTTCGCAAATTCCATCTGCAGAATGGCTTCATCCGCCGCTGGGCTGGAAAAAAATGAGCCTTGCATCCCGTCGAACGATCCATTCCCTCGCGCCGAGTCCGGTATCGCCGCCACCATCGTCGTATAAGGATTGCCCGCATAGCGCACCTCGGTAGGGAAGCGCACCTGCGGATACACCTCCACCACATGCGGCAGGTGTTCCAGCTCCTGGCGGGCCTCTTCATCGAGCCGCCGTGCTTCGCGCGCCGTGCCATTGGGATTTGACGACGCGCCCTCCGGAGCATCCGATGAAGTGCCGGAGCTATTGGATGGAGCGTTAGATGAAGATCCGTTCGATGTCCCCTGCCGGCCGAATCCGCGCAGGTTCTGCTTCGAATACACGAACACCGTGTCAAACAGCCCTGAGCTTGCCAGTTTGCGGTTGGCGAGCTGCTGCAATCCCACGCCCAGGGAGAGCATGGCAACCAGCGAAGCCACGCCTACGCCGATGCCCAGCGTGGTCAACGAATTCCGCAGCACGGCCTCGCGCAGATTTCTCACCGCGAGTTCGGTAAGGTCGCCTGCCCTCATCGTTTCGCTCCGTTGTTATCGGCAATTGGTTTCATAAAATGGCTTACGGAAGGGCACGGCTTCGACCGTGCCGCATAGTTTTTGTGTCAGGGCACGACTTTAGTCGTGCCGTAAATCTCATGGCAAACCACACTTCCTTGCTGCCGCAGGCATGCGCGTAGCGAAGCGCTCAGAAAATCGTTTTTAAAATCTATGAAGCCGTCTTTAATTTGCCATCCGCCAGTTCCACAATGCGATGGGCAAACTTTTCCGCCAGCGGCCTCTCGTGCGTCACCAGCACAATCGTCATTCCCAGCGAACGGTTAATTTCCTGCAACAAATTCATGATCTCAAGTCCGGTTGCGCTGTCCAGATTCCCGGTGGGTTCATCGGCCAGCAAAATTGTCGGCCGGTTCACCAGTGCCCGCGCCAGCGCCGCCCGCTGTTGCTCGCCGCCTGAAAGCTCGCTCGGCCGGTGGGTGAGGCGCTTCTCCAGGTGCACGCGCTCCAAAGCCTCGCGCACTCGCCCGCTACGCTCGCCGCGCTCCACTTCGGCGAGGCGCAATGGCAGCTCCACATTTTCTTCCAGTGTCATGCGCGGCAGCAGGTTGAAGGCCTGAAAGACCATGCCCACGGTGAGGCTGCGATAACGCGCCAGCTCCCGCGCGTTCATTTCTGACAAGTTGCGGCCCTGGGAAAAAATAGCGCCGGAAGTAGGACGATCCAGCCCGGCCATAAGGTTCAGAAGAGTGGATTTACCCGAGCCTGAGCTGCCCAGCAGGCCTACGAACTCAGCCGCGCTTACCTCCAGACACACATCATTCACCGCGCGAATCAGCGCAGACCCCATCTGGTATTGCCGCGTAACCCGGTCAGCACGCAGGGCGGCTCCATTTGTCGGCATCATTTAGTTTGATGTTACTACACAGAAACCAGTTCCGGCCTCTATGTTAAGAAATGCAAAGAAGGGTAAGAATGGAAAATTTTCTCTCTTGAAAAGTGTCATCCTGAGCCACAGGCGAAGAGCCTGTCCTGAGCCGTGGACGGTTTTTAACCGTCCGTAGTGTCAGAAGCCATACCGCTGAACTATGACCATGCTCTTGATTCATCGTTCCCCTTTGCACCGTCATCCTGAACGCCGCTTTTTGGCGCGAAGAGCTTGTCCTGAGCGAAGCCGAAGGAATCCAGAGAATGTTTCATTGCCCATGTCGCTTATCGGGCTTCTCTCGTAGTTCGGGAGAGTCAACAGAGCCAAGCTATTTCTGAATGGTTGCTGTTCAACTGAGAACCGAGAACTGCTCTTCATGCTTCAATAATCAATTCCGGTTCGCTCGGAAAATGTTTCTCCTGCTTCGGTGCAACTTTTGGAGCAACCGGTGCAACTGCTTCCGGCTCTTGCTCATGGTCCATGTCAGAGAGTTCCAGGCGCATATTGCCGGGGTTGGTCGCATAGGCGATTCCGGTTTCGAACTCCACGATTCCGTTGCGGATCATGTCTTCAATCGTCTGGTCGAAGCACTGCATGCCGTCCAGATTGCCGTCGCGCATGGCGTCGGTGAGGCTCTTGCCTTCGGCTTCTCCTTTTTCCATGTACTCGCGCGTGCGCAGCGTTGACTTCAGCATCTCAAAGGCGGCCACGCGTCCGCTGCCGTCTTTGCGTGGAATCAGGCGCTGCGAGACGATCCAGCGAAAACTTCGGGAAAGGCGATTGCGAATGATGTGCTGCTCTTGCAGGGGAAAGACGCCAATGATGCGCTCCACCGTCTTCGAGGCATCGATCGTGTGCAGAGTTGAGAGCACCAGATGGCCGGTTTCGGCTGCTTCCATGGCAATCTCAATGGTCTCTTTGTCGCGCATCTCGCCCACCAGAATTACCTTGGGCGCCTGCCGCAGCGCGGCGCGCAGGGCGAGGGAAAAATTGGGGGTATCGCTGTGCAGCTCCCGCTGATGAATGGTGGAACGTTTGTGCCGGTGGATGAATTCAACCGGGTCTTCAATCGTAATAATGTGATAGCCGTGCGTCTCGTTGATCAGGTTCACCACCGCGGCCATGGTTGAAGATTTGCCCGACCCGGTTGGCCCTGTCACCAGCACGATGCCGTTCTTCAGGTTGGCAATCTCAGCCAGTTGCGGGGGAAGCTTGAGGTCCGCAAAGGTAGGCACATTGCGTGGAATTACCCGCATCACGATAGCGCAGGTGCCGCGTTGCTTGAAAATGTTGACCCGGAATCGCGCCTCTCCCGGCAGGCTGTAAGAGGTATCGCACGAACCCAGATCGCGCAAGGCGGTTATAGCTTGCTTGTTCCCGTTGATCAGATCGCCGGCAATGCGATGCGTATCTTCCGGAGTGAGCTGCGGCAACTGCGGAATCTGCACCGGCACCAGTTGTCCGCGCAGTTCAACCTGCGGCGGCCGTCCGGGTGAAAAGATCAGGTCGCTGATCTGCGGAGAAACCTGCAACATCGCCTTCAGCACCGCCGCTGTGGTAATCGCCGGCGCCGGCGCTGCCGTAACTTCTTCCAATTCCGGATTTGAGCTGGTTGTAAGAGGGTCCATTGTAGCTCCAGATTCTATGCTTGATAGCCTGAAAGCCGACAGATTACCGTGGTAATAAAGGATATGCGCAGTTCTAAATCGGGAAAAATAAGAAAGATTTGTCCCAATTTAGAACAGATTTCAAAGCTGGGTTAGGTCTTCAGGTGTCTATTTTTCAATCCATTATGGCGATTATTGTAGAAATCAGCTTTGGCGGCCTGCGTGGCGCCATTGAAGTCTATTGCCGGAATGTGGGGGGTCGCAAGCAGCGTGTTCGTGCGATAGCAAGTAAAATTGAGATCTGATACACATACCAGCAGTGCCAGAAAAATAGGGTTTTCGGCATACTGATATCAAGTCCTTGCATTTTGAGGAATTGTCGCCCATCATTTTCCTGAAGGTAGAGCTTGGGAGAAAGACTATGTTTGCATTGTCATTCCGAGGAGCAACACGGCGAGGAATCGCTGTGGGATTGAGAGTTTATGGGGTAACACGCCATCCTCGAACAAAAGGATTGCTCCAGGACTAGTCGCCACTACTCCCCGGATTCTCGCATCCTATTGAATTAAAATAACTTAATACTAAATCGACTACTTGATGTAATGGGGGGGTAGGGAGCACTACTTGGCCATGGTAAAAATTCGAAAAAGGATCATAAAGGAGAGATAACTGAATGAAGCTGAAGCAGCTGGGCAATACTGACATGCAGATTACGCCGCTGGGAATCGGGGCTTGGGCCATGGGCGGCGGTGGCTGGCAATTCGGCTGGGGCAAGCAGGAGGATAATGACTCCATTGCAGCCATTCACGCCGCGCTCGATGCTGGCATGAATTGGATCGATACCGCGGCCGTTTACGGTCTCGGACGCTCCGAGCAGGTCGTTGCCCAGGCGCTGAAGGGCCGCGCCAAGCGTCCTTATGTTTTTACCAAGTGTGAGCTGGTCTGGAACGCAAAGGGCGAAATCAGCGGCCGCCTCAAAGCGGCTTCGATTCGCCGCGAGATTGAAGCCAGTCTCAAGCGCCTGCAGCTCGATGTGATCGATCTCTACCAGATCCATTGGCCCGATCCGCCGGAAGACATCGAAGAAGGCTGGCAAACCCTGGCCGAGCTGAAGAAAGAAGGCAAGGTGCGCTGGATCGCTGTCTCTAATTTCAACGCCGAGCAGATGGAGCGCGCCCGCAAAATCGCTCCTATCTCTTCTTTGCAGCCGCCCTACTCCATTCTCAAGCGTGAGATTGAAGAAGAAATTCTGCCCTATTGCGCCCGGCACAATATTGGTGTGATCGCCTATTCCACAATGCAATCCGGGCTTCTCACCGGCGAGATGACGCGCAAGCGCATCGCTAATTTTCCTAAAGACGATTTTCGCAAGTTGCTCAACCCTCACTTCCAGGAGCCGGCTCTGACCCGCAACCTGGAACTGGCAGAGCTGCTGCGCGACCTCGGCAACCGCCACGGACGCACCGCCGGCGAAGCCGCCATCGCCTGGACGCTGCGCTGCCCGGAGGTGACCGCAGCCATCATCGGCGTTCGCTCGGCCAAACAGGTCGAAGGCGTAATCGGAGCCATGGAGTTCCGGCTGCAGCCTCAGGAGATCGACGAGATCAGGGTCTTCATGAAGTCATGGCAGAGAAAACTCGAACTTGAAGAAAGCCTGGCCTAGCCAACAGGAAGAAGCATGCCGGGGAAGGGCTTTAGAATATACACTTTTATTATTCAGAAGTTGATCGTCGAGGAATTATATGGCCCACAGCATCTCCGTTTCAGTGCCCCTGCAAGCTCAGACCGGACAGACTGCGGCAAAGACGCTTTCCGTTCCCTGGTATATCTGGTGCGCCGTCGCCGGAGTAATCTCCGCCATGATTGGCGGCTACTGGGATATTTCCTGGCACATGTCCATCGGCCGCGATTCCTTCTGGACTCCGGCGCATATGGCCATCTATCTGAACGGTGTGCTGGTGGGCATTGCCTGCGGCTATCTCATTCTGAATGCGACCTTCGGAGGCCATGCCGCCGCCCAAATCAAGAGCGCTTCTGTAAACATCTGGGGCTTCAGCGGGCCGCTCGGCGCCTTCATCGCAAGCTGGGGCTGCTTCGCCATGCTCACCTCTGCTCCGTTCGATAACTGGTGGCACAACGCCTACGGACTCGACGTTAAGATCATCAGCCCTCCGCATGTGTTGTTGTTCGTTGGTGGAATTGCCATCAAGGTTGGCGTCCTGGCTTTGATTGCTGGCCTCATGAATCGCGCCCAGGGAGAATTGCATAGCAAACTGCTGTGGCTCTTTCTTTTTGTGGGCGCCATCGCAATTGCTCAGGCCAGCAACCTGCTCACAGAAATTACCTGGACCTCTCTTTTGCACGGCGCCACCGCATACCGCGCTATCTGTGCTGTCATCCCGCTCGCGTTGATCGGTGTGGGCTGGGGCGCCGGCCGCCGGTGGGCCTTCACCATTATTGCCGGCATCTACACGGCAATCCTGCTGGCTTTTGAGTGGATTCTGCCATTGTTTCCAGCAGAGCCGAAACTAGGCCCGGTATACCAGCACGTCACCCACCTTGTGCCATTGCGCTTTCCGCTGCTGCTGATCGTTCCCGCTTTCGTGCTCGACTTGTTGTGGCCCAGAATCAGTTCATGGAACAGGTGGAAACAGGCAGCCGTCGCGGGTCCGGTCTTCCTGCTCAGCTTGATCGCGGTGCAATGGCCCTTTGCCGGCTTCCTGATGACCCCCGCAGCCCGCAACTGGTTTTTTGGGATGAATTATTTCGCCTACTTCGACCCGGCAAATTTTCTCTACGACCCTTATAAGTTCGAGCCCACGGAACAAACGCGCGCCGGATTCTGGATCGTGATGGCCATCGCATTTCTGGTTTCCATCATTAGTTCGCGCATCGGCCTGGCCTGGGGCGACTGGATGCGCCGCCTGCGCCGATGAACTCCCCGGCCGCGGAACAACCCGAGCAATCATCTATGCGAAGCCGGTTTCTCAAAATCACCTTCATCTCGATCTTGTTTCTTACCTCATCGGCTTTTGCCCATGTCGGCAGCCCAGACGTTTATTACGAAGACGACGCCGGTCCCTATCATCTTTTTGTTACCGTGCGTGTGCCGCAGGTCATTCCCGGCGTGGCTGAGATTCAGGTCCGCAGCCAGTCCAGCGATATTCATAAGATGAGCTTCGTTCTCATGACGCTCACCGGAGCCGGCTCCAGCTTGCCGCCCACGCCCGACGTGGCCGAGCAGTCGAAACAAGATCCGCAATTTTTTACCGGCAGTCTGTGGCTCATGCAATCCGGCGCCTTGCAGGTGCGAATCGCAGTGGAGGGCAGCAAAGGCCCGGCGGAACTTTCCGTTCCTGTGGCCTCTTTCGCGCAGCGCACGCTGCAGATGCAGAAGCCGCTGGCAGCAGTGTTGATTTTTCTGATGCTCTTCCTGGCAGTTGGATTAATCTCCATCGCGAGCGCCAGCGTTCGCCAGGGGAGCCTTGAGCCGGGGCAGGCACCGCCGGCTTCGAACCTGCTCTGGTCGCGGTGGGTGATGGCGATCACTGCGCTGGTGGTGGTTGCGATTCTTTATTTGGGGAAACTATGGTGGGGCGCTGAAGCCAGGGATTACCAGAAAGGAGTCAATTTTTTCAAGCCTCCTGCTGCACAGATTACGCTTGAAGATGGAAGGCGTCTGCTGATCGCTGCCGAAGGCCAGGGCGACAAGTGGCACCATCAGATCAAACTGAAAGAGCTGATTCCCGACCACAACCATCTCATGCATCTGTTTTTGATCCGCCTTCCCGGGCTGGATTGGATGTGGCACCTTCATCCCGAGCAAGTTGAAGGGAAACATGGTGTCTTCGAGCAGGACCTGCCTTCCATGCCGGCCGGCCACTACCAGGTCTTCGCTGATGTCGTGGATAAAAACGGTTTTCCTTGGACTCTGGTTGGAGAGTTTGACCTCCCGTCCTCTATCGATAAGGCCAGGCCGCTTGCCGGTGATGATTCGTCCTGGGTGGGCGCGACGCTCGATCCTGCCGCGAAAGATTCTACTATTGCTGAGCTTGCCGATGGCAGCCGCATCGTCTGGCAGCGTGACGCGGGGGCTCCGCTCCTGGCCAATACGGCAATGTCCCTCAAATTCAGCGTGCTTGACAAAAATGGCAAGCCGGCGCAAGACCTTGAGCCCTACATGGGCATGGCTGGACATGCGGAAATTGTCCGCTCCGATATGAATGTCTTTGCCCACATTCACCCCGCGGGATCGGTCTCCATGGCGGCGCTGGAACTGGCTCAGGAAGGGCTCGCACGCCAGAGACTTCTTAGCAGTTCGATGCCTCCTCCCGAAACTGTTATGCCGATGGATATGTCCTCAGTTCGCTTGACACCGGAAGTCAATTTCCCTTACGGCTTTCCGCAGTCCGGCGATTACCGCATCTTTGTGCAGGTCAAACGCGCTGGAAAAGTCGAGACCGCGGCCTTCGATACTCACGTTCAATGAGATTGAGAACACATGCTAAGAGTTCCCTATAACGAACTTCTCGATGCCCTCCAGCGCGTGCTGTTGAAGCTGGGATTCACGCCCGAGCGTGCCCGCCTCTGCGCCCGGCTCTTTGCCGACGCCAACCGCGATGGCATCTACTCTCATGGCCTCAACCGTTTTCCCCGCTTCATTTTGCAAATTCAAAATGGGACGATTGATATTCACGCACAGCCACAATTACTGGCCGGCATGGGAGCGCTCGAACGCTGGGACGGAAAGATTGGTCCAGGGCCGCTCAATGCGTTTCACTGCATGGAACGCGCGATCGCGCTTTCTCGCAAGAACGGCATTGGCTGTGTTGCGCTTGCCAATACCACGCACTGGATGCGCGGCGGCAACTACGGTTGGCAGGCGGCTGACGCGGGCTTCATTGGAATCTGCTGGACGAATACTTTGCCCAACCTTCCGCCCTGGGGCGCCAGTGATCCGCGGGTGGGAAACAATCCTGTGATCATCGCGGTGCCTCGGCCCGCCGGACACGTAGTGCTCGATATGGCTCTGTCGCAGTTCTCATACGGAGCTCTGGCTTCATATCGCATGCGCGGTGAACTGCTGCCGGTTGACGGCGGCTTTGATGCCGCAGACCGTCTGACGCGCGACCCTGCGGCGATTGAACAATCCAAGCGGCCTTTGCCGATTGGTTACTGGAAAGGCTCGGGTCTGGCCTTGATGCTCGACCTGGTGGCCGCGATGTTGTCAGGCGGCAGGGCCACGCATCAGATCACCTCTGATCCAGATCGGGAAGGCAGGCTTTCGCAGGTCTTCATTGCCTTGCACCCGTCGTCTCTCGGCTCCCCTGAAGCTGCCGCCAGAATTGCCGACGAAGTCATTGCGTATTTCCAATTGCCGCCGGGCTCAAAGGGCGAGCAAGTGAGATACCCCGGTGAACAGGTGCTGAAAATCCGCAGCGAGAATCTGGCCAAAGGCATTCCGGTCGAGCCGTCGATTTGGGAGATGGTGCAGGCAATGTAAGCAGTTCTCAGTTTGTTAATCCGTACGATCCGTAATATCCGCGGTAAGTATTTGCCTGCGCATTTGAGAACCTTTTTTTCTGCTTTGAATCCAAGTTCCTATATGAAGCAATTGAGGGTTTGCCGCGCGCTGGTGATCTGCCTGTTCATGCCGTTCGCGCTGCAGGCCGAGTCCGCCAATTCGCTTTACAACAAAGGGCAAGACGCAGAAGCGGCCCAGAAGTACGAGGCCGCTTATGAGCTTTACAAAGAGGCCTACGGCAAAAATCCCAAAGATCTTCGCTTCCGTACAGCATTCGAGCGTACCCGTTTTTATGCGGCTGCGGCCAAAGTGCATCGCGGCCAGCTTTTGCGCGATGGCGGAAGATTCGACGAAGCGCTGGCGCAGTTTGAGGCCGCTGCCGCCATTGATCCCTCGATGGATATCGCCCAGCAAGAGATCCGCTTGACGCGCCGCATGATTGACGAGATGAAGCAACAGCCGCCCAGCTCCGAAAATCATGCGCAATCACAAGAGTCGCTTTCTGGCCGGTTGCAGCGCGCCCAGGGTCCGGTCGAATTACAGATCCCAGATCAACCCATCGTACTCAAGCTGAGTGAAGACAGCCGCATGGTCTATGAAAGCATCGGCAAACTGGCGGGCATTAATGTCCTGTTCGATCCGGAATACGTGTCCCACCGCGTCAACATTGAGTTAAATGGAGTTTCGTTGCAGGATGCGCTCCAGATTGTGGCCTTGGAGTCCAAGACCTTCTGGCGGCCGGTGACCAGCAACACCATTTTTGTGGCCCAGGACAATCCCAATAAGCGCAGGGAACTGGAGCAGAACGTCGTCAAGACTTTTTATCTTTCCAATGTGTCGCAGCCGGCGGAGCTGCAGGAGGTGGTCAACGCGGTACGATCGCTGGCGCAGATTGACCGGGTGCAACCGCTCACCACAAAGAACGCCGTTGCGGTGCGCGGAACGCCCGACCAGGTCGCCCTGGCGGAAAAACTGATTGACGATCTTGATAAGGCCGAGCCCGAGGTGGTGGTCGATGTAGCCATCATGCAGGTGAACCGCGACCGCAGTCGCAAGCTTGGCATCACGCCTCCTGACAGCGCCACGGTGGCGATTCAAGGTCTGCAACCCCCGGCCACCGGCGGCAATGGGAACGGTACGGCAACCGGAACAACGACTCCTCCGGCCAGTTCCGGAAGCCGTGGGGGAATGACCTTCAACACCTTTAAGCATTTAGGTTCGCAAAGTTACGCGGTCACAATTCCCGGAGCACAAGCTTTTTTCCTGTTCGGCGACGATGACACCAGGATCATACAAAACCCGCAAGTCCGATCCGTAAGTGGAGCCAAGGCCACGCTCAAGATCGGCGACCGAGTTCCTGTACCCACGGGATCGTTTGCTAATCCGCTGGCAGGAGGGGGTGGCGCCAGCGTTTTCAACCCAGTGGTGCAAACGCAGTTTCAATATCTGGACGTGGGGGTGAAAGTCGAAATCACGCCTACCGTCCATGCCGACCACGAGATTACGCTCAAAGTGTCGCTGGAACTCTCCTCTATTGCACGCACTGTT
>DATHMH010000049.1:0-66574 GCA_035487295.1 Terriglobales bacterium
CTGTCTGGCGGCTAAGCCGGTGGTTGATGAAAAAGATATCAGGATGGCCGAGGCCAGCCGGGACGAATCCGGCCAGCCCCGACTGGTGCTGTTTTTCAACAGTAAAGCCGGACAACGCATGAGAGAGCTCACCGAGCGCATGCAAGCAGAACAGCTCCGGAGCAATAGCCTGGGAAGAATGGCCATCGTCATTGATGGCACGCTCATCAGTGCGCCCGTAGTTCGCGGGGTTGTCAGCGACTCGGTCGTGATCGCCGGCGCCTTTAGCTGGGAAGATGCCGTTCAACTTGCCGACTCCCTGAACGCCGTGTCGAGGTGAACCCATGACGGAGCGAAGCAAACCCCGCCACTTAGTCTCCCAAAAAGTGATCTACACATGAGGCGCCTGGGTGTCATCGGCTACGAAGTACACGACATCACTTGGTCTGTCGTACACAGGCGGAAGTTTTTTCCAGTTGGGCGGCCGCCGGGAGAGGACAAGTTCGCTTGACGCACAACCCTGCCGGAGGAAGAAGTGCTGAGTCCAATTCAGTATTGCCAACTCGCCGTCGGGTAACTCGACGAGGGTAGGCGCGAATCCCATTCGAAGTTCGTCGGCCTGAGAAGTCGCTACTCGGATGGATAGCGGCAACGCATAGGGGCTGGGACGAACCTGCGCGATCTCGCTAGCCAGCCGGTAGTTGCGCCAATCCTCGAAGGGCGCATGGCGCTGCATGGAAACGACGGCCATTTCAATCTGTTCGCCTTTGACTGTCGTTACCGCACACGGGGTCTCGCAAAACTCGGTACCATTCCCGTATTGGTCCGATGGCGTGCGGCCAATCTTCTGAAGTTCCGAAACCTGCTCGGGTGGCAGCAAGATCGGCTGTTCGTTCCACCGTTGGATGAGCGGCATGCGCTCGCGGGGCACAAAGCTCATGAATTCCGGCTCGCCATGCAGATACCAGGGCTGGCCGCAGGCCTTGCACTGATAGAGGGTGCCGTAGCGAAGCGGCTTGGGGTCAACGAAGACCGTCAGGTCTCGTTTCTCATCTGGCTGAGTTGTTGTCTGCGCGTACTGCCAGTTGAAGCTGATGGTGCTTCCGGCATCGCAGAACTTGCAGTCCGGCCCACGATCAAGGCGACTTGAAGATATTCCGATCAACGACATTGAACCCTCTAAACTAATGAGCTTTCAGAAACTCGTCATCAATCTGCACTAACGGATTGTGTATGTGAAACTCTTCTTTCAAACCACTACCCTCGAAAGATACGACGAGGCGATATCCACCGTCCAAACGATGCATTTCGTAGGAACGGATATCTGGGTGACGAAATCCCCCGCTAGCTGTTGGTTGCGTCGCATCCTTAAAGAACCTAGTGAGTTTACGAAGGCTGTAAACGGCACACGGACCAAAGTCGAAGCGACGAGTGTCTTTCGCGCTGGTAATTTTGATGTGGAAGTCATCAAAGCAATCATCGCCGTCGAAGCCGAGCCACTCGAATTGCACCTCTGTCAAATCGCTCTTTACCTGAATGTTCGCGGTGCTTTTCATGATGCCTAAAAGTATATGTTCACGGGAGCCTTAGCGACCGACCGCCATTTTCACTAACCTCTCGGGGTAATAATGACCTTGACCTCGAAACCATTCGAGGTTCGGCTAAGGTCTCGCTCGATTCCACGCGGATTCGCTACGCGACCCTCCGGATCGTATACAAAGCAGATTAGTCGCTTGCAGTTTGGATGCACTCTGTACCGGGCAATATCTTCAATCAGCTCGCTCCCGAGCTCCTTTGCACCAAGCCCTAGACGAGTCTTTTTGACCTCAACTACCAATTCCTCTTCTGGTAGCAGGAAATCCATACGAGATGATTTTCCCGCGTAGCTCGGCGTCCATTCTTCCGGTCTCACATCGTCGAAATAGATGCGGAGGAGTGCATGGAGAAGATCTTGGACGTCATATTCATCATTCACGTTAAGTGTCGAACGGTTGTCATGTCGGTGGCGAAGCTGCTCGGCTACGGTGTGAAATCGGAAACACAAAAGTTCTATTGCGTCGGGTTTCTGCGGGAGAGCCGCCACGGATGGAGTCGTGATCAATTCATCTGTTACGTTCTTTACGTCGGGTTCCCCATGGAAGCAGTCTTGTGTTCCTTGCCGCGCAAGCTCTGCAGTCCATTCTCCGAACTGAGATGATTGACGTTGCGACTCAAATATCTCGACCCGCTCCAGGTTTTGAACTGGGATTGTGCGACCACCCAAAACAATGGGCTGACGATTTCGGTAGGGCTCGAGCACGCGTTTCTCCAGTTCCGCACGTCTAAGATCAAATTTCACTTCGATCTGCGGGGCTTCTAAACAGTGCAAGCGGACGTGGTAATAAGATTCGTCTTTGTTATTCATGCCAACTGGCTTAATCGTCCCGCGCTGCAGTCTTTCGAGTTCCTCCTTTACGATTTTGATGGCGAGAATGCCGTAGCTGCGGGGCGCTTCGATTTCAGAGCCAAAGCTTTCCGTACTGGGTTGGCGCACACAACAGTGCTCCAGCCATTCAATTGGGTCACCGACCGCCTTTGCCGGGGCTAGAACGCGATATTCCTCCCCGTCAATGTAAACGGTCGCGACTCTTTGTAGAAAATCGTCCTGCCCCGATCCCGACAAAGTTCTCTGCTCGATAACAACCTTGGTTTTGAGTTGACGACTATTCATGGAAAACTGCCTTCACAGGCGATTGTAAACCGCACGGTTTCAAGTTTCGCACCCGTCGTTGATGTCAGCTGAGAGTAATTTCAGCCCCTCTTTTTTGTAACAGCGTAACCGGTGTAACTGGGAAAAGCCGACGGGGCGAGAGGCGATCACGAATTATGAACTCTGTATGCAAGTATTAGTAATATGTGATAGTAATATGTGATAGTATTTATTTCATCATGACTTTCGATTATGAAGCTTGGCTCAAAACAGCCCAAGACAGACTTGAAACCCTCTACCAGCAAAAGACCGCTATAGAAAACGAGATTTCGGCGCTTGAACATGGCATAAAGGGTTTCGCCCCTCTGGTTAACCAGCCCAGTCTGTGGTTCGGTCCTGAAGCCGGTATTACCGACGCTGTTCGTGCCGTTTTAAAAACGGATCCCAGTCGGATTTTCACTGCGACTGAAGTGCGAAATGAACTTGTAAAGCGAGGCATATTGCTCAGACAGCAAAATCCGATGGCAACTATCCATCAGGTTCTCGCACGTTTGGTGAGCAAGGGAACAGCCAAGATTTTTACCTATGAGCCTGGACGGAACTGTTATAAGTGGGCCGGTGAATCAGAGGAGCCAACAGACAAAGCCCGTACAGACAATGCCCGGAAGCCACCAGATCTATCACGTTTTCCAATGCCAAAACTAACGGAGGCGATCCGTTCTATATTTGCCGCTGCCTCACCTAATGATGTCTTCACGCCACGGCAAATACACGATGGATTATTACGATCAGGATTTCCTACACAGAACCGCCAAAATTTTTTGCTCTCTGTAAACATCGTTCTTAAGAGACTGGTAGAACAACAAGTGCTTGAAGTAGTTGGCGATCTGCCTTTTGGGGGGGGCTTTAGGAGGTCAGCAACGACCTCGTGAAAACATTAGTGTTAAAGTATATTTTGTGATTGTTTATCATATTTGATATACTTAATAATATGCTAACTGATAAAGAAAAATATAAGGTAGCACTTGACGAGCTACGAGAGCGCTACGTTGAAGTTTGGGACGAACGTCACCAGCTCACGAAAGAAATGATTGGGCTTTCCAAGAGCATTGAGGGGTTGTCTGCTTTGTGTGGCGAAGATCCCGAAATTCCTCCCATCGATTCTCCTGATGAATTCGACCTGGTAAGAGCAATGGCTGCAGCGTGGCTGAAACATATGGCCTTCGCTGATGCCTGCCGAACGGCTCTGCGCATTGTCTATCCAACGGCACTCACTCCTTCTGATGTTCGGGGGATGCTGACACTTGCTGGCTATCCTTTGGAACGAAGGACCGATCCGATGGTCGCCATCAACGTCTGCCTAAAGAGGCTGGTTGATTCCGAGGAAGCCGAAGTTGTTAGTCTCCCCAACGGACGCAAAGCCTACCGTTGGGCCTTTAAGAACGAAATGCCCCCTCTACCAAATGCTTCAACGGTTGATTGGGAAAAACTCATCGGCCAGGAGTGGGGAGAGAAAGATTGAATTTAGGGTTCATTGCTAGCGGAAAAAGACACATAAAGTTACTTCAAGGTGAAAAATGAAATGCCGCCTAACTCTTCGCAAAGTTGGAGGCGGCATTCCATTTGGGGCTGTAGCTCAATGGTAGAGCACCCGGCTGTTAACCGGGTCGTTGTCGGTTCGACTCCGATCAGCCTCGCCAATCGGGCGGCAGTCATGACGATGCCGCCCAATCTTTTGTTTGATTTAAAGACCTACATATTAGTGCACAGGAAGGAAAGACAAAATGTTACTTAAGTAATTATACACCGTCAAGCTTCGTGTTTTTGCTTCAATTCCTTTATGTGTATTAGCTATTCGTGATCTCAGCTTTTTGTTTTCTTGAGTCGGAGTGGGAACCCAAAGACGGAGATGACATGCCTGATAAGTCTCCTTATAATGCACGGGCCGCCATGATTCGGTGGGAGGCCAATGAAGGTTCTGCTACGACTTAGTGCCGCTCTTTTGGCCCTTGTGCTTCTTGCGGGAGTCGTGTACCTAGGAATCCTCTCGGGCCGTGACAACAAGTTCGTCGTGTGGTTCGGAATCGCATCCGCGATTGTTGCCCCTGTTGGCCTCGCACTTCTTGGGTACGCTCTCACTCGTTCGAACTCCGAGCTGATTCAGCGTCTTGCACAGGTGCCTGAAATTGAACACCTCGTAGCTGAGGCGAAAACCCAGGAAGAGAAGGTACGCGTTCTTGAAGCCGAAGAGGCGCGCCTAGTCGAGATCATCCAACTCGAGTCTCGGCGACAGGCCGCTCGGGATCGAACCGAGAGCCTCGAACGAGATGGAGTACGAATCATTCAGGAACTCGACAGTCTGGCGGAGGAAATGCGCTTCATCGACAACTCCATCGGAAAGAGCATCGCGAGCGAGGAGATTGAGCGTCTACGGCAGCGTGTGCGCGCTCGAGAACGCGGGGATGTCATTTTGCGTTTCGGTACTCGCACATACGCCATCGACCACGACATCATAACGGCTTTACCCTTCGGAACGGGTAACATCATTCTGGTGTATCTCCGACTACTCGAAAGGTTTCAGCAGCGCAGGAAGGGGTCGTCCGGCATGAGCAAAGGCGCACCGCCCGAGCCTCCCGGCTCTCCGCCTGTCACCAAGCGATCCGCTTAATCCCCACCTGGCCGGAGAAGTTTGACCTTCCCGCTCTGTACACGCTAAAATACTTAGGTTTGCCTGCAGTTCCGATCCCTTCTGGGAGCCCTTGCGCGCTGCCTGTGCGCAGGATGGATTTTGCAAGCTTCAATCATTCGGAGGATTTCCTATGTACGCGGTCATCCGCACCGGGGGAAAACAGTATCGTGTTGCTCCTGGCGAAGTAGTTCGCATTGAAAAGCTGCCTGCCGGCGACGGCCAGGGCAAGGTGGAATTCACCGATGTGCTCGCCGTCAGCGCCGAAGACGGCAAGATCGGGCGTCCGCAGGGCGAGGGCGCGCTGGTCAGCGGCCAGGTGGTCGAAGAGGGCCGCGGCGACAAGATCCTGGTCTTCCATTACAAGCGCAAAAAGCAATACAAGAAGCTGCAGGGACATCGCCAGCCCTTCACCTCCGTGCGCATCACTGAGATCGCCTTTGACGGGCAGAAGTTCTCCGCGCCCGAGGTCGAAGTCCCGGTGAAAGAGCCCAAACCGAAAAAGGCAAAGCCGGCGGCAGAAGAGGGCCACGCTAAGAAAGAAGCGAAAGAGGCCAAACACGCCGCGCCTCACGCCAAAGCCGGCCACAAGAAGGCAGAAGCGAAAAAGGCCCACGCGAAGAAATCAGGCGGGAAAAAGAAAAAGTAAGGAACTTACAGAATTAGTCACAGCCAGGAGCTAGTGGCTAGGAGCTTCAAACAATGGCACATAAAAAAGGATTAGGATCATCTCGAAACGGCCGCGACTCGAACGCGCAGCGGCTGGGGGTAAAGGCATTTGGCGGGCAGTTTGTCTCCGGCGGCACTATCATCGTGCGCCAGCGCGGCACCCGCATTAAACCCGGACTCAACGTGGGCCGCGGCAAAGACGACACCTTGTTCGCCAAGATCACCGGCGTCATCAAGTTCGTGGACCGCGGCGGCATGGGCAAGTTCGTCATGATTGAGCCGGAGAAAAGCAGCTCATAAAGGCGGCTCTTAGCCGTTAGCTTTTAGCTCAAAGCGAGGCCTCGCAGTGCGAGGCCTTTTTAGTTTGTGCTCTGACTAGAAGGGATAAATAAAAATGAGCCTTGTTCTTCTCTGCGCCTCCGCGTCTCCGCGGTTGTTTGATTTTTGATCGCCGGCTCACGGTATCAACGTGGCATCAAAACGTTGGATTTTGAGGATTTTTAGTTCATCATTTCCGCGAGGCATCTCTGGATGTAAGAGCAGTTGTCAGCACGCTCAAAGATCGCTGGGAAGCAGAACAGATGTACGGGGACCACTTGAAGTAGTGCCCGTTGTTGACGTGTAAGTCGCTGAATTTAAGTGAGTTGTATATGGTGGGACTACTTGAAGTAGTACCCCCCACCCCCCACTACTGACACCGGGCAGAACAAGGGTTATGGCCTTCATGGTCTGACCACGAAGAGGGTGCGTAGCGGTTTTGTAAGGAAAAGCAGGGAGGCCGGCTAGCGCGCCGAGCGGCGCTGCTGAAAGCCTTCGCGTTCTTTGAGGGAAGAGGATCCATAGCGGTTTTATATGTTCATAGACGAAGCGAGAATCAAGGTTAAGGCCGGTAACGGCGGCAACGGATGCGTGGCCTTCCGGCGCGAGAAGTTTGTGCCGCGCGGCGGACCATCGGGCGGCGACGGCGGGCGGGGCGGCGACGTGTGGATGGAATCCAGCGAGCGCCACAACACCCTGGTGCACTTCCGCTTTAATCCCGAATACAAGGCCGGACGCGGCCGCCACGGCGAAGGCTCCAACAAGACCGGCTCCGAGGGTGGGGACATTACGCTGAAGGTTCCGGTGGGCACGATTCTCTACGACGAAGAGACCGGCGAGCGCATCCACGATTTCTCGCACGCCGACGAGCGCATCATCATCGCCCGCGGCGGCCGAGGAGGCCGCGGCAACGCCCGCTTTGCTACGTCCACGCATCAGGCCCCGCGCGAGCACGAAGAGGGGCGGCTGGGCGAAGAGCGCGTCTTCCGCCTTGAGCTCAAGCTGCTGGCTGACGTAGGGCTGGTGGGATATCCCAATGTGGGCAAGTCAACCCTGATCTCGCGCATCAGCGCTGCGCGTCCCAAGATCGCAGACTACCCTTTCACCACGCTGCAGCCGAACCTGGGCGTGGTCTCGATTGGCGACCCTTCGCAGCCGGGATACAACAGCTTTGTCGTCGCCGATATCCCCGGGCTCATCGAAGGCGCGCATACCGGCTCCGGACTGGGCACGCAGTTCCTGCGCCACATTGAGCGCACCCGGCTGCTGGTGCACATGATTGACGTCAGCGACAGCAGTGGCAGGCCCGATCCGGTGCAGGATTTTGAGGTGATTCAAAGCGAGTTGCAGAGCTTTGGCGCAGGGCTGGAAGAGAAGCCCATGATCGTGGTGGCCTCGAAAATTGACGCATTGCAGAATTTTTCGGCGGTGCCGGCCGACAGGGCCCCCGCCAAAAAGACCGTGGCAGCCAAAAAGAAGTCCGCAAAAAAATCGCGCTCAGCAAAAACTTCGGGCAAGAGTGTTGCGGCCAAGAGGGCTCCGAAAAAACTGGAAAACAAGCTGCAGCGGTTAGAAAAGTATTGTAAGAAAAAGAAATTAGAGCTGTTCCCCATCTCGGCCGTAACCGGCGAGGGGATACACGCGCTCAAATATGCCCTGGCGAAGAAGGTGCAGAAATTGCGAGCGGAGCCGCAGTAGCCCGTTGCCGGTTCTTTCAAAATCAGCATTCGTGCAATCCGTGATAAGTTTTCTACGCATGAATATTGGCCTCTTTGGCGGCACCTTCGATCCCATTCACAACGGGCACCTGGCCGTTGCGCATGCGGCAGCCGAGCGCTGCAAGCTTGCCAAGGTCCTGTTTGTGCCCGGCGATATTCCTCCGCACAAACGTAAACAGCCGATTACCAACTTCATTCATCGCTATGCCATGGTGGCGCTGGCGCTGCAGGGCGAAAAGAAATTTTTCCCGTCGCTGCTGGAGGCGCCGCGGGAGAAATATCCCACCGGCGAAGATCGCGTCCACTACTCGATTGATACGGTGCAGCGGCTCAAGGCCTCGCTCGCGCCCACCGACAAATTGTTTTTCATCATGGGCATTGATGCGTTCCGCGAAATTTCAACGTGGCGCGAGCCCGAAGCCCTGCTGCGCGAGTGTGAATTTATCGTCGTCAGCCGTCCCGGGTATTATCTGGCGGATGTGGCCGATGCCCTGCCGGCAAGCCTGCGTCCCAAAACGGTTCGGCGCCCCTCGCGGCGGGCGCGTCCGATCAACACGCTGAAGCTGCGGGGCATCACGCTGCACCTGCTTGAAGGCGTGCGCGTGCCCGCTGCCGCCACCGATATCCGCGCCGCCATCGGCCGCGGCAGCAAACTCGAGAAGCTGGTCAATCCGGCGGTTGCCGAGTACATTAAAAAGATGAAGCTGTACGCCAACCCTGCATCCGAGGTGGAATGAGAGCCAATACCGCGCTGAGACAACAGCTCGCAGCCGCCCTTCAGGCCTGCGAAGACAAGAAGGCAACCGACCTCTCCATTCTGGAGATGGATAAGAACGCGGGCGCTTTTACCGACTACTTTGTGATTTGCAGCGGGAGCAATCCGCGGCAGATTCAGGCCATTGCGGATGATATCCGCGAGCGGCTGCACGCCATTGCGGTTTCGCCCAACAGCGTGGAAGGCTACAACCAGGCAGAGTGGGTGCTGATGGACTACGTGGATTTCGTGGTCCACATCTTCAGCCAGCATGCCCACCGCTTCTACGCCCTGGAGCGGCTGTGGAAGTCAGCCAAACGGCTGACCCCGGCCGAGGTGCTGGCCCCGGCAAGACGCACCGTCGTTAAGAAGAAAGCCGTCTCAAAACCTGCGGTCCCAAAACGCAAGGCGGCTGTGAGCAAGAGCAAACCGGCGACAAGAAAGAAAGCCAAACCTTCGGCCCGCAAAAAGAAAAGCTAATTCTGTGAAGGTAAAAGTTGCTTGGATCGGCAAAACCAAGGAACCAGCGATTCATTCGCTGACGGCGGAGTACCTTAAGCGCCTGTCGCGCTATGTGCCGGTCGAATCCTTAGAGCTGGCCAGCGAAGAGGCATTGCTCAAGCAGATCGAGAAATCATCCTCGCGCACTCCGCCGCTCCTGGTATTGCTCGACTTTCGCGGGAAGCAGCTTACTTCTGAAGAGCTGGCTGAGTTCCTGGACCATCATCAGACGCGCGGCACCCAGACGCTGCTGTTCGCCATCGGCCCAGCGGATGGCTTCAGCGACAGCGCCCGCCAGGCCGCTTCCATCACCCTCTCGCTGGGCAAGATGACCCTCGCCCACGAACTGGCACGGGTGGTTTTGCTGGAGCAGCTCTACCGTGCATTTACAATCTTAAAGGGACATCCGTATCACACGGGGCACTAGAACCTGTTTCGAGTTTCAAGTTTCGGGGTTCGAGTTGACGACACTGGAAACCCGAAACTGGAAACTCCGAAACTATCTATGACAGATATTCGCAAAGGTCTCATTATCGTCAACACCGGTCCGGGCAAAGGGAAAACCACCGCTGCCATGGGCACTGCGCTGCGCGCCGTGGGCTGCGGTATGCGGGTTCTCATGCTCCAGTTCCTGAAAGGTTCATGGCATTACGGCGAACTCGATGCCGTCAAGGCCTTCGGTGACAACTTCGTCATGAAGCAGATGGGCCGCGGCTTCGTGAAGATCGGCGGGGCAGAGACTGATCCGGAAGATATCAGGATGGCGCAAGAGGCGTGGGCCGAGGCCGAGCGAGAGATCATGTCTGGCCTGTGGGACCTGGTGATCCTCGACGAAATCAACTACACCATCAGCTACGGCCTGCTCGACCCTGCTCCGGTGGTTGAGGCGCTGAAGCGCAAGCCGGAGATGTTGCATGTGATCCTGACCGGTCGCAACGCGCATCCCAGCATCGTGGAAATCGCCGACACGGTAACCGAAATGAAGCAGGTGAAACACGCCTACGACAAGGGCGTAATGGCTCAGCGAGGGATTGAATATTAGCTTCAAGTTTCGAGTTGAATCACTATCTTGCCTGCAGATTTGCTCTGATTAACGCAGATTAGGCAATGGCAGTTGCCAGCGGGCACAACACTGCGAAATACTATTAGTTTGCATCGAGTGTGTAACTGACAACCGGCAACTGAATACCGGCAACTTTCTTATGACCTGGTTTAAACGCGAAAACACGGAGCTGGAGACACAAGGCGAAAAGCGCGTCCGCACGGAAGGCCTGTGGGTCAAGTGCGAAGGCTGCCGGCAGGTCATCTGGAAGAAAGACCTGGACCAGAACTGGAACGTCTGCCCCAAGTGCGACCGCCACTTCCGTATTGATGCCCGCACCCGCCTGGCCCTGCTGCTGGATGACGGCGAAAAAGACGATAGCTTTGCCGTGGAAGATGAAAATCTTGCTTCCACCGATCCGCTGAAATTCGTGGATGTGCGCGCCTACTCCGACCGCCTGCGCCAGACCCAGTCTTCCACGGGCATGAAAGATGCCATCATTAACGCCGAAGGCAAGATGAACGGACGGCCTGTGATTATCAGCGCCATGGAATATTCTTTCATCGGCGGCAGCATGGGCGCGGTCGTTGGCGAGGCCATCACCCGCGCCATTGAGCGAGCCACCGAAGACCGTACCCCGCTGATTATTGTTTCGGCCTCGGGCGGCGCCCGCATGATGGAAGGCGTGGTCAGCCTGATGCAAATGGCCAAGATCTCAGCCGCCCTGGCTCGCCTGGATGAAGCCCGCGTGCCCTATATCTCTGTACTCACTGATCCTACGACGGGCGGCGTTACTGCTTCCTACGCCATGCTGGGTGATTTGAACATTGCCGAACCGGGCGCGCTCATCGGCTTTGCCGGCCCGCGCGTGATTGAACAGACTATCCGCCAGAAGCTGCCGGAAAGCTTTCAGCGCAGCGAGTTCCTGCTGGAACACGGAATGCTCGACGCCGTCGTGCCTCGCAAAGAGATGAAGGCCTACATCTCACGCGCGCTGGATTTTATGATGCCGTGAGAAAGCACTCAGCACTCAGCCGTCAGTACTCAGTCCTTTGACATTATCGGAATCCAAAACAGATGTGCTGCAATCTCATGTTTGATGGTTTGGCTGAATGCTGAGTGCTGACTACTGAGCGCTTATTCTGAATGCTCGCTTACGATATCGCCATTTCCGAACTACTGAAGCTCGGCCACGAGCTGGCACAGACACCATCGCACAAGTTCGATCTGGCCAACATGCGCGTGCTGCTGGAAGCGCTGGGCCATCCTGAACGGCGCTTTGCCAGCGTGCTTATTGCCGGGACCAACGGCAAGGGCTCCACGGCAGCGATGCTTGATTCCATTCTGCAAGCCGCGAACTTTCATTCCGGGCTCTACACCTCGCCGCACCTGATTCGGGTCAATGAGCGCATTCGCGTGGATGGCGAACTCATCAGCGATGCCGAATTTGCCGAGATCCACTCCCGTGTTGAGCAGGCGGTGCAAAAGCTGCTGGCGCAAGAGAAGCTGCCGTGGCATCCGAGTTTCTTCGAGATGCTGACGGCGATGGCCTTTGAATATTTCGCCAGTGTAGGAGTGCAAATCGCGGTATTAGAGGTCGGCATGGGCGGACGCCTGGATGCCACCAACGTCGTGGAACCCAGCGTTTCCGTCATTACAGACATCGCGCTCGATCATCAGAATTTTCTGGGCAACACGATCCGCGAAATCGCGGGAGAAAAAGCCGGGATTATCCGTCCGCACGGCGTGGTGGTCACGCTTCCCCAGCATCCGGAAGCCAATGACATCATCGGAAATACCATTCTCGAACGGGACGCACGCGGCGTAAGCGCGGTGCCGTACGTTCCCCCGGTTTCGCCGGGAGCAGAAGCGGTTTGGGCGGAGGGTGGGGCGTATCCGCTGACGGTGTTGGGTGAAGAGATTCGCGTGGAGTCCCCGCTGCCGGGACGCCATCAGCTTCGCAATACCGCCCTGGCCATTGCTGCTGCCGTAGAGCTGAAGCAATTCGGATTTGCCATCACGCCGCAGCAGATTTCGATTGGCATCCGTCAAACCCATTGGCCGGGGCGCTTTCAGATTCTGCGCTCGAGCGGCGGCGATCCTGAAATTGTGCTCGATGTTGCCCACAACCCTGCGGGAGCATGGGCGCTGCGCTCTGCGCTCTCGCAGCATTATGAAGGGCGCCCGCTGATCATGATCTTCGGAGCCATGCGTGACAAAGCCATCGCGGAGATGGCCGAGGTGCTCTTCCCTCTGGCAGAAAAAGTGATCCTGACGCACGCCGATAGCCCACGCGCCGCCACTCCTGAGCAGATCGAGCAGGCTGCGCTTCACAGCAGTGCCGAAACGATCCGCGAAGCGAGCGTCGAAAGCGCATGGCAGCGTGCCCGTACCCTCGCCAGTAAAGACGCAGTGGTAGTAATCACCGGTTCGATTTACATTGTAGGAGAGGCTCTGCGCATTCTTCAGGGCCGCAAATAATTTCTGGAAGTTTTTCCCGGCGTGGCACAACAGGAATCCAAATTCAGATGGGTGTTAAGCTGCCTGCGGTCGTTTTTGATCTTCGACCTGCTGGTCTTTCTTTACACCGGCGTTCTGGGAAGTCTTTCCCTGATCTCCTCTCTCTTTGACCGTCGCGGACGCGTACAGCACACCTTTGCGCGGCTGTGGTCGTGGCTGATCCTGAAAAGCTGTCTGACGCATGTGACCGTCAGCGGCCTCGACCGCATTGATGTCACCAAGCCGCATCTTTATGCCGCCAATCACATTTCGGGGTTGGATATCCCCGTGCTTTATACCCAGCTTCCGTTTCAGTTTCGCATCATCGCCAAGCAAGAGCTTTTTAGCTATCCCTTTTTGGGATGGCACCTGCGCCGCTCGCGGCAGATTCCAGTGGATTCCAGCAGCGCAGCCTCTTCCATGCGCAGCCTGAACCGCGCCGCAGAGACCCTGCGCGGCGGCATGCCCATGGTGGTTTTTCCCGAAGGCGGCCGCTCCGCCAGCGGCCAGGTGCGGCCTTTTCTCTCAGGCGCTTTTTATGTGGCAATCAAGACGCAGGTGGAGGTGGTCCCCATTGCCATTGTGGGAACTTTTGAGATGCTGCCTATAGATTCGTTCCATATGAGGCCACGTCCGCTCAGGATGCTGGTGGGCGATCCCATTCCTACCCAGGGCTACACCGTGCGCGACATGGAGAAGCTGGCTGCCGTCGTGCAGAAGGCGGTGGAAGACTTGTATTACGCGCACGCCGAGGTCGCCGATCCGCGCCAGACTCTGGCTGCAGCACAGCCGGCCAGCGTAAAGGAAGACAGATAGCCGTGAAACCCAAGATTGCCATCCCCGACCTCCACTCGCGTCATCCGGAGTATGCCCAGCGCGCCTTGCCGCAGTATGTTGCCGCCATTGAGAAAGCCGGGGGCGAAGCGATGGTAATCCGCCTGGAGCAAAGCTCGACGGAAATCGCCAAGCAGCTTGCATTTTGCCAGGCCGCCCTGCTGCCCGGCAGCCGGGCAGATGTCGATCCGCAAAAATACGGTGCTCCGCGCCATCCGCAAACGGCTGAGGTTGACGCTTTGCGCGATGCCGCCGATGAGCTGCTGCTGCAAGACGCGCACAACCTGCGCAAGCCGATTTTTGGCATCTGCTATGGGCTGCAATCGCTGAATGTGTGGCGCACCGGCACGCTGGTGCAGGATATCCCCTCGCAAATCAAAACCACGGTGAACCACGCCGCCGGGCGCACTGTGGCCCACGCCCATCGGGTGCGCATCGACCCTTTCTCGGGCTTCGCCCGCATGTTGCATCACGATCCGGAAATCGGTGCTCATCTCCAGGAGACAGCTCACAAGTCGAACGCCTTCGATTTCGAGGTCAATTCCAGCCACCACCAATCTGCAGACGTGATCGGTGACGGCCTGCGCGTGAGCGCCCGCTGCCCCGAAGATAACGTAGTCGAAGCGCTGGAGGGAACCGCCCCCGGACACTTTGTTATAGCGGTACAGTGGCATCCGGAGCGGAGTTACGATGACGAGCCGTTGTCGCGAGCGTTGTTTCGGGCGTTTGTGAAAGCAGCTGGCAACTGAACATGAAACTGGATTTCTCCAATAAGGTCGCTCTCATCACCGGCGGATCGCGCGGCATCGGGGCTGCTGCGGTCAAGATGTTCGTGGCCGCTGGCGCCAGGGTTTTCTTCAACTATCAGCAGTCGCGCAAAACAGCGGAGCAGTTGGTGCGCGAGTGCGGCGAGGCAAATTGTGCCGCGGTGCAGATGGATCTCAACAGTCCAGCGAGCGGTGGCAAGCTGGTAGAGGCTGCGGTCGCGCGTTTTGGAGCTCTTGATATCCTGGTGGCCAATCATGGTGTGTGGCCATCCAACGACGCTCCGATTGATGAGATGTCAGACGAGCAGTGGCGCAGCACTATGGCTGTGAATCTTGACGCTGTTTTCGGGCTGGTGAAGCATGCTGTAGCACAGATGAAAGCTCAGACCAAGAGACAGCGCCCGGGCGGCAACATTGTGCTGGTGAGCTCCACCGCCGCACAGCGGGGCGAAGCCTTCCACTGTGATTACGCCGCCAGCAAGGGCGCGCTCATCAGTATGGTGAAAGGGCTTTCTACGGAGCTGGCCGCTGAGCAAATCCGCGTCAACTGTGTTGCCCCCGGCTGGGTGGCCACAGATATGTCTGCGCCCGCCTTGAACGATACCGCGGTCCGCGAGAAAATCTTTAAGAGCATTCCGCTGGGGCGAGTGGCCACGCCGGAAGAGATTGCGGCGCCTATCCTGTTCCTGTGCAGCGAACATGCCGGCTTCGTTACAGGCGAGGTTCTTTAACGTGAACGGCGGGGCTGTGCTGGTAGGATGAATGTTGTACATAGGCAGCTACTCTGCCGGATTGTGCTTCTAACTAAACAGGTCCAAATGAAAATCAGCGTTTTGATTCTGCTGCTTTCGCTCCTTGCCGCGGCGCAAAGCCCTGCGCCCGGGTCGGGGACCAAGACTCCGCCTGCGGCGCAGACCTCACTTGCCGCGGCCAATGATCAAAAAGCAAGGGAGCTGATCGATAAGGCGATCCAAGCCCTGGGCGGCCAGGCCTATTTGAATATCCAGGACATGCAACAGGAGGGGCGCGCTTACGGCTTCTATCACGGGGAAGCTAACGGCGTGGGAACACCATTCTGGCGCTTCTGGAAGTGGCCCGATAAAGACCGCGTGGAACTGACCAAGCAACGCGACATCATTTACATCGAGAACGGCGATCAGGGATACGAAACTACGTTCAAGGGCACCTGTGTGCAAGATGACAAAGATATGACGGAATACCGGCGGCAGCGCGAATTTTCTCTTGATTCCGTCTTGCGTCGCTGGCTTAACGAAACCGATATCGCCCTGTTTTACGAAGGCCAGACACTGGTCGATAACCACCAGGTAGAGCGGGTCACAGTGATGAATAAACAGAACCAGGCGGTCACCCTCGACCTGGATATGCAGACCCATCTTCCTATCAGGAAAACTTTTGCGTGGCGCGAGCCTGACACGCGTTACCGTAATGAAGAAATCGAAATCTATGGCAATTACCACCTGGTGCAGGGAATCAATACGCCCTACGATGTGACTCGCGAGCACAACGGAGAGATGACACGCCAGCGTTTTCTGTCAAAGGTTACTTACAATACCGGTAATGCTGACTCTCTGTTTGATACCCGCGTCACTTATGGCTTCGGGCCTCAAAAACACTGCACTAACTGATTAGTAAACAATGCCCTGCCGGTTGTGTGCAAATAAGACACGTAGTGTGCCATTTTTGCCACATCGTATTTTCCACAGAAGCGTGTAATCTACCTGTTTGCAATCACATAGTGGACGAGACTTTTCTGATAAAAATGGGTTTATGTCCAGCAACACCCGGCAAATATTTAACTTCTGAGTACGAGACTGCTTTACGAACAGACAATTCGTAGTTCAGTAGAGTGCAAAGGCACAGGATTGCACAGCGGAGCGCCGGTTTCTCTGCGCATCTTGCCGGCAACCGCGGGGAGCGGCATTGTTTTCCGCCGCGCCGATCTTGATGACTATCAGGTTGAAGCCATCTGCCGCAACGTAGCCAAAGTAAGCTATGCCACCAGCCTGATGAAAAAGGGCGTGCTGATTTCCACCACCGAGCACCTGCTTTCCGCCTTCATGGGCGCCGGCGTTGATAACGCCATCGTTGAGCTCAATAATCTCGAATTGCCGATTCTCGATGGCAGCGCGCAACCGTTCATCCGCATGATCCAGAACGCGGGCATCCGCCAGCAGCGCCGCCGCCGCACCTACCTGCGAATCTGCAAAGAAGTGGAAGTACGCGATGGAGAAAAGTTCATCGCCGTGTATCCGGCAGATGGATATTCGGTTTCTTACACCATCGACTTCCCCGAGCCCATCGGCCAGGAGACTTTTGAGGTCGAACTCTCCGGTGGCTCATATCTGCGCGAGATCGCTCCGGCGCGCACCTTCGGGTTTCTTCAAGATGAAATAGCGCTGCGCAATATGGGCCTCATCCGCGGGGCCAATGAAGAAAATGTGATTGTGCTGACCCGCGAAGGCATCAAGAACGGGCCCTTGCGCTATCCCGATGAGTTTGTCCGCCACAAGATACTGGATTTGATCGGCGACCTGGCCCTGCTGGGAAAACGCATCATCGGCAAGGTCGTGGCCTACCGCGCTGGACACGCCATGCATACCGCCTTGGTTTCGCGCATCCTGAAAGATGAATCGGTCTGGGAAGAGACGATTGTCGATGGCGCCCGTAAAACTGCCACGTCATCGGCGGTCTATGGCCAGACCAGCATAGCCACCGCGGATTAGTAATTCCTCATCGAAAACATTTTGGAATGGCGAATGGCGGTTTGCAGCGGCTGAAAGCCCATCATATTCTGCACACTTTTTAGGACGCACTTTTATAAAGTGTCATCCCGATCCCGCGAAGCGGGGAGAGGGACCTCGGATGGAGCTGGAACCGCCCACGGCCTGAATCGGACCATCTCGGATGCCTACCTCTCCACGACTGAATCTAGACAATTTTCAGGGAAGTCAACCGAGCCAGCCAGCTTCCAGCAATTCTGTTCACAAAATAATCCGTACATCGCCCTCGCGGCGGGTGATATGCTCCCGGTCGAGGTATTCCAAAAGGGGAATGGCGTATTTGCGGGAGACGCCGGTCAGGTCCTTGAATTTGGCCACGTCAATCTTCTGCGATTTGGATTTTTGTTCCAGTAAAGACTGGCGCAGCCGGCGCAGGGCATCATGATGGAACACAAGATCGTCGCCCAGTTTGACCAGGGTCTTTTCGCGCAGCAACAGGGTGACCAGCCGCTGGGCGCGGCCCTTGTCAATCTTTAATCCGGCAAGAATCTCCTTCAGCGCGGGGACTTTCAATCCCGCCTGGGCAAACGCCTGCTCGATGATCTGCTTGGATTCGATTTCCTCATCTTTCATCACCACGCCGCGCCCGGCGGTGCGCACGTGCTCGCCCGATGCCTCGACTTTCTTGAGCCGAACCAGGTCTGCGAGCACGCACTCCAGAATCTCGCTGTGGACTCCCAGGCGCTCGCGCAGCGCCTCTTTGCTATAGCCCGCGACTAACGGGTTTTGCTGCTGGAAGTTTTCGATCTCGGCAAATGCCCGCTCCTGCAAATCTGAGAGCGCTGAGATGGCGATGAATACGTTGCCTGCGCGCGCTATTTTCCCCTGGGCCACCAGCTTCGCCGCTATGGCTTCAACTGTTTTTGCCAACCATCCGGTTTCGGCGACAGCGCGGGCCGCGTCCAGGCCATTGCCATTCTGGCGGGCAATGCGGGCCTCCAGAACCTGCTCCGGCGATCCGCTGGCCAGAGTCTCCAAAAATCGCAAATGTGGCTCCGGCTTCAGCCTGATGGGGGATGAATCCAGCACAATGCCGCCGCCAATTGTCACCACCGGCGAAAACTGGCGCACGATAAAACGGTCGCCGGGCATCAGAAGTGTAGAGCCGCTCAAGCGAAGCTGGGCGTAGGCATCTTCTCCGGGAGCGAGCTGTTTGCGGCCATGCAGCAGAACGTCGGCAATCGCCTCGGAGGTATGCGCATAGAAGTGCACCCGCGAACGGTCTTGCAGGGGCTTGGCCGAGCGCAGCAGCGACAGCCGGACGTCCACAATTCGCGTCGGCGCAAACAATCCCGGCTCTACAATCACCATGCCGCGCGCCAGCGCCTCGGTTGAAACCCCCGGGCCGGTCAGGTTCAACGCGGTGCGCTCTCCCGCAACCGCTTTTTCACAGGCGACGCCATGCACCTGCACACCCCGCACCCGGGCCCGCAACTTTTGCGGAAGAATTTCAACCTCGGCATCTTTGCCAATGCTGCCGGAGATCATGGTCCCGGTCACCACCGTGCCGAATCCTTTCATAGTGAAGGCGCGGTCTACTGGCAGGCGAAAATACGCCTCCGGATTCTTGGCGGGAATTTCAGCCGCCACCCCGGCCAGGGCGCGCTTCAGCTCCTCAAGGCCGGCTCCTTCGCGCGAGTTGACGGCAATGATGGGCGACGTGGAGGGATCGAGAAAAGAGCCGCGCAAAAAATCCTGCAACTCAGCCCGCACGACTTTCAGGGTGTCAGAGTCAACCAGGTCAGATTTGGTAAGCACGGTAATGCCGCGGGGCAGCGAGAGCAGGCGGCAAATATCAAAGTGCTCGCGGGTCTGCGGCCTTATTGATTCGTTGGCGGCAACCACGAACAGCACCAGGTCAATGCCGCCAACGCCGGCCAGCATGTTGCGCACAAAGCGTTCATGGCCGGGGACATCGATAAAGCCCAGCTCCAGCTTTTCTCCATTGGGGGCGGGCAGCTCAAGGTGGGCAAAGCCGATATCGATGGTAATGCCGCGGCGCTTCTCCTCGCCCAGGCGGTCGGCATCGATACCGGTCAGCGCTTTGACCAGCCGGGTTTTGCCATGGTCAATATGCCCCGCCGTGCCCACGATCACCGATTTCATATAGGCAGTTTACCGCCCTTGACACTCCGTATCTAGTTATTGTGTTGTTAAAATCGCATGCTGGCCACTAAAAAAAGCTAATCCGGCGCATTGATGAGGGATATTCTCAAAATGGCACTCTTCCATAACGGGAGTAAGCGGTGAGTTAACTGCAGAGGGCGCTGAGGTACGCGGAGGATTTCAATTCGAGTCCTGTTCCAACATTCGATGCGCCCTGTCACATGAATAAAAACCCCAAGCAGCCGCAGTTTCACGACTCTTGGGTGACCTGACGTGTAGTGTCTAATCAGGGCGTTCGTACGTTATTAAGAGAATGGGATGCCCAGGTGCTCTAAAAGGTTAGCTGGGCTTTGCCCCCGGGACGTGCGAAAATATAGTTCCCGCTATGTCCACCCTCATGGCAAAAGCACCCGAAATCACTCCAGAAGTCATCCGCGAGCACGGCATCACGGATGAGGAGTACCAGAAGATCCTTAGGCACCTGGGGCGCACGCCTACCATTACCGAACTGGGCATCTTCAGTGTGATGTGGAGCGAGCATTGCTCCTACAAGTCCTCGCGTGTGCACCTCAAACGCCTGCCCACGCGCAGCCGGCTGGTGGTGCAGGGGCCGGGGGAAAACGCCGGGATCATCGACATTGGCGACGGCTGGGTATGCGCTTTCAAGATCGAGTCGCACAATCATCCATCGTTCATTGAGCCCTTTCAGGGGGCAGCCACGGGCGTCGGCGGGATTCTGCGCGACATCTTTACCATGGGCGCGCGTCCATTGGCCGTGATGGATTCGCTGCGCTTTGGGACGATAAAGAAAGCACTCAGCACTCACGGCGCGCCGGGGCAGGCTCAGCATTCAGCATTCAGCCCTGGGGCAGATCATGTAGTTCCGGCAAATCCAGATGATGCCATCCATAAGAACCACTCGATTCTCGAAGGCGTGGTCAGCGGCATTGCTTCTTATGGAAATTGTTTTGGCGTGCCCAACCTGGGTGGAGAGACGCGCTTTGAAGAGTGTTACTCGGGCAATCCGCTGGTGAACGCTTTTGCTCTGGGGCTGGCGCGGCGCGAGAAGATTTTTTATGCGCGGGCGGCGGGCGAGGGCAATCCGGTGATTTACGTGGGCGCCAAGACGGGGCGCGACGGCATCCACGGCGCTACCATGGCCAGCGAGGAATTCAGCGAAGGCTCAGAGCAGAAGCGGCCGAATGTGCAGGTCGGAGATCCCTTTTTGGAAAAGCTGCTGTTGGAGGCGTGCCTGGAAGCGATGGAATCTGGCGCCGTCATCGGTATACAAGACATGGGCGCCGCCGGCCTTACCTGCTCCACCTGCGAGATGGGCGGACGCGGCAGCGTGGGCCTTGAAATCGAACTCGATCGCGTGCCCCAGCGCGAGACCGGCATGACCGCCTACGAGATCATGCTCAGCGAATCGCAGGAGCGCATGCTGCTGGTGGCCGAGCACGGACGCGAAGAAGAGGTCTTCAGGATCTTTACCAAGTGGGGGCTCGACGCGGTCGCCATTGGCTGCGTGATCAACGAGAACAAGATGCGCGTGCTGCATCATGGCGAGGTCATGGCTGAGATTCCGAACCAGGCGCTGACCGACGATGCCCCGGTTTATCAGCGTCCGATGAAGCCATGGCAGGCAGATGTGCCGCGCGCGGTGCCAGCCAACATCAGGCTCGCAGCCGGCGGCGACTTAACTTCTGCTTTGAAAACTCTGTTGGGCTCGCCCAACATCTGCTCCAAGCGCTGGATTCATGAGCAATACGACACCATGGTGCAAACCAACACGGTTGACGGCCCCGGCGGCGACGCCGGCCTGATGCGGATCAAGGGAACAAAGCGCGCATTGGCCATGTCGCTCGATTGCAACGGACGCTGGTGCTGGCTCGATCCCAAATTGGGAGCCATGCACGCCGTGGCTGAAGCCGCCCGCAACGTGGCCTGTACGGGCGCGACCCCGGTGGCGGCTACGAATTGCCTGAACTTCGGCAATCCGGAAAAACCAGAGATCATGTGGCAGCTCTCGCAGGCAATCGATGGCATGAGCGAAGCTTGTGAAACGCTGGGCACGCCCATCACCGGCGGCAACGTCAGCCTGTATAACGAAACCTTGGGCGAGGGCATTTATCCCACGCCGGTGGTTGGAATCGTAGGCATTCTGGAAGACGTTGATTGCGCTGTGAAATCTCACTTCCGCAATGTAGGCCATGACATTCTGCTCATCAGTGGAACAACGGCTGGCGATCCGGCCCGGGCGGCAGTCGAGTTTGGCTCGTCTGAATATGCCAAAGAAATTCTGGGTACGGTGTGGGGATATCCACCAGCTCTCGATTTGAAGCAGGAAGCTGCTCTGCAAAAATTTTTGGCTTCGGCGGCAGAAGAGCGGCTGCTCGAATCGGCCCATGACTGCTCCGATGGCGGATTGGCCGTCGCCCTGGCCGAATCCGCATTTCCGCTTGGAATTGGGGCCAAGGTGAAATTCAGCTCTCAAGCGTACTCTCCTGAGAGTGCACTCTTTGGTGAGCAGCCCACGAGAGTGGTAATTTCGTGCGACCCTAAAGATACAAAGCGAATCCAACAAAGTGCGGTACAATACGGGCTGTCGGCGGAAGTTCTCGGCCAAACGATCTCAGAAAGCTTGGAAATAAATATTGACGGCAAAGTAGCTGTTGCCGCCGCAGTGTCGGACTTGAAGCAGGTTTGGCAGTCCGCCCTGCCCAGGATGTTGCACGTGGAAACGCGCGAGCACCTGGTTCCGGAAACATTGCAGAAGAGTTGATTTATCGCGGAGGGCGCGGAGACCCAGAGAGTGGTAAAGCATAGAGGAGACAATATGCGCAGCGGTTCTGACAAATTCAAGGACGAATGCGGGGTTGTAGCCATCCACAACCACCCTGAAGCCGCCACGCTGGCCTACCTCAGCCTGCACGCGCTGCAGCATCGTGGGCAGGAATCTGCCGGTATTGTCTCCTCCGACGAGCGTCGCCTCTATACGCATAAGGCCATGGGCCTGGTGGCCGACATCTTTACCGAGGAAGTATTGGCCCGTCTTCCCGGCAGGGTCGCGATTGGCCACACCCGCTACTCCACCACCGGCGACTCCACATTATTCAATGCTCAGCCGATCACCGTGGATTGCAACAAGGGCATGATAGCCCTTGCCCATAATGGGAATTTGGTCAACGCGCATTTTATCCGGCAGAAGCTTGAGCAGCAGGGCTCAATCTTCCAGACCACCAGCGACACCGAGGTTGTAGTGCACCTCATCGCGCAATCCAAAGAGCAGACCCTGCCCGAGGCCATTGCCGATGCGCTGCGCCGCATTGAAGGCGCTTTCTCGCTGGTGCTCATGACCCGCGACCGCGTATTTGCCGTGCGCGATCCGCGCGGCTTTCGCCCACTTTCCATGGGCCGCATTCCGGTTACGCCTGCTGAAAAGGCCGCGGGCCGGCATGAGACCATTGTTTTTGCCTCCGAAACCTGTGCTTTTGATCTGATCGGCGCCGTCTACGAGCGCGACATCAAGCCCGGCGAGATGGTGGTGGTTGGGCCTGAGGGAATTTCTTCGCGCTTTTACGCTCCCAAAGCGCCGCAATCAAGCTGCATCTTCGAGCATGTCTACTTTGCGCGGCCTGACAGCACAATTTTCGGGCGTCCGGTGGTGGTAAGCCGCGAAGCCCTGGGACGCCAGCTCGCGCGCGAAGCCCCGGTCGAAGCGGAAATGATTGTCCCTGTGCCCGATTCCGGCGTGACCGCCGCCATGGGCTATTCCGCCGAGAGCGGCATCCCCTTCCGTTTCGGGCTCATCCGCAATCACTACGTGGGCCGCACCTTCATCGAGCCCGAGCAGTCGGTGCGCGATTTCGGCGTGAAACTTAAGCTCAACCCGGTGCGCAGTTTGCTGGAAGGCAAGCGCGTGATCGTGATTGACGATTCCATCGTCCGCGGCACCACCAGCAAGAAAATTGTCCGCATGTTGCGCAGCGCGGGCGCGCGCGAGGTGCACTTCCGCATTTCATGTCCGCCCACCATCTCCCCTTGCTTTTACGGCGTGGATACGCCTTCCAAGAAGCAGCTCATCGGGGCAAACAAGACCGTGGAAGAGATCCGCGAGTTCATCGGCGCCGATTCCCTGGCTTATCTTTCACTGGAGGGCCTGAAGCTGGCCTGCGGCGAGGGCGAGAACACCAACTACTGTACGGCGTGTTACACCGGCAAATATCCTACGCAGTGGATTGATGTGGAAGAGATTCAGCCGGCTACCAACGTTCGTTAGCTTTCAGTTCAAGTTTCGTAGAGACGTTAGCTACATCTCTACTCGTGAACAGCGAACGATTCTTCAGATTTACCACCAATAGTGCGCAGTATAGGCCACCACGCGCTCGCCATCGGGAGGAATCTGTACGCGAAACTCGATGGTCTGGGCGTCAATCTTGTTGTAGTCCTGTGATTGCTGCGTGATCTTCCAGTTGCTCCAGCGATAGAGTTTTTCCACCACCCGCACTTCGACGGCTTCTTTCTTGTGGTTGCGCAGCTTGATCTCGAAGGCTTCATCCATCCAGTCGTGGCTGCTATCCAGCTTGTAATCGGTGCGGCGGCGCTCGCCCACAATGTCAAAGGCGTTGCCGGTGTAAACCCGCACGGTTTCGTCGGAGGGCGTATGGTCAATCGTGTTCTCGCCCGTGAACTCCAACTGGCCGTCGTCATCGCGGCGATAAAAGCGCAGCCGGCCTTTGGGCAAGGGCATGCCCAGATTATTTTCCTTTGAATTCTTAAACTCTTGCATGATCCAGACTTTAGGATTCGATTGCGTGCCGTAGCTGGCGTCATTGCGGATCTGTTCCGGGCCCCAGCCATAATTAGGAATTGCCGCGCCGTTGTAGACATACAGGCGCTGTGACTTGATCTGGGTCGCCGCCACAAACTGCACCTGCTTGGTCTCGAGGTCGCGCAAGGTGGTGGGATGTTCAAGAGTGTAAAGATGAAACTCATCGAAGGCTTTTTCTACCACGACCGGTGCGGCCGCGCTTTTGGCCATTTCCATTTCATCATAGGCCCGCCGCAGATAATTCCTTTCTTCTGGTTGAACTTTATTTACATCTCCTGCCATCAGCTTGATGCGGGCATTGTCAAATTCTTTGCCGCTGCCGTTACTCATGGTGATCCAGCCCACCAGGTCAATGGTGTCGCCCTTGGGTGGTGCCACGATGTTGTAGTCGGCATGCCAGCTCAGCCCTCCGGTCACATAACTCAGCTCGGCGTTTGCCGTTCCGGGTTTATCGGTCTCGAGCAGCCAGTCGAGCGTGGGCTTAAGGATGGTGTCGTCGCCCAAAGCGGGAAAGATAGGCTGGCCGGGAAGCGTGAACTGTAATTTCCCGTTGACTTCGATAATCGGCTCGCTCGAGCCGTTAGGAGCATAACCGCTGCGGATGATCTTGCCTTGCACAATCTGTTTTTGATCCACCTGGAAGTCAATGGTCTTGCCTTCATAGAGCGAGAGCAGCAGCCCCTGCGAGAGCGGATCGTTTCTATAATTCTGCTCCAGGATCTGCAGCGCGCGGCGGCCGCTGGGGTCGCGCAGCACAACCGAATCCGGCTCGATATGCGCGGTAGCGTCATTGAATGTGATGTGATTGATTCCGGAGGTAAGTTCAAGCGGCACATTTTGCCGCACCACGGCAAAATTGCCGTTGTAGATCGTGAGTGCTGTCTCGCCAGATGCGCTCTTGGTTTTGCCGGCGTGGTCCTGCTTTTCCCTGCTCTTTTCCGCTCCACCGTGTTCTTCTTCCTGCGCAAAACTCCTCTTCCCCGGGCCTAACGTGGAGATCAAGATGAGCAGCAGGGCCATGCTCTTGCGAACCATAATTTTGTCCTCTTCGATTGTTCCGCGGTTTCCCGCTCTGATAAGAGAACGCACAGCTTGGAAAAACTTGCATAACAAAGTTGTGAAGAGTGAACCGCCAGAATGTAGCGCGCTACGACTCTACCGAAGATCCATTGGGCGGCGAGACCTCCAGCACCATGTGTTCCTGGTCTACGAACTCGCCATCGACTTTGAGCGAGCGCGGTTCGATGCCGAAGGAGCGGAAGCCCAGGCTGCGGTACAGGCGGCGGGCCGGTTCCTGCGTGGTTGCCACCGTAAGAAAAATGCAGTCGAGCTCCGTCAATGCCCGCGCGCTCTCAAGGATGCTGACCAGCAGCGCCCGGCCAATGCTTTTGCCACGGTATCCCGGCGAAACAAACACGCCCCATACCCAGCCTTTGTGGCGCTTCTTGGCAACCTGCTCACGATAGAAGCCGGCCATGCCGATCAGGGCGCCGTTGTCGAAGGCCCCCATCACGAAGTTCTCGTTGCCGCCCGAGCGCAGCCGCTCGGCGAAGGTCTCAGGTGTTGACTGCAGAAGCTCATCGAGCGACTCGCCAAAGGTGGCGGGTTCGGTCTGCAGCGCGCTGAGCCGCAGCCTCCACAACGGCTCGGCATCGGCGTCGGTCAGACGGCGAATCTGCATTGGGTTCGAATTCATCTCAGGTCAGAATCTGATTCTAATGCTTCACTCCGCGCACACCGGCAGGATACGATTATGGCACAGTGCCGATCGTTCTAATTATCTTTGCGTGGCTGTTTTGCATTGGGCTGATCGTTTCCATTGTGCTCCTCGTGCAAGGAACTGTTACCAAGAGCAAATTGGGCATTAATCTTAGTCCGGTGCAATGCCCTCGCTGTCATGCGGCCATGCCTACTTTCCGCGCTCCTAAGTCATTCAAGCAAGCGATGTGGGGAGGATGGAGCTGCCCAAATTGCGGATGCGAGATCGACAAATGGGGCCGCGAGATATGAACGAGTATGCCGCCACTGATAGGATTCGCCTGAGATGAACTCACCCATCCTCGCTCCACCGCTTGCTAGGCAAACCATTGGCTCAGTGAATGACGCGTTTGTAATCGCCGAGTGGCGGGACGCCGGCGGCCCAGCGGGACCTCCACGGTTTATCGCGCCGTTGCATCTTCACCGCCGCGACGACGAAGCCTGGTACGTACTCGAAGGCGCATTGTGTGTCCGGGTCAGAGACAAAGACGTCGAGGCGCGCGCGGGCGCGGCCGTGTTTGTGCCGCGAGGCACGTCGCATGCCTATTGGAATCCGGGACCGGGGCCGGTTCGCTATTTGCTGGTGATGACAGCGAACATCTTTCAACTGATTCAGGCCATCCACGCGACGGCAGAGCGCACTCCTGCTGCGATGAAAGACTTGTTCAAGAAATACGACTCGGAGCTGCTGTGATTACCAGCGGCATTTGTTACGAGCGCGTGCAGTAATCTCGATTCGGGGGCAAAATTAGTTCAATGCAGCATGGGAAGCAATTCGCTGGTGGGAAATACGCCGCATCGGCTTCAACATCGTCCTTCTTGCAGTCGGCGCTGCATCCCTTTTTCTGCTTTATTTAACAGCGCCTGAGATAGCGATTATTTCACTCCCGGGCGTTGCCGGGATTGTTCTTTATGGTGTCGCTGCCAACGTTTGCTACACACTGGGTTGGCTGACAGAGTGGCTTTGGAGTCAGGGAAATATGAACTTGACTCGTGAGGTTCGTCCGAGAATTTTCAAATTAGGCGTGATCTTTTCTGTCTTCTTGACTGCCATGCCCACATATCTTGCGGTTCTAATGATAATTATGAAACGATTTCATTACTGATTTTCCGGGGCTGTCTCCCACCCGGCAGCCGACCCGTTTGACGGGGTAGTACTCTTCGGGAAAAATTCGGCTACCCCATGGGGCGCGGCGGGGAGGAATAAGGTGGACGGTATGCTACGATGGGCAGCATTGTGGAAGGAGAATGCCTGTGGAAGCGCTCGGTGTCATTTTATTGTTGATCGGGAATATCTGGATTCTCGTCCTCGCGTTCAAGACTGGCGTCTGGTGGGGCGTGGGCTCGATGTTCATTCCTCTGGTCGGGCTTATCTTTACCCTTCTTCATCTGCGTGACACATGGAAGCCGTTTTTGATCGAGATCGTGGGTGTGGTCCTGGTCCTTGTCAACTACACTCCGGCTCCCCATCGATGAACAACCTCTTCGACCGAGGCCTGACGGGAGGCTCGGACGCCAAACTTGTCTCGCTTAATACCTGGATGAAGGTAGAAGAAGCGGAGCAACGTGACGCACAAAGCAGACCCATCGATCCACGCTAACAGACAATAGCCCCTGAGGTTAAAGAAGCTTCGGCCTCGGACCTCATTCATGAGATGACTTGGCTCTGTTGGCATAATTGAAACCATGCGTTTCTAAGAGGTGTCATCCTGAGCCGCGTTTTATGCGGCGAAGGACCTCGGATGGAGATGGGAACCGCCTACGGCTTAAATCGGACCGCCCTGGATTTTCCCTCTGCACGACGAAGTCTGGACAAATGTTCAAGGATGTCAACAAATCCAGATGGCTTCTGGATACTTGTTTCTATTTTCGCTTTATTTTGAGCGAATCCACCATGGCAGTCATTTCCGAAAGAACCGAAGTCAGCTCTGTGCTGCCTTTTAAGGGTAAGCTGTCTACTTTTTTTGAACGATATGCCATGGTGACCACAAGAGCGCGGCCCTGCCCTGGAACGTAGTAATTAAAATAGCCGCCGGCGGGGTCCGTTAGGTATGAAAAATACCAAACCGGTGCTCCGCTCGAAGGCGCATGACACCAGTCCTAACCCTCCGCGAAAACCCGGCTGGCACGCTGAAAGTCATCGCTGGTAGTTTTCCCAGTTGCCTCACAGACTTAGCACACATTAGCATGCCAATATTCGGCTCATTCCTCCCGCACTCACAATCAACCAACAGCGATCAACCAACAATCAAAGGAGACTTTCAATGCCAATCAAGAATCCGAAAGAGATTTTCGTGCTCATGCTCAGCGATCTACGGCAGGGCAGTGAAAAAACGACAAGGATTTTCCAGAACCTGGCACAACTCGCGGAAGATCCCGATATTAAGCAGGCCCTGGAGGCTCGCACCTTTGTCTCGCAAAAAGTGCTCGAGACCCTCGATCAATGTTTCAAGCTTATCGGCGAGGAGCCGGTGCAACTGAGTGAAACGAGGGCTCGAATTTACGATGCGCTTACCGAGGACTTCCGCAAAGAAGTAGCTGACATTAAAGATACGACGACGCGGCGTTTCTACATCCTCGCGAAACTTAACAACCTTGTTCATTTCCGCGCCGCCGAGTTCAAGACGCTCATCGCGGCTGCCGACGTCTCTGGCAATTATGGAGTCGCCGCACTCCTGGAAACCTGCCTCGCGGATAAGCTTGCGTTAGCTGAGCGGACGCAGCGCTGGCTGCGCAGGATTGGTGAAATTGAGATGGCGGAGAGAATTGGCGCCAAGAGAGCAGCATAGATCCGAACCGCAGGAAATTCGCCATTCGGCGATGCCAAAACAGTGCGCCGGGTTAGAATGCGATCATTGCATCCTGCCCGGCGCTGCCAGATAACGGATTCAGATAGGTAACGAGACAGTTGATGTAAGCAGGCGATTGACCGCCGACCAGCCCAAGGAACGAGGTTTTGTAATCGAGATTTATGCCAACAATCCACATCGCCTTGCCACTTGCCTGGTGCCACCAGAAAACGTTGCAGTAATGCAGCTGGGACTCAGTAACCAAACCACAATTGCTCGGCTCATTTTGCCAGTGTCCCGCCGGGGCAGGAGTTCCCTGGCATTTATACGTTGCCTCCAATGAAAAATTGGCTAGTCTCTTACCGGAAAGAGTGGCTGCGACCCAATGTCATCGCTGGTTTGACCACTGCTGCGGTGGTCATTCCCAAAGCGATGGCGTATGCAGCAATCGCCGGCCTGCCGGTGCAGGTGGGACTATATACGGCCTTTCTGCCGATGGTGATCTATGCAGCGCTAGGCACCTCGCGCGTGCTCAGCGTAAGCACAACCACTACGATCGCGATATTGACTGCCTACGAACTGGGCGAAGTGGTACCGGGAGGAGATCCAGAATCGCTAGTGACCGCCTCTGCCATGCTGACGTTGTTAGTCGGATTGGCGCTCGTAGTCGCTGCGATCCTGCGGCTGGGCTTCGTTGCCAATTTCATTTCCGAGCCGGTCTTGATCGGTTTCAAAGCGGGTATTGGCGTCGTCATCGTTCTGGATCAGGTACCCAAAATTCTCGGCATTCATTTTGCAAAGGGTTCGTTCGTCCAGAACCTGCTTGCAATGGTCCATGGCCTGCCCGGGACATCGCTGCTAACGCTGGCCGTAGGCGTCTCGATCATCGCTCTGTTGGTTGCCGTCGAACGACTTATGCCCCACGCTCCTGCTCCACTCCTTGCGGTGGCTGCAGGCATTACCGGCGCTTACCTGCTGAGGTTGCATGCACACGGAGTTGAGTTGGTCGGCCACATTCCGCAGGGCCTGCCGTCGTTTACCCATCCAGCCTTCTCCCTGGCCGTTCAACTCTGGCCCGGTGCCTTGGGTATAGCTCTGATGAGCTTTACTGAGACAATCGCGGCCGGGCGTGCTTTCGTACGCACTGATGAGCCCACGCCCCAAGCTAACAGGGAGTTACTGGCTACCGGACTGGCGAATGCCGGCGGCGCGTTTCTCGGCGCCATGCCTGGTGGGGGTGGTACCACCCAGACAGCGGTGAATCGTCTGGCCGGTGCTCGCACACAGCTGGCAGAGATCGTGACGGCGACTGTCACGCTGGTGACAATGATGCTGCTGGCGCCGCTCATTGCTTTGTTGCCGCAAGCCACTCTTGCGGCAGTAATTATTGTCTACTCGGTCGGCCTGGTACAGCCGGTGGAGTTTCGTGAGATTCTCAGGGTACGTCGAACCGAGTTCTGGTGGGCTCTGATCGCATTTGCCGGTGTGGTTCTGGTGGGAACACTGAAGGGTATCGTCGTGGCTATCATTGTCTCCCTCGTGGCCCTTGCCTACCAGGTGGCCGATCCGCCGGTGCACGTCCTTGGACGCAAGCTAGGCACGAATGTATTCCGGCCTCGCTCAAAGGAACATCCCGAAGATGAGACATTTATCGGCTTATTGCTGCTGAGACTAGAGGGCCGGGTTTTCTTCGCCAATGCCCAGCAAATCGCGCAGAAGATAAGACTCTTGATTGAAGAAGCGCAACCGAAAGTTGTTGCCTGTGATCTCAGTGCTGTTTTCGATCTTGAGTACACAGCCCTGAAGATGTTGACCGAAGGTGAGAAGCGACAGCGTGAGCGTGGTGTCAGACTCTGGCTGGTAGGGATGAACCCAGGCGTGCTTGGCATGCTGCAGAGATCGCAGTTGGGCGAAGCACTCGGACGCGAGGCCATGCACTTCAATCTAGAGATTGCGGTTGCCAAGTACCTGAGTGAAACTGCGGGCATAGATGCAGCCGCAAGCTGAAAACTGCAATCTCCGGCGGTTTCTTGCTTCAGTTAAGGTCGTCGTCTTTGTAGTATTTGGTGCTCTTGGCGGTGATCTCGGCGGCTAGTCCCTTTTCTGTCATTTGATACATCCATACCCCATCGGAAACCGACGCCGCTCCCGCCATCGCTCCGCCCTGGTTCTTGGTCTTGGCAGCGGCGGTGGCTTGCCCCCCGAACTGCCAGCCGGAATTGATGAAACTGTTCAAGACCTTGTCATTGTCAAAGACGAAGACAACGTTGAACTTCTTCACGCCGATTCCAAGCCCCGCCTGTAGTTCGACCATCTTCATGAAGGTTTCCTTCTTAGTCTTGTTGTCGACGGCGATGCCCTTGCCTCTCCCGGAACCTGCAACCAGGATCTTCACGCCCATGTTGTTGAAGACAGCGTACCCGGCGGCATTTTCGACTGCTGCCTTGGCCTCGGGCTCCGCTTTGTAAAGCTGCCGCAGGACCTTCTGGGCAACATTCCGGACGTCTTTCCGCTGCTTTAGCTTTTTGTCGTCGGCTGCGTGTGCCATCAAGGCAAACGTAAACACCAAGGCAAGCATGACGACTTTCGATTTCGTGAGTCCAGTGAGCGTGTTTTTCATAGAAGGCATCCTTTGTCGCAAATCCCAACCGGGTACCCACGGCGAGACGTGTGGCAACTATTGTTCCAGCGCGGGTGCCGTTGCAATCACTGGCAGAAGTGCCAGTCCAAGCGGAGTGGGGCAAGGAGAATGGCGGCCGGGTCACCGGCAAACCAGAAGTAACTGTCGTTAACAGGCGATTGCACTCAGTTCCTCTTCGTGGCCCACGCTGCGGGAATGAGTTCAAGCTTGCCCCCGGGGGCATTGTGGCAAATGAGGTCCGATTCTGACTGCCCGCTTTTCAGTTTGACGGGGGTATCTCCTACCGAAGGCGTTTTGCCACACTCCCCGGGCATACTTGCTTCTATTTTCTCTTTATTTTGAGCGAATTCACGATTGAAGTCATTTCCGCAAGAACGGAAGTTAGCTCTGTGCTGCCTTTTAAGGGTAAGCGATCCACGTTTTTTGAACGATATGCCATGGTGACCACAAGTGCGCGGCCCTGCCCTGGAACGTAGTAATTAAAATAGCCGCCGGCGGCGTCCGTTATATACGAAAAATACCAAACCGTTGCTCCGCTCGAAGGCGCATGACACCACTCCTGGGATTTTGAGTCAGCTTTGCTTACATACAAATCGCTGCGGGTATACGGAGCCGAGACCGGCGTTGATTCCTGCGTGCCGCATGGCGGGCTGGGTTGCACCGTCACAACAGCATCAACGCTGGGTGCACCCATGGCTATTTCAGCAAATCGGCCGCCCTCCACTCCGCTGGCCTGAGAAGCCTGCGTGTTGATGTAAAGAATGTAGTTGCCTTTGCTGATATTGACCGCAGCCGGAATGCGGCGGGGCGTTGTTGCTCTCCAGCCCGGCTGCAAAACAACCTTCATATATTGATTTTCGTAAACCGTGTTTTGATTGTTTTGTTGCGCCTTGGGCTGCTGTTGAGCGGCGCCTTGACTCGACCCAGCGAAAAGCAAAAAGCTCAAAGCACATAGAATGGTGAATTTTTTCATAGGATCTCCTCTCGATCTTTACCGCGATCTTGACACGTTGCAGCAACGCACAACGTCACGTGATGCCCCTAGTGTTCCATGCCGGGTCTCCATGGCCACGCAACACCTGACGTGCGTCTAACTAAGAAGATGCTTTTCCTTGTTGTCTTACGTACTTCTACTATCTCACCACCTACTGACAAAAATTGTGAAAATAAATAAGGACGGCAATCGTTCCAGGCCCAAGCCACGCTTCGCGTGGGCATGGGGCACCCGGCTCCTGACTGCTATGCCCGCCTATTTCGCGGTCCTTGTGAAAATTATCAAAGGGTTCCATCGCTATTTCTGGGTTAGAGGCAACCCGACCGATTAGCGATCCCAAAGGGGCGAGAGTGAAAAAGCGCAATAGCGTACAATTTCAGGCGGGCAAAGTTATGGTCCAAATCAAACAGCGCGTGTGGCAATTGGTCCTGGTAGTTTTTCTTTCACCCTGTGCGTATGCCCAATCGACACATTATTCTGTCTTGTGTGACTTGTCAGGGACATCACAGAACTCTACTGAGAGCTTCGCAACCGTTACTTTTCATCTTGAGGTACCCAGGCGCATTGTTTCAAACATCAAGGTAACTCCTGCCGAAGGGAGTCGGCGCATCGTGATATTGCGTGACATCAGTGGCAGCATGTCGGACAAGCAAATTGTCTCGCTGCAAACTGTTAAGGACTTTGCCGAATTGTTCTCGGCGACCGACAAACTGGGCCTCATTGATTTTAGTGATCATCAACAAATGGAGATTGAGCTGCAAGATGTGGCTTCGTTTTTAAACCAATTCAATGAGTTCATGACGAGCAGGCTTCCTAGACCCTACGGACAGAGCGCAGTCTTCGACGCCATTTACGGCGCGGGAACGTACTTAAGAAAGGACCTACAGGAGGGGGACAGCATATTGCTCATCTCCGATGGAGACGATAATGAAGGCAAAATAAATCACGAGAAATTGCGGCAATATCTGCTCGCCTCAAGAATCCGCATCTACTGGCTTGCTTTTCCTGGCTTTCTTCACGGGACTATCAACGGGACATTGCGTCCTGAGGAACCGAGTCCAGAATTAGCACACTTCGTCACCGATGCCGGTGGTCGAATTATTGAACTTCATGACGCCAGGCCACCGTCTCTAGCCATATTTCACAAAGAAATTGCGTTACTGCACGAGACAATAGCGAAACCCTACAAACTCCAGTTTGAGCTAGACGCCGCTGTAACAGAACAAACTCCCTTGAAAACAAGGCTCCTTGCAAAAGATGGAAAAGCAGTTAAGGGACTAGAAGCCCTCTGTCCTAAGTACATCAGTCCAAACTAGAGGAACTATGCCGCTTACCTATCAAGACCAAGAGCAACTCAGGATGCTCTCGATTTTTCACTACATCGTTGCGGCACTGCTTGCGATGTTTGCCTGTATTCCGCTGATTCACGTCACCCTAGGGATTGCGATGCTGATGGGAGCCTTCGGCCACGGCGCGGATGCACCACCAGCTTTCATGGGCCTGATTTTCGTAATCCTTGGGGGCTTATTTATCGTGCTCGGTTTGACGCTCGCAATCTGCACTTTTCTGGCGGGCCGCTATCTTGCGCAATGCAAACACTATACCTTCTGCCTGGTCGTCGCAGCCTTGTGTTGCCTCTGGATGCCATTCGGTACGGTTCTTGGAGTATTCACAATCATCGTTCTGATGCGGCCGCAGGTGAAGGAAGCATTTACCGGCATACCTGCGCCGCAACCGACGCATCCTGCGGCTCCGATGCCGCCCGTACAGCCGCCTACTACGCCACAACCGCCGGCATAGTCCTGAATCTTTGGGGCGGGTGGCCACACCCCAGGGGGTTGAGGGTCGAGAGGGGCTGGGTGCTAGAATCTGTTTATGCCAACGCAGCAGCTTTCAGCGGCAGTAAGTAATAACTCTCGAACCAGATAATTATGTTCAATTTTTCGCCCCGAAAGTTTAAGGATATAAGAAGCTACCCCGATACATGGTCGGTTGGCAAGGGAACGCTGGAAGGTAAGCTTATCTTTACGCGTTTTAGGGAGGGGTTGAAGGAAGCCGTCGGGCATCCGGAATATCCGTTTCAAATTGGCATCGCTGTTCCGTTGTTGCATCCGACGGAAGATGGTTTGCCCACAAATTCCGAAGCTCAGGAATTGGGAAAGATTGAAGATGCTCTTAACGACAAGATAGCGATAGACGGGTCGGGTATTTTTGTGCTGATAATAACTTATAACGGAATGCGGGAGTTTGTTTTCTACACTAAAGAGTGGAAGCCCGAGTCGTTTGAACAAGAGGTAAAGTCCATCAATGCGGATCCGCATAAACTTCAGTTTATGATGCAACACGATCCGAAATGGGATGCAATCAAGCGTTTTGTAAAATAAGGTAATCCGATTTCCCATACCCTAACTAATGACGCGCAAACTATTTCTTGACGCACCCTCATGCGCAGAATTGCGCACGCGCGAAAACGGCGCGTGAAAATGGGCCACACAGCACGGCGCACCCTCTTTTCCCATTCCGGGCAAATAGCGGTCCCGCCGCCCCCGCGCGCGCGTCAGTGAATGCACGTTCTCAGCCCTACTTGGCGCATGAGTGATTTGAGCCAATATTTATGCGATCCCTAGGTGTAGCAAAACGCCCTCGACAGGTAATACCCCTGTACCCGTTTGACCCTTACCCCAGCGTTGGCTAGACTGAAAGATTACCGCTGTTTGGCAAATCGATTCAGCCAGCCGGGTCTCCAATGCCAGAAGATATCAAGATCAAACTGCCTGACGGTTCCGAGAAGAGCCTGCCTAAAGGCGCAACGGCGCTTGATGTAGCCAGTGCCATCAGTCCGCGCCTGGCTTCGGCCGCGCTGGCCGCCAAAGTCAACGGCTCGGTTGTAGATTTGAACCGTCCCATTGAGCAAGACGCCGAGGTCCGCATTCTCACTGAAAAAGATCCGGAATCGCTCGAGGTCTTCCGCCACTCCAGCGCGCACCTGCTGGCTACGGCGGTGCTGGAGCTCTTCCCTGAAACCAAGCTGGGACACGGGCCGCCTACCGAGAACGGATTCTTTTATGACTTTTATCGCCCGACGCCATTCACTCCTGAAGAACTGGCCAGGCTCGAGGCTAAGATGCAGGAGATCGTAAACCGCGACGAGAAATTCGTGCGCGAGTTTCAGCCGCGTCAGGAGAGCATCGCCCGTTACAACAGCGAAGGCGACTGGATGAAAGTCCACTTCATCGAGAAGTTCACCGAGGGTGAAGACAAAGTTTCTTTCTACCGCAACGGCAACTTTGTGGATTTCTGCCGCGGCCCGCATATCCCTTCCACCGGGCGCATCAAGGCCTTTAAGCTGCTGAACATCGCCGGCGCCTACTGGCTGGGCGACGAAAAAAATCCGCAACTGCAGCGCATCTCGGGAACGTCGTTCTATTCCAAAAAGGAACTCGACGAATGGGTCCACCGGCAGGAAGAAGCCAGGAAGCGCGATCACCGTGTGCTGGGCCAGCAGCTCGACCTGTTTTCAATTCAGGAACTCGCAGGTCCCGGCCTGATCTTCTGGCATCCCAAGGGCGGGCTGATGCGCAAGATCATGGAAGACTGGATGCGCGATGAATACCTCAAGCGCGGCTACTCGCTCGTCTACACGCCGCATGTGGCCCGCACCGATTTGTGGAAGACCAGCGGCCATGCCGGATACTACGCGCAGAACATGTTCACCCCCATGGAGCTTGACGATGCCGAGTACCGCATGAAGCCCATGAACTGCCCGTTCCATATCCTGATCTACAAGAATTCCCTGAAGTCGTACCGCGATCTGCCGGTGCGCCTGGGCGAGCTGGGCACGGTTTATCGTTACGAGCGTTCCGGCGTGATGCACGGTCTGCTGCGCGTCCGCGGATTCACCCAGGACGACGCCCACATCTTCTGCACCCCGCAACAGATTGAAGACGAGATCGTGGGCTGCATTGATTTTGCCGTAAGCGTGCTGAACACTTTTGGCTTTCAGGAATTCCAGGTCGAGCTTTCAACCTGGGACCCGAATGACACAAAAAACTATATAGGCACGAAAGAAAATTGGGAGCTTGCCAATCGTTCGCTTGAAGCGGCGTTGAAGCGGCGCAATATCCCATACAAGACGATTCCTGGTGAAGCCGCGTTTTACGGACCCAAGATTGACGTCAAGCTGGTAGACGCCATTGGGCGGCTTTGGCAGCTCTCAACCGTCCAATTCGACTTCACCCTTCCTGAACGCTTTCAGCTCGAATACGTTGCAGAAGACGGGCAGCGGCGCCAGCCGTTGATGGTCCACCGCGCCCTCTATGGATCGGTCGAGCGTTTCTTCGGCGTGCTCATCGAGCACTACGCCGGAGCATTTCCAGTATGGCTCGCGCCCGTGCAGGTTGTCATGGTTCCCATCAGCGAGCGCCACGTCGAGTACGCCAACAAAGTCGCTGCCGAGCTGCAGAAAACTGGAGTGCGCGTGCATGTAGATGATCGCAACGAAAAGATGAACGCCAAAATCCGCGAGCACGCGCTGCAGAAAGTGCCGTTCATGCTGGTGGTGGGCGATAAAGAAGCCGAGGCCGGCAAAGTGAACGTGCGCACCCGCGGCAATGAGAAGACGCAGGATATGGCGGCCAGCGACTTCGCCGCGCACGTGACGAAGTTGATCGCGGAAAAAGCGACAACGCTGTAGTACTCACCGCAGAGGCCGCAGAGGAGCGCGGAGGCTTAACAAAAACGGGTGAAGATCACTTCTTCCGAATAAATTTGGCGTGGTTGAAAATACCAAGAATCCTCTGCGTAACTCCGCGTCCTCTGCGGTTTAATTGGCGATTATGAATTTTCCCGGTTACTCTCCTGCAGCCCTCGACTTTCTCCGCAAGCTGGCCCGCAACAACCGGCGTCCCTGGTTCCAGGCGCGCAAGCATATCTATGAACAAGAGATCAAAGCGCCGACCATCGAGCTGGTCACCGCCATCAACCACCAGCTCATGGAATTCGCTCCCGGCTACATCAGCCCGCCGAAGAAGGCCATCTTCCGCATCTACCGCGACACGCGCTTTTCTCACGACAAGACTCCTTATAAGACACGCGTCGCCGTTGTTTTTCATCCCCAGGGAGCCGCCAGCAGGAGGTCAGGGGCGTTTTTCTATTTCCATTTCAATGTCAAAGAGCTGCTGATCTGGGGAGGCGTCTACATGCCTCCGGCAGATGAGTTGCGGGTCTTCCGCGCGCTGCTGGCCGAGCGCCACGAAGAGTTCCGCAAGATTGTCCGCGCCAGGCCTCTGCGCAGCCTGATGGGCGAGCTGCAGATGGAGCAACTGACGCGCGTGCCCAAGGGCTTTGCCAAAGACCATCCCGCCGAAGACCTGCTGCGCGGCAAAGGCTGGGGATTTGAGGCGCTGCTTCCAGCCAGGCTCGTCACCACTCCGAAACTGGTGCCTGAAATCGTGAAGCGCTTTCGGGTGATGATTCCGTTTCTCGATTTCATGAACCAGCCGTTGGTAAAGAAGGCACATAAACCCAAACGGCTGCTGTTCAGTGTTTTCTGAAATGAATTTTGAGCTTCGATCAAGATTGGCTTATGCTTTTTTGTGCCGGCCGGAATAAGCGCTCAGGAGTTTTATGGAGTTTCGCCAATTCCTAAAGAAATACGTTCCCAGGCCTTTTCATGGTCCTTGGCGTTACTTTGAATTGCACTCGGCTGCTCTGGTGGAATCGTTTCGCGACCGGCGAATCGGAGGCGGCCTGCCGCTTCCGCCGCCGGTCCTGCGCTATCGAGTTCACGGATATCTGGACGGCAAAAGCTTTTTAAATGCCGGGCAGACCTGCGCCGGCGAAATCAGAAGTTCACTGCGGCTTGCCGGCAAAGAACTTTACGCTTTTCACGATGTGCTCGATTTCGGCTGCGGCTGCGGACGGGTACTGCGGTATTTCCATGATCATCCCCCTTCATGCCGCCTGCATGGCACAGACATTGATCCGGCGGCAATCGCCTGGTGCCGCCGCAATCTTGGCTTCGCCGGCTTCACGAAGAATGACCTGCTGCCTCCTCTGCCGTTTCCTGACGCCAGCTTCGACCTCCTCTATGCTTTTTCTGTGTTTACCCACCTCGATGAAAGTTATCAGTTGCGCTGGCTGCAGGAATTGAAGCGCGTAGTGAAGCCGGGAGGCACGCTGATGATCAGTACCCACGGCGCCCACGCCCAGGCCGATATCGCGCAACGGATTGTCTTCTCCCAGGGCGATCTCGAAACGCTGCAGACGAAAGGCTTTCTCTTTAAGGTGCTGGAGATAGGAAGGTTCAAGCTCGATGGCCTGCCAGATTTTTACCAGTGCGCTTTCCATACCAGGCAGTATATCGACAAGGTGTGGTCACGGCTTTTTAAGGTCGAACTTTACATCGAACGCGGAATGAACCGGCACCAGGACCTGGTAGTGCTGTCAAATGCGTAACGTTGTTTTTCAAACACATTTTGCAATCGTGCCGCGGTGTTTTATGCTTTTGCCATGCGCAGACTCTGGACTTTTCCGCTCTTGTTGTGCGTTATCCTCGGCTGCTCACTTGCTCAGACTGCCGCGAAGAAATTTCGTCTGGTTTCACTCCACGCCAATGGCTCACAGCGCTACAACGAAGCCCAGGTTCTTCAGGCTACCGGCTTGCAACTGAATGAAGAAGTGACCCAGAACGATCTTGAGGAAGCAGCAAACCAGCTCGGGGAAACCGGAGTGTTCGTCGCAGTCCACTTTCAATTCATGCCCGTGACAGGGGGCGTTAGCGCTACTTATCAGGTCACAGACGCAAACCTTTTAGCGCCGGTAATCTTTGAGAATTTCGTCTGGTTTACTCCCGATCAACTCGACAGCGAGCTGCGCACTCGTGTTCCCCTCTTTCAGGGGAAGCTTCCTAACGCTGGAACGCTGCTTTCAGATGTGAGGCTGGCTCTGCAGGCGCTGCTCAACAATCGGAACATACCCGGAACCGTCAAGACCACCGTAGACAGCCCATCGGGTCAGTTCAATGCAGTTGTTTACGAGGTGGAAGATATTGAGCCTCATATCGCATCCGTGAAGTTTGAAGGGGCAAAGCGGCTCGACAGTGCTATTTTAGAAGACGCCGCTCATTCCTTGATTCAAAGTCCCTTTCGGCAAAGTGTTGTGCGCGGTTTCTGTAATTCTCAGCTGAAGAATCTTTACTTGGCCCGTGGCTTCCTGAAGGTGCGCTTTGCTGACCCAGTGTACAAACTTGTGGGCGAGTCAGCAGGATCCAGCCGTCGAGGTCACGATCCCAATAGAGGAGGGTCCACTGTATCGTTTTGGCGGCGTTGCATGGTCCGGGAATACCATAGCCACATCGCAAGAACTTCAGAAACTTGTCTCCTTGCAAAACGGTGACCTAGCAAATGCGGTCAGGCTGGAGAAGGATTTAGCTGCGTTGCGCCAGTTCTACGGGCCGCACGGCTATCTGGGCGTAACTCACAAGCTGCGCGCCCAGTTAAGGGAAGATGGCACCGCAAACTTTGAAGTCGAATTACAGGAGGGCGTGCCCTATCAGATGGGCAAACTCACAATTCGGGGCGTGGATCCGGACTTGAAAACGAAAATCCAGCAAATGTGGAAACTTGCGCCAGGAACCGCATATGATGACACCTATCCTGTCAGGTTCATCAGCGAAATGATTAAGAGCCATACTGCTACCGCCAACTCGCTGGCGAAAGAAAGCATTGATGACGAGAACAAGATTGTCGATGTAATACTTGATGTGAGGCCTTGAAGAGGGGTGCGGGCAAGGTGTCCACATGACAGCCGGTGGGACGCCGGCGCTACTTTCGAGAAGGCGGCGCTACTTTGAACTGCCCCTGACAGGAAAGAAAAAGCCCGGCTGTCACACCGGGCTCTTAAGTCTCTGTTTGGTGCTTTTACTGTATCAACTCGCCATTTTCATCTTTCTCTTCAGGCGGAATGACCACGGCGGCGGCCACTTTATCTCCGCCATCCATCTGCAGCAGGCGCACGCCCTGGGTTGACCTGCCGGCCTCGCGGATGCCGCTGGTATCCATGCGGATGATCTTGCCAAACTGGCTGATGACCATGACCTCCGAGTCTTCCTTTACCAGCATGATGGCGCTGACCATGCCGTTGCGAGAGGTGGTCTTGACGTTGATCACGCCTTTGCCGCCGCGCGACTGCATGCGGTATTCGTCAATATCGGTGCGCTTGCCGTAACCCATTTCGGTGACGGAAAGAATCATGCGCGCCGTGGGCTCTTCTTCGTCGGGGGCCCGCTTCTTGGTGGATTTGGGCGGCGCTTCTTTCGGCGTAACCGCCATGCCTACGATGTAATCTTTCTTGTCGAGGTCCATGCCGCGCACTCCGTAGGCGGGGCGTCCCATGGGGCGCACATCATCTTCTTCAAAGCGGATGGCCATGCCCTCATGCGATGCCAGGAAGACGACTTGTTTGCCATCGGTGATATGGGCGGCAACCAACTCATCTTCTTTTTCGATGCCGATGGCGATAATGCCGCGCGACATAACGTTGCAGAAGTCGGTCAGCGGCGTCTTCTTCACTGTGCCGTTGCGCGTAGCAAAGAAAACAAACTTGCCCTCTTCTTCCAGATTGCGCACGGGCAACAGGGCACGCACGGTTTCGCCGGGCTGCAGTGCCACCAGGTTGGCAATGGCCTTGCCTTTGCCTGCTGGTCCCACATCGGGAACCTCATAGACCTTCAACCAGAAGACGCGGCCCGTATTGGTGAAGACCAGGATATAGGCATGCGTAGAGGCGATGAACAGGTACTCGACGAAATCCTCATCGCGCGTGCTCATGCCTTTGCGTCCGGTGCCGCCGCGCCGCTGCTGGCGGTAGGTGGAAACCGCGGTGCGCTTCAGGTATCCGGAGTGCGAGATCGTGACCGCCACCTGCTCATCGGCGATGAGGTCTTCGAGGGTGATTTCGGCGGTTTCGTCTTGAATGACGGTGCGGCGCTCGTCGCCGTACTCTTTCTTGATCTCTTCCAGCTCTTTCACAATCAGCCCGCGCAGTTTTTTCTCCGAGGCCAGAATGGATTCGTACTCCGCAATCTGCTCGCGAATCTGTTTCAGCTCGGCGATAATTTCTTCTTTGGCGAGCTGGGTCAGGCGGTGCAGTTGCAGTTCCAGGATGGCATCCGCCTGGCGCGTGCTCAGCTTGAAGCGCTCTATCAGGCCTTCGCGCGCTTCCAGGCGCGAGGCAGAGGCGCGAATGAGCTTGATCACGGCGTCCAGGTTGTCGAGCGCGATCTTGTAGCCTTCTAAAACGTGCTCGCGCTCGCGCGCCCGGGCCAGCAGGTAGGCGGTGCGGCGGCGCACCACATCCACGCGGTGGTCGATGAAGTGTTGAATGGCCGCAATGAGCCCCATTTCCTTGGGCTGCCCGTTGACCACGGCCAGGAAGATCATGCTGAAGCCTTCCTGCATCTGGGTATGCTTGTAGAGCTGGTTCAGAATGATCTGCGGCTCGGCCCCGCGCTTGAGTTCCACAACCACGCGCATGCCGTCGCGGCCCGATTCATCCCGCACGTCTGAGATATCGTCAATCACCTTGTCAAGCACCAGTTCCGCAATGCGCTTCACCATGTTGGCTTTGTTGACCTGGTAGGGAATCTCAGTAATGATGATCGCCTTGCGGTCTTTGGTCAGGTTCTCAATCGAAGCTTTGGCCCGCATGGTAAAGCGCCCGCGGCCGGTCCGGTAGGCTTCTGCAATTCCGCTGCGCCCGTGGATAAAACCGCCGGTGGGGAAGTCAGGACCTTTTACCACCTTCAAAATTTCTTTGAGAGAAGTCTCCGGATGGTTGACCAGGGTAATGGTGGCATCGAGGATTTCCGTCAGGTTGTGCGGCGGAATGTTGGTTGCCATTCCCACGGCAATGCCGTTCGAGCCGTTGACCAGCAGGTTGGGGATCCGCGTCGGCAGAACCACGGGTTCGGTGGTGCTCTCATCGAAGTTGGCGACAAAATCCACCGTATCCTGGTCAATATCCGCCAGCATCTCGTGCGCAATCTTCATCAGGCGGGCTTCGGTGTAACGATACGCCGCCGGCGGGTCGCCATCCACGGAGCCAAAGTTGCCTTGTCCATCCACCAGCGGATAGCGCAGGCTCCAGGGCTGAGCCAGCCGCACCAGCGCGTCATACACGGCGCTGTCACCGTGCGGGTGATATTTCTTCAGGCACTCGCCCACTACGCCGGCGCACTTGGAAAACCGCCGGTTGTAGTGCAGCCCTTCGCGAAACATCGCATAGAGAATGCGGCGGTGCACCGGCTTCAGCCCGTCATACACGCTGGGCAGCGCGCGCCCGATGATGACAGACATGGAATAGTCGAGATACGAACGCCGCATCTCTTCTTCAATGTTGATGGGCACAAGGTTTGCCGCGCCCGGTCCGGGAGGCAATCCGCCATCGCCGGGTGGTTCAAGAGGGAGTTGTGGGTTTTGATCGTCAGCCATGATTCAGTTCTCGGTTCTCGGTTTTTCAGTCAATCGATCTAAAGATTTCAAGTGCTCACATCGCCGGCTTTTCAGCACACGAAGAGCTTAATTTCAGAGTCAGGACCCTGAGTGGCAAAATCGCGCTAAATGCTTGTAAATACAGGATGTTAGTCGCGGCGAGAGCAAAAAATATTATACCACGAACCGGGCTGGATTTGGACTGGGTATTGGTTCTACAGCTTTGTCATCCCGACCGGAGCCGCGCACTTTGCGGCGGAGCGGAGGGATCAAGCTGCACGTCGCCGATCAAGAAAACGTTCAGGCCTCGCTGCATGACCACTTCGGTCGGCAACGGCGCCACCATCAACGTGAATGGCATAGTGACCGGCAAGTGGCTGAGCGCGACGTGTCCTGCGGGGACGGAGTAGCGGCGGCATAGTCTTCGCATTTTGTGGCCAGCGCGCGGATAAACCTTAGATATGCACGCTCCGCTTTGCTGCGCGGCATTGCCTTCGGCAGTGGAATTTTGTTCATTCTTCAGCAGCTTATCGGCACGACCCACGGCTGGTACCGTGACCGTAAGAAAAGCAAACCATTCTGTCATGGAATCCACGTTTCTTCGCTGGGTCCGGGCAAAGTGGTATCAAATCATTGCTTTTTATCAAATTGCTGGCATGATCGATGCAAGGCTCTGTGCCCCACGGTCTTTGAAAGCATCAAAGCGGCGTATCTCGCGGCTCCCCGAGTCAAAGGGAGACGCCCGCCCAAGCCAAAAAGGTTACTTAGTAACCCCCCCTCCCCCAACAGCCCCGAGAACAATTTTCAGCTCTCCGCTTCCCGGCCCGGCGGCACGCAACCCACTACTTCGGCACTACACTCGTTCCGCCCGCATGTCGCTGAATTTCCAGTAGCTTAACCCTGCATTCACTACTTTGATGTAATGGGGAGGGGGAGCACTACTTCAAGTCTCCCCCGGCTTGTCCGCGCCGCAAGCCAGGTGCTAAGCTCCGCACATGACTTCGGCGCCAGATGCGGCGAAACCAGATGCCACCAGTGACGCGCGCCAGCTTGGCCCGCGCGACCGCGAGGCGTTTTATAAGGCGCAATCGCGCAATCGCCGCGCCACCTGGCGGATGTCGGCGCTGTGTTTCGTGGCCGCCCTGATTATGGGCATTCCACTCACCCTGGTGCTCACGCCGTTGGTCTATGCCCTCACCCTTGCCACTGCCGACGTTATTAATTACTTCTCTCCACTCCCGCCCGAGTTTTGGACAACAGTCAACAGTCTGGGCCGCCTGGCCTACAGCGTTGCCGATTACTTCCTCAACCACCGGGGAACGCTGGACCTGCAAACCTTGGGAGCGGGGCTGGTAGTGATGCTGGCGCCAGGCATCGTAATCACCTTTATTCTGTGGACGGGAGTGCTGGCGCTCTTTCGCCGCGGAGGCGTAGGCGGCACCCTGGCCAGCCTGAATGCCCGCGAACCCAACCAGGGGGACCTCAAGGAGCTGCAGCTCCACGACGTTGTGGAAGAAATGGCCATCGCCGCCGGGCTGCCCGTGCCCCACGTGATGCTGGTGGATTCTTCCGGCGCCAACGCCGCCGCCTTCGGCACGTCGCCCCAAGATGCGCGCCTGGTGGTTTCGCGCCGCCTGCTCGACGACCTGCAGCGCGACGAGCTGGAAGCCCTGCTGGCGCACCTGATCGGCTCGATTGGCAACGGCGACCTGCGCATCGCCTTCACCGTGACCAGCGTCTTTGAGACCTGCGGCCTGCTGGTGACGCTGATTAATTCCCCTTTCGGGAAGCAGTCGCGGGGCACGCTGTGGCGCATCTTGCGCTATGGCCTGATGCGCTCGTCGAGCGCTGGCGCCAAGTCAGCCGAAGCGGAAACCGTTGCCGTCCTGCTGACCGGATGCCTCGATATGGGAGACGGCGACATTGACCGCTTTGTCAACAACCCGAAGAAGTCGACGTGGCGCAACTTCCTGTTCCTTGTGTTCCTGCCAATTATTTTCAGCAATATGGCGATGGAAGTTACGCTGTGGTTCTTTTTTACCTTATTGCTCGGTCCGTGCATGGCGCTGCTGTGGCGCACGCGCAGATACCTGGCCGATGCCAGCGCCGTGGCGCTGATGCGCAATCCAGACGCCCTGGCACGCGCCTTGAAGCGCCTGAGTCAGGCCGCGACCGATATTCCCGGAGGCGCCTGGGCGTCACATTTGTTCGTGGTAAGTCCCAAGGGTGACAGTAGCCTTAATGCGTCAAGATCGAGCGGGGAGGGGATGCAGACAGCCGCCCGCGCCTGGGTGGAGAGCGCTCCCAGCGTGGCCCCAAGCGCCACGTCGGCATCGGCTCCCGATGATTTCAAAGCTCTGCGGATGGAAATGAATGCCACCCGCCTTGCGGCCATGAGCGGCGACCCCCAGGCGATAGAGCGTTTGGCCGCTTTCGCGCGTGCCATGGGAGCCGCCCGGGGCATACAGGTTCCCGCGAATATGCCCATCGCGGCCGATATTGCCGCCGCGTGCCGCGGTGACAAAACCGCCATCGCCCGATTGCAGGCGCTCGGCGGCGAAAGCCGGCAGAATGAGGCCAAGCGGGGCTCAACCGGACTGCAAGCGCAGAGCTCTCTGTCGTTTCATCCTTCGCTGAAGCGGCGCCTGAGGCGGTTGGAACGCATGGGAGCGAGCTACAGCCCTGAGGCCCACGGCAAAAAATCGAAAGCCGCGGTCATTATCATGAGCGTCCTTGGGCTCATCATCGGACCGTTGTTGCTGGCAGCGGCGGGCATGATGCTGGTAGTGATCGCCATGCTGGTTATGCTGAACATTATGATTGTTGCAATATGGCTGGTCGTGATCCACGGGATTTTTGTTTTATTAGGACATGCGCACGCATGAAAAACAAAGGAGGCCGCCTGAAATGATTCTTATATTGCTGGCCGCCTCTGTTCTGTTTTTATTCTTTGTCGCGGCCATCTACAATCGCTTGGTGAGGTTGCGCAACCGCGTACAAAATGCCTGGTCCGATATTGATGTTCAGCTCAAGCGGCGCCATGATCTGGTTCCCAATCTGGTCGAGGCGGTTCGCGGCTACATGGATCATGAGCGTGGGACATTGGAAGAAGTCACGCGCGCCCGCTCGCAGGCCATGGCATCGGGTCCCGATCTGAGCGCGCGCATCCCCGCGGAGATGCTGCTGGGGGGGGCCATTGGAAATCTGTTTGTGCGCGCAGAAAACTATCCCAGCCTGCGGGCTGCACAGAACTTCCAGCTACTGCAGGAACAGATCGCCTCAACCGAGAACCGCATCGCCTACGCGCGGCAGTTCTACAATGAATCGGTAAGGCAGTACAACACTGTTCAGGCAACGTTCCCGCAGAACCTGCTGGCCGGTGCCTTTGGTTTCACTCCGGCAACACTGTTCGCTGCGTCAGCCGGCGATCGGATCGTGCCGCAAGCCTAAGGTTCAGCGACGTTTGAAAAATTGCACCGCCCGTTCGTGCTGCTTGGCCTGCGCCAGAGAGTGGAAGGTGCCAAGGTTGCGCCGCTTGCCGGTCTTCGGGTTCTTTTTGCGAGAATACAACCGGTACTCGCCTGATTTCAGTTTGCGGATCATAGAGGGCCGGTAAGCCGGACTTATAGCCTAATGATGCAATCGATGCCTGGATCGATGCCATGATTTCAACCCCGTTACTTCGGTTGACTCGCTTGTGTAGTGGATTCATAATACGTGAGTCTCTACTGACCAGGATTGTTGGGCCTTTAGTACGCGAGGTGCTCTATGGCTTGGAAAAGCCAGGAACGCGCGAACCTATGGGCCTGTGCCTCATCGTCTAACATGCCGCGAGTCTCCTCCCAATTGCGAGAGGTGCGTGGGGTACTCCCCATAAAACTGCGCCCACTGCTACGCTCTTCACTTTCCGCCTTCAGGAATGTCTTTCTATTTCGGGAATACGCCAACATCAGTAAAGTGACGCGATGGATCATAGCGGTGCTTCCAGCGCTTCTCCTGCTTTCGACGGGGCAGGTTTTCTCAGCCGAGGGCGACCCCTCCAGCAGCGAGCCCAAATGGTATGCCATAAACGTGTGGCGGCAGCCGCAGGGCCTGCCGCAAAATACAGTCTTTGCCATTCTGCAAACCAGAGACGGTTATATCTGGGTCGGGACCAAGGGAGGCCTCTCCCGGTTCGACGGAGCAAGTTTTGCTACCTTCGCCGATCGCCAATTGAGAGAGGGTGAAATCTGGGCGCTGGTCGAAGGCGACGACTCGAGCCTGTGGGTTGCGACATATGGCACTGGATTGGTTCGACTCAAGAATGGCAAGGTAACAACCTATACGACCAAAGATGGCCTGACGAATGACTTCGTCACAACCCTGTGCAAAGACCGCGAAGGCGGTATCTGGATCGGCACAGACGGCGGCCTGAGCCGCTTCAAGGGCGGACATTTCACCAGCTATCCGATCCGGGATGGCCGCGCAAGTAACGCCGTCTCGGCGCTGCACATTGATGAAGAGGACAACGTCTGGATTGGCGCCAAGAACGGTGCAGTCGACAGGTTCAAAGACGGAAAGATGTACTTGCATGTTCCCGAAGAACCGAAACAAGCAGGTCTCATCAGGGCAATCTGGCGTGACCGCGAGCGAGCGCTCTGGGTCTCGTCAGCCACGGGGGTGTTCCGCTGGAAAGATGGCAAATCGTCGCGGATAACACTTCCTGAAGGCATATCTCCCGCGCCTCGCCTGTACGGAGACCGGCAGGGCAATGTCTGGATCGGCACTGAAGACGGAGTCAAAGTATATAAAGATGGCAAACTATCGTCGCTTCCCCTGGAGAGCGTCGTTTCCTCGTGGTATACAACCGCGATGTTCCGCGACCGTGAGGACAACCTGTGGATTGGCTCCCACGACCAGGGTCTGGCCTGCATTCACCAGGGCCAATTCATCAGCTACACGGCGAAGAACGGACTCAACGACAATTACGCCACCACGGTGCTGCAAGACCATCAGGGTACGATCTGGTTGGGAAGCCTCAAAGGGCTAAACTCGTTTCACGATGGCAAATTCACCGATTACTCCGGCAAAAACGGCCTGCCTGTCAACATTGTTGTATCGCTCGCCGAAGATCGAGAGCGGCGCTTGTGGGTCGGCACCGAGGCCGGCCTGTTTCGATCGCAGGTCCTCAAAGATTGCGCTCCGGGGCGGTGTGCGCCGCATTTCGTCAACGTGATCCCACAAACGCACGCCAGGGCCATCGCGGAAGATCGCTCCGGCGCCATCTGGGTTGGCACCGATCTCGATGGACTCCTGCGATACCAGAACGGGAAAATAACAGCCTATGCGACACAAAACGGCCTCGCTTCGAACGCGATTCGCGGTTTGCTTGAAGACAAGAATGGGAGCGTATGGATCGGCTCCAGGGAAGGCCTGGACCGGTACCGTGATGGCCGATTTACCGTTTATACGGAACAAGATGGCCTGGTCAATCGAGCCGTCCAGTCGCTCTACCTCGACGCTGACAACACCCTCTGGATCGCCACTCGCCAGGGCCTGAGCCGTCTCAAGGATGGCCACTTCACAAACTACACGGCCCATGATGGTCTTTATAGCGAACTGCTCTTCAGTCTGGTTGAAGACAACCGGCACAACTTATGGATAGGCTGCAGCAAAGGCGTCTTTCATGTGAGCAAGCAGCAACTTAATGATTTTGCCGATGGCAAGATCCATTCCATTACTTCGGTCGCCTATGGCATCGAGCATGGTTTGAGCAGCACGGTGATGTCGGCAGGTTTCAGTCCCGCAGCCAACAAGACCAGCGACGGCAGAGTGTGGTTTGCAACGGCGACCGGTGTATCGGTGATAGATCCGGAGAAGCTGCCGGTCAACGCATTGCCTCCGCTGGTGCACGTAGAAGACGTCAGCATTGATGGTCGCGCGCTTGATTTGAATCGCGTGTCGCAAGTGCCCCCGGGAAGAGGCGACCTGGTGCTTCGTTACACCGGGCTCAGTTTCACGATGCCGGAAAAGGTAACATTCAAATACAAGCTCGAGGGATATGACCGCGACTGGATTGATGCCGGCGCCCGCCGGACCGCTGAATACACCAATATCCCGCCCGGGCGATACAGGTTTCAGGTTGTCGCCGCAAACAGCGACGGAGTCTGGAATACAACAGGGGCTTCCTTTGAGTTTTATTTCCACCCCCATTTTTATCAGACCTACTGGTTTTACAGCCTATGCGCCCTGCTGGCGGTTTTTACGGGCTTGGGCGCATACCGGTGGCGCATTCGGCGGTTAAGAGTCCGGCAAAGGGAGCTGGAGCGGCTTCTGCATGACCGCACCAGCAAGCTGAGAATCTACCAGGGGCATCTGGAGGAACAGGTGGCCGAGCGCACGGCGGAGGTCACCGCCACCAATGAGCAGTTGCGGCGAAGCCAGCACCTGTTGCAGTCCATTATCGACAACTCGACTGCGGTGATCTATGTGAAGGATATTGTGGGACGCTACATGCTCGTTAACCGGCGCTTTGCAGAGTTGTTTCACAGTACCCAGGAATCGGTGGTCGGCAAGACTGACTACGATTTATTTCCCCGGGAGCAGGCCGACGCATTTCGCGCCTTCGACCGCGAGGTGTTTGCCAAGAACGCGGTGATGGAATCTGAGCAGGTGATATCGCACGATGATGGCCCGCATACGTATATCTCCATTAAGGGTCCTTTGCTCGACGATGCCGGGAAGGCCTACGCCGTGTGCGGCCTCTCCACCGACATCAGCGAACGAAAGCGGCTGGAGAAACAGCTTCTTCAGGCGCAGAAGATGGAGGCGATTGGACGGCTGGCGGGAGGGATTGCCCACGACTTCAATAACCTGCTCACCATCATTACCGGTTCCAGTGAATCACTGCAGGAATCGCTTGGCGATCAGCCGCTTGGCGAGAAGGTGGAAGCCATCCGCAAAGCGGGCCAAAAGGCTTCATCGCTGACGCGGCAACTGTTAACATTCAGCCGCCGCCAGGTGCTTCAACCCGTCGCCCTGAACCTGAATGATGTGCTGGCCGACCTGTGGAAGATGCTGCAACGGCTGGTCAGCGAGGACATTGAACTTGAAATCAATACCCATCCCAAATTGGGAATGACGCGCTGCGACCCCAGCCAGGTCGAACAGGTGATCGTCAATCTGGTTGTCAATGCGTGTGACGCCATGCCCAAGGGAGGGAAACTGACGCTCGAAACCGCCAACGCCGCGTTAGACGACGCATATGCCGGGTTGCAGACCGGGGTTCAATCCGGGTGTTACGTCCGCTTGACGGTCACCGATACGGGATGCGGCATGGATGCCGAAACCCAGGCCCATATTTTTGAGCCGTTCTTTACCACCAAGGAGCAAGGCGAGGGTACGGGCCTCGGCTTGGCCACGGTGTACGCAATTGCCCAGCAGGCGGGCGGGCATGTTTCGGTGTACAGCGAACCCGGCCGAGGCACCACTTTTCACGTCTATTTTCCGCAAGTGGAAGAAGCCAGCTCGGTCAAACCCGCTTCAGTCTCGCAAGGGTTGGCACGAGGTTCAGAGAGGGTTCTGGTGGTAGAAGATCAAGACGGCGTGCGCGAGGTCGTTTGCGACATCCTGCGCCGAAACGGCTATAGCGTCGTCGCCGCCAGTGGCTCCCGGGAAGCGCTGCAGCTTTGCGAACAGCGCCAGGCGCGCTTCGATCTGATACTTACAGACGTCGTCATGCCGTACATGGGCGGCCCCGAACTGGCTGTTGCCGTGCTCTCTTTACAACCTGACATCAGGGTGCTCCTGATGTCAGGATACGCTGACCGGACTATCAGCCAGGATGAAGAATGGGCGCCTGATTTCGCCTTCATTCAGAAGCCATTTACCGCGCAAGCTCTGCTGCTGAAGGTACGCGAGGTTTTGGATAAACCCAGCCAGGCGCGCTCTGCTCGCTAGCTGGCCCGCACTGAGCTCTCTATATATTTCCCCGTGGCGTAAAATGTTGCCACCTATGGCTTCTCCGATTGGCGACAGTCCGCTGGCGATTCTGACCTTCATCGCGGCCCCGGCGGTATTTACGAATGCTGCCTCCGTGCTCTCGCTGGGAACCGGCAACCGCTTGGCGCGGGTGGTTGACCGTACCCGGCAGCTTGCAGATGAGCTACGCAAAGATTGCAGCGACAATCCGCTGAACCAGATGTATCTGCGCCAGTTGACTCGCCTGGACCGGCGGGCAGACAGGCTGGTCCGTGGAATGACTTGCTTTTATACGGCAGTGGGCGCGTTTGCTGCCGCCAGCACCGTTGCGGTATTTGGCGCAAGTCTGGCCTTCACAAGATTCGGCTTTCCCGTCGAGGTTGTCGCCTTCTTCAGCCTGGGAGCCGGCGTCATTGGATTCATCGGATTAGCTTCAGGCTCGGTCTTGCTGGTGCAGGAGACCAGAATGGCGCTTATTACCCTTCGGGAAGAGGAGAAGATTATCCGCGAGCAGTTGCCGGCGAGTCTGCGCAACGCCAATGTCTGAGGCTGACATTCTGAGATTACGAAAAGCAGTCAACGGAGAAAAAAGGGACGGCTGACACGTAGGCCGTCCTTTTTGTTTCGGGCTAGAAATTCATGCGCAGCATGAACTGGAGCTGGCGTGGAGTGCCAGTTCCAACCGGCCCTTTATTCACCGTCGAAAGGATGGCGCCGAAGCCGTTCGACTGAACTGCGCCTGGGCCTGCCGTGCTCACCACCGAGAAATCAGATTGAGGAGCGCCAAGCTGGGCGCGGTTGAAAAGGTTAAAGGCTTCGGCCCTGAATTCGAGCCCTAGCCGCTCGCTCAGCACGAAGTGGCGGGCAAGGCCAACGTCAGCTTGCCAGAGAACTGGTCCGCGCACCAGGTTGCGCGGCGCGTTGCCGAAGGTTCCCGAAGCGGGAATAGAAAATGCCGCGGGATTGATCCACTCTATTTCCGCCGGACCACCTGGAGGGTTCAGCGAAACGCCTGGAACCAGGTTCGGGCGCTGATTCTGGGTATTTCCATCGGGCACAGCGGCGCCCGAACGGCTGAGAGTCACATTCACTGGGAGACCTGTGCGGCCGGCCAGGATTGAAGTGATATCCCAGGCTCCGAATACCCCACGAAGAATTCCGGGCTGGCTTAAATAGCGCCTGCCTGATCCAAAGGGCAACTCGTAGACAAGATTTGTGTTGAATGTGTGCCGTGCATCAAAGTCTCCGCTGGCGCGCTCGCAAACACGGCATTCGGCGTTCTGCGGGAAGTCGGAGTCGCCACCGCCGAGAGAGCCATCGTCAATCTCGTGCGACCACAAATAATTCAGCGAAAACAGCAGGCCATGCCTGAATGAGCGCTGCAACGAGGTCTGCAGGGCCTCAAAGGAGCTGTTGTTTTCGTTTCCGCGAAACTCCACCTGGCCGAAGCCGGGAAACTGCCGTGTTCCAGTTGCCGGGTCAATGGTGTTGATAAAAGATGTGGTCAACAGGTGCGTGCCTTTGCTTCCGATATAAGAGACGGTTGCCACCAGCTCTTGCGGCAGCGCCTGCTGAACGGAGGCGCCCCACTGCGTGACATACATGTCTTTGCGGCGGCGGTCCATGTCGCGCGGCGAGACGATTCCCGTTGTGTTGGCCAGGAAGGGATCGACAGGAAAATCCAAACCGGAAATTGTTCTTTGGGAGAGCGAGAAGCGTTGTACTTCGTTCGATATAGGAAGATTCTGGTCATCCAACTGGCCATCGCCGTGGTAGATGCCAAAACCGCTGCGCAGAACGGTCTTGCCGCCGAGCGCGCTCGGAGCCCAGGCAAATGCAACCCGAGGGTCAACGTCTGCCAGATTCGGACGGCTGAACTCAGCCCCAGCTTCGCAAAAGCCCTGCGCACCGCAAGTCGCAAAATCAAAGGGAACGGCGCGGTTCAACACTTCATGAAAGCGATTGAAGAAGCTGTAGCGCACGCCCAGGTTCAAGGTGAAATTCGGCTTTAACTTATATTCGTCTTCAATGAAGCCGTAGAATTCCGTCTTGCGCAGGCCGTTCACCGGCAGGGCAGCAGCGAAGCTGGCTGCGTTGACCTGGTTGCCGGCGAAGGCATCTGGCGAGAGGAACGAGATTGAGCCGCTGGCCGTGTTCCCCTGCTGAAGTTGTATGCGGCGAATCTCCGCTCCGGCCTTGATGACGTGCTTGTCTTTCACCCAGGTAATGTTGTCGATCCAGGAAAACGAATTCCCAACCCCGATTCTGGCCTGATTATTGTTCTGCGTGGTAAAACCGGGGACCGAGACCGAAAAAGGCAGCCCATTGTGATTGAGGTTGGTGGCGACGACCGTTCCACGGTTGAAGCCGACCTTGGCTTCGTTCACCAGCGTGGGCGAGAAAATGTGCAGAAACTCCATGACGGCGTTCACCGGACGTGAGTCAGTGTCCTGGCGATCGTTCAGAGTTCCCAGCGGCACGCTGCTCACGGCCGCATCTATGTTGAAGCGCAGGAAGGCCGTGGTTTTATCGGTGAAATGTTGATCGAGCCGTATCATGCCGGAGTTTTCGCGGTCCAACTGCTGTCCTGTTCCTGAAAATTGCGCAATACGCTGGCTGATCTGCGTCTGCCCTTCAGGGTAAGCATTGATAATGGACGCGAGTGCAGGAGACTGCGCCACGACCTGGGCGCGAAAGGTATCGGTAGGGACAAAGCCTGTCAGGGTTTGTCCCAATGTTTGACGGATGCCTTCATAGCTGGCATAGAAAAAAGTTTTATCACGGATGATCGGCCCGCCTACGCTGGCGCCGAATTGATTCAAACGAAACGGCGGCTTCTCAGGGCCGCGATCGAAGGGATTGCGGGCATCGAAGACGTCGTTACGCAGGAACTCAAAAACATCGCCGTGAAGCTGATTGCTTCCCGAGGCAGTCGCCACGGCGACCTGGCCTCCGGGAGTGCTGCCTGATTCCGCGGTAAACAGCATGGACTCGATGCGGAACTCCTGAATCGTATCTGTTGGGATTGCCAGGCGAACGAAGGGCTGCTGCGCCTGATTGACGATGTTGGTGGCGTCAATGCCGTCAGAGGTGAAATTGTTATCGTCTAATCCACGGCCGGCAAAGCGAATGGTTCTCTGGTTGCTGCCGCCTGCATCAATAGCTCCTGGAACCAGCGCGGTGAGGGTCGCCCAATTGCGCCCATTTAGGGGAAGCGTCTCGATCTGCTCTCGTTCAATGCGGGCGCCAAGAGAATTGGCGGTTTGATCGAGTTCGACGGCACTTCCTGAAACATCTACCTGCTCGCTGGTTCCAGCAACCTTCAACGTCACGTTCAGGGTCCGGGTTTCACCCACCGCCTGGATGACATTGCCGATACTCAGTGGCTCGAAGCCTTCGTGATCGAAGGTGATGGTATAGGTTCCGACCGGCAATTCTGGAATATCATAAGAACCATTTTGGGAAGAGACCGCTTCGCGCCGAAGTCCGGTGGCATCCAACAGCGCGGTGACATGGACCTTGGGCAGTATGCGTCCTGAGGGGTCGGTTATGGTTCCATTCAGCCCTGCGCGGTCCACCTGGGCCTGCGCGAGGGGAGTGAGTAATAAGAGAAGAGAGAAGATAGCGAGAAATCCATAAACAGAGACGCAGTTCATTTTCTCTGAAAAGCGGACGTTATGTAATATTTTTTGCATCTTGCCTCGGGAAACGAATGCGCCACGGAGCCGGCGCAGAGCAGAAACAGGAGGGCCGATGGCCGGCCCTCCCTAATATACACAGTTCTACAACCCTAGTTACCGCCGGAAGTTGCTGCCGGAGCATGGCTGGATTTGTTCTTGAACTGCTCCAGCAGGCTCTTGCGGTTCTGCCGCAAATCCGCTCCGCTGCGAGAGGGATAGGGAGTTGAATCGCCCATCAATCCCTGCCACAGCACCCGGTTAAAGCGGGCAGTGTCGAGGTGGTCTTCCACGCTGAAGTCCATGCCACGCGTCTTCTCTTCCCAGTAATTCGCATCGTGCATGGGGAATGAAAGCAACGAGGCTTGCTTGACGCTGGCATTGGCCGGAGGAAGCGGCAGGGCGGTGCTGCGCAAGACATCGGGAACGATGGCGGAGTATGCCCAGGGTTCAGCGTGCGCCTGGAAAACGTCGCTTAGCGGCTCTTCCAGCCCATCGTTGATGCCCAGGGGTTTGACTCCGAGCAACTCTTCGATCGTGCGCAACACGTTTACCGTGGTGTAACGTTCCGAGATCACCGCATCCTGCTTCACGTGCGCCCCGGCGATATAGATGTTGCTGCGGTGCGCGTCCACGTGGTCGGGGCCGTCTTGCGAGTCGTCCTCGATCACGAAGATGACGGTGCTGTCGCGATAAATGCTGTTGGAAATTTTCTCCACCAGCTTGCCCACGGCGTAGTCGTTGTCGGCAATCTGGAGAGTGGGAGTATTCACTCCATCCACGGCAGTGGTGAAGTTGCCGAAATGGTCATGCGGGAAGCGTACTAGCTCAAGTGCGGGCAGGTTGCGGTTCTTCACGAACAAATCGAACTCGCGTTCCCACTCCTTGAACCGCCAGAAGTCAGGGAATTTGTTGTCGTATCCGCGGTAGTAAGAATCGGTGATGGGCAGCAATGCGGCTTTGGTTGCGAAGGCCACCTGCACCGGCGTCCCGCTTGCGCTCGGGGTGAAGGGTGTTCCCGTCGGAGCAAAAGGATCGCGCAACGTTGGTGGAATAAAGGCCGGGTTGCTGGCTGGAATAGAGTATCGCGCCAGGTCAACAAAGAAACCGTAGTTGCGCACGCTGCGATGAGCGCGCAGGGCGGCATCCCAGAGATAACCTGCGCCGGTTTCCCCATCAGGTCCATCGGGTGCGGAAACGTCGGCCGTTCCCGGCAGAAGGTCCGGATCGTTCGGCGTGAGCGGAAGAGCTGCTTTTCTCTCCGCCAGAGTGGCAAACCCAACGTTGATGTTACGGTTCGTGCCCTCATAGTCGTAATTCAAACCGCGGCCGGCGTAGTTGATAGGTTCAGTTTTTTCGATGGAATCCGCAGCCTGGGCCGAGGTGCTCCAGTTCCATCCGTCGCCCGAGACCTCGCCGCTGTCGTAGAAATTATCGAGGTCGACAAACTGGCGGGCAATTTGATGAAAGTTTGGAGTAATGGGCTCGGGAAATACAACAATCGCAGGATCGCCGTTGCCTTTTTCCAGATCGCCGAGAATCTGGTCATAGGTGCGGTTTTCTTTCACGATGTAGATCACGTGCTTGATGCTTTTGCGCAGCCCAGCGAACAACTCTGCGCCCTCATGCGCTTCAGCGGGACCAAAGTTGTTATTCCTGGCCACTTGTTCGGTCAGATCTTCAAGCTCGTCGCCTTTGGGAACAGGCAGAGTGAGGAAGCCTGCCTTGGTGCGCTGCCAGACATATTCATTGCTGGCGTTGCAGGCATTCTCCGAGCCGGGAGCAATGGAAGGCGTGTTGCGGCAAGCATCCGCCACCGGTCCGGTGTTGCTCTTGCCGTTTACGACGTAAAGAATTCCGCCATTCCTGCTTAGACTCACCGAATTGGGATACCACCCAGTGGGGATCAAGCCGACGATCTGACCGTCGAGGTCGCCATCGCCATCTTCATCCAGACGGATTACCGCCAGCGAGTTTGTGCCGCCATTGGTGACGTAAAGAGTTTTCTCATCGGGCGAAAGCGCCAGACTGGTAGGATTGGCCCCTTTGAAATCAGCTTCATTCGCAAAAACGTTTTTTGGCGCAGTCACGCTCAAGTATGCCCACACGTGGCTTGTGCTGGTGTTGATAACGGCCACTTTATCGGTGGCGTCGAGCACGGCGAACAAAGTGCTCTCGGCTTTATTGAGAATCATCTTGAGCGGCTGCCCTTTTACCGGAATGCGCGTCGTGATGGTGGGCGAAGAGGTAGCGATGTTGACCACAACAATTTCCCGGTCGCGGATGCTGGAGACATAAGCAGTGTCGTTGCCTTTGATCGCCACCCAGAAAGGGAACTCACCGCCGGCGACGCCGGCATCAGCCGGGTTGTTCTTGCCCGGGCGCAGATCAAGTTCGTTGAGCTTGGTGCGCGTTTGTGTGCTTACGATGCTGATGGAATCATTTTCATAGTTGGCAACAATCAGGCGGCTTCCATCCTGGGTAATGGCAATTCCGGCTGCCCCGGTTCCAACCAGGCCATCGGTTGATGCACCGTGGCCGAGTTGGATTGCCGGCAACGATTCGCTCCACGCGCCTGCTTTCAGATCGAAGACGTGAATATTGTCATCGCTGCCGCCGGTGACGTAGAACTCTGTGCCGTTGGGGTTCCACACAATTCCGTCAAAGGTGTTAGGCACCTGCACCACCTGTTTCTTGACCGGAGGTTGGACTGAAATGTCGTAAACGAAAACGTATTCGTTGGAAGCGGCATCGACCTGCGAGCCGGTGGAATCGTTATTGCGGTTGTACCCGCTCGTCAGGATCAGCAAAGTGTTGCCATCCGGACTTGGGGCGGTGGTGACCGCATGGTCAGCCACAAAATTGGCAAACGGCGCCGCAAGACCCGGGTTCAAGGGTTGGAAAATCGAACCTTTGGCCGCTTCAGGGGTAATAGATTTTCCCGTGGGCAGAGGTTCAGCCGCCTTCAGGTTCAGCGATGCTGACGCCAGGAAAGCCAGCGCGAAAACATTTTTCAGAAGCTGGGGAATCTTCATCTCATACCTCATTCGAATGGAGTTGGACTTAGGTTAAGGTGAATTTGGACTTCGAAGAGACAACAGGCTTACGTCAGAAAACTAATCAAGCGGTGTTGAGAAGGTGTTAATTGTGAGTTAAATCTCAATGAATTTGTCCCTGGGGGGAAGCTGATTCAAGATGCCGTTCAACAGGCAGGAGGGGCCGGATCTGTTATTGTCGCCCAGTTGCTGCGGGCATGGGCCGTTACCTGCCAAAAACGAAATGATGGGAGTAACGCCGAAAAATATTATCAACAGGCAATCGCAGAAAGCCGCAAAGTGAGCACGGAAAATCTCGCAACTGCGGCGATGATCAACGAACGTGGCAGAGTCGTCGAGCTACGCGGGGATCTGATTGAAGCGGAAGATTATTACCGGCAAGCTTTGGCGATACGAGAAAAACTGGCGCCTTAAAGGCGAAGGGCTGGTGGGGATTACCCGGGGTTTCATGTATGCCGGGGCGAGCCGTGTGCTGGCCAGTTTGTGGAAGGTAGATGACGCCGGCACAGCAGAGCTGATGGGAAGGTTCTACAAAGGGATCTTCAAGGACCATCTACCCCCGGCGGCGGCGCTGCAAAAAGCGCAAATGGGGATGTGGAAGCAAAAGCGCTGGAGTTCGCCATATTACTGGGCCGGGTTTGTCCTGCAAGGCCAGTGGTAACTGAAAAATAAATCTCTAATACTTTCTTCCAAAATAGCACTTCTTAATAGAGCGGTAGAATCGTGATGCCTTCCAGAACGTCAGGGCGGAAAGCGGACAGATTCTCTAGCTCCGGTACGCTGATTTCACATTGAGGAGAAATTTCGAGTATAGGAGATGAGGGAAGGCTGATGCACATTGCGTTGCTTGGTGACGTTCCCCCGTTTTAGGGTGGCGCACAATTCCAATAATCCGGCCACGCCCGGCGCAAGCTGTGGACCAAGTGCAGCCGGAAATCGGAAATCAGCAAGAGGGCAGAAACGACTGGCTCACCAGCCAGTTCTTGCCCACAGGCGGAAGGGGGGAGCCTGATGGCCCATAGTCAACGAGAGAAGGCGCTGCAATACTTGCTGGGAGAACTGCCGGAGCGGAACGCGGTGGAATTCGAAGAGCAGTGTTTTGCCGACGATAATTTGTTTGAAGAGACATGTGCCCTGGAAAACGATTTGCTGGATTCGTTTATACAGGGCGAGCTTTCACAGGCCCAACGACATCAGTTCGAAAAGGGCTATCTGGTTTCTCCAGCCAGGCGGGCCAACCTGGAATTTTCCAGGTTGCTGGCGGAGCACATTTCTGCCGCGAAGCCGCGTGTTGCCGCCGCAAAACCAAGTTCCGCACCTGCGTTCCTCTTTTTCCAACCCTGGCCCAGGCGATTGGCATGGATGTCGCTGCTTGCATTCGCCATAGCGGGCGTCTCGTGCCTCCTGGTTGTGGACCGCCGGTTGCGCTATGAGATTGATTCTATGAGTGCGCGGCAGGCAGAATTCCAATACCAGGAGCAGAATCTTCACCAGGAACTTCTTCAGCTCGAGACCATGCTGCACCCCAATACTGTCGCGCAGCAAATGCCCAGCCCCAGGATTATCTCCTTATTCTTAATGCCGGGCAGCAACCGGAGCGGCGGGGATACCCACAAAATCGTGATTACTTCCGGCGCGCCCTTGGTACAGGTTCACCTCTATCTTGATCATGATGAATACAGCAGTTATCGCGCCTTTCTTAATGATGCGAATGGACGGCAAATCTGGGGGAACCACAGTGAATTGAAAAGCCATGCGGGAGCGCAGAAAAGCAGAATCGTCATTGTAAGAATGACCTCCTCTATTCTGCGCAGTGGCGATTATTTGGTCAAACTCCAGGGCAAAGCGGCCAACGGCGATTTTGAAGAAGTAGAAGACTACCAGTTCCAGGTCGTAAGACGCTGAGCCGCTGGAACTTAGTGTTTGATGAAGTAAGTGCTCTAGAATCCCCAGTCCGTCATATAATCTTTACAGGCGGAACAGCCAGGGCGGTTACTCTTTAAATAACCATCTGAAGGGCAATTCCGAGGTTAATGAGACAAGCGGAGTGCCGAAGAAATTGCGGCCACTTGCTTGTCGTTTTTGTCTAATCTTGAAATTGAAGATTGAACATGAGCATTGAGAATAAAACCAAGCTGCACTATCCCCTGTTGAAAGTGCCAGAGGCGCAGGGATTGTACTGCCCGCGGCACGAGCACGACGCCTGCGGTATCGGGTTCGTTGCCAACATCGATGGCCAGAAGTCTCACGACATTGTGTTGAAGGGCATCCAGGTGCTGATCAACCTCACCCATCGCGGCGCTTGCGGCTGCGATCCGGAAACAGGCGATGGCGCCGGCATTCTCATTCAGATTCCGCATACTTTCTTCGCCCGCGAATGCGCGCGTCTTGGCTTCACTCTGCCCGCGGTTGGCGAGTACGGCGTGGGAATGATATTTCTTCCCGTCGATCCGCAGGAGCGCATGTTGTGCGCCGGCATTCTCGAAAGGATTGCCAAAGAAGAAGGGCTCACCGTGCTGGGCTGGCGCGACACGCCCATTGATGGCAGCATGATCGGCCGTGTGGCTCGCAATTCGCAACCTTATATAGAGCAGATCTTTGTGCGCCGCGCCGCTGGAATGGACCAGGATGCGCTGGAACGCAAACTTTATGTGGTCCGCAAGCGCGCCGAGGCCGCGGTTGCCGAGTCTGACCTGAGCGAAAAAGAGTTCTTCTACGTGCCTTCTCTATCTTCGCGCACCATTGTCTATAAAGGGTTGCTGCTGGCGCCGCAGATCACGCACTTCTACACCGAACTCTCGAATGCCGATGTCACCAGCGCGCTGTGCCTGATACACCAGCGCTTTTCTACGAATACATTTCCGAGCTGGCAACTGGCCCATCCCTATCGCTATGTCTGTCACAACGGCGAGATCAACACGTTGCGTGGAAACGCGAACTGGATGTATGCCCGGCAATCTGTGCTCGCCTCGCCTTTGTTTGGCGATGACATGAAGAAGCTGTTCCCCATCATTACCCCCGGCGGCAGCGACTCGGCCATGCTCGACAACGCGGTTGAGCTTCTTACATTGTCAGGACGCACCCTGCCGCATGTGATGGCGATGCTGATTCCCGAAGCCTGGGAGCGCGACGGCACCATGCCGGAAGACGTGAAAGCATTTTACGAATACCATGCCTCGCTGATGGAGCCGTGGGATGGACCGGCTGCGGTGGCATTCACCGATGGCCGCATTATCGGCGCCAAGCTTGACCGCAACGGGCTGAGGCCGGGCCGCTACCTGGTGACGCATGACGGCCTGGTCGTCATGGCATCTGAGTCCGGTGTGCTGCCCATCAAGCCTGAAGAGATTCGCATGAAAGGGCGGCTCGCACCCGGACGCATGCTGCTGGTTGATACCGAAGGCAAGCGCCTGATTTCCGACGAGGAAATGAAGACACAGCTTGCCGCGCGGCAGCCTTACGCCCAATGGATCAAGGAAAACCAGATCACCCTCGATCATCTTCCCAGTCCGCGGCACGTGCACTCGCTGGATCATGGGACCTTGCTCACGCGACAGCGCGCCTTTGGCTATACAGATGAAGACCTCAAGACCATCCTGCATCCCGCGGCCTTGAAGGCTGAGGAGCCGATCGGGTCCATGGGCACAGACACACCGCTGGCCTGTCTGTCTGATATACCGCAGTTGCTGTTCAACTACTTCAAGCAGACCTTCGCCCAGGTGACCAATCCGGCGATCGATCCCATTCGGGAAGACCTGGTGATGTCACTGAGCAGCTACATCGGCTCTGAGGGAAACATCCTCGACGAGAAGGCGAAAAATTGTCACACGCTGAAGCTGCGGCATCCCATTATCTCCAATTGGCGACTGGAAAAGCTGCGCCGCGTAAGCTGGGGCGACTTCCTGGCCACCACCTTGCCAACGCTGTTTCGCGTAGAAGGCGGAGAAGAAGAGCTGGCCAAGTCTATCGATTCGCTTTGCCGCCGCGCTTCGCTGGCCATCAAGTCGGGCTATACCCTGCTCATTCTCTCGGACCGCGGCGTGGATGAAGAACATGCTCCCATCCCCAGCCTGCTGGCGCTCTCGGCGGTGCACAACCATCTGGTCCGCGAAAAGACGCGCAACCAGGTGGCGCTGATCGTGGAATCCGGCGAGCCCCGCGAGGTCATGCATTTTGCGCTGCTGCTCGGTTACGGAGCCAGCGCTGTGAACCCGTATCTCGCCATCGAAACCCTGGAAGACATCTTCAAAGACGGCTCGTTCCCGGCAGATTCCACCTGGGACAAGGTCTTCAAGAACTACATGAAGGCGATTGACAAGGGACTGCTGAAGACTTTCTCCAAAATGGGAATCTCGACCCTGCAGAGCTACCAGGGCGCGCAGATCTTCGAGGCCATCGGCCTGAACCGGTCGCTGGTGGAACGCTACTTTACCGGCACGGCGTCAAGAATCGAGGGCGTCAGCATGGCCGTGCTGGCGCGTGAAGCGCTCATGAAACATCAGTTTGCCATGCAGCCGCGCAGCGACTCGGAGACCGAACTCCGCGTGGGCGGCGAGTATCAATACCGCGTGCGTGGTGAACGTCATCTTCTGAACCCATTGACCGTCAGCAAGCTGCAACACGCGGTGCAGGAGTCAAAGTTCGAGACCTTCCAGGAATTCGCGAACATCGTGAACCAGCAGAACCGCGACTTCCTGATGTTGCGCGGCATGCTCGATTTGAAGCCGGCCGGCGATCCTATTCCGTTGAACGACGTTGAGCCCGCCTCAGAGATCGTGAAGCGCTTTGCCACGGGCGCGATGTCTTTCGGTTCCATCAGCAAAGAGGCGCATGAGACGCTGGCGATTGCCATGAACCGCATCGGCGGCAAATCCAACACCGGCGAGGGCGGCGAAGACGAAGCCCGATTCATCCCCGATGCCAACGGAGATCTGCGGCGCAGCGCCATCAAGCAGGTGGCCTCGGCCCGCTTCGGTGTCACTACGAACTACCTGGTGAACGCCGACGACCTGCAGATCAAGATCGCGCAGGGCGCCAAGCCCGGCGAAGGCGGACAGTTGCCGGGTCATAAAGTGGATGAAGTCATCGCGCGCGTGCGGCACTCGATTCCCGGAGTGGGATTGATCTCGCCGCCTCCGCATCACGATATTTATTCAATTGAAGACCTGTCGCAGCTCATCCACGACCTCAAGAACGCCAACCCCAAGGCGCGCATTTCGGTGAAGCTCGTCGCCGAGGTTGGAGTAGGAACGGTGGCCGCGGGCGTGGCCAAGGCCAAGGCAGACGTCATTCTGATCAGCGGTTACGACGGCGGCACGGGCGCTTCGCCCATCAGCTCGATTCGCCACGCCGGCATTCCCTGGGAGCTCGGACTCTCGGAGACGCAGCAGGTTCTGGTGCTCAACGACCTGCGCAGCCGTGTGCGGTTGCAGGCCGATGGCAAACTCCAGACCGGACGCGACGTAGCCATTGCCGCGCTGCTCGGAGCCGAGGAGTTCGGCTTCTCCACTGCGCCTCTCATCTCCATGGGCTGCATCATGATGCGCAAGTGCCATCTGAATACTTGCCCGGTCGGCGTGGCCACACAGGACCCGGAACTGCGCAAAAAATTCCACGGCACGCCCGAAAACGTGATCAATTTCTTTTTCTTCGTTGCCGAAGACCTGCGCAGAATCATGGCGGAGCTCGGCTTCCGCACCGTCAACGAGATGGTTGGCCGGGTCGATTGCCTGGTTCAACGCAAAGACGTGACCCACTGGAAGGCCGCGGGAATCGATTTATCTTCTATTCTTTACGATCCCCCGGTCCCCAGCCATGTAGGCCGCCGCAGCCTGCAGGCGCAGGACCACGCGCTCGGCAAGGCGCTCGACTGCAAATTGATTGAGATGACGCAAGAGGCCATTGAGAATCGCACGCCGGTTGTGCTCAGCATGCCCATACGCAACATTCACCGCACCGTGGGAACCATGCTCAGCGGAGAAATTGCGCGACGCTACGGTTCGGCAGGCCTGCCTGAAGATACCATTCGCGTGGACTTCACCGGTTGCGCCGGGCAGAGCTTTGGCGCGTTTCTGGCCAAAGGAGTCACTCTGGCCCTCGAGGGCGATGCCAACGACTACGTTGGCAAAGGCCTCTCGGGCGGCAGGCTGATCATCCGCCATCCGCGCAAATCCGAGTTCGTACCCGAGGAAAATATTCTGGTCGGCAACGTCTGTCTCTACGGCGCGACCAGCGGCGAAGCTTACTTCGGTGGTATGGCGGGCGAGCGCTTTGCCGTCCGCAACTCGGGCGCTACCGCCGTGGTTGAGGGCGTGGGCGACCATGGTTGCGAGTACATGACGAACGGGTTAGTCGTCGTGCTCGGACGCACCGGGCGGAACTTTGCCGCCGGCATGACCGGCGGAATCGCCTACGTTCTGGATCGTGCCCAGGATTTTGCCGCCTTGCGTTGCAATCGGGCTGAGGTGGACCTCGCGCCGGTAACAAACGCCAAAGACGTCGAAATTTTGTACCAGCTCATCGTGCGCCACAGCGAGTATACCGGCAGCCCACAGGCAAAGTGGATTCTCGATCACTGGGACGATATGCTTTCAAAATTCATCCAGGTATTTCCCCACGAATACAAGCGCGTTCTCGGAATACCCAGGGTTCCGGCAGTGGAGGTTGTTGTTGCCGAGGCAGCCAAAGTTGAAGCTGATCAACAGGTGAGGGGGCAGGTAAGCGGTGGGTAAAGTCACAGGTTTCAAGGAATATACGCGTGAGGTTCCGGTCCGCCGCTCCGTTGAGGAGCGCGTGAACGACTACTTTGAGGTCTATCAGCCTTTTCCAGAAGATAAGGTGCGTACCCAGGCCGCCCGTTGCATGGATTGCGGCATTCCTTTCTGCCACACCGGCTGTCCGGTGAGCAACATCATTCCCGATTGGAATGACCTTGCCTATCGCGGCCACTGGCAGGAGGCCATCCGCGTGCTGCACTCCACCAATAATTTTCCTGAATTCACCGGACGCATCTGCCCCGCGCCCTGCGAAGCCGCCTGCGTGCTGGGCATCAATGAGCCGGCGGTCACGATCAAAGTAATCGAAAAAACCATCGTCGAACGTGCCTGGCAGGAAGGCTGGATCAAGCCCGAGCCGCCCGAGAACCGTACCGAAAAGCGGGTGGCCATTGTCGGCTCAGGCCCCGCAGGCCTGGCCGCGGCGCAGCAACTGAACCGTGCCGGCCACTGGGTCACGGTTTTCGAGAAGGCAGACCGCATTGGCGGCCTGCTGCGCTATGGCATTCCTGATTTCAAAATGGAAAAGCATATCGTTGACCGGCGGCTGGAACAGATGGCGGCCGAGGGCGTGCGCTTCCAGACAAAGGCCCACGTGGGTGGCGATATTCCCGCCGCCGACCTGCGCAAGGAATTTGACGCAATCCTGCTGACCGGCGGCGCTGAGAATCCGCGCGACCTGAACGTGCCGGGCCGCGAGCTCAAGGGAATCCATTTTGCCATGGAGTTCCTGCCGCAGCAGAACAAGCGCAACGCAGGCGACAATGTACCCAACCAGATTCTCGCCACCGGCAAGCATGTCATCATCATCGGTGGCGGCGACACGGGTGCAGACTGCCTGGGCACAAGCCACCGGCAAAAAGCAAAGTCCATCAAGCAGTTTGAGATCATGCCTACACCGCCGGCCGAACGCGCCTCCAGCACGCCCTGGCCCCTGTGGCCGCTGCAACTGCGCAGTGAAAGCTCGCATGAAGAGGGCGGCCTGCGCGATTGGGCGGTGGCAACCACCAGCTTCACCGGCGAAAACGGCCAGGTAAAGAAGCTGCACGCCGTGCGCGTGGGGGCGCCGCCGAAGTTTGAGCCCATGCCCGGCACCGACTTCAGCGTGGATGCCGAACTGGTTCTGCTGGCGCTCGGTTTCACCGGTCCGGTAAAGTCCGGCATGATCGAACAGTTTGGCCTTGAGTTGGATTCTCGCGGCAACGTGGCCACAAAAGCAAACTACATGAGTTCAGTGCCCGGTATCTTTGCTGCGGGCGACATGCGCCGCGGCCAGTCGCTGGTAGTGTGGGCAATCGCCGAAGGCCGCAACGCCGCAAAAGCAGTGGATGAATACCTGATGGGCCGAAGCCAACTGCAGTAGTTTGTTTATCAGGACCCTAACAAATGCCAGCTTTTATCGCGCCGCTTGCGTCGCCCGGTGGGAAGCCCCGGCTTTAGCCGGAGGGTAAAGGTTTCAGAGTTTTGGGCTTCAGCCCCGGTTTCTTGCTAATCGGATATTATTTGCGCAAGCGTCAAAAACCTCTGCATTCCCTGCGTCATCCAAACCAAATATAAAGCAGCTATAGCACTTCTTAAGCGGGGGTGCGACCAGTCCCGACTTCCAACTCCAACATTCCAAAATTGCACCAAAAGCCAAAACGGAAATTTCCACAATGTATTGCCATGATGACGCTTGTCAACAAGAACGGCTTCTGCTATAGACAAGTCATATGGAACTGCTGAGCATGCAGAATCATTACATGGTTGTTTGTGAGGATAAGAGTCTGGTCATCTCAGTGGCCAGGGCTTTGGGCAAAGCGGTCAAGCGGGTTGAAGACCTGGGTTATACCGTCGTGTCTGCAAGAGGACCGCTGAGCGTAAGAGATATTGAGGAATATGAAGCAAACGTTACGTGTTTCCGCGTAGATGAATTGGAAAAGGCCCATCAGAAGTTTAATGCCTGATGCATGACGGCAATTTTTCTTTTGTAAGCAATCAAAAAATTGAACTCTGATATCAAATCCTTGCCTTCTGTGCAATTGCTTGGCATGATCGATTTGGGCGTTTGCCCTGCGGTCTTTGAAAACTTGACCGATGCCTTCCTGGCTCCAGGGCGGGCGACGGGATTTTTCTGCCTCTGCCGGATTCATTACTCGAGTAATACCCCACCCCCCTTTTCCCAAACAGCACCGCTCAGAGGTTACTTAGTAACCCCCCCCCACCCCCCTCAAAAACCAGTGTTGGCTCTCTACTGGCCGGAA
>DATHMH010000050.1:0-68531 GCA_035487295.1 Terriglobales bacterium
GTTGAAGTCATAGGTCCCCGCCGCACCCAGACCGACGGCATAGTTCCGTAAAGGAACATTGTTGATTTTGGCATTGGCATCTGCCCACGAATAACCGGCAAAAACCTCCCACTTTGGAGCAGGCTGGTCTTGCGCGAACGCTGCGGCGCCTGCCAGCCATAGGCCGGCAGCAACCACCAAAAGGGCGATACCTCTCTTATTTCGATGTGACATGAAAAACCCTCCGGAACTGTTAGTACGGACTGACTAAGGTCTGCAACTTTAACCAAAATTTAAGGCTGACTTCTTACCGCGTTGGGAACAACCAGGGCTGTACGATGGGCAGCAATGCCCGACTTACGTGCAGCAGGAAATTGTACAAGTAACGCCTTACAAGTGCAAAGTACTGATTTCAAATTGCTATTCTCGATAGTTACTACTGAGTAAATATCAGGGCTATGCTTTGGAGAGCGACTTGCACATCGCAGGTTGCATCCTAGTATGAGTAATCTCTCAAGGCCTGGCGGAAAATTTATACCAGTAAAATTACCCTGCCCGCGGATGCCATAATGGTATTGAAACTTTTATGAACCAGGAAAAAGTGCTGATCGTCGAGGATGAAGAAAACGAACGGAGTGGCCTGGCCGAGCTGATTTCCGCCTGGGGCTATCGTACAGAAACCGCCAGGGACGGCGCTGAGGGTCTGGAAAAATTTACGGCGTGGGCGCCGGGAATTGTTATTACCGACTTGAAGATGCCACGCATGAGCGGCATGGAGCTGCTGGAGCGCATCGCGGCACAATCACAGCCGGCCGCCGTGGTGCTGCTGACCGCGCAAGGAAGTATTGACGTAGCGGTGGACGCCATGAAAACCGGGGCTTACGACTTCATCCAGAAACCGGTTGACCCCGCGCGTTTGAAAACTATTTTGAACAACGCCTCGCGCCAGCGTGGCACGGAGCGCGAGCTTGAGGTTACGCGCCGCAAACTGCGCGACACCGGCGTGCTTGGCCCGATGGTGGGATCGTCCAAAAAAATGCAGGAAATTTTTCGGTTGATTGAGATGGTCGCGCCCAGTACGGCTTCGGTCCTGATCACCGGCGAAAGCGGGACGGGCAAGGAGCTGGTAGCGCGCAGCGTGCATGATCTGAGCCCGCGTAAAACCAAGCCGTTTCTTGCCATCAACTGCTCGGCCATTCCTGAGACCCTGATCGAAAGCGAAATCTTTGGCCACGAAAAAGGCGCCTTCACCGGAGCGCTGGAGCGCCGCGCCGGCTGCTTCGAACTGGCAGAAGAAGGCACCCTGCTGCTCGACGAGATTGGCGAAATGCCGGTCAATACACAGGCCAAGCTGTTGCGCGTGCTGGAAGACCATAAATTGCGCCGCCTGGGCAGCAAAGTCGAGACCACCGTGGATGTGCGCGTGCTCGCGGCCACCAACAAAGTTCCTGAAGAAGCCGTAGCCAAGGGCGAACTGAGGAATGATCTCTACTATCGACTGAACGTCTTCAACATCCACCTGCCTCCGCTTCGCGAGCATAAAGAAGATTTGCCCGAACTGGTCGAACATCTGCTGGCAGATATGAGCCACAAGCACGAACGCGAGGCGGCAATGGTGAGCGAAGACGTTATGCGGTCGTTCCAGAGCCATAACTGGCCGGGGAACATCCGCGAATTGCGCAACACACTGGAGCGCGCTGTAATCGCCTGCAGCGGCAAAATGATCGAGCACCAGCACCTGCCGCCCACGTTTGGTTCGGTGGGACTGCATTCGGCGGTGAGCGACGCCAATTCGGTGCGGGTCGGGGTAGGGACCACGGTAGGCGAGGCCGAGCGGCTGCTGATTTTGAAGACGCTGGAATCCACTAATAACAACAAAACCCGCGCCGCAGAGATTCTGGGCATCAGCCTGAAGACTTTGCACAACAAATTGAAGGAGTACGGAGCCTCCATCGGCGCCGCCGCCGATGGCAACGGATAATAACTTTTTACCCTGAGTGCCAGCCATGCGTCCCCGTTTACGACTCAAGACGAAGCTCGTACTGGCCATCAGTGGCATGGTAATGGCCCTGGTGGTGGCTTTTTCGAGTATTTACGTGCTGCAGATTGTCCGCCAACGGGTGCAGGATACTTACGAGAATGGCGACTTCGTTGCCCACCAGATTTTCTTTTCCGCGCGCCAGGCGCTGGAAGTAGACCTCAACAGCACACAGGTCGATACCGGCAATGCGCAATCGGTACGCGAAGCGACCGAAGAAATTCTGCAGACCGACCCCGGGCTTAATTCTCTGATGCAATCCATCGTGGGCTACTCGCGCCCCATTTATGACGCAGCTATCGCCGACTCGGAAGGACGCGCCCTGCTGCACACCGATCCTACGGTTGCGCTGAAGGGCAATCCCCTGCCCGCGCGCGAAAGTTTCAGCGTGGTGCGCGATGGCAGTTTTCGACAGCAGCTCGCCATGGTCTACGGCGCGCCGAAAGTGTATGAAATCAGCGTTCCTATCGAGCGCAATGGCGCTCCCTTTGGTTCGGTGCGGGTAGGAATCTCGACGATATTCCTGAATCGCGAATTGCGTCCGCAATTAAACCATGCGCTGGAGCTTTCAGGGGTCGTGATCCTGGTCACATTTATTCTGGCGGCGGGGCTCTCGAACCTTGCGTTACGGCCCCTGGTGATGATTGGCCGGCGTCTGGACCTGATGGCGGGTCCGGCGGCGGGCGAGCCAGAATCGGAGGCAGCGCATGGCGATGAAGTTGGCCTCGTAACCACGAAAATCAACCGCCTCGGGCGCCAGATGCGCGACGTGAAAGAGGTCTTCACCGCCCTCAAAGATAATCTCGACCAGATTATGGCCAACCTTCAGGACGGCCTGATTTTGTTCACGCGCGATTCCAAGGCGATCCTGGTGAGCGCTGCGGTCGAAAACTTCCTGGGAATTACCCGCGACCACATGCTGGGACACAACGTTGACGAGTTTTTTTCGCAGAGTACACCTTTGGGAAAAGTTGTGCTCGACAGTTTTGCCTCCCACACGGCGGTTGACCAGCGCGAAATCGAGGTAGAAAGCGGCCGCCGCATCCTGATGAGTCTGGATTTCATTGAAGAAGGCGGTGAACGCATCGGCGCACTACTTACGTTGCGCGATGCCGAATCCGTGCGCCGCATTGAAAACGAAATCGAACTTTCGCACCGCCTGGCGGCCATTGGCAGGCTGGCCTCCGGCGTTGGACACGAGGTCAAGAACCCTATCAACGCCATTGTGGTGCACCTGGAGCTTCTCCGCCAGAAACTGCAGCCGGCCGACCCCACCACCCGCCGGCATATGGATGTAATCGGCAGCGAGATTCATCGCCTCGACCGCGTGGTGCAGATGCTGGTAGATTTCACCCGGCCGGTTGAATTACGCCTCACTGAACTTGACGTCCGCAAATTGGTGGATGATGTTGCCCAACTGGCATCGCCCGACGCTTCGCGGCACGGAGTGCGCATTGACCGGCAACTTCCCGCTGAACCCCTGCTGGTGCGGGCCGATTCCGATCTGCTCAAGCAGGCGATCTTGAATGTTGTGCTCAACGGAGTGCAGTCTATGCCGGAAGGCGGGGCCTTGAGCATTCGGACATGGAAAGAAGACGATGAAGTCATGATTGAAGTGCGCGACCAGGGCAGCGGTATTCCCCACGAAATTCGCGATAAAATCTATAACTTGTATTTCACCACCAAAAAAACCGGCACAGGCATCGGGTTGGCGATGACTTACAAGGTCATGCAGCTCCATCACGGTTCGGTGGATTTTGAATCTGTAGACGGCGGAGGAACAGCTTTCCGTTTGCGCCTGCCCTCATTAGCGGCAACCAATGACGTGCAGCGCGAGCTTGCGGCCAAAAGGCCATAAGCACACGGTACAATGGGAGAATCTGTTGCGATGAAACGCCACTCGTCCCAACTCGGAATCGGGCTGCTCGCGGCCATCACGTTGCTTGCCGGCTGCAATAAGAAAAAACAGCCCACCGTGCCGCCCCAGGCGCAAGCGCCTGCCATTGCAAATCCCCAACCTACAGTGCAAACTCCTGGCCAGGCAATTCCTGTCAATCAACCGCCGGCAACAACTCCAGCAAATCAGCCGCCTGTAAGCAACACGGCAACCAAGCCTAAAGCCAAGCCAAAACCCAAAATCAATCACGCCAGAAAGGGTACTCCGGTCACGAATACGCCGGCTGGTAAAGAGGCGAGCGCAACTCCTGCGCCTGCTCCTTCGCCAACACCTGGGCCTGCTACAACGGCCAATATCCCAGGCAGAGCTGTGGTGCATGACGGCGGAACTCCGGATACCCCCTCCCCCGGCGAGATTCTTCCCGGGATGGACCAGAACGAAGCCCTCCGCCAGCGTAATGCGACCGAACAACTGTTGCAGTCAACCGATAACACCCTCAAGGGCATTAGCCGGCCTTTGAACGATGACGAGCGCGCGATGGTAGAACAAATCCGCAACTACATGGCGCAATCCCGCGCCGCAGCGACCGATGGAGATCTTCTGCGCGCCAACAATCTCGCCATGAAAGCCCATTTGCTCTCTGATGCGCTGCTCAAACGCTGAAGTCAGTTACAAGCTACAAGTTGCAAGCTACAAGGAAAGGCAAACGTTTTTGCCAGTGGGCCGGCACAATGTAAATAGTACTATGCTCTTTTTTGCGCGAGTACTAATCCCCGCGGTGTGGGCATCAGCAGGACTGAGATCAACCCCTCCTGCTCCATCTGCAGAGCAGCTTCACGCACGGTCTTGAGATGAGAGCTGGCATCGTGCATCAGAATCAGGCCACCGGGGCTCATTTTGGGCAGGAAGTGCCGTACCTCCTGCTCCCTGATTTCAATTGCGCTGTCGCTGAAAAACAGATCGATTGGACCCTTGATCTTAGTATCCAGACTGGATTCGTTGCGCAGGTCAATCCATTTCTTCAGGCCGGAGCCCTGGATGCGCTCCTTCGCCCTGGCGCATACCACCGGATCGAACTCGCAGGTCACGACCTTCCCGGAGCCGTTCTGTTTCAGGCCTTCGGCCATCCACAACGTGCTGATTCCCATGAACGTTCCGGTCTCGACGATGAGCTGCGGCTTCATCGTGGTCACCAGCGATTGCAAAAATTCCAGCACCTCGACCTCGGCGGTCATGGAATCGAACATGCGCCAACGCTCCGGAGTGGGGCACTCGGGCGTAGCTTTGTGATATTCCGGCTGCTCCACATCGCCCTTTTCGCTGGAGTGGCGCAAGATGCGGTGCTCCTGCTTCTCACTTTTAAACTTCTTGCGAATGTAAAACAGGATCGCCGCTCCAGCCACCATGGAGAGAAACGCGATTAACTGGGCGTTGCTGAACAAGCCAAACACCGAGCGCGGATTGATACGGATAAACTCGACCAGGAATCGCGCCAGGCCGGTCCAGATGAAATATTCGGCGATGACCTCGCCCTCGGGACGCGGCTTGAGCAACGACCTGCCGCCCAGCTTCCACAGATAAACGAAAATCACAACGCCGGCGAGGAATTCGTAGATGGGCGTGGGATGCACGCGCTGCATGGTGGGGACCAATCCATTAGGGAAGCTCATTCCCCATGGCAGGGACGTAGGAATGCCGTAATCGCCATCGCCGGAGACGAGACATCCGATACGTCCGATTGCATATCCCAGGGCAGCGGCCGGCGCGGCGACCTCAAACATCGTGGGAATTGAAATCTTGTAGTACCGCGCCAGCCAGAGCAGGCTCAGGACCCCGGCAATCAATCCTCCCGCCCAGGCAAGACCTGAGCGGCTGAAAAATTGATCGGCAAAATCGGCGGGGGTCTCCAGCGAGTGATACAGCTTGGCGCCGAGAATGCCAGCCAGCGCAGTCACCAGAATTATTGTGTCCGCAATATCAGGCAGCCTGCGCCTTTTGAGGTCAGCCCCTAGCACAAAGTAGGCCGAAAGCGCGGCAATGGCCACCAAAATGCCAAAAGTACCCACATCAAAATTGAAGTGAAAACGCCAAAAATCAACACGTCCGAGGTGAATATAAGGAAGCAGAAGACCCTCTTCAAAAAAATCTCTCTTGCTACAGTATATGACAGCGATTCAATCCTGAATCTGGCGCGCCCGATTTGAAATCTGTATTCATTGCGAGAAACTGCGTTTTCCAGCCAAGCGCTAAGAGCTTTTATTGACAACCGGCTACTGACAACTTTCCGCAAAGATGCGATACATTGGAAGCAGTGTTCAGCATTTTCCAAAATCGCGCCATGCGGTGGATCTTTACTGCCAACCTCGTTTCCATGATCGGCAGTGGGATGAACGCCGCCGCTGTCTTCTGGCACGTGTTGCAGATTACGCACTCGGAGATCTCGCTGGGCAAGCTGCTTTTGCTGCAGACCATCCCGGCGTTGTTCTTGCTTCCCTTCTCCGGCGTAGTGATTGACCGCGAGGACCGCCGCCACCTGATCCTGATGCTCGATTTTGCGCGCGGCAGCATCACGCTGGCAGTCGCCATTCTGGCCTTGCGTGGCCAGGTGCAAACCTGGCACCTGTACGCCATGTTCACGCTGGTTTCGGCGGGCTTCTGGATGTTCTGGCCCACCATGAACGCCCTGCTGCAGGAGGTCACACCGCCGGAGCAGTACGTTCAATCCAATAATTTCCTGATGGCCAGCTTTCAGGGTGGATGGCTCATCGCCGGCGCGCTGGTCGGCTTTGTTTATGACCACATCGGACTGGGATGGATCCTGGTGATTGACTTCTCCACGTACGTCATCTCCTTCTTGTGTTATTACAATGTACGCAAGGGGCGCCACGTCATCGCCCCTCATTCTCAACCTGGAACTGCTGGTGCAGCAACTGCTCAGGCAGAGGAAAGCTGGACAAAATATTTTCACGAGTTGGCGGAAGGCGTCCGCTACCTTAAAGGCAAGCCTCATTTGCAATTGCTGGGTACAGGCTGGGCGCTCTTCATTGGCGCCATGCTGACGCAGGGCGCTGTAACCGCTCCGCTCAGCGACCGTATCATGCACGCCGGGGCCGTGGGCTTCGGATGGTTCAATGGCGGATGGGGCGTCGGGGCCTTCACCAGCGCGCTGTATTCTCCCTGGCTGATCCAGCGGCTGCACGCCCATCGTTCGGCAGGAATCGGACTTGGGGTCCTGGCGGTATGCCTTGTTCTGCTGCCTTTCTCGCACTTCCTCGCCGTTGCCGTGCTTATTTACATCATCATGGGCTCGGGCCGCGGCGTTACCCACACCGCCATTGCCAGCGAGATGATGGAGATTGTCCCGAAACATTTCATGGGACGGGTGCAGAATACCTTCTACTTCGGTGGCACGATCCTGCAACTCTTCCTGGGGATCGGCGTCGCCACTATCGCCCACCGTGTCAGCCTCACGCTGGCCTTTGCCTGCATCGGCGGCATCTACGCGCTGGCCTGCGCTGCTGCCATGTGGCCGGTGGAGCGCAGGGCAAAAACTCTGCAGGCGACTGCGACCGAACCACTTTAAAATTCACCGCGGAGGCGCAGAGGCGCAGAGGCGCGGAGAAAATCAAAAGCTAAGTTGCATAGCGTGAACATTTTGCCCCGCGTTGCTTCGGTACAGCTAGTGGCTAGTAGCTGGTTTCACTCCTCAATTTGTTATCCTTTAAGTTCTTCAACGGAGCTCACATGTCCAATAGCATGGAAGGACGCACCGCAGTCGTCTTCGGAGTCGCCAACAAGCGCAGCATCGCCTGGGCCATCGCGCAGGCCCTGCAACAGGCCGGCGCCAGGCTGGCCATCACCTATCAGAATGAGCGGTTGGAGCAGGAGGCCAAAGATTTGATCGAAGCCCTGCCGGGAGCTGAGGCTTTTCGCTGCGATGTCTCTCGTGACGAGGAAATTGACCGGCTCTTTTCACAGCTCAAAGAAAAATATGGAACGCTGCACACCCTCGTGCACAGCGTCGCCTTTGCTCCTCCTGAAGCGCTAAAGGGCGATTTCGTTAATACCACTCGTGAGGCCTTTCGTATGGCCCACGACATCAGCGTTTACTCACTGATTGCTCTGGCTCGCGCCGCGGCACCCTTGATGCAGCAGGGCGGCAGCATTGTGACAATGACCTATTTCGGCGCGGAAAAAGTTGTGCCTCACTACAACGTCATGGGAGTGGCCAAAGCGGCGCTCGAAGCCACGGTGCGCTATCTCGCCGATGATCTGGGCAAGCAGAACATCCGGGTAAACGCCATCTCTGCCGGGCCGATCAAGACCCTCGCAGCCCGCGGCATCTCTGGCCTTGGAGATATGCTGAAATCCCACGCCGAGCGGGCCCCGCTGAAGCGCAACGTGGACGTGAACGAGGTGGGCGCCACCGCGCTCTTCCTCGCTTCTGACGCCAGCGGCATCACGGGCGAAATCATCCACGTGGATTGCGGCTATAACATTATGGGATTTTAGGGATTTAAGATTTGCGATTGATGATTTGTGATTAGACTCGGTCGCAGCGCTCATTTGCCTTTCTGTTTTTTCTCAGGGCTCGCGCCAAGAGACTTCTTGATATCGCGCACCTTTTCGCGCATCTTTAGCCGCGCTCTGCGCTGGCGATTGCTTCTGGCTTTGTCTCCATTGTGTAACGACATGGTGAACACCTCTGCGAGTATCCTACAACACAGGCGGTCATAGCGGGTTTTAATTCATTTCGGTGCAGGTCTTGACCTTGCGGAATGCTCTTGCACCTTCCTCGTGATATCCTTCCGTGATTGCAGCCGATTGCAGCTTTTCATCATTCTGGTGTCATAGCCAGAGCCCAAATAAAACTGCGCGCGATCGCTTCGCGGCTTGCCGTTGTGTCTCTGTTGACTACACTGGGGCCGTCCGCTCTCGGCCAGGCTTCCCACCATGTCCAGGCAACCAAGCCGCCTGAATATACCTTCAAGATCGTTCACGTCTTCCCTCACGATCCGGCCGCTTTCACGCAGGGTCTCGCTTACCGTGATGGCTTTCTCTATGAAGGCACGGGTCTCAACGGTCGCTCATCGCTCCGCAAGGTCCGGCTTGAGACCGGGGAGATCGTTCAACAAGTCAATTTAACGCCGGAGTTCTTCGGTGAGGGAATCACGATTTTCAAAGATCACATCCTGCAGCTTACCTGGACGTCACAGATAGGATTTGTGTATGACCTCAGCAGTTTCCGCCTGTTGCGCAAATTTTCATATTCCGGGGAAGGATGGGGCCTTGCCAGCGATGGCCATGAAATCTTCATGAGCGACGGATCTTCTGAAATCCGCGTTCTTGATGCCGGCACACTTGCGGAAAAACGGCGCATTCAAGTCCGCGATGGAGCCACCGCCATCGATCAACTGAACGAACTGGAATTTGTAGACGGAGAACTCTTGGCCAACGTGTGGCAGACAGACCGGATCGCGCGTATTTCTCCGCATACCGGCAAAGTGGTTGGATGGATCGATCTAACGGGCCTTCTCAGCCCGATGTATCGCCTGGACGAGAATGCTGTGCTGAACGGCATCGCTTACGACGCTGCAGGGAAACGCCTGTTTGTCACCGGCAAACTTTGGCCCAGCATTTTTCAGATTCAGCTGGTTCGGAAACAGCAAAAGTGAACCGGGAACAATTATCTAGCGAGAAATCCTGATTCGTCGCTGCTCTTCGCCTGTCCGCTCAATCACAATCTCTACATCGCGTTCTTTGCGGAAGCGGTCGAATTTTTCGCCCCACTCGATGATGATGAGGCTGCGCGGGCCGAAGAGATCGTCAATGCCAAGCGTCTCCAGCTCGCGCTGGGTGTCTATGCGGTAAAGGTCGATGTGGTAGATATCAGCTTCAGGCGAGCGGTACTCGTGGATAAGTGTAAAAGTCGGGCTGGTAACTTCCTCTTGGGCAGCCGCTTTAAAACCTTCAACTATTCCTTTAACTAATGTTGTCTTCCCTGCTCCTAAATTTCCGCTTAATAGGGTGAGTTTTGGCGGCTGAAGCTGCGCTATAAGCTCACTTCCCAACGCCACCGTCGCTTCCGGCGAAGCGGTCTCGTAGACTTTCTCTTCGCTCACCGCTCTTTCCATTCGCGTCCGAGTGTAAGCCGAATCTTGCGGCTGGAAAATCGGCCTGAATACTGCATTGCATGCGGAATCTGTTGGATGATATCTGTAGCATCCACCGAACGTTCGCCCAGGGACTTCGCGGCCAGATCACCGCATACGCCGTGAATGTATACAGCAGCAAGCACGGCATTGGCCAAGCGGTCCGGAGTCTGGGCAATCAGCCCGGCAACGATTCCGGTGAGCACATCTCCCGAGCCGCCCTTGGCCATACCTGGGTTTCCTGTCATATTGACCCAAACAGTCCCATCGGGTTCGGCTACCAAGGTTCGATGTCCTTTGAGCACCAGGATGAGCTTATGCTCTGCCGCAAATTTGCGGGCAATCTCAACTCGATTGCTTTCGATTTCTTCGACCGACAGGCCCGAGAGCCGCGACATCTCTTTAGGATGCGGGGTGAGCACCAACGGGCGCTGCGAGCCGTTCAATAGATGCACCTTGCCTTCAAAGGCGTTTAGACCATCGGCATCAATGACCGTTGGCGATTTAGTTTGGGCAACAATGGCCTGCACCGACTGCGCCGCTTCGGGTTCGCGTGAGATGCCCGGGCCAATGGCGATGACCGTCATGCCCTCCAAGATTTTTTTGATCGCCTTCTCATCGGAAGAAATTGCGATCGCGCCCGCGCCACTTTCAGCCAGCGGCGTGGTCATCAGTTCCGGGGCAAAGCCCGCTACAGTGGGCAAAACCGATTTGGCGGTAGCCACGGTGGTCAGGCCGGCGCCCGAGCGCATGCAAGCCATCGCTGCCATAGCAGCGGCGCCTGCTTTACCGGTAGAGCCTCCAATGATTCCGACGTGGCCAAAGAGCCCTTTGTGGGCGTCCCAGGGACGGCGCACAGCCCAGAGGCTGTGCAGATCGTTCTGCGCAATTACCTCCTGCTTCAATTTCGATCGGATCGCTTCACGTGGGGTCCCAATCTGGGCAACCACAATGGGGTCTGAAGTCAGGTTCAAAAAGACATGTGCAGGCTTGGGCGCGGTGAAGGTGACAATGCCGTTGGAAAACGCCCAGATTGATTTCTTCATTTTCTTCATGTCGGTTTCGTCGGCATCAACCCCTGACGGGACATCCACCGACACCACCGGGCGGGCGCCATTAATAAGATCAAACGCCTTGACGAAGAAAGGCGTCAGCGGAGGCTTGAATCCAGTTCCGAAAATGGCATCCACCAGCACGTCAGCATTGGCGACCAGCATGGCGGATTCATGCTCCAACTCCTGCTCATTGCGCGCACAAACCGCCGCCACGGGCAGCTTCTGGAACATTGCCGCGGCATCGCCCTTCAGCTCTTTGGGATCGGCCAGAAGCAGCACCAGCACGTTCTTCCCCGCCTCATGCAGCTTGCGGGCGGCTACCAACCCGTCTCCGCCGTTGTTGCCTTTACCGCAGATCACGCCAATCTCTTCCGCATCGGGGTAGTACTCGAGCACAAACTCGGCCACGGCACTGCCTGCATTTTCCATCAGGACAAGCGAAGACACTCCATATTTTTCGGTGGTGGTGCGGTCAATCTCGCGCATCTCGGCAGAGGTAACGATTTTCATGAGCGTTGAAGGGTGCTGGCGGCTGCGGCTTCAAGCCGGGCCATGCTTGCCGGCTCACCCATAACAATCAGATGGTCGCCGGCCTGGATAACCACGTTAGCGGTTGGATTAAAAATCGTCTTGCCCTGCTGATGCTTGATGGCCAGGACAATAATTCCGAACTCCCGGTGGATCTGTGAATTCCCTACTGTCTTTTCGGCAAAAGCAGAACCGGCGCCCACATAGATTTCTTCAATCACCATCTCCACGCCGCCCTCGCGAGTGGTGGCGAGATCGAGAAAATCCAGGACATTCGGCCGCAGGAAGCTTTGCGCGATGCGATGGCCGGCAAAAGCATAAGGCGAAACTACGGAATTGGCGCCAGCGGTAAGAAGATGTTTTTCTGCCGCCTCTTCGCTGGCGCGGGCGATGATCCGCAGCTTAGGATTCAGACTGCGCGCTGTCAGCACAATATAAATGTTAGTTGCGTCGGTGGTGGTGGCGGCGACCAGCCCGACAGCATGCTCGATCTGGGCTTCGCGGAGGACCTTTTCCTGCGTAGCATCCCCCTGGATGAGCAGCCATTCCGGCTCGAGGTTCTGCAGGTGGGGCTCACCTTTCTCAATCACTACGAACGGGACGGGCTTGCGGGCCAGCTCGTGGGCAGCGCGGCGTCCCACACGCCCGGCCCCGCAGATGATGTAATGATTTTGGAGCCGCGCGATTTCGCGTCCCATCTTCCGCCTTCCCAAAACCTTGGTAAGTTCGAATTCTAGCAAATACTGCGTGAGGGTACCGATCACCACAGTAACCAGCGCCACGCCAGCGATAATCAGCCCAACATTGAAGACTTTGCCGGTTTGCGAGAGAGGATGCACCTCGCCGTATCCGATGGTCGTCAGCGTGGTCACGACCATGTAAAAGCCGTCAAACCACGGCCAACCCTCAATATAGTGAAAGCCCGCCGTCCCTACGGCAACCAGCGCCACTAAAGCGGCAGCCAGGAATTTGAGATGGCGAAGGGACGCGCAAAACTTTACAAACTCCTCATCAAGCGCGATTGTAAAACAAAACCCTTCGCACCTATGAGAGTGCGAAGGGCATGAATCTCGATGATTACTTAATCCCCGCTGGCCGCGCGACCCTGTGCAGCAGCCTGTACTCTGCTGTGCTTCAAACTATAGGTGAAATAGACCACCATGCCAATCGCGAGCCAGATGATGAGACGTAACCATGTGTCCCGTGGAAGCGAGGCCATCAACGAGAATGCGGCGAGGATTCCCATAATAGGCGTAAAGGGCACCCAAGGAGTTTTAAACGGTCGTGGCATTTCAGGATGCCTTCGTCGCAAAATCCAAACGCCGGCGCAAACGATCACGAACGCCAGCAGCGTACCGATGCTGACAAGCTCGCCAAGGATACCAATCGGAACCAGCGCAGCAAAAAAGGCGCAAAAAAGCCCGACGATGATGGTCGTCTTCCAAGGTGTCCGGAAGCGCGGATGAACTTCACCCGCCCACTTCCAGAGCAGACCATCTTTCGCCATGGAATAGAAAACACGCGATTGGCCCAACATCATGACCAGCATCACTGTGCTTAAACCGGCGATGGCTCCGGCATTCACCAGGAAACTTCCCCACCAGATTCCGGTCGCCGCAATCGCCGCCGACACCGGCGCGGCGACATTGAGTTGCGAATAGTGCATTACTCCAGTAAGTAAACCAGATACAAGAATATATAAGATGGTGCAGACGCCTAAAGATCCCATAATGCCGATGGGCATGTCTTTCTGGGGGTTTTTGGCTTCCTGCGCAGCGGTGGAGACCGCATCGAAACCTATGTAAGCAAAAAATACTACTGCCGCCCCACGGAAAATGCCGGACCAGCCATAGATGCCAAAAGTCCCGCTGTTTGGCGGGATAAAGGGTGTCCAATTTGCCTTAGCCTGATCCATATGCTGAATCACATAGTGACCTGCGACACCAATAAAAATGAGCACAGCCGCGAGCTTCACAAAAACGATAGCTGTATTGAAATTGGCCGACTCCTTGATGCCAATAACGAGGATGGTAGTCACAATCGCAAGGCCCACAAATGCAACTAGATTAAAGGCAGAGGTGACATGAGGTAGAGTATGCCAATCAACGTTGGCATCGGCCAGCGTCTTCTGCACCGTGACCAGAGGAACCCAATGGTGCTGGTACTGAACCATTTGGGTGCCGGGTACGTTTGTGAACTGCGGAGGCAAATCGAACCCCAGGTTCTGCAGGAATGCAACCACAGTTCCGCTCCATCCCGAAGCGACTGTGGCGGCGCCAAAAGCATACTCTAAAACCAGGTCCCAGCCGATAATCCAGGCAAAAATTTCACCCAGGGTCGCGTAGCCATAGGTATAGGCCGAACCTGCAATAGGGATCAACGAGGCAAATTCTGCGTAGCACAGGCCCGCAAAGGCGCAACCAATTCCCGCCAAAATATAAGAAACAACGATAGCCGGCCCCGCATTGGCGGCAGCTGCGTGCCCGGTCAGCACGAAAATTCCAGCGCCGATAATCGCGCCGATGCCGAGCGTAATGAGATTGATTGGCCCCAAGGCCCGTTTTAGACTGTGTTCGCTTTCTTCCTTTGATTCAGCGAGCAGCATATCTAGCGGCTTGGTTGCCAGCAGATTAGCCATCCTGAGTTCTCCTTTGTTTCACGCTTTTTCTGTTGCTAATGGCGCGGTCCCGCGCGACCAGACATAGTACACCGGAATGCCGAGCAGGACGATAATCAATCCCGGCCATGTATATTGGGGCTTATAACGCAACAATACTATATCGATCAAAAGCGCGAGGATGATATAAATCGCGGGCAGCACGGGATATCCAAAGGCCCGATAGGGCCTTTCTGCGTTTGGACGCGTCTTGCGCAGCACAAACAAGCCGAAGATCGTCAGGATATAAAAAACCAGCACCGCAAAAATAATATAGTCCAGCAACTGGCCATAGGTGCCTGAGAGGCACAGCAGACAGGTCCAGACGGCCTGCACCACCAGCGCGTTGACCGGGGTCTTATATTTAGGATGCAGTTCAGCCACCGGCCGGAAAAACAACCCATCTTTCGCCATCGCATAATAGACGCGGGCGCCAGCGAGAATCAGTCCGTTATTGCAGCCAAAAGTAGAAACCAGGATTGCAAAGGCCATCAGTGCGGCGCCGGTGTATCCGAACATCTGCAGCATGACGGCAGTTCCCACGCGGTCGGCGATAGCATACTGGATGCCTCGCGCCAGCACCGTACTCCCATTGGGATCTCCGTGCAGCGGCAGCACGCTCAGGTAAATAAAATTGACAGCGACATATAAGCCGATGACGATCCCTGTCCCCAGGGCCAGCGCCAGCGGCAAGTTACGGCTTGGATTTTTTACTTCTCCGGCGGTAAAGGTAACGTTGTTCCATGCATCGGCAGAAAACAACGAACCTACCTGAGCTACACAAAGGACCGTGAGCGTCCCGACCAATACTCCCACCTGAATTTCATGGGATGCTCCCAACCCGGCATTGTGCCAGAAATTGCTCCAGGCGCTGCCAAAGTTGGCGGCCATGGCCTGCGGGTTGCGTCCTACAAAGATGCCTACGAGAACGAGGCCAAGCAAGGCCGCAACCTTGGAGATGGTAAAGACATTCTGGATGATCGCGCCAGTCTTGATGCCAAAAACATTGATGGCCGTAAGAAGTACGATGACAACGATTCCCACCAGGTTCTGTGTATTCAGGCCAACATCCATGTTACCCAGGACCATAGGACCTAGATGATAGGGGGGCACATGCACGTGATATCCAATCCAGCGGTCGGCGGAGATAGACTTAAAGAAAAAGCCGGCAAACTTCCCGAAGGCCACTCCCACGGCAGCAATGGTTCCTGTCTGGATTACAAGAAACAGGGTCCATCCGTAGAGAAACCCCCACAGCGGCCCCAGGGCTTCGCGCAGATAAACATATTGGCCACCAGCCTTGGGCATCATGGCAGCCAGTTCCCCGTATGCCAGTGCCGCTGTAATGGTCAGAAAGCCGGTTAAGAGCCAGGCGCCAATCAGGAGAGCGGGAGAATCAGTTTCGCGGGCAATCTCGGCCGAAACAATGAAGATTCCGGAACCGATCATTGATCCCATCACCAGCGTGGTCGCGCTGGTGAGACCAAGACCTTTGACCCATTCAGGAGACGCAGAACTGTCGGTAATACCTTTAGCGGGGGAGTTCACAGATGTGCTATTCCATTTTACAGGTTAATCAAATTAGCGCCGGTTATCTTAGCATTTTTGTTGCAAGCAGTTGCGCCGAATTGGCTTCGACGTTTCAAAATTTCATGTCTGTCTTGGCAGGGGCGGCTGTCCTCGACTGGCGTTAATCCGCTACAGAAAGTTCTCTCAAGAATTGCTCAACCCCCTCTCGAGGTGATGCTTGTAACCCGCTGATCACCGCAATCGAGTCGGCTCCGGCCTCGATCACAGAGCGGCAGTTGGCGTTCGTGATGCCGCCAATGGCAACGATTGGCTTGGATGTGGTCTTGCGGGCAGTTCGAATCAATTCAAGCCCTACAACCGGCTCCGGGTTCATTTTCGTTTTCGTGGCAAATACCGGGCCCACAGCGATGTAGTCGGCGGAAGTGTGAGCAGCCTGTAGAATTTGCTGCATGTTGTGCGTCGAAATTCCCACGAAGGCGGTTTCACCAACGATGTTGCGCGCGCCTTCGACTGAAAGGTCTTCCTGCCCCACATGAACCCCATCACAGCCGGAAGCCAGACATAGGTCGGCGCGATCATTCATGATCAGTGTTGCATACGCTCCCGCTACCCGCCGCAATTCACGGACCTGGCTGAGCATTTCTCTCGCGCCAGATTTCTTGTTTCTATATTGGATGAGAGTTGCGCCGCCTTCTAATAGTTGCTGCGCGAAATCAACGGTCTGTCGTAACGCATTCTTTCCGTCAGCAAATCTGCCAGCGTCAATGATGGCATAGAAGCGCGGCAGCTTCCTTTTCAGGTTGGCTGAATGCTGCCCTTTCATGCGCTGCGTTTCTCGGCCTTGGTCCCTTTGCGCCTTTCGAGGAAACGCTCAATGTATTTGGTATCGAAGTTACCGGCGCGAAATTCAGGATCGGCCATGATCTGGCGATGCAGTGGAATGGTGGTGTGAATGCCCTGCACAATGAACATATCCAGCGCGCGCGCCATGCGCGACATGGCTTCTTCGCGGTCTTTGCCGTGGGCCACAACCTTGGCAATGAGCGAATCGTAATACGGCGGTATGACGCCCTCGGCATAGGCCGCGGTATCCACGCGCACGCCTGTCCCTCCGGGCGTATGGAAAGCGGTAATCTTCCCCGCCGAAGGCGTAAATGTTTCCGGATGCTCCGCGTTGATGCGGCACTCGATGGCGTGTCCGCGATGTTCGATCTCGCCCTGCAGCACGCTATCCAGCCGTTCGCCGGCGGCGAGAAGAATCTGGCTCTTCACCAGGTCGATGCCGGTTACCATCTCTGTGACCGGATGCTCCACCTGAATCCTGGTATTCATTTCAATAAAGTGCAGGCTGCCGTTTTCATCCATCAGGAACTCGACTGTGCCGGCATTGACGTAGCCGATCCTGGTAAGCGTAGAGCAAAGCGATTCCCCAATCGACCGGCGCATCTGCGGGGTGACCTGCATCGAAGGCGATTCTTCCAGCAGCTTCTGGTGCCGCCGCTGGATGCTGCACTCCCGCTCGCCCAGGCTGACTAAATTACCGTAAGAGTCGGCTAAAACCTGAAACTCAATATGCCGGGGACGCTCGATGAACTTCTCCATATACAAATCGCCGTTGCCAAACGCGGCTGCGGCCTCTGACTGGGCAGCATGAAACAAATCAGGCAACTGCTCCTCATTGCGGATGACCCGCATACCCCGGCCGCCACCGCCGGCCGAGGCCTTCACAATCAGCGGGAAGCCCACGGTAGATGCCCATTCCAGAGCTTCATCCACCGAATTAATCACGCCCTCGGAGCCGGGAAGAATGGGCACGCCCGATTTCTTCATCGTCTGGCGAGCTTTTTCTTTCTCGCCCATCATGCGAGTTATCTCCGGCGGCGGCCCGATAAACTTGATGTGGCTGGTCTCACACACCTCGGCAAAATTAGCGTTCTCGCTCAACAAGCCGTAGCCCGGATGAATAGCATCGACGTTTGCGATTTCAGCCGCGCTGATGACCGCCGGAATATTCAGATAGCTCTCGGAAGCGCGGGGGGGGCCGACGCAAATAGCCTCATCGGCAAAGCGGACATGCAGCGAATTCCGGTCTGCCTCGCTGTAAATCGCGACCGTGCGTATGCCCAATTCCTTGCAGGCACAAATAACACGTAAGGCGATCTCGCCGCGATTTGCAATTAGAATTTTCTTAAACATGAAAGATTTCAGCGTGGCCCTCAAAGGACTACTTTGGGCGTATTGCAAATAGAGGCTGCCCGTATTCCACCGGCTGGCCATTCGTAACCAGTTGCTTCACAATTTCGCCGGCCACATCAGATTCAATTTCGTTCATCAGCTTCATTGCTTCCACAATGCACAACACGCCTCCAGCCTCGACTTCGTCTCCTGGCCTTACAAACGGCGGAGAACCGGGTGACGGCGATTCATAGAAGGTCCCAACGATAGGAGACTTCACGATGTGCAGGCCGCTCTCTTCCGCCCGTTCTTTCCCGCCCGCTTGCGTGGGCGCAACCGCGGTTATGCCTGTAGGCATGACCACCGAGGAAGACGACGCCACCGGCACCGGCCCCACGCGGGTCTCTGGCGCTACGATGACGGTTTCCCTGCCCCGTTTGACGCGGACCTTTACATCCCCACGTTCCAGCTCGAACTCCGCAATGTCTTTTTCGACCAGGAACTCTATCAGTTCTTTCAGCTCTTTGTAATTCATGCTTGTTCTGGAACTATTTAGATTGTGATCAGTTTCTTTGTTGTCGGCGTGAGGACCTCGCGTCCACGATCGGTCACCAGCACCATATCTTCGATCCGGACACCGCCAACGCCTGGGACATAAATACCGGGCTCCACAGTTATTACCATGCCCGGTTGCAGCTTCTGGCTCTGTCCGCTGGCGATACGCGGAACCTCATGGATTTCAAGCCCTACGCCATGACCAGTGGAATGCGTAAAGTATTGTCCAAACCCGGCCCGATCCAGGACGCCTCGGGCTGCTGCATCCACAGCCGATACGGCAACTCCAGGACCGACCTTCTTGATCGCCGCCAGTTGCGCCCTCAACACGGCGCCATACATGCGGCTCGCCCCCGCATCCGCTTTGCCCACGTGCACGGTGCGGGTCATATCAGAACAATAACCCGTGAGTATAACACCGAAGTCGAGTACTACGAATCCTCGCTTCGGCAGGCGCTGGTTCGTTGCCCTGCCATGAGGCAAAGCTGAGCGCGTTCCACCGGCCACGATCGTCTCGAACGACATTCCTTCTGCCCCGCGCCGCCGGGCCTCATACTCGATCTCAGCGGCAATCTGCGATTCCCTGGCTGCCGGGCGAATATGTTTGAGAGCAGTTGGGAATAAAGCAGCCCCCAGATTCACCGCCGAACGAATTTTGGAGATTTCATCCGCGTCTTTGATCGCCCGCAACCCTTCGATCATGCCGGAGCAATCTTTAAATTTTACCCTCTTCCCCAGTTGATGTTCTATCTGCTGAAAAGAGGCAACCGCTAAATGAGCAAAGTCAAGGCCAAGGCTCTTTGTCTTGCCGCGTTTGAGGGCATCTAGCGCTCGCAGCAATGGGTTTGCTTCAATCACGATTTTCTTTACACCCACGACCTCCGTGCGAGATTGCTGGTCGTAGCGTCCATCGGTATAGAATTCCTTGCCTGATCGGGTAAGCACCATTGCCGCAGAGCTGCCCGTAAACCCGCACAGGTAGCGAATATTCACCATCTGGGTCAACAGCAAAGCGTCTAGCCTGCTGCGAGCGAGCTTTCGCAAAACACTGGCTTGTCTATCTTCGTAGTTAGGCAAGATTTTTGAGATAAACGAATGAGCCCCTGCGCTAACAGGGGCTCATTCCGTTGAAAGCCTGGAGGCTAGGTTTGAATAATCTTGGGAGTGATGAAGAAGATCAACTCCTGCGTCTGTGTTGTCACGGCGGTATGCTTGAAAAGGTGCCCCAGGATCGGGATATTGCCCAGCAGGGGAACCTGGTTGATATTGATGGAATTGTTCGTCTGAATCACTCCGCCGATGACTACCGTCCCACCGTCGGCGACCAACACCTGGGTAGTAGCTTGTTGTACGAGGAGCGTTGGGTTGCCCAGAATTTGTCTGCCAAAATCCGGGGTGGTGTTCTCCACGTCCAGGTTAAGGAAGATTGTATTTTCCACCGTAATCTGTGGGGTAACGCTGAGGCGCAGGAAGGCGTCAACAAAGTTCACCGTTGCCGGGCCTAATAGCTGGGACGCAGTCACGATAGGCACTCTGACGCCTTGCCGCACCACCGCAGGAATATTGTTTTGTGTGACGACTCGCGGGCGCGAGAGAATCTTAAGCAGGCCACGCGACTCGGCCAACGAAAGTTGATAGTCAAGACGGAAGTTCCTGGTTGCGTTCACCAAAGTTAAGCCGCTGGTTGGACCGGTGACACCCAAATTAGAGAACAAAGGAACCTGAGGGCCGTTCGAACCACCCGAAACCGTCGCATAGTTCACGCCTGTGGAGCCGGATGGTGCGCCGGCCGGTACAGGAAAGGTGACACCGGTATTCGAGTGGCCCGCATCCGAATTGCCGCCAATCGTTGTCGTGCTGCCGAATCCATAGCCAAATCCAAGCTGAGTACCTATCTCGCGGGCGAAACTACGCGTGGCCGAGACTACGCGCGCTTCAATTTCCACTTGTTGAGTCTTGCGGTCAAGCTTTGCTAAAAGTTCGTCAATCTTAGGAATCGTCTGCGGGATGTCGTCAATGACAAGGATATTCGTGCGATCATCGGCAACCACGTCCCCACGTTGCGAAAGGAAGCGCTTGATCGTGGGAACCACATCCTTCGCATGAGCGTAGCTGAGGCCGCGCGTCACCGTGACCTTGTCAACGGCAAGCGCCTGGGCTTCAATCTGCGCGCGGCGGTTTTCAGCCTCTTTGCGCAGGGTCTCGACTGTAGCGATGCGCAGCACGTTGCCATCGAGTTGACGGTCAAGCTCATTGTTTTTTAGTACGATATCAAGCGCCTGATCCCACGGCACATCATCCAGCACGATAGTGAGCGTACCGTGCACATTGGGATCGAGCACTACATTGAGCCCGCTGATCTCGTGGATCAGGCGGAAGAAATCTTTCAAATCCACATCTTTCAAGTTGACCGAAATTGGCTCTCCGGTATACCTGGGACGCGTACTTGGCACGGCAGCCGCGGCCTGCGGCTGGAACGACATATTTTCATGGACGAGCGGATTCAAAGAAGCGCTGGTCGGCGTGGAAGCATCGAAGATCGCATCCGATTTTACCGGGTCAAACTTCGCTGCCGCGTCGGTAGCGCGCGCCCGCGGATCTGGCTTTGCCACGACCGGGTGGAACTCCGGTGTCACCACGGCAAACTCAACCGGCTTAGCAGTGGTACTGGGGGCCGGCGCTGAGGCAGCATCGGCACTGGGAGTGGTTTGGGCAATCGTAGCCGGTTCCGAGGCGCCAGTGCCAGCGGGAGTCGAGGCCGGTGTTTCTGCAGGCACTGTTCCCGCCGGAGCATCTTGAGCAGCGGCAGTTGTCATGGCGGCCGGCGCTGACGCCGCTTCGGTCGATGCGGGATGAAGTTTGATTTTGAGGCGGTTGGCGGCAGGCGACAATTCAAAATCCTGGGCGGATGCAACATCGATCACGACCCTTGTCACTGGCGGATTAAGCTGATAACGGGCCACTCGGATACTCTTTACGTCTCCGGAATTGACCTCAATGGTCTTGTTTCTGCCCATTGGGGTCGCATTGGCCAGATCAATCACCACCCGATCAGGACTGGTCAACTTGAGTGCGCTGGGTGAGAGTGGCGCGTTGGCGCTGATTTCAACTTCGATCCCGTTTTTTCCGCGCACAACTCCTACGTTGCGGACCTCAGCAATGCGCGTGCTGCGAGCGCCCGTGGCTGTCTTCAAAGCAGATTCCTGCGCCGGGCTATCCTGCGCAGAAGCAGCAGCGGTTGTAAGGTTTTCGCTACCGGTAATATCGATTCGTAACTGATCACGGGTCTTGTCAAAGCTCGGCTTCGCGCCAGCGGTAATGGCGAATTCTACACGCGCCACATCTTTTCCGTCGCCGCTTTTATATCCAAGTACACGGTAGGAGGCAAGATTCGGCGCTTGCACGGCATGAGTTTTACCATCCATGGTGGCGGCTGAAACCCCGGCCATATCCACGAGCAGCAGGTTCTCTGTAGGCCTGTACTCGGTATGCGTAAAGGCGCCCGTCGTTCGCAACGTGACAACGGCCATGTTGCCCCGAGAGGAAACCATCACTTGCGTTAATTGCGCCTCGGTTGCTGCCGCGAGCGCACTTGCCGCGAACAGCATTGAGAGCATACCCACCAGTTGCATGAACTTTAGCTTCATCTTGTTTCTCCTCACGCTTTCGACGACTTCCGCTGCGTGGCGGCTTCCTTAACCCCGCCGCTTAAGAATTAGCCCGCCGCCTTTCGGCGGTTACTGCCCCTTGGGTTCGGCCCGAATTGCAAACTTTGAACTGCTACTGCACTCCTTGTACTGCTTTGTATCGCTTGCTCTATCTTGCCCACTCTTAAACAACCGGAGCATTTACGGTTTTGACGATCTCACGCTGGCTGTCATGCCCGAGATTGTCCAGGTAATGCTCCTTAAAAATAACGGAGTCAGGCGTAATTTTCTCCACGAATCCGTTGTAAATGGGGTCGTTTTCGTGAAGGAAATATGTTTTCTGCGCGGCATTCTCAACAACAGCAATCATGCCACTTTGGGATCTCACAACCCCCCGCAGAACAATTTCGTTGACCGCCAGGCAGCGCTTGCCTCCGCTGCAGGCTGCCGTCATTCCCTCAAGCCTGGCCTCCACCGGACTGACAAACGGATCGCGTTTCCTGCCCGGGGCAGCCACTGCGGCTGTCGCCTCTGGAGCTGCCGCCTCTTCCGGTTTTGCCGGCGTGGCTTCGACATGCGCCTTCTTCACCGCTTTCGGCTTTGCTGTCTTCGGCGCCATAGGACTGGCTAGCGCGGTCTTTTTGCTTTTAACCGTCTTCTTGGTGGAAGTTGAAGCTGGTTTTGTGCTGGCTTTTTTAGCTTTTGCGGCCGGAGTCTGCGCAAATGCGACCGAGGCCACCAGCACCACGAAAATAATCCATTTCATTTTCATCGCAGGCTCTCCTTTATCTCGCCGCCGCGGGCGCTGGCGTTGCTGTCCGGGCCGGCGCGGTTGACGGCGCGGTCTGGTTGGAATCATGGTTAAAGAAAGTTGTAGCTACAACGCTGGCGACAACCGATTCATTGGGGGCATAGGTATAAGTACTTTTTACCTTTGCATCGCCCGAGCGTTTCGGTATCGCCATCTGCAAACTTCCAATATTGATAATGCGCTGCAGCTTGGCGACGCGCTCAAAGAAATTCACCACAGAGTAGTACGAGCCGTCGATATCCATCTCGTAAGGTACTTCCGTGTAAAACTCACGCGAGGCTACCGGCTTCGAAGTGTAGCGGCGAATCTCAATCCCGGCGCTGGCGGCGGTATCTTGCATCAGGTGCATGAAGGCCGGGGCTTCTTTCTCGTCCGGCACGATCGTGCGTTGAATCTCAAGCTGTTGCTGCAAACTCGCGATCTCCCGTTCCAAGCCGGGAAGATCGCGTTCATACCTGCGCAAAGTATCGTTATCGGCCTTCTTTTGATCGAGCACTATTTGCTTCTGATCATTGTCCTGATTAACAGGATTGACCCATACATACCATAGACCGGCGCCGACGATGGCCCCAATAACCACCGCGAGCACTATCTGCAACAAAATCGGCATTTCTCTGAATCCAGCCATAATTTCCACCTAAATAAGCAAAATTCGCCCGCAAATTCTCTTATGACTTTTGCTTTTCACAACTGAGCTTGAAGATAAATTCCTGCAAGTCTTTTGAAGACGGGTCTTGTGAAGTTTCCGTCATCTCGACCGACTTGAAGTAACCCGTTTTCTGCAGGTTCTTGATCAGGTTCGCCACTGCCGTCGAGCTGAGCGCGGTGCCTTCAATGTCGATGCTTCCACCCTTGTCCTGCATGACATTGAGCCACACTGCATCGGTGTTGTTGACCGTGTCTCCAATCATGGTGAGCAGATTGACCGGACCGCCGGTCTGGCTGGCCCGCAGATCATCAATAACCTTGACCCGCCGCTCGTAATTGTCTCTGACCTTCTGCTCCTGGTCATACTTGGCCTTCACCGCCGAGAGCCGCCGGTTTTCCTGCTCTTCTTTGGCAATGGCCTGCTGCAGCTGCTCTGCCTTGTTGGTTGCCTGAAGATGCATCCACCACACAGCTCCCATGGCGATAATGCAAACTCCCAGGATGATAAAAATCGGATTTGGACCTTCTCCTCCACCGCCGCCCATTCCCATCCCGGTCATATCGGTGACCGTGGTGGTCGCAATTCGTTTTCCGCCGCGTTTGGGCTTCGGGGCTCCAAGTAGATTAATTTTGATCATTGTTCAAAACTCCTGAGGGCCAATCCCACAGCGACCGCGAGTTGTCCCGCGTTCTGATCAATCAAATCTGTAGCCACGCCTGAACCAGGGGCAATCCTTTGGAAGGGATTCAGCAACTCCACCGGCAATGAAAATTCCTGCCGCAAGGCTTCCATGAGTCCGGGAACTCTGGCCGACCCTCCGGCCAGGTAAATGCGCTCGATATGTTCCCCGGCAGCCGTGGCCCGGAAGAAATCAAATGTCTTCTGGATTTCCAGAACAATAATTTCCGTGACTTGCTGCAGGATAGGCATCTTGGCGTCTTCGCTCACCGTACCCACTTTGCGTCCCAGTTTGAGCGACTCGGCATCTTCAAAACCGAGGTCGAGCTCCTTTTGCAGCGAATCGGTATATTGGTTTCCGCCGACGCTGACGTCGCGCGGGAACAATGGCGTTGTGCCCTTCACAATGTTGATGTTCATCACGCTCGCGCCCAGGTTCAGCAGCGCGACTGTGGAACTCGGCGAAGGATCGTAGTTGTACTCGTAGCAGTTCTGCAGCGCGAAAGCGTCAATATCAACCACCGCCGGGGTTTTGCCGGCCAGCGACAAGACGTTGGTGTAATTCAGGATTTTGTCTTTTTTCACCGCCACCAGAAGCACATCCATCGGATTGCTGCCTTCTTCCGAGAGGATCTGGTAGTCCACGTTGACGTCGGCGACATCGAAGGGTATATGCTGCGCCGCTTCCTGGCCAATCTGGTCGGCCAGCGTGGCGTCTTCCATGGCCTGCACCGGGATTCTCTTTACGATCACCGAGTGGCCGCTGACCGAGGTGGCAACACTCTTTGACTTGATATTGTTTTCGTTAAAAATCTTGGTGATGGCGCTGGAAACGCTTCCGCTATCTACAATCATGGAGTCCACGACGATATCGGAAGCCAACGGCTCCAAGCCGACATGCACTACTTCAACCTCGCCCCGGCTCTTCTTCAACTCCACCGCCTTGATGCTGCTGGAGCCGATGTCCAGGCCGACAATCGATTTTGATCCACCTATTCCGAACATAATGTCGCCTCAGTGCCCAGCCGCTGCTGTTCTTGCGGCCCGGGGCTTCTTTTTACCTCTGCCTTCCCCCATGCTGCTCTTTCGCTCCATCCACGAGTCCAGGATCGTCTTCTTGAACTTCCACCGGTTGCCCAGCTTGAAAGCGGGGATCTTCTCTTCGTAAACGTACTTATATAGCGTGTCCGGACTCACGCCCAGGTATTGCGACGCCTGGCGAATGTTCATCACTTCACGCGAATCGGCCATATTTACCTTTAGCCCTTTCCCTCAAAAAAGATCTAGCACGCCATACAAGGCGAATACACGCAAAAAGAAAACGCCTTCTGGCCGGGGCCGAATTACTGAGGAACCTATCCTCTGCTTTCTGTTGTTCTCGGGGGAAAACTTACAGTGATGCGTGTTATATCAGTCTTACGGGTGGGCCTGTCAAGCGGAAACTCCGTGTTTCTTCCGGTTTTCTGGATAGTTTCACCGGTTTATAGGGCTATTACTTTGGTAACACAAACTATATCTTGTGTATTACTCTTCAGTACACTACAACCTTTTGCGGTGTTGATGCACACGGTTCACAATTTTGCCTGATTTTCTTCTAGGAGGATTACTAAAGGGTTAAGCCGGTAAGCTTGGCCGGCACTTCAAATCATGGTTGGCAATGCGGAAGTTGTGTGGGCGGGTGAAAAGCGGACTCTTGAAAAAACAAAGTTTGTAACAATAGCGCGGCCACCGCCAAGAGGCCGGTGGCTCGCGCTTAACTAGAAACTCGAAACTGGAAACTGAAACTGCTTTCAATGGATATCGAATTGCTCCTGGTGCAGCGTCGGATCGGGTTTTACGATGACCGTTTTTCCTGTAAGCTCTTCCATGTCCTGCAGCCAGCGGGCATTGTTGGCCTTGAGGGCCTTGCCTACTTCTGGATTCACGCGCACGAAAACATCTTTGCCCTCGAGGTGGCGTGACATCTTACGCATCTCAACGTAAATTTCATTGCACACCGTAGCCACAGATTTAATCAGGCCGGTTCCTGTGCAATAGGTGCAGGGCTGGCCCAGGGTGCGTTCCAGTGATTGTTTAACGCGCTTGCGGGTAATCGCTACCAGGCCGAAATCGTTGAATTGCAAAACTTTGGATGGAGCGCGATCGCTCTTCAAGGCTTCTTCAAGGGCCTGCATGACTTTTTGCCGGTTGCGGCGCTCATCCATGTCGATGAAATCGATCACGATAATGCCGCCCAGATCGCGCAACCGAACCTGGCGCACGATTTCCTTGATGGCATCCACGTTGGTTTTGACGATGGTATCTTCCAGCTTCTGCGTTTTGCCGACAAATTTCCCGGTATTGACGTCAATCGCGACCAGCGCCTCGGTCTGGTTGATCACAATGTATCCGCCGGATTTGAGCCACACCTTGGACTTGAGCGCTTTGTTGATCTCTTCCTGAATGTTGAACTGCTCGAACAAGGGAGTCTCTTTGGTATACAGCTTCACGCGCTTGACTAACTGAGGCTGGAAGCGGCTGACGAAGCGCACAATACGCTCGTATTCCTGCTCGTTGTCAACCCAGATATGGGAGAAGCCCTCCGATACCTGGTCGCGCAAGATGCGCTCCACCAGGTTCAGATCGTGGTAAATGAGCGCCGGAGACTTGCTGGAATCTGCCCGGCTCCTGATCTCATTCCACAAATTCAGCAGGAAGCGGATATCGGCCCGCAAATCTTCTTCGCTGGCGTGTGCCGCCGCCGTGCGGACAATAAAGCCGCCGTGGTGGCCTTCCGCAGCCTGGCGCTCGCTCAGGATGATGCGCTTGAGACGATGACGCTCTTCTTCAGAAGCAATCTTCCTGGAAACGCCGTTATGATTCACCGTCGGCATATAAACCAGGAAACGGCCGGGAAGCGCGATGTGACTGGTGATGCGGGCCCCTTTTTTGCCGATGGGCTCTTTGGCAATCTGCACCAGGATCTCCTGCCCTTCTTTCAGCAGGTCAGAAATCTGCGGTAATGGCGCCCGATAAAAGCGCTTGCCGCCGCCACCGCCGCCATGGGGTCGCGGACGCCGTCCGCCGCCGCCTCCTCCACGCCGCCGGCGCCGGCCACGATCAAAACCGACCTTCTGCTGGTATCCGGAAGGTCCACGCGTTTCGGCGCGGGGTTCGGTTTCGTCTCCGGCGGGGGTCTGTTCATTTTCCTCAGTTTCAATCAGCTCTTCGCCGCCGGCAGCTTGCATCTCTGCTTCGACCATCGAATCGGCCCCAAGATCCTCCTCTTCTTCTTCCTCATCTTCGGAGATGTGGGTCTCCACGTGCTCCGATGCAGCTTCGGCTTCGATACTGGGAGAGGCCTCCCTGGACTCCTGCCCTGGAGCGGAGTAGCGCTGCTCTTTTGTCTCCACCCGATCCAGCATCTCCTCTTCAAAGTCCTCGTATTCGTCATCTTCAAAGGCATGCAGGAGTGAAGGCTGATCCATCTCTTCTTCTTCGATCTCCTCTTCCTCTACTAAACCAGGCATTGAACCAAAGCGCGATTCAGGCCTGTGAGGTTCGACGCCTGGTGTTTCATACCACGGGGAAAGCTGGTTGGAACGCGCTGTTTGCTCTGAGGCTCGCTCGGCCGCAATTTCACGCCGGTGTTTGTCGAGGATGGCGGCGACATCAATCTCTTCGGTATCGCGGCGGCTTGTCTCCTCGTAATCGATATCCGGCTGGATGGCCTGGACCTTGTCTTCGGCCGTGGCAGCAGAGAATCCACTTCCACTTGCCGAGACCTCATTTTCGCTTTCGTCTATCGTGGTTTCCGCCGTTTCGTAATTCTGCGTTCTGAAATCTCGACTTGTGTAATCCTGAGTATCGAGTTCAGCGGTCTCGTGACCGGCAGCGGCGGTAACCGTGTGCTTCTCTGCGGCTGTATGATCCTCCTGCCTCGCAGGTTCTGCTATCGGCTGAGCGGTTGCCGGCTGGGTCGTCTGGGCTTCGGCCATGTTGCGGTATTTGGAGATGCTTTCCCCAGGCAGAATAATAGGCTGATAACCGGCGGGAGGACCGTGTGGCTTTTCGTCTTGCGACCTTGGCCGGGCGGCATTGCGGGAATCGAATTTTGAGTCTGGAAACCCCCGCCCTCGGCGTCCACGCCGGCGGCGTCCAAAGGGGCGGCGTTCACTGGAATCGCGATCGCCCGAAGCGCGTTCGTGACCACCATGCGTCTCGCCTGGCAGGGTTTCTCGGGCGGGAGCCTGATGCTGCCGCTCAGAAGCCGCGGCTTGGGCTTCGTTTTCCTCATCTATTGCTTCGCTCGGATTTGGATTTTCGTCGCGAATAAATTGGGTGGCTGAATGTTTTGCTTCGCCGCCGGCAAACGTCTCAACTTCCCCGTTTTCGCTGGGGGTCTCAGCCATGTCTTCCAATTGGGCAGCAGGACGCTCGTGAGCAGGCCTTTCAACGCGGCGGCGACCGCGGGATGAATCCTCGGCGGGAATGGCCTCAAAACTTTCGTCGCCTTCTTCTTCCTGAGGTTCGAAAAAGTCTGTGACGTAAAGAAAGGCGTCACGTTCCAGACCGATCTCTACGAAAGCCGACTGCATTCCGGGCAAAACCCGGGTTACGCGGCCTTTGTAAATGGAACCAGCCAGGGTGTATTCGTTTTCGCGTTCAAAATAAATTTCATTGAGTTGATCTTCCTCAACAACAGCAACCTTGGTTTCATGCGGAGTGGAAGAAACAAATAATTCTTTGGACATGTACTCTCCGGCCTGCCTCTTCTGTGGAAGCAGGATTTGCCGGTGCCGACGATTCGAACAAAAGTCTGGAGAGACTGGGCGAGAGTACTCACTTCACCGGCCGGCTCTAGGGAGCCTGCCGGGCAGATGTATGCAGAGAGCTGATAATTGATTGTAAAATCTTTGCACCTATCAGGCGCTCACTCAAAGTTGTGGCCACTCCGTTTTCATTTTCAAGTTTCCCAGGGATACATTTCCCAGGTAAACTCCAAATCATTTCAAGCTCAAGGGCCTGAACTTGAAACTTATTCGACGGGGCCGTTACCAACCTCAGAGCGCAACTTAATCGCTCAATCTTTCAAAACTCCGGTTCCTCTCGGTTCACCGGATTGCCCTCTCAACGTGGGGCAGCACGCTTAATTTTGGTTTTGCCGGCTCTACCTGGCCGGCTCACGGCTTCACAGGTTGCGAGAACGTCTTGTACAAGAGTTTTCCCGCAGCCTCTCCAGCCGTTTTTCTCAAAAATTACCAGGACCAATGGCCCGGTAACTTCATTCTAGTTGACAAAGCGGCGCATGCGAATATTCATAACAATTCCCAGCGCCAGGAACGTAAACAGCAAAGACGATCCGCCGTAACTCATCAGCGGCAAAGGAATTCCGGTAACCGGCATCAAGCCGACCACCATGCCGACGTTGACCAGAATGTGAAAGGTCAAAACCGCCACTACACCTAAAATCACAATTGCGCCTGCCCGGTCAGGGGCGGTTTGCGCATTATGGACCAAACGCATCAGCACTATAAAGTATAGCAGCAGCAGCCCAACCGCGCCCACAAATCCGTGCTCCTCTGAGAAAGCCGCGAAGATGAAGTCCGTTTGCGGAATGGGCAGAAATGAGTTCTGGGTCTGCGATCCCTTGCCAAACCCTTTGCCCCTGATCCCTCCCGCGCCCACCGCTATCACCGACTGCTCGCCCTGATAACCTTTTCCCTGCGAGTCGGCGGCTGGGTGCAAAAAGGTGGTGAGGCGGTCTTTCTGATACTTTTTCAGATGATTGAAAGCGGGCACTGCCAGCATCCCGCCGATCACAAGGATGGCCACCGCGTGCTTGAGCTGAATTCCTCCCAAAAACAGCCCCATTACCAGAATAGGAATATAAGTCAGCGCAGTTCCCAGGTCAGGTTGCGCCAGCACCAGCAACATAGGGATGCCGCCCAGCAGCCCGGCTTTCACCACATCTGCCAACGAAGCCTCGCGCTGCCGCAGGTCGCTGAAATACTTCGCCATTGCCAGAATCAGAATCAGCTTCACCCACTCCGAAGGCTGAAAATGGACCCCTGCCGGCAAGCGAATCCAGCGCCTTGCGCCCAAATATTTCTGCCCGAAAGCCAGCACGCCCATCAGGGAAACAATCGCCGCGATGTACATCCAATGCACACTGTCGAGCAGCACTTCGTAGTTGATCAGGCTGACCAGCAACATAAAACCCAGCCCACCCAATATCCAGTAAATCTGCTTGATGTGCATGTGCACATCGGCAAACTTGCTCGACATGGTTGCGCTGTAAATCTGCATCACGCCCACCGCACAGATCAACAGCACTAAAAAAAGCAGGACCCAGTCAAAATCTCGCGGGGAGACAAATTTCTTCATTTCTTGCCGCTCCCGAGGAGCCCTGCCGCCGGAACCGAGGTAGCAAATAATTCGTGGATGGCAGGACTGCGGCGAGCCGCAGGCAATACAAACCGTCCTGCCTGCAGACGCTCCCCGCTGGGACTGTCTTTGTCGGGCGTGCTCCAGATGCCGGTCATCTCCGCCGGCTTGTTGGAGTCGGCCACTTTGGTGGGAATCTTCCTCTGCTTGTCAACGTATGCCTTGATCACCTGGGCAACCAGCGGCGCAGTGCTTGCGCCCCAGCCACCCGACTCCACGACCCCGGCAACAACAATGTCAGGATTACGCCGCGGGGTCATGCCCACGAACCAGCCGTTATCCTTGAATTTATTAGCGCTGAGCTTGAGCTTCTTGCGAGCCTCGTTACTGATGGTCTGTGCTGTGCCCGTTTTGCCTGCAAAGTCTATGCCTTCCAGATGCGCCACTGCCGCTGTGCCTTGAGGACCGGTTACTCCTGCCATAGCGTCGGTGATGATCTCTACGTTCGAAGGGTCAATCGGCACATCAACCTCGTCGGGATATTGCGCCAGGACTTGCTTATACTGGTCGGGAAGCTGATCGGGAAAGGCTACATGGGGCCGGTGCAGCACGCCGCCCATGGCGATGCCACCAATAGTGCGTGCCAATTGAATGGGAGTAACAATCACTCCTCCTTGGCCGATGCTCACAGAAATGGTTTCGCCGGCATACCATTTCTGCTTGAAGTTCTTGATCTTCCACTCTTCTGAAGGCATGATGCCGCTGGCTTCCTCCGGCAGGTCAATATGGGTCTTCTGTCCCAAACCTAGTCCCATTGCGTATTTGGCAATGCGGCCGATACCCAGTCTTTCGCCGAGTGTGTAGAAGAATGTATCGCAGGATTTATAAATGCCTTTGCTGATATCCACATCACCGTGCTTGGCATCGCATTTGAAGAAGCGCCCGTAAAATTCCTTGCCGCCGGCGCAAAAGACATGCATGTTTTGCGCTATGCCTTCCTGCAAGCCGGCCACTGACATGACGATCTTGAACGTCGAACCGGGAGACAACTGCGCCTGAATGGCTTTGTTCAACAGCGGCTTGGCGGGGTCGGTAAGCAGCTGGTTCCACTCCGCGCGCGAGATGCGGACGGAAAAGGCATTGGAATCGAAGGTCGGCCGGCTGGCCATGGCCAACACCTCGCCATTGCGTGGATTGATCGCCACCATGGCCCCGTTATGCCCCTCCAACGCTTCTTCCATGGCAATCTGCAAGTCCAGATCAATGGTCAACTTCAGCGGTTTGCCGGGAATTGGCGGAATCTGGTCGAGTTGTCGTATCTCCTTGCCGTGGCTGTTGACCACCGTGCGGCGGGAGCCATCCTGCCCGATCAGCATGTCGTTATACTGTTTTTCAATCCCCGACTTGCCGACCACATCGCCGGCTTCGTACAGCTCGTAGGCGGGGTCGTCGAGCATTTGTTCGCTCACTTCCCCCACGTATCCGATCAGGTGGGCCGCAAATCCATGCGGCGGATACAGCCTGCGGTTCGCCATGATGGTATCGAGTTCCGGCAATTCATTGCGATGCGATTCGACAAAAGCCAGTTCGTCAGGCGTAAGGTCATCTTTCAACGTCATCGGCTGAAACTTGGGTTGGCTGGCGAAGCGCCGGATTCGATCCTGAATGTCTTTGACCTGCATATTCAGTCCGGCGGCGATCAGCGGCAGGTCCTGGTTCAGATCGCGGGGATAATCGCGCAGCAGCAGCGCCGAAAATGAAGGATAGTTATCCACCAGCAAGCGGCCTTCACGATCATAAATTTTGCCGCGCGGCGCCAGGATGGGAACCATGCGGGTTTGATTGCGCTCGGCCTGCGCATCGTATTCTTCGCTGCGGGCAACCTGCAATTGCCACAACCGCCCGCCCAGCACCAGAAAGATTGCCAGAATGATGTATTGGATTGCGGTCAGCTTGCCGCCAGAGATTTTTTCTTCACGCGATTGCATACTGCTCTACGATCCGGTGGTCACGCGTCCGTTTTGCGGAATGAGAGAAACCACAAGGAGAGTTGTAGCTCTATTGTAGCCCAATTGCAAATTGAGAGTCCGTGAAAGGTCTCCCGGAAAAATCAGGCGCCTGGACCTGACTCTTCCGGGGAAATGTGCAATCCAGATTGGCTCAAGAAGGTAAAGATTGTGCCAAATTCGGAGCGAACGTCGTTGAATTCTCGCATCGGCCTTCCCTGGAAGGAGGGATACTCAAAGCATCTCTTTGCTTCGGCAAAACTCATTCCTGCAGCAGCAACCGCGTCTGTTGGATCTTTTTGGTCAACTCTCGTCTTCCTTCGAGTACCCGCTCTGGATTTGGAATGATCTGCTGAAGTGCAGTCGGTGCACTGGCAATTAGCTTCTGAAGCGTCGGCAATGTGGACGGCTGGTCGAGGACACCAACATAAGCTGGAACAATGCGCGCAAGCGCCTGTTGAACTTGAGCATCGAGCCCGTTGCCCGCCAAAGCGGCATTGGCATGAAGGGCCAGTTCATGGGGAATCTCAAGCTCGCGTTTCACGTTCGATCTCCAATCCAGGCCCTCCGGACCGAGTTGCGCGATCACTTGCCGCAAAGCGGAACGCTGTGCGGGCGACAGCGCTTCCACATGCAATGTGGCAATCGTCGTCAGATGGAACATTAGAAGGTGTGTCGAAACTGCCGATGCGAACAGTGTCCCCCCATTCGCGATATCGTGCGAAAAGCGCAAGCCTGATCCCAGTGTGCGCGCGGCGTCCTTCTCATCGCCGGTAAGAATGAGGTGCTTAGCGTAGAGGACATTCAGGCGTCCCAGGGCCAACCCTTTGCGGGCGAAGTCCACAGGCGTATCTGGCCCAAGCTTGTAATCGAGGCCCCAGTCGCAATTCTGTAGAGCGGCCCCGCGCGCCATCGTCTCGAGCGCCGGCCGGTTCTTTTCGACCAGGTCTTTGTATTTTGCGTCATCGTAAGGAGCGTTGCCCATCAGCATTAGATTCAGCTCTTTCGCCTGCTCGTCGCTCAATGTCGAATCCTGCATCTGGGCGATTGCCGCCCAGTAGCGTAGTGCCGCGTTGTCTCCTAGCTTTGTCTTTTGCTGTGCTGATGCTGCCCCTGCCGTTACCGCCAGAAATAGAACTGCCAATTGAGTCATTCGCAACGCGCTCATAACTTAATCCTCTCCTTGAAGTTTTCTTGTGCGAGTATCGCCAGGGCGCTGTGCATCCCTTTCTGGATATGCATGCCTTGGGATTCGCCTGCCAGCGAATCGATCGCCGCCGAAATCGAGGGGGCGTGCAACAGCAGATCGTTCGCTTTTCCTAAGGTTAGCGGCTGCGCTTCCGGAGATGACTTTATGGTGCTGATATTCTGAACATGATCGGGCGCCGAAGTTCGGCTCCGTCTGCCAACAATAATGAAGACAGCTAAGACAATCACTGCAGCAGCGGTGGCCGCCATCAGTCCTAAGGCAAACTCGCGTCTTGCCGCCTGCTCTTCGATCTGTAAATGCCGGGGCGCCCGCGGCTGGAATTGCCTCAGAAAATTCTCGAATTTCTCATCGTCATTTTGCATGTTCATTCTGCACCTCGGCTGGCTGCATCAATTCCCGGAGCCTGGCGATAGCATAGCGATACCGCGAAGCCACCGTATTCATCGGAACCTCAAGCACAGTTGCAATCTCATCGAACGTCATTTCGCCCCAAATCTTCATAGTCAATACTTCGCTTTGCTCCACGGGAAGTTCGCGAATGGCGCTCTCCAGTTTTGCGCTCCAGTGCATGAGGTCGAGGGGCGCCTCAAACCATTGCCCGCCAGTCTCATCTTCTATAGCCACGTTTCGGCTGTTCTGCCGGCCCAAACTAATCGCAGTGTTGCGGACCGCGCGGAACAGGTAAGGCTTGACGGCCGACCGGGGCACCTCGATCTTGCCTTTCAATAACTTAAGAAATACCTGTTGCAGCACATCTTCGGCGCTACCCCGGTCTCCCAGGATCGAGCATGCATAAGCCACCAGCGCCGGCCCATGTTGCTCGTACCACCGCTGCAGCTCATCCTTCCGGGATTTGGCAAATCTCCTGATGATCACGTCAGTATCTTTCGCATCCCCGGTACTGTCTCTAAAGACAGTCCATACAGCAAGATTTGTCTAATATTTCGAAATTTATGATGGAAGAAATTATGATGAGGTCCAGCTAATCGGGACTGGAAAACATAGAAAGCGTTAAGGATAGGCGCCGCTTAATCATTCAATACACTGAGAACTGAGAACCGGGAACTGAGAACTGTTTTACAGATGCATTTCCATCTGAACATCCGAGCGCGCATACGACGAGGCTTTCATCCGCTCCGGCGGAAGATGGCGGAAGCCTATCGATTCATAGAGATGAATGGCATTGGTGAGTTTGCTATTCGTTTCCAGGTAAAGCCTCCGCGCACCCAGCGCTTTTGCCTGTGCCACGGTATACTCCAGCACCTTGCGGCCAATGCCGCCGCCCTGGCAGCGTTCGGTAACGGCCATCTTGGCGAGTTCGAACACGCCCGGCTCCATGACCACAAGCGCACAGCAGCCAACTGGCTCGCCGTCCGAAACGGCAATGAAAATGTGCCCGCCCGGCTTCAGGATCTTACTCATCGGATCGCCTAATGTGAGCTTGTCCGTCTCTTCGATGCGGAAATGTTTGGCGATCCACTCTTCGTTGAGCTGGCGGAATGCCTTCTCATCGCCAGGTTGAAATGGCCGGATTCGGATGTTGGAAGAAATCATCGGAATACTCTTTTCCGATGCTGCGGCAGAAGCAGATAGGTCCTTATGCACTGGCGCCTCCATACATACCAATCTAGGCGGCGATGAAGTAATATGTCCAATATATTGTTAATAGGTATTAATATCTACTGTGTATGGACCAGCAAATCGAATTACGGCATCTGCGTTACTTTGTTGCGGTCGCCGAGGAGTTGCACTTCGGACGCGCCGCCAGCCGCCTTCATCTTGCCCAACCGCCGCTCTCCCAGCAGATACGCAAGCTGGAAGACATCCTCGGACACGCGCTCTTTACCCGCACATCGCGCCAGGTGAAGCTGACCAGCGCCGGCGAACTGTTTTTTGACCGGGCCCGCAGCACCCTGCGCAAGGTGCAGGATGACATGGAAGTAGCGCGCAGCATCGGCCGCGGCGAACTGGGTTTTTTGACCGTTGGCTTCATCGGAACGAGCATGTTGACCTCGCTTCCGGCCATGCTGGGCGAGTATCGCCGCCGCTATCCACGGCTGAATTTGCAGCTCCGGGAATCCTACACCTCAGGGGTGGTGCAGGCATTGCTGCAGAGCACCGTGGATGTGGGGTTTCTACGCGACAGCGGCCCGGTCGACGGACTCGAAATAGAAACACTGTTTTCCGAACCCTTCGTATCATTCCTGCCCAAGAGGCACCCTCTGGCGAAACGCAAAACGCTTTCTGCATCCGATCTGCGTGACGAACCTTTTGTCCTCTTCTCGCCGGCGGTGGGCAGCCGGGCACATCAGAAAACTGTCTCCATTTGTGAGGAGCGCGGATTCCGCCCGCGGGTAGTGCAGGAAGCCCCGCAATGGCTGACCATCCTGCGCCTGGTGGGCGCGGGCCTGGGTGTGACCATCGCACCGGCGTGCGTCGAGCAGATCGCCGCTCCTAACGTCGTCTGCCGCCCTCTGCTGAAGACATCGGTTAAAAGCGATATCGAACTCGCCTATCGCGCTGCTGAGGAGCGGGCCATTGTGAAAACCTTTTGCGCTATCGCCCGAGACCGCCTAAACCCGCACACCGCAAATTTGCGCCGCTCCCGCTAACCTCGGATCGTAATGGAACTCTCGTCGGCTGTTTGTCCACACGCTGATGATCTCAATCCGCGTAGTCCGCGGTAGGAATTTTCCCTTTATGCACCCTTGTGCCCTTTGTAATCAGATTTTTACGCGACCCCCTAAGCCCTTTGCTTAAATCTATCCAGAACCGCGAATACCACAATCGCCAGAAGGCCGTTGGCCAGAGCGGCCCCGATGCTATGCAACCAGTTTGCGGGGACATCTTGCAGCACCATGCCACGCTGCACCAGCACATAGACGATGCGGTGGATCATGTAAAACCCCACCGTGATCAGGAAGCGCGACCCGGGATTTTCCACGTCGATCCTGGTGGCCAGCGAAGAAGCGCCATAACCGACAAAAGTTTTGGCAATGCCGAATAATCCCAAGTAGTTGTGGGTCAGGGCATCCTGCGCCAGGCCGATGAGGCAGCCGGTAATCGAACCCGCAATAGGATTGCGCCGGGCCACGCCAAAAAAAATCGTGACCAGCAGCGGCAGGTCGAAGACATCGAAGAAATGCAGCCTTCCATGAAAGGCCACCGGAAGATAGGACTGCAACAGCACCGCCGCCGCCGGTATGAACAACGTGGCCGCAAAATTGAAGCGGTAAACTTCAATCTCTTCCCGCGATGTATAGATTACGGCGGCGTTCATTGCGGTTTGTTCTCCTCAGGAGCAGTTGCCGACGGCTCGGGTGTAGAGGCAGGCGTGGCAATTGGAGAGGGCGTAGCTGCCGGCTCGTTTTGTGGAACAGTCTTCACCGGCGGCTTCACCACTTTGGGTTTTGCCGGGGATGGAGTGGGCTTCGTATTTGAAACCGCGCTATTGCCCGCCGGGCCTGGCTTTACCCCCGCTGTGCTTTCCGCTGGTTTTTGTGTGATTCCTGGAAGGCGCTGCGCCAGGATGTCTGCCGCCTTCACAGGATTCTCTGAATCGGCTTGCGCCAACTGCGGCTGCGTTACCACCAGCACCTCATCCAGCCGGTTTAAATCTGCCGCCGGCTTGAGGTGGATATTCAGAAATAAATCGTTTCCCGATGAGATCTGGGCCACGGTTCCAATAGGCAGTCCCTTCGGATAAATCCGGTCGCCCCCGCTGGTCAGCACGCGCTCGCCCGGCTCGACTTTTTCATCTACCATGACGTGTTCGAGGGTCAGGTCGCCGGTGGTGGTTCCCTTGACCACACCATGCAGGCGCGATTTTTCCAGCAGGGCGCCCACTCCACTGCTGGCGTCATTCATTACCAGCACCTGCGCTGTGAACGGAAAAACATCTTTCACTTTTCCCACGACCCCATCGGGAGTAATTACGGCCATATCGCTGCGTATCCCATCCCTCGCTCCACGGTCAATATAAAGTATGCGCGACAGCTCCGTGCCGCTCGATCCAATGACCTGCGCGGCAACCGTCTGCGAAACAAAATGCTGCTTGAAATCGAGCAACGCCTGCAAGCGGCGTCCTTGAGCGGCATCCTCGGCCATTTGGGCCTGCTGGATGCGTAGTTGCTCGTTCTGCTCGCGCAACTCGCGGTTTTCCCGCCGCAGCCCGCCAATATTGAGGTAGTCGTGCCAGCTCTGGCCGAACCAGTTCCCGGTGGCGACAAAGACCCGCTCAACCGGGGTTATGACCCCTGAAATCCACAGGCGAATCATGCGCACCGAACCGGCCTCGGGCTTCCGGGGATCGATGGGACGCTTGACCTGCACCGCCAATCCAAAAACCTGCAGCAATAAAACCATGCCCAGGATCATGGGATTGCGATAGCGGCTGAAAAAGCTTTCCATGTGTAACTTGAGACAGAGCGGGTGAGAAGAATTTAGCCCGCCTGGAACACAGGAAATGCGTCCAGGCGGGTAAAACGTTTACTCGATTGATATTTTCCTGAGCAACTTAAAGTCGCTCAACATTTTCCCTGTGCCCAGCACCACGCTGGCCAGAGGGTCGTCGGCAATAGAGACCGGCAAGCCGGTTTCTTCACGGATGCGCTTATCCAGGTTCTTGAGCAGCGCGCCACCGCCGGTAAGAACAATACCGCGATCGCTGATGTCGGCAGAAAGCTCGGGCGGCGTGCGCTCCAGGGCCACGCGGATGGCGTTCATAATCGTGCCCACGCATTCGCTCAGAGCCTCGCGGATCTCGCTGTCATCCACGGTAATAGTCTTGGGAACGCCTTCGATCAGGTTGCGGCCCTTGATTTCCATGGTCAGGGGCTTATCGAGCGGATAAGCGGAGCCAATCTCAATCTTGATCTGCTCGGCGGTGCGCTCACCGATGAGCAGGTTATATTTCCGCTTAAGGTAGTTCATGATGGCCTCATCCATCTGGTTGCCGGCCATACGCACGGAGCGGGAATAGACGATGCCGCTGAGGGAAATCACCGCGATATCGGTGGTGCCGCCGCCGATATCCACCACCATATTGCCGCTGGGCTCGGTGATGGGTAACCCGGCGCCGATGGCAGCCACCATGGCCTGTTCGACCAAATGGACCTCGCTGGCCTTGGCGCGGTAAGCAGAATCCATGACCGCGCGCTTTTCCACCTGAGTAATCTCAGAGGGCACGCCGATCACGATGCGAGGGTGTACCAGCATCTTGCGGTTGTGCGCCTTCTGGATGAAGTAATTCAACATTTTTTCAGTGACTTTGAAATCGGCGATCACGCCGTCTTTCATGGGCTTAATGGCCACGATGTTGCCGGGCGTGCGGCCCAGCATCTCTTTGGCTTCTTTGCCGACTGCTTCAACCTCACCGGTCAGTTTGTTAATGGCGACAATCGATGGTTCGTTCACCACGATGCCTTTGCCCTTGGCATAGACCAGTGTGTTGGCTGTTCCTAAATCAATCGCCAGATCGCTGGAGAACATGCTGAACAGGGAGCGGAAATTGTTGACTTTCGAATTCTGCGAGTGAAATCCGTTCGATGACATACTTGTACTTTCTTTATACTCCTAATTCTGCTGCCCACAACATATATCTAGGGGGTTTGAAACACTTCAGTGCAGTGTCCTCGCGCAAAAAGCCCGCGCGCGTGCGGCGATCATTTTTCGTCCATCCGGGCCCGCCCACCGGCGCAAGACCGACAGCCTATTGAATCACAACTCTCTTGGTCTGCGTGGCCACACCGCCTTTTTCGTTCTGGGCGGTGATCGTGATTATGTTCTCACCGGAAGGCAGCGGTGGTGTGAAATAAGTAAAACTGCCGTCTGTACCAATCACCGGAACCTGCTCGCCGTTGACCATGACCCGCGCCCCTTGCTGGGTGTTGCCTTTGATCTCAATCACGTGGCTGTGCTGGATGAGTTGGCTTACTTCCAGCGCCAGCGAGACGCCTTCCGTCCCTTTTGTCACAATCGTGAACTCGCTTTTTTCACTTTCAATGGATTCATGGCCGTTCTCGTCGATGGACATCACTTCCCAGTAATATTTCCCCTCTTCCAGCCCGGTAACCCGCCAGGCTGTGTCCTCAACCTTGGCTTCTTTCTCGATGGAAGAGAAATAAGGATTGCGGGAAACACGCACATGATAGGTGGTAACGTCTTCCACCGGAGCCCAACTCAAATCGGCTGACTTGGCATTGGCCGGAACAAAAATCGGCATCATGTTGGCCGGGGCCAGCAGCACGGGCGGGGCCATCTCTTTTTTCTTGGCGAAGGTCTGCTTTTCCGGGTCGATTGTCACCCTCTCGTAGGGGGCAATCTTTTCGGTTACATCTCCCATCTTGAGGGTGCCTTCGCCTTTCTTAACCAATATCTCAGGAGCATTACCTCGATTGGAGGCCTCTAAGGCGCTATCGCGGCCCACCGTCGTAGATGCCTGATCAATCTTTACCTGCTGCGTGGAAGGCACTTCGCCGGTACTGAGCGATATGTCACCCGTATTCACGCGCACGGCAACCTGATTCTGCTGGGCGCTGTTGGTAGTGCTCTCTTCAATAGTGACCAGCGAATCCTGCTGAATGGTGTAGGTGCTGCCGTCGGCAAAGGCCACTCTGGCGATGCCTTCGGACATGGTCTGCACAACATCTCCTTGTTCAAGGGGCAGGTTGTAGTCGGCTTTGACCCAAAGACCAGTGGCCACTCTTTTCACGCGGACCGTGCCGTCAATGTTGGTGAAGTGGGCCTGAGTGGAAGGGGGTATCGAACCTGTATCGCCGTCAACTTTTTTCCCCACCCAGTTGTCAATGGTATTCCCAATCTTCTCTACCAACGGGTGAGTCTGGTCGGGCAAAATAAAATATGAGGCAACCGCGCCCATCGCAATTACGGCCAGCGCAGTAAGCACAACGCTGCGGTAGGACACAGTCGTCCAGTCAACATGGATTCCGCCTTTTTTGATGTCGGCCACGGCTCAGGAATTCGCGTGAAATTGCAAGCAGAGTAACACAAGGAACTCCCGTCGGAAATAGGTATTTCGACGGAATTGTGTTTGCCGTACCTGACTTAACAAAACCATGGAAGTACAAACCCACATATGGCCCCCTGTTTCCGGGTTGTGGGTCCACCCGCGATTGGGGGGATTTGAGAAATCAGAGGATGCCCGGCTTATTGCCCACTACCTGTTTTCCTGGAAGAGACGGCTACCCTGCCCATGATGTACGATAAATTATTCGAGGTCGTTCCCGCGTTCGCGCAGCAACCCATAACCCCCCGCTAAGGAAACCACATGGCTACCCCTAAAATCTATCGAAATTACATCAACGGAGAGTGGGTCGAATCCCCGACCGGCAAGACCTTCGAGAACCTGAACCCCGCCGACATCGCTGACGTGGTCGGCATCTTCCAGAGAAGCGGCAGCGAAGACATCGCCAATGCCGTAGACGCCGCCAAAGCGGCCTTTGAAACCTGGCGGCTGGTACCGGCGCCCCGCCGGGCTGAGATCATTTTTCGCGCCAGCGAGCTCCTGCTGGAGCGCAAAGAAGACTACGCCCGCGATATGACCCGGGAGATGGGCAAAGTGCTGAGCGAGACCCGGGGAGACGTGCAGGAGGCGGTGGATACCGGCTACTACATGGCCGGTGAAGGCCGGCGTCTGTTTGGCCAGACCGTGCCCTCCGAGCTGCCCAACAAATTCGCCATGTCCGTGCGTATGCCGGTTGGTACATGCGGCATGATTACGCCCTGGAACTTCCCCATGGCCATCCCCTCCTGGAAGCTCTTCCCCGCCCTGGTCTGCGGCGATACCTGCGTGATTAAGCCGGCGGAAGATACCCCGCTTTCAACCTTCAATCTGGTGAACGCCCTTATCGATGCCGGGCTTCCCAGGGGTGTGATCAACATCGTGACCGGCTTCGGGGAAGAAGCAGGCGCGCCGCTGACCTGCAACAAAGACCTGAGGGCCATCTCTTTTACCGGATCAAGCGAAGTCGGCCGCCTGGTAGGCGAAGCCGCAGCCCGCAGCTTCAAGCACTGCTCCCTGGAGATGGGCGGCAAAAACGCCATCATAGTACTTAAAGACGCCAATATTGACCTCGCGGTGGATGGCGCCGTGTGGGGCGGCTTTGGCACCACCGGCCAGCGCTGCACCGCCGCCAGCCGCCTGATTGTGCAGAAGAGCATATACAACGAAGTCGTGGATAAATTCCTGGAGCGCACGCGCAAACTCAAAGTCGGCAACGGGTTGGACGAAGGCACAGATATGGGTCCGGTGATTAACGAACAGCAGCTCCAGACGGTACAGAAATATGTGGAGATCGGCAAAAATGAAGGCGCCAAACTTCTGCATGGCGGCAACCGCCTGAAGGGCCCGGCTTACGATCGCGGCTGGTTCCATGAGCCCACCATCTTCACCGACGTTCATCCCAAGATGCGTATTGCCCAGGAGGAAATTTTCGGTCCGGTGGTCGCCGTGATACCCTGCGACGATTTTGACGCCGCCGTCGAGATTTCCAACGACGTGCAGTACGGCCTCTCAACCTCTATTTATACCCGTGACGTCAATAAAGCCTTCGTGGCCGCCCGCGATCTCGATGCCGGCATTACGTACGTAAACGCCCCCACCATCGGCGCCGAAGTGCATCTCCCCTTCGGCGGCACCAAACAAACCGGCAACGGCCACCGCGAAGGCGGCCAGGCAGCTATTGACTTCTATAGCGAATGGAAGTCGGTATATGTGGATTACTCCGACAGATTGCAGCGGGCGCAGATTGACCGGGGGGAGTAAGTCGATTGGATAGTTGACAATCCAAGAGCCACCGCATGTGTGGCACAGCCGTCCCCGGCTGTGTGCAGTAGTGCCAATATTTCAGCGGCTATCGTGTGGTTCTTGCTCCACACTTTTGTGCCCAGCTAGAGGTATCCTATACAGGACCATTTAGAGTCCCTCCCATGAAGCTGCGTAGGTCAATCCTCGCCTGTGGTGTTTTGTTATTGGTCTCCTCCGCTTTTATTTTTTCCGCATCTAGCCAGACTGAATCCTTCCAGCAAACCAAGCTTCCCGATCAGACCGCGCCCAAATCAGGAGATGTCACCGCCGAAAGCGTTTCGGAACAGTTGCAACCAGGAATCGTGGTCGAAAAAGTTGAAAAATACTCCAATGGCGAAAAAGCGGGACTGCGGGAAGGAGACCTTCTTCTTAACTGGAGTCGAGGTGATGCCCAAGGAACATTCCAGTCGCCCTTCGATTTTGAAATGGTGCGAATAGAACAATTACCCCGCGGAACGGTGACTTTAGAGGGCTGTAGGGGCAAGGAGAAGCGAACCTGGGCATTCGCGCCTGTGAATATTTTTCTCGACAGCGGTATTGAGGCACGACCAAACTTCTCGCAGAATTCACTTGCTTTTTACATGAAGGCGCGAACGCTAGCCCGGGAAGGAAAACTAAAGCAGGCTGACGAATATTGGAAGAAGACCATCATCCATACCCAGTCTTCGGCCCCGTGGTTGAGCGCCTGGTTCTCATTGCATTCAGCGACGCAATTCTCTAGCCAGCAACAATGGAATAAGGCCGATCTCGCTTTCCAGGCCGCTGTAGAGGAGGCCAAAACCGCTGGCCCAGTGGTGGAATCACATGTTCTCCAGGCCTGGGGTGTGTCATTCCGGCAACGAAATGACATATCCAATGCGGAAGAGCGTTACCAACAAGCGCTATTGGAAAGTGAAAGATGCAAACCTGAAAACATGTTTGCCGCTTCAACCTTAATGGCTCTTGGCGCACTGTTTACCTACACCGATCTAATTAAGGCCAAAACCTACGATGATGCAGCCTTGGCCATGCGCGAAAGGCTCGCTCCCGAAAGTCTCAGTGTTTCTTTTTCTCTGCATGCATTGGGCGTTAACGCCTGGGAACGTGGTGATCTGAGGGATGCTGAAGACCTTAACCGGCGGGCCCTCGCGATTCAGCAGAGATTCCCTTCCGACAGCGTTGCCATGAGCTACCACGACTTGGGCCTTATTGCGAGGTCTCGCGGCGATCTAATGACGGCTGAAAAGTATTACCGCAAAGCCCTGACGATTGAACAGAGGTCTATGTCAGACAACGCGGGGCTGGCAAATACTCTGGACGGCCTCGGAGATGTTGAGAGGCAACGTGGAAGCGGGGTGGCGGCGCTCAGATATCACCGTCAAGCTTTGGCTGTTTTGAAGAAGGAAAATCCTTACGACTTTAGTTATTTGTATGCCTTCTATCGAGCGAACACTCTTGAGTCTCTTGGTGAGCTCGCTGAAGAGCATGGCGATTGGACTAAAGCCGCTAAATATTATCAGAAATCGCTCAATCTAAGAGAGCGGCAACTGCCTTCCTGCATTGATGCCGGTAGAACTCTAAATCATTTGGGAGATGTGGCTCGAAAGAGTGGCCAACTGGCAAAGTCCCAAAAATACTATCGTCGGGCGCTGGCTGCGTTTCACAAACTGAATGCTCCTGTTGCCGAAGAGGCGAAATCGACCGTGGGTCTGGCCGAGATTGCAAGACGCAAGCACCAACCAGTATTGGCTTCGAAGTTCTACGAACAGGCGCTCAAGACTTTTGAGAGTCAGACCACTCGGCTAGGTGGCTCAGAAGAAACTCAATCTAGTTTTCGGGCTCAGTACTCCGATTACTACAAAGACTACGCTGATCTGCTGATTACCCAAAAAAAGTCTAATATTGCTTTTCAAGTACTAGAGCGCTTACGCGCCCGTAGTTTGCTCGAGACCTTGCAGGCGGACCACGCGGAGATCCGTAAGGGAGTTGATCCCACTCTGGTGGAGAAAGAACGCTCTTTACAGGATTGGATCAACGCAAAATCAAACCGGCGAATGGAATTGCCAGCTGATAAAAACAGTGACGAGCAGGTAGCCGCGTTCGACAAAGAAATCAACGACCTGCTGGCCCAATACAAGGATGTCGAAGAGCAAATCAGAACTACCAGCCCGGCGTACGCTGCCCTGACCCAACCACAGCCAATCACGGCCAAAGAAGTCCAGGAGCGATTGCTCGCCCCAGACACCCTGCTGCTGGAATATTTGCTGGGCGAAGAGCGCAGCTACGTCTTCGCGATCACGCCAGATTTCCTCAATGCTTACGAACTGCCGAAGCGCGCTGTGATTGAGCCTCTTGCCCGGCGTGCGTATAAGCTACTGAGCCAGCACAGTCACCAAAGCCAGAGCCCGCAGCAAAGAATGCTGGCGACCAAAGCCGAAGCCGAATACTCGTGCACCATCACCGAATTGAGCCGCATGATTCTCGGACCGGTTAGCAGACAACTCCAGCAGAAGCGGCTGCTCATTGTCAGCGACGGCGCGCTGCAATATATTCCTTTTTCTGCTCTTCAAAGACCTGACTCATTAGATTCTGCCAAGCCCACTCCGCTGGTCGCCGAGCACGAAATCATCAACCTGCCTTCAGCCTCTGTACTGGCCGTACTTCGTCGTGAAGAAATAAAGCGCAAACCGGCCACCAACGAAGTAGCAGTCATGGCCGATCCGGTCTTTGGGCCCCGGGACGAACGTGTAACCCTGTCAGCAGCGAATGGCCAAGCAGTCACCAACAAACCTGCTGCACAGCATTCTTCCGACACCTTCGATTTGCCTGTCGAGCCGGAGACCCAAAGCGACCTCGACCGCTCCGCCCAGCAGCTTGGCATCTCCGGATTCCCCCGCCTTCCTTTCACCCGCCGCGAAGCTGAGGCCATCTACTCGATCGCCGGCAAAAACGCCCTCGAAGCCCTCGACTTCGACGCCAGCAAGGCCACAGCCCTCGGCGCGCAGTTGAGGGACTATCGCATCGTGCACTTTGCCACGCACGGGTTGCTGAATAATGATCACCCCGAGCTGAGCGGGCTTGTGCTTTCCCTGGTAGATAAGCAAGGCAACGAGCAGGATGGTTTTCTGCGCATGCTGGATATCTACAACATGGATTTGAACGCCGATCTGGTCGTGCTAAGCGCCTGCCAGACAGCCCTGGGAAAAGAACTCGGCGAAGAAGGATTAGTCGGGCTAACACGCGGCTTCATGTATGCCGGGGCCCCGCGCGTCGTCGCGAGCTTGTGGAAAGTAGACGACGAAGCCACGGCCGAGTTGATGAAAAAGTTCTACGAAGGCATGCTGCGCGATCACCAGACTCCGGCGCAAGCTTTGCGTAGCGCCCAGCAATGGATGCGCATGCAAAAGCCCTGGCAATCTCCCTATTACTGGGCAGGATTTGAACTTCAAGGCGAGTGGAAATGAGAAGAATTGAATCATTGAGACATCGGGTCATTGGGTCATTGATGATTGCGTAATCGGGTAATCTAGTAATTGATCCGAGAATTGCAAATTCTGGAGACAAAGCAAATCCCAAGTTCCACTGAGGACGAATGATTATTGGTGTTCCTAAAGAGGTCAAAGACAACGAGGCGCGGGTGGGCATTGTGCCTGCGGGGGTAAAGGGGCTGGTGGATGCCGGCCATCAGGTCATTGTGCAAACCAAGGCCGGTGAGGGCTCTTCCCTTCCCGACAACGATTATCAACATGCGGGCGCGGAAATCGTGGGTACGGAAAAAGAAGTCTGGGGACGCGCCGAAATGGTGGTCAAGGTGAAAGAACCCACCGCCCAGGAAATAGGCTTCTTCCGCGAGAACCTGGTGCTGTTTACCTATCTGCACCTCGCTCCGATTCCCGATCTGACCAACGAGCTGCTGAAGAAAAAAGTAACGGGCATCGCCTATGAAACTGTAACGGACAAGCAAGGAACCCTGCCGCTGCTGACGCCCATGTCCGAGGTTGCGGGGCGCATGTCGGTGCAGGTGGGCGCGACATATCTGGAAAAGGAAAAGGGCGGACGCGGTGTTTTGCTGGGAGGCGTGCCCGGTGTGCCGCCGGCGGCAGTTGTGATCATTGGTGGAGGCATCGTCGGCACGCATGCAGCAAAGATCGCCGTGGGCATGGGCGCCAACGTCACGATTATTGATCTCAATCTAAATCGCCTGCGCGAGCTTGACGACATCTTCAGCGGGCGTCTACATACCCTCGCATCTAACTCTTATTCCATCGCTCATGCCACCTCTCATGCCGACTTGGTGATCGGCGGTGTGCTCATTCCCGGCGCTTCGGCTCCCAAATTGGTCACCAAACACATGGTCTCAAAGATGAAGAAAGGCGCCGTAATCGTAGATGTCGCCATCGATCAGGGCGGATGCGTCGAGACCGCTCGTCCCACCACGCACAGCAATCCTTCCTATGTGGTTGACGGCGTGGTGCACTATTGCGTCACCAATATGCCAGGCGCGGTTCCGCACACCTCCACGCTGGCCCTTACCAACGCGACACTTCCTTACGTAATGAAGCTGGCCCAGCATGGAGCGGAAGCGGCAATCAAGGCTGACAGCGGTATCCGGGCCGGGGTGAATACCTATCAGGGCAGTGTCACCTACGCCGCTGTCGCCCAGTCGCAAGGGAAGCAATGGAAAGATGTGATGACTCTGCTGGGATAATGTCGAAGGCAATCCCGTCTACTTATCACCAGGCACTCTAGTTGCAGACTTGCTGGGCTGCGTACTCGCCTTGAAAGATCGCTCTTTTCAGCACTGGTGTAGAATGACGGCTCCACGGAGAATCTGCATGAATCAGCTCAAACAGATACTGCTCAATCAATATATTGGAGCAATCGTGATTGCTTTTGTCTGGGCACAAGCAGTGATTTCACTTGTACAGCTTGTGACGCAACCGACCGAGATGCTGATCATCAAGATCTTAGACCAGAGCAACTACAGTCAGATGTTCGGGCAGCAATCTTTCAAGCTCAATTGGGCGCTCACACTTGCCGGCATACTCTATGCGGTTGCACTGTTCCTGGCAGGTTATCTGCTCGCAATGTGGATCTACGCGCAACCAAAAACCAGCCCGGCAACAGAAAGCGTCGCAACTGATGAAGACTGATGCAAACCCCACGCAATTGCTGCGAAAACGGTATATACCCAATCTGGCGGCGGCGCTGGTTACCATTCATGCTGTCGTGAATTTGTTTTCGCTGGGGCGACTCGCTCTGAGCAGATTGCTTCTACTGCCAGAACAGACTACGTCGACAGACCTGAACCAGATGATATGGCGCTTAGCGCATCCCTCGCGTCCATACATATCGCCCCAACAAGTGCTTCATTCCATTCTGTTCTCCCTGCTTCTGCTGATCGCTGCATACATCATCGTGCGGCGGACTGCCGCAACCGATGTCTAGTCTTAACAGACTTGTAGCATTGCGCAGAGGAAGTTAAGAAATTACCCTTGGGCACTCTCCCCCGGCAAGATACCACTGCTCGCCCTTTGTTGAGCGCCACACGCCCTGTCCTGATCAGGTAGCTTGCCTCTGCCGACTGCTGTATCATGTTCCCCTTGATTCCTTTCAGGAGCAACATCACCAATGATTCCCCGGAGCATTCTTGTTCTGATCTTGTTGTTTGCTACTACGTTCTGTTTGAGCCAGGCCAAAAGCACCGAGTCCAAGAAGCATGCCTCGCGGGGCCGAACTTCGGCGCAACAATCTACAAAGACTCCTGCGGCAACGATCTCTGTCGGCGCGATTGATGAAAAGCTGTTCGGCGCCATGCGCTGGCGGCAGGTGGGTCCGTTTCGCGGAGGCCGCGTGCTCGCCGTCACAGGCGTTCCCGGCGAACCTAATGTCTTCTATTTTGGCGCTGCCTCAGGCGGAATTTGGAAGTCCAACGACGCCGGCGCAAACTGGGAGCCGATCTTCGATAAAGATGGGACTGCTTCCATCGGCAGCATCGCCGTTTCGCCCTCGGATCACAACATTATTTACGTTGGCACCGGCGAGGCTTGCATTCGCGGCAACATTACTTACGGCAATGGGGTATACAAGTCGGTGGATGGCGGCAAGACCTGGAAGAACATCGGCTTAAAAGATACGCAGCACATTGGCGCGGTCGTAGTTGACCCCAGGAACCCGAATATTGTTTTTGTCGCAGCCTTGGGCCATGCCTATGGGCCGAATGAAGAGCGCGGCCTCTTCCGCTCGACGGATGGCGGCGCCACATGGCAGAACGTTTTGTTTAAAGACAACAAGACCGGCGCTATCGATGTAGTGTTCGATCCCAACAACTCCAACACCCTCTTTGCCGCGTTGTGGGAGGTGGTTCGCACCCCTTGGAGCCTGAGCAGCGGTGGACCCGGCAGCGGTCTCTACAAATCCAGCGACGGTGGAAGCACATGGAATCGCCTCGAAGGCCACGGCTTGCCTGCCGGCATTATGGGCCGTATTGGGGTGTCTGTTTCGGGCGGCGATTCCAGCCGTGTCTATGCGCTCATCGAATCCAAAGAAGGCGGGCTTTATCGCTCCGATGACGCCGGCGAAAGCTGGATTCGCATGAACGAAGATGGCCGCCTCCGCCAGCGGGCATGGTATTTCAGCCACATCTTTGCCGATCCCAAATCAACCGACACGGTTTATCTGCTCAATACGGGAATGTTCCGCTCGACCGATGGCGGCCGGACCTTTAACCTGCTGTCCGCGCCGCATGGCGATCACCACGGCCTGTGGATTGATCCTGACAATCCGCAGCGCATGATCAATGGCAACGATGGCGGCGCAACCGTCTCCACCGATAACGGCAAGACCTGGAGCACCGAATACAACCAGCCAACGGCCCAGTTCTACCACGTGATCACCGACAATCGCTGGCCCTACTACATTTACGGCGCGCAGCAGGACAACTCAACCATAGCCATCAAGAGCTACGACGACGATGGCATCATCGGACGGCAGGATTGGTACGAAGTGGGCGGTGGCGAGAGCGGATACATTGCGCCTTATCCCTCCGATCCCAACATCGTTTATGCCGGGGCTGAGTATGTGACCACGCGCTTCGATAAGCGCACCGAGCAGATTGTGGATATCTCGGTGCTGCCACTTGATCCCTCGGGCAACGGCGCGGAAAAACTGGAGCACCGCTTTCAGTGGACTTCTCCGCTGTTCATCTCGCCCCATGATCCCAACACGCTCTACAACGCGGGCGAGGTGTTGTATAAATCCACCGACGGCGGACAGAGTTGGACCGCGATCAGCCCCGACCTGACGCGCAACGATAAATCCAAACAGAAGCCCTCAGGTGGACCGATCACGCTCGATATCACCAGTGTGGAATATTACGACACCATCTTCGCCGCAGCCGAATCCCCGGTACAAAAAGATCTGCTTTGGGTTGGTACCGATGATGGGCTGGTGCAGCTCTCGTCCGACGGCGGAAAAAACTGGTCGAATGTCACGCCCAAAGACCTGCCCGAGTGGAGCATGATCAGCATCATTGAACCTTCACACTACGATGCCGGCACCGCTTACATCGCTGTAGACCGCCACAAGCTCGACGATTTCCATCCGTTGATTTATCGCACACGCGACTTCGGCAAGAGCTGGGCCAGGATCGCTGGTGGTATTCCCGAGGGTTCCTATGTTCGTTCGGTGCGCGAAGACCCGGTGCGCAAAGGCCTGCTGTTCGCTGGAACCGAAACCGGCGTGTTCTTTTCCGTGAATGATGGTGAGAACTGGCAGACGCTCAAGCTGAACTTGCCGCCCGTCCCGGTCCATGACCTCGCCATTCATCAGGATGATCTGGTGGCGGCCACGCATGGGCGCTCCTTCTGGGTACTGGATGACATCACTCCTCTGCGGCAGATTGACTCAACTTCAGCCGGTGCGGAGATGATCCTGTACAAACCGCAGCCGGCATTGCGCCTGCATTATCCCGATCAGATCGAAAGGCGTGGCCCGCTGGGCGACGATCCTCCGCTGGGCGCGATCATTGATTACTACTTCAAAACCGCACCCAGGGACGAAGTGAAACTCGAAATTCTCGACAGCAATGGCAAGGTGGTGCGCAGCCTCTCCAGCCATGAGAAGAAGGAGTTTGAGCAGCCGCCGGAGTGGCCTGACATGGTAAAAGAGGTCACCACCATTCCCGCCGACGCCGGTATGAATCGCTATGCGTGGAACTTGCGTTGGGAAACGCCGGTCAGGATTCCAGGAGCTTTTTATAGCGGCACCGGACCACGAGGCCCGCTTGCTCTACCCGGAAACTACACCCTGAAGATCACGGTAGGAACCCAGAGCCAGACGCAGCCGCTTGAGATCGTGGTTGATCCGCGGATAAAAAACATTAATCCGGCCGACCTGCAAAAACAGTTTGACTTGCAAATGCAGGTGCGCGACGCGAACGCTGAGTTGCACCGCGCGGTAAACCAGATTCGCGAACTGCATGCGGCACTCAAGGGGCTGCATCCACGCCTCGAAAGCGACCCCAAACTCAAGCCGCTGTTGGAGCAAGCCGACGCGCTCGATAAAAAAGTAACGCCGGTAGAAGAGGAATTGATCCAGGTAAACATGAAAGGCTCAGAGGCAAACCTGGCGTTTCCAAACATGCTCAATGAGCTGTTCGATAGCTTTACTTCAAGCCTTGAGGCCGGCGACGGAGCCCCTACGCAGCAACAATATGAAGTTTACAAGAGGCTCAGGGGAAGGCTTGATCAACAACTCGAAACCTGGAAGCAACTTTTGGCTTCCGATGTGCCGGCATTCAACGAGCAGGTCAAGAAAGCTGATATTCCATTGCTTTACCTGCCTTCTGCCACCGGTGAATAGAGCTGTATCGGAATCAGGCTACAGTCTTCTTGCGAGTGCGCGCTGCTGCATGGGGCGCGGCCGACACGAGGGCAGAGGGTCTGGGCATCTTCTGTTTGAGCTTTAAGACCGGAGCAAAAAGGTCGCCTGACTTTTCCACTCTTTTTAATACCTGATCGGCGGTGAAGACCAGCACCTCCGGATTTTCGTTCTTCAGGCAGCGCGCAACTTCATCCCAGGTTACGGGAGTGGAGACCGTGGGATGTTCCCTGGCGCGCAGCGAACAAACACAGATGGTTGTTTTGTGAACGTCGTTCTGGCTCCAATCCACGAAAACTTTGTTGGTGCGTAAAGACTTTTTCATGTCGGAGACGACCTGCTCCGGATGTTCGCGTTCCAGTTTTCGGGCCAGCTCATGGGCAAAGGGTTTGGTCTCGTCATAGGTCGCCTTGGTATTCAAAGGCACGTAGACCTGCAGGCCCTTGGAGCCTGAGGTTTTGGGAAGGCATACCAGATCCAATCTGTCGAAGAACTCCTTCAGCCACAGCGCGACCTGGCAACACTGAACGATGGTGGCAGGAGGGCCAGGGTCGAGATCGAAGACCATCATTGTGGGGCGCGGCATATCTTTGGCCAACGAGAGCGAGGTGTGCAGTTCGATATCGGCGAGATTTGCCGCCCACACCAGGGTGGCCGCGTCCTGTACCAGGCAGTAATCCATCCAGCGCTTGTAGCCTTCGCTCCAGATTGGGGCAGTCTGTACCCATTCCGGCCGGTGGGTGGGGCAGTTCTTCTCATAGAAAAACATGCCATCCACGCCATTGGGGTAGCGTTTCATGGTCAGCGGACGTCCGCGCAAATGCGGCAACAGGACTGGGGCAATTCGCACGTAATAGTCAATAAGCTGCCCTTTGGTGAAGCCGGCGGCCGGATACAAAACTTTGTCGAGATTAGAAACTTCCAGGCGCCGGCCCTGGATTTCAATCGTGGAGGTTTTCTTTGCCATAACCTATCCTGTTGAATTTAGATGCGCCAGCCCGGAAAGATGCTCCTCCCAATGAACATGTTAACGCGGAGTATCCATTCCGCAAATCCTGCCCAACTTTTGAAAACATATTCTGAGCAATTCACAACATTGTTTCATGCCATGCCATCCAATTGATCGTGGAGTGTAACGACGCAACGACGCTGCCTGTAAGCTCATCGAAGGCACCGGATTTCGCGCCCGAGCAGGTATCTCTTTTCCGCGAAGTGCTGGGCATTCTGAACGAGCACAAGGTGCCCTACGCGGTTGCGGGCGCGTTCGCCCTGCATCAGCACACCGGCATCTGGCGGAATACAAAAGATCTGGACCTGTTTCTTCCTTCCGAAGAGGTCGGCCCTGCCATTGACCATTTGCAAAAGGTCGGACTTGAATGCGATGTCATCGATCCGGTCTGGCTGGCCAAGGCGCGGCGCGGCAATTATTTTGTGGACCTCATTACCGGCATGAGCAATGGCATCATAACGGTTGACCGGTCCTGGATTGATCGCAGCGCGCCGGCAAAGATCCTCGATATAAAAACGCGCGTGCTGGCCGCAGAAGAGCTGCTCGCCTCGAAATTATTCGTGCTCTTCCGCGAGCGCTACGACGGCGCCGACATGATGCACGTGATTTATGCCACTCGCGGAAGGCTGGATTGGCAACGCATTCTGTCGCTTGCCGGGGAGCACCGCGAGCTGTTGCTCTCTGTCCTGGCTTTGTTTCATTATGTTTACCCCGCGTGCGGCAGCTATGTGCCTGAAGATGTCTGGAGCAAATTATTAGGTGAGCTGCAGCAATCTGTGGCCCGGCCGGAGCCCAAGACCATTTTTCGCGGCACCTTGCTTGACGAAAAGATGTTTGCCATTGACGTGAACGAGTGGGGGCTGCCCAATCCCCTGCTGGAATACCGGACCCGGAATGCCCGCAGAATCGAACCTTGCCCTTCATCGAAGAACGAAGATGCGAATCGCCGCGCTAGCTGACCTGCATTTCTCGCCGCAACGCTACGACCGCATCCGCGAGCCGCTGGGACGAGTGCGCGACGAGGCTGACGTGCTCGTCCTTGCCGGCGACCTCACCAACTACGGCAAGAAAGAAGAGATGGAATCTCTGCTCAACGCCCTGGTGCGCATTCGCGTTCCCATCGTCGCTGTGCTGGGCAACCATGACTACGAAAGCAATCAGCAGGATGAGCTCATCCGCATCATGACCGCGGAAGGCATTAAGGTGCTCGACGGCACCGGTTACGAACGCGACGGCGTCGGCTTCGCCGGAACCAAGGGCTTCTTGGGGGGCTTCGGACGCGGCGTGCTCACCGCCTTCGGCGAACCGCAGATCAAGACCTTCGTGCAAGCCAGCATCGATGAGGCCATGAAGCTGGAGCGCGCCCTGATGCAAATCCGCGCGCCCAAACGTGTCGTGGTACTGCACTACGCGCCCGTGATGGATACCATTCGGGGAGAACCCGAACAGATTTATCCTTATTTGGGAACAGCACGTCTAGCCGAGGTTGTAGACCGTCACGGCGCCGAACTTGTGCTTCACGGTCATGCCCACGGCGGAACCCTGGATGGCAAAACCACAGCCGGTATCCCGGTGCACAATGTTGCTCTGGGTTTGTTGCAATCTCAGGATCCTCCGCTGGTGTATCGCGTGTTCGATGTGTAGGACTCAATAGTAAGATTTCTGTCAGCCCACAGGCAGGGAGAAGTACAATAGACGCAAGGATATGACCACGCGTACAAAGACGCACACTATGGATTCTATTGACGTGGACAATGATCACGATCTCGATTCCTTTCTCGATCAAGTGCACACTGCTGGGGATAATATCCGCCGCAGGCAGATCGAAGAAGCGATCCGGTTGGGAATCATCGATACGAAAGGCAACCTCCTGAAAGACGAAGTGCCGGAAGATATGCGCGAGGACGCGAATCGCGACTTCGGAGGGTAATTTGTCTCGACCACGAATGATTGTGGTCGCAGGCCCACCCGGCAGCGGCAAATCCACCAACTTTCCCCTTTCCGAATACGGCTACGACTGGTTCAATGCAGATAACCGCGCCGCCGAACTTAACGGCGGCTCATTCCGTAAAATCCCCAAGAGATCCGGGCCTAGGTCAACCTCGAATTTCAAGAGTGGATCTTAGGCCATATCCGAGCCGGCAAAAGCTTTGCCTTGGAGACCACGCTTCGAAGCGAAGTCACATTCAAGCATGCACGCTTGGCGCGGTCACAAGGTTTCTGGACGTTGATGGAGTATGTTACTGCCGGCAGCGTGGAAGAAAGTATCAAGCGAGTCAAAGAGCGGTCATATCGAGGAGGCCACTCAGCCTCTGAGAAGCTTATCCGCGAGATTTACGATAAAAGCACAAAGAACCTTATTGCTGCCCTTGATTTCGATACGAGCTGCCTGGAAGCGCTTCGCATTTACGACAATTCCCGCTTCGATAAGCCGTTACAACCCCTTCTTTACATGCGCCACGGACGCCCAACCTATCTATCGGAAAACGCTTCGCCATGGCTGGGGAACCTTCTCCAGGGGACACGATTTGATATCACGCATCTCCGGGAATCCTTAAAAACGAACATTCCTCGCAAGGGCCGTGATCAAGGCCGGTAACCAGGTTCCTCGAGGATAATTTCGCGAAATGGCGGCTCCGAATTTGGGCTCTGCAATATACTTTTCATATCCATGACTAAGATCCTTCTCATTACAATTACCGGCCACGACAAACCCGGCCTGACCAGCGCCTTTGCCCACGTGCTGGCGGAGCCGAAGGCGATTCTTCTCGATATTGGCCAGGCGGTGATTCATGACGGACTGGCGCTTGGACTTATGGTCCGGATCAGTTCCGCCGCCAACATCAAGGCTGTCGAAAACGCAATTCTGGAGAAGGCGCGCGAATTGGGAGTCGCAGCCCGCATCAATCACATTTCGGAAGATGAATATCGCGACTGGGTGCGGAAGCAGCATAAGCAGCGTTTTATCGTTACTCTGCTTGCGCCCCAGATCACGGCGGCGCAACTGGCGGCTGTGACCACCGTATTCGCCGCTCACAATCTGAATATCGACATCATGGACCGGCTGTCAGCCCGCGCCTCAGCCAGCCACCAGCATGAGCCCCGCATGTGCATTGAATACACGATTTCAGGCGACCACGTGAGCGCCGTGCAACTGCGGCGCACGCTGCTCACGCTCGCCGAACGCACGGATTTCGATATTGCCGTGCAGGAAGATTCCATCTTCCGCCGCAACCGCAGGCTGATAGCTTTCGATATGGATTCCACGCTCATCCAGATGGAGGTGATTGACGAATTGGCCCGTCTGGCCGGAGTAGGCGAACAAGTTTCTGCGATTACCGCCGCCGCCATGCGAGGAGAGCTGGATTTCAACGCCAGCTTTCGCAAACGCCTGCAGCTGCTGAAAGGCCTGAATGCCGCCGCGTTGGAAGAGGTGGCAACCAGGCTGCCCATCACCCCAGGCGCGCACCGCCTGCTGCGGACCCTCAAGGCGCTGGGCTACAAGACTGCAATTCTTTCCGGAGGCTTCACCTGCTTTGCGCAGAAGTTGCAGGGCGAACTTGGCTTTGATTATGTTTACGCCAACGAATTGCAGATCGCAGATGGCCGCCTCACGGGCGAAGCCGCTGGAGAGATCATCAACGGCGCGCGCAAGGCTGAGCTGCTGCAGCAGATCGCCGAGCAGGAAGCCATCTCCCTGGAGCAGACCATTGCCGTGGGCGATGGCGCCAACGATTTACCCATGTTGAGCATCGCCGGCCTCGGCGTGGCCTTTCACGCCAAGCCCCTGGTCCGAGGAAAAGCGGAGCATTCTATTTCACGCATGGGGCTGGACGCGCTGCTCTATCTGTTGGGCCTCCGCGACCGTCACATGGATGACAACAACAGTTCTCGGTCCACGGTTCTCAGTTCGCAGAAGGCGCTTTTGAGTTCCAGGTAATCCGCTGCGGATTAGCGTGGAGCGGGCGGCTGTTTACTTTTGGGTTAAATCGATGTCATTGGTCAGCCCGCATGTGCCGGCGAGCTGCGTAGGCTGCGACCTTCAGGCGGTTGCCGCACAGTTGCATGCTGCACCAGCGTCGCGTCCCCTTCTTGCTGGTGTCATAAAAGTGCAGCACGCACTGATCGCACTTGCGGACACGGCTGCGCTCCGCACTCGCGAACAACGCCGCCATGCTGTGCGCCAGCGGGGCAAACAAGTCTTCGGGTTGGCGCGCCTCGAACCACAGCTCGGTCGCGGACCCGCTTGCACTCGTCTTCAGCCTGGTGCGCATGGGATGCTCCGCCATGAGTCTATTGAGTTCGTCGACGGTGGAGTGACGAACTGCACCGCCACCCTCCCACGCAAGGACCTGTTTCCTCAGCTTCTCCCGCAGTTCACGCACGGCTTCCACGGTGCGCTGAGCCCGGGCCGATTTTCCCCATTTTTGCCGAAGATTCGCCGCGTCGCGAGCACTGAGCAGTTTAGCCGCCTGAAACCAGCGCAAAAGCGCGCTGAAATCGGGAAGCATCTCCATGGGTCCGCCCTTCTGGAGAGGACGCGTGTTCAGCAAATCCAGAGCCAGCCGGTTGCCGACGAAGAGGAATCCATCTCTCCAGTCGGAATTGTGAATTGTCTTGACCCGGCTCATATTTTCGACCTGAACAAAATTATAACACCAATAATGAAACTTTTTACCGGTTAGTTAATCTGATGATAGGAACGTGCAAAACGTTGCTGCAAGGGCGCTCGCATCAAGGGGCCGCCCCATCCAATCTTCCAAGGAGACACACTATGACTAAGTATCACCATGCCACCCTCGACGGCTTCAAGATTTTTTATCGTGAAGCCGGTCCTAAAACCGCGCCAACCATTCTCTTGCTGCATGGCTTCCCCACGTCGTCGCACATGTTCCGCGACCTGATTCCGGCCCTGGCCGACCGTTACCATGTGGTCGCACCCGACCTGCCCGGCTTCGGCTTCTCGGAGGCGCCCGACCGCAAACGCTTCCGCTACACCTTTGAGAACCTGGCCAAGGTCATCGACCAGTTCACCCGGACAATCGGCCTGGAGCGCTACGCGATTTACGTCTTCGATTACGGCGCGCCGGTTGGACTGCGGCTTGCGTTGGCCCATCCCGAGCGCATCACCGCAATCATCTCGCAGAACGGCAACGCCTATGAAGAAGGCCTGAGCCAGGGCTGGAACCCGATCCAAAAATACTGGAAGGAGCCAACCGCCGAGAATCGCGCTGCCCTGCGCGAGTTCCTCACGCCTGAAGCAACCAAGTCGCAATACCTTTATGGCGTCGAGGATGCGACCCTGGTCGCGCCCGAAGCTTACGAACTCGACTCCGCGCTCCTCGGGCGGCCTGGGAATGATGAGATCCAGCTCGACCTGTTTCTGGATTATGCCAGCAATGTGGCGCTTTATCCCAAGTTCCAGGAATATTTCCGCAGCAAGCAGCCGCCGCTGCTGGCGGTTTGGGGCAAGAGCGATCCGTTCTTTCTGCCTCCGGGCGCGGAAGCATTCAAACGCGATAACCCGAGCGCCGAGGTGCGTTTCTACGATACCGGCCACTTCGCGCTCGAAACCCACCATCAGGAAATCGCCGGCGCTATTCGAGATTTCCTCGGCCGCCAGGCGGCAATGCAGGTCAAGGCAGCATAGTCAAATGCAGCTCAACAAAAAGCCACGGGCATTCATGCGAAGTGACACAACGATGAAACCATCAAAACGCTAGAGAAAAAAACTGGGCGGGTGGTGCGTCCCGGGCCACCCCGCCTTTTCGCTGATACACTCGAATACGTGATTTGGACGTGGATAGCGGCGCTTCTCATTGCGAATGCCGGCCTCTATTCAGTCGTGACCACCGGCATAACCGGCGGCCCAAACCATGGCGAGCATCCCTTCACCGTCACTCTGGTTCACATGATTGCCTTCTACTTCTTCGGGCAGCACTGGCCTGCAGTTTTGCGGCATTTGTACTGGAGAGGTCTGATTGCCGCTCTCGTGCTCTCAGTCATCGCGCTGCGGCTTGCCTTCAACACCAACAAAGGATGGCGTATCTTCGTCCGAGTTTCGCTCGGCCTGCTCTATGCCGGGTTTCTGGTATTGCTGTTCAAGAGACCGTAGAAGGCCAACACGCTGGGCCAATCGGTCCAATCCACAGCGCATGTCGGTCGCTTCCGTGGCCAGCCAGATCCGCGCCCCCTGCGCTCGATCCAGCGAGTTCAAACTCGGCAGCCCCATCATGTTTCTGTCTCCCAGCACCGCCAGCAGGCCCGCATATGACTCGCGTCGAATCCAGGCTCCAAGGACAGCCGGTTCGAACTGTCCTTAATTAGTCCTTCTTGCCAGTTCCTCTACGTGCATTTAACACATACAGTTTCTACCCAAGACGAAAATCCATTAATTCGTGTATAGGCGGGCCATAGCTCGTCTTTTGTTCCTTGAAATCAAGAGCCCTGCCGAAGCAGTTCCCTGGAGGTACCTTAGATGACATCTGTAACCCAGAAACAAACTCTATCGTTCGTTATCGTCGTTGTTTTACTAATCCCCGGATCATGCGCCTTCGCACAAAGTCCGTCGTGCGGGCAGAAAGATGATGGGCTGGTTCACATCCCACCCGGCTACAACAGCTTCACTCCACCCGTGGAAGGCCAAAGCTACGTTGACCCGCAATACGGCTGTACCGTCACCCGCCTGACCAACAGCATGCAGGACAGCCCGCTGGTGCCACGCCACCATTACTACTCCACGCTTACGCCCTTCAATGCGAATTCCTCGCAGATCATGGTTTTCCTGGACAGCGGGTCGAATGAAATAAGAGACCTGCGAGGCGACATCGTGGTTTCAACGGCCAGCATGCCGGGGTCGAACACAGGCGTTGAACCTTGGGATCCTAAGAATCCCAGCGTCTTTTATTACCTGAATGGTAACCAGTTCCTGAAGGGCACGGTCTCTGGAGAAACCGTGAGCAGCACGGTCCTTCACACTTTTTCCGGGTTCAGTCAAGTGAACATCCCCGACGAAGAGGACCTAACCGATGACGGAACCAAGATCTGGCTCATCGGCAACCCGGGCAACGAATGCGCGGGTACAGGAATTCTTTACAATCTGGCCACAGATACCGTGGTCTCCCAGTCTCTCAAGTTGACCAGCTGCCACAAGGTCCAGATCTTTCCGTCGGGAAAGATGCTCTGCACGAACTGCAACGGCAATAACATCACCATCTATAACACCGACGGCACCGTATATTGGAATCCGCCTTATAGCCAATCGGCACACGCGGAAGTGGGAACCGACCTGCGAGGTCGCGAGGTGTTGATCTCCACCGCTAACGGAACCACATCTCTCAACGCATGTGCCGATGCCTGGAGCAGCCTGACGGTCGTGGACATCAATGCCAAGACCCCGGTGAACTGCTTGATCAGCGGAATCCCCGCGTGGCATGTCAGCTATCGGGACAGCGCCTCCGGTTGGGTCGCCCTTTCATTCTTCGATCCGAATGCGTGTCCTGACTATTCGTGCTTCTTTCCCCAGAACCTGATCTCCACCTGGAACAACCTGTGGGCTCACTATAGCGAAGAGGTGATTCTGGTTAAGATCGATGGCTCTGCCATCCAGCGGCTCGTCCATCATCGTTCCCGGAGCGCGGAGTATTACTGGGCCCAGTCGCACGCCGCGATCAGTCGCGACGGCAGATTTATCCTCTTCGACAGCAACATGGGCATCAGCAACTCGGGCTTCACCAGCCCGAATCAGTACAGCGACGTTTATCTGACGACGGCACTGGCCACGTTTTCTTCGCTGCTGATCTCACCTGCGACTGCAACTCTGAATGCGAGTGAGTCGCAGACCTTTAGCGCCGGCGGCGGCGCTTCTCCCTATGCTTTCAGTATCGTTACCAACAACTCCGGCGGGACCATCGATGCCTTCAGCGGAGCTTACATCGCGGGCACGAAGGGCGGAGTGACGGACACGATTCGAGTGACCGATAACTCCAGCAATACCAGCAATGCTACCGTCACCGTTCTCTCCACTCTGGCGATCTCACCGCAATCAGCGTCGGTTAACTCGGGCGGATCTCAGACATTCAGCGCCAGTGGTGGTAACTCACCCTACTCCTACAGTATCGTTATCAACAACTCCGGTGGGACCATGAATGCCTCCAACGGAGCTTATACCGCAGGCGCAAAGGGCGGAGTGGCGGATACGGTCCGAGTGACAGACAATGCCGGGAATATTAGCAATGCCACCGTGACTGTTCGTGGTCCGTTGGCCATCTCTCCAGCCTCAGCATCGGTCGCCACAACCAACACCAAGACGTTCAGCGCCAGCGGGGGCATGCCTCCTTATTCTTTCAGCATTGTCACCAATCATTCCGGGGGAACAATTAATTCGTCCACGGGGGCATACACGGCAGGCGCAAACGCCGGAGTCACGGACACCGTCCGCGCCACGGATGCAGCTGGAACCACCAGCAACGCCACAGTCGCGGTGACTGCCGCCACGTGCAGTACGATCACCAAGATTCAAGTCGTGTCGGCAGCATCGGCCTCCACGACCAGCGAGTCTGTCTCGCTCACCGAAACTGTCGGCGATCTGCTGGTGGCAGCGGTCTATTGGAATGGCTCCGACGTCACAGCAGTCTCCGACAGGTTGGGAAACGTCTGGAACAGTATCCCTGTAGAAAACAACGCCAACACCGCAACCGATGTCCGCATTTGGTATGCGCAAAACATCAAAGGTGGCGCCAACGCGGTCACCGTGACGCAGCCATGGTCGGTAAGCCTTGGTTTCTATTTGATCGAATACTCAGGCATCGCCACCAGTGGCGCTCTCGATTCCGCGACCGGCAAGATCGCTTCCGTCGCGTCTTCTGTCGCGGACGCCGGAAATCTGACAACCAGCGGATGCCGCGACGTGGTCGTCGGCTTGTTCGCCGATACCTGGGGAAGCGGCAACATGACTCCGGGTCGTGGTTGGATCATCCGTGGAACAGATCCCAACTTCTACTCAATGGTCGTCGACAATCTGCCCGGAGGAACGGGAACTCTCGATCCCAAGGCAGGCTTGGTCGGCTCGAATTCGGATGCCGCATGGTCTGCCACCACCGCTGCATTCAAAGCTAAGCATTAGAAGCGTGATACGGGAAAGATTCTTTTTCTCTATCAATACATGGAAACTGTTGTGAGAAAAAACGGGAATGTTTTTTTAGCACTCCGCGCACGGTCGGTGCGGAAGAGGTAAATCACGATCGGGTGCGATGAAAAGCACTGACAACACTGGCTGATGTACTGCCTTTGCCAAAACGGGCAGTGGCATTGAAGCCATTGATTTTGACCGTGACTATCCCGGTGTCATGACCTAGTGGACAATGCACGGGCCATTGGTGGTGCCTCGGTTCCCCACACAGGCGAGCAGCCTGTGTGGGATTTATCATTATGCTCTGATAAAGATGGCCTGCGTAAAAACATGAATGCCGCTGGCGGCTGGAGGTGAATAATGATTTTGTTGAAGCTGGCTCTGTTGACCTGCGCTTTTATCTTGCCATCGTTGCTCTTATAGAGCTGGCATTTTACTTATCAGGCGATTTTGCGATTGCCGCAAAACCTTGGGGCTGGGACTGTTCTCTTCGGAGTTATATGGCTCGTCTCCTTCACTTTGGCATGGCATATTTTCCGCGCGAAATTTCTTCCTCCACGCCATTCTTTCGTTCGTAGAAATGTTATGCCTGCCGCACGAATTCGAAACTTGAAACTGTTCTATAAATCCCCATACGCGCTGCCGCACGAGCGGCACCCCAGGTTGTGTCGGCCAACGTCCCACTCTACCCGGTCAGGTAATCCATCCGTCGCATTCGTTCCCGGCGAATCTGCTTCCCAGCAATGCTGGCTAGTGTGCCATAGCAGCAGCCATGGCATCGTTGAACTTCTTGAAGAAGGCATCGTAGCCGCCGTTGGCTTCGGCGAAGCGCAGCGGCTTTACGCGCTCTACGCAGATTTCGGTCGCGCCGGGCGAGGTCTTGAGTATGTTCATGGTCTCGGCGATGAAAGCTTTCAGCGGCATGGCGTTGGGATCTTTTGCCATTTCCGGTCCCATCAGCTCCGTCTGCACGTACGGTGGTATGAGTTCCAGGACCTGCACGGAAGTGTCTTCGAGCTGGTAGCGCAGCGATTGGGTATAGGAATGGATGGCTGCCTTCGTGGCGCAGTAGGTTGGGGTGGTCGCCATGGGCACAAATGCCAGCCCGGATGAAACCGTCATGATCGCGGCCCGAGGCTGTGCCGCAAGCAGCGGCAGCAGCGCCGCCGTCAGGCGGATCGGCCCCAGCAGATTTGTCTCGACGATCGCCTCCGCCTCGGCAACCGCGCCACTCTGCAGAGACTCCACATTCATAATACCTGCGTTGTGGATGACCACGTTCAGGGCCGGGTAGCCGGCCTTGAGTTGTTCCGCGAAGCTCCGGATCGCGTTTCCGTTCCCGATATCGAGAACGGCAGACTTCATTCCCGGATTCGCCGCTACCGTCTCGTCAAGCAGCTTTTTGCGGCGGCCTGCAATGATGACCTGGTTGCCTTCAGCATGAAAAGCCTCAGCAAGAGCGCGGCCAATGCCGGAGCCCCCGCCTGTAATCAGGATGGTGTTGCCACTGATTTGCATGATCTTTCTCCTTAACTTATATCGTAGATGCAAACGCGCCAATGGAAAGCAGGTATTTTAAGAACGTCATACCTGATTACAGCAACAACCAGCTACAATGCTGTCACTCTATAGGCGATGTTTCCAGAAGTCCGAACAATCTGAAGCGGGGAGATGGGCATGAGTAAGACGGTCGAATGCATCAGGTGTCATGCGCAAATGGAAGCCGGTTTCGTGGCGGATTTGGGTGAACATGGTTTCACGGACCAAAAATGGTGTCGCGGAGAGCCCAACAAGAGCTTTTGGACAGGTCTCAAGATAAAGAAGGAAGACGTGTTTCCGGTTAGAACGATGCGCTGCTCAAAATGCGGCTACCTGGAATCGTACGCGCTCGCGACGGGCGTTTCTGGCCAATGACAAAAATAAATCACTGAGGATGTCTCATTTACCCACGCCACGGCAAGGCATTCTCTGAAAGACTACCGAACAATCTGCGGAGCGTCTTCGATTCGCTGAGGGCACAAGGCGCAGCAGCGGCCGTCGCCGTTGCTCGCGCCAGGTGTATTTTGGAGAGACTGTGTGATGAAGTGTTCCTGTGTCTTACTCACTGCCTTTTTGCGGCATGGGAGCATTCATCGCTGGTTCGTCGCCGAATGCCAGCGCGTACTTCCTGCCGGCGAAATCCACTTGGGTCAAAGACCGGGTACCATCACCGTTCTGGTTTGTCTCGGTCGCGCTGTTACGATCGGCTTGACTCAGTTCGATCAAACGAGCCGGCACAATGGCCACCAACTTCCCATGCGACAGGAGACTCGCATCAACGCCGGGTCCGGCTCCCTCCCACTTAATTTGGTATTCTCCTGGAGCCAGTTGATGTCCGCTCACAGTTGCAGGTTCAGACAGGTTGAACGAACCCTTGTTCGCCGCAAATGCCGCGGTTGCCAGCAGCAATGCCAGCCCGGGCAGCAGTTTTCTGAAGATCATTGATAGTTTCATGTAATACCTTTTTCTTTCCCAAAAGCGTCGGGAACCGGTTTGGAGCAGCTTAAGCTTGCCATCTGCGACAAACTTGTGTTGCCTGGTTTCTTGTACGTTTTCTTGCTCTTCTTTTTAGATGTGATGTGATGAAAAAAGTTACAACGATTGCTTTGGGCACGTGCCTGCTTCCTTGTAGCTATGATTGGTGGTGACCACGAGAGTGCTTATCTCCGCTAGCGCCTGCGGAGTGGCATACTGCACATTTATTCCCAGGTTGCAAAAAACCAGAAATCGTGGCATCTTAAATTATCTTCTTACGAAAGGACGCCCCCATTGGCGAATTTCGACAACATAACGCTAAGCGGGCAACATCGGCCGATAAGCTGGCTGGGTTGCTATTGGGCGTCGCTCCGTTCGCACTAGCCGAACTTCGGCGCTCTTTTCCGCAAAATTGAAACTTAGCTGGGTGGCACAGGCCGCGGTCTTTTGGCTATTCGTTGGCCATAACCGTGGTATTGCTCCCCGGCCCTGACTTGCAAAATCAGTGCTGGTTGCCGCGATCTTTCCTATCTGTGCTCTGGGATTGAATCCCCTACTGTGGGGTGGTTCGCCGTCAACCAGCACGACTGTTGCATTTACTCCGGCCAAGTGCCGGTTAGAAAAGAAATAAAAGAAGAATATGTTGCAATTTCTGAAAAGCATGCTGACCGGCCGGAACGAGTTCGCCTCCGGCGGACTGCTGCTCATGATTATCGGCTGGGTGAGTGTGTACCTGCGGGCGGTACCAGAAAGGCTCTGGCGCTGGATCGTCGGACAGACCACCATGATTATCACGGTGACGGATGATGACGCCGCATTCGAGTGGGTGAAGGAGTGGTTTCTGGAGCAGAAATTTCTCAAACGAATCCGCCGCGTGGACCTGGATACCACCCTGCGCAGCGAGCGCATTGCGATGATCCCTGCGCCGGGAAAACACTGGTTCTGGTATGGCGGCAGGCCGTTTGAGGTGTGGTTCTACCGCACAGACAACACTCAGGAACACGGTGGCAGGCGCGTCGAGTCGCTCACCTTCCGAACGCTGGGGAGGAAGAGAGCTTGCCTGCAAAATTTCGTCGACGACGTTGTGCAGTCCCATTTCAGGAGACAAGAGGTGTATTCGTACCTGTACATATACAGCGACGGATGGAAGTACGTGAGGGGTTATTCCCCACGGCTGCTGGATTCGGTGGTGCTCGAACCCGGCGAGAAAGAGCACCTGATCGAAGACGTGGCCCAGTTTCGAAAATCTAAACCCAGATACCAGCGCCTGGGAATTCCCTACCACCGCGGCTATTTGCTTTATGGGCCGCCGGGGACGGGAAAGACTTCGCTGGTATCGGCGCTGGCCGCACACTTCGGACTGTCGATCTACACAGTCAATCTGACTGATTTCGGCGATCGCAGTCTGATGGGCGCCGTCAACCAGGTGCCGGCAAATTCGGTCCTGCTGTTCGAGGATATTGATTGCATGAAAGGCAGCCAGTCACGAACTCGGGCAGGTTCAGGCGCCGGACATAATCGGCCCGCGACACCCGACACACAGGAGAATGCTGCTCTCCAGAGTGGGGTCACGCTTTCCGGATTGCTGAATGTGCTCGACGGTTTTTATGCACCGACCGGCGTCCTGTTTGTGATGACTACGAATGATTTCGAGAAACTGGATCAGGCGCTGCTGCGTCCGGGAAGAATCGACTACAAACTTTACCTGGGAAAGGCCAGTGACCACCAAAAAGTGGAATTGTATCGCAGGTTTTTCCCTGGGTCCTCCGATGTCGAGGCTCGCGAGTTCGTCGAAGCTTCACGCTCTGCGGAAACGATGGCCGAGTTTCAAGGTCTGCTTTTGGCCTTGGAGGCAGAAGATCGCTCCGATCTCATCGGCAACAAGTCACGCAAACCTGGCGTGGACATTTCAGTAGTTGAAAAGACTGGGGTTGTTTCATAACCGATGGTTAAACTTTCTCCACGCTTCGCTTGGCGGACTCGTGGCTGCCAAGCCTTTTTTGTTCACAGCCAGTAGCTACAAAGAAAAACGCCGGGCTGGTTGGCCCGGCGTGGCTTTTCGTTGTTTTACTTTTCGCTCCCCGGCTCGGTGAACCAGACCCCCCAGTACTGCTTCACCTTGCTGAGTTGCGAAAACTTTTACTTAAACTTGATAAGGGCCTAAACCTTGCGGACCCGCCTGGTATCCGCCGGCTTTTTAATTCGCCAGCGCCAGTCTTTCCAATTCCTCTGCTACGGCTTTGTCATCGCAACGCGTGCTTTCCAGCCTTGCTATGCTGGCCCGCGCCGCCTGGCGGGAAACTCCGTATCCTCGTGACCTCAAAAACATTTCAATTATCTCTGCGGATTGCCAGCCGTCGAATTCAGCGGACCTCTCCTGCAGCGCACTCCGTAACAATGAGACGTCGCCCGCGCAAAACATTTGTTGTGTTGTCTGCTGACTGCCGTGTAGGCTGCTCAGGTCCCAATTCTTCGTTGTTGTCGGCTTGGCTTCCATTTTCGCTCTTCCTTCTTGTTACGAAGGGCCCGAAATTTTCAGCTTTCGAACCCCTCGGATTTCGTCATCGTAAGGAGAATCTCAACTTGTCTTATGTAATTGCAACCCTCGTGCCAAACAGCAATCAGCCAGCAAGTCCTTAAGAATAAGCTACTTGCATTTTGTAACAGCGGCGGACTGGCGGGAATTGGACCAACCACGTCCAAGTCCTAGACTCACAATTCCATATTCGGACTTCGGATGCGCCCGAAATCCGTGCTATCCACTTGCTGAGACAAGATTAAGAATGCCCGGGCGGATCTCGCCGGCATTTTTGTCGCATTGCGAAGAATGCCTGGACAAATTTGTCACCGAAATCCTGGGCGACGCGCAGCAGCCTTAGTCTGGGATGTATTGCTGTGCTCGACTGAGTGTCAAAGCGGGACGAGCAAGCAGGCTATCGATGATCCCGTACATTGGGGGTGCACACAGCGGCCGGCAATCCAGCGGGCGCGTTGTGGGTAGCGGCGCAGAGCGCGCGCATTTGTGCGGCATCGCGCGCCGCTTTCCGGAGCGCCGGACCGCCGTTGATGGCATGCAGCCTGGCGATTCTCAAGCTCACCGGCGGCGCCGTAATTTTTCGGACCGGGCCCGTCGGCGGCAGCCGGTGCACAACCGCGGCGCGCGTACCCTCGATGATGCGCGCTTTTTGTACTTGCTGCTGCTGTGCCGGCGGCAGTTGATTGATGGCGGCGCGAATCTTTTGTTCTACCTCATCCGTTTCATTGGCTTCCCCGCCTTCACTCCCGACAATCACGGCACGTAGCGGAGTCGATATCGCAGGACGACTTACGCTGCCGGCAATAATGCCCGGAAGTACTGGCCTCACGGGGGTAGCAACCGGTTGCCCTTTCCAGCTCAGATGAAGCGCTCCATTGATGAACGGAACGGATGCACCCGGCTCGAAGATATATGAGTTATGCACGGGTGGCCCCAGGTGGAAGCTGACATAAACTCCCGCGAACGGCATCGGAGGCTGTATCACGCTGACGGTCGGCCCCGAAGTTCCATCGGTGCCAACGAATTGGGTTTTATCCCAATTCACGTCTACGAAATTCATGCCTTCACGCCAGGGCAGCCGAAAGGTATAGTCCTCCAGTCCTGAATCCCAGAACTGGCTCGAGCAATAACCTTCATCGCCGTAGTTGCGCGCAAACATCAACCAGACTTCGTCGCTGGGATCGTTCTCAAAATTGTCTCGCCGGGTCGCTAATGCGTACAAAGGATGCAGCTCCGCCTTCAAATTGTGCTCGCCATCCAGGCCAAACATTCCCGTCAAGATCGTGTAGCCGCCCATCGTCGTGTGACCGTCGAACAGCTTCTCCGCCTCGGTCTTATCGTTGTCCACCGCGTGATGGAATGCGTTCCACTCATCCGATGAGAAATTGTCAATAGTCTCGTCGGAGTCGAACTCGACGTGCAGACCAGAGCGGCCGTTCACGCTGAGTGGATTGTCTTGTCCGTCGCTTGTGTAGGTAAAGGTATAGTCGTCGTCAGCGCCGTGGTCGCCCCAGCCCGCGCTGCCCTCAATCGTTATTGGAAACCAGTTAATATGCCCGGCAAAGGTATCGCCGAAATAGGGGATCGTTCCGTAGTTACATATCGTCGCATTGATTCCGATCGGCAGATCCACTGTGCTTGTGTCGGCCTGGTCCGTGCAGTCCGGGAAGTTCGGGACCATGAATTCAGCCGGAACACCGAGAGTCGAGGGGCGCATGCTGAAA